>JAXLXI010000009.1:265000-275112 GCA_046328035.1 Candidatus Obscuribacterales bacterium | reverse complement strand
TGCTGAAAGTCGCGCACTGCAATATTCAAATTTGCCGGTGCATCGCCATGGTGCTGATAGCGAGCTTTGGCCCGCTCCGCATCGCGAACTAGGGCAATCACCGAGATTGGCGAGTTGGAGAACTCGGGAAATGACCGATTTAAATACAACAATGTCTCGACCATGTACCAGGCAAGATGCCCATTGGCACCTGACACCAGCACCGTTTTGCCAGCCAGCGTATGCCAGGGAAGAGGCGCCGATGTGATGTACTGTAGATCTTCTTCAACGATTTTATTGAGAGTCGCATCAATCAAAATTCGATTCCTTCAATATTCGATTTCTTATGGGGCAATAGCGTCAGGTCGCACGTAAATGTTCAAGTTCATGTTCTGCGTATCGCCAACTGATCTAACCGGAAAGGACTTTACGAGCCGGTATTCACGAGCGAGCTTGTCACAGGCTTCCATCAAGTCACGATGCCCGCTACGTTGATCATGACGCCAGAAATGTTCGAGCCTGCGCACATGAGCGTCCGGCAGGGCACGATAGACCAGCACTTTGGGCGGATTGGCCAAAAGCCGCTGCGCTTCCTCTTGCGCGAACTTATCGGTGATCACGTCCATGTTGTGCGTGGCTGATGCGGTGGGTGGTCGCCGATGAGAAAGCCCATATATCATGGCCAGTTCGGGATACACAAATATGGTGTCATGTTCGGTAGAGTTTGCTTTCACAATCTGGACGGTCTCGTCAATCATTTCGACCGATTCTTTAGGCAACAAAAAGCCTTTCAGTTCCGGCAGCTTGGATTCATAATCTGCACTTTCAGCCTGAGGCTCAAAGTAAGTTTCGAACGCATACGGAATGTGTATCTTGAAAAACGTACTAAGAAACAAGACCAGGCAATAAAGAATAAACATCGACATGCGCAGCGGCGGCGCTCCGTCGAGAAGAAGCGCCACTACCAACCCCAACGCTGGAATGTCCAGGAAGTGATAAAGCGGGAAGGAGAGAAACATCATGAATGCCATCATCAGCGATACCACCGCGCAGAGAGCCTTCTGATTGGTTTCAGGCGAGGGCGGCGCTTTAAAAAACTGATAAGCCAATATCGCTGACACGATCAAGATGCCATAACCAGTGACGCACGTGATCATCCTGAGAAACAACGCAGCAATGGCAGCCACTACTACTGCGGGTTCCCCCATCAGGTGGTGAGTCAATGTTGCCGCCACCACGGCCGCGCAACCGGCAATCAGCAAGTTGCGCAAAGTGACAATCTTGTCGACCGCTGTCTTGGCGATCTCGGCGCGAGCAGGCTGCACGGCACGCCACCAAACAAGAAAAGCAGCAATGGTTATTACCAAAGCGACGATGTAAGTTTCGGACCACTCACAAACTAATATCCAGGCGTGCGTAAAGAAGTCGATCGGACTCGAGGCTTTTGCGGCCGGCGCCCGAATATAAACCTGCTCGAAATAAGCCTGCAATAGACTCAACTTGATGAGCACCGCGGCGAATAGACCCGCCGACAAGAGCCAGCCAAGAGTAAAGCCGCCGAAGAATGACAGAGCCCTTGCGGCCCTTTGAGAACGGAAAAAACAACATGCCATGAACGCGGGAATAGTGACCGACGCCCCCACCCCAAGAGATTGCTTGGTGATCAGACAAAGCCCGGCACTTGCACCGGACAGCAATGCCAACAACCAAAGCGCCCGCGTGCTTCGCTCTTTGTCAAGTGAGTAGCTCGCGGCCAGCGCGCTGACAATTGCCATGAGCGCAGTCGTATGTTGATAAGAATCTATTGGTTCATGAGCTTCGGACGAACTCAGAACAGTCGCCAAAATTGCGCCCAAAACGGCGTAGGGAGTCTTAACCAGCCGCTGCAGCCAGACAAAAATCACCACCGCAAGCACGAGACGTTCGATCAACCCGAACACGCGTGGAACAATCAGCGCATGTCCCTGCCCGAACATCGCCAGCAACGCAGCGCCCTTCATCGTCTCCATGGGTCCGGCGCACAAAAAATAATCACGATAGGGAAGGATGCCTTGCAGCATCCAGCTCGCAGCCGTATAGTCGTTACCAGAACGCATTCCCAAGAAGTGGTTCCACCAGGGAAGTAGAAATGCCAGGACGACGGCGGCAGTAACTACCGCGCCTACCAAAGCTGAGGATTTCAGGCTAATGCACTTCCAGTTGGAATTCGGCATAAATGGTTTATTCCACCGGTAATCATAGACGTCATGAATGAAAAGATTTCTAATGCAAACGACGTCAAAGACAAGCTGAAGCAGGAAATACTGCACCTGGTGCGCCGCTATTACGAGGCGTCTCACGCAGTTGATTCAGCAGTGCCATTTAAACCCGGCGAAAGTCGCGTCATGTATGCAGGAAGAGTCTTCGACGAGAAGGAAATGGTTAATCTCGTCGACGCCAGTTTGGACTACTGGCTCACTGCCGGACCCTACAGCGACAAGTTTGAACATTCGATGCGCGACTATTTCGGCGCTCGCAACTTTCTGCTCGTTAACTCAGGGTCTTCAGCGAACCTACTGCTCATATCGACCCTTTGTTCGCCCGAATTGGACGATCTGCTGAAGAACGATCAAAGCTCGTTGAGTCCCTTGCGCAGCGGGGACGAAGTAATCACCCCAGCGGTTACGTTTCCAACCACCCTCTCGCCAATCTTGCAAAACAATCTGGTGCCGGTCTTTGTAGATTGTCGGCTGGGCACCTACAACATCGACGCCTCGCTGATTGAGGCAGCCATTGGCCCGCGCACACGGGCTATTTTCGTGCCGCATACTCTCGGCAATCCCTGCGACATGACGACGCTGGTAAAGGTGGCGCAAGAACACAATCTCTGGCTTCTAGAAGACTGCTGCGATGCATTGGGCGCTACCTATGAGGACAAGTTGGTAGGCACTTTTGGAGCGCTGGCATCGCTCAGTTTTTACCCGGCGCATCACATCAGCATGGGTGAGGGCGGCGGCGTGATAGTAAATCATCCGCGCCTGATCAAAACATCCCTGTCGATGCGCGATTGGGGTCGAGACTGCTGGTGCCCTACTGGCGTCAGCAATACTTGCGGCAAGCGCTTTGGCTGGGAGGTGGGCGGACTGCCGTTTGGATACGATCATAAGTACATCTACTCGAATATCGGATACAACTTGAAAGTGACCGACATGCAAGCGGCAATCGGCGTCGCTCAGATAGACAAAATACCGTCAATCGTCGCCAAACGACGTCGTAATTTCGGGTTATTGATGGAAGGATTGAAAGCGCTGGAAGAACACCTGGTGCTTCCGGAATCTGAGCCTTTGGCGGCACCGTCACCTTTTGGTTTTCCGCTCACCGTGCGCGGCTCTGTAAGTCGCCGAGATCTTGTGCAATACCTCGAAGAGGCCAAAATCGAGACGCGCCAGTTGTTCGGCGGCAACATTCTCAGGCAGCCTGGATTCAACAATATCAGGCACCGCGTACACGGCGAGTTAACGAATTCGGATCGCGTGATGACGGATACGTTTTTCGTAGGCGTCTATCCGCGGCTGAACGACGACATGATTGCCTACATGATCGAGACGTTCCATAAGTTTTTCGCGCGATAACTAGATCGTCACTGCACCAGACTTTTCTTCAGTCGAGTTTTTCTTGCGCAAGCGCTCGATGTCGAAAGGCGTGAAATCGTTCCAATAAGTGATCAGGGTCTTGCGCTCGGCATTCTGATTGATCGATTCGTCAGTGTAGACAGAATCGTCTTTGTAATGCGTAGAAGAAATTTCTTCAAAAACGCAGCCATCATCGCTCTCGAACGAATGATTCATTAGCGGCTCGACCACAATCATTTCGCCGGCGGTGTAGTCACGAGTTTCACCGTCCAGAGTCACTCTCAGCTTGCCGTGCAGCACATGCAGAGTTTCGTCCTTTTTCTTGTGCGCATGAGTGGGATGCTTCTGTCCCGGCAAGACGGCAATCAGCTTCTTGCAGTAGTCGCGGTTGATCACCGTAATTAAGGCTGCCCCATAGTCATAGAATTTGTCCATGCCATAGTGGTGCGAAATTTCCAATTTGGTGCCGCGGGGGATCACGATGTTACCCTGACGGAGGAGTTCTTGTACGCGAGCAACAATCTCCAGGACCTGGTCGCGCATGCTTTCCTTTCGCACACTTGCACTTAATACCGCGCTCTTAGCGGAGATCGCCTCTGTCGCAACATAGCGCATATATTTTGACCAGTCGTTTGCTGTAATCTGTCCTTCGACTGTCGGAATGGCCATAAACACGTCTTCTGCTTTGATTACCGCCCCGGCCGCAATGTCGCGATTTACGAACACCCCTCTGCGCAACGACAAGAGCGTGCTGTTCTCTTTCTGACTGGCTTCATATCTGGCAGTTACCGGTGCGCCACACATCGACAACGCTGAATGCGCAGTACTGATCCACTCCTCAACCTGCGCAGGATCGCTGGAGTAGTCATTGAGAGCATACTGTCCGCTGGCAACGCCAACGTGTTTTTCAAAGATTGTGCAGCCTTTGGCGACGGCCATCGCGATTGGCAGGACCTGTCCTGGAGTTTCGTGCGTCGAGTAACCAACGCGAATTTCCGGATACCGTTGACGCAACCAATCGATTTGATTGAGCTGCATGCTCTCGGGACGCGTCGGATATTCAGCGATGCAATGCATAAATGCGAATTCGCGTTTGCGATTATCAAAGTAACCGTAAACATTATCGATGTCGTCGCGTGTTGCACCGCCGGTCGAGAGAATTACCGGCTTTGGCTCTTTCATCTGACCGATGCGTTCGAGCAAAGGCCAATCTGTGAAAGAACAACTGCCAACTTTCACGATGTCAAAATTGTCTCGCTCGATATCATCGACTGAAGCTTCGTCGAATGGTGTGCACATCGATAGAAATCCGTGTTCGGCAATCGCGCCGATCAGCTGTTGGCGCTCGGCTTGAGTCAATCTCGTCTCGGAAAATCGTTTGACGTATTTGATGTCATCGCGTCCTGCATAATCGGGATGGATGAACGTGTCCAGATGGCGATACTGCAACTTGATAGCGAACTTATAGGGAAACTTCTTACAGACAACAGCCAGCTCGGCAATGATGCGCAGCCCATGCTTGATGTCGCCCATATGGTTGTTTGCCAACTCTAGAACGAACAAGTTGTCGGGAATCGAACGCTGCATAACGGACCTCATGATGCTGGAAAAGCCCATATATTGCTTACCCGCCCGACCAATCAGACAAACAGGTAGGGTCTGATTAGTCAGGCAGGAGCGCGGGAACTAAGTCCGGGAGCCCTGATTATTAAGGAACATGTCGAAACCGATCTTCTGGGTCAAAGTTGCTGTCGCGCTGGGCTTGTTTGTCAGCCTGTTTTACTATGGCAAGATAGATCCATCGGCGGTGGTGCGCCTCGTCAGTTCGGTCGACCAGCGCTACTTTTGCCTGGTCGTGGCACTGATTTGTGTGACGGTGTTTCTCGGTGCGCTGCGCTGGCAGATTCTCGCCAAAGCCGCAGGCTTGCATCAATCGCTAATGCGATTCACCCAATTCAGCTTGGTCGGTTTCTTCTTCAACATGTTTCTCCCCACATCCTTAGGCGGCGACGTCAGCCGCGCTTATTATCTTTCTCGGGACACAGGCAACTACAAAAGTTCGGCCTACTCGGTGTTGGCAGATCGGGTGATCGGCATCAGCGTGTTGTTCGTCGTAGCCTCTGTGGCGTTGCTCGCTAGCCCCGGCGGTGGGTGGGTTTCGCCGCCATTGAAAGTCACAGTTGTCGTAATCACCTTGGTTATCTTCGCCGGACTTCCCTACTTGCCCCGGCTCTGCACGGGAGTTTTGGGCCGCGAAAACTGGCTATCCAAACAATTCAACAGCCCCGGAGTCCAAATCTACTGGAACGGCAAAAAGGTCGTCGCGGTGGCACTGTTTATTGCACTTGTTCTTCATACGGTAGTCGCTTGCACGCACATAGCCCTGGGCTATGCCCTGGGCATTACGACCTTGCCCAGCTGGTTCTTCTTCTTCGTTTACCCTTGCGTAGCAGTGCTCAGCTTTGTGGTGCCCAGCTTGAACGGCATTGGAGTTCGAGAATGGGGCTACACGTATCTACTGACAACCATGGGCGTGTCGCGAGAAATGGCAGTGGGATACGCGCTGGCGTGGTTTACCTTGGGCACCTTACTGGGCGCAGCAGGCGGTCTTGTGTATCTTCTCGGACACTTCGAGAAGGCTCAAGATATGAAAGTCCCGACCGAAGATGCGACCGAAGATGCCCGACAAGAGTCTTGAATGAATCTCTATGCACCGTACAATTAGCACTCACAGCAGTTATCAGCAGGCCGGCAGATTCGCCAAAAATCGGATTAGGATAGGAAGGCAAATGAGCAAATGAGCAAAAAAATTCGCTTATCCGACTACGTCGTGGACTTTGTAGCCAACCAGAGTGTCGATCACATATTTCTGGTGCCCGGTGGCGGCGCTATGTACCTCAACGATGCTCTGGCACAGAGCGAACGAGTTGCATTTGTGCCAAACCACCACGAGCAAGCGAGTTCGATCGCCGCAGAAGCGTACGCGCGCATCAATGGTCACCTCGGAGTGGCAATGCTGACAACCGGTCCTGGTGGCACAAATGGTATCACTGGCGTGGCCGGCGCCTGGATAGAGTCAGTGCCATTGCTGATTATTTCAGGACAGGTTAAACGCGCGGATCTCATGGGCGAAAGCGGTGTTCGCCAGAAAGGTCCACAGGAAGTCGACATAGTGTCCATCGTCAAACCGATCACAAAATACGCCGTTACAGTGATGGAGCCCACTTCGATTCGCTACGAATTGGAAAAGGCGGTGCACCTGGCGACAACAGGTAGACGTGGACCCGTTTGGGTAGATATTCCTCTCGATGTCCAGGCTTCTCAAATTGATGTTGAGGCTCTCTCGGGATTCGCTGCCGATGCGCCGGCGTCATCGGCAAAACTGGATGAAGCAATTCGACGTGTAGCAGATTTGATTGGTGCGGCACAAAGACCGCTAATCCTAGCCGGACACGGAGTGCGTCTGGCAGGCGCTGCCGAAGCATTCAAAAGCCTCTACGACAAACTGCAAATCCCGGTTGTCACCACCTGGAATGCCATGGACTTGATTCCCTCGAACCATCCGCTGAGCGTGGGACACCCGGGAGTGGTGGCACAACGTCCGCCCAATTTCGCCGTGCAAAACAGCGACTTGCTGATCACAATTGGAGCGCGCCTGGACAACGTAGTGACAGCGTTCAATCCGGCGAAGTTCGGGCGTGAAGCCAAGAAAGTGATAGTTGATATTGACCAGAATGAGCTGGCCAAATTCAGCATGCCGGTTGAAGAAGCAATCTGTAGTGACGCGCTCACTTTCATCGAAAAACTGTCGGCGTGCAAAATAGCCCCAAGCGATCGTTCAAGATGGCTCGAACGGTGCACGGAATGGAAACGACGCTACCCGCCCGGTGACAATGCGGCGTTGCCGGAGTCTGGACCGATCAGTCATCTCAACTTGATGCGCGTGTTCTCCGACGAACTCCCGGAAAACTCGCTGATCGTAACGGGAAGTTCTGGATTGGCTGTTGAGTTTTTCTACAGTTCCTTCCAGAACAAACCAGGTCAGAGAGTCTTTCTGACATCAGGGTTGGGTGCCATGGGCTACGGACTGCCAGCGATCATCGGAGCCGGCATGGCGCTAGGCGGGGCACAGCCGTACATCGGCATCGAAAGTGACGGAAGTTTTTTGTTCAACGTGCAAGAACTTGCCACCATTCGCGAGCTCAATCTACCGGTTTTGATTTTCATCATGAACAACAACGGCTATGCGTCTATAAGGGCTACTCAGCGCAACTATTTCCAGTCCCGATTCATCGGCACCGGTCCGGAGGCTCGATTACACCTGCCGGATCTTGTTCAACTGGCCTCGGTGTTCGGCATTCCCGGTATGCAAATCAACGATATCTCCGAACTTCGTGAGAAGATGCAACAAGCGTTGTCGATGCCGCGCCCATTTATTTGCGATGTAAGACTGATTCCAGATGAGGCCCTTTTCCCAAAATGCTCCGCTCTGCCCCAACCCGATGGTTCTATGAAATCTATGCCTTTGGAAGATATGATGCCGCTGCTTACACGAGCAGAACTGCGGGAAAACATGCTGATTCCGCTCGACCCGGTCTCCGAAAGCGTTGAAGTCTAGGTGAGACAAGTTACTTCGCAAAGTTAGAGAGCGAGACTGGTTGCATGTAAGAGCCCGCCGGCGTGCGTTTCCACCAAATTCCCCCATTCCATAGTTCCGCGAACCTGGAAAACTTGTATTCATAAAGCTCGGCACGCAAAAGTTTGGGCGGCTTGCCATAAAAGGGATCGGTCTCCAGCAAGTGCACCACATCTGGTGATGCTTGCAAAAGGCGTTCGGCAAATTTGAAGAACCATGGGTTTTCATCTACGGTACCCAGCGCCGCAAACCACATCTGCCAATCCAGCCTCGGCTGCAGGGGCGCGACAATCGGCGGCGGGCGATCGAGCGGCCCGGGCTTGTATTTGAAAACATAAGGAAGCCACGTGACTCCGTCGTTGCTGCCTTCGACCTGGATTTCCAGGCGCCTGGTGGTCATGACGGCGAAGAGACCATAGCTGTTGACGATATGCAATGACTGCGCTGCAAAAAATAAACGGCGAACTGCAATCGGCAGGCTGCGCAAGTTCTCCACCGGCAAAAGAGACATCTGTGACAGGGTCGCCATGCCGACCATCACAGCCAGGAGAGAAACAGCAGCCCGGCGCACAGCCAGTTTGGCTGTGCCCAATTTGGCTGATGACGGAGACTGCGCTACCTGACCGCCGATGATCAATTCGCGCAGGCGCGCCGGCAACACTGATTTCAGGGCGCGATCGTCGAGAAGGGGAATGCACAGGGCCAGCGTAAGCAAATTGAAAAACGTGTAGTTGCCGGTCAGCAAAATCACCACTTGCAAGAGCGCGGTCAAGGCAGCGCCAGCAAGGCGCAATCGACGAGGCATAAAGAAAAGGACAGGCACCATAATCTCAATAAAGAAAACAGCACCTACCGAAAAGGATTGGAACCAGTTCGGCATTTGATCCGCCAGCCAGGCAAGAGGAGTCGGCAGAGGCTGCGTCAGGTAGTGAAACTTGAGAGCCGTAAAGTTTCTCCAGGTCTCATCTCCACTGAGCAGCTTACAGGTGCCGGAAAGAAACATGAGCCGGAAAAGCAGCCAGCGCAACAGATAGAGCCCGACTTTGAACGTCCACGGCTGCGGTTCAAGAATTAGTTTGCCTTTCCAGGACGGACCGAGCAACTGCCAGGGCGACCAGAAAATAGCCAGGAATCCGGTCTCCAGAAGCAGGATGTCCCATTGAAAAGATAGAAAGTCCTGTCCCACATTAACCAGCGAAAGGTAAAAAAGCCATGCCACTACCAGTAGTGGCGCAGTCGCTACGGAGAAAAACACACCCAGCCCCGCCAGCGCTCCACCCCAGCAGAGAAACGAGAGAAAGCCGTCGCTGCTGTTGAACCAGACCAGACTGGGAGCAATAGCCACTGCCATGTCGGGGGGCAGAGAATCGGTCAGCGACGTCAAATATGTCGAAACCGGCAAAATTCCCCGGCTGCCGAGCAGCCCGTGTATCTCCAGCCCCAGAGAAATAAAGGCTAGGAAATAGATGAGACCCAGCGCTCGCAAAAACAACCACTGAGTGCAGACGTACGTATCTTTTTCTTCAGCCACGACTTATGAAAACATCGACACTCGCGCTCGGGCATCAGCGTTGCCGCGTTCGGCGGCCAGGCGATACCAGCGCTGCGATTCGACCGAATCTTGATCAACACCCTGCCCTGTCTCGTACATTCGTCCGAGATTGTACATCGCTGTCGGGTGCCCCTGCTGCGCAGCCTCCATGAACCAGTAAAACGCTCCCCGTCCATCTTTGGGGCTGGCCTCAGCGTTCAAGTACATGGAAGCGACCGCCACCTGCGCTTCTGCATACCGCAGACGAGCTGCTTGCAGCCACCACTCCTCTGCCTGGCGCAAGTCACGCTCCAGCCCTTGTTTCTCATAGAAGTGACGTCCAAGCCGATACTGC
>JAXLXI010000009.1:0-260000 GCA_046328035.1 Candidatus Obscuribacterales bacterium | reverse complement strand
CTTTCAGACAGAGCCTGCCCCTTAAAGACCAGCGTCTTGCGGTCCTGCACCACATGCTCCACGCCCGTCTCCTTCCAGCCGACAGCACTCAAACCTTTGACGATGTTTTCCGCATCGATCAAATCCATCGGCAGCGCCGGCGGCGCCAACACGGTGGGTGCCGTCATTACTCCGGGGGCGGTCGTCGTGGTGGTTGCGGCTCGTGCCGGTGCGGCAGCTGTCGAACCGGCAGCAACAGGATTGGCGGCATGCGGCGCAACAGTCTGCGTCTGCGCGCCGGCTGCGGCAGAAAATGCGGCAGAAACAGCCAATGCGCAACTGAAGAAAAAGACTGATCGTGAGTGGCGATTCATAGAGCCCAGTCTGAAGGCTTGGTTGTCGAAGAGTGTAGCACTTGAGCAATCAGCACAAAAGCCGAGCCGCCTCACAAGCGCAAGGCAGCTCAACTCAACTTGTGCAGTTGTTGAAAAAACTGATTGGTTACTTGCTGGTATCGAACTTCACCTGCAGTTTCTTATCGGCAGCGCTCTTTGTCGCATCGAGAACCATGTCGGCCAGGTTATTGTCGCCCCTGGAGAAACTGCTGCCACCCTCGTCTTCGCTGTAGTACCCGGCCCCGGCACCACCACCGCCTGCCGGTCGGGCCGTTTTGCCCGCAGCCGTGAAATACATGCCGCGAGTCGTGGAGCGACGCAGCAGGGCACCGGCAACCGGAGTGTCCGTTGAAGCCGCCGGCAAAGGCGCGGACATCTCGGTGGCGATACCTCTGGCTTCCAGGTTTTTGGCTCCGGCGCGCCAGGCGCCGGCATCCGCCGTCTTCATCTTATACATCTTGCCGGCCGCGTGAACGATGGTGGCTTTCGTCCCATCAGCCTGCGCTACTTCTGATTTGTACGACATGAATTCAAACTTGCCGTCGGCGAGCCTGGCGATTTCTTCAAAAACGCCTCGCCCTTCCGCAGCCTTGAAGTTCTGCAGTCCGTCACAGCCGATGGTATTGATTTGAATACCGCCGGCGATCGCGTCTTTCGCCTCGACTCGCCAGTCGCATCGGTCTTTTCCGGTTGGTCCCGCATCACCGATAACGAAGAGCAGCTTCAATGTTTTAGAACTGGTATCCCACTTCAGGTCGTGCACTGAGGCATGCAACGCCGAGGCGACAGCTTCCGGGGCATCGCCTCCACCTTGAGCCTTGAGGTCGGATATATCTTTGACAACCCGGTCGATGTCGTCGGTGAACGGGAAAACCTTGGTCACATAGTCATCATGCAAATCGCGAAACGCTACCAGTCCAACCCGGATCACCGGTGCGGGCTTGCCGCTGCTTAGTTTAGCGACGATCTCTTTGGTCTTCGCCTTCACTACATCTATCTCACCCTGCATCGAACCGGTGGTGTCGATGCAGAAGGCCAGGTCGATGTGCGGACGCGCTTTGGCTGGCGCCGATTGGGCTTCGGCAGGTTTTGCTTCGGCAGCTGAGGAGGGTTTGGTTTCTTCCTGTGCGCCCGCTAGATTGGCGACCAGCAATGTCGAGGTCAGGGCCAGCTGCGCGGCGGCCATAAAAGATCTGCGCATGAATTTCGTTCTCCCTTGATGCTATCTTCAACGATACGCAAGGCGAGAAGAAACTTCGTCCACTGAATACCGGATGACAGCCTAGGGAAAATACTGAGCATGAACGAAGCCGGACTATCATCTGAAGCCGCCGAGAGAAGCCTGGCAGCCTATGGCAAACACCTGATATTTTTCGACGGCGTTTGCGGGCTCTGCAATAAAAGTGTTCAGTTCGTGCTCGACCACGACAAAGCAGGACTTTTCTACTACGCGGCTTTGCAAAGCGGTTTCGCCGGACACACCCTCGCCAAATACGGTGACAATCCGTCCGATCTGGACAGCATCAGGGTTCTGTCCGACTATCAGACGGCGAAGGAAAAACTCTACACGCGCTCGGATGCCGCACTGTTCGTGTTGAGACAACTGGGCGGTTGGCAGTCCGCTGTTGGTCATCTGACTTTCATCCCGGCGTTTATCCGGGATGCGGTATACAAGTTTGTCGCTCTGATTCGCTATCGACTATTCGGCAAGTACGACAGCTGCCGGTTGCCCGATCCGCAGACGCGATCCCGCTTCATCGAAGTTTAGCGGTGGCTAGATCTGCTTTGAGATGTTCGCGATACCAGTCTATGGTGCGCACGAGTCCGGTTTTCAGATCGACCTGGGGCGACCAGCCCAGCAGATCGCGAGCTTTGGTGATATCGGGCAAGCGCTGTTTAGGATCGTCTTGCGGTAATGGCTCGAAAACGATCTCGCTCTTCGACTGCGTAAGTTCTTTGACAATGTGAGCCAGTTCGATCACCGTGCGTTCTTCCGGATTGCCGATGTTGACCGGTTGGTGATGATCGACGCCCATCAGGCGCACAATGCCGTCCACCAGGTCGCTGACGTATTGAAAGCTGCGAGTCTGCTGCCCGTCACCATATGCGGTGAGTGGTTCACCGAGCAAGGCTTGCTTGATAAAGTTCGAAACCACACGCCCATCGTTAGGTCGCAAGCGCGGTCCATAGCAATTGAAGATGCGCACGATGCGCGTATCCAAATTGTGTTTGTGGTGGTATGCCATGGTCAACGCTTCCGCGAAGCGTTTCGATTCATCATAGACACCGCGCGGACCGATCGGATTGACATTGCCCCAGTAAGTCTCGGGCTGTGGATGTACGAGAGGATCTCCGTAGACCTCGGACGTGCTGGCCAGGAAAAACTTCGCTCCTTTGGCCTTAGCCAGCCCGAGCGTGTTGTGGGTACCGAGTGAATTGACCTTCAGCGTTTCAATGGGCAGATCGAGATAGTCGATGGGGCTGGCCGGGCTGGCGAAATGAATCACCCAGTCGAGAGAGCCCAGGAAATCTATATGATTGGAGACGTTATGGTGCAGAAATTCGAAGTGCGGATTGCCGTCGTTGTGCGCCACATTTTTCGAGTTGCCGGTGATCAAGTTATCCATCACGATTACGTGATGCTGCTCCGACAAAAGGCGATCAGTGAGATGGGACCCGATGAAGCCGGCACCGCCGGTGATCAATATTCGCATTTAACGCCCGATGCCTCGATACCGGAAACCGTCACCGGTCAGACTTTGTTCAGCGAGATAATTTCGTCCGTCGACGATCACTGCCTTCTTCATGGTGCCCGCGATGTCCTGCCATTTTACTTCACGAAACTCCGGCCACTCGGTGACCAGAATCAACGCGTCGGCACCACGTGCTACGTCGGCCACATCTTCGCAGTAAACAATCGGCAACTCCGGATGCTGGCGTTTGCAGGTTTCGTTGCTGACTGGATCGTAAGCCCGCACCGCCGCTCCCATCTTGTGCAACTGCGCGGCGATGGAAAGACTGGGTGCATCGCGCAAATCGTCGGTATTCGGCTTGAACGACAACCCAAGCAGTCCGACCGTACGTCCTTTGATGATCTTCAACTCTTCCTGCAACATGGTGATCACGTGCGTGCGCTGATATTTGTTCACCGCCAGAGTGGCTTCCAGCAAGGATGTCGTGCAGTTGTACTCGCGCGCTACATCAATCAGTGCGTTGACGTCTTTGCCAAAACAACTACCGCCCCAACCGACACCGGCCGAAAGAAACTGCGTACCGATGCGCTTGTCCAGACCGATGCCTTGCGCCACCTGGCGGATGTCGGCGCCCACCTTTTCGCAAATGTTGGCCATCTCGTTGGCGAAACTGATCTTCATAGCCAGAAAGGCGTTGGCCGAATATTTGATCATTTCGGCTGAAGCCAGGTCGGTGACGATCAACGGAATGCCATGCAGATCGCGCGGACGAGGAGCGCACTTAGGTGGTTCGAAGGACTGCTCGGTAATTGGTTTGTAGAGCAACCGCATCAGGTCGGCAGCCTGTTCGTCGCCGCTACCGAGGACAATTCGGTCGGGATAGAACGTGTCGTGTATGGCTTGCCCTTCCCGCAGAAACTCAGGATTGCTGACCACCGCAAATGGCGGCTCATCAGACTTAGTGGTGGCACCGCGCGCTGGCGCCGGCACTGCCACCATCAAGCCTTGCTGCACCAGCATCTCAACCCAGTTGCCGGAGCCCACCGGCACCGTCGACTTGTTGACGATCACCCGTTTTTTCTCAGCATCCAGGGCACCACCTATGGCGCGGGCCACCGTCGTCACCTGGGTCATGTCCGGTTCGCCCGAAGGCTGTGGCGGCGTACCTACCGCGATGAAAATGACGTCGGCGTTTTTGACGCCCAGCGAGATAGAGTCGGCGAAGGTCAGTCGCCCAGACTTGACGACCTGTTCCATAAGCTCGGCCAGTCCCGGCTCGAAAAACGGCACCTGCCCGTGCTGCAACGTCTGCAGCTTATCGGCATTGGCCTCGATTACGGTCACCCGGTTGCCCAGATACGCCAGGGAGCAGCTGGTTACCAGACCGACATAGCCAGCGCCAATTACACAGACTTCCACTTTGAACCTGCCTTTGAAGACCCTCACGCAGACAGTGCCCCATCAGCGGTCCCGTTGCGCTCTACTATTATTACCTAAGCCACCCTAAATGTTAGGCGGGAGGCACCGTGTTAGCCTCTTTGTAATGGTCAGCTCAATTGACGAGTTTGTGCGAACAATCGCCAGATTGCGGGCTCCTGACGGTTGTCCGTGGGACAGGGAGCAGACACACCGCAGCCTGGCCCGATATTTACTAGAAGAAACTTACGAAGTTCTGGAAGCCATTGACCTGGAAAACCCGGGCAAACTGCGTGAAGAACTTGGCGACTTGCTTTTGCAAATCGTTTTGAACGCTCAAGTGGCATCGGAGTCGACAAGCAAAGACGCCTTCACGTTCGAGGACGTGGCCGCCGGCATAAATCAGAAGATGATCGAGCGGCATCCGCATGTTTTCGGCGACGTGAAAGTCGAGTCTGCCCAGGAAGTGGTGCAACTGTGGGAAGAACGAAAGCAAAAGCAACGCGGCACCACCGTCTCGGTCGACGATGTTCCCAATGCGCTGCCCGCGCTTTTGAAAGCGCTGAAAGTTTCTGAGAAAGCCGTCGCGGAAGGTTTTGAATGGGAAAACATCGATCAGATTTTCGACCAACTGCACAGCGAGATCGATGAACTGCGCGCCGAACTGCGGCATCCCCAGGCAGCCACGCGCAAACGCGAAATCGAACTGGAAATCGGAGACATTTTATTTACCGTCGTCAACATCGCCCGCTGGCAAAACTTGAGCCCGGAAGAGTCGTTGCTATTCGCAATAGAAAAGTTTCGCCGTCGGTATCGCAAGATGGGTGAGCTGTCAGCAAAGCCGCTCTCCGAGCTGTCGACCAGTGAACTAGACAGCTTATGGCGGCGGGCCAAAGTAGCAACATCCTGAGTAAACGGGACACCACATATGGTGCCCATGACGAACGTCATCAATTGCATTTTAGAATGAAGTGTCCGCTAATATTGAGCAGTGTTTAGGCTTCTGCGTGGTAAGAGAAAGATAGCCCTCCCGCCGCCACTGATTTATGACATTCATTGACGACGATCCGAATAAAACTGAGAAGGAAAGCCCGTTCACGATCGATCCGACGGCTGCCATAGGCACGCCTGGACCTTCGGTCAAGCCCAAGGCGCTGAAAGCCGAGAAGGGCGCTTCGTCTTCAAAAGAAGGCGGATTTATCGGACGCCAGGCAGCCAAATCCAAAGAGGGCGATTTCTCCGACGACCAGATTCGCGCCATGCGCCGCGACGGCACCGACACTCTGAAGAAACAGACGTCCGTTGACGAACCGGAAATGGTCGAGCTCACCAAAGAGCAAAAGATGCGCAAGATGATGGGTCCAGCTCTCACCATCGGCGCCACTGTCGGCATAGGAATCGTGCTTTTGGTCGCAGTCGGTATGCTGATCAAGGGCATGGTCGGACAGTATGAAGCCCAGAACTCCGTGCGTTCGGCTCGCGCATTTTTGAAACAGGGCAACGCGGCTCTGGCCCGACGCCATTTGGAACCCCTGATCAAAGACGGCATCAAAGATCCGGCGCTTTTCAGCATTGTCGGGATTTGCTCCAACAAACTCAACGAACCGCAGCGCGCTCTGGACGAATTTGACCAGGCTGCCAAACTCGAACCCAAAGAACCGGCTCACCTTTGCGGCCGCGCCGAAGCCTTCCTCAAACTGAACAAACCGCAAGAAGCCATCAACGAGTCCAATGCCGCTCTGAAACTCAATCCCAACTATCCCGATGCATTTCGCTGGCGGGCTGCCGCCTATCTAAAACAAGCGGAGTACGACAAATCCATCGAGGACTGCGACAAATATTTGAAGGTAGCCACTTCACCCACCGCCGATGTCTATGCAACCAAAGGGGCATCCCTTTTCAGCGAGAAGAAATTCCAGGACTCGGCCGCCGATTACACCCGGGCTGTGCAAATCGAACCGGAAAACGGCGATTACTGGACCGCCAAAGCTGTATCGCTGCAATCGGCAAACGAATTCAAAGACGCAGTGCGAGCCCTCAACCGCTCGCTGGAAGTGCAGGGCAAGAAGATCGAGCTTTTGCGCCGCCGAGCTGACTGCCTGCTGGCCGCACACGATTTTGACGGCGCGATCAAAGACTACGAGCTGGTCGGACAGCTGACCCGGACCAAAGAAGACTACGTGCGCTGCGCCGATGTCGCCATGGGCGGCAAGCGCTACAACCTGGCGTTCTTTTACTACACGAAGGCCCTCGAAGCAGATCCCAACGACAACAAAGTTCGGGCAGCCAGAGAAACCGCCGGCAAAGCCGCCGGCGTCTCATAAACAAATATTTTGCGTGTTATTTGACCTTGACTGACCCCGGCACCAGCAGCGGTGACATGTCAGGCAGCCATACTCAGCCGATTTCATAGTAAAACCAGAGGAAATAAAAGGCTGTCCTCTAAAAAGAGCCTCGTTTAGTCGCGTGCGTGGTAATAGATCAATAGGCCGTTTGGTTGGGTGACCGCAAAAATTATATGGACAACGCGCCGAAACCCCAGGACGAAAGCACCCGCTCCGAAGAAGAGCGGAAGGCTGCTGCGGGCAACGATCCCAATGCCCCCGCTCCTGCTAATGGCGGCGCTGCCGGTGCACCTGGTACTGAGGCATCTCAAAGCGGCAGCTTCCAAGCTGTCTTCGGCAGTGGACAAGGGTCTAATCCCTGGTCGGCCTCGGGCGGACAAAACCCCTGGGACGACGGTCCCGGCGGACAACAACCATCTCAGAACGATCCTTCCTCCGGGAACGCCGGGCAGCCGGGTGACCCGCAACATGCCGGTCAGGAGGGCGGCCCCTGGGGCAACATCGGTTTGGCCGGACCACCTTCACAGCGCCTTGGGGCTGTCAAAAGTCCTGATTCCCAGATAGATGCCGCCAGCAAAGTGCTGGACGCCTCCAGCGCCAATCAGTCTGAAGAAGCCCGCAAAGCCGCACAGGACATGTTGCTCAACGATCCGTGGTTGAATCCGGCCGCAGGTTGGGTGCAAATGGTTTTGCCTTCCAAAGAAGGAGAAGCAGCCCCAGCTGACGGCGCGCCCACAGGTGGCCCGCAGTCAGCTAAAGACGGCGACTCGGCAGCCGATTTTCTCAGTGCCTGGGGCGACGACGATGCTCCCAGCCTGCCAAAAGGTCCCTCAGCTTTGAAAGGACTGGGCGTCAGTCTCAATCCCGCGAAATCAGGCAACGTTATCCCGGAACCGCTGCCCCGACTGGCGGCGCCTCAAGAACCGGAGCCGGAAAATGAAGAAGACGCGCTGGGACTCGATCCTCACGATCGTCTTTTCCCGGTTGGTCAGGGCGGACGCAATGAGCCTTCCGAGGCCTATCAAAAGCTTTTCGATACAGGTTCGCATCCCATCATTCAGCTTGAAGACCGGATGACTGCCCCGGAAGGAATGGGGATTCAGGATCCAGCTCTCAGAGAAAAGCCCACCGGTCCTCAACCACCGCCGCCTCCCGAGCCCGCACAGCCCCGGCAGCCTGAAGCTGCGCCCCTATCCGCGCCAGCCGGCCCGCCGCCACTACCCAACTCCGCTCCGGCAGCCGCCGCGCCAGTGGCCGCCGCCGTGCCAGAACCAGCCTCGCCGCCGCCACTGCCGCCCGCCCAGGATGCGCCGACAGCACCACCCCCGGTCGCCCCCGCTGTTCAGCCGAACGCCGCACCGCACATGCAACCGATGCCGCCAGCCCACGCGGCGAGCGCCCAGGAACCGCCAAAACCAGCCCAACCAGGCTGGATGAAGGAATCCGGCGGACTGACCTCGACGCAAACGGGATTGCCGGCTCTGCATCCGCCTCAACAGCAGCTGCCCAGCTGGCTGGCAGGCTCGCAGCAACAACAACAATCTCAACAGCAACAACAACAGGCACAACAACTGCCGCAGCAGTCCGCACCACCGCCACCGGCGCAGCCCCCACAGGCACCGCCGCCCGCTGCGCCGGAACCTGTGCAAGCGGCCCCCGCCCCGGTCGCACCAGCAGAGGCACCACGCCCGACGGCGCCGCCACCTCTGCCACCTCAGCATCAACAGGCTTTCCCGCCGGAAGGACCACCGACCCAACAGGGTTTGCCGGCGCAACATCAGCATGTCCCTGGTTGGATGCTGGAATCACCGGCACAGCGCGCCGCCAAAGAACTGCCGCCGGACGCTCCCGCTGCTGCAGGGGCGGCTCCTGTCGAAAAACCGGCACAGCACCTACCGTCCTGGCTGCAAAGCCAGTCGACCCAGACCAACTTACCGGCACAACCCGATCCGTTCCAGCAGCCACCAGCGGCCACGCCCCAACCAGCGCCCGCCGAGCCACCGGCTGCCGTGCAGCAAACGCCACCGGCACCAGCTGCGCCACCGGCACCAGCTGCGCCACCGGCACCAGCTGCGCCACCACCGCCGCCGGCGCCGCCGCCACCGCCGCCGGCGCCAGAACCGGTTGCCCCTGTGGCAGAAAGCGCTGCCCCACCTCGCTTGCCACAGGCGCCGCCACCATCTGCACCACCGCCGCCGATGGAACAACCGGTCGTCGCCGAACCGTTCGACCAGACGGTGCCGCCATTCCCAAATGGTCAGCCGCCTCTGCAACCTATTTCTGAAACGCCGACCGCGCCGCCTCCTCTGCCGACCGCACCGCCGCCATTGCCGACTGCGGCGCCAAACTACATGCCGCAGTCCACCCAGCAAGCACCGGTACAGCAGCCACCGCAACAGTCGATGCCGCCCATATCTTCGCAGGGCGGATTCGTCAGCTATCAACAGAGCGCACCACCGCCCCAGTCACCAGCCGCCCAGGCACCACAATCGCCACCACCCGCCGCACCGCCGGCGCCACCACCTACCAGCACACCGCCACCACTGCCGGCCACTCCGGCGGCCTCGCCTTACGACCCGATGCAGGCCCATGCCGAACTGGACAGCTACGCTCAGGCAGCGCGCTTCCAGGCGGCCTCCGGCAACGCGGCGCCGACGCCACCGCCGGTTGGACTGGCCGGCAACGACCAGGCTTCGAGCGGACAGCACCCGGCAGAAGGCACAGGCTCACACCATTCGCTGTTGCCGCCCCACAAACAGCACAGACAGCCGGATGATGACGGAGAGCTTTCCGCAGACGAACTGCGAGCAATGCGTCGGAAGAAAACAACCGATGCCCTGCGCCGGGCAACTACCAGCGACGAGTCCGAGCCCGAGACCGAAGAAGAAGCCGAAACCAAAGCCAACATCGCAAAGATTGGCCCGGCTATGACCATGGGCGGCATCGCAGTCGCCACGATACTTTTACTGGGCGCCTTCGGCTTGCTGATCAATTACATGATGGGTCACGGCGAGGCGAACAGCGCTCTCAAGGTCGCTCAATCCTTCTTGCGTCAGGGCAATCCAAAGGAAGCCCGCCGCACTCTCGAGCCGCTGGTCAAGCAAGGCACTAAAGATGCCGGCGTCTATGCAGCTCTCGGCGAGTGCGCATTGCAAATGAAGGACAATGCCGATGCCGTCAAGAATTACACGGAAGCAGTCAGTCTCGATCCCAAAGATCCCGCCTATCTGGTGGGGCGTGCCGGAGCTTATCTGGAAGCCGGACGCGGCGATGATGCGCTGCGAGACGCCAATGCCGCCCTGGCACTCAACCCCAACTATGCAGACGGGCTGAAAGTGCGGGCGCTGGCTTTTGCTCGCACGTTCGACTATGCAAAATCACTGGATGACTCTGATGAGTACCTGCGCCGCAACAGCAACCCGCCCGCCGACGCATACGCCACCAGAGCTCTGGCTCTGTTGCATATGAAACGCTACGCAGAAGCCGTAGATGACTACTCACGAGCAGCCCGCATGGATTCGACGAAAGGCGAATATGTAGCCGGCAAAGCCGAAGCTCTGAAAGATGCCGGACAGTATAGAGAAGCCATCGCAGCCGTCGAGAAAGCGCTGAACATGATGGGCAGACGTATCGAACTGCTCCGTCTGCGCGGCGACTGCTACGTTCTCAACAACCAACTCGATGATGCCATCAAAGATTACGAGGCCGTCGCCTCGATCAGCCCAGCCAAGGAAAACCTGGTTCGCACAGCGGATGTGGCCATGAAAGCCAACCAGTTCAACATGGCTAACTACTATTACACGAAGGCTCTTGAGATAGATCCGAAGGACACGCGTATCAAGACACTTAAAGAGTTGGCCAACAAGAACGTCGCGTCTAAGGCAGTTGTGATCAGCATTCCCACACAACCGACATCCAGCTCGATTTCACCGGCAATCATTGCCAAGTCTTCCCCGAGCCAGCTGAACTCCATGGGCGTTCGCTACATGGGTAGCGGATACTATCAGGAAGCTGCCTCTCTCTTCGCAGCAGCTCTGAAGCGCCAGCCGAAGAACATCGAAGCCCGGCGGCAGCTGACGCAATGCTACCTGCAACTGGGACAACGCAGCGAAGCAAAAGCTCAGATTCGCACGCTCGTATCGATGAAAGCTCTCAGCGCCTACGATGCTCAGTACTTCGCCCGCTCCCTGCTCGCCTTGAACGACGCGGCGGACGTGCCGGGATTTCTCTGGCCGGTGCTGCGGTCTCATAAGCTGGACTTCTCGCTGCGAGCCACCTTGATCCAGGCGCTCATGGCGTCCCGGCAGAACAGCCAGGCCATGCAGGTCGCTGCCGAAGGCGTGTCCCTGGCTCAGCGTGAGCAAGACAAAGCGATGATGCAGGAATACCTGCGCACAGCCCAGCAAGCCCCATACGGACGGCGCTAGAACAGCACCAGTCTGCAACAAGTTTCTTGCCGTATCAGCGCCTAATCGGCGACGTATCAGTGCGGTGCCAGCACTACGGCCGCGATGGCGGCGATCAGCAAAATCAAGCAAAGGGCGCCGGCAATCATGACAGGCAAGGAGATGCTCTTACCCTTGTCGTCGTCCGCCGCCGCCACTTGCTTGGTAGACTTCTCTTCCACCGAGAAGTAGTGCGCGCCGCTGCGCGACATCTCTTCCCGCTCTATGGCTTCCATCTCTTCCAGACTGAGGCGCTTCGCCGGGCGGGCGCTGCTGCTCTCAGGACCGAGATTGGACAACTCCGGAATGAATTCATCGTACTTGGGCACCGACTTAACTTGATCTCTTGGATGGGTTACGCCACCACCCCTGGTGACAGGTCGATCGTCGGTCATAGCAGTGTTCTCTTTGAGAAACGCTTCGCGCGCGTCCTGATCGGAGAGCTGCGCATAAACGTCCTGCAGCATCTGACGTTGCTGGGCAGTCAGAGCGGCGTTGCTCGGTCCCAAAAGTTCTTGCTGAAATTCTATGAAAGCCTGCATGCTGGCCTGGTCGCCACCGTAAGTTGCCCTCGTCAACTCCGTTCGCTGCTGCTCGTTCAATCCTTTTCCGTCCATCATGTCGGAGAATTCGTTGTTGCTCTGCAAGAACGCGCGGCGGTCCGCTTCGTTGTTCAGGCGGGCGTAGAGCCCGAGCAGTTTCTGCTGTTCTTCATTGAGCGACGATTTAGTTGGTCCGCTTTTGTCGAAGTTGGGATCGGACTCCTGAAAGACCTTGGATTCTTCCTCGTGAAGAAACAAGGACTCTTCCTTAGCTCGCTCCAGTTCGTAAACGTACGAGCCCGTGTCCACGCTGAGACTCTGCCGCAAGTCCGATGGCACATCGGTCTCAATAAACTGGAAGACGGCGACCCCCGATTCCATGAATTCGTGCAAGGCACCATCCCCGGTATTACCGGTGTAGGTGTTGATGGCTCCCAGTATCTCGCCGTTGTCGATGGCGAGACGGCCGTTGACCGAACTGGAAATGACACGCAGAATGCCGCTCGCTTTGGCACCGAATATGATGCTCAGCGCCTCACTCAGGTGTGATTTCTCTGCTACGGCCGTGGCCAAGTCCATTATTTTCAAGTACCATCTAGTTGCGCGAAGTAAGTCAGGTCTGCCTGCATCTCTGCTGCTGATTGATAGCGGTCTTCAGGCTTTTTGGCAAGTGCTTTCCCGACAATTACGTCGATCACCTCGGAATGTTCAAAGCTGGCTAATTGCGATGGAGGTGTGTGAGGCACCTGAACGTGCATTGCCATCAAATTTCGTACACCGTTTGCCTTGAACGGCTGGCGTCCGACAATCATCTCGTAAAATATACAGCCAAGAGCATAGAGATCGGAACGCTCGTCAACAGAATATCCACGAATCTGTTCCGGTGACATATATCCAAGGCTGCCAATGGCCACGCCCGAACGCTCGCTCTTCTCCCACTGCAAAGCCGCGATACCGAAGTCGAGAATCTTCGCGACCAGAGAGTCGCTCTCGATGACAAGCATCACGTTTTCCGGCTTCATGTCGCGGTGGATGACACCTTGCCTGTGACACGAATGCAGACCGGCGCAGACTTGAGCCAACAAATCTGCTGCTTCGTACGGCGGAATGGTGCCGGCTTTCTGCATGACGCGCCGCAGCGTATCCCCTTCCACGTACTCCATGACCAGATAAGGCTTCAAACTTCCCAGCATGATGCCCCAGTCAAGCACGCTGACGACATTGGTGTGATGCAGGTTGATCTGGACTTTGCATTCCTGAACAAAGCGATTGAAGGAAGGATCATCGGGATCTGAGTCCTTGAGCATCAACTTCAGCGCCACTGGAATGTTGCGCACCAGGTGACGAGCGCGAAAAACCTGTCCCATGCCACCTTTTTCCAGGGCGGCCTCAATCTGATAAATCTCGTTGATGACCTGTCCCTGCAATTCATGCGGGACCTGGGCTTCCTTGTCTTTCTTCTTGCTGGGGGAGTGCTCGTTACCGGTGGTCGGTGACGGGGTCTGTTGCTGCAGGTTTTCGCCGGTCGGATTGAGCGACATGGGCTCAGCACCGCTGCCGCCAAAGCCCGACGCCTGCACGAACTTCATCATCGGAGGAGGCGTCTTTTCAGTGTTGGCGGGCTTGCGCTCGTCCTTGCGCGGCTGTTTATTGAACCGATTTTGCAGCATGGTCAGCTATTCAGAGAAGAATTTCGCCATATCTGCTTTTTGCCCGGATTCAGCACACCTATATCATTACAGACGAAATGTGTAGATCAGTAATCTATATCGGGGGCGGCGGCTCGGGCCGAGAATCAGCCGTCTGACGCCCATCTGCAGGCTCCTGGTTGGCGGGAAGCGGTCCGGGCAGCGGTCCGGGCAGCGGTTGTTCGTTAATCTGAAGCCCGGAATCCGGCTCCAGCGGCGACGAGTGCCGGGTGCGAATGGCTGGAATGCTCTCGGTCTGGTAGTTTTGCGGCTCCGTCACATCCAGGGAACCGGGACCGTCAGCCTCGAACCCGTCCAGGCGATCTTTTATCGGCTGCTTAGCAATCTTGAGAGGCACGCTGTTATCGAGACTGAGGTCAATGTATTCCAGCCTGTCACGATAATCCACCAAGACAGGCATCACCGACGCCAGGCGTCCCAGCCGGCGAGTCAGTCCCGAGTCGGCGGGCCCGACCTTCAAATGCAGATCGCCGGTCTCGATACTGATATCGGTCGGTTTTTGCATGTCGACTGCCGTCACGGCGGCACCGGTCTGAGCCGAGACCAGGGAGAGCCAGTCGGCCCACTTCGCTACATCGGCCTCTTTCAATTGAGCGCCGCCGCTACCGTAAAACTTCAGAGGCGGCTGAATGACAGCCGGAAAGTCTTTGATGGGGATGATCCTGCCGCTCTGAGCAATCACCGCATATGGTGGCACATCCGGAGCCGTGCAGAGGGTGGCCCAGGGAAATTCTTCCAGGACTTCCACAACCAGATGCGGATGCGGCAAGAGACAACGACGCACAAACGAGTACTTCACAGCCGGCAGTTTGTTGATCTGCGCTTCCAACTTTTGCGGGTCGAGACTGAACAGAGGTTTGCCGGTATAGGCTCTCAGAGCGGCTCTCACCTGCTCTGTGGAGGCGACCTTGTTGTTGCGCACTTCAATCGCTTCCGGATTGTTGTTGGGCAGCCACCAGTCGACACGCGTGAAGCCGGCCACGCCCAAAGTAACCAGACCGGCCAGCAACGTATATCGGATCAACTGTCTTCTGATACGGGCCAAGCGAGCCACCTTGCGCTTTTTGCGGCGCCCGCGGATCCACTCTTGGCGATCGGAAAGACGTTCGGTCATGCAGACAGTTTACTCAAAACCCAGCGTAAATCTACGTTTCCTTCAAAGACAAATTTTGCCGGACCGGTGATGTGCACATGGTCATCTTTTTGCGACCATTCGATATGCAATGGACCTCCGGGAAGTTCCACTGCCACGGTGCGCTCCAACCGACCTTCCAGATTGCCTGCCACCACGGTCGCCGCCGCCCCGGTCGCACAGGCGAGCGTGCGTCCTGCTCCGCGTTCCCACACCTCAACCTGCACGCGCGTCGGCGAAGCGATATCCACGAACTCCACATTCACACCCTCAGGAAACATCGGGTGCAACTGCAGCTGCTGCGCGCAGGCGGCCATCTGCGTTTCGTTTTGCAGACCGTGCTCGAACAGCACGCAATGCGGGTTTCCCATGCTGACGCAAGTGGCGGTCACCGAGTGTTGATCGTCGATCGCGATCGGAACGCGCACGACACTTTCACGCCGCGCCCCGGTCACGGGGATCAAATCGCTAGTCAGAACCGGACTGCCCAGGTCGGTTCTGATTTTGTCCGGACTGTGGAAATTCACCGGAACCGCACCAACTTCGGTGTCGACCAGAAAGTCGCCCATTTCGATCATTCCGCGCCGATGAGCCCAGAGAGCCAGACAGCGAATACCATTGCCGCACATTGCTGATCCGGAACCGTCGCTGTTCGTGTAGCTCCACCGACAGAGGCAGCTGGAATCCTGACTTTGAGAGACCAGAATCAGTCCATCGCCACCAATGCCAAAACGCCGATCGCAGAGCACTTTCGCCACTTGCGCCTTGACGTTGTGCCAGTCGGCGAGCAGGCTTTTTCCTTCCTGCGTCGCTTGCAAATCTTCTTCAGCGAGAAACACGAAATCGTTGCCCAAACCCTGCAGCTTGGAGAAGGGCAGCAACATCGGCTGCGCACCGGATGTGTTGTCGCTGTTGATGTAAGTCACCGGTTGTTTTGCAACAGGCATGCCGTCCACTCTGCTCGTCTGCTCACGACCTGCGGCGCGCGGTCAATTGCCATGCCGGAAAGCGGCTGACAATACATTATATCCAAACAATCTTGACAAGAACCTTGGCAAAAGATCATGTACGAGACCAGGACGATTTTCGCCACCAGATATGGTGTGTATCGGTATTGCATATGCCACTACATACGGTTTATATTAGTAGCTCCGGGCAGGCGGCAGGGAATTTACTATGCGCATCTATATATCTGTAGACCTGGAGGGTATCAACGGCGTCGTGCACTCCAGCCAGACCCAGCCAGAAGGTCCAGGCTATGCCAGGGCTGTCCAGCTCATGCATGACGAACTAAATGCCGTAATTGAAGGCGCTCGGGAAGGCGGCGCCACGGAGATTTGCGTCAACGACGCCCACTGGGACATGCGCAACCTGCGCCCGGAGGACCTGCCGGACGGCGTCACCTTAATTACGGGCTGGCAGAAACCTTTCTCTATGGTAGGCGGGCTGCCCGCTGGCGCGGCAGGACAAGCACAGCTGGTGGACGGCAAGTTCGACTGCGCCATGTTTGTCGGATACCACGCGCGACAGGGACACGCCTATGGTGTATTGAGCCACACCTACAGAGCAACGATCTTCTATGAAGTGCGACTGAACGGTAAACCGGCTGGCGAAACAGCGCTCAACGCTGCTCTGGCTGGGCACTTTGGCGTGCCGATTGCGCTGGTTACCGGTGACGACGCGCTCTGCCAGGAGGCGACAGAACTCCTGGGCGATATCCCGGCTGTGATGGTCAAGAAAGCGATTTCCAGGTACTCAGCCGCGCATCTGCCTCGCGCAAAAATTCTTGACAACTTGAAACGCACAGCCTGCGAAACCATGAAAAACAAAAGTCGCTGGAAGCTCTACCAATGCCCGACTCCGTGCCGGATCGCCATTACCTTCTTCGACCCCTCAATGGCTGACGGGGCGGAGCTTTTGCCCGAGGTGAAACGCGTCGACGCCCGTACAGTCGAGTTTGGCGGCGATGATTACAGTGTAATTTTTCGTCTCATGCTGGCTGTCGGCGCTCTCGGAGCGACACGCAAAGACCCACATTTCTGATTAAATTTGAAATAGCTGCCTCTTGACGTGATGTTTAGGGAGCAGTCCCGGGTATTTAAAAAGTGTCGACCAGAGCAATCGCGCACGGCTTACCAGAGCCGCTGCGACTGCTGTTGTGCGGCTGCATATTTTTGTCTCTCCTTGCTTCACCAACGGACTAGAAACGAGATGTTCCAACCTTCCTCGCAGCACCTTTCCCTCAGACAGCAAGTCATCGCGCTCAGCCAGGCTTATCCTTGCCCGCGCTGCACGCCCGGCACGCTCGAGCCGTTCGGGCTCACGGAAACCCTCATGTGCTCCAGCTGTCGTCGCGGATTCGTACCGCTGCGCGGCGGCCGATTTCTTTATCCGGCTCAGCATCTCGGATGGAAAATTGCGCCGACCTTCTGGTGGGACGGATTCCGTTGGCACTGGGGCGGCACCACTGCCACCACCCGCCAACTGTGCACCATCGTCCTGATGAGTTTACTTCCTGTCATAGGAATGATGGTGGCATCGACACTGGCGAAAGGCTGGTGGTTAGCCACTCTCCCGCGTTGGTGCGATCCGGCGTTGCTGGCTCCGATCGTCGGGCTGATTACTATGCAATTGATATATTTGCTATGCTGGGATTTCGATCTCTTCTCGCGCCGCCCCCGTTGCTCCAGACGGACCACAGCAGTCGAGTAGAAATTTCGCGTCAGCTTTTCTCGCCGTGACCAAGTCGCAACCGCATACGGCGCGGTTAGTTGTCGCACCAGTAATCCCGCCATTAGAGACTCAAGCATGCTGAACAGGTTTTACGGACTGATTATGTGCACCGCCGTGTTGGGCGCCATGCTCGCCGGTGTTTACATCCCGTCGGATCCCCAGTACTACTTCCTGCTCTCCGGCATTCTCGCAGCCTGGGTAGTCGCCGACGCCATCGAGCGCCGCTACAATCCACTGCAGACCTTCAGTTGGGCCTTCGGCTCGATTCTCCTGGCGCCACTGGTGGTGCCTCGCTGGTATGCCACCAGAAAGCTGAAAGTCGGTGAAGAACGCAAAGGCGGCCGAGACGCCAATTACTTGAAGGCTTTCGGCATCGTTACTGTGATGTACACCGGACTCTCCTGCGCTCTCAACTTTCTCAATTTCGGATCTAATTGCGGCTTCGAGCTGATCATACATACGGGTTTTGCCGCCGCCGGCTGCGCTCTGGTGATGGGACTCAACTGCCGCCAGGAGTCGGTCACCGAGACCGGACGCCCATTGCCTGACAATGCGGCACCGCGCACCGCCGGCACCACCACCACGGCTACGGCTGAGGTGGAAGTGACGACGACCGCCGCCCGCTCGCAGAGCGACGACCAACTCGACTAGTTCGACTAGTTTCCACTAATTCACGTTTTTAAAAGTTCAACTCGACCGGGCTCGGTTCCTCACTTCGGCACCGAGCCCGATAATTTGCCGTGTGCATACGCCGCGGAATGACGCTGCGCACAGTTATAATCATGACCATGAGCGAGATGGCGCACACGCCGGTTATGGCGGATGAAGCTTTATCCTGGCTGAGTATTCAGCCTGGCAAGACCTACGTCGACGCCACTGCCGGCGCCGGCGGTCACTTGCGAAAGATACTGGACGCCGCGTCCGGGCAGGGGCAAGTAATCGGCATCGACCGCGATCTACTGTCGCTCGAGCGCCTGCGGCAATCGTTCGCCGACAGCCCTGCGCACTTGCCGGATCTGGTGCATGCCAACTACAGCGAACTGCGCGCCGTGATCGGCGAGCTCGGGCTCGGCACCATATCCGGTGGCATTCTCGCCGATCTGGGCGTTTCCTCCATGCAGCTTGACAATTCAGATCGGGGGTTCAGCTTTGTCGATGATGGGCCCCTCGACATGCGCATGGACCCGACGGCGCATACCACCGCCGAACAGCTGATAAATAAGTTAAGTGAAAAGGAATTGGCGGACGTCATATATCGATACGGGGAAGAGAGGCTTAGCCGTCCGATAGCCAGAGCTATAGCCGGTGCGCGGCCGTTGCATACAACCCTGCAACTGGCGGAAGTGGTATCGAAGGTGGTTCGACATTATCAGCGGGGTCACCGTTCTAAAGATTCGTCGCACCCGGCAACTCGCACTTTCCAAGCCATCCGCATTGCCGTTAATGACGAACTGGCAAACTTGGAATCGTTTTTGCGCGAGTCGATAGACCTCTTGGAACCAGGCGCCAGGCTGGTTGTGATCACGTTTCACAGTCTCGAAGATCGCATGGTTAAGCAAATTCTCAGAGAGGCTGCATCGCCCTGTATTTGCCCGCCTCGCCATCCTATATGCACGTGCAATAAAACTGCGGTAATGAAAATTCTGACGCCAAAGCCGGTGGCACCCAGTGAGAAAGAAGTACTTGCCAATCCCCGGAGCCGTAGTGCTAAACTACGAGTCGGAGAGAGGTTGGGGAATTTCTGAACGGCATGATGCAAGTTAGTCTTCCTGTTTCGAATGCACCGACAAGCGCTCCGGCGCAACATATTTACGTCGTACCAGATTGGACGCCGAACACACGCGCCACCCGCCGCGTTCCGCTCGTCACCCGCGTCAACCGTTTGCTGCGCAACGTATTGATCACCATGTGTGGACTGGCTCTGCTCGGTTATGGACTGGACGTCGCAGCATCGAACGACGTCAGCAAATTGCAAGGACAAGCGCGCCGGCTCGGCGAGCAAAATACAGAACTGTCCGCGCAACTCCTGCGAGCCATCTCATTTCAAGGCATTCAAGCCAGTGTAGTCGGACGCACCGGATTGCGCGTTCCGCCGCATGTGCTCGTCGTTCCGGAAGCAGAGCCAATAAAGCCTGAGCCTTACAAACCTTTGCGGCATTATCTGCCGCTGATGTCCGGATATTGATTTGACCTACACCGAATGTGGTGGCACACATCAGTGATGAAACGCCACCGGATCCTTTTACAAGACGGAGTGCTTGATTTCCGAGATGCCCAGTAGGACCAGACCGCCCGAGGTATCTCCGCCACGTCAGCCGACGACCTTCCGTCGCCAACCACGTTCTCCCCGCTGGCGGCTGCGCCTCTGGGAGGTTTTGCTCTTCATTGGTTTGTTTGCGATCTTCTGCCGCCTGTTCTATCTGCAAATCATTGCCGGACCCGACCTCACAAAGCGCGCCACCGTCCAGCGCCAGCAAACTAATCTACTTATACACCGCGGTGCCATCACGGACCGGCATGGTTTGCCGCTCGCCATTGATACCACCCGGTACGATATATACATCCATCCAGGACTGCTGAAAGTCTCTACCGAACAGGCGGTCGATCAGTTTTCGCGCATCACCAAAGTCAATCGCGAAAAGGTGAAGCGACTGCTCACCTCTGATTGGCCGGTCGTCACTCTCGCTCGCCACCTCGGGCGTGAAGAGGTCGATGAACTGCAGGCACTTAACTGGACCGGCATCGATATAGTTCCACGTTCTTTCCGCCACTATCCGGAAGCAAAACTGGCGGCGCACATTCTCGGATACGTCAACTTCGACACGCACGGACAGGGCGGTATCGAGCAAGCCGAAGAAGACATGCTGCAGGACACAGGCAATCTGCAGAAGCCGCAATTAGACGGACACGGACGCCCGATTCTCACCGGCGGCAACGGGCAGGTGGCTGAGATTACGCCACCGATGGGCCGTCACGTTGAGCTCACCATCGACAATTACTTGCAGCACCTGGCCGAAAAAGAGCTGACCGCCATGTGCTCCCACGCGCATGCGCAGCGCGGCACCGTCTTGATCACCAATCCGACCACCGGCGAGATTCTCGCCTGGGCCAACTGGCCGCGCTACGATCCAAACGAATATCATAAGTATCCTTTTGAAGTGACGAAGAACTGGGCGATGGTCGATGTCTACCAGCCCGGCTCGACGTTCAAGATATTGACCGTTTCTTCCGGGCTGGACACAGGTGTCATCAATCCCCACTCCACCTTCGTCGACAACGGCACCATCAGCATCGGAAACCGCACGCTGCACAACCACGACGGTGGCTTCGGCACCATCGATCTGCTGCATCTATTCATTCACTCCAGCAACGTCGCGTCGGCTCAAATAGGTCTGCGCATGACACCCAAGCAGTTCTACGACAAGCTCTGGGAATTCGGACTGGGACATCCGACCGGTATCGATCTACCGGGCGAATCGTCGGGACTTTTGACCAACTGGAAAAAGTGGCAGCCAATCGACCAGGCGACCACCGGATTCGGACAGGGAGCAATGGCGGTCACGCCACTGCAATTGGTGGCAGCCGTCGGTGCCGTCGCCAACCGCGGTGTCTGGGTGCAACCACACTTGATTCGCCGTATTTACGATCCCAAGAGCGGTGTCACTGAGAAGTGGACGATTCCTGAGAAACACCGGGTGATCAAAGAAGAAACCGCCACACTGGTTTGCCACTTGCTGGGCGAAAACATCGCCCTTGGCTCGCAGATAGCCGGTCAGGTGCCCGGTTATCGAGTGGGCGGCAAGACCGGCACAGCGCAAAAGCCTAATGCCGGCGGACGCGGATATCAATCCGGGCAAACGATTGCCTCCTTCATCGGTTTCCTCCCGGCAGAGAATGCTCAGCTGCTCTGCATTGCCATCGTAGACGGACCGCAGACAGACGGTCGCTGGGGCAACACGGTGGCCGGACCGGTCTTCAACTCTATCGTTCTGGACGCGGCTCGCTACCTGGGACTGCCCACCACAACCAACCCGGAAAATAACAAGAAGAAGGCAGCCGATTTAACACCGCCTTCCATAAAATACGCTGCAGAGGTCCACGAGACCGAGAAGGATAAGGAACTCCGGCAGTGACCGACATCCAGCCCGAGCAATCGATTCCGAACCCGAAGCCCAGCATGGCGAAGACGTTCGGAATAGTCGCCGTGCTTACCGTGCTCTCCAAATTCGCCGGACTGGCCCGCGACATCATGGTGGCGCGCGCCTACGGAACCGGCGTCATCTCCGACGCATACAACTACGCCTACATGTTCACCGGCAATATCCTTATATTGCTGGGCGGGCTCGGCGGTCCCTTCCATGCCTGCACAGTGTCGGTGGTCGGACACCACAAGGACGACAAGGACGCAGGCGTGCTGGTCACGCAGGTGATGGCGATCACGATTCTGGTGATGGCGGCGGCCACCGTCGCAGTCTATTTGATCGGTCATCTCTGGCTCGTCCCCAAATTCGCCGCCGAATACAAGAACAAAGACGGTCAACTGGTGCCGGCGGTGCAACAGGCGCTCGCCACCTCCACCCTGCAGCAACTGGACATCATGCTGCCGATGATCGTGATCGCCGGTGTCATTGGTGTCATATATGGTGTGCTGAATATTTTCAACAAGGTCGCCTGGCCGTCCATCTCTCCCGCCATTGCTTCGCTGGCGATTATCGTCGCGCTTGTTTTGTTCAACGACCCGCACTCCGGAATACCGCTGGCAATAGGGACTCTAGCCGGCGCTGTCGGGCAATTGCTCGTGCAGTTGCCGGCATTCTTCACCTCCGGGTTCAATTATTCGTTGACGTTCAAGCCCCATCCCGATTTAAAGAAATACTTGTGGATGCTGTTTCCTGCCATTCTGGGCACACAGATCGGACAGATCACGGTTTATGTCGACAGCGGTTTTGCCAACATGACCGGATCGGGCTCCTGGACTGCCATCGTCAACGCCAACCGCCTCATACAGTTGCCGCTCGGCGTGCTGCTCACAGCCATGCTCGTTCCGGTGCAACCGAGATTTACGGCACACGTCAAAGAAGAGCGCCTCGATGAGCTCAAGGACGATATTCGCCGGGCGCTGCGCGTGCTCTGGTTTCTCGGATTGCCTCTCAGTGCCGTGCTGCTGGCGCTGCCCGGCGAGATTCTCACCGTGCTGTTCCAGCGCGGTGAATGGACCGACTACTCAACATGGGTGACGGCAGCGGCCCTGATATTACTGGTGCCATCGATCTTCTTCTACCTGGCACGCGATCTGGTGACACGCGTTTTCTACGCTTACCATGACTCCCGCTCGCCTTTCATCGTCGCGTCCATAGCCATTCTCATCAAGTACGCTCTGGACTATGCGCTGGTTGTGATCGTGGCGCCGATGCTGGCACCGGCGCTTTATCAGTACATGGGGGCGCAACTGCCTTTCGAGGCGCACGGGCAGACGGTCGAAACGGCAAGGCAGGCGACTGCCTTAGCCATCTGTGGAGTGGCCGGAGTTTCGCTGGCTACGACGCTCATGACTTTGATCAACCTGGCGTTTTTGACGGCGCTGATGAGAAAGAAGATCGGCCTTCTGGGTTTCCGCAAATTAGTCGGACCGGCGACGATCATGGTGTCGGCCTCGGCCCTCTGTTTCATCACCACATTCGGTGCGTACCGCGGCATCGAGCATCTGCTCCCCGGCAATCACATTTGCATGTTGATCAATATAGCCATGTCTTCAGCAGTCGGCATGCTTACTTATGTGGGCATCTGCCTGGCGGGTAAACTGGACGAACCGCGTACGGTGGCACGCCGGCTGCCCTTCATCAAACGCCTGGTCCCTTAGACACAAGCCGCGACCTGGTCATCTGTTCTTTTAAGTCTTCACCTTCCAGATCAACGCGCAAATAAAAGTGCATAAGCACACCGGCGATAGCCAGCGAAGAGAAAAAGAAGGCTGCGATCGGTGTCAGGAAACAGGCATCGATGAACGCACAAACCACCCCGGCCACTTCGCGCGCGCTGCCTTTGAGAAGATCGGCAAACGCTTCCAGCGATTGAATGGCGCCCACCGGCACCGAAAGCAAGTAATAGACGACGGTCAGCAAAATCATAAAGGAAACCAACCCGCCGGGGCTGAAAACCAGTTGTAGGAAACGCCGCATCGCCAGCCAGAGAGAAAGCTGCTCACGCACTAGAATCGCCATGAAGAAAGCGTTCAGCGAACAGCCCATCAAGTAAGGAAACGAGAGCAGCATGTAGAGAACCATGAGGACCAGCCCCGCCACTTCGGCGATTCCCGACGGCAAAAGGTTGACGTGCCGTTCTACAGATTCAACAATAGCTCCACACCCGGCCGCCAGCGAAGTAACAAACAGATCCCCGACAATCACAGGCAGCATCAAAACAGCTGCCAGCGTCCACTTCTTAGCGGCCATGTCGACACCAGCCCGCAAGTCGGCAGCCTGCTCGCTGACGAAGTATTGCAGCGCCAACATACGCTGCCCGATCACAACTTTGGAAACCACGTCTGTCACCACAGCCAGTGCCAGCATCGAGGAAAGCAGCGCTTCCGGATAACCCGACCAGAGATGCTCGCACACCCAGTAGATAACTTCGCTCGCCAGGTTATTGATGAACGCCGGCACCATAAATAGAACCAGACACGGTCGCCAGTGCTGCCGCGTAATTTTCAACGCGCGACCGACCAGGTCGGCGGCGGTGGCGGGTACTTCCGGTACGCTGACTATGCTCATCGCCGCAGCTTACTCAATTTGTTTTGCAAATCAGCCCCTTCCAGAACCACACCGGATTGATAGTCGAGATAGGCGCCCGAGAGCGGCACCGTCGCATAAACGAAAGCGCCCACCGGCGCCTCCAGGCAACTACTGATGAAGGCGGTGACAAAGACAAGAAATTCTCGCGCCTGTCCACTGAATAGCGCGGGCACCATCTCCACCAATCCAATCAATGTGGCGCTCAGGGAAATCGCAAAATAGACGATTACAGAAAGAACCGTGTAGCCGATGACGAATCCCGGCCAGCGCGTCAACACATAAGCGAAGCGACGCATGGCTTGCACGAGGGTCAAGTTTCGGCGGATCATCAGCGCAATGAAAAAGCCGTTCAAAACACAAGTGGCTAGATAGGGGAACGCCATCAGCAAGTACGCGTAATAAAGCAGCGCGCCGGTCATCTGGTTGGACTGCGAATGAATGGTGGCCAGATAACCGCATGAAAGCGCCGTCTCGGTCAGATCGCCGATTACCACCGGCGCGATCAAGAGCGCCGCCAAACCGTACTTTCTTCTGGACAGAACCATGGCGGCACCCAGGTCCTGCGCATGCCCACTGATCAGATATTGGACGGCTATGTAGCGAACACAGATGGCCAGCTTCGTGAGCGCCAGGATCAGCAAGCAAAAGCACGCCAGTAAAACCAACCAGCCACCAGACACTTTGGCGGAGTGACTGGCTATCCACGTCAATACGCTGCGCGCCAATTCATAGAGAAAAGACGGCACCACAAAGAGCATTATCAGCGGCTTCCAGTTGAGGCGCGTGTTTCTGAAGTAGCGCCCGACTAAATCAGCAGCCGTGAAAGGTAAGTCTGGCAGCTCCAGCTCCCAAACCGCCTGTGGTGGCATCATTTATAGATTACTGTTGCTGCGTGTGCGGATAGAGCGCCGGCAATTCGTAGACGTTGTCGCGACGGCGCGGGAATCTACCTTCCGTGGAGATGACGTTATCTTTCGGAGGCGCCCACTTCTGGGAATCACGACGCCAGCTGTAAACAGCCCAGATTGCGCCGGCAACGGCGAAACCGAGCAGGACTGTTTGCCAGCTTGCAGTGTACAACGCGGCACAGATTGCAAGCACGCCAATAAGAGCACCGACAGTGTAGAGATGACACCGCATGGGAATGCCTCGGCGAGGAGAGTAAGTCAAATTGTAAGAAGCTGCATATACAATACACCGCAACGAGATATTGCGGCCGCTTGAAAAGCAAAATTTATTTGGAGATTATCTGCTGCACGGCTGATGCATAGCCGCTTGACGCCCGTCCGATATATCGAGCACGTCAAGACGCATGTCTATCGATCTTCGGCGAGGCAGTCGGACAGCCGGTCGCCAACTATTTCGGTTCGGAGGTGTCTTCTGTCGGCTGCTGAGATCCAAAGCGTTTGCTGGACTTGGTGACGCTTTCGTAGGTCGCCGCTCCGGTGTCGGTGGCGGGTTCAGCGCTGGCATCCGGCGCCGCTCCGTCTCCTGTACCGTTACCAGCGGCTGCCGCGTCGCCGCCGGAGGGCAACGACTTACTGCCGCCACTGCTCCAGGATTGGGCGCCGGCAGAACCGGCTTGCGGAATTTCTTTGGCCGGTATGGCTCCCGTGGGAGCAGCTTCGGTTTCAGGCGCAGGCGCGGCTGCCGGAGCCGGCTCCGCCGCTGGAGCACTGCCACCGCCCCCGGTATCACCATCGGGGGTCAGGACGTTGTTCATTTTGGCGCTTTGCCAGAGGCTGCCGTCGGCATACTTAACTTGCAGCGTGCGCACTTTCACAGCTTGAACACGGGGGTCGACCCTTTCGCCCCGCCACTTTTGCGAGGCGGTACCGCCCGGACTGAGGACGTTGCCGTCCGGCGCATGGAAAGTACCACGCACCTTGCCCTGGGCGTCTATGTAGCCGACCCGAAACTTGACGGCATTGATCACCCGATCCCCGGAATTGCGGTAGTCAAGGTAAACTCGGGCGGCAATCGGTGTGTCGAAAGAGTCAACTTCCAGATCAACTTTTGCGCTGGTCACTTCCACTGGACAGCCAGGCTCAGGTATAAATTCTGAGGTAACCGTCTTAAGCTGTGGAGTGGTCTGAGCCCAGACACCCCCCGAACCAGCTGCAAAACAGGCAACCGACAGGAAGGAAAACATTACTTTGATAGCCGCCAGACTGATCGCCCTTTTAGCCATTGCTTTCTGCCTCCTGTTGCCGGGCGCTGGGTACGCCGAAACGGCTACCTCGCCGCAGGCCTCTGGTTCCTCTAATTCCACAGCAGACCTGACTTTTACCATTTTGCATACGAACGACCTGCACGCCCACGATAGCTCATTTATGGAAAAGGGCCACCTGGTCGGCGGCATTGCGCGCATCGCGTCTTTGATCAAAGAAATCCGAGGAAACACGAAAAACGTCGTCGTCGTAGATGCCGGGGACATTTTTCAGGGGACACCCTTTTTTAAGTTGTATCACGGCCAGGTCGAAGTTGATATGTTGAATGCCGCCGGATACGACGTCTACACCATCGGCAACCATGAATTCGACGACGGGGCTCGCAATCTTGCCGAGCGATTGAAATCAGCCAAGTTCGATATTGTCTCGGCCAATCTGGATGCCTCAGCGCTCCCCGATCTGGCCAAGCTGGTCAAACCCTCAGTCATAAAGACCATCGACGGCAAAAAGGTAGCCTTCATCGGCGGCATTACTCCCCGCCTGCCGGAAGTCGCACTCAATCTGGAAGGCGTCAAAGTCAAAGCGATGGGCGCCGAATGGATGCAGCCCTTCAAAGATGAGGCAAAACGATTGAAGGCTGAGGGCGTTGACAAAATCGTGCTGATCAGTCACATCGGCGTCGAGATGGAGAAGCCGCTCGCCCAAGAAGTGCCCGAGCTGGATGTGATCATCGGCGGACACAGCCATACGCGCCTTGACCAGCCGATTCTCATCCAGCGACCGGATGGCTCTTCCTGCGCCATCGTGCAAGCCTGGTGCTACGGGCGCATGCTGGGCAAGCTGAAAGTTTCGTTCGACAAGCAGGGCAACTTGATTCTCTCCGACCTCAACTATCACTTGATACCAATCACAGACAGTATCGCTGAAGAGCCGGCGATGAAAGCCGAGCTGCTCAAGAAAGGGAAACCGTTTCGTTCGCAAGAGCGCACCATATGCGGTGTGGCAATGGGCGGGTTTCCCAATCACTTCCGCAACTGCTGGTCCGACTCGGCAATCGGCGACCTGATCACCGACTCGCTTGTCGACGCCGGCAAAAAATACGGTGCCACCATCGGGTTGCAGAATCGCGGGGGCATTCGCGGCGGCATTGACGAAGGCACCATCTCGCAGTCGAAGGTGGAGGAAGTGCTGCCGTTCGACAACCGGCTGGTCTTCGCCACGGTTAAAGGCAGCGTGCTTCTGAAAGCTCTAGAACACGGGCTGTGCAACGAATTCTCAGGCGGGCGTTTTCTGGATGTTTCAGGACTGAAAGTCGAATACGACCGCAAGGCACCGGCGGACCACAAATTGATCTCAGTGAAGACAATCACCCCGGCCGGCAAGTGGGAAGATGTGGAGCCGAACAAGCTCTACAAAATCGCCGTTAACGACTTCACATTCAAAGGCGGCGAGGGCTTCGACTTTTCCAGTGCCACCAATGTTTTCCAAACGCAAAAGCGCCTGTCGGTGTTTTTCATGAACTACCTGGTGAAAAACAAAAAGGTGACACCCTGCCCGGGCACCCGCATCACTCCAGTGCACGAATAGAACTCTTGCCGGACAGTCTCTGCCCCAGCCGGTTCTGCACGAAAGCCAGGGCCCGGCGGATGTCGGCGGCGCTCACGAATGAAATGAAACTGCCCATCATCACCCACTCAAAGAGCGGAATGTTCATGGTCCAGTCAATGCTCAGGTGCATCACTATCGCCGCCAGCAAAACGAAATAACGCAGTTCCTTCACCCAGATCAGCGTGAATAGCGAAAACTCGATGAAGAGCGTGCCCCAAGTAAGCATCTTGATCGTCCAGAGATGCTCGAACACGTAGGGAAGGCTGAATTTGGAAAACTCCACCAGGTGCGATGTGTAGTAGACGGCGGTGCCATCCAACCATGACTCGCCTCGCAGCTTAGCCCAGAAGGTCTGGTAGTAAATGGCACACACCTGCAATTGAATCAAGCGCGTCACCCAGCGCGGCCACACGGGATCGCCAAATTGATCGCGCGGCACATCGTCGGCGCCGTTTCTTCTCAGGCGCTTCCACAACACTTGATCCAGCGAGAGCATCTTGTTGCAGGGAGCAAAGAGCAGCAAAAACATCAGCACCCGCAAGAAAGTGTCGCCGCTGTGCATGATCAGCGGGCAATCATGCGCGAAAGAAACCAGACAGACAACCAGTACCAGCAAACCGAGGCGGGTGAGCAGACCCAGCGTCAACGCCATCGCCGCTACGGCGGTTACCAGCAAGGCACCGGTGGCGGTGCTATCGCTCCTCGGCAACACCTCGAAGACATTGAGCACCGTAAAGCCGAACCAGTCATTGCCGCCGGCAGTCGGCATCATCCGGTGGGTACCGTAGAAGTTAGTTACCTCGGGCGCCAGCAAGATGCACCAGATGATCGTCACCACCCCTAAATACATTCGCAACAAACAAACAGGCAAAACCGAATCTGGGGCAAACCAGAAGTTATTCCAAGCTTCGATTAATTGCTTGATGGTCATTGCAAATCTGCCGGCACAACTTTGTAGGTGAAAAACTCGACAGTCCGCTCCTGAGGCTTCTCAGCTGTGCCGTCCAGGGCTTTCCGAGCATCGGGCAGATACCAGAAACAGCGTTTCAGATGCACCGACACAGGAGTGCCGCCGTGTTGCGTCTTCTCCTGCCGCGCTATATATCGCGCCAGGTCCGGCCAGAGTTTCTTATACTTCTCCCAATTCAAATAATCGAGGCCGAGCTTGCGATACCGCTCTTTAACCACACGCTCGGGATAAGGCAGCTTCTCCATCTGCGGATAGTTCCACACCGAGGTCTGCCCGTCGGCATATTGAACCTCCGCCAGCAACCGAATATTCGCCCTTCTCACATCGGGCGAGAAGACCTCGTAGTTTTGCCAGAGCCCGAGAAACATTATGGTGGGCTCGACATCGACCAAGACGTTGCGCACCCAGCGGGAATGCGGTTGCAGATAGCACCAGATGGCGCTCACATAGAGCAGGATGAAAACGGAAATGACAGCCTTGGGAATTACTATCTTCACGGTTTGCTGCCGGTCTGTTGAGTCAACTTCGCCAGGTTGTCCTTGGCTTCAGGATATTCAGGGTCGATGGACAGCGCTTGCTTGTATTCATTTTCGGCGAGATCGAGCTTGCCCAGCTTGCCGTAGGCAACCCCGAGATTGTTATGAGCTTTGGCGTTTTTGGGATCGAACTTGATTGCCGCCTGGTAGTGACCGACCGCCAGCTGCATCTGATTTTGCTTCTGATAAAGAAGTCCGATGTTGTAGTGGGCGTCGGCATAGCTCGGATCGATGCGCAGCGCCTTTTGATACTCCATTAAAGCTTTCGGCATATCGCCCTGGCTGAAATACGTGATGCCCAGCGTCGTGTGCGCCTGCGCATAGCCAAGATTGCGCTGGGCTTCGGCGAAGTTCGGGTCGATGCGTAAGGCGGCTTGAAACTGATCTACCGACTCGGGGAATTTGCCGACGGCACCATATGCAACACCAAGATTGTTGTGCGCCTCTACATACTGCGGATTGATCGCCAGCGCCGCTGTGTATTCACTGATAGCCTTTTCGTTGTCTCCAGTCTGCTGGTAAATGCGACCGAGGGCGTAGTGCATGACGGCGTTGTTGGGTTCCAGCTTGATCGCACGCCAGTAGCCGTCGACCGCCAGATCGTTGTGACCGAGCCGCTCCTGCGTTAGAGCCAGATTGTACTGATACTCAGCATTTTGCGGCTGGCGTTGCGAAGCCTTCTGCAAATACCCGAGCGCCTCTTCGAAGCTGCCTTTGTCGAACATGGCAATGCCAAGTCCGTAGTTAGCTTCGCCCAGGTCAGGGTTGAGCGCCAGGGCTTTTTTGTACTGCGCAACCGCCAGGTCGGCTTTGTTTTGCTGTTGGTAAATGCGTGCCATCAGAATAAGCGCTGCCGTATTCTTCTGGTCAGCCGAAAGTATGCTTTGCAGATAACTGGCTGCTTCGCCGTAACGTCTTTGATTGAAGGCATCCAGCCCGCGCTGATATAGTTCGTCGACATTCTTAGCCCATGACGCGGCAGGCAGCAGTAACGAAACGGCAGCCGCAAGCAATATCGGTCTCAGCGCTAATCTATTCATCTACTTGTTCATGCCACAATACGCGGTATGCCTGCACTTTTATCGGTGAGTGAGTCCTCTTATGAACATAGCTAATTCTCGCTCTGCACGCTCGTTCGGCAATCTAAAACCCTGGGCTGCCGGTGCCCTGGTAGCTCTTTTGGCGGTCTCGCCGGCGACGATCGCACCGCAGACCGCCGCTGCCAAGTCCAAGAGCGGGTCTTCCGGAAAGTCCGCCGGCGGCAAAGACGATCCCGGCTGCCGGGCTGCGGTCACCCAGGCAGCATCTTTGATAGCCCAGAAAAAAGACCAGGAAGCAGCCGCTTTACTGCGCGAATGGGCCGGCAAGTGCCCGCACAACTCACAGCTTCATTTCATGCTGGCGACAGTATTGCTGCACGTGCGCGCCGACATAAGCGAAGTAGAAGCCGCCTCGCGACAGGCAGTGGCAGCCGATGAACACTCGATTCCCGCGCACATGCAACTGGCACTGATCCTGACCAATAACAACAAAATCCGCGAAGCAGTGCAGGAATTGAAGACAGTCACCGAACTCGATCCGGCCAACTACGATGCCTGGCAAGCTCTGGCCGTCGGGTACAAAGCGCTCAACGAAGACGACCTGGCGCTGCAAGCCAACACCACAGCGGCAGAGCTGGAGCCGAATGCTCTGCAGAACAGTATGTCGGTGATTCGCAATTTGCGTCAATCCGGCAAAATGACGCAAGCGGCCACCGAACTCAAAAAGATTTTGGCGCGCAAAAGCATCAGTGCCACCACCGTGCAAGAACTGGCCGCCGAGGGACTTCTGGTCGGCGACTACCCTGACACAGTGGAAGCATGCAAGCGCGTGCTGGCCAAGTTTCCCAAGTCGCTGCCCGCACTGAAGATGATGGCACTGGCCAATTATTGCGCGGGCGACTATAACGCCGCGCTGGAGAGCGCCAACCAGATACTGGCACATGCCAAAGACAACTCCGATGCGCTGGCGATCAAGGGGCTGTCTTTGCTGAAACTCAATCAGACCACTGAAGCCGAAGAACCGCTTGTGCAGGCGCTCTCCAAACAACCCAATTCCAGCCTGGCGCTGCTCGGCAACGGCATGTATGCCGCCGCCAAAGGCAACACCGACTCCGGCGTCGAGCAATTGCTGATGGTGCTCGATTGCAACGCCAGCAGCGCGCAGAACCAGGGGCTGCCCGAACCGCTCGCCCATCTGGAACTGGCTTCCATATATGAGAAAACCGGAAAGAAAGCCCTTGCCGCCGACGAAGCTCGAGCGCTGGCACAGGACGGGCGTTTCAACAAAGAAGCCCAGCAGCACGGCGCCACGACCAAATAGTTGCGCATAAGAGCAAGGGGAACCAGCCACCGAATCAGCCGTCACCAGAGGCAGGAGCAGTGGCAAATAAATGAAGTACTTTCCAGACCGAGTTTCCCATAACGATCTCCTGCGGGCGATGGCATTGCGGATTGTCGGGCGCGAGCAAAGAGAAACCGACTATGCTCTCGAACTGATGAATTCGCTAGAGGCTCTCTCGCGGCGCGCGCAATTGGAAGTTCTGGTTCAGGAAGAGACCGGTCTGCCTGCTCAGGTCATTCAAAGCAAGTCGGTGCCCGAAATGATTGCGCTGCTGGAAGACTTCCACGGCGACAACCTGGCAGCCTGATGCAATCCGATTTTCGATTCACCTGACGTTCACCCGTGAACGGTAGGCTCTAGTCATGAGTAATGGCAAAACACTTGTTTGGTTCCGCCAGGACCTACGCCTGTCCGACAACCCGGCTTTGCATGCGGCGGCACAGCGCGGCGCCGTGATTCCGGTGTATATCTGGGCACCGGCAGAGGAAGGCGCATGGAGACCGGGAGGGGCGACAAAGTGGTGGCTGCACCATTCGCTCGAGTCACTCGACACAGAGCTCGAAAAGCTGGACTCGCACCTGGTGGTGCGAACACTGCCAGCGCATCCAAAAGAGCGCACCAGTGATCTGCTTGCGACGCTGGTGAGGGAGACCGGGGCTGATGCGGTCTATTTCAATCGGCGCTATGAAGAGTCGGCTCGCAAGCAAGAAGAAGAGGTGGTGGCGGCTCTGGAAAGACTGGGCACCACCGTGCGCAGTTTCAACGGATCGTTGATACACGAGCCGTACGAAATTCTCAACAACTCGGGCGAGCCGTATAAGGTCTATACGGCCTACGCGAGAGCCTGCCTGCGTATCGCCGGCAAGCAGAAAATTGTGCCGACGGTTCGCAAACTTGATACACCGCCTAAGATGCCGAAGAGTGATTTACTGAATGCGCTGCATTTATTGCCCAGCATCAACTGGGACGAAGGCATCTCCGCAGCCTGGACACCGGGCGAAGCCGCCGCTTCCAAGCGCGCTCGCAAGTTTATTGCTAACTTGGTTTCAGCTTACACAACAACGCGCAATCAACCGGCGGTTGATGGCGTTTCTCGCATGTCTCCCCACCTGCATTTCGGTGAGATGTCTCCTCGGGTCCTCTTCCACCTGGTGGAGTCGGCGCGCGACGATTTAGATAAGGATGGGCGCGAGAGCGTCGACAAGTTTCTTGGCGAAATCTTGTGGCGTGAGTTCGCATACTACACGCTCTATCATCAGCCGCACACCGCCGAGTCCTGCCTGCGCCAGGAGTTCAACCAGCTCGACTGGCGCAACGACAAGAAAGCACTGCAGTCGTGGCAACGCGGTCAAACGGGCGTTCCGATTGTCGATGCCGGCATGCGCGAGCTATGGACTACAGGCTGGATGCACAATCGCGTGCGCATGATCGCTGCATCGTTTCTCGTCAAAGATTTGCTGATCAGCTGGCAGAAGGGGGCGGCATGGTTCTGGGACACTCTCGTCGATGCGGATCTCGCCAACAACACTATGGGCTGGCAATGGGTGGCCGGATGCGGAGTAGATGCCGCACCATATTTCCGCATCATGAATCCGACTTTGCAGGGCAAGAAGTTCGATCCCGATGGAGTCTACGTGCGGCGCTGGATCCCCGAGCTCAAGGCGGTGCCTTCCCGGTTCATACATGAACCATGGCTGACACCGCCCCTGGTGCAACAACAAGCCGGCATCGAAATCGGAACAGATTATCCGACACCGATCATCGATCACAGTGCGGCGCGGCAGCGCGTTCTCACTCTCTACAAAGGATTGCGTGCAGCGAATTGATTTGGGCTTCGTTCAAGAAACGGCCGTCGGAGCCCCCGCGGACAACTTGCCGGTCAGCGAAACAACGGCATCGGCAAACTGCTGCAGACGTCCGTGAATCTCTTTCTGGATTTTTTCGCCGGCGAAATCTGAACCTTCTGCGTAAACAAACCGCGGCAAGATGATGCTACGAAAATCCAACATCAGGCTGTTTGCCAGACTGAGAACCGACATATAACTCGAGCGACCGCCGGCAGCGCACAGGAATCCGACGAGTTTTTCCGACCACGCCGATCCGGTGAGTTCGACTAGATTTTTCAGCGCACCGCTGACGTTGTAGTTGTAGATCGGAGTGGCGACGATGATGCAATCTGCATTTTGAATCTTGCTGGTCATTGCCACCACATTGGCGTGTCCGTAGGCGGCGCCGCCATCGCAAAACGGCAGCTCGATGTCCTGCAGATCAACCAGTTCGACATCGGCATGCTGCTTCAACAGGTCGGTTACATGCAACGCCATCTTCCGGCTGTTGCTGCCCGGATTGAGACTGCTGCTGATTACTAAAATCTTGTTCGTCATTTCTTTTCTCCCTTGCTTGCCGTCTCGCGCTCGAGCGCTGCAGTCGCATTGCTACCGGCTCCCGCGCCGTCGCCCCCGTCACCGTAAAGCGTCGCCAGCATGCTTTTTAATTGCTCGCGTTCGCTATCGCTGAGGAGGGCAAGAAACTTTTCTTCCGCCTTCTCCATTCGACTGAGACCTTTTTTGAGAATCTCCTTGCCGGCAGGCGTCACCGTCAGTGCATGGCAGCGCCGGTCGAGCGGATCGACGTTGCGCACCAGGTAACCACCTTCTTCCAGCGCATCGACAATTTGGACCACGGTGGTCCTGTCGAGTTTGAGCAGTTGCCCCGCCGCCTGTTGCGTCATGCACCCCCGCGTAACAATCAACTCCAAAATTCCGAGCTGTCTGGCAGAGATTCCGAGTGGTTCCAGAGCCTCCTCGGCTACCTCAGCACTGCGCCGGGCAGCACCGCGGAGCAAGAAAGGAAGCCCGGAAGCGCCCTGGGGACTGGCTTTATCGAATTCACCCATATCGGACCTCCATCTGCGGAACAGATTATCAGGTTTACTGACGATTTGCAAGCCGGACTAATCTTTCTCAGCCACACACACCCTACGTGATACGGTGGGGTTATATACGTCAGTAGTCTGGGTACAGGTATAACGTCAGCAAAGTCCGAATCGCGCTTCGGGCTTAAGGGGATCCCTGGGTTTTATGACTGCCGAAAATCTGCAACAGCAGGAAACAGAACTGGAGTTGTGCACGACGTGTAACACCTCCTATCCCTCCGGCACGGGCATTTGCCAGGTTGACGGCACAGAGCTGATCTCCACCATGCGCGACCCGATGGTCGGCGTGGTCCTGCCGAAGAAGTACCGCATCGTCGGATTGCTCGGTCGCGGCGCCATGAGCGTCGTTTATCGCGGCGTCCACGAGCCGACCGGACAAACGGTCGCCATCAAACTCCTCAAGTCTCACCTGGTGTCCGATACTGTGAGCGCCCGCCGCTTTCAGATGGAAGCGCAGACCGTCGGACAACTGCAGCACCCCAACATCGTCGACGTGCTCCACCATGGCGTCACCGAACAGGGCGTGCCTTACCTGATCATGGAACTGGTGGCCGGCGACAGCCTCGCCGACATGCTGCGCATTGAAAACTCCATCTCCAGCAACCGCACCATCCGGATTTTTGCGCAAGCAGCTTCGGCACTGGCTTATGCTCACGATCGCGGGGTCATCCACCGCGATATCAAACCAAGCAACATCGTCGTCTGCAACATGGGCGAAGAGCGCGACATCGTCAAAATTGTCGACTTCGGTATCGCCAAAATGCAAGGCTACGGCATCACCAGCCAGAACCTGACCGCCACCGGTGAAGTTGTCGGCACGCCCATGTACATGAGCCCAGAGCAGACCATGGGCAAAGACCTGGACGGACGCTCCGACATCTATTCGCTTGGTTGCGTCATGTACGAGTGCGTGACGGGCACACCGCCCTTCGTCGGACAAAGCGCCGTCGACACGATGCACAAACAGATTTTGCAGGACGCGGTGCCCGTGGACACCGTGCGCCCCGACCTCTACATTCCGGAACGCTTGAAGAACGTCATCAACCTGGCTATGACCAAAGACGTTCGCTATCGCTACCAGCACATGCGAGAGTTGCAAGCCGACCTCGAAGACGTAAACAAAGGCACCATGGTCAACGCTGTCGTGCCGGAAATCAAAGACACAGGCGCCTGGAAGCGCCTCGTCAGCGGCAATATGCTCTACATCGGCATCGCCGCCGCCGTGGTTGTGATTGTTGGTATCGGCATTGGTGCTTTCATGCTAATGCCCAAGGGCGGCACCAGCACCGGCAGCGGTCAATCGCAATCTCCAGTCGCGAACGCCGGCGACGCCAACAGCTGGCAAACGCACATGAACCGCGGACAGGACCTTCTGCGCCAGGGCAAGTACGAAGAAGCACAGAGCATTTTGCTCACCGCATCCCGCGAAGCCGAAGCCTTTCAACCGCAGCCTGATGCCCGCCTGGGCAACACGCTCAATCAATTGGCTACCGCATACTACCTGCAAGACAACTATCAGGATGCCGCCAGCGAGTCGGAAAAGGCGCTGGACATCAACAAAAAAGTCAGCAAGGGCAAAGACAGTGCCGCAGTCGCCGAAAGTCTCAGCAACCTGGGGATGATCAAATGCGCACAGGGCGATTTCGCCGGCGCCGAAAAAATGGGCAAAGAAGGGTTGCGCATGCGCGAAGCAGTGCTTGGTGCGAAACACCAGGACGTCGCGAACAGCTTGCAAGCTCTGGCTGAATTGGCTTGCAAGAAGAAAGACTTCAAAACCGCCGAATCGCTTCTGACCCGTGCGCTGGATATACGCAAACGCTCGCTCGGCGCACAGAACCCCGAAGTGGCCAACACGTTGTATAACCTGGGCATGGTGGCGCAAGCGCAAGGCAACCACCAGAAAGCCGAATCGCTCTATAAACAAGCCCTCAGCATTCAACAGATGCAATTGGGAGCGGAGCACATCAAAGTATCAGACACAATGGTGGCACTGGGCACTCTCAGTTATTACCGTCACAACAACAAGCAAGCGCGCACCATGCTGAACAACGCGCTCAACATTCGCGAGAAAGCTCTGGGAAGAAACAGCGCCAAAGTCGCCGAGATTCTCACTTGTCTCGCCATCATAGATGAGGACGAGAACAAGCTGCAGGATGCAGAGAAACAGTACCGCGAAGCGCTGGAAATTCGTGAGAAACTCTGGGGCTCCAACAGCCCGAGACTGGTGAAGAGCCTCGACCACATGGCTCGCATCCTGCATAAGACGAATCAGGACAACGGCGCTGAATACTACATCGCCCAGGCAAAAGCGCTGCGCGCCGCCAAGTAGAACCGAGAATTCTTTTGATTACCGATAATGCAAAAGTAATTAGCGTTTGCGTAGGCAAGCCTAAACTTGTTGTGTTCAATGGCACCACCATTGAAACAGCAATCTTCAAGACACCAGTGACCGGCAAGGTTTCACTGAGAAAGCTCAACCTGGATGGAGACAAACAGTCCGATCTGACAGTGCACGGCGGCATTGATAAAGCGCTGTACTCCTATCCGTTAGAACATTATTCATGGTGGAAAGAGCAGCTCCCTGATGTTGAGTTCGCTCATGGCAAATTTGGGGAGAACCTGACGACAGAGGGTCTCTTAGAACAGGACGTTTGCATCGGCGACGAATTTCAGGTCGGCACCGGCGTCGTTAAAGTCAGCCAACCCAGACTGCCCTGCTTCAAGCTGGGAATGAAATTCGGCCGCCCCGATGTCATCAAAATGTTTAAACAAAGTGGGCGCAGCGGGATCTATTTTTCCGTTCTAGAAGAAGGAGAAATATCCGCAGGCGACTCGATCAAGTTCCTGCGCGGTGATGGTCTGGGAATTGGTGTGCAGGCAGTAGCGAATCTATTTAGCAATCGCGACGCTGCGGATCCGGACTTCGTTCAGCGCGCGCTCGACTCCCAACTCGCCGACCAGATGAAGACCTTCATCGCCAGCCGCCTCTCTCGTTGAATTGGGTAAAGAGCTTTACGCTTTGCGTCTCATATGGCTCTGAGCCACGCGGAGAAGTGCAGCAATCTCAACGATTTTTTTGAAGCTAGCGGATTCGTAACCAGTGGTGCGGGCAACTACTTCCGGTAAGGCTGCCTCGGCTTCGCGGTCGTTCCGGTTTCCTTTGGCTTGAGAGCCAACTGGACGTAGACCGGGTAGTGGTCGCTGCCGAGGTTGGGAAGCACCTGGTAGTTGGTGGCAATAAATTGATCGCTGGCGAGAACGTGATCTATAGGTAGGCGAAATCCTAGAAGGTAGGTCGGCCAGGTTGGTTGCAAGCCGAAGCCGAGGGCGGTGTTCTTCACCTTCGAACGCAAGGTCAGTTTGTGGAAGTAGTAAGACCACGGCGTGCAGTTGAGGTCTCCCACCAATAGGAATGGATCTCGCACAGTCGCATCGCGCGCCGCATTAATGGCCGCGAATTCCTCGTTGCGCAGAGCAAAGTATTCGTCCGACATCGGCGTCAGTGGGTGGGCTGCAATTATCGAAACAGCCTCACCGCCGCAATCGACTTTGGTGAATATCGCCGGCACCGGAAAGTGATTAGTCTGGTTGTTGTCTTTGCTCTCGATGATCTGCGGCTCTATCAGCGGCAGCCGAGAGTATATGGCGATGCCGAAGGTGTCCGCACGTGGTCGCGCGATCTTATTTGTATAGCCGGCCGGCGCCAGCTTCTCCGTCATCGCTTTGTCCCACTCGAAGGTGACCTCTTCAAGACAGACGATGTCCGGTTTCAGTTCGGCAATGAGATCTGCCACCGCCTGGTGCTTGGCGCTTGGCGCATAGACGTTGAGTTGCAGAACGCTGAGGCGCGGCAAATTGGCATCCGCCACGCCCGGCTTTGTCAGGTAGAAAGGCGCAATCTCGCTGACGTTGCAGCCGGCACCAGCGAGACAGATGGCGATGACAATCCAGCGCCGGGTCGTGGTGGCAAGCACCAGATAGATCGCCTGGAAAACCAGATACTGAACCCGGAAGTGACTGAGGTTGTCGATCAGGAAGTTGATACCACCCATGAAGGACAAATAGGTGAACACCACCGATATCAACATCGGTATCGTCAGGGTGGCGACAAATCCATCACGCCATTTTGCGAATCCGTCCATCCACTTAGCGCCGCGTCGCGCGCCGGCTTCGCCGGGCGTCGCCACGTCCTCTGCTGCGGGCGGAGGTCCATCGAGGTTCGAATTGTCTGATCCGTCGGTCACCATATTCGATATCAGCCTATCGAGGTGTACTTGGAGTCTGCTCGGCTGTGCGCAATGATTCGATCACTGATGCGAGGACTTGCACGGCTTTCTGGCACTCCTCCATCGTATTGTAGCGCCCAACTGACATTCGTATGGAGCCTGCCGCCTCGTCACGCGAGACGCCGGTCGCCATGACGACATGCGACGGCTCGATGATGCCCTTGTGACAGGCTGACGCGCTGGAGACCATAACGCCTTTGAGGTCCATCTGCATGACCAGAGCCTCGCCTTCCAGTTTCTTCACCACAAAGCTGACATGCCCCGGCAGCCGCTGGTCTATTTCACGCGGACCAGTGAAGCGCACACCCGGGACATCCTTGATAGTGCGCAGCAGCTGCGCCTGCAACTGCACCAGATGCGCGCGAGTTTGCGGCAATTCTTTATGTGCCAGCTCCGCCGCTTTGCCGATGGCAACAATCGATGGCACAGACTCGGTGCCCGGTATCAAGCCACTCTCCTGTCCGCCTCCGAAGAACAGCGGCGACAGCTTCACGCCTTTGCGCACATAAAGGATGCCTATGCCTTTTGGAGCGTAAAATTTGTGTCCCGACAGGGCGAGCGTATCCACCGGCGATTTGCGCACATCGATAGGCAGACGCCCGGCTACCTGCACCGCGTCCGTGTGGAAGTGAACTCCGCGCTCGCGTGCCAGCTCCGCATAACCTGTGATGTCCTGCAGCGATCCGATTTCGTTGTTCGCCCACATGATCGATGCAATGGCGGTCTCGTCGGACAGTGCCGCGCGGAAGGCGCCTTTCTGGATCACACCTTCTTTGTCGACCGACAAATATGTAACTTTCCAGCCGCGCCCTTCGAGAAACTTCGCCGGTCCCAGGCACGAAGGATGTTCGATGGCAGTGGTGATCAAATGACGCCGCTTGTCGCCGGCCGCTTCCAGCGCCGCGGCGGCACCGAGCAGGGCGGCGTTGTTGCCGTGGGTTCCGCAGGGCGTAAACAGGATCTCTTCCGGCGATGCATTGACCAGCGCCGCTACGTGCCCGCGCGCCTCATCCATGGCCTTGCGTGCCTGCCTGCCGAAGCGGTGAATTGACGAGCCGTTGCCGCAGCTCTCGGCAAGAAACGGCAGCATCGCCTCGAGCACTTCGTCGCGCACGCGAGTGGTGGCACTGTTGTCGAGATAGATGGACATCACAGCGGAGCCTCCTCCGGCTCTGACGATTCCATCAACTCCGGCGTCTGCGCGCCTTTCCGGGTGCGCTTTGACGCAGTTTTTGCAGCGGGCTTAGACCTGGTGGCAGGTTTCTCACGTGCAGCCTTCTCGCGCTCTTGCTCTTCCGGCGACATCTGGTCCACCGGCACCAGAAGATCCGGTCCGTCGTACGCCGGCGAATTGACGCGCGTCGAAACCGCATACATGGCGATCTCATCGTCTCTTCGCGGTTGCAGCAGGGACACGACTTCTTCGACTTTCATGTTCTTCGGATCGAGCCAGTCACCCAATTGCTCGCTGCGAAGAATCACCGGCATGCGGTCGTGCACCGGTGCAATCGCATGATTGGCGGCAGTGGTGATGATGCTGCAAGTACGGACCACTTCGCCGTCCGGCGAGCGCCACTCGTCCCACAGACCGGCAAAGCCGAAGATGGAACTGTCGCTGAGGTGAATAAACATCGGCGTTTTCGCATTGCCTTCCTTCTTCCATTCATAAAAACCATCGGCTGGAATGATGCAGCGCTTGCGCGTGATGCAGTTTTTCCAGTAGGGCTTATCGGCGATGGTTTCGGCGCGAGCATTGATCATCGGTCGCGACTTGTTGACCTCTTTCGTCCAGAAGGGAATCAGCCCCCAGCGAAACCCATCGAGCACGCGCTCTCCCTCGCGCTCGAGCACCACCGGCACTTTTTGTGTTGGAGAAACATTGCAGCGCGCCACAGCATCCGCCACAACTTTTTCGATGTCGAACGCCAGTTCAATTTCTTCTTGACGGCGATTTAGCGTGTATCTTCCGCACATGAGCGCTCACCCCTCGTGACACAATTTCATCAACTCTTGACCATGGCACTCAACGCCTCCAACAATAGATCGATATCGGCTTTGTTGTTGGAGTAGTGGCACGCGACTCGCAAGCCGTGTCCTGGAACGGCACTGAGAAAATCCGGCTGCACCCATAGTTTGTGTTTCTCCCAGAGAGCTTCGCGCAAGTCCTCGACCAGAAGCCGCTCGCGCGGCCAGTAGCAGACCACCATGCTGGTCGCTTCATCGAGATTTTCTCTATAAAGGTTGGCGGTGCGAAACTGCGGTCGCAGCTTTTCGACTTCTTCGCGGAAATATTGCGCCAGCGCCAGCTGATATTCCTCGACAGCCGCAACGCCGACCCGCGTAAACAGATCGCACGCTGCAGCCAGTCCCCACCATTTGACGACGTCGCTTGTACCCTGGGTTTCGAAGCGTGTTATGTCGTGAGCGTCGGCATCCTTTTTCGTGTAGTGTTCGGAGTCGAGCAGCAGCGGCTGAAAACGTGGCACCACATCAGGTGGCAGGAGAGCAAAGCCGGTTCCGCTTGGTGCACCCAGCCACTTATGTCCGGAACCAACCCAGAACCGATAATTATGAGCCGTCAAATCACAATCGCGCTGTCCGGGTGTATGAGCACCGTCGATGACCAACTCGACACGCGGCGGCAGCCCTGCCTGTAGCGCACGCAAGTCGGGGCGCCAGCCCGTGTAACAGCCGATTTCGCTGACCAGAACAACTCTGGTCTTGTCGGAAATCGCGGCCAGCATCGATTCGCACAGATGCGCGCTGCCTTTGAATGGATCTATTTCGACGCGTCGAGTTGTGACGCCGCGGGTTTCTTCCAGAAGGCGACTGATGGCATTGACTGAACCGTGTTCCTGGTTTGTAATCACCAGCTCATCTCCGGGCCCCAGCAAATTGCTGAGAATGAAGTGCATCGCCTGGTTGGTGTTGTTTTGCAGCAGCAACCTCTTCTCATCCGCGTGCAGCACGCGCGCTGCAGCATGCCGCGCCGATGCGTAGTGATCGGTGTCGACAAAAATGGTGCGCGTCGGATTGATGTTGAGTTTTTCGGTGCCTTCGGCCACTGCCTGCAAGACAGATGTCGGTTTGCGCCCGGACGAACCGGTGTTCAAATAAATCTCCTGACGGCGAGGAAACTCAGCTGCGACGACCGCCTCAAACTGTCTTTCAAGGCGGTCCAGATTGGCTGCGAGAGTGGCGGTTTGCATGGACGGTATGTTATCACGCGGTAGCTGCCCGGTTGCCACTGGGTTGCCACCAGTGAACGCTTTTGCGACAATCCTGCCGTGGCGCAATCAACTCTTCAATCACAGCCGGTTACTTCCTCATCCGCCACCGCAGTTATCAACTTTGTGGTGCTGGCGGCGGCATTGCTGGTTTCATTACTGCTGGCTCTTTGCCTGGGCGAAGTGATTGTCGGCCCGCAGACCGCGCTGCAAGTGATATTCAGTCCAGGCGCCGGCAGCGATGCGGCACTGCAGCAGGTTTTGTGGGACATCCGCCTACCGCGCGTGCTGGCCGCGGTCGCTGTCGGTTGGGCGCTGGCCGTTTCCGGCTATTTACTGCAGACGCTGTCGCGCAACTTCCTTGCTGATCCTTATTTGACCGGCGTCAGCAGCGGCTCGGCGCTGGCAGTCGCAGGTGTGATGCTGTTCGCGCTCGACTTTGCCTATCTGCCGGTGGCGGCACTCCTGGGCGGCATGGTCGCCAGCGTCATCGCTGCCGCCATCGCCCGCACCGCGGGCGGCATCTCGGTTACTCGGTTGTTACTTGCCGGCATCGCGATTTCCGCCATTTGCAGCAGCTTGATTACACTTCTGGTGACGACATCGGGCGAAACAGCCCGTGCCCAGGGCGTCTTCTACTGGCTGGCGGGCAGCCTTTCCAGCGTCAACTGGGCGGAGCTGCGCTCGGCGTCAGTTTATATCGCGGTGGCGCTGGTGGTGGCAATGGTAATGACGAAACCTCTGCGCCTGCTTTCGCTGGGCGGGCAGACTGCCGCATCGCTGGGGCTGAGCGTGGCGCGCACGCAGTGGACGATACTGGCGACCGCCGTGGTGCTGTGCGGAACGGCGGTTTCGCTGGCGGGTATCGTCGGCTTTGTCGGCTTGATCGCGCCGCAGATTGCGCGCCGTCTCTTCGGACGAGACGAGCGGTACCAGATTGTTGCCGCGGGAGCGAGCGGCGCATTGCTCGTCGTGCTCAGCGACTTGTGCGCTCGCGTGCTGGGGCACGGACAGGAGCTGCCGCTGGGGACGTTGCTCAATTTGATTGGCGGTCCATTCTTTCTATGGATGGTGTTGCGCCGGCAGAAGGAAGAAACGGCATGATGGCGGGCGGACAACAGAGTCAGGGCATCACCGCCACCGACTTGACCGTCGGCTGGCAGACGCGCACGATTGCGAAGGTGCCCAGCCTGACAGTTTCTCCGGGATCGATCATCGTGGTCGCCGGTCCCAACGGCGCCGGCAAGTCGACGCTTGTGAAGACGCTGGCGAGACAGATTGCGCCCCTGGCGGGCAAGATTGCCATCGACGGTACAGATGTCACCACATTCAGTGCCACCGCTTTTGCCAGACGGGTCGCGTATGTGCCGCAGATGATGAACATGCTGCAAGACCTGACCGTGGCAGAGCTGGTGCAATTGGGACGCAACCCGCACCAGAGCTGGTGGTCATGGAAGGCGTCCGATGCCGATGCGGAGGCTGTCGCCGCCGCGCTCGAAGGCACCGGCACGACGCATTTGCGTTCGCATTTCTTGAGCAGCCTCTCCGGCGGCGAGCGGCAACGTGCCGCAATCGCCATGGCGCTTGCACAGAACGCATCGTTCATCTTGCTGGACGAACCGACGGCGCATCTCGATTTTAAGCACCAGCTCGAGCTGAGCGACCTGATCAAGTCGCTGGCGGCGCAAGGCATCGGGCTTTTGCTGGTTCTGCATGACCTCAATCTGATGTCTCGCGTGGCGGATCAGATTTTGTTTCTCAAAAAAGGCGCAGCAGAATTCAGCACGCCCACCGCATACGGCGGCACTGCCGATGTGCTGAGAACCGAGATTCTCCGCGATGTCTACGACGTCGAGGTGCAGGTATTCACCGACCCGATTTCAGGCCAGCAAAACTTCGTACCCACGAGGGTATCGACTGACTAGGACGGACGTTCGTTCGATCGCTTATCTCCAACGACGGCGTTGATCGCCGATCGGGATTTCGGTGCCGATTCTGATTCTGCCATGGTTTCCGATTGGAATATCTACACCAATTCCGATTTCCGCGCCGTTCTGGTGCGGGTAGCGACGTCCGCCATGCGGGAAGTGACCGCCCTGTTGCGGATAGCCGCCATGCGGGTAGGTGCGTGGATAGCCTTGTCGGGGAACAGTACCTTGCCAATCGGGATCCCAATCGCGTCCGGTGTGCGGGTAGCGAATCGGTCCGCCGCCGTGGTTGCCACAGCCGCAATCTGCGTGTCCGCGCTGGTCGCCCCAGCGTCCATTGGAGCGGTAGACGTGACCGCGTCCATCGTTGCCGATCTCGACAAAGATATCCACACCACCATCTCGTCGCACTGGCGGCATCGAGTATGGTCCGCGTGACTGTTCGAAAGTCGGAACGTCCGGATGGCTTTGCCACGCAAACGGCGGGTATTGATTGCCGTATTGGTCGGTGCCGATGCGGCCGCCGTTTCTGATGAAGTCGCGCTGGCTGACCGGAATCACCTGTCCGCCGTTTTCGACTTCCATCTCGACCGTCCTCGAACGCGGGTCGTCTCTATTAACGAAGACGACATCGCCGGCTTTGGCATGGACGTGCCAGATTTCGTTTCTGGCAGCATCGGCATACTGGTAGCCGTCGTTGTTCGGGATAGCTCCGGTCTTTAAATACTCATCTACATCTGTCTGCTGTGCTGTGGCACGCCCTGGTTTATCGCCCATTTTTCCTGATAGCTCCGCATTTCGTACATTTCCGCAGTTTTGAACTAATTAGAGCCAACGCCATTAATATTCTTTCTCTTGGCAACAGGGTGGTCAATGGTGAAACTCCCACGGGTGCCTCGAAATCATTACCCTGTCTGAAAATCCGGCGATCGCCCCGGTTTGAGGCTTTTCACCAAAATTCCACAAAAGTCTCCAACAGGGGGCTCACAGAAGAAACCCTACACCAATCTCTTGGCAATCCGTTGGCATTTGACCACGCCAACCCAAAGACCGCCATCGGGTTATCAAGGGTTGCGATAAGCCATCATTTCCGACGCAAAAAGATGGGTTATCGCAACCCTTGGCAGCCCGGGAGGGGAAGCGGTGAAGGTTGCTCTTCAGATTCAACATATATGTCGCTGACGCCGCGCAAGCTCAATCTAGATTTTGTAGCCTACGAGCGCCAGCAGGCGCGGCATGAAGACCATGCAGCCGACAACAGCGGCTACACCAGCCGAAAACATGACGGCAGCAGCGGCGACGTCTTTCGCATCGCGCGCCAGCCGGTGATAGGCGCCATCGGTAGCGACATCGACGAGTCGCTCCAGAGCGGTGTTGACAAGCTCAGCCACAATCACCAGTCCGACCGCCATGGTCAGAAGGCAGGCACCCAGCATGTCGACACGCAGGACGACCGCCGCAATCACTACCAACAGGGCGACTCCAGAGTGAATGCGCAGATTGCGCTCGCTGCCGAAGGCGATGCCGAAGCCGCGAAACGCATGATAGAAGGATTCGGCGACGCTGGCGGTCTGCCACTTGCGCCGTTGCCAGGCACGCGGAATGAATGGAACCAGCTTCGAATCGTGCTGCTGCTGCTGCGGGCGGGACTCGCTGCCGGTCTTGCGAAAACGTTTTTGTTGGGGGCGTGGAATGACTGCAATCCTCAGGTCACCGTCGGCGATTTATAGCGCCTTATGGTTAGACGATATCACGGGAGGTTGTTCCTAGGGCTGAAATAAATATGCGTGTATCGTATTTCGAACGCAAATTTAACAGCCGTGACGAAGGTCATGTGCCGCACGGCATGGGCGATATAGAACATTCACCTCAGCGCTTGAAACCGGCCTTATCGAGAATTTCTTTCTGGCGCCCAAACATTTCTTTTTCTTCAGCAGCGCTTGCGTGGTCGAACCCGAGCACATGCAACAACCCGTGCACGAAAAGAAAAGCCAGCTCGCGCTCAAAAGAATGTCCGTACGCAGCCGCCTGTTCTTCAGCCTTTTCCAGCGAAATGACTATTTCGCCGAACTCCCAGGGTAGTCCTACCGGTGGTGGCACCAGATCAAGCGGAAACGACAGAACGTCAGTCGCGTAGTCCTTTCCCATCCACTCCTTATTGATTTTGCGGATGTTTTCATTGGATGTAAGCACGACGGAAAGCTGTCCCCGCTCGCCAAGTTGAGCCAGATCCACGTCTTTCAGATGCGCTGGACGCCGCCGACGTAAATTGCTGAGAACCGCCGCGGAGAGCCGTTCGAACGACTCTTCAACCCAGGTTTTGTCAATGCGAACCCGCCGCTGCCGGTTCGAAAGCGTAAGCATCATGGGCGCCCTGTTTGAAATCGAGGCGCCGCCATGGTAACATATGAAATTCCGTTCGGTCCCCCGGTTTCCTGCCAGGGGAGCAATCAATACTGGTCCTTGAATGACAGCAACTTTAGAACGCGTAATTGACCTGGCTGAACATGTGACAACACCACGCGGATTATCCGTAGTGGACGCTCGAATGAGCCAGCAGGGCAAGCAACGCACCATCGAAGTGACCATCCACCGCGTCGGCGGGCGTATCAGTCTCGACGACTGCGAGCACGTCAGCCGCGAGCTGGAAAAGCTGCTCGACGAGCAGGTTCCGCCGGTAATCGAAGGCAACTATTTGCTGGAAGTGCAAAGCCCGGGCATCGACCGCAAGCTGAGCAGCGACCGCGAATATCAACTGTTTGCCGGCGAGCAGGTGGAAGTTTTGCTGAAGAAACCGATCGCCGGTCTGGGGTCCCAGTTCAAGGGCAAGCTGGACCGGTTCGGCGATGGGCATTTGCTGATCGTGGAACCACAGGTGGTGGCAGCTTCCAGCAAACGCAAGAAAAAAGCGGCCGAGGGCGAAGAGATCGTGATACCAGATAAGGTGCAGATCGACGCCACCAACATCACGCACGTGCGCCGTATCGCCCAATAGGCTGGGCACGTGCCGACGGACCACAGGAATCCCGAAACAACTGAATAACCACAACAATTGAATACTAACAATTGAATACGAGGTACGAATTGTGATTAAAATCGGCGACAAACTACTGGAAGCAGCTGAAGAGCTGGAACGTGAGCGCAATATACCGCAAGAGGAGTTCATCTCTTACGTTTGCGACGCGATCGTAGCCGCCTATAAGAAAAAAGTTCCCGACCACGATGTGGAAGGCGTACGCGCCATCTTCGACTCGGAAACCGGCGAAATCGGCATCTTCGCTCCCAAGGAAGTCGTCCAGAAAGTATCAAACGAATATCACGAGATCTCGCTGGAAGACGCTCGCGACCTGATTCCTGACGTCACCATCGGTGAAGTGCTGGAAATCGAAGTGACGCCGCAAGATTTCTCCGAGTTCGGCCGCATTGCCGCGCAAACCGCCAAGCAGCTCATCACCCAGCGCTTGCGCGAAGCGGAAAAAGAGTTGATCAAAAAAGAATTCGACACACGCAAAGGTTCCTGCACCACGGGACAAATCGAGCGTATCGAAGTAATCAGCAACAACCGCAATAACGTGATCATCAACCTGGGCCGCGTGGAAGGCTGCATGCCGTCCAAAGAACAGCTGCCCGGCGAAACGTACCGCGTCGGCAACCGCGTACGCGTCTACGTGCTGGAATTGCGCGAATCCGGACGCGTGCCGCAAATTATCGTGTCGCAAGCTCACCCCGAGCTGGTGCGCGAATTGTTCGAGTTGTACGTTCCTGAAATCGAAGACGGCACCGTGGAAATCAAATCGATCGCCCGCGAAGCCGGATATCGTACAAAAATTGCCGTACACTCGGAAGACAGCGATGTCGACCCGGTGGGCGCCTGCATCGGCACCCGCGGCGTGCGCATTCAAAACGTAGTCGCTGAACTGCGCAACGAAAAGATCGACGTCATCCGCTTCTCAACAGATCCGGTCGACTACATCTCGAACGCGCTCAGCCCCGCCCGCATCACCACCGTCGCCCTTTACGACGACGAACAAGGCGGCAAGCGCGCGGAAGTCATCGTTCCCGATGACCAGCTCAGCCTGGCTATCGGTCGCGGCGGACAGAACGTGCGCCTCGCTGCCAAGCTCACCGGCTGGAAGATTGACATCAAGTCGGAAAGTCAGGCCGGCGGCAATTACAAACCGTTGCCGGAAAACGCTGCCCGCTAGGTAACGAACTGGCAGCAATTGTTCACTAACTGGTAAAGTCACTAGCACATGCCGGATCGGCTATGTTTGGTCTGCAGACAGAAAAGGCCGCAGCAAATGCTGCTGCGGCTTACAGTCGAACGATCAACGGGTCAAGTGTTTCTTAACTCGGGCTCACCGGCGGACCGCAAGAAGACAGGCAGATCAGCCTATCTTTGCGCCAGTGAAACCTGCGTGGAAGCGGCTCTCAAAGGCAATCGCCTGAAAGGCGCCCTGGAAGGGCGACACAGTAAGGAGCGCCCGAGAAAGCGCCACATCACTTGGCCTCTTGAGTCACAACTTATCCATACTCTGAGACGTGTGTGCACAGAACAGGCTATTGCATGCCACAATACTGATTGAAAGGAGGGCATGCATGCAAGACCGTATCCGAATTTACGAACTGGCGCGGCAGATGGGTCTGACGAACCAAATGCTCATCGACACTCTGCGTGAGCTTGGTTTTGACGTGAAAAGCCATTCGAGCACGGTCGACAAAAACGCATTCCCGCTCCTGGTGCAAGCGCTCAACAAGAAGAAACAAGGTGATACCGCTGGTGCGCCCAAAGCGCCCGCCGCGGCAAAATCTGCGAAAACGCCTCCGCCTCCGCCCCCACCGCCCCCGGTTGTGAAGCCGCGCGTGCTTAACCGCTATCGCCCGACGCCACCGCCAGGTTCGGTACCGGAGACGCCACCTCCTCAAGAGGCGCCGCCCGCAGCTCCGGAAGTCGCCGAAAAACCGGCAGCTCCCGCAGCACCAACTCCAGAGCCGGTCACCAGCACAGCACCACCGGCACAAGCCAAAGCGGAAACACCCGCTGCTCCGGAAAGCGCAGTTCAAGCAGATGCTGTCAAAGCTGCCGCCGAAGAGGTCGACGAAAAGACCGGCATCAACAACAGCGGCAAAGCCGAAAATCAGAAACCTGCGGAGAAAGAACCTGAAAGTAAGTCTCAAGAAACATTCGATGCCACCCCGACCGACGACAAAGATGAGCCCGGCAAGCGGCTCAAGGGTGGTTTGTCCTCAGTGAAACCATCAGCACCATCGGTACCCATCCGTATCGCAGCGCCGTCATTCCGCGCTACACCACCGCGTCCGCCCAAGAATCATCGCCCACCAGGCGGTCATCACGGCCAAAAACGCGAAGAAAAGTCACGTCCGGCAGCTGCCACCATCGACGTCCCGAAAGTGATCACCATCACCGGTCCCCTGACCGTCAAGGACCTCGCCGAGAAGATGGCAGTCTCCGAAACAGAAATCATCAAACGCCTTTTCATGAAAGGCGTCATGCGCACCGTAAACCAGATGGTCGAGCCTGAACTGGCTCGCGACCTGGCAGCCGAGATGAACTACGAAGTCACTTCGCAAGAAGAGATGGCAGCGGCAGCCGCGGCGCAGGTCCAAGAAGAACAGGATGCGCGCTTGATGGCCATTCTGGAAGACGATCAAACGGCGCTGGTTACGCGTCCGCCGGTCGTCACCATCATGGGCCACGTCGACCACGGCAAAACCAGCTTGCTGGACGCCATTCGACAAACCAAATTCTTGCTGACCGACAAAGAAGCTGGTGGTATCACTCAGCACATCGGCGCCTATCATGTGGAAATCCCGCATGAAGAAGGCATCCGCCAGATCGTCTTCCTGGACACCCCGGGTCACGAAGCGTTCACCGCCATGCGTGCCCGCGGAGCCAAAGTTACAGATCTGGCGATTCTGGTCGTTGCTGCCGATGACGGCGTCATGCCGCAAACCATCGAAGCGATAGATCACGCCAAAGCCGCGAATGTACCGATTATCGTCGCCGTCAACAAAATCGATAAGCAGGACGCCGACCCCGAACGCGTACTGACTCAATTGATGGAGCACGGAGTGCTCGCCGACAAGTTCGGTGGAGACACGGTTACCGTGCCGGTTTCAGCGAAGAAACGTACCGGTCTGGATGACTTGCTGGAGATGATCCTGCTGGTCGCCGACATGCAAGATCTGAAAGCCAACCCCGAACGCGCCGCCACCGGCTACGTAATCGAGGCAGAACTCAATCGTCAGAAAGGCGCTGTTGCCACCGTGCTGGTGCAAAACGGCACCCTGCGCGAAGGTGACTTCATGGTGGCTGGTTCCGCCATGGGACGCGTCCGCAAACTGCTCGACGATCACGGCAACGAAGTGAAAGCCGCCGGTCCGTCGATGCCTGTTGAAGTGCTGGGTCTGGACATCTCTCCGGCAGCCGGCGAACGGTTTGAAGTAGCCGAATCGCAGCAAGCCGCCAAAATGATGGTGGAAGAGCGCAAGAGCCAGGAAGCGGATCGCCGCGTGCACCGCGTCACCCTGGAATCACTGCACGACATGGTGGAATCCGGCGAAACCCAAGAACTGGACATCATCATCAAAGCCGACATGCAGGGCTCAGCCGAAGCGATTGCCGACCAGGTGCGCAAGCTGGCCAGCAAAGAAGTGGGCGTGCGCGTCCTGCGCACCGCCGTTGGTGGTATCTCCGAAAACGATGTCAACCTGGCTGCCTCAGCCAACGCCATCATCATCGGATTCAACGTATCGCCTGACCCGAATGCCGAGCGTGCCGCGGAAGTGGCGGGCGTCAGCATCCGGGAATACAACATCATCTATCAGATCATCGACGATATCGAACTGGCTATGCAGGGCTTGCTGCAGCCAATCAAACAGGAAGTGGAAATCGGCAAAGCCGAAGTACGCGCTCTGTTCAAAGTCGGCAAAGGCACGGTAATCGCCGGCTGCATGGTGATCGAGGGCAAAGTGCAGAGAAACTCTGTCGCCCGCATCGAAAGAGGCGGAGAAGTCGTCTACGAAGGCAAGATCGATACGCTCAAGCGCTTCAAAGACGATGCCAAAGAAGTGGCGCAAGGCTTTGAATGCGGCATGAGCTTCGAGAAGTTCAGCGATATCAAAGAAGGCGACATCATCAGAGCCTTCACGATTCAAGAAGTCAAACGAGAACTGACGCGCTAGTTTCAGGAGGTGGCCGTATGTCTACGCCTCGTCATTTGCGGGTCTCGCAATCTATAAAACGTGAGTTGTCGGAGATCATTCAGCGCGAGCTGAAGGATGACCGCATTGCCAGCCTCGTCTCCATCACCGATGTCGAGTGCTCGAACGATTGCCGTCGAGCCAAAGTCTTCATCTCGGTCTTCGGCGAAGAAGAGCAACAGAAGAGCACGATGGAAGCTCTCAATGAGCGCATCGGCTCACTGCGTGGAGAACTCGGACGCCGCCTGTCGCTGCGTTTCGCGCCGGAACTTATGTTCAAACTCGACAACTCGCTCGAGCGCGGCGCTAAAGTTTCTGCCTTGCTTTCGCAAATTTCGCGCGGCGAAATCCCATAGATCTGAGCTGAGCAGCAATGCCTCTGCAGGGATTTATCAACGTCGACAAGCCCGCGGGTCTGACGGCGCATGACGTAGTGGCTCGGCTGCGCAAAATTTTGCGCGTCAAACAAATCGGGCACGCCGGCACCCTCGACCCGATGGCGACCGGTGTCCTGCCGATTGCCGTCGGCAAAGCCACACGCCTTCTGAGGTTTCTCGACGGCACGAAGGTCTATAAGGCGGACATCCTTTTGGGTCGCCGCACCACAACGGACGACATCGAAGGCGACACGCTCTCTACCTTTGACGGTCAGTATCCCGCACCAGATATGGTGCAGGCGGAGTTGCAACACTTTGTCGGCATTCAGCAACAAGTGCCGCCACTCTACTCAGCCGTGCACCTGGACGGGCGACGGCTGTACGAAATGGCTCGTTCGGGCGAGGCGCCCCCACCGGATGCCATACCGTCACGGCAAGTAGAGGTGCATTCTTTGGAGATCCTGGAAAACGCCCCGCCCCAGGTGGTCGTTCGCATCCGCTGTGCCGCCGGTACCTATATAAGGTCCATTGCCCGTGACCTGGGCGAACGACTGCATTGCGGCGGCTGCCTGCAGGGGCTGATTCGGGAGAATGCCGGTCCCTTCAGCCTGACCAATTCACGCAGCCTGGAAGACATCCAAGCCCTCGTCGAGCAGAATCAGGACGGACTCTTCGAAGACCCACTGGCGCTTTTGCCGCTTCCTGCTATGGGATTGAACAAGGAGGAGGCACAAGCCATCTGTCTAGGTCAGTCGGTCAAATTGCCTGCTCAAACTGCTAAGTTACCCGAAACCGAAAGCAGTAATTCGGAGTCATTGAACTATGTCCATGTCATGCTCTGCTATAACCAGCAACTGATTGCCATCGGACAGGCGCATTCCCAGGACGGCACGACCACCGTCAAACCAGAGGTAGTCATTCGCGATGGAAAAGACATCGGTTGACCGAGTGACATTACTGAACATAACGATCATCGTAGAGGCCTGCCTTCTGCTGGTGGCAACCGTCTGGGCGCAAGTGAGCAGTATTTCGCTGCCACTGAATATGGTGCCGCACTTCAAACAGATCGCCATCGGCGTCGGCGCCGGAACTCTAACTGCGGCAATCTCCCTGCTTTTGTTCAGGCTCGGCAAGTCTGTCGACGCGCTCGCTCCATTGCGCGAGATTGTCTTCAAGACCCTGGTCCCGATGTTTTCCGAGACCCGCGTGCTTGACCTGATTGTCGTCGCCGCGCTCTCCGGCTTTTGCGAAGAGGTATTTTTCCGCGGCATCGTGCAATCTCAGTTTGGACTGTTCATCGCGGCTCTCGCCTTCGGACTGTTTCATGACCCGACCTTCCGGCACGTGCCCTACGCAATCCTGGCGTTTCTCTCAGGGCTGTTCTTAGGTTGGCTCTACATAGTCACCGGGAATCTCTGGGTGCCGATTACCGCTCACATAGTCCACAACTTGATTTCTCTCTATATTCTGCGATTTAAGATAAAGCCCCCCGACAATCCGCTCGAGGACTCCACTTCGGTGAAAGCGCCGTAACAGCGCTATGATACTCACAGGGAGAACGAGCGTTGGCAATTTCGATACCTGAGGGTTTCGGGCGCAATGTCGGCCTGATTGCTTACAAAGAGATTCTTTACGGATCTCGCGATCCCGATGTGCTCATATACGGCTTGCTGCTGCCCCTGATTCTTTATCCGATCATGTTCATCGGGTCGGGCGAGTTTGCTTTCTGGCTGCTCGGTCAATTCGAAAAACGCATTGCCACCATCGGCGTCACCCACACTCCCGACCTGCGCTACGAAATCGTCAAACACTCCCTGCAGGAAGTAAAAAACTTCAAGGTCGTCGATTCCACAGATCCGCAGTCAGACCTCAAAAGTCATCGCGTCGATGCCGTAGTGATCTTCGATCAAGAAAAGAAACATCGCGTCTTCATCAAACTACCCGGCGCCAACTTGATAGACAAAACCAGTCTGCTCGCTATGGCTTCGATCCTCTCCGAACAGGAAAAGCGCATCGACCAAGCAGCGAAGGATGCCGGTATCACCAAAAGCGACCGCCAGATATTTACGACCAAAACTATCGACGTCGCCCCCAGCACATCGCAACAAAAAGTCGTCCCACTGGAGGAATTGCGAGGTATTCCCGTGGCGATCCTGGCTTGCGTACTGCTGGTCTGGGTGCACGTGGCGTTGTGCGCAGGACCACCGGCAGCGGTGATGTTTGCCGAAGAACGCGAAAAGAAGACTCTGGAGACGACGCTTTTGCTGCCGCCCACCCGCATGGTCGTGGTGCTCGGCAAATTTCTCGCCACCAAGCTGATCGCGCTCGGATCTGGATCTATGTATCTGGTCGGCTTCGGCATTACGTTTCTCGCCCTGGAGTTTAGCGTGCACGCGCGCACCGGCAAAGGCAGCATCATGGCATCGATGATGCCGCAGGTGGTGGTATCGCCGGAGTCGTGGGTAATGCTGGCGGTCACCATCTTGCTCTCCAGCGCCGTCTGCGCAGCCGTCTATCTGGCATCTACCGTCAAAGCCAGTACGTTCAAAGAAGCGCAGGCCTACATCACGGTGCCGGTGCTCTTCTTCAGCTTCATCCCCTTCATGGTGCTGGTGCCGGGCATCGAATTGGATATCTGGACGGCACTGGTGCCGGTGCTAAATTTGTTTCTGACGCTCAAACGCGGTGAGCCCCACCTGCTCTATACGAGCATCGCCGTCATCTCCATGCTGGGCATCATCATCGGCTGCCTCTATTTCTGTGCTCACTCACTGAATGTCAAAGCATCACAAAATCTTGGCTGAGGTTTAGAAGATTTGTCGATAGAAGTAAAAGATCTGCGCAAGAAATTCTTTGACCCCAATCGCGGTGAGTTTTTTGCTGTCGATGGTGTCTCGTTCGATTGTCAGCCGGGTAAAACATTCGGGCTGCTGGGTCCGAACGGCGCCGGCAAGACTACCATCATGCGCCTGATTGCCACCATTCTCGAGCCGACCTCCGGCACCGTCGTGGTCGAAGGCTTTGATGTGACGAAACAACCGGCGGCGGTTCGCAAACATATCGGGTTTCTTTCCGCCGACACAGGACTCTACGAGCGCCTGACGCCCCGCGAAATCCTCACCTACTTCGCCCGACTCAATCAAGTGCCGGAGGCGAAAATCGCGGCTCGCGTCAACGAAGTGATCGAACGACTGGCGATCACTCCTTTTGCTTCAACGCTCTGCGACAAGCTTTCTACGGGCATGAAACAGCGCGTCTCCATCGCCCGCGCCATTGTGCACGACCCACCGGTTTTGATCCTTGACGAACCGACTTCGGGGCTGGATGTGATCGGTATTCGCGCCATTCACGACTTCGTCAATGAGTGCAAGCACAAAAACAAATGCTTGCTCTTCTCCACGCATATCATGGCGGAAGCGGAAAAGTTGTGCGACCAGATTGCCCTGCTGCATCACGGCAAGATATTTGCCGTCGGCACCCTCGATGAACTGCGAGCCGAGACCAATGAACATTACCTCGAAGATGTCTTCTTGAAGCTGGTGCCGGAGGGCGCGGATGAACTGGTCTGACATCGGCATAGTCTTCCGCAAAGAACTGCTGCAAACCACGCGCAACAAGAAAACGCTGGTGGTGATGGTGCTGATTTTAATCATGCAACCACTGATAGTGGCGCTCGCCGCTAAGGTGCTGGAGAACAGAATTACCAATCGCATGCCGCCGCCTTTTACGCTGATCATCGTCGGAGCTGATGCCGAGTGGGTTGCGAAGTGGTTTACCGACAGCAAGGTGATACACACCGACGTGCGCCCTGACGGCAAGCTGCAAACCATACTGGAGCAGGCGGTAGCTAAGGGCAGCGATAAGATCGTGCTCTCCGTTCCTGCAAAGTTTCGCGAGCAAGTCGAAACCCACGCCGCCAAGGTGCCGGAGCTGGACATTTACGCGGACAACCGGCAGGACAACGGACGGCAGATGCGCCTGGTCAACGAGCGCCTGGTTCGCGCCCGCCGCGAATTGTCCGAAGTGATCATGAAAAAGACCGACGTGCCGGAGGTGCTGCACAGGCAGCTTGATGTTCGTTTGGCTACCGTAGCCAGCAACCAGCAGCGCGCCGGCGCCCTGATCGGCGTCTACCTGCCGATCGCGCTGGTGATGATGGTGATGACCGTCACTCTATATGCATCGACAGATTTGCTGACCGGTGAGCGAGAACGCGGAACACTAGTGCTTCTGATGGTGTCCCCAGTCGCGCGCCGAGACATACTAATCGGCAAGATGCTGGTAGTCGTGGGTCTGGCTGCGTTCGCCAGTGCCTTGCTCATTCTGCTCAATGTGGTCTTCCTGCACTTTACCGTCCACAAAGCCATTGATACAGCGGGTTTCTTCGACTTTCGCATTCCGTGGAGATCAGCTTTCCTGTCGATTTTGCTGGTCATGCCGCTCGTCCTGTCGTCCAGCTCAATCTCGATGGCGGTTGCTTCCTACGCGCGCAATTACCAGCAGGCGCAGTCTTATTACACCCTCCTGCTCTTGCTGGCGCTGCTGCCGGCATCGGCTCAACTCCTGCCGACCATTGAGTATCCACCGGCTATAGCAATTTTTCCAATCGCCAATATCAGCATTTGTGTGCGCGACCTGTTCACTGGTCAGTTGCAACCGGGTCTCTTGATTGCGACGGTTGTTTCGTCCTGCCTGTACGCAGCGGGTCTGACTTATGTTGCGCTGCGGCTTTTCGATTCTGAGCACTCCGTCTTCCCTCAGGACGAGCCCGCGGGAAGCGCTCGTGGCTTCCGGAGACTGACGCTCACCTACCTGAGCTGCGTGTTTCTTTTCTACTTCACGGTCGGTCAAGCAATTCAGGCGCAGGATGTATTGGTTGGAATCATCGTTTCACAGTTTCTTCTGATTGCCGGACCCAACTTCCTCTACGCCCTCTGGATGAAACTGCCCGTCAAAGAATTTCTGGGCTTCAAGAAACCTCTCAACTGGCGCTCGCTCGTCGCCGCACCGTTTCTTGCCCCGGCAACCATTGCAGCCAGCAGCGCCCTCATGGCAGTGCAGGATCTGTTCTTGCCGTCGCCGAAGGCACTGGAGGAAATGATGATTTCACTGATCATTCCTCCGGGCAAACCGATCTGGTTGGTGTTCGCGGCGATTGCTGTGACACCGGCGATCTGCGAAGAAATTCTGTTTCGCGGCGCAGTGCAGCGCAGCCTGTTAAAGTCCCTGACACCGCGAGTCGCGCTGATTTTGACGGCGGTGGCGTTTGGACTTTTTCACATGAGCACATTCAGGTTTCTGCCGACCACTCTGCTCGGACTGGCATTTGGTTATTACTCCTGGCGGCAAAATTCCATATACCCGACGATTATTCTGCACGGCTGTCATAACGCGCTGGCTACCGCCATGGTGGTCTACCACCTGAACATCATGTCCGCTCAGGGATTGCTCGTGCTGGCGGCATCATCGGCAGTGGCGATATTTATTTTGCGTTCGAATCAGCGCCAGTCCGTTCAGGCGTGAGCGATCACGGAATCGTGCGGAGTTGCGGTGTCCAATTTTGTGCCGTTCCGGGTATACCCATGTACCAATGGCGAAACGTCCCCGCATAGCCTAGTCTGGTGAACCCCGTCCCTCATGTCCGCGCATTTCCGTGCGCGGTCGTGGTAGCCGGACGCACCAAAGCGTGCGGAGGAATTATCATGTCGCCACAACCCGAGCTGGATGCGACTTATCGCCCAGCTGAAAATCTTCACTACGAGTCTCAGCCGAATCTCGACAATCTACAAGATTATCGTTTGCCGTTGACTCCGGTGCATAGCCAGGAATCCATTGCCGCAGTCAAGGACTCTTCGAAGTCGAAATCGGATCACGGCGGCAGCGGCTTGCTGCGCGATGTGGTTTCCATCGGTTCTTATGGATTGACTATGCTCGCTCTGAGTAAATTCACCCCACTACCAACGACTGTCAAAATGGCGGTTGGTCTTGTCACCGCCGGTGCCACCAGCGATGTGCTCAAAGACGGCCGCTTAAATGGACCGATTGCCGACTTCGGTACGTACGCTCGCGGAGCAGGCATGGCTCTGGCTGCCCACGGAGTGTGGCAGATGGAAATGGGTTCGAGCATGGCGGCGGGGCCAGGAAGTTATGCTCGAGAAATGCAGCTTAGAGCATCCGGACTGGAACCGATTGCACAAGGCTCAACCAAGGACACTGTCCTTGCATACTTGAATCCCGCCAACATCTTCGGACGAAATAATGCTGCTGCCGTCGAGGTTGCATCCCTCCTGTCGCCTGAAGGGCTTATTGCAATGCAAAAGAACGTCGCCGCCTCTAACTTCTATCGACGAGTTGGAGGAGCCTTGCTCCTATCGACTGCCGGGCAGGTAACCAAATTTGCGGACGGCAGCGTGGAGTTTAAGAGCATTCCCAATGCCATTGAGAAGACTGCGGCTTCAGGGCTTCTCTTTTCTGCTCTAACCAATGTGGTATTTCCGATTCACAACTCAAAGATAGGCGTCATTCGCAATGTGCTTGGCTACAAGTATGTATGGGACTACCAAAACAACGACGAGTTGATCCCGAGTGTGAAATTGCCGAAAATCGATCTGCCATCGGCGATCACGGGAGCAGCTGATCAATAGAAGCGGACCAGAGTATACTTTTGGACTCTCCCAGAAATCTGAGGATTCGTCATGAAAGCAGCTTGGCGCCGAGCATTGTCTGTCGCGGTTGTCGCGGGTTTCGTCTCACTTGGATTGACATCATGCGGAAAGGTGCCGGACTTCAGCGCCGCAGGGGCTCCCGATTTCGACAAGGCGGTCGACCCGCAATCTAAAGACACTGTTGTCAATAATTGGGAGATTCAAACGCTCACCCCGACTGGCGTCGATGAGAAAGCGATGAAGGTTCTCAAGGAGACTGTCGGCTCACCTTTGCAGCCCTTCAAAGAATCGGATGAGGCACGGCTGAGTAAAGCGTTCACCGATGCAGCCAGCCAACCGGGGCAGCCCGCCGGTAATGACAGCGGCGACGCTGGAGATGACTCCGGCAATGGCGGTGGCGACGCTGCCGCAAGTGGCACACCGCCAGCGCAGCCGCAAGATTCGAATGCGCAAGCAGCAGCCACCCCACAGACTGCGCCAACACAAACCGCTGTAATGGATCAGTTGGCGGGCGGACCAGCCAAAGCACTCGGCGTCATGGCTGCGTTCAAAGATCCCAACAATGAAGACATCGGCATCCGCTATGTGGAGATGTTGCGCAAGAAACTACCACACGGCTACATCGTGTTTATCACTGACAGCGACAAAGAAGGCGCGGGTTTCTTCGACGGCAACATCACCGTCATGAAGAGCAGCGACCCTTACGAAATGATCAAAGCAGCCGGTACCGCAGGTGGTGGCTTATTCCACTCGGCAGGCAACGACGAAATCGTCAAACAATTCAAAGAATGGAACAGCAAGTACCCGCTGCACATAGTTAAAGCCAACCATGACACAGTGATAGCTGTGCTCGACAAAGTGCCGGAAGACCCGGACAAGCTCGGTAGAGAGGTGCATAAATTTGCGCCCGGTGACGGCAGTGCTAAAGCCAGCGACTTTATAGATGATGTGCGTCAGCGTCGCATTTATTGCTGGTGGGATTAGATAGCCTGCGATCTATCTGATCCGTAATTCCCCCACCCTTCTTCTTGACATTTTGCATGCACCATCGCATGATCGATCCTCTTGCCCGCACTAACAAGAGAAAGCGCCCGACGGGCGCTGATCGTCCCGCGCATAATTTGGTTTCTGCTGCCCATCTTCCTAGGAGCGGAACATGCCGTCGCATGCTTCAAACGCAGAATTTTGGATGGAGTCGGAACAGGCTCTTGCCTCGATTCACCCGTCCGGCGATTTATTTGACCGTCTCAGCACGGCGCGTGCCCCTGGGGTGGTGCCGACAGCTCCCCTAGATACTCTCTGCAGCTATCCTGGTTACGCCGGCTTTTCCTTGAGTTCTGCCGAAACTGAATGCGTGCAGTCTGCGTATTTTCGAGATCTGAGCAAAGTGAGTTTTGTCTTCGCCGGTTCAAAAGATCCGCAGATGTCGTCGGCGAATTTAATTCTCGATGAGCAAGGGCGTTTGGTAGTGAATGAGGACAACCCTCCAGTAGATGGTCAGCCAATCGTAGTTGGAATTGAAACCCAAGAGAATGAGTCACAGGCTCGCGAACAATACGCAAACCAACTGCAGAAGCAAACTGTGCAAGAGCTAGTACAACTGTGGCTCAAGAGCCACCCAGACAAATCAATGGCCGACATACCGGAAAGTTGGAAGAGCGTTCTTGACTCTCATCCAGACGAAACAGGAGCGAGTGTGTCGCCTGTCCCTCACGGAGGCAGCACTGGCGGTGGTGGCAGTAGCCACGGCGGTGGTGGCAGTAGCCACGGCGGTGGTGGCAGTAGCCGCGGCGGCGGTGGCAGTAGCCGCGGTGGCGGCGGTCACAGAGTTGATCACAGTGGTACCAGTGTAGACCGGCAATCCGGGCAAGGCGTCGAGTTTCAGCCCCACGTTCCCAACACTCCGGAGGCAAATCAGTTTTTGGACAAAGTCCAGACAGCAGTCAGCGAGAACCAGCGCGGACAGCCGGCCGACCGCGAGACTATTAAAACCGGGATCGAGTCAGGCATGGCAGCTGGCTTCAGAAGCGAGTTGGGACTGGCAGTTTGCGCCGACTTGGCTTGCGCGATTGGACCGGAAGCACTCAAACAGGCGCTCAATAACCTTGGGAGCCCCGATAGTGTCGAGAAAAACGAAACCGCAGCTCTAAACAATTTAGCCTCCCAAGTTCAGCTTCAACTGCCCAATGCATCTGAACGCATTAGTGCGTTGAAGTCGAACTTCAGTCATGAGACAAATGTCGATTTCGGTATTCCAGCCGGCGTAGAAGAGTTTTTGCAAGTCGCGCTTGCTCAGCAGGGCGACCCATATGTGCCGAATGCTCAAGGACCAAACCAGTTCGACTGTTCCGGTCTGGTGTACTACGCGTTGCACGAGTGTGGCGTGGAAGGAAGTCGGACATCGGCACGTGGATATCAGGCTCGCTATGCCGACAGCGCCGTCAGCGAAGACCAGCTCCAGCCAGGAGACCTTGTTTTTTACTGGTACAAAAATGATAGAGGCATCCCAGAGGGCAAAGCTTCGCACATCGAAATCTATCTTGGCGATGGAAAAACAATGGGCACAGACAGTCCTAAAGAGGGTGCCCGGGTGGAACCGCTGGACAGACAACACTTTATAGGTGCCGCTCGCGTCGAAGCGCTGCAAGCTTGAGTCTTCGATTCATATTTTAGTTTGGTACCGGCAAGCTCTGCAGTTGAATCGCTGTAATATCGCAGGTGGTGCGCTGCGACAAACGCATTGGGAGCAATCTGAGGTCCCTGTCGTCTAGAGAGCTAAAGACGAGGAGGCATCACCTATGAATAGCAAGAACCTGATTGCGACTGTCGCGTTGGCTTCATTGACCATGCTGCCGGCATTGCCGGTCGAGGCGCAAGGATTTTTCGATATGCACCAGACCAGCAACATGGGCAACATCAATCGTAAGCAAAGCGAAGTGCGAGCTCGCATCGAGTTCGCTCGCAGCCGTGGTCAGCTAACCGCGTTCGAATACAATCGCTTGATGCGAGAGTTCAATCAAATAGCACGCATTGAGGACCGATCCAGAACGAACGGACTCAACTGGTATGAACGATCTCAGCTGTTGAGTCGCCTGGACAATCTCAACCAGCAAGTGACGCGCCAGATGCATGATCGCCAGACGGCAGGTCGCCCGCGTATCTTCTGGTAAGCAAGCGCAAGCAGCGGCTGCCTGAGCAGTTCGCAAGTAGACCAAAGGGCTCGTCCAGTAAGCGGACGAGCCCTTTGCTTCCTGACAGCAACCCGGACAAAAGTTTAACCTTGGGCGCGGAATCATCTGAGGAACACGGACGTCGAGAGGCCCAGTGCCGCAATGGCAGAGATTTGAATTGAGGAGATACGATGAAAACTACCCTCGCACTGCTTATGGCAGCCGCAATTACTATCGGCGGGTTCCAGGCTGCAAATGCACAGAACGCCCCCCTGAACGGCTACGCCAGCAATGGATCTTTTTTCGGCAACCTTCTGAATGGTGCCGGGTTTAACAATGGCTACAACAACGGCTACAACCCTTATCTGAATGCCGGCTACGGCAACGGATACAACGGTGCGTACGCCGGCAACGGCAATGGCTATGGATACGGCAACGGTGGCGCCTGCCAGCAGAGACGACATCACAAGAAGAATGCAATCCGCAAAATGCAACGCCGCATGCAAAGACAAGCTATGCAAAACCAATATGGTGGCGGATACGGCGGATACGGGAATGGCTGGAACAACGGCTATCAGAATGCAGGCAATGGTCGCTGGGGATTCTAATTAGTTTCACCACTAACAGATATCCCTGAGATCTAAATGGCGAGAACGGCGACGTTTCCTCCGCGCCGTTCTCGTTTCTTTGGCGCCCGTTTGGGTTTGCACGGACAGGTGCGGTTCATTAACTGATCTCGACCGCCCATCCAACAAGTCCAATCCCTCGATAATCCAGAGTACGAAGTCCAAGCATTTCAGAGACACGCGATGACAACGGCACAGACACAACTGCAGCAGGCATCCCCGGTTATCAGCCGGAACAATGTGCTGGCACGTCTGTGGCAGTACCAGCGCGAGCGGTTTCCCGTCTTTGCTCACGGGTTGTTAGTTGCCGCTTTCAGCTTTTCAGGTGTATGTCTCTCGGCGATCCTGCGTGGCAGCGAGCAGTTGCCTAGCGCTGCCACGCTCTTTGTCGCCTTTGCTTGCGCTCTCAGTTTCTTCTTCCAATTGAGAGTTGCTGATGAGTTCAAAGACGCGGAAGAGGACGCACAGCACAGACCTTATCGGCCAGTCCCCCGTGGGCTGGTCAGCCTGGGCGAACTGCGCGCGGTCGCCATTTTGACCGCAATCGGACAGGTTGTCCTCTGTCTGCTTGTTAAACCGGATTTGATACCACTTCTGGTCGGAACGTGGGCTTACCTTGGACTGATGACCAAAGAATTCTTCGCGGCAGAATGGTTGCGCAAACACCCGGTCGTCTACATGTGCAGCCACATGCTGATCTTGCCGATCATCGATTACTTCATCACCGCCTGCGACTGGCTGCCGGGCAATGCCCCGCATGGGCTGGTCTGGTTTCTCGCAGTCAGTTTCTTCAATGGTCTGGTCATCGAAATCGGACGCAAGTTGCGCAGTCCGCAAGAAGAGGAAGCCAACGTCGAAACCTACAGCGCCCTCTGGGGACTTAAATCAGCCAGCTCGATTTGGGTAACGATGATGTTTGTCACTGCAGTGTGCGCCACCATCACTGCCATGAGCTACGGTATGGCACCGATGACCGGCGGCATTCTGGCGGCGTTGCTGTTGATAATCGCGGTGATGGCACCGAAAACCGCTTCGCGATTCGAGGCGTTGTCGGCCGTCTGGACCTTAGTCCTCTACCTGAGCGTTGGCACGGTTCCGATGCTCTGCATCAGATTCCTCTCCGCAAACTAGCAAACGAGTGCCATCATGCAATTTGTCATCACCATCGACAACGCGATCACCAACGAAAACATGCAACGCCTGGGCGGCAAAGGCAAGGCACTGGCATCGCTTATCAAGGCTGGCTTCTCGGTGCCGGCGTGCATCGCGGTGGTGCCCGAAGCATTCGATGGCAATACAGTGAACGGTGAAGCCGCCAAACAAATTGCCGCCTCCGTCGCATCGTTGCGCAGCGGTTTCTTCGCTATTCGCTCCTCTGCTGCAGATGAAGACGGAACCGCACATTCATTCGCAGGGCAGCTCGAAAGTTTCCTCTGCGTGAAACCGGAGGATGTTCTCCAGAGAGTCATTGACGTCTTCAATTCGGCATTTGCAGAACGAGTCATCGCATACAGACAAGAGCATTGCCTGTCGGGCGAGTCCCCGATCCCGACTGTGTTGATTCAGGAAATGGTGCATGCCGATTCGTCCGGTGTCGCCTTCAGCGCCGACCCAACCGCAAATACCGACCGTTCGGTAATCGGGGCAGTGTACGGGTTGGGAGAGGGACTGGTGTCGGGACAGCTCGATGCCGACACATATTTTGTTTCCGGCGAACTCATCGAACGCGACATCGCCAGGAAAACAACCGCCTATCATCTGGCTACCACCGAAAGCGGTGGCATCGAGTTGCGGGCAGTCGATGAGCTGAGCGCCAGAAAGAGCGCGTTGACCGACGAGCAAATCAAGGCGGTCAGCCAATTGGCAATCGCCTGCGAAGCCCATTTCAAGACGCCGCAAGATATCGAGTGGGCTTATGCCGAACGTCAACTTTACCTTCTGCAATCGCGCCCGATCACTACGGCGATCTCGCGACCCGCTGCGAAGGAAGAGTTACGCATATTCGACAACAGCAATATCGGCGAAAGCTATAACGGCGTCACCACTCCGCTCACGTTCAGTTTCGCACGCAGAGCATACGAAAACGTATATCTGCAATTCTGCCGCATCCTGCAAGTCAATGAGAGAACCCTGCAACGAGAAAAGCAGGTCTTCGCCAATATGATCGGCTTGATTCGCGGTCGCATCTACTACAACTTGATCAGCTGGTATCGTGTGCTGGCGCTGTTACCCGGTTATGCGCTCAATGCTCCCTTCATGGAGCAAATGATGGGCGTCAAGGAACCGCTTCCTCAAGAAGTCAAACTCGCGCAGAAGAAGCCGCGACGCCTGGAACGCTGGCTCGATTGCATCGCGCTCGCCTGGTCGCTGCTTGGTCTGATTGCTTCATTCGTCACATTGAAATCGCGCATTGCCAAATTCTATGTCCGATTGAATGACGCGTTGAAACCGGTCGAATTGAAAAATATGTCAATCGACCAACTGCTCGGCTATTACCACTTGCTGGAAGCGAAGCTGCTTTTGCAATGGGACGCGCCTCTGGTCAATGACTTCTTCGCCATGATCTTCTACGGCGTCCTCAAGTCTCTGACTCAACTGGTTCTGTGGGATGCGCAATCCAATCTGCATAACGATCTACTTGCCCAGACAGGCGACATTATCAGCGCAGAGCCGGCGGCACGAATCGCAAAAATGGCTAGGGTGGCGTCAGCGGATCCTTCGCTGGTCGATGTGCTCTGCAACAAGTCGCTGTCAGTGATCGAAAGACGCCTGAAGCAAGAGCCCGAGTTCAAGACAATGATTGATGCATATCTAGAGAAATTCGGCGACCGTTGCATCGGCGAACTCAAACTTGAAAGTCCGACGCTCCTCGATGACCCGCTGCCCCTTTTGCGGTCGGTCGGTCAGATGGCATCTCGCATCGCCAGCGGCACCCGCGCGAACCGCCGGCAAGGTCGATTGATCAGACGGCGTGCCGAGCAACGAGTTTTTGGCGGCGGACGCATGACTCCATGGGAGAAGGCAGGCTACGCCTGGGTGCTGCACAATGCGCGAGAAACAGTGCGCAATCGCGAGAACTTGAGATTCGAACGCACCCGAGTCTTCGGACGTGTGCGGCAGATATTTGTGGAGGTCGGCAAACGACTGCAGCAACAGAATTTGATCGACGACTACCGTGATATCTTCTATCTCGAGCTGTCCGAGATCATCGGGTTCGTCAATGGCACCGCCACCACCTTGTCACTGCGGTCACTGGTGGCAGTGCGCAAATCCGAATTCGATCAATATCGCGCCGAGGACGAACCGCCTACCCGCATCGAAATACGCGGCGCCGCAGGTATCCCCGCCGCGACGGCCACTAGATTGGGCAACGAAAGCAAGAGCACGTCAGCTGAATTGCAAGGCATCGCCTGCTGCCCCGGCGTGGTGCGCGGCACGGTGCGCGTCGTGCATGACCCTAAAGACGCCGTGATTCTGTCCGGCGAAATACTTGTCGCCAAGCGCACCGATCCAGGTTGGATAACTTTGTTTCCCGCTGCTTCAGGCTTGCTGGTCGAGCACGGCAGCCTGCTTTCCCACTCGGCGATTGTGTCGCGCGAACTGGGACTGCCGTCGATAGTGTCGGTTTCGGGCATCTGCGACGAGCTCTCCACCGGCGACATCGTCGAGTTCGACGGCAGCTCCGGCAACATTCGCGTAATCGCCAGACACGACGCCGGCACCGCAAGCGTGGGTTAGGAGAGCATCATGTCCGTTTCTCAAACAGTCTTCCGCCCCGAATCAGCAGCCGCCATCTACCCGCGTATCCGCTATGCGCAATGCTGGGAAGACGCCGACATCCTGCTCGAAGCCCTTGCCGTTCAACCGGGTGACGTTTGCCTGTCAATCGCGTCAGGAGGCGAAAACTCGCTCTCGCTGTTAAGCCAGTCGCCAGCCAAGGTGATTGCAGTCGACTGCAATCCCTCGCAGCTAGCCATCTTGGAACTGAAAGCCGCCGCGTTCCGCAACCTCAGTCATGCCGAACTGCTGCGCTTCCTCGGCTCGCATCCGGCAACCCCGGCCGAGCGCCGCGAATTCTACACCTACTGCGCCCCCGACCTGGCGCCCGCAACAGCCCGCTACTTCCGAGAAAACGTTCACCTCATTGAGGCGGGTATCAACCACGCCGGCAAGTTCGAGGACTATTTCAGGCTGTTTCGCCAGACGCTGCTGCCCCTGATCCACGACCGGAGGACAGTTGAACAACTGTGTGCCCCGCGGTCTCTGGAGGCTCGCCGTGCGTTTTACTTAGAGGTATGGAATACCTGGCGCTGGAGAGCGCTGTTCTCAATGTTTTTCTCAAGGAAGGTTATGGGCAACGCCGGACGCGATCCAGCATTATTCAAATATGTCGAAGGAGATTGCTCTTCGCGTATTTTGGGTCGCGTCCGGCACGGGCTCACGGAAGTGGCACCGGAATCAAACCCATATCTTCAGTGGATTCTTTTTGGCGAACACCGCAAAGGCGTGTTGCCCCATGCACTGCGTGAAGAAAACTTCCAGGCTATCCGCGACAACCTCAGCAAACTGGAATGGCATTGCCAGACGATCGAAGAGTATTTGGAAGCCAATCCGACAACCCGAGTCGACTGCTTCAACTTGAGTGACATCTTCGAATACATGAGCGAAGCTGAATATTCCGAGATGCTGGATACACTGATCGGTGCCTCCGCTGACGGTGCCCGATTGGCTTACTGGAACATGCTGGTAGACCGCCAGGCGCCAGCAGCCTACGCTGATCAAATCACCACCCACGAACAGAAGTCGCAAGAGCTGCTGGCAGCTGACAAGGCATTTTTCTACAGTGCCTTCAGACTGGAAACGGTACACAGATGAACGCCTGGATCGCGATAGTTTCTGTCCTCGCCGTTCTGCTCGCGTCGATCTCACTTTTGCGCTGGTATCAGATATCACAAAAACCGCACCCGGAAATTGTGCGCAAGCTTTTGCACGTGATTATGGGTTCGGTCACCATCACGTTTCCGTGGGTGTTTCACGAAACCTGGCCGGTCTGGCTGTTAGCCCTTGTCTCCGCGTGCACGCTCGGCGCCATCAAATACCAACCTCGCCTGAAGGAATCAGTCGGCAGCGTCGTTTGCGCAGTCGAGCGCAGAACGTACGGAGAGATCTGCTTCCCACTGGCTGTTGCGATTCTCTTCAGCGTCGCACACACGCAGCCGCTTCTCTATTGCGTACCGATGGCAATTCTCTCAATTGCCGATGCTTCATCGGCGCTCGTCGGCATGTTTTACGGCAAGCACAAATATTCAACCAGTGAAGGCAACAAAACCGCAGAGGGCTCGTTGACGTTCTTCGCCATCGCCAGCCTGGCTACTCTGGTTCCGCTTCTGGCTATGGGAGTCGGTATCGAGCGCGCAGCGCTCATCTCGTTGCTGCTCGGCTGTCTGGTCACCCTATTTGAAGCGATCGCGTGGCAAGGTCTGGACAACCTCTTCATTCCGCTGAGCGCATACGCGATGCTGCTCACTGGTCTCACCACTTCAATCGGAATGCTTGCCGAGCAACTTGGTGTCGCCTGTCTGCTGCTTCTGGTCGCGATACTTCTGCGCGGCCGCACCAAGCTCAACGACAGCGCCGCACTCGGTGCCGCGCTTTTCTGCTACCTGAGTTGGGCAATTGGCGGCTGGATGTGGAGTATAGCACCATTGACGGTGCTGGCGGCGCATCGCCTGATCTTGCCGGCAAAGTATCGCAGACAAGACGCCCGACCGCACACGATTCACGAAGTAATCTGGGTGGCTTCAGCAGGCTTCTTCTGGCTGTGGCTGAGCAAGACAACCGCGCAGTCATTCCTTCTCCCGTACACTCTCACCTATGCCGCACAGCTGGCCTTGATTGGCTGCGCACACGCCACCATGCCACAAGCCCAGTCTTTGAAAACCAACGCTGCAGTGCAATCATGTTTTGTGGCGTGGAGCGCGTTGTTTCTCCCGTTCGCGCTGACTACCGGTTTCTCGCCGGAGGCAGTCGCGTTTTCATTCTGCTCCCTGCTCGCCATGCTGATTTGCGCCGCCGCCTTCCTGGCGCTGCACCGCGGCGAGGCAAATCAATTTCACAGCGTCACGCGCTGGGCTCAGCAAACAGGCGTGGTGGCAGCCTGCTCGGCCGCGGTCTTTGTAATTCTCCAGTTGACGTAAGGAACTCACCATCATGCCTGTACAAACTCAGATCACCAGAAGCGAACCAGACAAGGTCATCAGTCTGCCTGGTGCCGGTTGCTCGCTTTGGTGGCGCCACACTCCCGGACTCGATGGAGCAAAGCTCGGCTTCATCGGCCGGTTTGCCGCCGACAGCGCAACAGCATCGACACATATCCTCGATTACGCCTGCGACCTATTAAAAGAGAATGGCGTCAATCTAGCAGTCGGTCCAGTTGACGGCAACACCTGGAACAGCTATCGCTATACCACCTGGTCATCCGGCCAAGCACCATTCTGTCTGGAGCCGCAACATCCCGCGCAGTATCCTCGGTATTTCCAGCACGCCGGGTTCTCGCCGCTGGCGACCTACTACTCGTCAATCACCCATGACTTGCACAGCGACAGAAAAGTGGTGGCAAAGCTAGAGGAGAAACTGGCGCGAGCCGGCGTCACCATCAGACAGATCGATGCCGCCAATTTTGACGGCGAACTGCTCAAAGTTTTCCAACTGTGCGAGCAAAGTTTCAACGACAACTTTCTATATACGCCAATCACACAAGCAGAGTTTCTTCAGCAATACGCAGCTGTCAAACCGTTGGTTCAGCCTCCTCTGGTGCTGCTTGCTGAGCGCGCCGGCGAACTGGTCGGTTTCGTCTTTGCACTGCCAAATGTGAACGATACCGAACGCCGGACTATCATCGTGAAAACTCTAGCCCGCCTGCCGCAACGCGAACTTGCCGGTCTCGGGCATTTGCTTCTGGCACGCGTCCACGAAGCCGCGCAACAAATGGGTTTCAAGCAAGCCATTCATGCGCTCATGCACCAGTCGAACAACTCCCTGGCGCTGAGCAATCGCTATGCCCGCAAGTTTCGTGAATACGCCCTGTTTGCAAGGAGTCTCTAATCATGAATGTCTACAAGAAACTTCTCGAGCAACTGGCGATACGACCCGATGCCACCGCGATCATCGATACGAAGGGCGATAGCGTCAGGCACACATCCTTCGCACAACTGGTGCATCAAATCGAACAGGCGGCGGCCAACCTCGAACGTCAGGGCATCTATAACGGCGACACGGTTTTGCTATTGCACGGGCTGAGCCTGGAGCTTTACGTGGCATTGCTGGCGCTTCTCAAAATTGGTGCCACTGCCATGATCATCGATCCGTCAATGCCCGCGGATGCTCTCAAGCGCTGCTGCCAGATCGCGCAACCAAAAGCTATCATCGGTGGTGCGAAGGGTCTGGTGTTCGCATTGTTCAACCAGGACCTGCGATCGATACCGCGTCGCATCGGATTGAGTCGCATCTTGCGCAGCAGTCACGGCGAACTCAGCGAAACCTTCATCGCCTGGCCCGAGACGCCCGCGCTCATCACGTTCACCAGCGGCAGCACCGGCATTCCCAAAGCGATCTGCCGCAGTCATCAGTTTCTTCTCGACCAGCACGACGCGCTGCACAATGCTCTCAATCTGCAATCGAGCTCATTGCAGCTGGTGACGTTGCCCGTCTTCGCACTGGCCAATCTCGCATCCGGAGTGACCAGTGTTCTGCCCAACACCGACATCAGCCTGCCCGGTCAGGTCAACGCGCGCGCCATCACCAACTACATACAAACAACCGGTGTCACCGAGATTCTCGCATCCCCTGCTTTTGTCGAAAGACTCTGCGATCATGCACTGGCTCGCCGACGGGCGTTTCCAACTATAGAGCGCATCTTTACCGGTGGCGCACCGGTCTTGCCGCGCAGCTACCGCAATATGCAGGAGATCTTTCCGCGTGCCACCATATATGGTGTCTATGGCTCAACCGAGGCAGAACCGATAGCGAAGATCAATCTCGAGGAGATCAGTGCTGAAGACATGGAGGCGATGTCGAACGGCGCGGGATTGCTGGCCGGATACAGCGAGAGTTCCGTCCAACTAGCCATCGTCGACAGCAACTGGCAGCCGACAGCAGAGCAGCAGCACCTCGACTTGAAAGCACATGCTTTAGGTGTGAGACAGGTGGGCGAGATCATTGTTGCCGGCAGGCACGTGGTCAAGTCGTACTTGAACGCCGCGCAAAACGCCGAAAGCAAGATCCACATCACTGGCGACACGCTCAAACCCACGGTCTGGCATCGCACGGGCGATGCCGGCTATCTGGACGAGCAGGGACGCCTGTGGTTGCTTGGTCGAGTATCCGCGCGTATCGATGACGAATTTGGTGTTCTCTACCCGCTGGCGTGCGAGGCGCAAGTGATCGAACAGACAGCGGTGAAACGCGCAGCCATCCTCAATCGCGGCTCCATGCGGACGATGGTCATCGAAAGTCGAGACCGAGCCGCGTCCCCGGCGCTAAGGCGCATTGCCAGCCGCGCGCATATCCAACGCATAGTTTTCGTGGACAGGTTGCCAGTCGACAAACGGCACAATTCGAAAATCGACTATCGCGCCCTCCATAAAGTCTTATCTTGAGCGCCGTCGGGTAAGATAGATCTGGAAACCCTCTCTCCGACTCACGGCCATTGCACATGGCTCACCAACAGATCGACAAGACCGACGAGTCTTCGCAGCGAGTTGCGGATCTGATCGCAGCATTCGCGCATGATCTGCGTGCGCCGCTATCCGGCAATGCATCGCTTTTGGAATTGATGCTCGCCGACGAGTTCGGAGCAATGCCCGAACAGGCGACAGACACACTGGCGGTGATGCTGCGTGGCAATCGCAGCATGCACCACACCCTGCAACTTCTGGTGGATGTCTTCCAGCTTGAAGCAAACCAGGGCGAGCTGCTGCTCATCGAGAATCAAACTGTGTCCGGCGCAGTTCAAAGCGCCGCAGCGTCCATGGATAGTGAATCGCAGGCACGAGTCAATTTAGATGTCGCATCGCACATAAGCGTGCGAGCGGATCGAGAGGCACTGCAAAAGGTTTTTTCGTTGTTGTTTGCCAGTTGCCTGCGCAAGAACGCACCGGAACAATGCCTGCATGTCACAGCCGTCACGACAGGCATCCAAACTCGCATTGATATCGCAGGCGCGGCAGTACCTCTGCAAAACTTGCCTGATTGCGAGTCCTTCAAAAGCTTATGCGGCAGTGCGCCACGCAAGAAACTACCGGCCGGTTCCGTGCTCGCCTTTTATCTCAGCGCTCTTACCGTGCAGTTGCATCGCGGACAGATGGTAGCAGAACGGCATGCCGATGACACCACCACCATTACTATTACTTTGCCGGCTGGTGCACCATGAAGACCGCCACCATATTTGTTATCGAAGACGACGAGCTGATGCTGGCGGGACTGCGAGCCTCGCTCGGACGTCTCCATCATCTGGAGGTGTTGGGCAGCGCCATGGACGGCCGGCAGGGGCTGGATAATGTGCTGAGAATGCGCCCCGATGTGGCTATCGTAGACATTGGTCTACCTTTCATGGACGGCATCGAAGTCACCGAACGCATCAAGCATCAACTCGATCACTGCAAAGTGTTGATGCTCACATCACACGATGACGACAACAACTTGTTTTCTGCCTTCGCCGCCGGCGCCGATGGATATGTATTAAAAGACTCCGGCATCCAGACGCTGGATCTGGCAATTAACACGGTGCTGGGCGGCGCCGTCTGGTTAGACTCACGCATCGCCAAGCGTGTGTTGCAATACGCGATTGTATCCGCGGCATTGTCACCGCCGGCAGCCGTCGAACCGATCATCAAACTGACCGAGCGAGAAACGGAAGTTCTACGCTTCATGTGCGACGGCATGACTAACGCGGAGATCGCCGAGAGGTTGAATCTGACCACCGAAACCGTCAAAACTCACGTCAGCAAAATCATGCACAAGCTGGCAGTCAACGATCGCACGCAAGCCGCTGTTAAAGCCGTGCGCTCACACCTGATCTAGTCACCAGACGTCGTCGTCGCCTTTCAAGAAATAAGTGACCAGTCCACCGAGCAAACAGATGCAACCGGCGATCAGCATGAACGAACTGGTGACGTTGGTGACGGCGGTGTCCACCCCTTCCTGCCCCATACGCAACACCTGCGAGATGACGCAAAGACCGATGCCCGTCGCCATCATCGCAATCGGCATGATCTTCTTCACGGCTGGCTCTCCCCTTACTGTTTCTTGAAGTGAATCAGTTTGTTCTCGGAATCGATGGAATAAGTATACTCCCCAAAAAACTGCTGTCCGAGCAAGGGGCGATCCATATGGGTGTCTTCGATGGCGGAGACCCAGGGCGAGTACTGAGTAATCGGACCCATTTTGATGCTGTCGACCTGAAAACCGTAACCCATGGTATCCCCGCCGACGCCACTGTGACGTTCTTTCCGGTAATCGGAGGGAATATCGATATTGAGTTTCTTCAAATGCGACATGGCGAAGGCGCAAACGCCACCAGCCCCGGTATCAAAGATCATTTCACAGGGCTTGTTGTTGACGAATGCATTGACGATCATGTGCCCGCCGCTCCAGCGAAACGGCACGGCATAAGGATCGCGCGATGCCGACGCAGAACTGGTTGCTCCGCCGGCGCCTTTCTTTTTCAAAACCAACTGCGAGTTTTGCGTATCGACCGTCACCGAGTAGGGCGCGAAAAACGTCTGTCCAAGCAAGCCTTCACAGGGCAAGTTGTCTTGAATGACGACCGGAAAATTTTTCCTGTACAAGCCGCCCACTTTCAGGTCGCAGGCTTGCGACCAGGTATTGCTGACGCGGCTGCCCACACCGGCTGATTTCCCTTCGATGCCTTTGGCGGCTGGGCGTGAGATACCCAGTTGGGCCATGTGATTTTCACCGACCACCGTCATTGGTGCACCGGTGTCCACGATCATTTCCAGCACCTGGTTGTTGATCAGCACATTGACTTTGATACCGTCGCGATCTTTGACAAAAGGAATTCTGACGTCGGTGGGTAATGAAGCGACTTCGGCCGCCGAAGTCGTATTCTTCAGCCAGCGCTCGGTATTGAAGCCGCGACTGCGACCGTCATCGCCTGCGTCATTGTCATTGTCATCACCACCACCCGCTTGTTGCTGTCCCGTCGGCGCCACATATGTACCGGCAGGATACTGACCGCCGGTGCCGGCCGCGCCGGGAGTGCGCGCCAGTACAGATCGCGCCAGTTGTCCTTGCTGAGTCGAACCAAAGTTGTCGCTCAAATATTGGAAGAGCTGCCGCGCGCGGGCGCCGTTATTGCTCATGTAGTGGGAAAGTGCGCAGTAGTAAAGAACATTCGGATTGCTCGGTTGTGTCTGCAGAGCTTTCTCGAATTGCTGGGCCGCGCCGCGGTAGTTTTTAGCCGAATACAGCTTGACGCCGGCATCGAATACTGGATCGGCAAAAGACGGCGAGCCGCCCAACCAGATTGCCAGCGCCAACCCCAAAGCAGTCACCCAGCTTGTGTTTCGCGAAACGGAACGCATGTGCGAAAGACCTCGTTATTTCAACCCGCATAAAATATGCGCTGTAAGAGCCTATTCTAAACCTCTAAAAGGCTAAGAATACCGTGTTTTTTACGTTCCACCCCGGGCAGTAAAGTGCCACCGTATCTGGTGCTGAACGGGGTGAGAGTTTCGTCACGAAGATTCTACCGCACACAAGAAAAAAGCCCGGCAGTGCCGAGCTTTTTTCGTATGACTAGCCGAGCGCTTACTTGCGACGTTTCGCAGGTTTCTTCTTGGCTGCAGGCTTACGCGCAGGAGCCGACTTCTTAGCCGCAGGCTTCGAAGAACCGGACGAGCGTTTCGGGCCTTCAGTGATCGATTTCGAAAGTGGGGCCAATCTTGAGCGTCCATCAACGATGGATTTCAATTCCGCACCCGGACGGAACGCGGGAACGCGTGCCGCTTGGATGGTGATCTTCTTGCGAGGATCTTGCGGATTGACGCCTACGCGTGCTCTGCGATTACGACGTTCGAACGTGCCGAAACCGACCAACATAACACGATCACCTTTGCTCATAGCACCGGTTACGGTGTGCAAAATTGCGTTCAGCGTGTCATGCACGGCTTGTTTCGTTTGTCCTGTCGACTTCGCGACTTCATCCACTAGCTCTGCTCTGTTCATATTTCCTCCACACAGCACACCAGGATTGGGTTTCCTTGAAACCTTGCGAATAGTATCACCGCGTTTTTCTCAGCGCAAGTAGTAGGAGAATGCATATATCATTATTCTGGAACGCAAATGAATCACTCGCACGACACCATCGCAGCAGTCTCAACAGCGCCAGGAGTGGGCGCGATCGCGATCGTGCGCTTCTCCGGATCGCAATCGCTCGAGATCGCGCGCGAGATTTTTGCACAGACCGCCGATCACGCGCAAACCCGCGCCCGTCAGCATTTAAAGCCTGAGGACGAGATTCAGATTAAATCGCATCATGCGACTCACGGTTTTATCTTCGACCCCGACACCGGCGAAGTCCTTGATGAAGTGGTGCTCACAGCCTATTGTGCGCCCCGAACATATACAGGAGATGATCTGATCGAAATCGCCTGTCACGGCAGTCCGCTCATTGCGCAATCTATCCTCAGCCTCATTCTGCGCCGCGGGGCGAGGCTTGCGAGAAACGGTGAGTTCACCGAGCGAGCTTTTTTGAACGGTCGAATTGACCTCACGCAAGCTGAGGCCGTGCTCGATTTGATCCAGGCGAAAACGGCAAGGCAGGGGCGTGCCGCGATTTCGGCATTGACCGGACATCTTGGCGAGCAGATCAGTCACGTGCGTGCGGAATTGCTCGCATTGCTGACGCGCATAGTTGCCGGTTTGGATTTTCCGGAAGAGATTGGAGACGCTCCAGAACCGGAAGTCGACGAAGTTGTCAGCAGAAACAAATCAAAACTGGCGGCACTTGCGAGCACCGCCCGCAGTGGAAAGTTTTTGCGCGAAGGATTGAAGCTCGCGATCGTTGGTCGCCCGAACGCCGGCAAATCAAGCCTGCTCAACCAGCTTTTGAAGTTCGACCGCGCCATCGTCACAGACATTCCAGGAACGACTCGCGATTCACTGGAGGAACTTCTCGATTTGAATGGCGTACCGGTAGTTCTTATAGATACAGCCGGCATCAGGCTTACAGAAGACAAGGTTGAAAAGATAGGAATCGAACGCAGTAAACGCGCCATCGCCGAAGCCGATCTGGTGGCCTTCGTTGTCGACCTCGAAACAGGATGGGGCGATGCCGAAGCAGAAATCGAAAAGCTGCTCACCCGCGATGCAAAGCCCTTTTTGTTGGTAGGCAACAAAATTGATTTGCTGAACGGTGATCTATCTAGATGGACCGACATAGAAAAAGAACACGCTTGCGATCTGGTCGGACTGGCCGCGAAAGTGGCGATTTCGGCGCAGAACGGACAGAATATGGCAGCGCTGACCTCGGCTGTCGAAAGCTGGGTGTTCGCAGATAATGCACGTCGCGAGGGACCTTCGCTGAACAGCCGCCAAGCCGACCTCTGCATCAGAGCAATGAGTGCGCTATCGATGGTCGAACAAACGCTCGCGGCCGGCTACCCTCAAGATTGCCTGGCCACTGATCTGAAAACAGCCGTGGATGCGCTCTCTGAGATCTCGGGCGAATCGGTGACCGAGGAAGTAATCACCGAAGTCTTTGCCACCTTCTGCATCGGAAAGTAAGTCATGGCGTTTTTGAAATCGGAAGAAACTCAGTGCCCCACGTCCCTGGAATTGACCTTCGTCAGAGAACGGTCCGGCGCCGACGCCGTGCAAGCGGCTGCATTGGCCGCGCAAACAGGAGCCGGTGCAGTGATGCCCCTGGCGGGGACCGCACAGGTGAAGGGCGCCGACGACCAGACCTGGGCGTACGTGGCGTTCAATTTGGTGAGCGGGTTCAATCGGCTGACGACGCCGGAGGGCGCCGATTTTGTGTTGTGCCGCCGTCCTGCCGATGAAGTGGCCAAACTTGCCGATCTATTAGATCAGTTTGCTGCGAAAAAAATCGAACGCGTTCTTTTCGAGCCCTCCGAGCCATCCTTTGAAATTTCGCTGGAGCGAACGTCCCGCGGCGGAATCAAAGTGGAAGCCTGGCTCGATGCCGGCAATGCCACGACCGCCATCTATACGTGGGACGCAGCCGGAATTCGTTTTTACACAACTGACGCGCATGTAGTATCGTTCACTCGGGAGCTCAGATCTGAATTTCAGATCGCATCGGCACCCTAGACGCCCCACCCGAAAAGAGACGGAAATGGAAAGTACGCTCGACCTGTCGAAAATCGAACTGCACGCTGGTTTGTATGCGGAGCAAAGCGGCTTCCACGAACTGCGGGAAAGACTGGAATCCGAGGGCTTCACGGTTTTCGTCTGGCAGGACTCGCCGGGCACGTCCTATCAAAATTTGACCAAACCAACCGACGAGCTGATTGTGGTGTCGCAGGGCCGCATCGTCATCACCGTCGGCGACATGGAATATGGGCTTTCGGCGGGCGATGCCCTCACCATGCCCGCCAACACCATGCACAACGCCCAAAACGTCGACCATATGGCGTGCTGCTATTTCATCTGCACGAAAGGGGGCGACGCCCCCATTATGAAGCGCCCCGAATAGCCACGCCTGGGCGGGTTTGCGCCTGCCTACGTAGAACCAACATTGACCTGGTCATCGAAATATCCGACGATGCAGTGGTTTAACGCGGAAAAGCCGCAACCGCAGGCACCTGCGTCCCAATTGGCACCGAGACTAGGTTCACATGACTGGCGAATTTGGATTAGGCTCAGACAGCTACAACTCAGAAGTAACCCGCACAGGCGGTCCCGGTACCTCCTACCTGGACCAATACCTGAGTTCCCCGGGCAGCAACGGCGAGGGCATCACAGACCCGCGTTTCTCCAACGACGGGCGCGGCATCGTCACCACCGGGCAAGGCACCGACCAGGTAGCCCAGCAGACCCAGCGCTGGGAAGTCAATCAAAACCGCAACGGGTTGGGCGGTAACGCCCTCGAACTGCGGTACGGCGACCCCGACTTCCAGGCAAAACTGGCGGGCAGCCGCGCCGACACCCTGAAAATTACAGGCTTACCTGCCAACGTCGGAATTTCCGAGTGGGCGGACGACAAAGGTTTCTTCATCTGGTTTGCAGACGGGCAGGCGCAGCACCAGCGCATGTACCTGCCATCCAGTTTCAAGAACATCGAGGTCAACGGCTACAAGCAAAACGTCGATGAACTGAAGCTAATGACCGCAGATTCGATGATGGCGGAATCCAAAGGCACGAAGGGTCAACCGGGCTTCTACAGCTTCAGCGGGCGCACCAGCCCTCTGGACTACGGCAAGAAACTTGCCGGAATCGCCGGACAGTCGCTGGTGGCGGAGGAGAAATTCCTGCGCGACGGCATCGCCTCGTCGCCGAACAATCCATATTTCCACATCTACTTATCAGATGTATTGCTGGCGAAAGCGATTCAGCCGGTATTGCAGCAACTGCAGTCCAATCAGCCGCTGCAAACCAATAATCCACAGACGCTCGCTTTGATCGACGAATCTATCAAAGAAGCGAAACTTGCCCAGCAGTACTCCGCACAAGGCGGCAACCTGCGCGTGCCCGACACACAAAGGTCACCGCTCATGAGCCCATTCGGATTGAACCCCTACTTCTATAACCCCGACCTCTACTGGGGCGGCGCGCTCTATCAGTCATACCAGCGCGAAGTTTCGCTGACCATGTTGAAGGGACTGATTCAAGCCGGCGTGCTCGACAAACTAGAGTTGCCGTAACCCGCCGTTTCAATTACAAACGGGACCTCATGAGAACTGGGACGGCTCCGGCTGGCCGGTTTGCTATGATCAAGCCAACTCAAGGCAAGTCGGTTTAAAGTGAAGTCGCTGAGCATACTGGGATCTACCGGCTCGATCGGCCGGCAAACGCTGGACATTGTGCGCGCCCATGCCAGCCAGCTGCGCGTCATCGCACTGGCCGCCGGCGAAAATAGCCTGCCGATGCTCGCCGAGCAAATCAAGCAGTTTCATCCCGAGATGGTCTGTTTGCCCAATGCCGCTTCTCTGGAGAAACTCAAGGAAGCCGGCAGCATCGATTTAAAATCGACGGAATTTGTCTTTGGCGCCGAGGGGCTGGAACAGGTGGCAGCGCACCCGAGCACCGACATAGTCGTCTCGGGCGTTGTGGGATTCCTGGGCGTCAAGCCTACCGCCGCCGCTATCCGCGCCGGCAAGACAATCGCGCTCGCCAATAAAGAGACCCTGGTTGCCGCCGGCGCCGCCATCATGCCAATGGTCAATCAGCACGGCGCCCGCATCATTCCTGTCGACAGCGAACATTCGGCCATCCATCAATCACTCACCGGATATGGTGCCCGTGATCTGAGGTCGATATGGCTCACCGCATCTGGTGGCCCGTTCCGCACCTGGACGCGCGAAGCAATCAGCAATGCCACCGTGGACGATGCGCTCAAGCATCCCAATTGGTCGATGGGACAGAAGATCACCATCGACTCCGCAACCTTGATGAATAAAGGGTTGGAGATCATCGAGGCGCGCTGGCTGTTCGATGTTTCTGCAGAGAAAATCAAAGTCATCATTCATCCGCAATCGATTTTGCATTCCGCCGTCGAGTTTGTGGACGGATCGGTCGTGGGGCAGATGGGTATTCCAGATATGCATCTCCCGATTCATTACGCACTTTTCTGGCCGGAAAGGACCGAGGGCAATGCGGGCGTCATTCCGGCGCTCGATTTGGTCAAGCTGGGGACGCTTACTTTCGAAGAGCCGGACACCGAGCGTTTCCCCTGTCTGGCGCTTGCACAAGAGGCCGCAAGACATGACGACACCCGCCCTTGTGTTTTAAACGCAGCCAATGAAGTGATAGTCGAAGCTGTATTGAAGCGCCGGCTACGGTTTGCGGACATACCCCGATATGTTGAAAAAGTCTTGGATCTTCACCAACCCATTACCAATCCCACTCTTGACGATATACTTGAGTGCGATTCTTGGGCAAGAACGGCGGCAGCCGACCAAATTGGAGCACTAGCGAAATGACATCCGGAACGAAGATGACAAACGTAACCGTGATCGACCATCCCCTCGCGCAGCAACAGCTGACACGTCTGCGTGACTACCAGACACCGACCAGCGAGTTTCGCCGGCGCGCGCTCCTGTTGAGCAGTTTCCTCGCCTACGAAGCGATGCGCGACCTGACGGCTCGCGAAGCCGGAGTGGAGACGCCGCTCGGACCCGCCAAAGGCACAGTCATCGGCGACTATGTGGTGGTCGCGCCGATTCTGCGCGCCGGACTGATTCTGGCGGAAGCCGCCCAAGAAATCATGCCGCCCACCGCCCGCGTCTACCATGTCGGGCTGCGCCGCGATGAAGAAACGCTGCAAGCGATTTCCTATTACAACAAGCTGCCCGATACCCTGCCGGCCGACGCCAAGGTCTTCGTGCTCGACCCAATGCTGGCTACCGGCGGTTCCGCCGTGGCTGCCATCCAACTTTTCGCCAAGCTGGGCGTCACGCAGGTGCACCTGGTTTCCTTCCTGGCAGCGCCGGAAGGCATCAAGCACGTGGTGAAGAACTTCCCCAACATCAAGATTACGACGGCTGCCGTCGACGATCACCTCAACGAGCACGGTTACATCGTGCCCGGTCTGGGTGATGCGGGCGACCGCATCTTTGGGACATAATCAAGGTTGTTGCTTGCCTACAACCGCCTAATTTGCCGACAGGTCGCGTAGACAGTCTACTCAAAGCAAATCGGCAAACACAAACTCAGTCTAAGTCCGCATCTCTACACGACCACAAGGAGCGTTTATGAGAAGGGCAGTTGCCTGCTTTGTCACACTTGTATTGTTGCTGTCGACGAGTGCAATCAGTTCGCCCTCGTACGCGCAAAGATCGCTGGCGGCACCGCTTTGCCAGAGTGGCAGCAAAGCATATAACGAGGGCAACTATCGAGAAGCTCTACGCATCTTCCAGGAAGTGGTGACCATGCAGGGGCTCACGGCGGCCGAAGAAGCGACGCTTTTGCAGAGCATCGGCGAGTGTCAAAGATCGCTTGGACAGTTGAAGGAAGCCGAAGCCAGTCTCAAAAAGTCGCTGGTCGCAATGGACAAGCTGCCGGCAAAACAACGTGACTATCTGAGTGTATTCAACTCAATCGCTCTGGTGGATCAAAGTCTTGGTCGATTCACAGAAGCGGAGGCGATGTGGAAACAAGCCGAACAAAACGGCAAAGCTAACTCCATGCCCATGGCACTTGTCTATAACGGACTGGCACGCCACTACGGACTGTGGGGAAAAAACGCGGAGGAGGATGATTACCTGACGCGCGCGGGCAAGTTGGCGCTCAAGTTTCCTGACACGCTCGCTAAACCCTACTTTTTGCTCAATGCCGGGCAGTATCTGGAAGAGCGCGGCAAGTATGCGAAAGCCGAAGAGACGTACAAGAGCGGCATCGAGTCCTGCACGAAACAGCGCGGACCAAATCACTTCTATAACGGGTTTCTCTGGACCGACATGGCGGAACTCTACCGCAAGGAAGGCAAATACAAAGAAGCCGAGGAAGCACTACAGCACGCCAAAGCAATTTTCGAAGCGCAGGGATTTTCAGATCATCCGGAGTTGTTGCAAACGCTGATTCGTCTTGCCGAATTAAAACGGGACCAGGGCAAGTACGTCGAAGCGCGCAAGTTGGTGGAATCGTCATTGCAGGCTGCGCAAAGAACATTCGGCGGCGACGATAATCAATACGTCGCCAAAGCTAAAGACTGCCTGGGCACCATCTATCGCGAAGACGGACGATATGACGATGCGAAGAAACTGTTTGAGGAGTCGTTGCAGAATTATCGAAACATGTTCGGAAGAGATACGGTGGCATCAGCCGAGACCATCCGTCACCTCGGATTTGTACAAGAAGACCTGGGCAATTACGCGGAAGCGGAATCGCTGCTCAAAGAGTCCGAGAGGATTATTGAAACCATAGCCGGTCCAGAACATCCAGCCCGCTCGAAGGCTGCAATGGCGCTTGGGCACCTTTATATTCACCAGGGCAATTACGAACAAGCGGAGCCTCTTCTCAAGAAAGCTCTGGCGTCAACAGAAAAGGCACTCGGCGCAGATAACGTCATCACCGCATCTGGTGCACACGAATTAGGTGATTTGTATTCCAAGCAAAGCAAGTATGCCGACGCTCAACCTTATCTGGAGAAAGCGCTGTCCATCGACGAAAAGATTTACGGCGACAAGGCACCGCAGGTAGCGGCCGACCTGACCGCGCTGGCGACAGCTCTCGGTGCTCTGGGACAGGCGGACAAGGCTTCGGAACTCCTGAAGCGCGCCGCCGATATCAAAAATGTACTGCCTGGCGGGAAATCGGATGAACTGGCGGTTCCGCAAATCCTGGTTGGCTCAAACAGCGATCGCCCGGTGAGGGATAAGTGGGCACTGGTCGTCGGCATCAGCAATTTCAAAGACTCCTCGATCAATTTGAAGTATGCAGCCAAGGATGCCACCGACTTCAAAAACTTCCTGGTGAACAAAGGACATTTCAGAAATGATCATGTGAAACTGTTGACCGACGAACAAGCAACACAAGCCAACATCCTGTCTATGCTGGGCGAGGGCTGGTTGCACACGCACGTCAAGAAAGACGATCTAGTGGTTGTGTACATCTCAAGTCATGGCAGCACGGCGAGTAAGGATTCTGACGGCGATAACTATGTCGTCGCGCATGACACCAACAAAAACAGTTTGATAGCAACGGGCATTCGCATTCAAACATTGTCGAAGATGATTGCGCAGCAGGTCGACTCAGATCGGGTAATCGTCATCCTCGATGTGTGCCATAGCGGCGCAGCCATCGAGGGACAGAAAGGTCTGACGCGCACAGGTGGAGTCGACGCCAACGCGATCAATGTCGGCAGCGGTCGCATGGTTATGTGTTCGAGCATGTCCAATCAGGTTTCGTGGGAATCGAAAAACTACGACAATAGTGTGTTCACGCGCCGACTGATCGAGGCATTGCAAGCCGATGCCTCAGGCACCAAGATGCTGGATGCGTATAAGAGGCTGCGCGTCTCGGTCGAGTCCGAAGTGCTGCGCGACCGAGGAAACTTGCAGACGCCTGTGCTGGTCAATAAAGCCTGGGAAGGCGGAGACATATCTATAGGTATAGTGCCGACGGCGCAGAAAGAGGCAAGTAATTAACATGCTGTCCGTCGTTCAATTGGTGCACGGAACAGCATTCCTGCAGGATTACGTGCTGTAGGCTGGCTCGTAGGCAAGCGGCAAAACCGTGTCGCGGTCTGAAATCTTTTCGTAGATGCGCACGTATTCTTCGACCATGCGCTCAACTACAAATCTCTCTTCGAATGTTCGACGGCAAATGGAGCGATCCATTCTTGCAGCGTGTTCAACGCTTTTAACAGCTTCTTCCACTGTCGAGCAAAACAGTCCTGTGATGCCATGGTCTAGTACCTCTGTTACGGAGCCCTTCGGGAAAGCAATAACGGGAGCACCACAGGCCATCGCCTCGATCATCACCAATCCAAACGGCTCAGCAACCGTAATCGGAAAGATCATCGCTAAAGCGCTGCCCAGCAAGTCATTCTTTTCGTCGTCACCGACTTCACCGATATACTCAACAAGTTTGCTGCGATCAATTTTTGGCTTTACCAGTTCTTCGAAATATTCCTGATCCGCTCGGTCGACTTTGCCGGCCACAATCAATTTCATGCCCACGCGCTCGGCAATATCGATAGCCAGATCGGTGCCTTTCTCAGGGCTGATGCGACCCAGGTGCACCAGGTACTTTCCTTTGCCCTCGCCAAGCTGAAACAGATCACGGGGCAGTCCGTGATACACATTGCCAATCCAGTTGAGGTCCGGCATCGGCTTGCGTTGTGTCTGGGAAATCGAAGTCAGTTGCACCTCTGAAAACTCTTCATAGAGCAGTTTGCAGGTCAGCAAATCTAATCGTCCATGAAGCGTACTGATTACGGGCGTTTTCGTGCGCCGGGCAACCGGATAGCATAAAGCCTCGACGTGAGAATGAATAATGTCGAACTCGTCTGCCCGCTGGAAGACTTGCTCTTGCAAGAGGAAATGACTCCCATAGTCTTCTGCGCCGATGCCTAAGCTGCGCAACGAAGTCTTGGTTACCGGATGCAAGCTCGCGCTCGTGGCTGAGTCACCTGATGCAAATAATGTTACTTCATGTCCTTGCCCAACCAGAGCTTCGGTGATCCACGACACAACGCGCTCAGTTCCGCCATATTGAGGAGGAGGGACTCTCTCAAATAACGGGGAAATTTGTGCAATCCGCATATTCTCTTTTCCTCATCTCTGCGACCAATTGAAGCTTGATTTAGTCGAAGAGACTTCTTCGCGCCCAGGAGCGACTCTACCGATGTGAGTTTTGCTACTCCTATGTCGAATATACGGGTGTGAGGAATGGATTGCAATATCCTCATTCAATAGCAATGCACATGTAATCACCACATGCGGTTGCTTCACAATTGGCGGAAAACCACTGATCGCGAACTGGTTCAAGTATCCACCACCGAATGAGAGTACGATCTAAATGGCGGCAATACCAATTTTAGCCATCGAGAAGAAGCTGACATGGCTGATGACATAGGCATCGAGCAATCTACCGCATTGAACATCCAAGCAGAAGAGCTGGTTCAAGACGCCCCCGCAATGGATTACACACTGGACACGGGCTCCTTGACACAACAAGTGCCCTTCATCCTCACTGATGTTGCCCATCCACGGCTGGTTTTGAAGAGCGGCAGTCACTTTCTGATCATGGATCAAGAAGCGCTGATTCCCGGCAGCAATACTCTCGGATACGGTTACTATCGATACGATACTCGGCACCTCAGTCAGTACGAGGTGTTGCTTAATGAAGCTCCTCTATCCCTTTTGTCAGGCTCTGTGCAGGAGGGTTTCACAGGCAGCTTTCTGTATACGAACCCACAGATTGGTGCTATCCCTCAGCAGGTGCTGACTGTTTTGCGAGAGACAGTCCTTTCCGACCTTTTGTGGGAACACTTCGTTCTGACTAACTTTCACAACGAAGCGATTGATGTAGAGTTGACCTTTAAGTTTCAATCTGACTTCGCGGACATTTTTGAGGTACGTGGATTCAATCCCGGCGAACGCGGGCGCCGTATGTTGCCGGCATCCGGGCGAAACGGTCGCAGCGTTTATCTTGCCTACCGTGGCCTTGATGATTGCCTTCTGGAAACTGTCGTGGAATTTTTCGGTATGCAGCCTGAGTTAGTCAAAGATGGCGTGGTAATGATTCGGGCCTCGGTGCCACCACGACAAAGTCGCGAATTCCAGATCTGCTTCACCACCCGCTGGGATGGCCAGGTATCCGCCCCCGATGCCCGTCGCACAGGTTTTATCGAAGCCCACAAGACAGCACAGAACCGGTATCGCGAATGGTGCAATACTGGCACCAAGCTCGATACCAGCCACCGTTTGTTTGATCTGATCCTCGACCGGTCTTACCGCGATCTTTTCATTTTGCGCCAGCCAACACCGAAAGGGTACGGTCTGTCCGCAGGTGTTCCCTGGTACTGCGCGATCTTTGGTCGCGATAGCGCGATCACTGCCTGGCAGATCATGCCCTTCGTACCGGATCTCTCCAGAGAGTGTCTGAATGTTCTGGCTGCCTATCAAGGCGTTAAGAATGAGGCATTCACACAGGAGGAACCCGGCCGCATCTTGCACGAACTGCGTGTTGGCGAACTGGCTCGTCGCAGGGCGATTCCCCACATTCCCTATTATGGAACCATTGATGCAACTCAATTGTGGCTTTATGTTCTCTGCCAGTATTTCGATTGGTCAGCCGACCTGGACATGCTGCGCCGCCTCTGGCCGGCTGTACGCCTGGCACTTGGCTGGCTTGAACAATCCCTGGATGAACGCGGCTATCTCACCTATAAAACCGAATCAGCTGACCAGTTGATAAATCAGGGCTGGAAGGACTCCTCCGACTCGGTCATGCACAGCGACGGGCGAATGGCAACTCAGCCCGTTGCCCTCTGCGAACCGCAGGCATATCTCTATGCGGCCTGGACTGGAGTTGCTCACATCGCAGATGTCCTGGGCTACGGTCCTCTCGCCAAAAAACTTCGTCGCGATGCACAGGAGTTGAAGGCGCGCTTTAATCGAGATTTCTGGATGGAATCTGAGAATTACGTGGCGCTCGCTCTAGATGGACAGGGCGAACAGTGTCAGGTGATCAGCAGCAATCCGGGACATTGTCTTTTCAGTGGCATTCTCGATGAAGAGCGGGCAAATCTTGTTGCCGACCGGTTGATGAGCAACGAGATGCACTCAGGCTGGGCAATCCGCACGCTGGCGCGCACCGGACCAAAATACAATCCCATGAGCTACCATAACGGTTCAGTCTGGCCGCACGACAACGCCATCATCGTCGAAGGCTTACGCAAGATCGGCCGCATTAACGACGCACACGAGGTGCTGCGCGGACTTATGGAAGCCGCGCAGTTCGAGCCCGATTTCAGATTGCCGGAGTTATTCTGCGGCTTCGACCGCAACAACTCCTTCAAACCGATTGGCTATCCTGTCTCATGTTCGCCGCAGGCGTGGTCGGCCGGTGCCATGTTCCAGATGTTGAAAGTCTGTTTAAATATGCAACCGGACGCGCTGCGACAAACACTGCGCATCGTTGAGCCGAGTTTGCCGCCCTGGCTCAATCGCGTCACGATCACCGGACTGCGAGTCGGCAATGCAGTAGTTGATCTTTTGTTTTCAGCTCAAGACGGGTTCACCGGCTGCAAGGTATTGCACAAGAGCGGCAAATTGAAAGTGATCATCGAAAATTGAGCGCTGATCGCCTTTCTTGAAGTTTGCCATGACTAGTGCCCTCGCACCGAGGAGCCAAGATCGATCTTCTCATGCACCGCGCCTTCGTCTTCGTAGGGCTTGCCGGTCAGTTTCGCCTTGGCAAAACCCAACAACATGATCATCGGGCTGGTTGGCGAGTCCCACCACTCAGCTTTCTCAGGCACCACTTTCAATACCGCGATATTCGGATCTTCCGGACCTTTCGGAAACCACGCTTCGTAGAGGGGGTTCCATAACTCTTTGACCAGCTGCTGATCGCTTACCGCTTCAGCGGTTCCGCTGACTGACAGATAGGTATTTGATTTGATGTCTGAGAAACTCAATCCGATGTGATTGTCGTGCTCGATCTCGCGGACCTTGCCGGAGTTGAATTCGGTCAGGAAAAGAAACGTGCCATCGAACTTCTTCTGCACCGACATCGGACGGCTGTGTATCTGTCCGTTGTCATCGAGCGAGTTCATCATGCAGATATCAATCTCTTTAGCGCGTTCCCAAATGGATTTCAGCTCAGCTGATAAAGCTTCGGACATAATCGTTTCCTCCCCGGCTCGGATTGATTTCGACTTTCGACGCCCCGAAGAAGGAAGGGTTCCTAAGTGAACGACAGGTGAACTCAGGAGTACAGGCAATTTGTCTTGCACCAGATTTGGTACCAGCACTTGGCGCAGCCCGCGTCTGCTAATCGACGGCGAACGCCGTGGTTTCTCCCCGCGGTCCCCGCCGCGCGCCGCCGCAGTCCCGCCGCGCCACCCGGCCAGCCCTCCTCATGCGGTAAGCCGTCTGCACATATAGGACAAACCCCAATTGACGTGTTGATGAGATGTCGGCTTGAATGAAATTGGTAAGGCGCCCAGAGCCGTTCCCAGAGACATACAATAAGGCATACGACTAATGCTTCGCGTCTGTTTGATCGACGACGAATACGACGTCACCGAAATTTTGAAGGAAGAGCTTGAAGCGACTTCCGATCAAGTTCGTGTCACCCGCATCGCCCACAACATTGAAGAGGCGAAACGAACAATCGACACGTTTCTGCCACTGATCGACTGCTTCATAGTGGATATGACTATGCCGGCGAGCGCGTCGTCGGACAGACTGGAGCGCGACGCCGGACTGCTTATCCTCCGCTATCTGAGGCAGACTAAACACTTCACCGGCACGATTATCATCCTCACCAACTCTTGCGAGTTCGAGGACGGCAAAAAGGCGTTCGAAATCGGATGCGACGTCTACTTATGCAAATCGCGGCAGCTGGATGATCTGATCGATGCTATCCAGTTTTGCATGCAACGCCGGCTCGATGCTCCGGATCTGCAGCACTTCTTCCTGCCGGAAGAGATAACATCGCGCGAAGCCCGGCTGATGGAGATGCTATATGACGGGGCGTCATGGCAAGACATCGCATTTGCCTTGCGCTACGGCAATGCAGGCGCGGCGAGAATCGCCGCCGAAGATACATTCAACAAACTGCTGGCGTGGCATGCCGTCGCGCCACCGATCGACAAGAGACGCGACGTGGCCATGCAACTATGGAAGTGGCGGCACGTCAGCCACGCCCCCGCGTGGGAGGCCGTGGCGGAGGTTCCGCATCGCTCCAGTATCAGCGAGGAGTCTCGCCACTAAGGAGCGAGAAGCTAGTCTTCCAGTTTGAAGCCGACTTTGATGGTGACTTGAAACTCAGCGACTTCGCCTTCTTTGATCAGTCCGCGCTGGTCGACGACTTCGAACCAGCCCAGGCTGCGCAGTGTCTTGGAAGCGCGCTTGACTGCCGACTTTGTCGCTTCAGCGAAACTATTGGGCGAGGTGCCGACGATTTCGGTCATTTTGTAGGTTGCCATATGCGATGTCCTCTTTTGCAAATTGAGAATTGGAATACGATTTAATCTGCTTGGCATGGCGCAGCGGAGGCTCTTAAAGCAACGTTTTACATGCCTGGTGATAAGGCACGCGCCGATCGTGGATAATTCCAGTTCCAGTCCAGATTCGAGCATTAGAAAGGAGCGGGCGATGGCTACCAAAACCACGACTAGAGCATTCGAACTTACCGATTTCGACTTCGACCACATCGTGGCTAAAGATCGCGAATTGCCAGCACTCGGCCCGCACGACGCGCTCGTCAAGATGCATGCCGCGTCACTCAACTACCGCGACTTCCTGGTCGCCAAAGGACTCTACTCGCGCAGCTTGAAGTTGCCGCTGATCCCGCTGTCGGACGGCGCCGGCGAAGTTGTCGAAGTGGGCAGCGCCGTTACTCGCGTCAAGCGCGGCGACCGCGTCACTCCCATCTTCATGCAGGGCTGGATTGCCGGCGAGTGCAACAAACGCGCCGCCAACACCGCTCTCGGTGGCGCCATCGACGGTGTGCTGGCGAGCGAACGCGTCTTCAACGAAGAAGGTCTGGTGCACGTGCCATCCAACCTTTCTTATGAAGAAGCAGCAACTTTGCCGTGCGCCGCATTGACTGCCTGGCATTCACTTTTCGAGAAACGTCCGATCGTACCCGGCGACGTGGTGCTGACTCTGGGAACAGGCGGCGTATCGATCTTCGCGCTGCAATTGGCTAAAGCTGCGGGCGCGAAGGTGATCATCACATCCAGCAGCGATGAGAAACTGGAACGCGCCAAGAAACTTGGTGCCGACATCGTGATCAACTACAAGAAGGAAGCAGACTGGGATAAGCCGGTATTGAAGGCGTTTCCTGACGGTGTCGATCATATTATCGAAGTTGGTGGCGCCGGCACACTGGATCGCTCTCTAAAATCAATTCGCATCGCCGGACAGATCAGCTTGATCGGATTGCTCGCTCAAGGTCAGTTCGATGCCACCAAACTGTTGATGAAGAGCGCCTGCATGCAAGGCATCTTTGTCGGATCGCGTGAGATGTTCGAGCGGATGAACAAAGCCATCGAAACACACGAAATCAAACCAGTAATCGACAAAACATTCAAAGTTGATCAGATAAAAGAAGCACTCGAACTGATGGTCGGCGGCGGCCACTTCGGCAAAATCGTCCTGAAATTCTAACCGCTGACGAGTGCCTGGGGGGCTTTGTCCGCTGCCTGGGAATTTGTTGATCTATACGATAATAGCCGTCAAGTGGAGCTCGCTCGGCTGCGACGCCTGCACCCGGCTACTGGTGCGCCTTTCGCCCGCTGTGTAATTTTCTCGCGCCGAGAAAGGTATTACCGTATAGATCAACAATTTCCAAAGGCGCGCATCGGACCACCCCGACGCGATATGCAAGGCATAAAATCAGGAAAAAATTAGTGGCGCGGTAAAATTTTGCCGGCGCGGCGCACAGCATCAGCCTCGGTGACGCTTCCACCTTCGCGCAACGCGCGAATATACTCATCGAGCGCCCACTTGTAGAGGACGCTGTCGGTGTAGCCGCGGGAGATTCTACGCACTGCGACTTTCGCCACGTCCTGCGCTTCTTTGTATTTCTTGATCTCGCGCAAGTAGCGAGACTTCATGACGAGCAGTTTGTCTTGTCTGCCGAGCGAAGCGCGATCGTCCCACTTGATCCAGGCGGCTACAGCTTCGTCCACAAGTTTGATCGCTTTGGGATAATCGCGCGCTGCCGCAGCAACGTGTGCCGCTGCTTCCAGAGCCTGCGCTTGCAGATCAAACGGCGCCTTCGGCAACAGAGCCACGGTTTGATCGGCGATGCGCGCCGCTTCTTTGTAATCACCCATCTGCGAATACAAATCGATTCCCTCGCGCATGACGCCGAGGCGAAACTCATCGTCCGGCGCATACTGTTTCTCACAGACTTTAGCCAGGTGCTGAAAGTACTTACTGGAGTCTTTGAAATTGCCGCACCACAAATTGGATCGACAGAGGCTCATCAAGGGCTCTGCTGATTCCTTGCTGTCCACGCCGTATTTTTTCTCAACCAACTCCAACCACTTCGTCAGGTAGGGTTGCGCCTCCGCTTCGAAGTTGTTCAAGTAATAGTTGTTGCCGGCATCTTTATACGCCTCGATGAGACTGAGGTCTTGCTTGCCCTCCGGTTCCTGCATGGCGAGTGCGTATTGCGCGTCGAAGGCGGCTTTGATATACGGAGCCGTGTGCTGCGTGCGCATCTGGCGGACGTAAAGCTTTTGCATCTGCCGACACAACGCGATCATCTCAGGGGTGTCGGCTTGTCCGTTCTGCTGCATCCAGGCAAATGCCTTTTTGCCGGCCGCCTCAGCTTTGTCGTTGTTGTTCTTCGCATCTTCGGCTTTGAATTCATCAACGAGTCGCGCGGCCATCTGACGGTCGTTCAAAGGGATGGTGCTGGAATGACTGGCGAGATTTTGCCAGTTGAATATGAGCAATGCCGGCACGGCAATCGCCGCAACAATCGCCACCGCCATTGGTGCTGGCGACATACGCAAACGCAAGCCGCGCATCATACCGCGGAACGACCCAGACTCCGACTCGATGGCAGTCAGAACATCGAGTGCTTCCTGAATTGTCTGATAGCGCCGCTGCGGCTCTTTAGCCAGGCAGCGCGAGATGAACTCTTGCAGTTCCAGCGGAATGCCACCCTCGGCGATGCGCTGCTGCACGTCGCTCTGCACATGCTTGCTCATGATTTCGAACGCGGTGGTACCATCTACCGCTTTTTTGCCGCAAAGCATTTCGAAAAGAACGCAGCCAAGCGAGTAGATATCGGTGCGCACATCCATTGTCTGTCCGAGCACTTGCTCCGGGCTCATGTATGAAGGAGTGCCCACCATGTAGCCACTGCTCGCCACCTGTTCTTCTTTGTCGAGATCGAGCGTCTTTGCCAGACCGAAGTCGATCAGCTTGACCCGCTCGACATCACCGGTATTCATGACCATGATGTTGCTCGGCTTCAGATCGCGATGAATGATGCCGCTGCGATGCGCTTCCTGCAAGCCTTCCCCAATTTGCTTGGTCAAATTGATAGCGCGCGCCACGCTCATCGAGCCTTCTTCGTTGAGCACCTTGTTGAGGCTCTTGCCTTCAACAATCTCCATCACCAGATAGGGCTGCCCGTTGTTGGTGATACCGAAGTCGTAGATGCGGCAGATATTGCGATGCACGAGGCGACTGGCGAGGCGCGCTTCCGTGCCGAATCGCTGAATCTTTTCTGCACTGGACACCAGGTCGGTGCGCAATAGCTTGAAGGCAACCGGTCGATCGAGTTCCACCTGATGAGCCCGGTAGACCATGCTCGATCCACCCGCCCCAATCAGGTCGAGCACCTCGAACTTTTCGTCAACGAGTCTGCCAATCAGCGGATCGCGTGTTATCGGCAACAGGATGCTGTTGTCGTCACCGCAGGTTATTGAATCGTCGTCGGCAGAAAACCGGCGCGCGCAACCTGGACAGTACTTTTCTGGGGCAATCCCGTGCGGGCACATGGCCACAAACCTAAACCGCTACCCCAATATTATGCCCACTGCCGGCCTCTTTGACGGCGCCTCATGAGGTCGCCGACCGCCCTGGCTTGGGCGCCATCGCCAGTGGTGGCGCGATCAAGCCCGCATCCCAGCTAGACCGGCTGCCGACCCGAAGTCATATGAGGGCGAGGAGATGCTCTGAAACCTTCCTTTGGCGACGGTCGTCTATGCCACGGTCCAGCTAATGTGAAAACCGGAGACACCAACATGACCACAGAAGAATTGAATAACGCCCAAGACCCAGACGCCAAACTCGGCGCCGTCGCCGAAGAGGATGATGAGATCAAACATCGGGCCGGCAATGAAACGTCGAATGAGCCGCTACCCGGCGAACGCGCGGAACAGCCCAGCGACAAGTCGGGTTTCCCCGCCGAGAAGCAGGAAATCGAGGAACGGAAGGAGCACGAGCACAAGAGCGACGGCTCCTGCGGCTGCAAACACTAAACTTCGGCGCGCACTGACTCCTTTTGGGGTGCTCTCAGATCGGCCTTAGGGCGTTTAAACAGAAGTGTTGATTTCCCCTAAGGCCGATTTGGGAGCACCCCCGCCCGTGGGCGGTCTGGCTCATTTCATCTAGTGCATAAATCCCCGGTTACACACCCCTGCCTCGTGGCATAAATTGATTGTCGGAGCTGGCGCTTTCCCGTTAGCTTGGGCCGGTTTGCTTTTACTAAATTCCCCTCGGCTCCTCCTCCGTAAGGCGGATTTCAGACTTGGCTCCCGAAGATCCCCCCAACAAACGAAAGCCTGGTGACGATCCGGCGGCTGATGATGCAGCCGAGCCGGGCGACTCTAAGCCGTCGACTCCGGTGGTCGAAGACAAAGAGGCGGCTCACGACGCCGGGCAGGACCTGGCTGAAGAAGCCTGGCTGCGCATGAGCGATGCGGCGGCGGCAGTCGAGGGACTGCTGGGGATCACCCGAAAAGCCCGGGCCGCCGAGCCTGTAGCCGAAACCGGCCCACAACCCAGATCCGCCCGCAGGCAAGCCGGCGCGGAAAAAGACTCTCCCACGCCGCCCTCGACTAGCTCACCCGGCGGGCCGTCATTCGAGCGCCCCACAGGCATGCCGCCGACCGGCATCCGCCTGGCGCTGCCAGGGCGCCCCGGTGGCCGCTCGTTTCGTCAAACCGAGGCGACATTCACAGCCGACGACGGCAACGCCGGCGATGCTGCCGACCGCACCAACGAAACCGGCGACCGTGGAGCCGGCAACCCACCGCAAACCGAGAGCACCCTGGCTAACGAGCGGCTGCTCGCCGCATTAAACGACAAACTGGTGGCGCGCGGCCGCAACTGGCCGGATTCATACACGCTGCCTGACTATCTGCGTTTCGAACAGCGGCGCAGCGCTCTCGGTGAGAAAGCCGTCGACTTGATGGCCGAGATCCATACCGCTACCGGCGAGACCATCGGCGATACCACCAAGTTGCGCAACGAAAAGGCAATCCGCGAGTTGCTCAGCAACCCGCCGGCAGGCGACGCGGCAGCAGCAGCCAAATATGCGGAGCTTCTTTCCGGTTACGAGTCATACCTGAAACAGCAGAAGCAATACGAGCGTGACCGCAAGCCGTTCGACACAGCCATGGAGAATCGGGCGCGCATTCTTTCAGGCGACATCAACAGTTTCTTCGCAGATCAGAAGCGGCAGGCGATCGAAAACGCCAGACGTGATAATCCATCAGTCGATCCGGCGTCAGTCGATGTCGTGTCCATGCCGCAGATGAAAATCAAAATCGGCGAACTCGATGGTGCCCTGGCTACCTACGATGGCGGCACCGGCGATGTCACCGTGCGCCCGGTCGATGTGTTGACCAGCGGCATGAGCGCTCCCCTGCGTATGCGCCTCGCTCACGAACTCACCCACGGAGAACAGGATCGGCTGGTCGTCGATTATCTGGCCGGCAAGGCTGGGATCAAGCCCGGTGAAGCCGGGACGCCCGAGCAATTAGAGGCACTGCGCCGATCATACCTGCACGAAACTAAGAGCAGCCTGGAAGCCGGGTTTATGAAGAGCTGCTTGCAGACTCGCACACGCCCGCTGACCAAGAAAGAAGGTGAGAGGGCGGAAGCGCTGATTGCCTCGAAACAAGAGAAGGTCAAGATTCGCGACCAAATTGCATTACTGGATGGGCGCCGGGAAGCAATTGATGCCGCCGTGCGTGCCATCAAAGAACCGGGAGAGAGAGCTGGTGCTCTGCGGGTTTTGACACCACTTGCTCACATGGACGCGAATGGTCGCTATTCACGCATGCTGTTCGGCGAAGCGGGTCCGCCCGCCGACGTCAAAAAACTAATAGACGACCACAAGTCCGGCAAACCGATCGATCCTGAGTTCGCAAGCAAGACGCTGCTCGGCGCCCTCGAGCCCGAGTCCAAACGCTGCGGCGCAGAAGCAGAAAGGCTTTATCTCGGGCAGACGCACGAGGTAGAAGCGGCTAAAGTTACCCGCATGATGGAGAAACCCGCCACCACCACCGGTGACGTCTATGTTTCACCGGCAGCGGCGGATCGCCTGCTCAAATCACTTTTCCCGGCAGCCACTGAGAAGGGCAGCAAGAACACCGAAACCTCACTGGCGGTTTTGCCACCGCACCTGGCGGCGCTGTCCGGTGCCGCTACACCCGCCGAGCGAGAGACGCTGGCACAAAAGCTGATCACCGACTCGCGGCTGCATGACGACGAGAAGAAACTGCTGCAGGACAAGCTCAAAGACAAAACTCTGAGCCCCGAAAGTGCCGTGCAGATTTTGCAGATGCATCCCGACCTGCGGCTGGGTGTTTATGAACCCTTGCTGAAAGGCAAGCCGGTCGCCGGCACCGCGCAAACAATCGACGCGCTTTTAAAACTGGAACCGTCTGATCAGGCAAAACTGACCTCGCTGCCGAGCGCTGACTTTACAACGATGATTCGCGGCATGAATTCCGGTACTGTCGATGGTGCCGGCGTCAGGTCCTGGACTTCAATGAATCCACGGCAACGCGAGATCTGGGGGCAGCAAATCAATCTTATCGCGGACGGCAAACCGGCGCTGTACAACAAAGAGAACCTGCGTTTGATCATGGGACAGGAGCCCCGCAACACAACGCCTTTCGAGCCCGGCAACGCCTTCGACCAGGCACTCAAAAACAAGACGATGGATCAGTCCACCATCAACGATATCCTCCTCGGTGCCAGCAATCCATCTGCGTTCGGCGCGTATGCCAAGCTCGATATCAAAACGGCGCAGCTGCTCATCTATGAAGTGGAGAACCCACAGGCTCGCTCAGACTTCGAGCATCTGGTCGACAAAAACTACATCGACGGCGCCATGGTGCAGAAGCTGCACGAGACCTACGGCAAGGAAGCGATCTCGCCGGAAGTGACGCACGCGGTCTTGCACGGCATGTATAACAACATCGTCGACAAGCCGGTGCTGGAAAAAATTCTCGCCATGGAGCCGGCGACGCGCGACATCTATATGGGCATCCTGCGCGACCAGGACAAGTTGCATGACGGCAACCCGCCGCGACAGCCGCGATCCGAAAGCGTCAACACCGCCAGTTTGCAGCAGCTGATCACCAACAAGACTCCGCCGGAGCGATTGCAGGCCTTCCGCGATGCCTTATCACCGCCCGGCACCGAGGCGCCGGCGCTCAACGGTCCGCTCTTGAAGGAGCTGGTGGCAACTCCTAACGAGGCTCAAGACGCCTACCTGAAATTGATCAACAGCGGCGCCGCCGACCGCAATGCGGTGGCATTGCTGCTACAGAATCGCACGTCGTCCGGTCGCCTGGAAAACTACATCAAGGCGATCGACACCAAGGTGATCACGCCCGCTGATTTTAGAAAAATCGCCTCGGCACCGGATGAGGTGCGCGACCTGTTCGAGCGGACAATCCTGCCTGGCGAACTCGGGCAGCCGCGAATACTGGGCGAAAGCAACCTCCGCACGTTGATCGACAACCCATCAATAGCGACAGAAGAATTGCCGGGCTTGCACATCGCGGCGCAAGCCCTCGGTCAGGAAAAATTCGCCAAGCTCCTCTCCGGCGACGAACAGTTGCGCAAACAAGCGGCGGGGTTCTGCGAAAAGTCACCGAAGGCGGCGCCGGAGTTGCTGCGGCAACTGGCATCGGTCGATGGCGCTTTGACAGTAGATGCATTGAAGAGATGCGAAAGTCTGTTGAACGAACTGCCGAGAAACGTCGAAGCACGACCGGTGGTGGATCAGGCTGCGAAGTTATTGGCTCAGTCAGCGGCGCCGGACTTTCCCGGCGGCAAGCTCACCCCGGTGAGAGCCCTGGAAATGGCCACCGTCATGCAGCTGTCTGGTATCGCTCCTGGTGCCGATGCTGCGGCTCAGGCGGCCGCCAAGTTGAAGACTGCCGATGAAGTCAGGCAACAACTCGGTAAGCCCGATCTTCCGCTCAAAGAAGCACTGGCGATTCACGAACGCAAAAGATTTTACGAGTTAAAAGACTACGCCGACGCCGTCAAACTCGGCGAGGAAGCAAAGGCAATCGAAGACGTTGCGGCGGAGCTGGGACACCGTCCGGCGGCGGAAGACTACATGCAAATGGCTGCCTATCGAAGGCAACGGGTGGCTGCCGGTCAACCGGATGTACAGCTGGTCAACTATGACGATGCGCACGATGCCGGCTTCAAGACTAGAGAATGGCGCGATTGGAACGATCACGAACTGGCTCTACTCAGTGTGCCCATCAAACGAGTCAGCGAGATACGCGCGGCATCGCCCGACCTGACATTTCAAGAAGCGCTGCAGGTGCAAAACCTGACAGCCGAACTTGACCGCACCGACCGCCGAGACATCGCGCGCGAGTTGCTGCTTTACTCAGACGCGCGCGGTGAAAATTCCCAGGGACTGATTACCGATCTGGCTCAGTTGATGAAGGACCACGGTGCGCCGGAGCAAGTCGAGCGCTGGAAGAAACTGGCGGAGGCTCTAAACGGCAATGACCGACTGGCAGCGGCGCTGACCCGCGACCTGGCGGAAGTCACTCAAGACCCGGCGCTCTGTTTTGACATCGCCAAGCGGATGACTCCCGACGATGCTGCCCGGCTGCAAAATCCGCGCATGTTGAGCGCACTCATGAAATCGGCAACTCTGGATCGACTCAACGGCACCGACGTCGCGTTTCCCGGCGACATCACCAAGATGTTGCACGATGCCGCCCTGCGCATGGGGCAGAGCAAAGACGCCGATCGCATGGGTTCCAACACAACCGAGCAGCAAGCCTTTGCGCGCGCCTGGGCCGACATGCTGGAAGCCAATCGCAATGTCCTCGGCTATAAGGTCACCGACGAGTCAACCAATGCCGCCCGGTTCGAGATGCTGCGCAACCTGACAGCGGAGCAGATCGCTGGACTGAGCAAGGAAAACATCCAGCATCTCACGTACGCCATTGATTCGCGACTGTCCACATTGCCGGTGGATGCGCGCGCGCAGCTGGTTTCTAATCTGGTGTCCGGCACCCGAGCCAACGATCGCGTCGATAAAGCAACGCGCGAAAGACTTTTGACGCAACTGGTGCAAGTCACCGCCATCGATCACAACGTACTGAATCATCTGAAACCAGCCGACGCTCGCGAACTGGTGGAGGTAGCGCGCAAAGAACTGGCGCGTCGCGAAGCGGACAAACCGGAACGCCTTGGTCGCACCGAAGACAATCTGAAGCGGCTGGCGGAGAAATTATTTCCGGATCCGATCAATCGCGAGGCGGCCGAAAAGCTATTCGGGCACTTGACCGGTGCCGAACGAGAACGCGCCATTGATTATCTGGAATCACGGCAAGCATATCTCTCGACAGCCGGTTTGCGAGCCGAGTTTGCCGATGTACTTGCCGACCTGCGAAGTCATGATCTGCTGCAAGCCAGCGCCGAACGCGGCAGACCAATTGAGAAACTGACGGCACTCTGTCTGACCAGCGAAGGGCGCGCGCTGGCTTATGAATTCCGCAAACTCACCGGTATCGCCGTCGATGTCATCGGACCGGGAGACCCGATACCGAGCGGCACGCGCATGGTGCTCTTCGACAGTCCGGACAAACTGACCGCCGGACAAAAGCTCACCGGACCACAACTGCAACAGCTGGTGCGCGATGGACAGGTTTACGAATCGAAGTCGCTGACGGCATTCGGGCAGGGCGTAAACCTGTTTGATTTGCAGGCTGCCAAACAAAATCCATCGGCGGCACGCGACAAGATAGACCATGAAATCGGTGCCACCAGCAAACCCGGTGGTGCCACGACTGCGATCACCGATGTCGAATTGACTCGCTTGCAAACTGCTGTGGACAAGCCGGTCAAAGAAGCCCGGCAGGCGGCCATCGAGCGCGGCATGCTGCACATGGTCGGCTTGCCCACCGAACGCGCATTGATAGAATCGCAACTGTACGCCAGCAATCCGGACATCATCTCTAACCAGCGCATGATGGCTCAAGCAGCCGAAGTGCACAGCAAGCTGATGACCGAGCGCGGATTGTCCACAGACGGCACCGCCAAGTTGCCGTCCAACCTCGTATTCGTTGCTATGGACCGCGACGGGCAGAGGCGTGCAGACAGCTCGATGTTGGCTCTGCATATGTATCGCGTCGCCAACGGATTGACCGACCCCAAATACGATTCGCACTTCCTCAGCTTTGGCGAACTGAAAGCGCGCATCGAGCAAGCCAAACGCACCGGCGAAAAACTGGACATCGTGGTGCTGAATGATCTGGGCGCGTCGTACAAAGAAGCCAACGACATCATCACGCGCCTGCGCACCACCGCCGACAATTCCGGTGCCAAAGCTTCAATCACGTATGCCGCATTTGTCGGCTATCAAAAAGACATGGCGTCCGCCACCGAGGGTATCAAAGATGCCCGCGTGATCACGGGAGAGGCACCCTTGCCGTCCTATCTCGAACGCATCGAACGTAATCTGGGCGAACTGGGACGCGACTACTCAGTTCCTAAAGACGTTCTGGACGGCGTCCTCAGACGGCAATCATCTACATCCGGCTATGGCGGTGCTTCCACCGGTGCCGTCTTCGAACACATGTATGCCAACACGACCGCGGCGCCCGCGGCAGACTTGATGTCGGCGATGGGTATTGCGGGCGCGTCCAGTGAACTGAAGGAAGGAACCGAGCGACATCTGGGAGCGCAAGGGCGCCCGATGCCGGAAGGTGCGGATGCCTTCGGTCGCAACGCCTTCAAAATCGGCGGCATCGCCAATGGTGGCGAAGTAAACGATCAGCTCTGGCGTGGCGGACGTCCGACCAGAGAAGAAGCCGTGAAGAAACTTGCCGAAAGCGGCGTCAAGGTGATCGTCGATCTGACATTGACCGACGACGCTAAGGGTCAAGAACGATCAAGGCAAGAAAAAGCCTGGTGCGAAAAGTACGGCATCGAATATGTCAGTATTCCCACCAGCACATCCAAGATGACACCGCAATCGGTGGCAGCCATTGTCGAGCGCCTGCAAGCCGAGGGTGAGGCGGGGCGCAAGGTCTTCCTGCATTGCGAACACGGACGAGATCGCACGGGCGCCGTCATCGCGGCTTACAGGCAAGTCCAGGGTGGAAGTTTTGCCGAAGCACGCGAGGAGATGAATGCCTACGGATTCAGCGAACTGACACCGGGTGCCAACAAAACCCTCAATACAGTCCGCGAGGTTTTCGGACAGCCGCCGGTCGACCGCAGTGCCGACGCCGTCGAAAGCCGTCCTGGATTTGTTGTGCCGCACATTCAGACAGAGGGCGACCGCCGCCTGCGCGCGCTCATCACCGAGGAAGCCAAAGCCGCAGAATCGGGAGACCAGACACGCATCGACGCTGCGCGAGACGCTCTTCGCAACGAAGTAGTGCAACAGATGAAGGGGCTAGCAAAAGAACTCGGCATTCCTCCCGAGTTGATCACGCCCAATATGATTCACCTGGACGAAAACATGGCGAGCGCCGTTTTCTCGCCAACCGATGCCACCATTTCGCTGAACACTAGAATTCAGGACTTGACGGCGACGTTAGCGCACGAGATGCGGCACTTAGATCGGATGATGCGCCGCACCGCATTGTTTATGGCCGACCCGGCAGCCGCCACCGAAGCCATGGCGCATAGCGTTTCTTCCAACATCGGCAATGGGCGCACGCGCGTCACCTATTCAGACGGCGAAGTGCGAGTCGACAAGCGCGCCGTACTCGATGACGTCACCAGACGAGCGATGTCCGAAGTCTTGCTGAGTACGGTCACCGACAAAGCCAATGCGCTCACTTCCTTCTACAGCACTAAAGACGTAGTCGGCATCATGGCAAACCTGCATGAACGCGATCGCGTCCGGTACGATGCCCTGATCAAAGGCTTCGGAGGGGACGGCAAAGGTGGACAGGCGGATCAAGCCGCCTACGAGAAAGCTGTCAAAGAACTGCGCGCCGAACTGAACCACTTCGCCTTCGTCAAAGATGGTTCGATCTTCAACGCCGGACAATTCGAGCCTCGCGAGGGTGACTCGAAGAGCGAAGCCGATCACAAAGCGGTGATGCGCGAGACCCTCGCCGGCTATGCCAAAGAATACAAAGCGCAGTCCGAAGAACTGGCTCGGCGCGGCGTCAAGATGAGCGAGCACCCGGAGATGGTGCACCAGTTTGCCGGTGCATCGGACAACGTCACCGGACGCCGCGACGCAATGACCGCCAGCCGGCATGACCACACCTATCCGCTGACGTTGGAAGAACTGGCTGCGCGGCGAGTCGAGTTCCGCGACAAGCTGAAAATTATCGCAGAGAACTTGAAACGCACCTTCGGAGAAGACGCACGCCTACGCGAGCGCATCGCGCAGCATCCGGTGTTCCAAGAGCGAGAACGCGACCGCCTGCTCGAAAGCGTCGTGCGCGCCACCGACAGCTCGCGCGATCTCAAACTGGCACCCTCTCAACGTGCTGAAGCATTCGCGCGCGCGCAGGACGACTCCGCCAAACTGCTGGCGCGTCTGGATCCAAAACATCCCTGGGCCAGGTCGATTGTCAATTACATGGTCGACAACGGACTGGTAGACAAAACACAATTGCCGACCGACATGCGACCGCTGGCAAGGCCCGAGCCCGGTTCGTTCCGCGCTCGCTGGGAAGCAGTCAGTGATTCTATTTCACGCTGGTGGCGCGGAGATCCCGCTATCAATAGAGAAGGTGTGGCAGCCATCGGCGCGCAACCGGTTGAAGCAAAACCGGTGCCCAAAGACCAGCTCAAGATCGAAGAAGCGTTGCTGTCGGAAGAAGCGATTCGCAACTTCCACAATGAGATGGCGGAAATCTTCGAAGACTTGAAAAAGGCTCCCGCGCAGCAAGCCGGCGACCGCGCCCGCAATGCGTTATTCGACTATCTGGCGCGCGAAGGACTGGGCAGCGATGCCATCAAACGTGACCAGGTAACCGTCAGTTTCGACGCCAATGCCACCAGACCGCAAGTCAAGTATCTGGTCAACGATCAGGAAGTGACACGGCGTGGCACCGAATTCATAAATCTGGGCGGACAACCGGTAAATCCGGCACAGGTGAAAACACAAATCACGCTGCCGCAGTCGATGTTGAGTTCAACCAGCGGACAGCTGGCAAGCGCTTTATACCAGGCTTATCTGGAACGTGCCACACAGTCACCGACAGCGGAAGAACGAGCCGGTATCAGAGACGTCGTCACTACTGCTTTAAAAGAACACCTGCCGCCACCGGAGGCGCGTCCAGCAACCGGACGCCCGGATGGATTGATCGATGCGGCGCTGCCGCCCGAAGTCGCGCGCAAACCGGTGCAGATCGAGCTCACCGATCGAGGAGTGCGCTTCGCCGGTGTGGAGCGCGAGCTGACGTTCGCTGAAGCCTGGAAAGCCCACGTCGACAATCTGAAAAACAAACTCAAGGAGGAAGAAGGCAAGAAAGGCACCGAGCGTAACGATCAAAAAATCAAAGATCTGACCGAACAGGTCGCCAGGGAAGAAGCATTCCTGACGCGCTTAAGTGACCCGAAACATCCCGATCATGCTCTCACCGTGGAAGCGGCCCGCGAGCGCTTGCGCGAATTCAGACCGAACGAAGGCGAAGTGGCCCGCCGCGCCAGAGAAGCCGGTGCCCATGACGGCACGCGTTCGCGACTGGTGGCATTGACGTCCTTGATCAGTTTCTTCCTGGCCACTCAAGCGCAAGCAGGCGAAAAGCCCAAAGTCGTACCGCCGCCGCCCGCGCCACCACCTGCCGTACCGGCTGCACCACCGGTGGCGACACCGCCTGTGCCACCCGCCGATGCTCCGGTCAGACGCACCTCCGGCGACGCCGCTCCTGATGCCGGCGACCCGGCAGAGACGTTCGAAGCATCCGCCGATGTCGACGAGCGCCCGGAGCAGCCCGCTGCCACGGAAACACAAAATCTCAAGGACCTGCCTGGCGGCGAGATGACTCAGCAAGCCTTGCTGCGCGCCTTGCCCGGCATAAACATGCAGATAGAACTCTTCAACGCTACCGCCCCAGAAGGTCAGAAGCGCCAACCGATCGATGCCGCCAAGATCCAGAAAGAATGGGAGGAAGGTCAGTTTGGACCTGAGTCGCGGCGGCTCTGGCGCGATGCGCAAACCTACCTGCAACAGGATGCGCTGCGTCTGGGCCAGATGCTCGACGCGCGCGGATTGAAACTGCCGCCCGGCGCGCCGTTTGCAACCCGCACCAGCGACAGTGGCACCGGATTGCGCGAGACCGATGAAATGTTCCGCGCGCGCCTGCGCAAAGGCGATGTCAGCTTCGGTCCCGAAGGCAAAAAGCTGGACAAGCCCGGAGACCTGCCGACCAAAGAGGAAACCGACCGCCTGATCAACACGGTGATGTGGGTCGGCAAAGCCGGCGTTAGCTGGCAGAAAGCATTCATTGAAGGACAGGCGGCATTTGTACGGCAGGGCATCACCGACATCGAGGGCATGTCGCGAGGCGGACCGTTGCGCGGCTGGATGCCACCAGAGCGTGCCACGCCTGAGCAATTGGAAAAATGGACAGTCTCCGCGGCCGCCTGGATGGACACGGTCACCAAGGTGCGCGACTATGCCGACACGATTGCCGCATTCAATGCCGCCACCACGACAACGGGAACCGACTTCCCGAGCCTGACACAGCTATTCAAGAAAATCAAAGGCGTCGATGGGGAAGCCATGAAGTTTCCCGATGATGCCCTCAAGGATGAAAACTTCAAAGACATCGGGCGAGTGATTCGTGCACCCAATGGTGCCATCGAACGCATTGAGTTGAACCTGCCCACCAGCCTCGAACGCACCAAAGAAAATCTGGAAAAGATGGCCAAGCTCGAGGCGTGGCTCGCCAAGTGGGCACCACAGGTCGACCAGGTGTCGCGCGAAGTTGCCGCCGCCATGGCGGATCAAGATCGCATTCTTCTCAATGTCGACGACTCCGAGATTCAGCAGAGCAGACAGATCGCCGCCGACGAGTTGCGCAAGTACAACCCCGAGCTAAAGGGCGATGCCTCCGATGTCGGCAAGCCGGTGAAGATGCCCGACGGTCAGGTCGACTGGCGCATCGGTGGCATCAATACCGACGGCTCTTATCAGTTGCGCCGCGCCGCGCCGAACGGCGAAGACTTCAACATGAAGCGCTACGGTTTCGAAACCGTCAAGGTAAATGCCAAAGGCGAACGCGATGATAACGGCGACTATGTCAAAGTCACGGGCTACCAGGACTATGTGTACGCGCGCTTCTACTCATACAACAACTGGTGGGGACTGAACACAGTTCATCGCACCACCAGCCACGAACCACAGATCTATCACAAAAACGATCGCATTCCGATTATGGACAACGGGCGCGTCAGGCTGTTGCCGGCGGGGCAACTAGATGCATTCTTGAGCGCGCAAAAGTGGGCACGAGAAACCGGCAACGTCGCCACCGCCGCCGTCGATGTCGGCATGATCGCCACAGGCGTATACGAAGCTCGGGCTGCCTACCTGGCGGCCCGAGCCGGCGGCGAAGTGGCCATGCGGCAGATTGTCAAAGAGAGTTTGAAAGCAACCTGGCACCTGGGACTTGGCTTAACCGGCTTCGGCAAGCAAGCAATTATCAACACCTTCGGAGACGCCGGGCACAAGTTCAATCACTTGCGTCACTATGCTGTGATGGCAGACCTGACGTTCCAACTGACGCCGGCCAGCTTCCAGCGCGGTGTGTGGGATGGACTGTGGCGCACCAAAGGCATGACTTCAGCCATGGAAGCCTACAATGGCACCACGCTGTTCGATAAAGCCTTGAAAGCGACGCACCATATCTTCGAAGGCGGCAAGCTGCTTCCGTACACGCCGCAAATCGGTGTCTTCCCGCTTGCCGACTATTACTTCCTGGCAGATTTTTCCAACACGCTGGCTTCTCTGAAACCCGGCAAAGACCAGTGGAGTCCGCTGACTGAGGCGATGTTGCGGCAGGGTGATAAATATCGTCCCGCCGACAAACCTGTATATATGACGCCGGAGAATTTCACCGCCGAGCAAATGCGGCAGGCGTCATTGCCGGCCCTCAACGACTATGCAGCGAAACTCGGACCTCGCTATGCCACCACCGAACAAGCCAGACAAATAGAAGCGGCCGTAAAAGAAGCTGCAAAGCTTCCAGCCGACAGTGCCGATCGCAAACGGGTTGCCGACCAGCTGCTCAACACGTTCAACACCAGCACCGTTCATGCGGAAAAACTGGCGGCGGCGCGCGGACTGGTCGCGCTCACCGGCAAGGAAGAGGCAAGTATCAAGGCGTTTCTCCAGAACTCGCCGCTTGAAATTGCCGCCCGCGCCGAGAGCATTACGCAACTGCCGCTCACCGACGCCGGTCGCGAAGCATTCCGCAAACAACTGATCGAGACGTATCAAACCACTCAGGACGCCAACGCTCGCGTCGCAGCAGCGCGCGCTTTATTGAAGCTGTCCGTTGACGGCGAAGGCAAGCCCGTTGAAGTCGCGGCGGCTACGCCAGGCGCAGCACCACCTGTAACACGCGCGCAATTGACGGCCACCGAGGCTGTTTCCGCCGACGGTTTGATGCGCCGCAGCAGCGAGTTTCTATTCCTCAAAAACGATGATCCGCGCAAAGCCGCATTTGCAGCCGAAGCCGGCAAGGTGTTCCACGACCGCAACGCCGGCGAAGAAGCACGGGTTGCCGCTGCGTTTGTTCTGATGTCCATGCGCACCAGTGACGACGTGAAAGCAAGTGTCGGCGGTGTGCAATTAGGAGACGCGCTCGGTTATCTGCGGTCACGTGCTCTCGATAGTACTTCGCCGTACGTCAAGATGGCAGCAGGCGACATGCTGATGCGCACAGCTCGCGGTGTCGAGCAAAGCAGCGAACTATTGCGCGGCGCCGTCGCCGATACACAGGCCAAACTGAAAGCCGACCCCAAAAATGAACAGCTGAAAGCCGAGCTTGAGAAACTGCAAACACGGCTCGACAACACAAGCACGTTCCAATCGACGGCTCGTTATTCGGCAGCAGATTATGCAGCCCTCTTGATGAACATGGCAAAAGACAAATCGGTGCCCCGCGAATTGCGCATGGAAGCTATTGCCTCAGCGAACGGTCCGCGTCTGGCAGCCATCTTCGAAGACTTCCGCCATCGTGTCGAGCCGGATCTCAACAACACCACCGACATGGCAAAACGCACGCGCGGCATGTCTGACCTCTACGGCCGCGACTCGGAAGCGATTCAAAAATTCCTCGAGCAAATGGCAGCCGACAAAAATGAAGACGCCGACATGCGCGCCCTGGCAGCCCAGACTCTGGTCATGAACTCGATGCAGCGTCCCACCATCAACGGCGTGCCGCTCACACCGGGTACACTAATGCGTCTCGGCACCGCCGGCGAGATCAAGGCGGCCGGCGAAAGCATCCAACCCCATCACGCGGTCATGACCTTGAGCCGCGAAGGCGACATGATGGTGCGCGATCTCGGGCAACCCGGAGATACATGGATTGTGCGCCGAAACGGCACCGTCGAACCGGTCGGTTCAGACTGGGCAAAACTGAAACCCGGCGATCGCGTCCGCCTCGGGGACAAAGACAAAGGCAACGATGTATTCATGTCGGACGAGCGCACCGAAGCTCTGGCGCGTCTGGGAGCGCAGGTGAAACTGACGGCCGGCGAAGCTCCGGGACAACTATCGGCTGCCTACTACCAGAATCTCAAGGATCAGCTGGCGGCGGATGTTGGTCCACGTTCCGGAGCCACGCAGCCGGCACGCGATGAGGCGATGGTTGCGAAGTATCGCGCCACCATGGCAGCGCTGGCCGTGGGTCCCGCCATCACAGGTGGTGACGTTGCTCAGTATGAACGATTGGTGGCGGATTCACTTTCGCAGTGCGCGCAAAGCCGCATTCCCGAAATCGCCTCCTCCGCTCTCGCTCAACTAAATCAAGAACGAATCGCGGCGATGAGTTTCCGCCAGCAGGACGCATTGCGTGAAGCGGCACTGCGCGTTCTCGGACGGACAGCGAACGATCCGGCCAGTGCCGGGCTGCAGGAAAAGTTTCTTGAAAGAATGCCCGAGCTATTCGCGGGCGGCACAAAAGAACAAAAGACACGCGCCGCCAACATGCTCGAATGCATGTTGCTTGAAAATGCATCCGCTGCCATCAGTGCGCGCGACACCACAATCAACTACCCGCTCTACCAATCAAGCAATCCGGCACTGCGCATCAAGGCATTAGAGACTCTCGCCAAAACCAATCCGGACCGAGCCGCTGAAGTTTCTCAGCTGTTGCTTTTGGGCGGCACATACGAAGGAAAACCGGTTAAGCCGGATGTAGCAACGGTACGACTGGCGGCTGTGGAGACGCTGTCCAAGACCCAGCCGATGGAGCTGGGCGCGCTGGCTCTCAAAGCATTGCGCACGGAGAACGACCCGGCTGTCAGCGCCGCGTTGTTCAACGTCGAATATGGTGCGCGACGACCGGACCTCGACCCGGCGCGTACACTGAAAGAACTGACCGCGCTCAAAGAACGGCTGCTGCAGCGCGCACAGCCAGGCTACTTGCAGGAAGGCAAAGAGATCTGGGACGCGACAGTCAAAGCCAGGGGGCATCAAGTGCAGGCCGTCAACTACCTGCGCAACCTGGCCGGCGGCGACACTGGCGACATCAATTCCAAAGCGGCGCAAGATGCACGCAAGGCAATGATCTATCTGCTCACGCAGCCGTCTTTCGCGGGCATCATGGAAAACGAAGCGTCAGTCGCCCTGATCAGAGCCGTGGGCAGACAAGGCGATAAACTGGCGAAGGAACTTGCCGGTCCGATTGAAGCAGCGTTGATGTCCAACCCGCGTATGACTGCCGACGCGCGCGAAGCTCTGGTGGCAGCCTACATCAATCTGAAGCCCGGGCAAAACGGTGTCGTCAGCAAGGAAGAGGCGGCCGTCGTGCTCGCCACCGTATTGCAGATGGAACAAGAAAACATGGACCGCACGCCCGGTTCGATCAATTACGAGCGCAGTCGCAGGCTGCAAGAGACGATCATCGATCAGCTCAAGGACATGCCCACCGACAAGGTGCTGCCGATCTTGGCTGCGATGGGACTGAATCAGGGCATACTCGATGCAACACCGAGTGGTCTGCCGACGCAAGTTCAGTACAGTCCTAAGTTGAGTCGACGTTTCGACTATGACGACAAGGACAACCTGCTGTCATTCACAGAAATGCGCGCCGGCTCGCCACCGAAAACGTACAAGCGCGAGGGCGGACCGGAGTCCACCACCTTCCGCTCAGACGATGGCGAAGTGCTGCACAATGTGCGCGTCAATAAAGAAACGAGCTCTACAAACCAGAGAGACTTGCTGCAATTCTCGCACTTCCTAGTGCGCGGGGAGCAGGGCGATTTCAGCTACCGCAAAGGGGAGACCAGCTATGTCGTCAAACCCAACGGCATGGTCATTGAAGAAACCCTCGATGCAACGACGCGCCGAGTCAAGTACACATATCCCGGTGGTGAATCGACGCGCGAGTTTGTATTCCAGAAACAACCCAATGGCGACGTCGCCGCCACAGTCACCAGCAAGCCGGACGGCAAAACCGACAGCTGGACAGTGCGCATTGATGACCGCGTCAGGATGCTAGTCACCGAAGGACAGGGCGACCTGAAGTCGGCGATGGTGACCAGTGAACCGTTCCAGTTAGACCGCGGTGAGTACAGATATCGGCTCGGTGGAGCAAACTACTTCTCTGATGCGGCGGGCGGCCAGTATAAAATTGCCGGCAAGGATACAACCGTCTTGAAAGCGGCACCAAATGCCGGCACCATGCATCCAATTCCCAGCGTCGGCGCAGCCGCCAGAACTTTGCAAACACAGATTCTGCAAACTACATCGCTGCCCAAGCAGGCCGCTGAAGCCAATCTTGCTTACGTCGAACAGCAGCGCAAGGCAAATCCGAAATTCGAGTCGACGATTGGTGGCGGCAGAACCACCGAACAGCTGGCTGACAAAATGGGTGAGGCGCTGGCAAACAGCACTGCCGACGCGCACCTAGTCTCGAAGACGCTTTACGAAGGCATGTTGTCCAAACCAATTACGGGAGCCGATGATCCGCGACTGATCGTGCTGCGCGCTGCCCTCAACGACAAGAACGATCTGGTGCGCTTGACCGCGGCCAAGCTGCTCGCCGCCTCGCCGGACGGAGCGGACCGACAAGCGGCAATCTTCGCAGCAGTGGAGATCAGTAAGAACAGTTATGCGGGTGGTTTGCGCGGCGAAGCGAAGAGTTTCGTTGACAGCCTCGAGCAAACCAGTAAACAGATTATCGAACGCGCGAAAGCCGAGACGCCGACGGCACCAAGATTGCGCGACAGCGCGCGCCTGGAAGAAGCACTGGATGTGCGCGATGTTCGCTATCAGCGCAAGTTCGAACAAGTGCGGCGGGCGCTTCTGGACGGCAGACCGCAACCGGTCGCCTGGAGCGGCGATGACTTCGCCAGATTTATCAATCAAAACAAGTTGCCGTTGCTGACCATGTCGGGAGTCTGGCAAGCCGAAGAGGCTGCTATTAAGAGAATGGAAGACAACCGCGGCAGTGTCACATCGTTCTTGATGAACGAGAAGGAAAAAGAAGCCGCCCGCGAGCAGGAACGCAAAGGCGTGACACCACAGATATGGGCGCAATTCAATTCGCTCGTGCAACTGGCAATGCAGAAAGGCGACCTCGATCCCGTCGGTAGAGACGCTCGTCAGGCGCTGGCTTACATAATGACCAACAATGCCGACACATTCCTGGCAGAGCGGCGGCCGGAGGCGATGGATCGTGCATCCAAAGCGATTCGCGATATTTGCGTCGGCAAGAGTCCCGGTCGCGGCGACATGGAATGGATCGTGCGCACCGTGCTTACCGAGCGCCCCGACCTGGATGTGAAGCACAAAGACCGCATGGCCGATGCGCTGTCAGCGCTCGCCGGCGACGGCGGCAAACTATCAAATGAATACGTCGCCGGTATCGCATCACTGGCTCTGGAACAACAATTCCGCTTCGGACCCAAACCGGGCACGCCGCAATACGCAGAAAGCATCGCCTATCAGAAGAAACTCCTGGGCATTCTCGAGAAACATGGTAACCGCGATCTATCCGTAGCCATGGACTTCTTTATCGAGAACCATCCGGACCAAGGAATTCGCGATCAAGCCAAGGCAACGAAAGCAACGATCGAAGGGCGCGCCGTCGAAGGCACTCAGCGGCTGGTGACCCAGATGCTCACCGATACGAATGGGACTTTCAGTACCATCCGTGATGCGCGCGACCCGCGTCTGCCGTTGCTCAACAAAGCAGTCAACGACACCAGTCTGCCGGTGGCGCAGCGCGCTCGCGCCGCCGAGATACTGATGGACAAAAACAACACCGCCGTGCCTGCCGACCAGCGCCAGTCAGCGGCGACCATGTACAGTCGCATCGCGCTGTTTCAAGAGGGCGACACGGCGCGCTATCAAGCCGCCATGCTGATGTTCGATCACACCAATCCGCTGTTCAATGCAGAAGACCGGCGCAAAGCGGCGGTGGCACTCGCCGACATGAGCATCAGCTCCACGGACAGTGCGATCAGAGAACGGGCAGCAGTTGCCGTTGAGAAAGTCACCGGCAACGAAGTGCCCTCGGCGCTCAACGCCATGCTGGCTGCAGCGCGCGTCCAACATCAACGCAATGCCGCCGGCAGCACCGAGGCAGTCGTCACCGCATTCGATACCATCGCTCGCCTGCATGAGAAATCGGAGCGTTCGCCGGAAAGTCAGGCAGTGCTCATGAAAGCGGCGGAGTATGCCAAAGAATGGCTGGGCGCCGACCATCCCAGTTATAAGGCTCTCAACGAAGCCGTCAAAGCCGAGTTGCTCAACCCGCAAACCAAGTCGTTGCAAGGTCCTACCGATCCGCGGCTTGCACCGGTGCGAGACGCGCTCACCGGCAACGACGAAGCCCTGGCAATGGCCGCGGTCGAACTGGCATTGCGTCCCGACAGCAAGGCGCCCCCGGAGATTGCACAGCAAGCTCGTTTCATCCTCTATCAGCAGCTGGATTCGCTGGTTGGTGGAGCAATGCGATTGCCGCCAGGCAAAGCCGCAGATGAGGCGTGGAAGCAAATCGATGAAAAACTGGCGCGCATAGGCGAAGGCGAAAACGACTACAGCCGCAGGTACGTTCAAATGAAGCGGCTGGAGATGCAGGGCGGACAGGAAGCCAAACTGCTGCCGATATACCAGCGCCTGGCTGAACTCAGCGAAGAGCGCAAAGCCACGGAAGCCGCGCGCCTTTTCCGCGACAAGGAACAGCGTGCGCGCACCACAATCGAAGGCGGGGACAAACTCAGTAGCACCAACGAGGAGTTTTTGCAGGCACAGCAAGCGGCGACGCAAGCGCTGCAAAGCAAAGACAGCACCGACCTCGCTAATGCCGAGAAGAAACTGAATGCTGTCATCGATGAGTATGCCAAATTGGCTGGTGGCAAGAGCGTGCAGCTGGCTGACGCGTACACCGCGCTTAGCAAGTTCTACGCAGCGCAGGGCAAGATGGACAAGGCTGGTGCCACAGCTCAGAAAGCTGTCGACATATATCAAGGGCACGCGGCGCGCACAGTTCCGCAACGCACACAAGCGATGGCGACGCTCGCCATGTCCATGTATGGCGACCCGGCAAAAGAGGGCGACTTCAAGAAACTGACCAAGGTGCTCGCTTCACCTGACGATGCCGGATTCAAGAGCGTGCCGATTGAGAACGGCGAAGTGCTGCGCGACCTGGTCGACTACATGGTTAGTCGTGGTGCCATCGGGCAGGACGCCCTCAAAGACGCCGAAGCGATGATGCGCAAGGCAGTAGACGCGCGCACCCAATCATTTGGCGAAGGCTCTACGCAGGCGGCCGAAGGCTATCAACAGATGGCACAGTTCTTGCTGAATACGAATCAAGGCGCCAAAGCAACCGGCATGTTGCAGCAAGCGGTCGGTATCTACCAGAACATGCCCGGCATGGAGAAACAGGTCGGTACCGCATCGGCTCAGTTAGCGGCATCCTACGCGGCTACCGGGCAGTATGCGCAGGCTCAGGCTGCCTACGAGAGCAGCATTGCCACCATGACGCGTCCGGGCGCCAACGCTTCGCCGGTGGACGTGATGAGGCAGATTGGTGACTACACGCGAATGCTGGAACAACAAGGACGCCTGGACAAAGCCTCCGAGTGGCGACAGCGCATGGTTAACTATCAATCCACCGGGTCCGTCGGACCGATTTCGCAAATGCCGAATCGGTAAGGATGTTTGGGTTTCTTCATCAATTATTAATGCCACCATATCTAGTGCTTTCGGTTTAACAATGTCTTCCACATCCAGCCGATATAGCTGATTTGCGGCGGGTAAGTCTATGTTGCGTACTGACGCAAAATGAAATCGAGGAAGACAAAACGAAGCATGGAAGCAACAGCTAACAGCGGACACAGAGTCACAACAAAACTTAAATTCAATAGCACCACACTGGGATTGCTCGTTATAGCAATCCTGGTTAAGGGCAAGGTGCTGCTCGGCGCTCTCGTCAAATTCAAGTACATCTGGACAATCATGACCGCCTGCTTGAGCGTTTTCGCCTACGCCGGACGCCTGGGTTGGCGGGCCGCGGTCGGTTTCGTCGGTTTGATCTTTGTTCATGAGATGGGACACGTTATCGTCCTGAAGCGCCAGGGCGTGCCGACGACGGTGCCACTATTCATTCCATTCATGGGTGCATTCATTGGGCTGAAGGAATCGCCCAAGGACGCGGTCAGTGAAGCCTACGCGGCTCTGGGCGGACCGGTTGTCGGTTCGGTGGGCGCGTACGTCTGCCTGGCGATTTACTTTATGACTGGCGACCAACTGTGGGCGTGGCTGGCGTATGTCGGCATATTTCTCAACTTGTTCAATCTTCTGCCCATGTCCCCTTTAGACGGGGCAGAGTGATAGGCGCCGTCTGGCGCGGCTTTTGGGTTCTGGGCATCCTCGCCGCGGTCGGCGTGGCGGTGTTACTCGACAGCCTCCTATTGATGCTGTTCGCAGTCTGGGGTCTGGACGACATCAACGAGAAATTCATGCCTGTGCACCCGGTGTTCTATTACGCGCTCGGCATGACGACACTGATTGCCTCTTGCTTTACCGGGGAATCGCTCGGCGGCGCGATGATTGCCGTATTTGCCATCATCCACGGTTTGATCGCGCACAAGAAAAATCGTCTCAAGCAAGAGGAAGCCAACAACACTGAGTACGTCAGCGCGCCGTTCGCCACCCAGCGCGAAGTCGAAGAATTCGCAGGACGTATGCCCCAGGTGGAGGGCTCGACTCCGTTGAGAGATCGTTTAGTCGGACTGAAAAAACCGTTGACGCCGGTGCGCAATTTGCGCCAACGAGACTTCCCAACGGTTTCCGGAATTGCCAGCACCGCCGGCGATGGCAGCATGGTCCAGCGAATGTTGAGCAATCAGGCATACTTCAGCGTACCGAAGTCCCAACGCATCCTGATTGGTGCGGTGTATGTAGGATTGGCGGTCACGCTCAGTGGAACCCTCTATTGGATGCATCAAGCCGGTCTGTTCCACCGCCCGCACTAGTGTCCCGGACGTATCCGCCGTGCAGAAGCAGCGTTCTGCGTGAACGCTGACTTCTTGACACCCGTTTCAGCCAGTGCTATTATTTGGTTGGTTGACCAACCAAGATCCACAAAAGCCATGTCCAGAACCAATACAGTCGAACGCCGCGCCGAAATTGTCAGGGCCATGAGCGTTGTGATGGCTGAACATGGATATGATGGTGCGACAGTTCAAGAGATAGCCAGGCAGTGCGACCTGGCACCGGGACTGGTGCACTATCACTTCAAGTCAAAACTTGAAATTCTCCTGTCACTCATCGAACAACTCGAAGAGGTACGACAACAACGCTACCTGGCGAGGCAGTCTGGATCCAATTCAGATCCGCACCAGGACCTGGTAGCCTTCATTCACTCAATGCTGGCGCTGGGCGCTGATGCAGACGATGCAGCCGTGCGCTGCTGGATAGTCATCGGGGCCGAGTCGCTGAGGCAGCCCGAAGTAGCTGCTGCCTACAAGCAGATCAGCGCCCACCACATCAAGACACTAGAGGAAATCATCGCCCGGTGCCTGACGGCTAAGCGCCGCTCGTCCCGAGGCAAGCGCGCAATCGCCCTGGGCATATTTGCCGCCATCGACGGCGCCCTGCGATTGCTGGTGTCTGCGCCTACACTAATACAACCCGGTTTCGCCGCCCCGACAGTGGTGGCAATGGCCAACGGCGCCATCGACTCGCAACCACCTGCGGCGGCAAAACCTCGACAGAGGTAACACACCATGATTCAGTTTCTTCAGTCCCTGTTTCGCTGGCAGCCCAAGCCGGCGGAACATGTGGAGATTCTTTTGTCCGATGAAAGCATTGGCGTTTGGAACCTCGCCCAGAACGCTACCACCGAGCTGCGATGGAACGAGATAGACCGCATAACGATCGTCACCACCGATCAAGGTCCCTTCTTCGAAGACGTCTTCTTCGTCTTTGAGGGAAGGGGCACCGCCATTATCGTTACTCACGAGGATGCGGTTCGGCTAGATCTGTACGAGGCGATTGTGGCGCATCTGACCGGCATCGATCACGAGCAGTCCATAGCCGCAATGAAGTGCACGGACAACAACAGCTTCATCATGTTCGAGCGGCAGCATGCCCTCGATCGCTAGAGGTGATCCAGCTGCCACTCCTAGGACCGCAAAGTCACTTACTTGACTCCCGCATGTATTTTCCTTACAATAAAGTAAGGAATTGATACGAGAGTAAGATGCATGACTACAGCGACAATGACCAGCAAAGGACAGATCACCATTCCCCTCATCGTGAGACAGCGTCTCAACCTTGAAGTCGGCGATCGGGTTGAATTTGTTGAGCTGCCGGACGGCACCTTTGCACTCAAGCCCGCAATAGATGACATTAGTGCTCTTAAGGGACTGTTGAAGAAACAGCCCAAGGCGGTGTCGATAGACATGATGCGAGATGCTGTCCGGAAGCGGGGAGCGCGGCGTTGATTGGTTTGGACACCAATGTACTCGTCCGCTACATCGCCCAAGATGATCTTCAACAATCCGCGAAAGCAACCAAATTCATCGAAGGCGAGTGCTCGGCTGAGAACCCGGGATTTGTGAGTCTGATCACGTTAGTCGAAATTGTTTGGGTAAGCGAAAGTTGCTATGCCGCAACCCCTAAGGAAGTGTCTTCCATTGTTCGACAGGTACTCGGAACGAGACAGCTGGTAGTTCAAGACGCTGAGATCGTGTGGAAAGCTTTGCGCTCATTTGAATCGAGTTCAGCAGAATTTGCGAATTGCTTGGTCTGGCATATGGCTTCAGCAGCTGGATGCACAGCCACTGTCACTTTTGATAAGAAAGCCGCAAAAGCCGGCATGACTCTTCTGAAGTAAAACCTCAAGTGAAGAAACGCCTCCCGGGTGGGAGGCGTTTCTCTCGAACTTATTGCTCGGGTGTACCAGAAACTAGCCGGCGGCGCCGACTGTAGCCAGTGCCGTCGGCGCGCCCGTGGGCTTGCCGTTGGCGTAGCGGATGCCGAGGGCATCCTGAGCGATGATCAGGCGCTGAATTTCGCGGGTGCCTTCGTAGATGTTGAGCACTTTGGCATCGCGGAAGTAGCGTTCCACCGGGTACTCATCCGAGAATCCGTAACCACCGAAGATTTGCACTGCGTTGTGGGCTGCGCGGTTGGCAGCTTCGCCGCAGAACAATTTGGCGATCGAGGTTTCCAGCGAGTTGCGTACGCCTTTGGTCTTCAGGTGGGCTGCGCGCAGGTAGAGCAGGCGACCGGCTTCGCAGTCTGCCACCATGTCGGCGATCATGGCTTGCACTTGTTGGTGCTCACCGATCGGTACTCCGAACGTGCGGCGCTGCATGGCGTACTTGGTGCACTCATCGATGCAACCTTGCACCAAACCGATGGCGCCGGCGGCTACGGAGAAGCGACCATTGTCCAGGGCGGACATGGCGACGGCGAAACCATCGCCGACTTTGCCGAGGATATTTTCTGCCGGTACGCGGACGTTATCTAAGAAAAGCGACGAGGTGTCGGAAGCGCGCAGACCAAGTTTGCCTTTGATCGGTTGCGCTTCGAAGCCTTTGGCTTTGGTGTCGACGATGAAGCAGGTGATGCCTTTGTGTCCGAGTTTGGGATCGACGGTAGCGAACACCAGCGCATGCGTGGCGATCTTGCCGCAGGAGATCCAGGTTTTCTGACCACTCAACAGATAGTCGTTGCCATCTTTGACGGCACGGGTCTGCTGGTTGGCGGCGTCGCTGCCGGCTTCCGGTTCGGTCAAGCCGAAGCAGCCGAGAAACTCGCCGGTGCACATCTTGGGCAACAAGGCTTTCTTCTGTTCTTCCGTTCCCCACTTCAAGATGGTCAGTGCCACCAGCGAAGTCTGGACGGAGAACAAAGTGCGGGTCGAGGAGCAAATGCGGTTTACTTCCTCGGTCATCAAGCCGTAGGCGATGTAGTCCATGCCGAGACCGCCGTATTTTTCCGGCACCGGGCATCCCAAGAATCCTTCAGCGAAGATTTTCTTGGCGACATCCCAGTCGAACTTGCATTCGCGGTCGTTAGACTGAGCAACAGGAGCCACATTGCGCTCCATGAATTCGCGCATGTGCTTGCGCATCGAAAGTTGCTCAGGGGTGAAATCGAAGTCCATTTGAATCCTCTCCTTTACTCTTGGGTTGCATGGGTGTCGATTTGAGCTTTCTGCAACCGACCGGAGTAATCGACATATATAGATTTCCACTCGGTGAACTGATCGATGGCGGTGGTGCCGGCTTCACGGTGTCCATTGCCGGTTTCCTTGACGCCACCGAACGGCAGTTGAATCTCGGCGCCGATGGTCGGAGCGTTGATATAAACGATGCCCGACTCCAGTTCGTGCATGGCGTCGAACGCGCGGTTGACGTCTTGCGTGTACATAGAGAGGGACAAACCGTATTTGGTGCCATTGGCGACTTCGATCATCTCTTCGTAAGAGTCGACCGGAATCAGGTCTGTAACTGGTCCAAAGATTTCTTCTTGTTCGATGCGCATGCCGCGTTTCACATCACCGAAGATTGTCGGCTCGTGGAAGCAGCCTTCGCCGAACTTGCCGTCGGTCAGAATGCGACCGCCGTGAAGCAGCTTGGCGCCTTCTTTCTTGCCGATTTCGACGTAGCTGTTGACCGATTCCAATTGCGACTTGTTCACAACCGGACCGATGTCGTTTTGCGGATCGAGACCATCACCGATCTTCATTTGCGCCGTGCGGGCAACAAACTTATCGGCGAATTCTTTATAGCGAGATCTGTGGATGATGATGCGGCTGGCGGCGGTGCAACGTTGTCCGGCGGTACCGAAGGCACCCCAGACAGCGCCTTCCACTGCCAGGTCGACGTCGCCGTCGTCCATGACGCAGATGGCGTTTTTGCCGCCCAGTTCGCAGGAGACTTTCTTCATCAGTTCGCCGCAACGACCGGCAACGCGCTTGCCGACATCGGTGGAACCGGTGAGGGAGATGGCGCGAATATGCTCATTTTCAACGAGGGTCATGCCGACTTTGCTGCCGGAGCCAGTCACGTAGTTGAGGACGCCCGGGGGCAGTCCGGCATCTACCAGAGCTTGCACAAACATCAATCCGCAAAGCGGCGTGTCGGTGGCGGGCTTGAAGACGACGGTGTTGCCGGCGACCAACGCGGGAAGAATCTTCCAGCTCGGGATGGCGACGGGGAAGTTCCACGGGGTGATCATGCCGACCACACCGATCGGTTGGCGGATAGCCATGGCGAACTTGTTGCGCAGTTCAGACGGAACCGTTTGTCCCATCAAACGACGTCCTTCGCCGGCCATGAATTTCGCCATGTCGATGGCTTCTTGCACATCGCCGCGGGCTTCTTTAATCACTTTGCCCATCTCGCGAGTCATGACGCGCGCGATGTCTTCTTTGCGGGTCTCAAGCAATTGGGCCGCTTTCAAAATGATGTCGGCGCGCTCGGGAGCCGGCACGCGCTTCCACTCTTTGAAAGCTTTGGCAGCCGCATCGCAAGCGGCGTTCACATCTTCCGGACCGGACGATGCGAAGTGACCGATTACTTCTTTGAGGTTGGCCGGGTTGTAGCTGTCGAAGGTTTCGCCGCTCTTGGCTTTCACCCATTTGCCGTTGATGAAGTTGTGGTGTACTTCAGCCTTGCCGGCTTTGGTATCAGCCTGTTCGCGGCTTTCTGTCTTAGTGCTCATACGCTCTCCTGAACTCTGTTAGTTCGTTCGTGTCGTTGTTGGGGAACTCAAACCTGATAGATAGGTAGTCAGATCGATTACTTGACGCCGGCGATCGCTTTTTCGAGAATTGTCAGACCCTTGTCGAGGTCTGCGTCGCTGACGTTCAGCGGCGGAATCAGTCTGATCACGTGACCGCTGGTGCCGCAGGTAAGAACAAGGACTTTGTTCTTGATGCACTCGGCGGCGACCTTGTCTGCAATGTCGTGGCTCGGGCTGCCGTCCGGCTCGTTGAACTCGATGCCGATCATCAGTCCCAGTCCGCGCACTTCACCGACAGCCTTATTGCCGGCGGTAGCTTTCTGCAACCGTTCAACGATTTGCTTGCCGAGTTTGGCAGCGCGCTCAGGAAGCTTCTCGCTTTCCATCACGTCGATGGTGGCAAGGGCGGCTGCGCAAGAAACCGGGTTGCCACCAAATGTGGAACCATGGCGTCCCGGTTGCCACTTCTGAGTGATTTCTTTGCGGGAGATGAAACCAGAAAGCGGCATGCCGCCGGCGATAGCTTTCGCCATCAACATGATGTCGGGTTCGACGTTCGAGTGCTCGACGGCGAACATCTTGCCGGTGCGACCGAAACCGGTTTGCACTTCGTCGGCGATCAGCAGGATGCCGTGCTTGTCGGCGATATCGCGCAGGCGTCTCATGAAGCTGAAGGGCGGGACGACATAACCGCCTTCGCCTTGCACCGGCTCAACCAAGAGAGCCGCGATTTGCTCGGGGTGAACCAACTGAGCAAACAGCGCATCGAAAGCGCGAATGCACTCGTCGACCAGGGCTTCCGGATTGCCGCGGTGGTTGGAGCGATACTCATATGGGAAAGGCAGGGTGTAGATCGAACCCGGCAGCGGCTCGTACATTTCGCGGTAATAGAGCTTGCTGGTGGTCAAAGCCGTAGTCATGAGGGTGCGTCCGTGGAACGAACCCTTGAAGTTGACGATGGCCGGACGGCGGGTGACATACCGCGCCAGCTTCAGGGCGCCCTCGACGGCTTCGGCGCCGCTATTGGCAAGGAAGACCGAATCCAGTTTGCCGGGGGCAATCTCAGCGAGCTTCTTGGCCAGGTCGATGTAGGGCTTGTTGTGCGTGACCACCGAAGTGTGCATCAACTGTGCAACCTGCTTCTGGACCGCTTCCACGACCTTGGGATGGCAGTGCCCGACGCTGTTCACGGCAATGCCTGTCGCAAAATCGAGATAGGCGTCACCGTTCATGTCATAGATGTACGACCCCTCGGCGCGCTCAGCGACAATATGCGCGGTTCTGGACAGAACCGGGTTCACATGCGCTTCGTCGAGCTTGAGGTAGGCCTCATTCTTGTCTGTTTTCGAAACCGTCACCATCGCTGTCTCCTTCTGGTATCCGGCTAATCGGGGTTTTTCGCAGCGGGCGTCCCCTGAGATGAGGCGCCGGCGGCAGTTTCCCGCCCTAGTCTGATCCACTCAGCAGACAACCATATTGCAAGCCCGCTAAAACGGGCTGGTTGCCTGCCCCTCTGCTTTAAATGACCTCAGATCTTAGCGCACAAGCGCTTTTCAAACCCCTGAAGCGCGCTAATCAAGCAAGATTCGACCCGCTATGGCTGTCATTGCCCGCGTGCACAAAGTTTGCACGCCTCAAAAACGGGCACCCGTGGACCTTTGCGGTTTTCACAATTTTTTCACGGTCGCGGGCTTATGCTGGGCTCGTTAGGCAGGACCCCTGGGTTGGTCTCTAGCGGGGCGGAAATGAATCCAATCTCTGATAGGCGGGGTGTACCCGCGCGAGTCTCATGGTCGCTTCTGGCGCAAGCCAGAGTGATAGCCGACTACCAATTTCTGGCTGAGCACTGCGGTGCCACCCGGGAAGAAATAGATGCGGCCACGGACGACGATCAGGCTACCACCATATCCGGTGCAGCCTGGGCAGCGCATCGCACCACATGCGAAACCGCAGACGATGCAAAAGAACTGTTCGGCACCGCGCTGGGGGCGAACGCACGCGTGCGTTTCCTCGACAGCCTGCGCTCCGACCTGAGCGAGTGCAACTCGGCCATCGCTTAGCGAGCCGCGCTATTCCATTTGTTCGTCTTGCGCAATCTGAATGGACGTGAACGCGTCTTTGATCGCTGTATTGATGCGGATCAGCGCTTGCTCGGAAGACTTGCGCACCAGATAGGCATCTTCTTCCAGACGCGAGATCAATTCTTCTTGCAGTTGCTTGGCGCGCTCTTCCAGACTGGCGACGCTGGCATTCAGGGACTCGTGAATTTCCTGGGCGGCTTCGGAAGTTTTGGCATCCATGCGCTCCAAAACCGACTCGCGCTCGTTCAATAGATCCGCATCGCCTTCGATATTGGCGGGGTCGCAGAGCACGCGCACCGAGCGGTCCATTTCGGAAATCTGTTCTTCAGTGCGCTGGAATTTCGCTTTCGCATCCTCAATCGTGTCCTCGACAAAGGCGCGGAAGTCCATGTCGCAGCGGTCGGCATCGAAGCGCTGACGCTCCTCGACCGACTCGCGAATCTTGCTGGTCTGAACGATGACATCGGAGATCTGCTGTTTCTTGTCGTCCAGAATGGGCGCGAACTCTTCGATGATCTGGGCGGCTTTAGCTTCCAGGTCCGAAATCAGTTTGCTCTGAAACTCGCTGATCAACGCCCGCAGCGTATCGCGGTGCGTACGCAACTGCGGCGTCAACTGAGTCTGCACCGCATCCAGGCGAGCCGTGACGAAATCCAGCTCTGCCGCTTGAATAGATTGTCCAAGTCGGGACAACACATCTTGATTGATGTGGTCGAGTTGTTTGCGGGCGCGGTCGTAGACCTGTCCCAGCTGGTTGTCCAGGTGTTCGTAGTTATCGCGCAGAGATTCGGCGGTGGACTTACTGCGGTCCTGCACCTGCTCGTTGACGTGCTCGATGATACCGTCCAGTGCAAATGAATAGTATTCGTTTGCTTCCGTAAACTGATTGAGCAGCGACTCCATCAGTTGCCGCAAGTCAGCCATGGCTTTGGCACGCTGCGCATCGCTCGTTTCCTGGAAAGACCGCGCCAGCACTTCCGCTCGCACGCGCACTTCTTCGAATGACTCGTTGAGAGACTCGGTGAGCGACTTGTTTTTCTCATCGACGGCTTCTTCGCCTTCTTCGACGAAACGCTCGATCGCGTCGCGACCGACGACAGCCTTCTGTCCTATGTCGACGCGCACATCGTTCATGGCTTGTTGCAGCCGCTCGGTCAGATAAGTGCGCAGTTCATTGGTCTTTTCGATGCTGGCTTTTTCCGATTCGCGCACTTTCTCGACGGCAGACGAAAACTCGGAATTCAAAGATTCGGAAATCTCTTCCAGCTGCTCTTCCAGCTTTGCGGACGCTTTGGTTGCCTGTTGCTCCAGCTTGGAGACCAGTCCGGCAACGCCGCTCTTCACGTTGAGCGGGTCTTTGAGGGCGCTGATACGGCTCTCTCCGAGCGGTCCCTCGGCTCTCTTCTTGCGCGGCGGCACGGCGGCGATCGACGACGGCGGCTCGATACGCACCGGTTCCGGCACTTCGCGGGGCGGTTCCGGCTCTTCCGGTTCGGCTCCGAATGTGGCCAGAATCGGGTCGATCTTGGGCACGGAGATTTTCACTTGCGGCGGCGACGGCGGCGCGTCAGCATCGCTGCCGGCGCCCTTCACTTCCACAGGTCGCACCACTGACGGTGGCTCGATGTGCGGTTTTTGAATCTCAGTCGTAAACTCCGAGACGGGCAACGGAGGCATGCCGGCATCGGCAGGCGGTGCCGGAGGCAATCCGGATCCCATAAAATCAATAGCCGGCGCGGCAACCGGTATTTCCGGCGCGGGCGCGGCGGCGCTTGTATCTGCAGCCGCAGCAGCGGGCGGTGCCGGTATTGTCGGTGTTGCCGGTGCGGGCGGTGCCGGTATTGTCGGTGTTGCCGGTGCGGGTGTTGCCGGTGCGGGCGGTGTCGCCGCCGGTTCCGGTTCGCCGCCGCCGAATATATCTTGTGGAACCGGCGGTGGTGCCGGACCGCCACCACCCAGCTTGGCAAGCGAATCCATGCCGGCGAACTTAGGCGGTTGCTGAGTCAAGCTACCCAGTAGTTTGCTGAAGCCGGTCGGTCCGCCGCTGCCGTCTTGGGCGGCATCACCACCGGGCGTATCCCAGGGCGAGGGTCCGCCGGGGGCAGAACCTGCTTCAGCGGCAGCAGCCGGTGGAGTTGATGGTGCATCGACAGGTGTTGGTGCCGCTTGCGGTGCGGCTTCCGCCGTATCTGCCGGTGGCGTCGCCGCTGCAGCGGGAGCCGCGCCGGCGTCGGCAGGTTGTTTGGATGGCGGCACGGGAATCTTGATGGCCAGGCGACCGGGACGGGTGCTCGGCACCGGCGGTGGTGCGGAAGCTTCGACCGGCGGCGGTGGCGGGGCTGGCGGCACCGGCAATTCGCTGGTGGCAGCAGTTGTGGGAGCAGCTGCAGGCGGAGTAGGCACAGACTCGGCAGACGGCATGTCCATTCCACCTTCGAAATCAGGCACTGGCGGGACACTTGGTTGGGCACCACCGGCGGGTGGCAGATTGCGCGGACCCAGTGAAGCCAGGATACCCGGACGTCCACCACCACCACCACCGGCGGCGGCAGGCGGTGCTGGTACGGCTGGCGCTGCCGGAGCTTCGGCAGCCGGCTGCGGCTGCGGTGCTTGCGGCACGGGCATAGATGGAATCTGCGGCATCGGAATTTTGATCTGGGGCTTCGGCTGGCTGGTGGTGATGGCTTCGCCAGGAGCGCCCGGGTCGGGAGTCTTGTTGTTGAGCGCGGCAGCTTCCGCCGCTTCCACAATCGCGCCCAGCAGAGCATCCTTGGCGTCGACACCAGGATTACGCTTCTGGAACTTAGCCAGCATCGGCATCGCGTCCATGGTCGCTTCCTGGTCGTCTTCCTTCTCTTCCAGATCCATATATAGGGCGGCGCGTTCACCGGTATTGGTCTTCGCAGCCGTTGCCACTTCCCCTGTCTCTTGCGCGCCAGCAGAACGTTCGTTGGTCCCCTCAAGGGCAACGAACACTTCGCGCATGTCAGGCAGCTTGGTGCCGGCCGGCGGCTCTTTGTCCGAGAAAAGCAAGAAGGCCAGTTGACCCGGATCGAGCACCGACTCCGTGAAACCCGGATCCATCTGCATGCCCAGTGTCGTCAAAAAAGTCATGACGGGATCGGGCAAATTCAATTGATTGGTGCTGCGTGAACCCGAGCCACCATACCGTGCCATCATCTCAGCCAGGCGCACATCGATCGTGTCATCAATGTCCTGCTGTCTGCGTCCTACCGCATAGTAGAAGCCACCACCATTGGATTTGGCGATTGCGGCCTGCACGGCAAGAAACTGTTCCAGCGGCTGCGTGTCGTATCTGTCACCGGAAACATTGATGGCCATCAGCTGACCACCCTCGCCCTTGAGAATCAAGCACGCCTGCGCGACTTTAAAAGAATCGCCTTCCGAAACACCGATACCGCTGGTGGAGTCACCCCAGGGGCTGTAAATAGGATCGAGGAAGAAAAGCACGTCGCCTGAACGCAGATTCTGCGCGTGGCGGGTCGCCCATACCTCCGGTGTGATGGTCGAAGACGGCTGCCAGTAACGAAGGTACTGGCGCATCGTCTGGAAAGGTAAATTCTGCTGGAAAAGGAGGAAGCTCATGGGGTACCTTCTCCCTGTCCAGGCGGTCTCTTCTCAGTTCTGGTGACGCGAATCTTAGGATTGCGACGCACCTCGCTTTCCGGCTTGGCCTCGGGAGGTTTCTCCTCAGCATCTTTGTCGGCGGCGGCAGCAGCATCTCTGTCGGCGGCGGCAGCGCTATCATCTTTGTCAGCGGCGGCAGCATCCGTGCTGTCGGAATCTCTGTCCTCGTCCGTCAATGCCGAAGCGATTTCCGAAAGCATGCTGCTCTCGTCGTCACCGGACTTGGTTGCGCCATCGCTGTCTTTGCTGTCTTCCTCGCCCTTCTCGCCACGCGGCAGAGCGATGCGTTTGCTCTTAGCCGGTACCGGTGTAGTTTCCAGCTTCAGCGAAGTTTCACTGGCACCGCCACCGGTGCCGGCTTTGAGAATAATATCCAGCGCCATCTGTTTGCGGGCGTTAACCCGGTCGATAAAGACTGTCGCCAACGCTTCTATAGATGCGATGCGCTCTCCGGAGATCGTCTTGAACTCGGAGGCCGCCCCTTCCTGTGCGGTGGTGATGGCAGTTTCCGCCTCCGCGCAAATGCTCTTCAGCTCTTCCAGCGTCTTGGTGGCCAGTGAATTCAGTTTCTCACCGAACTTGGACTGTACATCCTCCAGCTCGTTCCAGATTTCCTGCACCAGGCGCCCGCGCTCGTCATCGAGCTCTTGCCTGAAAGTCTCACCCGATCTGATGCGGCGGGTCAGCTCATCGGTAAATGCCGTCATGTGCACGGTGCCCGACTTGCGCAAATCTTGTTCGCGGTCGGCCAGATGGCTGATGATCGACTCGGCGAGGCTGTCCATATCGCGGCTCAGGTCTTGCGTTTTCATCGACAGATCGGCCATCGATGACTCGTGCAAGCTCTCCAGATCGGAAGCCGCGCGCACGGATGCATAATCGAATGAGCCGTTGGAATCATCGAGCGATTGTTTGAAGCTGTGCTGCAGATGCTCTTCGGCATCGTTTGTTTTTTCGGTAGCACCGCGCAACAGCCGCTCCAGCACTTGCTTGATTTCGGTTTGCCCCTCGCGCGAGAAATTGGCGAAACCTTTGGTGCAGGTGCTCAGGTTTTCGACGATGCGCTCTTCAGCATAGGTGACGCTGGTTTTTACCGAGCTCAAGTGTGTGAAGTAGGAGCCGAACAGTTTGTTTTTGGCTTCGTTTTCGTCTTCGACCAGCGTATGGAGGTTTTCTTCCACAGCCTTCTGCGATTCATCGACGGCGACGTTGCCGGTATCTTTGATCTGCTGTGCAGCCGACAAACCGTGGCGCAGCAAATTGGTATGCACATCGTTGGCTTCCGCATCATGCTGGTCGGTGGCATCTTTAGATACGTCAGCCAGTCTATGCCCGGAAGAAACTTTCAGGTGATTGACCGACTCGGAAAACTTCTTTGTCAAAAGCACCAGTCCTTCGACCAGGTTTTTGACGCACTTTTCGTTTTCATGAATTTCCGACGCCACAGCTTTCTCGATACGTTCCAGTCCGCGATCGAGGTAAGCGCGCAACTCTTCTTCCAGCTGCGCCGTTTTGTCTTCCAGCAGCTTGCGCGCCGCCGGCTCATCTTGAGTGTGTGTCGTCAGGTGACTTTCGGTAGCCTGTTCAATAGCATTCTTCTGGTTAACCTCGAGTTCTTCGAGGCGCTTTTCACCAGCGTCGAATATATCTTGAAGGCTCTTACCAGAAACGTTCACTGCCACCTCGCTAATCCGCCCCGAACGACAACATAGCCTTGCGATACGCTACAACCGTGATCTCAGCATCGCGTCCGGCTTTCTCTATCTGTTCGAGCTGCGATTCCAGCTCGGTGCACTGTTTTTGGAACTCCTTCATCGCCCGCTCTACATCTTTAGCCATCATGCGGCTTTCGCGTTCGAGCAATTCAACGGCACCAGCTTTGGTGCTCTCGATGCGCTGGTTAAACCCATCGGTCGACTTGACGAAGTCGCTGAGCAAAGTCTCGGAAGCACTGCGCACCGACTCGGTCAATCCGGCGCCCCAGCGCTTCAGGTGCGTGGTCAACTGATCGCGCAACTTCTGATCTTTATGCTGGCGAGCAATACCTGTATAACGCAAGTCCGCATTGTGCTCGCTGATATATGTTTCGAGGCGCTTGAGCAGAGTTTCCAGTTTCTCCAGATATTCGCGTTCGAGCGCTCGCAAAGAAACTTCCAATTCGCTGCGCGTCAAACGAATTTTTTCCTGCGCCTGGTGTGTCAGTTCGCCCAGTTCGTTGCGAGCCTGAGCGCCGACGTTAGCCAGTTTCGTCTCATAAGCTTCGCGCAGCACGGTACTCAAGTTGAGCAGCGAACTGTCGAAGTTGTCGCAGACTTCGCCGACCTGTTCTTTGAAATTGTCATTGGCGCGATCCAGTGCTTGCAGCGCCGTAGACTTTGCTGCTTTCACCGAATCAAGTCCGACTTCGCTCTTCAAATTGAGCTGTTCGATAGTTTCTTCACAGCGCACGCTCAGATCGTCAGCCAGTCCATCGGTCTTGCCGCGCAGTTGTTCCTGGCAATCGGAGAGCGTGCGCGAAATCTGGCCGCGCGCGGAGTCGGTTTTGTCGACGATGCTGCCGGAGACCTGTCCCAACTTTTCCGCCAGCATGATCTCTGCCTGATCTCTGCTTGAATCGATCGATTGACTGCTTTCGTCAAGAAACGTCTTGAGCGCTTTGATCGTCACATCGGAAGCGCTGCGAATCTGGCGCTCCGGCTCTTCGAGATAGGTACGCAGTTCGGACATGCGCGTTTCGATCAACGTGGCTATTTTTGATTCCAGCTCAGAGGAGTGATTGGCCAGCTTAGAACGCACATCGCGACCGGAGGCAAGTATTGCTTCCACCTCCGCCCGCTCGGCTTCGGAAAGCTCCTTCATGAGCTTCTCTTTGTCGCGCAGCAGATCTTCCAGATTGCTTTTCACGCAGTAGTCGAACCGGCGCGACACGGCGCGCAGCTCTTCTTCAAATGATTTACCGAGGCTGTCGCTGAACGTAATTAAGTGCTCGGTGTAAGTCGACACCGATTTCTCAAGCTCGACGCTGGCTTTTGCCAATGCCTCCAGCATCTGCTTAGCGGTTGAGTCAAAATTTTCAGCTGATTGTGACTTGCTGGTTGCCATTGCCAAAAGCGTCTAAAAACGACCGAAATCCCCAGTCATATAGGTTATGCCCACATCGAACCTCATATCTTATGCAAAATCGCCTAAAACCCGCCAGTAGGCTAGCCAAGCGGTCGCCGCCTAATTGCGGCTCGCCCGAGAAAACACGCGCCAGTGCTGACAAATGCGAGAAGTCAAGAACCACTCGAAAAATTCGCGGTTATTCCGAATATTAAGCAACCGCGTCTGATAAGGTTTCGCGGTCGCCGATAACGTCAGAGTCCAAGCGATATCGCTTCAGTTTATTTGACGCGACCGAGGGTCGGGCGGCGGCCGGTTTTGGTTGCACCGGTGACTTTTCTTTTGCCGTTTTTGCCGTTTCGTTCGCTTTGTTTGACTCTGGCGCTCGATTTAGCGCTTGCCTTGCGGGTTGATGACGGCTTCTTGGTAGATTTTGAGGCGGTTTTGGATTTAGTGCCGGCACTCTTGTCCGGCACCGGCTCTTTCCGTCCAGGTTTGACGGTGGATTTCGGTTCGGACTTCTTGTCGGCTTTGCTGTCCGCTTTATTGAATGACAGCCTGAAGACCTCATCCAGGTGTGCGACCGGGATCAGCGTCAATTTTTCAGTCACGTATTGCGGGATGTCCTGCAGATCCTTTTCGTTGCCTTTGGGGAAAAGTACCGTGGTGACGCCGGCCCGCACCGCAGCCAGCACTTTTTCGCGCAGCCCCCCGATTGAGAGTACGCGCCCGCGCAGGGTTACTTCGCCGGTCATGGCCAGCCCGGGGCGCACAGCACGCTTGGCGAGCGCCGAGAAAAGCGCAACCGTTAGTGCAATACCGGCAGAGGGACCATCTTTGGGGATGGCGCCTTCGGGGATGTGTACGTGGATGTCGATGTGTTCCTGGAACGACGGGTCAACGCCCAGACGGTCGGCGTGACTGCGTATATAGGTGAGCGCCGCCTGCGCCGATTCCTTCATGACGTCGCCGAGTTGTCCGGTCAACTGCAATTTGCCTTTGCCGGACATGATGTTGACTTCGATGGAAAGAATTTCGCCGCCGGTCTCGGTCCAGGCCAAGCCGTTGACGATGCCGATACGCGGACCGGGCCCGTGCACTTCTTCCTCGCGCAAAATCTTCGCCGGTCCCAGATACTTGGGCACCATAATCGGTACCATCTTCACGAGCGTGGAAGGTTCCATAACCACCTGGGTCGCCACCTTGCGGCAGACGGTGGCTACTGCGCGTTCAAGCGAACGCACACCTGACTCGCGCGTGTACTCTTGAATGATCTTGCGAATCACATCTTTGGGCACCACCAGCTGTTTCTCTTTCAGCCCGTGACGATCCATAGTCTTGGGAATGATGTGCTTCTCGGCAATCGCCACCTTCTCTTCTTCTGTATAACCGGAGAGACGAATGATCTCCAGCCGGTCGTGCAGCGGTCGCGGAATATACTCCAGCGAGTTGGCGGTGGCGACGAAGAAAACTTCCTTCAACGAGAACGGTGCATCGACGTAGTGATCCACGAAATTGTCGTTCTGATCCGGGTCGAGCACTTCCAGCATGGCAGCGGTCGGATCGCCCATATAACTGCGGGTCATCTTCTCGATTTCATCGAGCAGAATCACGGGGTTGCGCGTTCCGGCTTGTTTGACAGCCTGCATGATGCGTCCCGGCATGGCACCAATATAGGTGCGGCGGTGTCCGCGAATTTCCGCTTCGTCGTTGACTCCACCAAGGCTGATGCGCACGAACTCACGGTTCATGGCGCGCGCAATTGATTTGACCAGACTGGTTTTGCCGACGCCGGGCGGACCGACCAGGCACAAAATAGTCGCTTGCGGCTGCTTCGAAAGTTTCCGCACCGCCAGATATTCGATAATCCGCTCTTTGACCTTTTCCAGCCCGTGGTGATCGGCATCGAGAATTTCCTGCGAACGACGCAAGTCGAGAATATCGCGGGAACGCTTCGCCCAGGGCAGTGACACCAGCGTGTCCAGATAAGTGCGGATAACGGCTGCCTCAGCCGTTTGCGGCATCATTTTCTCGAGGCGGCTCAACTCTTTGTTGGCTTTCTCGAGCGCGATGCCGGTGACTTTCGCTTTGGCGATTTTCTGCCTGTACTCAGCAATTTCGCCGACCGCTTCGCCTTCGGCATTCAGCTCTTCCTGAATGATTCGCATCTTCTCGCGCAAGTAATATTCGCGCTGCGTCTTCTCTAAATTGAAGCGGACGCGGTCGTGAATTTGCTGTTCGAGAAACGCCAGCTCCAACTCGCGGGAGAGCAGCGATCCTACGTATTCAAGGCGTTCGGCGCTGTTGATGATCTCGAGACACCGCTGGCGCTCGGCAACATCAAGTCCAAGATAAGTGGCGATGATGTCGGAGAGGCGCCCTGGTTGTCCGATTCCGGAGACCGCCAGGAGCGACTCCGGATTGATCTTCTTGGTCGATTTGACGTACTGCTCGAATTTCTCCACCGTCAGGCGAATCAGAGTCTTGGTGTGGTTATCGTCGGGGACGACTTCATCCTGTTCGATAACACTAGCCGTCAAGTGAGACTCGCCCTGGTAGAGCGCTTCCACGCTGACACGACACGAACCTTCCACCAGCACCTTGACGGTGCCGTCCGGCAGCTTGAGCATCTGCATTACTTCAGCCAGCGTGCCGATGCGATAGACATCATCAGAGGTCGGCTCTTCCACGTCCGGATCGCGCTGGGCGACCAGCACGACCAGCTTGTCGTCCCGCAGCAGCGCCTGCTCGAGTGCCGAAATGGACTTGGCCCGGCTGACGAACAGCGGCGTCACCATCTGCGGAAATACCACCACGTCACGTAGCGGAATCAAAGGGAAAATGGTGTTGCTGATGTCCGCCATGGCAGGAACAAACGCTGAATCAGTAATTGGTGGTCAGCTCCCTATGCGATCTCGCCCTTCAACTTGCCCGTGGGCAACTCGAGGAGTTCGGCCGTCGACCGTTTTTCGACCATCTCTTTATTGATGTGTACGGTCTTGATGTCTGAACGCGATGGCACTTCGTACATGATGTCGAGCATGATCTCTTCAACAATGGCACGCAGCGCCCGGGCACCGGTTTTACGCTTGATGGCTTCCTCGGCGACTGCTTTGATGGCCGGCTCGTCGAATTTCAGTTCGACACCGTCCAGCGAGAGCAGTTGCTGGTACTGCTTGAGAATGGCGTTTTTCGGCTCGACGAGAATACGCACCAGCGCATCGACATCGAGCGAATCGAGCACGGCAAGCACCGGCATACGACCGACGAATTCCGGAATCAAGCCGAACTTCAGAAGATCATCCGGCACCACATCTTTGAGGATGCGGCTGGCGCGCTGGTCGCGCTCCCATGCCGTCAATGGTGCTTGCGATCCAAAACCGATGTTGCGGTTGCTGGAGACGCGGCTTTCCACAATCTTGTCCAGTCCGACGAAGGCACCACCGCAGATGAACAGGATGTTCTGCGTGTTGATCTGAATGAATTCCTGATGCGGGTGCTTACGTCCGCCTTGCGGAGGAACGTTGGCGACGGTGCCCTCAATCATCTTGAGCAACGCCTGCTGCACGCCTTCACCGGAGACGTCGCGGGTAATCGAAGTGTTCTCCGATTTGCGCGAGATCTTGTCGATTTCGTCGATGTAGATGATGCCGCGCTCGGCTTTCTTGATGTCGTAATCGGCAGCTTGATAGAGCCTTAGCAAGATGTTTTCCACGTCTTCGCCGACGTAGCCCGCTTCGGTGAGCGTGGTGGCATCGGCGACGGCAAACGGCACATCGAGGAACTTAGCCAGCGTCTGAGCGAGCAACGTTTTGCCGCAGCCCGTCGGTCCGATCAGAAGAATATTCGACTTTTGAATTTCAACTTGATCGGTCAGATCGCTGTTGTGATTGATGCGCTTGTAGTGGTTGTAGACAGCCACCGAAAGCACTTTCTTGGGATCGACTTGCCCGATGATGTGCTGATCGAGGAAACCTTTGATTTCCTGCGGCTTCGGCACATCGACCAGCTGCGGTACGCCGGACTCTTGAGGAGCCGCATTCGGACCGCCTTCAAACAGTTCTTCGTCGAGGATCTCATTGCAGAGGTCGACGCATTCGTCGCATATGTAGACTCCAGGCCCAGCGATCAGCTTCTTCACCTGATCTTGGCTCTTTCCGCAGAAGGAGCATTTGAGTCTGTTGTCGGATTGCTTAGGCATGCGTTATGTACCTTCCTATCTCGTCTTGAGAGCAGAGCAGACGTAATCTACCGCACGAGCGGTTCCGGTCCGTTTGTCCTTTCTAGACGGCAGCCATATGCGGCTGATCCAATTTGACGATTACCTCGTCGACGATTCCATATTCTTTCGCTTCTTGAGCGGTCATGATGTTGTCGCGGTCGGTATCTTTTTCGATCTGCTTGACCGATTGACCCGTATGCGACGCCATCAGTTCGTTGAGTTCGCGCTTGATGCGAATGATTTCGCGAGCGGCGATTTCGATGTCGGTTGCCTGACCTTGCGCACCACCGAGCGGTTGGTGAATCAGAATGCGCGAGTGCGGCAGAGCCAGACGCTTGCCTTTGGTGCCTGCGCAGAGCAGGAACGCACCCATAGAAGCAGCCTGTCCGAGACAGATTGTCGAGACTTCCGAGCGGATGTGCTGGATAGTGTCATAAATAGCCATGCCGGCGGTAACCGAGCCGCCCGGGCTGTTGATATAGAGTCTGATGTCCTTTTCCGGGTCTTCGCCTTCCAGCAGGAGCAACTGAGCGACCACCAGGTTGGCTACGGTGTCGTCAATTGGCATACCCAAAAATACGATGCGCTCGCGCAGAAGACGCGAGAAGATGTCGAAAGCTCTTTCGCCGCGCGCCGTCGTTTCGATGACGGTCGGTGGGTAGTAAGCCTGGGGAGTCATGCTCCAGATATCGTATATGTCTTGCATCGACGGACGTTTGTTATTGAACATGGTGAGTTTTGTTTGTCTCCTACTGGTTTATTAGATATTAGATTCTAGTTAGTTTAAGGCAACGATACCCTGTTGTCAGATTTAGTCAAGGCTTGACACTTGGGAATCCTCGCCCCATCTAGGCTCCAGCGGTCTCTGCCGTTTTCTCGGCGGATTCTTCGGACTCCTGTTTTTCCTTGTCGGCACCCTTCTTCTTGTCTGATTTCGGTTTAGCAGATCCAGCGCCTTTTTTGCCTTTATCCTGCCCTTCCTCTTCATCCGACTCAGGCACATAGGTGATCTGCGCGTGACTCAAAAGAAAGTCCACGACTTTGCGGGTTAGAGCTTCCTCCATCGACTGTCGTTTAAGCTCTTCAAAAAAGCGTCTCAACTCTTCGTTGTGGGCAAGTTGTTCTATTGGAACATTATACCTGGCAACCATCTCCATCAGATAAGGCCGCCATTCTTCGTCGGTTACGCTCATGTTCTCAGCACGCACAATGGCACCGAGAACCAGCGAGGTGCGCACGCGATTCGTGGCTTCCTCGCGGATTTCCGCGTATTTATCCTTGTACTCATCCGTCTGTATATACTCGTCCCACTTCTTGCGCTGCTGCTCGATCATCCGCTTGTGGTGCTGGAGCAGGAGGTTCGACTCACGGTCGATCATGCTGTCGGGGATGGCGACATCAGCCCGTTTGACGATCTCTTCCACCACGGCTTTTTGGGCGCGGGCTTCGTTTTCCTGACGCAGCTCTTCTTCCATGCGCTGGTTGAGGGCTTTCTTCAATTCATCCAGTGATTCCTGTCCGACGCTCTTGGCCAGCTCATCGTCGATGTCCGGCATCTGGCGTTCGCGCAGCTCTTTGAGGTCGACTTTGAACTCGGCATCCTTGCCGGCCAGCTCGGTGTTGCGGTATTCGGTCGGGAAGGTGGCTTTAACTTCGGTCTGCTGACCGGGTTCTTTGCCGATCAACGCTTCGCAGAAGCCCGGCAGGAAGTTGCCTTCTTTGACTTCCAGCAAGAGCCCTTCGGCTTTTCCGCCTTCGACCAGCTCGCCGTTGACGAAGCATTCGAAGTCGAGCAATACCGTATCGCCTTCTTTAATCGGGCGCGGGTCGACCGCCTTCAGGTCGGCTTTCGCTTCGGCGATGCTCTCGAGCGCCTTGGCTTCGGCTTCGGGGGGCATTTTGGCTTCTTCAGCGGTGGCGGCGACGCCTTTGTAGTCGCCCAGTTTGACTTCGGGACGCACTTCGAACGTGGCCAACAGCTTGAGAGGCTCACCCAGCTCGAAGTTCGGCGGGTCTATTTGAGGCTCGGTGATCACATCCAGCTTTTCTTCGTAAATGGCTTGCCCGAGAACCTCAGGAACCAGGCGTTCAAGGGTTTCTCGCTTGATAAAGTCCACGCCGACCATCTTTTCGACGATGTTGCGAGGCGCCTTGCCCCGGCGGAATCCTGGGATGTTGATGCGCTGGCTGAGTTGTTTGCAGGCCACTTCATAGGCCTTCACCGCGCGTTCAGACTCAACTTCGACGTTGAGCTTGACGATATTTGTGCCTTCTCGATCCAGCGTGACCTTCATGTCGAACATCCCTCTCCATGTGAGTTTTTGGTTTTTCGCGGGCGAGCCTGGCTATGAACTTCCGCCGCTGGGCTCCCGGCGAGGCCTGATGCTTGGGGCATTCTGCTGCACGAGCCGCTTGCGTTGCCGCAAGCCGTGCGCTCCAGGCCGGAGGGGATTGTAGCACAAAAGGCTTGCAAAGCCGCATGTAGTCGGGCTTAGCGATGATTGAGCTGCGCCCGAAAGGGGCACGGCTTCGTCGCCGGATTTGAAGTTGTGTGTAGCGCAGCCGTTGTTCGCCGCCGGTCCAGCGTCGAAGCCTGCTGACAACCGGCGCGCGCGACCAACGCCAGCCGCAGGAAAAGGTGATTGTCACAATCGGAGCCTGCGATTGTGACAAAGCCCGCTTCCAGAGGCTGATTTGTCACAATCGGAGCCCTCGTTTGTGACAAAACCCGCTTCCAGAGGCTAATTTGTCACAATCGGAGCCCTCGTTTGTGACAAAACCCCAAGCTGGCTGTGCGGACTTCCGAGTCCTACGGCATCGGGAGCATGATCGGGCGCTGGTGGGCGATGATTGCCGCGATGATGAGCGCCAGGTTGATGGTCAAAAATATCCCGAGCAGGCTGGAGCCCAGCATCAGTTGCCAGGTCAAAAGCGCCTGCCGGGGATGAAACGTGGTGACGATGCCGAACCGGTTGGCGACGTACATCAAAAGTGCCAGTCCGACCAGGACGTCTGCTGCAAGAACGACGTTGACGCGCAGGTTTTCCAGTTGCGGCACCAACAAAGTGCCCAGTGCGATGGTGCAACAAATGAGCAGGGCGATGGCTGTGGCCTTATCGCTGTCACGGACCGCGACTTCGTTGTCGCGCGACACGCTGCTCACATAGCGCAGGGCAGCCAGACTGCTTCTCCAGCGCGAGCGGCGGTTGATGACTTGCTCGGCGGGCAGACGCAAGGTTTCGACCGTGCCACCGGCACCCTCGACGGCGGTCGATTTGCCTGCGGCTTCATCAGCGGGTTTCTTTGCCGCTTGATCGTCTGACATGTAAGCCTCCCAAAGACCGCTCTTGTGCGCCGCCGTACTGAGTATAGTCGAAACAAATCGCGCGAAAAGGTTTCGTCAGCTCCTTAATACCCAGCAGGCTAACTTCTCTAAGCTTATTCGGCGAAGATTTCTTATGGAATGTAATAAAACCGCGACGCCACCCCGCTGCCAAGGGCAGATAAGACGGACAGGGGCGGGCGCACCCGGACGGCGCCGTGATCGCCGATCAGTGTCGGATAATCAATCGGCGGGCACCACGCGCGGTATCACCCTCAGAGCGATCCGGCGCTGCTTGTGCCATTGCCGGCGCCACCAGATTCGGCGGCAGCATCACGCAAAAACTGCTGCGCCTGCGCCGGATTCTTCAGGTGAAAAACCCGCAAGCGCGCACTTTCAGGCGATCGCAGCAATTCCTGATATTCACGTCGCCGTCGATGATAGGTCGTCAGCCCCCATAACAACACCGAGTCCCTGGTCATAAAGCTCATGCGCCACGATTCGCGGTTGCCTTTCCACAGTTCCTCTTGCGAGAAAGCGCGGCGCACCGTGCGCGAAAAGAGCCGCCACATGACCAGGTGAAAGTCGAAGTCCAGCCAGCACACGGCATCCGCGCGCTGCCAGATGAAGGGGCGCGCTTTGGAATAATTGCCGTCCACCACCCAGGCGGTCGCACTGGTGGCTTGATCGACCCGCGTGAGAAAAACATCGTCGGCAGCCTCGACCCAGTTCGGCTCCCAGTGCAGCGCATCCAGCTCGATGTGGGTGATGCCGCGCGCGGCCGCCAGCCGGCGTGCGAATGTGGTCTTGCCACTGCCGCTTGTACCAACTACAACGAATCGTCGCAGACTATCCATTGAAGAAACGGCAGGCGCCCCTGGAAACAACAACGCCGCGTTTCTCAAAAGAAGCCGCGGGCGCAGTGAAAAAATGGAGCGGGAGACGAGATTCGAACTCGCGACATCCTCCTTGGCAAGGAGGCATTCTACCACTGAATTACTCCCGCAATAGTGGTGAGGAGTGATTATAGCGCGCTATCAAATTAGCGTGCAACGTCCTGTTTAAGAAACGTCATTCCGGTCCGGTCGCTTACTGCACAACCTGAATAATCGGGGTTGTCGGCGCCACAATGCCTGCCGGTTGCGCGGGAACCGTGCCGTTGCCATTGCCGTTCCCGGTTTGGGATGCCTGCGCAGCAGCGGCGATTTGCGCAGCCGTCGTCGGCGCCGGAATCGAGAGATTCGACGACTTGACTTGCGGTCGGCGTGCCAGACGGTCTTCGACTTCGGAAAGCACCCGCACGACTTGATAAGCGTTATTGGCATCGGTGCGCGGGCGCTGCCCGGTGACGACGCAATTGAGGAAGTGCTCGCACTCCAGTTGCAGCGGCTCGGCATCTGAATAAGATGGATACTCGACCACCATGCCACCGGACTTGGTGAGGCTGTGCAGCGCCAGCTTGTTTTCGGATGCGGTGTCGTTCAAGACTGCCGTCTTCAAACTGCCGTTGACGGTGAGGCGCACCAGTTTTTGCGGATCGATCCAGCTGTTGCGCACTTGACCGGGCACGCGACGGGCACCGGCGATCGGGAAAACCAGATCGAGGTAAGCCACATCGACCAGCGAGTCTATTTGTGTGTCCCAGCCGCCGACGCGGTCCACTTCGGGATGTTCGCAATCGAGCAGGTAAGACATCATGGAAATGTCGTGTGGTGCCAGATCCCAGAGCACGCTCCAGTCACGCCTGCCCGTGTTGAAGTTCATGCGATCTGATCTGATGAACCGCAGCTCGCCCAGTTCGCCATCGCGAATCAATTCTTTCAAGCAATTGACGGCAGGATGGTAGAGAAGCAAGTGACCGACCATCAAGATCAGTCCGCGTTCCGTTGCCAGTTTGTCCAGTTCTTCCGCGTGGCGGGTGTCCCGCGCCAGCGGTTTCTCAACATAGACGTGTTTGCCGGCTAACAATGATTGTCTGCCGAGTTCGAAGTGGCTGTCGCTTGGTGACGCGATCACAACTGCTTTGATCGATTCATCCTTCAATACGCTTTCGAACTGATCGGTGATCCGCACACCGGGGTGCTCGCGACGCACCACATCCAGGCGAGCCAGGTCAATGTCACATACGCAACCCAGTGCTCCCAAATGAGCAAAGTTGCGGACGAGATTTTTGCCCCAGTTGCCGAAACCTATTACTGCTACTTTTGCTGATTCCAATGCACAACTCCGCAACTCGGAAAGATTCGCGTGCAAATACGGCTGCAATAACAACAACCTTTGAGCCTATTCAAGCGCACAGATGTCTCTTTGAAATTTATCAAGATTAAGGTCGGACGAGACTTCGCCCGATTTAACGTCGCTTGTTGACAGCTTCGCTAAATTCTTTGCCAACTTTGAAACCCGGCACACGCTTGGCTGGGATTTCCAGAGGCTGATTGGTCTTGGGGTTTCGACCCGTGCGGGCTTTGCGCTGGCGCACTTCGAAAGTACCAAATCCAACAAGCGTTACTTTTTCGCCGGATGCAACACGTTTAACGATGGTTTCCATCATCTTATTAATGACGGTTTCGGCATCCTTTTTGGTGGTGCCGGCTTCCTTCGCAATAACGTCTACCAACTCAGCCTTGTTCACGCAGAAGTCCTCTTGTGTTGTGTGAAGTGGTACCAGGGACACCGGCGGACAACAACGACATCGGTGTTTCGCGCAGCTGTTTACAGACGAAGCTATGCAATGGCGATAGCAAAACCGGCTATATGCTTGCGATACACGATTTTGCCCATGCTAGCATAAAGTGGATAGCTGGCAATGTTCACCTTCCTCTTTTCAGGCGAGAAATTACTAATCATGCTTGCGCCACGCCAACCCATTGTTGCTTCGGTGAGGCGCGACGCCTGGGTCGAGATCGATCTTCTGGCACTGGAGAAAAACGTTGCCACCATCAAGAGCTGGTGTTCGCCGCACACCAAGTTGATGGCCGTCGTCAAAAGCGATGCCTACGGACACGGCGCTGTCGGCGTCGCGGAAGTACTCACCGCATCCGGTGCTTCATGGTTGGGCGTTGCATCGGTCGACGAGGGCTGCCAGCTGCGCGGCGCCGGTGTCACACAGCCGATCCTCTTGCTCAGTCCGGCGCCATCGTGGGCAATTACCACCGCGCTCGAAGCTGATCTGCAACTGACGGTTTTGAATCGCTCGCAGATCGAAGACATTGTCAAAGAGGCGGCACGGATAAACAAACCGGCCAACGTGCACTTGAAGGTCGACACCGGTATGCACAGATTGGGCGCGCTGCCTGGAGATGTGCCCGACTTGCTGTCGACGATGGCGTCGGAGAAATCTTTGCGGCTGGCCGGAATTTTCAGTCATCTCGCCAAAGCCGACGAAGCCGAATTCACCGGCAAGCAAAATGCGCAATTCCAGCGCGTACTTGATATGGTGGCAAAGTCGGAAAGCCAGCCGCGGCTGGTGCACCTGGCATCCGGTGATGCAACGCGGCGGTTTCCCGATACGCATTACGACATGGTGCGCGTCGGACTGTATTTATATGGATTAGAAGCGCGGGCAGTATCAGATGTGGTGACACCGGCCATGTCGGTGCGCGGGCGCATCAATCATTTGCAGCACATAGAAACCGGCCAGTCGGTCGGTTACAACCTGACCTGGACGGCACAGCGCCCGACGCGCATCGCATCGATTCCGATCGGCTACGCCGACGGCGTCGACCGCGGGCTGTCCAATAAGATGAAAGGGCTTTTGCTCGGACAGGAAGTGAAACAAATCGGGCTGATCAGCATGGACCAGATGCTGTTCGACGTCACGGATGTTGCCGATGCCGATGAAGGTGACGTGATTACACTGATCGGTGAGGAGCACGCGCCGAAGTTTCGCGCGCGCGCCGGACACAAACAACTCTATCTGGCGGATTGGGCGGCCGCGCTTGATACCATTACTTATGAACTGGCCTGTCGACTGCGCGCACGCATGCCAAGAATGTACACGCGCTCGGTGCCGGCACACGAGGGCTAACGAGAAAACATGGCGGCACAACTGGGAGTTTTCTGCGGAACGTTCAATCCGATTCACGTCGGACATCTTTTGATTGCCGAGTTTGCCTGGGATCAGTTCGAACTGGACAAAGTAATCTTCATTCCCAACTCAACGCCGCCGCACAAGAACAAAGACATCCTCGACAAAGAGTCGCGATACGAACTTGTGCAGGCCGCCATCGCCAACAACGAGCATTTCCAGATCTCGCGCATCGAGATGGATCGCGAGGGACCTTCGTACACAGTCGAGACCCTGACGCAACTCAAGTCGCAATGGGGAGAGGATACGCAGCTCAACTTGATCATCGGTCAGGACAATCTCGGCTATCTGACCGAGTGGCATGATGCTCCGCGTCTCTTCAAGCTTTGCCGCATACTGGTGGCATCGCGGCATCTGGTGAAGGCACCGCGTCAGGAGTCCGACGCCGAACTGAAAGCCATGGCACCACCGGGCGCCAACGTCGAAATAATTCACTTCCCGGATTTTCCGGTGTCTTCCTCCGAAATACGCAATCGCTTGCGCGCCGGCGGCACGGTGCTATATCTGGTACCACCGGAGGTCAACCACATACTGCTGGAGAAACAACACTATGTCCGGTGACAACTTCACGCACACCCCGATTCCGGAGACGCACATCAATGGAATTCCGGTCACTGTGACGAGCGACTTTCTGCGTGAATGGGTGCGCCCGCGCGTCAAGCCCAAACGGTTTCGTCACATAGAAGGCGTAGTGGCAGTGGCGAAGAAACTGGCCAAGCGCGCGCACTGCGACGAACATCTAGCCGAGATAGCAGCCTGGGTGCACGATTGCTGCAAGCACATCAAAGATGATGAACTGGTGCGCATGGCGCGCGGATACGGGCTGGTGCTTACGGATCTGGAAGCGCACCACGGACACTTGCTGCATGGACCGGTGGCGGCGGAAGTGGCGATGCACGAACTGGACATCACCAACGAAGACGTCCTGAATGCCATCGCCGAACACACTCTGGGCGCAGTGCCGATGAGCACTCTTTCGAAGATCATTTATTTAGCGGACGCACTGGAGGAAAGTCGCCCGGAAAATTTCCGGCAACCGATCTGGGATGCGCTGGATTTCGAAGGCACCTGCGACCTGGACAATGCGTTGGTGGTGGCATGCGAGTTGGGCATCAAACATCTGATTGAATCAGGCAAGCCTGTGCATCCGCGCACGGAAGAAGTGCGCGATTACTACGCCAATCTTCAGTAGATCGGGGATTTTATTTATCCGGGTCGCGGGCGGAATCGCTCGTTCGTTGTTTGTCATGCTTGTGCGCCTGGGCGCCCGCAAGCAGCATGAACAGCCCGAAAAATAAGAGGACAAACCCCCAGATGAGATTAAGGTTGGATTGCAGCCCCGGACTCATGTGGGACGGCATGAGGATGCCGTAGACAATCAAAACGACACCGTTGATGACGAAATATGCTCCGATGACTGTTCGCAGTTCAAGCATGTTAGTTTCGTTTCCTCACCAGAAGATGATGTTGAAGATGAGGGCGAAGACGAGGACGATCACGGCGACGATGGCGGGTTGTTTGTACCAGGGCAAGTTCGCTACTTCAATGGGCGAAGCAGTTCCCCAGACAAGTCCCTGCAGCTCTTCGATGGGTTTCGGCTTGGTGAAGAAGGTCACCAGAACGGTAACGACGAAACAGATCGTCCAGGCGATGGTCGAACGCCAGAAGTTGCCCGCCATTTCAGAGCCATAGTGAAGCATGCCGGCCTGTTGCATCCAGAAAAGAGCGCCGGCACCGAGGGTGCCGCAAACCAGCCCGATGAACGCGCCCCAGGGTGAGGTGCGTTTCCAGAACATACCCAACAAGAAAGTGGCGAACAGCGGCGCATTGAAGAATGAAAAGATGGTCTGCATGTAGTCCATGATGCTGGCGCTGTTCATGACCAGATACGCCGTGAAGATGGAAACGACGATACCGGCTGCGGTGGCAATGCGTCCCACCCACAGGTAATGCTTGTCGCTTTTGTCTTTGCCAAGATAGGTCTGATAGATGTCGTAGGTCCAGACTGTGTTGAAGGCGGTGATGTTGCCTGCCATGCCGGACATGAAGCTGGCCAGCATGGCGGTCAAACCAATTCCCAGCATGCCCGGCGGGTAAAACTGAGCCAGCATGAGAGGCAACGCCTGGTTCCACGACAGGTCGGTCTTGTTAGTGCCCAGTCCCGGCACCAAAACCAGTGCCAGCATGCCGGGGACAACCGTGATGAACGGAAACAGCACTTTCGGAAATGCTGCGATCAATGGCGTGCGCTGAGCGGCGGGCAAACTCTCGGCGGCCAGCGCTCTTTGAATGACGAGAAAATCGGTGCACCAGTAGCCGAAAGACAGCACGAAGCCGAGTCCGGTCACCAATCCGATCCAGTCGATCTGCATCGGGTTGTGATAACTGGCGGTGTGCGCCCAGAGATTGCCATAACCGGGCGGCATCTTGGCGATCATCGCCTGCCAGCCGCCGGTCTTCATCAAGCCCAAAATCGTCAGCGGCACGAAACCGAGAACGATCAGGAAAAACTGCAGCACCTCGTTGTAGATAGACGAAGTCAAGCCACCAAGCATGGTGTACGCCAGAACCACCGAAGCAGAAACGATGATCGAGGCGTTCATGTCCCAGCCGAGCAACAGCTTGAACACAAGCGCCATCGCGTACATGTTGATGCCTGACATGAGCACCGTCATCACCGCGAACGAAACGGCGTTGAAAGCGCGCGTCGGTTCGTTGAAACGCAGTTTCAAATATTCGGGAACGCTGCGGATGCGCGAACCGTAGTAGAACGGCATCATGAAAACAGCCAGGAAGAGCATGGCGGGAATAGCGCCCACCCAATAGAAGTGCGCCGTCATGATGCCGTACTGGGCACCATTGGCAGCCATACCCATCACTTCGATGGCGCCCAGGTTGGCCGAAATAAATGCCAATCCCGTGATCCAACTGGGAATCGAGCGGCCAGAGAGGAAGAAGTCCTCGCTGTTCTTCATGTTGCGCTTCAGTGCAATGCCGATGCCCAGAACAAACGCGAAGTAAATTCCGATGATCAGGTAATCGACAAAGCCAATATTCACAAGTTACGTGCTTTCGCGCTGCTGGCGATTACGCACTGAAATCGTCGTGCGACCCGAAATCACCGCCACCGCCGCCGCTGTCTTTCTTGCTGCCGAGCAAACGCAGGTTGGTGCCGTGTATATACGGGCGGACGTTTTTGACGCCGTCGTCGGCAGTCCAGCGGCTGAAATCAAGGCGTCCTTCGATGCCGATCAAGCTGCCCTTGCGCACGTATTCGCCGGCGACTTCAGCTTGGCGACCCCAGAGCTCGATGTCAAACCAATCGGTTTCACGTTCTTTGGTCGGACGATTGACGGCGAGGCTGAACGTTGTCTTGACCCGACCAGATTCGAAGTAGCGCATCTCCGGGTCACGACCGGCGCGACCGACGAGCATCACCGAATTCACCATTTAAGAAGCCCTCGCCATGCTGATTCCTGAGAATTATCCGGCATTCAGGACGCCATGTAATGAAATCGAGTAAAGAAGGGACAACATGTCTGAAACAACCACTGAGCAAAGCGCTCCAGACTCATTGAAACAGCCCGCCTGGCACGTGCTGGTTTTGTGCTGGGTCACTTCGATAGCCTACCTTATATATTGGTCGTACAAAAACTGGCGTGACTTTTCGAAACAAGCAGCGCTGGTTTCGGGAGACGCGGCTCAATCCGAAGCGCTGAAACCGTTCAAAGACATCAGCCCGCTGCTGCGTTCAATCGGGTTGTTCGTGCCGGTGCTCAACCTGTTCTTGATCGTCACGCAGTTTTTGAGCATCGCCCAGCTTGTGCCTGATGAGAAGTCGCTGCCGCGGCGCAGCCCTTTACTGGCAGCCGGAATAATTTTCGGCTCGTTCATCAGCTTGACATTTTTGTTTTGCTTCCCGCCGCCGTTTTTCTTTCTGGGACTACTCTCGGCAATCCCCTTTGCGTTCGTGCAGCACTGGATCAACCAGTACTGGGACAGCGTCGAGCCGTCCGGACGCGCCATGCGGCACGCCTTCTCGGTGAAGGAACTGATTGTCATCATATTTGGTGGCATGTTGCAGGGGCTGACCGTGGCCGGCTACATGCTGGGCGTGAAGCCTTAGCCCACTTTGAAGAATAGTTAGAAGCCGTGTTTTTTAGCCCAGCGCACTAGATAGTCGCCGTTGGGCAGTTCCAGCTTTTCAGCCAGCGCTTCCAGAATCTGGTTGAGGTCAAACTCGGTGAGCCCCATTCTTTCGGCAGCCTTGGGAACGCCACCACGCTTGGTGACGTGCTTGAGAATATTGCGCTCCGCTTGATCGAGCTTGGTGATATTGCGCGGCAGCGATGGTGAGAGCACACCGGTAGAACCGCGTGTCACCATCAAGATCGCCATGCGCGCCAGCGCGGGCGGATCGGCTTTGAGAATATAGGCGCAGGCACCGACATCAAGCAGGTCTTGCACCTCCGCCGCCTTGCTTTGACTGGCGTAGACGACAACGTGAGCGTTGCGCAGCGAAGCAAGTTTCTTGATCAAAACCTCGGTCTGCATCAGACCCGGCAGGTGCAAATCAAGCAGCACCACATCGGGCAGGAGGGCACTCGCCATCTTCCAGGCTTCATCGGAGGTCTCGGCTTCGCCGATTACCTCGATAATGCCGTCCGCCTGCAGCGCAGTGACTGCGGCTTCGCGGGTGGGCGGGTGATCATCAACAACCATAAGTCGAATGGGCATAGGTACTTATTTTAGCGACCTTGAGCGCGTAATCGCAAAGTAATGGATAATATGCACCGTCAAGAGGGCTGACAAATGAAAAAGAAACTCGCGCTATTACTCGCATCTGCGATGGTTACGGTCGCCTGCGTCTCAGTACCGTCGGCGATTTCACAGGGCGCCCCGGATCTGAAGAAGCTGGGCAAATTCGTTAAAACGCCGTCCGGCTTGCAATACAAAGATACCGTCACCGGCAACGGACCGTCGCCACGCCCGGGACAGAGTGTCAACGTCCACTACACGGGTTGGTTGCTGATGAATGGCAAGAAGTTCGACAGCTCCGTCGATCGCGGACAACCGTTCAGCTTCGGACTGGGACGCGGAGAAGTCATTAAAGGATGGGACGAAGGCGTCGCATCGATGCGTATCGGCAGCAAACGCATTCTTGTCATCCCGCCAAATCTGGGCTACGGAGCCGGTGGCATGCCGCCGGTCATTCCGGGAAACGCCACCCTCGTGTTCGAAGTGCAGCTTTTGGGCGCTCAATAATAAGGCCCGCCAAATCATAAGCGTTCAGGAAAGCCCGATATCAATATCGGGCTTTTCCGTGCAACCGCCCAGCCATCTGACTCGACTGATCCTCATGCGCCCTCACATAAGGAGAAAGCTGTGTTGAAGGTCTTGGTGCTGCAGGAGAAGGCAGAGAACGTATTCAATATCAGGGAAGCTTTACCAGATTGCGAGATTCAGCTATTCGATCACGTCAGTCAGGCGATACAGGCGATCAATCGCGAAGATTTCGATTTGATTGTGTCGGCGGTGCACCTTGAGCACGACGGCAGCGTCTTCGATTTCTTGAAGACAGTGAAGACGAATATCCGCTTTCATCACATTCCATTTGTTTTTTACTGCAGCAAGTCATCCACTTTCGCGCGCTCGGTGCGGCACGGGCTACAGATTGCTGCGCACGCTCTGGGCGCCGAGAAGTACATCACCATGGAGCATTACGACCGCGATGTTTTGCGGGATGAATTGATTTCGGTGCTTGACGCATACGGGTTGGGTAGGGATGCCGACCGAGAGACAGCGGAACACCCTGCATTCGACGAGCTCGACGAGCTCGATGCGCTGACACCACCGCTGCCCCCTTCCTCGCAGACTGGGTTGCCCGGGTCGCCCGCGCAAAACATCGAAGGCAACGCCTGATCGGAGATAGATTCGGGGACGTAGCAAATTTGCAACGGCGTCAGTTTGCGTTGGACGCCGCTGACGTCGCGTGTCGCCGCGCGGGCTTCGCGTGGACAACGTGTCCCTTGATCTGCCCCTGTCCGGGCTGCGTAGCGACTAACTCATCGTCGCTCAGATCAAGCGAGATGTCGTCTTCCTTCACCACGGGCAGTGCCTGGATTTGCCAAAGCGCCACGGGAGATTGGAGATTTCCTTCCGCGTCGAAAACAACCTCGAATGTCGACTCGCCGTAGACCGAAAACAAAAACGCGAAAGGCGCCACGCATCCATCGAAGTCGGCTGAGCGTTCAAGTGCGTGGATTGCGGCCTTGTCCAAAGCCGCATAACCGGAGGATCGCGCGACTCGAACATCGACTGCGTTGCCGTCCTTGGAGAAGCGGAAGTTGAGCACAACTTTGTGCGAACTTCCATCTATACAGGGGGGACTCCATTTCGATTGAACCTGTTGGATGACACGGGCACGAATCTTTTCGATAATATGCGCCGTTTGGATCATCGGCTCACCATCGCTATACGCCTTCCGGGAGCCCCATATGACCGACTGCGATAGAGGCGTCATCGACGACGCTTTGGCGCGAGCGGGGGCAGTGATATTGCCGACAGCGATAGCTACCAAAATCACGGCTAACGCACCACCGGATTTAATCATCGGGTTGTTTCTCGTCAGGTTGATGGTCGCGAGCGCCGACAAACTTGCCGGTGATGCGCGATGTGCCACTGCCTTCACCCACTCCAGACTCACTTGCAGGTTTGAGCCTGGCAGCCTCCGCCGATAGCGGACGGACAGTAACGCAATACGGCTTGCGCAAAGATGGATCAAAGACGACGTCGAACGCACCTTCCTTGTACATTTCGCGCAGTACATGAAACTCCGGCGCCTGATACTCGATGGCGTTCATGGCCGACTCGTCCATCAGCGCAACCCCAGAAGACTCGACGACATACTTCTCGTGCACGGAGCCATGCATGTCCAGTTTCATACGAATGACTGGACCCTTGACGCCCGGGTTGCACTTCGGCGGATACCAATTGCGCGCAATTGCGGTAAGCGCATCTTCAAGTGTCTTGTTGAAGACCTCCTGCGGATAGACGTCAGCCTTGCCTGCTTGATCGGGACGCTTTGTTTTTTGCGCGGTGACTTTAACCTTTTTGGACTTTTTCAGATCGCCGTATATAACTTGCTGCGCGTCCGCTGCTGGTGCAGGAAACATCAGTGCCACCGCAAGTAGTGCGCCCCATTTCATTTCGCCGAATCTTCCTCAATAGGTTTGGTGCGTGCACCAACTACCTTGCCGGTGATTCGTGCGGTGCCATCGCCGGATTGCTTGTTTTTGTTTCCCGACTGATCGCCGGTTGAGGCGGCACGCAGTGTCACCGCATTGGCGTGATAGATGTTGCCGTCGAAGACGACTTCCAGCGAACCGCCTGGGTACGCGGACCAGAGCGGAGGAAACGCCTTCGGCTGATCTTTGATTGCGTTCATTGCTGCCTGGTCGAAGATCGAAACGCCCGATGACTGAACCATCTGTTTCTCGCGCACGCCACCCTGCTCATCCACTTTGATGCGAATAACCGCAGATGGGGGACACGGGTTGCACTTAGGCGGATACCAGTTCATGCCGATGGCTCTGGTGGCAGCCTTTTCGATTTGAGAGCGGGATGCGGGTTTAGCCTGCGGCGGCTGAGCCGGACGGCTGGCTTGGTCTGTTGCGGGTGAATGGCCTGGCGCGCTCGTTTGCGCCAGAGCTACCTGTCCAAGGAGCGCCGCTGCAATGGCTGCGGTGATGCCACTTTTTAACAGCAAATCAATTACTCCGGTTGGGACTACACGGGACATATATATAGTAGGCGCCTGCGGACCCCAGACCTAGGGTAAAAACCCTGAGGCGCCAATGGACCAGGCCTGAAACCGGAAACCCTCACCAGGCTGGAATCGAGCTCAACCGCTAAGAAATTGTTAGCGAACCGCACAAAGTTCTGGAACGAATGTTCTAATATTTATTGGAACGGTTGTTCCAAATCCCAATTCGAGTTTTACCAAACAGTCAATAAGTCAGGAGTAAGGGGGTTTTTCTATGTTACTGCATGAGCTATCCCGTTCGCGTCTATTTCAAGATACGTTCCGCGAGCTGGAGCGTAAGCAAGGCTTGCTTAATCGCATGTTCCATGCGCCTTCACACGGCGCGCTTGTCGAGTTTCCATCCTTGAATGTATGGACGTCGCAAGACGGAGCAACAGTGACGGCAGAGATCCCTGGGTTGGCGCCCGAAGATATCGAAATTTCCGTAGTCAACGAAACGCTCAGCCTGCGCGGCAAGCGCACCCAGCCGGAACTAGAGGAAGGCGCGCAGTGGCATCGTCGCGAACGCATGTTCGGTGAATTTGCACGCACCATTCAACTGCCGTTTCGCATCGATGCCGAGAAAGTTGAGGCTACCTTCACCAACGGCGTTCTGGAAATCAAACTGCCGCGCAGCGAAGAGGACAAGCCACGCAAAATCACAGTCAACGCCGGCTAGTCACACCCTGCAAGTCGCAGCGAAACAGAAAAAGCATTCACTCACCACGCAAGCAATAAAAGGAAGAGGTGCAAACCATGACCGAGAAGACCTGCAACTCCGAATCGCAAGCAGTGCAAACTGTGGAGAAACATGAGGCTCCCGAGATGCACACCGAGCAGATTCGTCAGCGTCGCGTTTTCACACCGCGCACCGACATTTTTGAAACCAATGAAGATATCGTGGTTCTGGCAGACATGCCAGGTGTTCACGAAAACAACGTGGACATCACTCTTGAGCAGAACACCTTGACACTGAACGGATTCGTTGAAGCTTGCTCTCACGATGGGTACAGCTTGACGTTTGGTGAGTACGGGATTGGCGACTACTATCGCCGGTTCACCTTGCCGAATGCCGTCGACCGCGAATCTATTTCCGCGACCATGAAAAATGGCGTGCTCAAGCTGGTCTTGCCCAAGAGCAACGGCGCTAAGACGCGGAAAATCACCGTCCGCGGCGAAGAATAAGTTCAGCCGGAACAACCGCACGCGGTACCAACGCCGGGCCCGACGCCCCCTCAATGACCAGAAGGGTCCGGCTTGGTATCAGGCGGTATAACCCAAAGCTTAGTCACATCACATCCCTGCAATACGCAAATCTCCTGGACCCCGCCACTGCTCGGCGGGGTCATTTTTTGTTCCTGTCAGGAGGCTAAAATAGTGCCATGAACGACATCGCGATAACTGCGGCTGTCTTTGTGGTTGCCCTTTTGTATTCAATGGTCGGGCACGGCGGCGCATCAGGTTATCTGGCAATTCTCTCGCTCGCCGGCACCGAGAAGAAATACATGACGTCGACGTCGCTGATGTTGAACGTGCTCGTCGCCTCGATGTCGACAATTTTTTATTGGCGCGCCGGACACATGCGGTGGCGGATGGCCGTTCCGTTCATTGTGTTGTCGGTGCCGGCGGCGTTTATCGGCGCCATGATGCCTATATCTGAGAAGATATACCTTTCAGTATTGGCGGCAGTCCTGGCTTATTCAGCAGTACAGTTGGGGTTGCGGACGCGTAAATTACTTGAGGGAGGGGAGTACAACCCACCTCCACTTGCGGTTTCATTGCCGGTCGGCGGCGCCCTCGGTTTGCTCTCCGGAATTGTGGGAGTCGGTGGTGGCATTTTCTTAAGTCCCTTGATGTTGCTCAAGCGATGGGCGAATCCTCAGGAAACCTCAGCCACATCAGCTCTGTTCATAGTGGTCAACTCGATAGCCGGCATCGCTGGAAAAATTGCGGGTAATACCTTCGAGCTCACGGCCTGTCTGCATTTGATCGCCGCCGGCTTTCTCGGTGGACTGCTCGGTTCACACCTCGGGGCAAACAAAATGTCGAGGGTGGCAATTTGTCGTGTCCTGGCGGTGGTTTTGCTGCTTGCCGTCTTGAAATTAGTAATCGCTATTTGCTCGCCTACCAAAGCATGATCAAACTGACTATCAATAATGTGAAGGTGCTGTTCATCAAGGCTTTTACGTCCGAGGATGTACAGACCATTTTGCATTTCGTCAGAGAAGCCGCCAGCTTTGCCCGGGGCACGGAGCCCACGGTTTTGTTTATCGACACCCCGATTACCTCTGCGACGGTGGAAGCGGTGGAGAAACTAAAACGAGAGCGCTTTAGAGTGGTGTTTCGCGATCACCACTATGTTGATGGAGAACCACGAAACGATCGCGAGCGCCAAGTGGTGGCGGCAGCCGCGAAGCTGAAGAATTTGCTGCAAGACGACTGCGAAATCACTGTGAGGAAACTACACCCGGCTTGCAGTACGCTGGTTGAAGTCGGCGAGTTCGCGCACGCGGTGGCGATTGTTGCTGACCCTGACGCCGATGGGCTGACGGCCGCCATGAAGGCGGCCGGTGTTTACTACGAAGGGCTCGATGAAGACGCGGCCAAGCTCGACAGCGAGCCGCAAGTGCAAGTCACCGGCACCGCCATCAGTCAATTGCTCGCCAAGGGCATCGCCGTCATTCCTTCTTATGACTCAGCAAATCCGAAAGAACGCGAGATTGCTCATCAGTATCTCTTTGAAGATTGGGTGAAAGCAGTGACCGGCAACGAACAAGCTTTGCAACGTTTGAACGAACGCGTTGCGTTGTACGAAGAAGCTGTAACTGTTGCACAAACGCTGGCAAGCACAGCGGAGACAGTGGCACCAGGAGTGGTGCTGGTCGACGTGGCACACAAACCTCTGTATGATCCGGGCACCCTGAATGCCCTTATGGAGAGCCTTGCAGGAACGCGTATAACGGTCGTTCGCAAGTCTCTAGGACCAATTGCAGCTCTGCACGGTATTCAATACAGCCTGGCGGTGGTTAAGTCTGAGCAAGCTAGAGTAGATTTACAAAATCTGGTGCCTACGCATGCTAAATCCGATCCTGAAGGTGGCATCATTTCCAATGTCTCGTTTCTGCTGCATGTATCTGAGGATATTTGGCAGCGTACTGTTCTGCCACTATTGCGCGACGGTCGAGTTTAGCTCTTCCGCAAACGGCTTCCCATGCCGCTTTTCGCATGCATCTTTTTACGCGCCGTTAACATAGAGATACTCATCGCGGAATACCCGAGCGAATGTAGGAATTTCCATGTTAGAACTCTGTAAGTCACATGCCACCACCCTGCCTGAGGTGCTCCATGAAGCGCTCCCTTTGTGCCGCTTTAGCAATTTTTGCCGCCCTGATTCCGCTGAGCTCACACTCCACAGACATGGACACTACTCGGCGCAGTGCGGCGATTTCTTCTGCTGAGATGGCGGAAAAGTTTCTTCGCGAAAAACAAGCTGAGCAAAAGGTCACGCAAAAGCGCACCAAAACTATGCGCCTGCAGATGGCCAAGAGCGCTTTGATGACCGCCAAACGTATGCACAGCAACGGCTGGTGTTACAAGGGAGTCACCGATGCGCTGAAACCATTGGGCGTTGAACTATCTGGTCCCGCCGCGTACATGGCAAAGGATCTTTTGCAAAGTGATCCTCGCTTCCAGCCTGTGCGCATCGAAGATACGACACAGCTGCATCCCGGCGATGTGATTGTCCACGGCCCCACTAACAGCCATCCCTATGGACACATCGCCGTCTACCTCGGCAACAATCATGAGGCAAGCGATCATGTGCAAAAAGTTGTGCTCAATGCAATTGGCCCGTACAGCTATTCAGTCGTGTTCCGTTACGACGAGAGCTTGATTGCTGAGAGCACTGCCGATGTCGAGAGCACTGAAGCAGTGGCCGCAGAAGAGAGCGTCAGCGGAGAGAACAACACTACCGCCGATGGTCTCGATGCGTTCGAGCAACCGACCAGTGAACCCGCTGATCTTCTGGACTTCGTCTTGCCGGAGCGGGGTTAGCGTTTCTTCCTCAAATGCGCTTTGTGAAATTGCCTGCGTAGCCGGTCATTTCTACATAGGCATCACCGGTGATGGCCTTGCCTTTCGCCGTACCAGTCACCTTGCAACTGCCTTCCCAGTATGTGACGCCCGTTGATTTCGCCGTCACCAGCTCTTGTTCTTGCATAACAGGAGTTATGTTGAACGTGGCATCCAGCGAGGGCACCGCCACCTTCCAGCCCATCGGATAGGTGGCATTCGAAGTCGCGCTCTTCCAGGTAGACAATGGCGCGATCTTGTAGTCATTGAGGGCCAGGTGCTTGGTGGTACCGTCAGGATGTATGATCGTTCCGGACGAGTTCGGATCGAAGCCGCCACTCTTGCGACGCATCACATAAAACATCAATTCGGTATTGTTATCGAGTTGCACGCTGTACCAGTCCCAGCCGACCTGCTCCTCGGTCAGTTGGTTACTGCCGAACTCGTGATCCATCCAGGTGACACCTGTGACGGGAATCTGCTCTTTGCCGATGGTAATGGTGCCTGCTGTATCCATATGAGTCAGCGAATAGTAGTGCGAAGCGCATCCCTTGCAATTGGCCTTCTGACTGACGCCATTAACTCCATGCAAAATGGGAGGCTTCTTCGACGTCAGGCGCAGGTCGATGGAATAGGCAGGCGCTCCCGAAGCGCCAGGAGAGCCAGCCTTGAGATGATGTGAATTGCCCTCCAACTGCGCAGACCAATCTCCATTTATGACGTGGTAACGCTTTTCGTCGGTCGCTGCCAGCGAGAGCGCCGGACGGTTCATCTTTTCATCGAAGAAGAAACGATTATTCTTTTCGTCGGTGACGGCAAAGTGCGCCGAATGCACCTCGGTGAGTGCCCATGCGGACTGAGGCATTTCATCGAGGTCGACGCCAAATCGGAAAAACGTCAACTCATATCCAAACTTGCGACCATCTTTAGATCGCAAATGACCAGTGTAGTACCACCATTCGGTTTTGAAGGCTTTGTGCGCAGCATGGTCGGCCGGAAACTGATACTTGTACCCAGGCAAAGCCAGGCGCCAGGACTTTGTTGCCGCGGGCGCGGCAGCTTGCGCCACCACCAGCGCCAGGCAAAAAACTATCAGCAGCACTCTCATTTATGGTCCGCCGATTTACCCTGCGACACCGAGCATGTGTCGCTGAAGCGCAGATCATCACCGTTCCATGTGCGCTTCATAACGGGGGTCTGCTCCTGCATGCGATCGTCCAGAACCTCTTCTTCGACGCGCGTGCGCATAGCGTCGAAGGCTTGCGCGAGCGACGTTTGTGCACCCTTGCAAGTGAGGCTCTCGATCAGCTGCCGCGTGAACACGCTATTGGGATACTTCTTCGACTCCCAGGAAAGTTGATTCGCCAGGCTGGAACAAATAAAAATCTGCCCCTGTCGTGGTGTCACATTCATCACATCGAACGTCGCGGTTGAACGCGAGCGCGACAGGCCTTTGTTGCCCGGGTCAGAGCTGGACTCGGCGCTGCTGTCCGTAGCAGTCGAATGCGCAGGCTCGACGGCGGTAGCGGCACCACTGTGAAAAACATCGAGAAAAACGACAACGCGGTCACTCTCGATTCCCTCTTCGATGATTTGAGAAAACCATTCCATTGGAATACCGTTGGCCAGCAGATTACGCGCGTTGGCATCGCAAGGCAGAAGGAAGTTGAGCGGAATGGACGATTTCGAATCGGCACCACCGTGACTGGAGACGTAGATGACGACCAGGTCGTTCTTCTTGGCCTTGCCTAAAAATCCCTCGCCGACCGCATCGACTATGTTGCCGCGATTGGCGTCGGCATCGGTGAGAAGTTTGACGTGATCAGACTTGAAGTTAGCGCTGCCGGTGAGAAACTGCGCGAAGTCGGTCGCATCTTTGGCGGCGTACTTCAAACTGATCGCCGGGTCCTTGAATTGACTGACGCCAATCACCAGAGCCCACTTATCTTCAACCGGCGCGGACGGTGCGGCCGTTTTGGTGGCATCACCCTTCATCATCGTGACAACCGGGTTTTTCATAATCTCCATCGGCGGTGCGCTCGGCATCGTCGATTTGATTTGCATGGCGCGGTCTTCGACCGCCGCGGCTTTTTCAGGCGCGACCTTCTTGTATATCTTGTTCAACAGATCGAGGTCGCGTCCCGCCTGGCAAGAGTCTTTGCCGAACAGCTTCTCGTCGATTGCCAGCGCTCGCTTAGCCTGACTGTCGGCCTCGTGATACTGGCAGGCATCAAAGTTATTGCGCGCCAATTGAACCAGGACTTGAGCCACTTGTTCGCTCTCCACGCCGAAGGCTTTTTCGCGCGTCTCCAGCACTTTGAGCAGCATCTGGCGAGAATCATCGAACTTCCCCTGGCGATTGCGTTGCTCGGCGAGCACGCACATTTCGTCGGCGGCTGCCGTGTCGAGCACGCCAGTTGGGGATGCCGCCGCAACGCCAACCGGCAACGCAGCAAAACAGATCGATGCAACAAGCAAAGTGGAAAGCGATGTTTTCACGACTCTTCATTCTACGCTATCAAGTGGAAGCTTGCATGAACCCACCCATCACTCGTCCCGAACGACTTCCGGGGCGGGCGTAGCCGCCGCCAGCTGCGCCGGCAAAAGCCCCGAGAGAATCGAGCAAGCCATGATCAGAGCAAACGACTGCACCAGGAAATCGACCGGCACCGCGAACTGAATCGTCCAGCCGAACGACTGTTTGTTAATCACATCGATCAACAGCATCGAGAGCCCCATGCCGACCACCACCCCCGACACGGCTCCGCACAATCCAAGAATCGCCGCCTGCGACAAGACAATCTGCCGCAAGTTGCCGGCGCTGGTGCCCAGATATTTGAGGATGCCGAAGTCCCGGCGCATCTCGAGCGTCAGCGCGAACAACGCGTTCATCACGCCGAGAATCGCCACTGTGATAGCAATCGCGTGCAGCGCATAAGTTATCGCGAACGTGTTATCGAAGACGCGGAGAACGCTGGCTTTCAGTTCTTTGTTGGTGCGGATGTTTAGCAGGCTGTCGGTACCAATCGCGTCGTATATGCGCGAGCGAACCGTGTCGCCCTCCAGAGATGGATCAATCCAGATCGCCACCGTGGTCGAATATCGATCATCGTAATGACGAGCGAACTCCTCGCGGTCGATAATCACATAGCCGAGGTCGCTGACATAGTCATAATAAATTCCCTCCACCGGTGCCGCCAATTCGCCGCGCGGAGTCTGCAGTTTGACTACGTCGCCCTTGTGCAAGTTATGCCTGGCGGCAAAGCTCTCCGTGACGATGGCACCATGATTGGCGCGCAGCCGGTTGAGCACCACAGACGATGGCTCTCGATCAAGAAACATCAAGTTGCCGCGGCGTGCCATTACCTGCATCTCGCCGGAACCCAGAAAGGCTGGCGCACCCTCGTATTCGATTGGAAACTCCACAAATTCGTCGACATCAATCACACCGGGCACGTGACGCATCTTCTCCACCACCTCATGGGACAGGGAGCCGGTGCGGTTGCTGTAGCGGCGCGCCACAGGTTCGACAAACAGGTCGGCTTTCAAAGACTGCTGCGTCCAGGCAATGACCGTCTCGCGAAAACTACCGATCATTACAGCCAGGCTGACCATCATGGCGATGCCGACCATCAGGGATGAAACAGCTACAGACGTTCTGCCCAGAGTTCCGAACAGACTGAGCGCCGCCAGACGAGGCAGATTTGCTCCCAGTTTCTGCAAAATAGATGCCGTTGCGCGCAAGAACCATTTCAGAATCATCGGCATCACGAAGGCAACGGCAAATACAGAGAGAGCCGCCGCGCAATAGCCGAACAGTGGAAATCCGTTGACCGCAGGCTGCTTGCCGCAGATGAATGCCACCACGCCCAGTATGACGCCGATCGTGCCAAGAAACTTCAGCGAGCCGCGCACGCGCGATTCGTAGGCGCCGCGCCTCGATGCCTCGGCGGCGGTGACCGTTGATGCCTCCAGAGCCGGTGCCAACGCGGCGACCGCGGTCATCAATAGACCGCCGGCAAACGCGAGCGAAATCGCCGTAGGATCCAAAACGATCTGCGCGGGCGGCTGGTCGACATACAGCGCCTGCACCGTGCGTGATACCGCCTTCACCGCATACTGAGCGCCGGCGATGCCCAGTGCAATGCCCAGCGACGAGCCCACCAGTCCGAGCACGACTGCCTCACTCAGGAAAAGCGAAAAGATTGTCAACCGTGGCAAACCGAGCACACGCATCGTGCCTATTTCAGGGCGACGGCGAATGACCGCGATCGACATGGTGTTGTAGATGACGAACATGCCGACGACGACGGCAATCAGACTGAGTGCCGCCAGGTTGTATTGAAAGGCGCGCACCATCTTTTCGATTTGCTCGCTGCGCCGTTGCGGCGCGTCGACTGCCACGCCGGGAGGCAGCAAACTTGAGATTTTCTGAGCGAACTCCGCGCGCCTGTCTTGAGGGACAATCAAATCGATGCGAGACAGACGCCCTTGCATGGCGAAGGCATCTTGCGCACCGGAGATGTCCATGGCAACGATGTTGCCTCCGAAAGCCTTCCCGGGTCCCTCAAACTGGAGGATGCCTGCGACGGTGCAGTTCTGTTCATGGTCGCTGAGCACCAACGGAAACTGCTCGCCAACCTTCAGACCGAAGCGCTGCGCAAGTTTCTCACCGACATAAATTCGATTGCGGTCGAAGATGGCGAAGTCGCTCAGTTTCTCCCCCTGCGGGGCCATGGTCATAACCCGAAAATCCGAGTCGCCGAACATATCAACGCCGAGCACCTGAACCAGCTCGGGCGAGTCGCGGCGAATCACGCCGATTTCATCGATTACGGGGGCGAACTTCAGCCCTTCGGCGCGCAGAGGAAGTAGCTTGTCGATGAGCTGTTCGTCGATGCCGGGAGCGTTGGCTGCATGAATCTCGAGATTGGCTTTGCCGGCAACGATGTCGACACCTTCGCGAAACTGATGCAGCGCGGCACCGTTTGCCAGGTTGATGGCGAGAATGACACCAACACCAAGAGCGATACCAATCACGGTGAGCACGGTGCGGGCGAGGTTCTGCTGCAAATGGCGAACGATGAATTTGTTGAGAAGCCAGATGAGCAATCTTAGATTCAAACTCGCTGCTCCTGTGCCACCACTTTCCCATCACGCATGCGAATGATGCGCGACGCGTAACCGGCAGCTTCTTCGCTGTGCGTAGCCATCAGGATAGTGATGCCGGAGTCGCGATTGGTGTCGCGGAGCAAATCGAGAATCGCCTTGCCGGTGTCAGTGTCGAGATTGCCGGTTGGTTCATCGGCGAGCAGTACCATTGGTTTGTGAATCAGCGCGCGAGCAATGGCTGTACGCTGCATCTCGCCTCCAGACAGCTGCGCCGGGAAGAAACCTGCGCGATGGCTCATGCTGACGCTCTCCAGCATGGACTTAACGCGCGCCGCTATGTCCGTATGCGACAGTCCGCGCCCGATTTCCAGCGGCAACGCCACATTTTCCGCGACGGTCAGGGTGCTGAGCAGATTGAAGAATTGGAAGACGAAACCGATCTTGGTGCGTCGCAGCTCCGTGGTCGCTGCATCATCCAGCGTGCTGACGTCTTGCCCGTTTAAGGAAACCGAGCCAGCCGATGGGCGGTCAATACCGGCGACCATGTTCAGCAGAGTGCTTTTGCCGCAACCACTGGGTCCCATCAGAGCTACGAATTCGGCTGCGTCAACGTCGAAGCTCACCCCTGAGAGCGCCTGCACCTGGTGCTCTCCATAACTCTTTGCGACCTCTTTGAGCTGGATGAATGTCATCAATCTGCGGCGGTTTTTGGGGGACCCGGGCGGCTGCAAGAATCATGATAAACCCATTGAGGGAACTCTGGGTGAATCCTGACGGGTCGGTTAGAGCCTCAGCCTCGCGCAGCTAGGCGCCTGCGAATGATTGCAGATAGTCCCCGATATGTCGTTGCGTCCTTCGACTGAGGCTCCAGCAAAAGTGCGAGATTGTCATAAGCTGTTGCCATCTGCTCACTGATAAGTCCATGTTTTTCGTGGATTTCATCGATTGCTTCAAAATACAGCGTCTCGGCTTTGAGCCACATACCATCTGCGGCAGCATCGAGCACGACTGACTCGCGCTGCGCAAAACCCGCTATGCAACGCCAAGCAGACAAGCGACGCGACGTGGTTTCACCGGATGGATCGATAGTGTTCATACAACCATTGTATGTCTCAGACGGAAGCTATGGAGCGCAAAGCGCGATCAAGTTTCCAACCTATTTTGTTGGAAATCACACGACAAGCTCTTTTTGTAGTCACCATCTGTGATACCGCTGCTGAGTTTGAAATACACGGGCACATGTTCGCATCGCACAATGACCCGCTTCTCCCCGTTGACTTGCTCAACACTGGGAGTGAAATTTCAATCACATTCTCGGGCGCAATCGTCGTCAAGTTTGACTGCAGCCAACTTCTCAGTCGCTCAGAGTTTCAAATGCACTCCGTTCGACAATACTTTGTGGCTGAAGGTCCGCTACCACTCACTCTTGTAGTTGAACCGTCACAATGAAGGCTAAAGTCCACCCCTTACTTTCCTTACAGCCTTTTTGTCCTTAAAGGATGCACACGCATCTAGCGCGGTTAGGGTCTTTCCGCTAAGGTAGAAATATCGGCTCATAAAGCTGGACGTCGGCCACTGTTGTCGACCGGCAACGTTTCCCCGTCCGGAGCATCAGACCTCCAAGGCACCATATTTGGTGCTGAGCGCACTGTCTCGCAATCTATCTTCTCTCCTCACAACCAAACAGAAAAAACTATCATTCATGCCAGACCTTTCTTCGATCAGAAGTCTTACCGTCACCAGCAAGGGACAAGTCACGCTTTCCTCAACCGCACGCAAGCAGCTAGGCATCGAGCAGGGCACCGGTTTGATAGAAGTGATTGTCGGTGACTGCCTGGTGTTGCTCCTGGAGTCCACGGTCATTGAACGAATAAGCAGTGACGCACAGGACGCCGCAAAAACAGTCAACGAGCATTTGGAAACGATCGTAGCCGAAGCGCGAAAGCAGCGAGCCAGCGACGGCAATTCCTCCCACGACTAACGGGAGTCCGCAGCGCCAATGGTACCCCTGAGCCTGGAGCAACTTTTGCAGTTGGCGGCTGAGAGCGAGTCCAACAATGACCCGCTCAAGACCGAGGAGTACTTCCAGGAAGCTGTCAGCCTGGCCATCAAGAACGAGGATCCGCTCCAACTCCAGCAAGCTTACCGGCAATTTGCAGCCTTCCTGCGCAGACAGAAACGCGAGGACGAAGCGATCACGTTGGAGAAGATCGCAGAGGTCTGCTCGAATCGTCGCATAGATCATTAGGTTAGACGAATGGGATCGGCTCAAGTGAGTGTCTGCCTTCAGTAGGCTAGATGTGAGTAATGCCGCGGTCGATCAGGTTTTGAATTGCGTCCTGCCATTCAGAAAAATTGTCGAAGCCTGGACCAGTTTCAATCAGTCCATTGGCACCAATTTGAAGGCGTAGTCCTTTGAGGAGAACTTGCTCCAAATGCGGTGGCATGTCCGGAACCATTTCTGCGGGTCGCCGGATGTTCACAATCGGACTTAGGAAGTATTGCCCAACGTTCTCGTATCGCTTTGCCCAGGCTCGAACACTATCCCCAACGACCCGCGGGTCCGCATCGTCGGGCATAAGCATCGGATGCTGTTTGCAAGCCACCTCCCACATCACTATTCCAAACGCCAAGAGGTCGTCCGGCTGCAGAAGCGGGTAGTAGATCGGAGTCGTAACGACGCAATCTAGCAGTGTTCCTTCCGCACAGTTCATCGGAATGAAGCAGCCTGGATCAATCAAAGTTATGTATCGGTCCTCGACTAAGAAAATATGTTCCGGCTTTAAATCCCCATGAACCTTGACTGGCGATCGTGTCCTCTGCTTCTCAAGTCGTTCTGCCAGGTTTGCCAAAAAGAGCAGGTCAATCCCTCGTCGTTCATTGAGGCGGCTTCGAAGAGTTGGCTCGCTGATGAACTGCATAGAATACATCGGCAATTCGTCCTCATCAGAGTACGGACCAACGTCGACGAAAGTCGGATGGTGGCTATATGCAATCGCACGCTGTTGCTCGCGGAGAATTTCGGATGTACTCGGATTGACCGGAAGGACAGCGCCTTCGATGATCGTGTAGCAGCGGGTTTGAAAGGGCGAGTTGACGACATAGCTGCCAGCATGTAAACCGATCAGTGTCTCTGAATCTTTTAGCATGCTAGAGATGCGTGATACCCCGGTCGATCAGGTTTTGAAGTGCGTCCCGCCATTCGGAGAGACTCTCGAAGCCTGGACCAGTTTCGATTAGGCCGTTGACACCAACTTGAAGCCGCATTCCTTTGAGAAGCACTTGCTCCAAATGCGGTGGCATACCCGGCACTAGTTCCGCGGGTCGCCTTATGTTCCGAAGAGGGCTGAGAAAATACTGCCCAACGTTTTCGTATCGCTGTGCCCAAGCTCGCACACTGTCCCCAACGACCGACGAGCCCGCATCGTGAGGCATCAACAGGGGATGTTGTTTGCAAGCTATCTCCCAGAGCATAATGCCAAATGCTAACGAGTCATCCGGCTTCATCAAAGGGTAATAGATGGCTGTCGTGACAGCGCAATCGAGTTCGCGCCCTTCCTCGCAATTCAATGGATCGAATCGCCCAGGAGAAATGAATGCCGAATAGTTGTCCTCCACGAAAATATGCTCAGGCTTGAGATCGCCGTGGTATTGAACAATCGATACCCCTATCTTTTCGAGTTTCTTGCATATGTAACTGAGTAGAGAGACGCTGATTGGACTGCCCTCAGTCAGCAGTGTCCGAAGAGTCGGCAAGGTTATGAACTCCATATGGTACATTGGAAATCCATGTCTCTCCTCGTAATGCCCAATCGATAAATAACAATCACTTGGACTGTATCCGATAGCACTCTGCTGTTCCCGCACAACTTCCAGCGTACTCGGGTGAACCTCCACGACGCTGCCTTCGACGACGTTATAGCATCGCGTTGCGAATGGAGATGTAGGTTCATGTGTGCGGTTCATTTCTTTGGCAACCTTGATGGCTACCAAGTCCTGAGTTTCTTCATCTTCCGTCAGATAGATACGCGAAAACGTTCCGTCGGCGATCAATTTCGTGACCACATAATTGCCGACAAACTTTAATCCAATCAGTGTTTCCGATTCTTTAAGCATGCTAAAGATGTGTAATGCCGCGGTCGATCAAGTTCTGAATTGCGTCCTGCCATTCAGGAAAACTCTCGAAGCCTGGTCCAGTTTCAATCAGTCCATTGGCACCGATTTGAAGCCGCAGTCCTTTCAGGAGAACCTGCTCCAAATGCGGTGGCATGTCCGCAACTATCTCTGCGGGTCGCCGGATGTTCACAATCGGACTTAAGAAGTATTGCCCAACGTTCTCGTATCGCTTTGCCCAGTCCCGGACACTGTCCCCGATGGCTGGCGAGCCCGAATCTTCGGGCATCAACATCGGGTGCTGTTTGCAAGCCACTTCCCACATCACTATGCCAAACGCCAATAGATCGTCTGGCTTAAGCAGCGGATAGTAAATCGGAGTCGTCAGTGCGCAATCGAGTCCTTGTCCTTCATCGCAGTGAAGTGGTCCGAACCAGCCCGGGTCGATGAGCCTGGGTGCCTGATCACCGATGAATATGTGCTCGGGCTTTAGGTCGCCATGATACTCACTAGCGTTTCTTGATTGTTGCTTGCTCAATAATCCGAAAAGCTGCACAAACGAACTTACAGGGACTAGCTCCGCTCGATTCAATAGCTCTCGAATTGTCGGCGCCTCGATAACATCCATGGGATACATGGGAAGCCCCTGTCGCACTTCATAGTGTGAAATCCACGGGTAACAGCCGTAGTAGCCGTATTGCATCGACCGATTCTGCAAAGATAGAACCAGTGCCGTGTCGGGATGGACAGTGATTACTGCACCCTCAGTGATGGCATGAGTTCGAGTTTGAAACTGTGACTTTACTGTAGTTGGCCGATCAAGTTCCTTGGCGATTTTTACGGCTACTCGAGTACCGTCATTTTGGTTTTCTGCCAGGAAGATCCGCGAATAGGTTCCATCGGCAATTTCTGCTTTGCAGACAAAATTGCCAACGACCTTCAATCCGACTAGTGTTTCTGATGCTTTTAGCAAGTTATCCCCTATTCCACGACGCCTTGCCCAGAACCTTTATACGTACGCTGCTTGTGATGCCATTCAGATTCCGGCATAGCAGCAGTCCAATCAACAAGATATACCCTACCTTTCTCGTCCTTGCCAAACTGGATTACTTTGTAGTCCGGCACCACCCATGGAGGTTTTAGCGCAGCCAACCTGCTGACAAGTTCATTTACCGCTGCCACATCCTCAGGCCTTCTGGCGTCCATGATGGTGAGCTTTTGTTGGACATACATGTAGGTCGGATTTGCCGGAGAGGTTTCTATTACAGTGATATCTGAGAGTAGCGGAGCCTCCCAAAAGTGGGTTCCGGTGTGCTGATCGAAATGCGCCATCGATTGCGGCTGGGTTAACTTGAGATAGCCACCGTGCTCGAGCTTAACCCCGTTGTAGTCCGTTTTTGGCTTGAGGTTGACACAGATCGACTCTCCACCGCAGATGATATCGCCTGCTGTGACCTGTAGTTTCAAATGTCGGACCTCATCTGCCAGACGCCATAGTCTGCCACGGTGAACCTGCGCATCCATGTTGGGAATCAAGTCCGGACGAGCCAATGCTTCTCTTAGCCAGAGAGAGAGAGCTTTTTCTTCTCTGCCATTAGGCGTTTCGCCGATCTCGCCTCTCTCCTCAAGCAATTCTCTTAGCTGAGGGGCGAGCTCCGGCACTAGTGTTGCTCCACTCACGGCGTGCTCCAGCGCGTTGTCAGCGTCGCTTATCAGCGCCGTCTCGTCAGTCACACACCAACGCTCTCCAGCCTTTCCGTAACCGCGGACACGTCCACGAACTCTCAAGTCGAGGTCAAACAGTTGCTTTTCTATGCGGTCCAGCTCCGACTTAGGGATCGAACGAGATGTATCAACACGTTCCTGAACATAGAGGATAGCGCGATAACCATCTCCTAAGTCAATTTCCTTTTGTGCAGTCAGCTTATGAGGCAAAAACGGAAGGTCACGGCGGTCGTTTGAAGGTAAGGGCGGCTCATCGTTTGTTACTTGAAGCTTCAACGTGGCTGGTTCGCTAAGTGGCTTGCCGTCTACCCTCGTGCCTGCCGGAAGATCGATAAAGATTGTGTTCTCTCTGCAGTGGATGTCCTTTCCTGAGATCTTCAAGTCTGTGTGTGCAAATAGCCTGCTCATTTCGAGAAGATGCCTTCGCTCGGGCAAGTGTTCCCACGCTGACATGTCGGAAAGAAAATCAGTGTGTCCGCTGCTCAACTGCAGCATCCACTTCGACAGATTCTGAGGTCTATCTGCCGACGGATACTTCGAGGCCAATTCTGTCTTTTCCAGAAAATCACCGAGCGATGACGACTTCGCACGAAGCAAGTCAGTCACCGTAGCAACCTTGTATTCGTAGCTCGGATTCTGTAACAAGGCTTGGGCCTCAGGTGGTATCACTGAAGTCCAGTCATCGCCACGAATGCTTGTTGGCAAATCATTGAGCGAAAAACTCTGCGGTGGTCGCAGTGGCTCGGGAGGTGCTTCGGGCACCTTGGTCTTTTCGATTTTCTCCGACGGCTGTTCCTGGTGATTGGAGGAGACGCGCTCTTGTTCCGTCCTGACTGCAGATGCTGGCAGCGCAGGTTTCTCCGCAATAGAGCGTGGTGGCGCAACCTTCTCCGACACAACCGGCTCAGGCGGTGTCGCGATCTTCACTGGTTCGCGACGTCCGTGCACCAAGTCATCAAGGTCGTTCACGAACGCGGCGTGATTTCTGACTTTGCCATCAGCTAATTGCTGCATATGAAAGTTGAAGTCTTTGACGACCGCCTCGTATTCCTTCCAGTTCTTGGTCTTCGCGGCGTTATCCGTGACCTTTGCTGCCAGCCCTTCCAGTCTCTCAACTTGCTGTGGTGTCAGCCCAAGCTCGGCGCGCACCGAACCGACTCGTCTTGCTTGCGCAAGCAGGCGAACATGGTCTGTAAACTCTAAATATGAAGCCGCGTTCTTATCCAGTCTGGCGGCAGCAAGTTCCGGCAGGTTCCGCAGCAGCTGCTCCGGGCTGACGCGCATGACGACCGCGTCCTTCTTGAAGAGCACCAACTCACCGGAATGCTGATCGCGTGACCGAATCTGCCAGCCACTATCCATGGTGCCATCCGGCTTGCGCAGGTGAACACTTTCGCCGACCTTCAATTGCAATCCGGGATTAGCAGTCAGCAAATCCTTCTCATTGATGGTCATGGCGCCATCGTGCATGATGGTGACTTTGCCATCCTTGCCGACGGTCTTCACCACGGTCCAACCAGACTCGCCTTCCAGAGCTACGTGTGCGCCAAGTTCAATATTCACCGGCGACACACCAAACCTGGCTTCCGCCGGCATCTGGGACGCTGCCTTATATCTGTCGTGACGCGCCGAGTAGAAGTCTCCGTGCGTGCCCTGACGGGGATCGTAAATGCGGTCGCCCGACTGCACCCACATGTGGTTGACGGTATTGCTGCCGTCGGCACCATTCCCGGTGACCAGCCTGAAGTGCGCCTGCGGCAGCAGTTCGTCGCCAAGGAACTTCAGCAAAACAGCTTGCTGTGTGCACGAGCCGGTTCCGCGTTCGATGAACTCACCAAGATTGACGCGCTTGCCGCCATTCGCCTTGATGAATTGCATGTAGTTGGCGTCCGCGATGGACTGGACTTTGTCGCCCGGCACCGCCGTTTGCATAAATTTCGACTCGACGAATTGAGTCAATCTGGCTTGCTGCTGTTCCGCAGTGAGGTTGTGGTATCTGCCCATGTAGGCGCGCGCTTCATCAAGGGTTTTCTGCAGCACCTTGTCGTTAGGCAGGTCTACTACCGTCGCGGCAAATGGCGACGAACTGGAACCATCCGCGCTTACATACCTGCCTTTTCCAGCTAGGGTGAATCCCGGCTGCAGCGGCTCGCCGATTTCGCCCCTGGTTTGCAGCTTGTTGGACTGCGCCCGCGCCTCCGGCATGATCGGCGCCGCATCAGCAGCGACAGGTGAGCCCTTGAATGATGAGAGATCGAGTTGGTGCCCGCCCTCCTTCAATCGGGGACGGAGATCGACTTTGTCTTGCGGACCGAGGACATACGGACGGTCTGCCACCCACTCCTTGCCATTAGCAAATTGGATGACGGTTCCCTTGCCAACGATCAACTCTCCGTGAGAATCTCTGGCGAGCAAGACGTGAGGCGGTTCTATGTGCCCGAAGAGCTTGCTGGCCAATGCGCCCGTCACACCGAAGACCTTGTACATCACCGCGCCTTGCACGGCTGACTGCGGCAACGAACTCAACAAGTCGTCCGAACTGACCAATCCGGCCGCTTCCTGCACGGATTCGCCGGCGACATTGGAGAGCGCGGCGCCGGAGGCGTTTCTCAACAGCTGTTCTGCCTCCAGCCTGCTGACTGCGCCTTGCTTTATATTGGCTTGCAGTTTCTCTAAGATAGCTTTCTCAAGCACAGGATCAACGCCACCATCAACAGTGACCTGCTTGACGAGTTTGTCGATGGCATCCTTCGTATGCTTGCCGCCTGCGACAGCTTGCACATCAGTCAGATCCTGAAGTCCCCTGGAGATGATTTTCTCCGCATCAGGCTTCAGTGCACTGACGCCTTTCTGGGTAATGGCTTCCAGCGCGGCTCGCTCTGCAACCTTCTCGCTGATGCGAAACGCTCCGGTCAAGCCGAAGTGTTCCGGTCCCACCACAGCGAGCGGTCCGACGAGCGCACCTTCGACTCCATACTTGACCAGACCTTCGCGATCAAGTTTGGCGGACTTACCCTCGTACAGCGCGTGCACACCAATACTGGTGGCAGCGCCACCGGCGCTGCTCGTTACGAGGAAGCCGATGGTCACCTCCGGCACCAGCAACGTTGCAGCCATCGTAGCCAGGGTAACGCTGCTATCTACAAGAGCTTTGGCGGCACCACTCTTCGAGTTGATGTAGTCCTTCTCAGCCTGATAGTACTTGTTGAGCGCTTCATGAAACTCCTGGCGCTGCTTCTCCGTAACATTCGACTTGCCGTATTTGGCGAGAACACGGTCGGCTTCGTCGAGTTTCTCATCGGCAGCGATTTGCGACCGATCCCAGATGCGTTCGTGAACACCGTCAGCCAGCGAACCGCTCTTATCCGCAACGTGGCGAGCATCGATCAATTCTTGTTGCGGTGTGACGCCAACGTTAGACAGCAGATTGCGGAACGCGATTTGATCCGTCGGTGGCATCTTGTCCAACACGTCCTTGCCCATGTCACGATGTCCATACTTGTTGAAGTATGCGTGACTGGCGTCGCGGATCTGGGTTGGAGTCAAGGTAGACAGATATTCACGCAGCCCATCCTGACTGTCGCCGGCACCGACCGCGAAAGCGCGCAAGCGATCTTCCGGATGCATCGTTTCCAATGACTTTTCGGGAGGCCTCTGCTTCATCATCCGCAGAAGAAACTCTCGTTTCTCGCCCGTCCCCAGTAACTTGTCTTGAACTTCGATGTCTTTCGGGTCAAGCGGATGCGGATCGAGCAGGCGTTCTCGGTCTTGGGCTGAGGCTCCCAAAATGTCCTTCATGACACGAGAGTTATCCGGCAGGAGCGTCTCCGAAATGCGGATAGGCAATCGACCAGTCTGCATGAATGAGTCAAGCAATGTCTGGTGACTTTCCTCTGGGAACCCGGCACCAAATGAAACACCATGCATGCGCGCTTCCAGCACATTTTTCAATTCGCTGTTGAATTTGCCAGAGGCACCGCGAAAGCGTGAGGGATCCTCATCAAATGCTTTTTCGATATTGGCAAATCCAACCAGCCCCTTCTCCCCGTGCAGCTGATCCAATAGAACCCTATCGAAAGAGTTGACCGGCGGCTTGCCGTCCCTGATGTTGCGAAGAACATCTCTGGCAAGTTCTTGTTCTAACCCGGGCTGCAGGTGCTGAGACACCAGGTTATCCACCGTTGTCCTAAACTTAACGTCCTTCCGATAGCTATCTTGCTCCGACGGTGACATGTGAGCAAGTGCCTCGACCTTTGCAGCCGCCTTGCCATGACTGTTGAACACTGAGGCGAACGCGTGATCAAGCAGATTCTCTTCGTTGCGTTTGAAGACGTCGGCGACTTTGACTTCCGTCTTGCGCCCCAGGAGCGCATTCTCCCATGCATCAAGCTGAGCCTTGTCGTTAAAACCGGAGGCTTCGTTGAGAGCTTCATGGATATCTCTGTAGTAGCGGCTTATTCGCTGTTCGTAAGGCTCTTTAGGACCGATACCGCCGGTGGTGAATTCGTGATGCCCTTCCTGGAACAGCTTTCTCTCTGCAGGCTCGACATGCGCGATCGCATCTTCGATGAGTGCCTTGTTGGTCCGAAAAATGCGTCCATTGCCTTCGATGCGCGAAGCCAGACTCAGGTGTCCGAACTGTGCATAATCTTGCGCGGTGGAAAGTTCTAGCGGGTCGGTGAACACCTTTTGAAGGCGCTCCATCCCTGCGGGAGTACTGAATTCCTTGCGAGCCTCCGGATTTAGTTGCATCGCCTCCATGAAGATGTCCAGGCGATGATGTCGCAACCCGATTTCGGCGAGTTGCTTGGCGAAGGTAGGAGGATTGCCCTCCAACTTGTCTTTGCCATTGAGCAGGACATGAATCGCTTCCTTAGTTGCACTTGATAGATGGGGATTATCAAATTTCAGATTTAGTTCGGCAATCTGTTTGGAGTCTAGCTTCTGCAGCGTATGCAGAATAGATTTCTCGGCGGTGGCATGATCATGTTCGTCATTGGCGTTTTGCCAGATGTTAAAGCCATGCTGGTCGAGGCGCGAACCAGTATCAGTGACTGTGCCGAGGTTGCGCGCCAGCGCGCCGGCGAAATCCGCCACGGTGTCGTTGCGATGCAGCACGGCTTGCAATTCTGCAACAGCTTCCTGATTGCCCTTCAGCTTGTCAGCGATGTCCTGCGAGAGATCGTGGTTGGTGCGATGTTTGTATTCCGCCATGATCTGCTGACGCTGCACCGGCGATAGAGTCTGAAGAATGTTGAGCATCGAGTTGACGTTCGGCTCCTCAGCGTTGAGGTGCCAGATATTGCGTTCGTTCAACGCTGCAGTGACTGCGTCGGTGCGGGCCGCCACTTCTTCAGGAAACAGCAACGTCTTGTCCTGGTGCACAGGCGTGCTGCCCGACCGCCCAGGGACCGGGACTGCATCGCGATGCTGCGTTGCGTCATGTGCTACCGGAGGATGTGGAACCGCGTCATGTGGAATAGTCGGGACTGGAGACGCATCATGCGGGCGAGTTGGATGTGGGGACCCGCCATCATGCGGCCCATGTTGTGGTGCAGCATCCTTGTGAGTTGTCTGCGCGTTCGGATTGATCAGCTTGTCGACCTCACCGGTTACGGCTTGCTGTGCCGCGGTGAGAAACGACCCTGCCTTCTTCAACATGTATTCGATTGAGTAGTTCGCCTTGATCTCTTCTTCGTGCGCAGACGAAGTAGCGGTCTTCAGGAGTTTTTGCAATCCGTCCATGAACGACGCCCGCGGAACGTGCCGTTCTCCCTTGGATGAGTACTCTTTGCCTTCTTTTTTGTCTTCGATGACAAATTCGGAGACCGCAGCGGGTCCTGTCTTCTGCCCATCGTGGTGGGCATTGACACGATTCATCAGCGCTTCCAGTGCCTGATCGCTTTCGCTGGGTGGATGAGACTTCGCCAGATGCCCATCTCGTGACCGCTCTACATGGCCGCCGCCCTGCTTGGGCAATGTCCTATCGTGCCCGCCGGAGAACGTGGAAAACTTCTTCTCGTACTTGGCGGCCTGTGGCTCATTAGTCACATTTTCGGCAGCAGACTTGCTCGACGCAGCGTTACTCTGCCCGTCGTCCTTGACGTGATCCGGCTTCTTGTCGGGTTGTTTCTCGCCGCGGGTCATCTGTCTCTAGGGTAGCTGCCCTATTTGATATACCCATATGCAGACACGGTCGCCCTATTGTGGACCACCCGGTCCACCGCCGAATCCGCCCGTTCCAGCGAGGTCCAGCCAACCACACGGCCTTTAGATCCAACTCTCAAAAGGGCTCCTACGCGCGGACTGCGGACACGTGCCCGTCTTTCGCGTAGCGCAAAAGTCTCCGGTCACGAGTAACCACAACCGCATTTTCCATCCTGGCCGTGGCAACAATCAGACGATCAGCCGGATCCTGATGCAAATCACCAGGTAAATAACAACTATCTAGAGCAATTTCAGCACTAAGCGGCACCAAGCTAATGCCCGGCTGATTCAAAGCCTCGCGGACCCAATCGCGCGGATCCTTTTGCAGCACGAGGCGTCCCTTCAACTCAAGCGTCGCTACTTCCCAAACACAAATCGCAGGAATTAGAACCGCTCCCATCCTCGCAGCATCGTCGATTAGAACGCGGATGCGGGGCGACAGCTGCAAGTTGCCGTCCACTAGCCAGATCCAAACATGTGTGTCGAGAACAACCCGCCGGCGCTCAGCCATTTGACTCCCATGCGTCGTCTGTAGGCTCGATAATGTCCCCGTAGGTCTTCACCGAACCCTTCATGCATCCGAAGAGGCTTTGCCACTCCTCGTCACAAGGAACGAGTTTTGCAATAGGCTTGCCTCGCTTTGTTATGACAATCTCGCGGCGCTGCTGCTGCACCTTGTCCATAAGTTGCAGGCACTTGGCTTTAAACTCGCCAGCTGCTACGTGCTCAGTTCCCTTCTTCATTGAAATCACCATGGTCACATGTCCATGGTCATATTATAGACTCTCTTGCCGGAAGCGTCCTTACTGCGGACCACCCGGTCCACCGGGACCTCCCCCAAATCCGCCGCCTCCGCCGCCGAATCCGCCGCCACCAGGTCCGGCGCCTTGCATGCGCTGTTTGCGCTGCTCTCTGAATTGTTCTAGCTTCGCCTTCTCAGCGTCGTCCAGCACACCGTCGCCGTTGGCGTCGAATTTCTGCATCATGCGCTGATACATCGGTCCGCGCTGTCCACCGCCACCGCCGCCGCCACCGTTCCAATTCACCACTCCGTTGCCACCTGATCCGCCTTGCCCACCAAAGCCACCTGATCCGCCTTGCCCACCAAAGCCACCGGGACCGCCCTGTCCGCCGAAGCCGGGACCGCGGAAACCGGGACCGCCTTGTCCGGGTCCACCGCCGCCACGGAAACCGGGACCGCCTTGTCCGGGTCCACCGCCGCCACGGAAGCCGCCAGCGCCCTGACCACTAAATCCCCCACCGGGACCTCCCTGACCGCCGGGTCCCCCGAAACCTCCAGGCGGTCCACCGCCCTCGGCCGCTCGTTTCTGCAACCATTCTTGCAGCTTGCCTTTCTCCTGGTCACTGAGAACGCCATCGCCGTCAGCATCAAATTTCTGCTTCAGGCGTTCGCGCATGCCGCCGCCCTGCCCACCGCCTCCACCGAACTGTCCCCCGCCGAACTGCCCGCCACCAGGGGCGCCGCCGTTTCCGAATCTCGGTCCGCCATCCTCACTCATCGGAGGCGGTGATTGCCCGGGAGGTCCGGGCGGAATTCCAATCGGCGGCTCGGTACCAGATGCGGTACCGCTGGGCGGGTCGGCCTTGACCGCAGGGGCTGCGGTCAACAAGACTGTAACTGCCAAAATGAAAAGCCTGCTTCTCATGGTAATGTCTCCAACGCAAAATTAGTACTGCATAAACTCGGGACTGCCAATCAACGCGGCAGTCTTTTGATAGTCGGGTACGGCAGCGATAGCCTGCTGCGTCTTAAGTGATAATCTGCCACCATTTACGGTGCTTTGAATCCATCGATAATCCAGGGGCTGAGCCCGTCGCTGCGCCTGCCCCAGCTTGGTCGCAAACTCCATTCGCTTCATCAGTCCATCGGGATTGAGCCATGTCTCCCTCGTGTTTTTGTAGCCGTCCGGTGTCTGGCACTGATAGAGCGGCTGCCCCTGCTGATTCAAGAAGAGTTGAATCTTCAGAGCAGAACCTGGGTCCGACAGGTGCATATCCGTAGCGCGCAACGCGGAAATCGTATATCTATATGGATTCTTGAACTTACAGTTGCGATACTGGCTATCCCAAAATTCAGTGCTCGAAAATAGCGTGACTAGCACCGACTTTATGTTTCCTCGCGTCTGCATGAACTTGGTCGAAAGCTTGTCAACGAGGCTCTTAGGTGGTTCGTCCGCTACAAAATATTGTGCCAGTTGGTAACTGACATGGCGGGCGGTCGACGGATGCCGCGCCAGCATATCCAGCACTTGCTCGATTTCATCGCGACCGGTGCCACGAATTGTTTGCCCCAACACGACCTTATCGCCAAAGTCGTGACGGCGCTGATCGAAGAATGCACCATAGCCCCCGTCGGTAATCAGGTTTTTTCGCATTGCAGGCGGCATGCCCCACCCGGTGAGAACCCGCGCCAGCTCTTGCACGTCTTTCTGTGTGTATCCACCATCGACGCCCATGGTGTGCAGTTCCAGCAATTCGCGTGCATAGTTTTCGTTGATACCATTCTTGGGATCGTTAGGATTGAGTGATTTAAATCCCGCCTTACTGTTTTGCGCGTTATCGAGATAGAACATCATGGCGGGGTGGTGCATGGTGGCACCAAGCAGATCTCTGAAGTTGCCCATCAAATAAGGGCGGATGGCCTGCTCTTCGTAGGCGCCAACCAGGACTCTATCCATGCCTTTCGACATGGCAACATTGAAATGATTGAACCAGAAGTCAGTCATCACTTCCTGCAACTGCCGGGGACTTTCCACCGCGCGTACAAGTCGCGTCTTGATCACGCCTTGCTGAAAGCCATCTCTAAATGGACTGCCACCACCTTGTTGTCTCTGTGGCAGTTTATTACCACCAGGACCGAATTCTTGAATCTGCAACTGCGGCAACGGTGCCATCGCGGTCTGGTCCTGCTGTCCCGATTGCTGCCCCTGCTGCTGTCCCGGTCGCTGCACCGCCTGCTGTCGCGGCTGCTGCCCGCCGTCCTCACCTTTCTGTCGCGCCTGCAATTTGCGAATCTGGTCAAAAAAGACAAGCATCAAATCTGCTGATGGCTGACTAATCTGTGGAGTCCTCTGAACCTGATCGATCACAATCGTCGACTCAGGGATGCTCGAAGGCTGCAGTTGCATCTCGATGTATTTCTGAATGCCAATCTGCCTGACCTTTTGTATGTCACCAGGTCTGGCGCCCATCGTCAGCCTATTAAGTAGATGGACGATCTGTTCATCAGTCGCGTCCGCCGGCTGTTCGCTGGCACCCTGTTTCGTGCTTGCCTGGACCGGCGCCAGCACCAATAGCCAGGCTAGAAGAAGGCTAGTAAATCTCATAACAACCTACGGAGAGGTGATTCATTACCTAGTACGTCGGCCGACCTCAAAAAGTTCAATCATTCCGGGCTAAATTTGGCGATTTAACATTAATTGGACGTTGCCTCTTTGACATCATTTGCCACTTATGAAGACGACCAGTCACTGCCGGTCGGCATTCAGCACCGTATGTGGTGCAGGCTGCACCGGCATAAGTCCCTCAGAGAGCGGCAATCGGCGATCACACGATCGCAATACCACGGTGCTACGCTCGACTCAGCATCTGGGTTAAGAAACCTTGTTCGAACCCATCTCCTCCCCTAGGCAACACACATTAAGTGAATGATGATGGTTATAGCTCCTGGTATCGACATGTTCGAGGATAAGACACTCTCGTGCAGAGACTGTCATCAGCCGTTCACCTTTACGGCCGGTGAACAGGAATTCTATGCAGTCAAAGGACTGGTCAACGAACCCAAGCGTTGCCCAGGCTGCCGATTGCTGCTGCGTCTGAAACGCGACGGCAAGGATCCGGGCTATTCAGCGGAGGTTCCGTGCGCCGTCTGCGGTATCACAACGCGGGTGCCGTTCAAACCGAGCGGCAGCAAACCTGTATATTGCCAAACGTGCATGCACGAAAAGAAAAGTGCCGAAAAGCAGACTGAGACTGAGCCTGAGCCGGAAGCCAAAGAAAACTAAACGAGGGCTATCGGGTCAATCGTCACCCCTAGATGCCTCCGCTTCACTCTATAATGATTGGAATTCCGCGTCCAAAGTCAGGATTCGGGAAATATTTCGTCCGGTCGTTTGCTCCATCCGCCAAATTCTCCAGCTGGCTTGGCTTCGCGAACACATTAAATCTGGTCGCCACCGCCTAATAAAATCCCCCACAGAGTTAATATGTGCAGTGAGGCACAGGGGTGCCGAAGTGACTAGAACGGGGGCCTGAGGGCCATGTTTCATAAAGCGTCGATTGTTTCATCCTCAAATAGCAAAACCTGCACGGCGTGCGGCAGCTGCGAAGAGTCAAACGACAAATTCTGCGTCACTTGCGGCGCGCGCTTGATTGCGGCACTCATCCCGTCCGAATCCATCACATTCTACGAAGAGCGCCCCCAGGGCACGCAAGTCGGCACGATGCGCGCGTTCGTCGTCGATCAAGCCGTCATCACCGACGAAAACACCCGCAAGATCGACTTGCAACGCTAGCCTTTCACACTAAATCAATAATGGATTGAATCCTGCTTGACGAAAGTGGTCGTCTTTGGTGAGAGCATCTTCGATGCGCAAAGCCTTCATCAGACAGAAGCTAAAACAATCAGTGAACGACCAAGCCTTGTCGCTGTGCTTCAAAAAAAATCGGCGTGTCAGCTCAAAACGCTCTGTGTCCATCCACTCAATCCGCAAAGCTTGCGACCCCAACGCTCGATCAAAGAATGGCGCTATGAGCAGCTCGTGTCCCCTTGCGCGAAGCAGCGTTGCAGTCTCATCGAGAACATAGTCCGAGGTCACAAATCGGCGTCCGGCTTGTCGCGCCAGGTCAAGTATAGTCGTCCCTTGAACATGCATATCGTCGCGCGGAAACAGGAGCGCATAGAAACCACTCGTGTCAACGAAGACATCACTTGCCGTAGACGATTTCGTCGATTTCTTCATTGGTTATGCTCTTCTTCCCTTGTGAGGTCGATGCCGTCGCCAGTAAGGGTAGGGAGTAAAACGGATCATCCCCGTCTACTGGCGCATCCGTGATGGGTTCGAGCCGAATCACAGGCTTACCGCGATAGGTCAAGACTAGATGCTTGCCCTGGCGGACCTTCGCGATAATCGCCTCCGCGTGCTTCCGAAATTCGAGTATTGAGACTTGCTCCACAGCCGAAGAGCTCCAAGCTTAACTTCAACTTCAAGTTTAACATGCACCATACAGCTTCGCCAGCGCGACGAAAAGTCCGTTTCACGGTTCTCGAATTGACATATATGCTAACATATACGTCATAACCAGGCTGAGGACGCATGAAGTGCTGCGCACGACAATCTATCTCCAAGAACACACTGCTCTTGCTCTGCGGCACCTGGCAGAAGCCGATGGCATAAGCCAGGCAGAGATCATGCGTACTGCCATTGAGAAGTATGTTGAACAGCTCGAACAGCAACGGACTCGCACGCTCCCACCAGGCGCTGGTGCGTATCGAAGCGGGAGAAATGATGTTTCTCAAAAGGCCGAAGAGCTGTTGAGAAAGCGCGCCAGATCGCGCAAATGACAGTCATTGCAGATTCTGGGGCTATCTATGCTCTCTACGATGCGGACGACAAGCACCACGCTGCAGTAACTCGGGCACTCAAGAAAGAGCGGGGATCCATCATCATCCCAACTGTCATTCTGGCGGAGATCGATTACTTGCTTCGCGAATTTCTGGGCGTGGAAGCCGAGATTGACTTTCTCGATGGCATCGTTACTGCGACATACAACCTGGAACCCTTACAGGTAACTGACTTGAGCCGGTGTCGAGAACTGATCGCGCAGTACAGAGATCTGGACATCGGGCTGGCAGATGCAGCAATAGTCGCGACAGCTGAGAGACTGGGCGTCGAACGAATTCTGACCGTGGACACCCGAGACTTTAGAGCAATCAAGCCTATCAAGGGCAAGCTGGTTCTCGTGCCTGGGGATGAGTAACTTTTCTTAGGGCTGCTGGTTTTTCAACCCATCGCGCCAGCGCTGGACCACTGCCGGAGCGATACCCATTTCATGCGTGGTGCGATCGACCGCATCGATAAACGCCTCCGCACTGGGCACCGGCTGGAATTTCGCGGTGTGCGGCTCTAAAGAATAAAGCGATTTGAAGGGCAGGTCGGCAATCTGTTTCGTGCCGAACACGAAGTCCTTTACGCCCGTGCGCGACACGACAAGACGATCCGACACCGAGGTGCCGTATATCTTGTCGTTGTTCGACGCGACGCGCAGCATCGCTTGCAGGTCCCAGGTGCCATCGGCAATCGGCGCCCAGAGAACATAGCGCGGGCAGTTCAACAAGATGATGCCGTCGCCTTCCTTCAATTTGGAAGCGTTGGCAGAAATCACTTCGCGAATGCGGTTTTGCACGACGGTCGACACCAACCAGGCATTGGACAGCACCCGGTCGGAAAGCGCAAACACCGAAAACACCCCCGCGAAAACCAGGCAGGATGCTGACACTGCAACTCTCCGCGGCAGTACGCGCAGAGCCAGCTGATAGCCGCACACGACCATGGCAGCCGTGATTAGCGATGCCCCGACGCTGGCGCCAAGATTAATGCGATTGATCAACGTGATCATGAGTGGCGTGTATTCCGAACTCAGACCGAACACCGCCAGCGCCAGCACGGCAAACAGCAAGCCGAATGCCGCCACTTGCGACTGCACGACGACGGGCTTCGGAGCGGCTGCAGTTTCCTGCCGCGAGAAGAAAAATGCGGTGAGCGCGCTGCCGGCGGCGACAATGCCACCCAATAAAATTGCTCCCACTGCGTTCATTCCATGGAAGAAATCAGCCAGCAGGTATTTCTTGATGAAAGCTGCCAGCGCCCACGGCGTTTGAATCTCGAGCCCCATGCCGATGGTCGGCAAAATGTAACTGCCGTTGCCTTCGATGCGCTTCACCCAGCTGTAACTGATCAGCGGCGACAGGTATCTTTGATAGACGAAGGTCACCACCACCGGTATCAGAAGAAATACTCCGACATTGACGCATTGCCGGGCGGCAGCCTTGAAACCATTTTTCGGCCACTGCATAAGTCCGACGCCGACGACCATGGCCAGCGGCAGGGCGATGCACGATTCGTAATTGAACAGGCTGATTGTCAGCAACGCGCCTGACCACACGTACATGGCGCGGTTGTTGTCATCGACAGCCTTGAGAATGCTCCAGAAACTGGCAAGAAACAGCATCATGCTCAACGTCGCGGAGCTGCAAACCATCCAGTAGTGTGTTGCGTCGTGCGTCGGATTGACGATGAACAACGCCGAAGCCATGAAAGCCAGCGCCTTGTTGCGCGTCATGCGCACCATCGACAGGTAGAGGAAGAAGCCGCTCAGCACCTCCATGGCGCCGTTGACGAAGTGGTAGCCCGCAGCCTTGAATCCAAATGTCTTATATAGGATCGCGAAATACGGAGCCTCAATTGGTCGGATCAGAACGCGCGGATCATTGAACAGATACTTCTGCGTAGCAGCCCACACCTCCTGCGGTCCGAACTTCAATTGGAAGAGCGTCAGCCAGTCATCCAGAAAGAAACCTGTCTTAGCGTATGGCGTCCCGAAGATGACCAGTTCGAGAGCCAGAAGAAACAGCAGCACGATGGCTACGTGTTGTTTCTCGACAAGATTGGCAAGTCGGGCAACTGGAGAAACGCTCACCGCGGCTTCCGCGTGCGCGGTAGCCGTCCCTGCGGGAACCGCGGAACTCTCTTTCTCGTATGTCGTGCTGCCTGTCGTCATTTCCGTTCCCATGATTAGTTTTTCTTCCGGACATAGAGAGTCAGCACTTCGTTATCGGGAAGCACAAACTCGTCCGCCTTCACATATTTTCCGCTGGACGTGATAAAGGTCTGCAACTGCTCGTAAGCGTGGCGCGACGCGGAATCCGCCAGCTTGTAGCCTTGATCGCCGCTCTTGAGCAAGTAGTAGTCGGCGAATTGAGCGCTCTCGGGAGTGAACTCAATGGTGTCCCCGCGCTTGGTGTAATGGCGCATGGTTGTTGGTTTCACGTCGCCAAACTTGATTTCGTTGAGTGCGCTGACATTGAATACTTCGGTACTAGGTAATATGTTCAGCCACTTAGGTGCCGCAGCCGCGCCCGGTATGGCAGCCGGCGCTTGCGCTGCCTGTTTCTCAATCGCCGACTTCAGCCAGTGGCGCCAGTCGCGGCTGTGGTCCGGCACGACCATCATCACGTGACGCTCGACCAACAATTGAATGACCACATCCGGTTTGTACTTATCGATCAGCTTCTCGTCGAATGCGTACGTCGACTGGCGAACGAAGTGCACCTTCTTGAAGTGGTTGTATATATAAGGTTTGAGAGTGAATCCAAACGAGTCATGCAGTATAACCGCCGTCGGCAGGTTCTGGGCCGCCGCATCATGACGTTCCCAATCAGTGCGATCCAGCTCGATGTTCATCAATTTGGAAATAGCCGGATCACGCGACACCGCATCGCCCCGCGGAGCCGTTTCCGTTATCCAGTGCGACAGCCCCATCAGTTTCGGGCAGTCACCGTTAGCAAATGGCAGCATACGCATGTCGACCTGCTGTTCTGTCAGCGTCGGCTCAAGCTGCGGGAACCACGCGCGCAGCTGTTTCATCACAGCCTGATAGCCGAGCAGCGCTCCGAATGCGTTCCAGTGCGAATCTGTCTTTAAATAAGTATCGCGAGTTTGCCGGCCGTCAGTTTCTTCTTTGAGCAGATTGAAGAAACTGGCACCAGCTCCGCCAGGCACCGCCTGTAGTGCCTGCTGCAGCTGGTCGATACCAGAGACCTTTCTGACCGGCGAAAGCACCGGTGGCACCTTGTCCGGGTACACCGAGGGTTTCTCCGGCACCACGACGAACATATATTTGATGCCGTGCTTATCGAAGAGTTGCCGGCGCTCGACAATCGCCGTGGTCCAGTCATCGAGCCGGCGTTGCGTCAGCGGGCGCTCGACTTTGCAGACACGCTCCATATCATCGCCCATGAAGAAGAGAAATCCGTCCTTGCCGACAGCGGCTTCCGGTCCGGTCGAGACTCCGAACAACGAATACTTGGCTAGGTTTCTTGCCTTCACCATGTTGGAGCGAAATGCCAGATGATCGTTGAAGAAAGCTTCGAACTGCGCCGGATACTCGTCCTTCTTTTTGCGATCGAATTTCGGTAAGGCAGCCAGTTCGCGATTCTCATCATCCGACTTGGTGTCCGGCGAGATAATCCAGGTCAATGCCCCGAGCACCAGAATCGCCGCTAGAAAGACTGCCACCAGAATTTTGTCGTTCCAGGAGCTGGACGCTGACGCTTGATTTGATGCAAGCGCGTCAACCGCAGCGGGGCTCGCCGCATCGGCAACCGGTCTATGAAGAGTAGTGGGTGAGCTCTTCATGCGCGCTTAGAACCTGAAGTAGATAAACGGGTTGTACGTCGTCGAAGCGATTTCGAAGACGCAGAGGACAAGTAATGCCAGGCACCAGGCGGTGCGCAGATGCAGGTAGGGTACCGAGAACGCAGGCAGCTTCGCAAAGCCGTCGCGCAATTTGGCGTAGCCCGCAAATGCGAAGATCACACCAAGCACCATAACAAATCCCAGTTCGCTGGTCACATAGCGCGCGTCGAGCACGGGAGCGGTGGCGGCAGCCTTGTTCAAGCCAAACATCGCCGAGTAATACGTGAGCGCGTGAGGCATGTTGTCGGCGCGGAACAATACCCAGCCGAATAACACGACGAACAGCACATATATATGCCGGAAGGGTGCTGCCAGCGTGTCCAGGATTTTGCCAAGAAACGCGCGTTCCGCGCCTAAGAACGTCCCGTGATAGGCGCCCCAGGCAAGAAACTGCCAGCTGGCACCGTGCCACAGCCCGCACAGCAAGAACACAATCAATAGGTTGGTGCACACGCGCGGCGCGCTGACTCGGTTGCCCCCCAGCGGAATATAAAGGTAATCGCGGAACCAGTTGGACAGCGACATGTGCCACCGCTGCCAGAACTCGCGAATGGATTTTGCCACGTAGGGATAGTTGAAGTTTTCGGGCAGCCTGAAACCGAACATCAGTCCCAGCCCGACTGCCATATCCGAATAGCCCGAGAAGTCGAAGTAAATCTGCAGCATATAGCAAATGGCGCCGAGCCACGCGGTCGCTGTGCCCAACTCTGATGGCGGAAGCGCAAAAATCTGATCTGCGGGCGCTGCCACCGCATTTGCCACCAGCATTTTCTTGGCCAATCCAACGACGAAACGGCGAATGCCCTCGGCGAACTTCTCGATCGACTCGGTGCGCTGCGTGAGCTGGTCTTTGATTTCGTGGTAGCGAACAATTGGTCCGGCGATTAGTTGCGGGAAAAGCGATATGTACAGTGCCATATTGAATGGATTGCGCTGCGCGCTGGCCACGCCACGATAGACATCAATCACATACGAGAGCGAGTGGAACACAAAAAACGAGATGCCCAGGGGCAGGTGCACGCCGGCAAATTCGATTTGCGGCATATGCAACCCCGCCAGACCGGCGTTGATGTTGTCTGCCAGGAAGCCGCTGTACTTGAACCAGGCAAGAGTGGCCAGGTTGGCCATGACGGTCAGCACCATCAGGGGTTTACGGGCATCGCGCATTTGTTCAATGGCGATGGCTGCTACGTAATTGATCGCCACCACTGCCAGCATCACCCAACAATACGTCGGTTCGCCCCAGGTGTAGAAAAACAGGCTGGCTGCAGTCAGTAAAAGATTGCGCGCAAAGTTGGAGCGCAGCAAGTAGTAGCCGCCGAGCACGATCGGCAGAAACAGAAACATGAAGATGCAGGTTGTAAAAAGCATTCAGTCAGTTTCCTGGGCACTACTTTCCTGGTTAGGGCAACTTACTTCTTAGGGGACAATGAGCATGAAGTGATCGGACGAGAGACCCTGGGGTTTGCCTGCGGCATCGGCAATCCAGACACGCGCCTGGTACATACCGTCTTTGAATTGCGTCGCGTTAGCAATGATCGGCGCATCAACAGCATATTGCTTGATGGTGCCTTTGGTCTCTGGTGCCGCCGGATATTGTTTGTCGAAGTATCCGTAGCGTGGTGAGAGTTCGAGAATCAGGCCAGTGCCTTTCGGATGTTTTACCTTCACCTCTGAGTCGGCGTTCTTGGTGAGCGCTAAGAAGCCGGTGCTGATGGAACCGGGAGGCAACGTGATCTGTGGAATCAGCTGATTGGCACTCAGTCCCTTTATAGATTCGATGGTGTAGCCGGCGGAGGGGACGCCGAACACCAGCTCCGTGCAAGTGCCACCAATCGCCCACTCGGGGCGCTGGCGGAACGAGAAAATCATCCGCTGTTTGCCGGGGCGATCCTGGATCACAGTCGGTCGCACGGTCGACGAGAAGGTCGGCCACGCATTCGGGTGCAGGTCATTGACATACACCATCGTGGATTGATCGAGGTTGTCCCGGCAGTTGCTCAACGCCACTTCAACAAAATCGAAGTCGCCGCACTTTTCATTCAGCTCGCGCATATCGAGAATCGTGTACTTCTGCGGCGCGTTGATCGTCACCGTTTTGCCATCGGCATTTTTCTGCATTGTACCGCCGCCGACCTTGATGTTTTGCAGCGGTAGCATCACCTGTCCGGTGGGCGAAGGCACAAGCGGCGTCTTCACCAGGGACTTGTTTTTGTCATCCCAGCGAGCCAGCACCATATTTTCAGAAATTGCCCACTGATCTTTTAGAACACCAAAGGGCCAGATCGGGCAGAACCGATCTAAGTTGATTGCGGAACCAACCACTTGCGGGAAATATGGCGGCGTCACCATGCCGGGCAATGCGTTGCGCATGATGTATGCACCCTGATCATTGTCCGGCGCGCCGATCAAGACAATATTGGGATTGGCCGGCATGTCTTTGACGAGTGCATACATCTGTTGTTTGATGCGGTTACCGATTTCGCCGGCGTTATGCCAGACCATGTTGTGCGTATGCAAAGTGGTGGCAGCGATGCCGACGAAGGCAGCGAACACCGCGCACTGCAACCCCGAGACTGCGCGGTTGCGCCACAGCGGTGCAGCCAGTGCGGCGAACAATAAACACAAGGGCAGGGTCGCCAGGTAGGCATAACGCGAACTTTCGAGATCTTGGGCAACATCGAAGACTTTATAGACAGGAATGAGAGCCAGCGCGAACCAACCGGCGCAGAAAAGATAAAAACGCCACGCGCGCATACGAGTGGCGAAGATTTGCACAATTCCGCTGATGCCGATACACGCCAGCAGTGCCGTCCAGCATTTGATGACGACGTCTCCCTTGGGAAACACCGCCATGTTGAACGGCACGAAGAAGAAGGGCATGCCGCCGCGAAAACGTTTCCAGAGGTGTTTCAGATCCAACCCCAGGCTGTCGTCATAGGCACCAATCATGGTGCCCATGGTCAGTTGACGCACCGCGAAATAGCCGCCCAGAACGCCCCAGAATGGCAGACTGCGCAGGCGGCTCTTCCATGAAGTTCCGCTGGAGAAGAGGACGTCGATGAAGGCGAAGAGAGGCGGCAGAATAATTGCCATCTCCTTGCAGAGCAATGCCAGAATAAACAACGTCAGGCTGAGGGCAAGGGTCAGTTTCTTGTTGTTATCGCGCCACTGCAAATAAGTAAGCAGTGAACCCATCGAGAATGCAGTCACAGTCGCATCGACGCGTCCTGTGATCCACGAAACAGCTTCGGCGTTCAGGGGATAAATGCCCCAGAGCACCGACGCGAAGACGCCGACCGTGCGAGCGGTTTCTTTTTGATACCCTGCCAGCAATGCGATGCGCTGCCCGATGAAGAACAGGCAGACGGCGCTGGCCATGTGATACAGGATATTGGTCACATGGAAGCCGGCGGCGTTGAAGTTGTACAGCAGATAGTCGGCGAAGAGCGTGACCGAAACCAGCGGTCTGTAAAACTTCACCGTCGCCGCGCCCATCCAGGGACCGACGAAGTTGTCCCAGATCAACTTGGTGTCATGGCTGGCGCGCGACAACCATTGCACGTGCAGGAAGTCGTCACCGTGAAATGCATTGATCACGGCGGGCGCATAGCACCACGACATGAGCAGCAAAATTGGAATTAAGTACAGGAGGCTGCGCTTGCCGGTCAGCAGGGCGGACGCATCACTTTGCTGCGCGTCGCCCATGACAGCCTGCGCCGAAAGGTTCGGCTCCAGAACTGCGGAACCCTTCGAACTTACGCTTTGCTGCTGGGTATCGAAGTCCCGCATTCTTTCTCCCTGGATTTTATGGTGTTGGGAAGACCGCCGGGCTCTGGAAGAACGCGCCCAAGACCATTTGTTCAAACTGATTACGCAGTTCGGACAGATCTTTGATGGTGTCTACCGGTTTCCAGAAACAGCTGGTTTTGAAGGCCTTCAGCTCACCACGCAGTGCCATGGTCGGGAAGGTCGTGTCTTCATGATCGCCCTTGTCAGGAAGCAGATCGAATGCTTGCGGGCTGAATAAGTAGATGCCGGCATTGATCCAGTAATCAAGCTGCGGCTTCTCTTTGAAACCAGTGACGGTATCAGGGTCATTGGCAAAGTCGACGATGCCGTACGGGCTGACGAGAGGCACAGAAACCAGTGTTGCCAAGCCCCCTTTCGCAATGTGGAATTCTTTGAACTTGGTGGCATCCAGATTGGTAATCGCGTCGCCGTTCAGAGCGATAACCGGTTCGTTCTTCTCGTTAAAGGCGCGTAATCCTTGCTTGAGAGCGCCGCCTCTGCCCAGCGGTTCATTCTCGACGAGGTACTGGATGTTGACGCCGAAGCGTTTGCCGTCACCGAAATGCTCTTGTATTACTTCGTGCAAATAACCGCAGCAAATTGCAACATTCTGCACTCCGTGCGATTGCAGCCACTTCAACTGAAATGCCAGCAATGGATTGCCGAGGACGGGCACCATGCATTTCGGTCTGCTGTCAGTGAGCGGGCGAAGCCGTTCGCCTTTGCCGCCGGCGATGATAATTGCGTTCTTCACGTCTAACTCCAAACGGTCGGTCTAAGTAATGGGGTCATGATAACAAGGGTGTCATGAGGTGACATTACTATCGATTAGCTTTCATGCTCGGCACCGCCCCTGGTTAACCGCGTATACTAGGTTAAGTGAAACCAATAAACTGTAAAATCCGCAGCCCGAGACTGATTGCGCGCCTCACTAGCGCGCCGATGATAATTTTCTTCGTCACGGTTGCATTCACTGCATGGCTCGTCTTCGCCTGCAGACATATCGAACTGACATACCTGCGCCATTACGGCTACTTCTTCGATCCAGCCAGTTATTACCAGCACAACATCGATCTATATCGCTTGTATCAACAATCAGGGCTCGGGGCGGCGCTTTCCTCCGAAGTGCAGCACAACGCGCGCTTTCCATTTCGCACCATTCCTTATTTATTGCTGGCACCCAAACAACTGGTCACCAACTTCGGACACATGTGGTCCGAAATGCCCTTCGTCTGGCTCTTTCTCTACATGTATGCCTGCACGCTATATCAGCGCACCAGGTCACTTTGTTTTTCACTGGCGGCGACAAGCCTCTTCCTCGGCGTTCCCTACCTGTACGATCCAACCCTGGGTATAGCCGGGTTCTGGCTGGATTTCACGTCCGCCTGCGCGCTCGGCTGTGCGGCACTGTCGCTGGTGGCATATCATCGCTCGCGCCATATCGGCTGGATGCTCTCCTTTGGCGCATTGGCTGCAGTTGCGGCACTCAGCCGTTTCTCCTCGTCCTTTTATGTTCTCGCTTACGCCTCGCTGGCGGTTCCCTGCGCTTTGCTGTGCGTAGATAGGTTCGACTACGAGAACCCGAAACCATTCAAGCCTGGAATCAACTGGAGTCAGGCGGCTTTCGGTTTAGTGGCCGCGCTGCTGACCGCTTTGCCCGGGCTGGTGTTCCTCCTGGCGTTTCTCCAGGAAAATCGCAGCTACTATTCGACCTATGGCTACGCATTCGGGGCGCCGATCATGCAATCGATCGTCTGGACCGGTCCCGCACTGGTGCGCCTGATGGGTATCCCGATTCTGGCGACACTCTCCTTTTTCAGCGCCATCAATTTGCTCCGCCTTCTGTTCAGGCGCGCTTCGAACTGGCACGTGCTGTTCCTCTCGTTATGGTTGCCGATTTCAACTTTTCTCTTCGTCTGTTTCGTCGTCAAAGCCGTGGACGGCTGGCACTGTCTCGTCTATTTCATTCCCGCCCTGATGATATCGGCATTTGTGCCCTTCGGGCGCCTGCGTCCGAACCACATATGGTGGCGCGTTCTCGCACCGCTGCTCACCGTTTTGTGTGTTGCCACCACAATTTGCTCCTACAAAACCTTCAATCATCTGGCCAAGAACCCGCCTCCGCACCTGGCTCTACGCAAACAGGCCGACGCCGCCATGGCGCGTTTCATTCTGCAAACGAAAGCACAGTCATTCTTGCAGTTCGACACGGAAAGTCTGATGCCGCAGCTGGAAGTGTTTCTCAACAATGGTTTCTTCACGCGCTGGCCCTCGACGATGTTCAGCATTCACGAGTCATACATGAAGAACTACTACCCCGGCAAAGATCCTGCCACCATGTCGCAAGCGGTTTACGACCAGCTGAAGAAGGAAGTGGCTCTGGTAGCCGTTTTCGACGATCCGGCGACAGCAGACAAACCAGGCGTTTTCAACAATGTCTATTCATCGACGGTGGCGCGCCGGGTTTCGCAACTGGTGGCGAGCGACAAGACAAACTGGCACCGCATCGGCGGAACAGACAGTCCCAACGGCAAGTTGTCTATCTACTCGAACAGCGCGTTGGAAAATCACTTACCCTGACCGGCGAGCTTCGACACATCGCCGCCGTTTCTTTTAAACGCATCCATCCATGCCGGATCTTTGGAAGCCTCATAGTTAGCGGCTATGGAGAGAAACAGACGGTTGTGCGTCATCTCCGGATACATATTCATGCTCTCGAGCATGGTATCAAGAGTGCCGCCAGGCTCGGCACCATTGGTGAACATCTGGTCGATGATGCGCATGCGCGCAGCAAACGCCACTCGTCGTGCGGCGCGCGTGGGACGCCCCACTGACTCGTGCTTGTCCACCAGATCCCAATAATCTTGAATGCCCTCGGCAACGCGCAGGGGATCGAACATCTTCTGGTCGAAGATGTGCATTTGCGTAGTCGCTTCGTCGATTATGCGTTTCTCGTGATCGCGCAGCTCAGCCAGAACCCCGTATATATTGCGCGCATCTTCCGGGGCCTTCTCCAGGAGCGCTTTAAACTTGGGGTTGAGCTGCAAGTCAGCGGCCGAAGACATGGCCAGAAACTGGCGATAGACAAAAATTTCGGGATGCTTGGTGGCAGTCTCGATGGCCATGAGCGCCAACTTGTTGCGGTCGCCTGCCGATGCAAATGCATCCATCATGCGAATGCGTCCGGCAATCGCCAGCGTCTTGTCGAGCGGTGACGGCTTCGGGGGCTCGTGCGACAGAATCAGCAAACGGTATGTGCGCTCGACGTCGGCATCCATGTGCTCGCCATAACCTACCTGCGCATCGAGGTCGTCCATCCTCGCCAGTGCTGCCTTGTAGACAGGATCGGACAAGAAATTGACTTCGGGCGTCTTAGCCGCAGGTTTGACTGAATTGGCCGAATCGTCAACCGCCAACGTAGTCGGCGGAGGTTCTTCACCCATTGCAAGCTGCCTCACAGATGAATGAGCACTTTAGCTTTTTGCCCGATCCCGACAACATTAAATCGCGCGGAGGCTTCACTCTTGGCATGCGAGAACGTCGCGTTGAGTCTGCACCTAGATTAACGAACTCAAGAAAATCACAGCCGGCACGACATGAATACCGTCGGGTGAGAAGTGCACCCCCTTTCAGCAAATGGCTCGCCACCAAATTTTCAAAACGGAATGCAGGGTCCTCGACCAAGCTCCAGTCGAAAATCAGCCTGCAGGCAAAATTACTCGCGAGTATTTTCGCCTATAGGGCAATTTACTCGCAGCCTCGCAACCACCATGCAACATTAAATCGTGATCGACACCGGTAGCACGCAAGCGCCCATAGCAGAGGTTTTCACGAGATGGAACCAGCTGTCATACCAAGGGACGAATGTGGCTAATCCTCTTCAGATGACCTTATGATCTACAGCTATGACCATCGAAATTGTACTGACTCCCGCCGGAACACTGGTATTCGAAGAGGCAGCAGATGCCTCTTCGGCGCCATGGACAAAACGCATAGCCGAAAAATTCGCTGCCGATCACGCAGCTGGTCTGTTCGGGCTCGCCGCTACTAAGCCCGATGGCTACGTTGGGCCGTCAGTGATGTTTTGGCAGGAATTTGCCACCACATTCATGACTGAATTCTGCCGCAACCCGGAAGTGATAAACGGCGGTGTAGCTGCGGCTACCGAACCTCCACCGGAAGCGCAACTCGAAGCCATACGAGTCAGCGCTCCCCCCATGCGTGGCGCTGAATATTTGTCGGCAGACGTGCTGCGCAATCTGTGGAATGACCTTGATTCCTGGGTGCGCAAAGAAATAGCTCAGGCGCAACAACCCCCGGCTGATTGGCTGAAGAAGCACGCGCCAATTTGGCACCAGGTCGGACGAGTATGTTTCCACCTGGCCGAGAACGCACGCGACGAGCAATTTCCATTCGCGTTCCTCGCGACCTATGCGCCACGAGTTTCCACCGGCGGACGCGTACAGTACCAACCGCTCAGTAAGGCGCTCCAGGAGCATGCGGGCGAGCGCAACAAAAAAGCGCTGATCAACTTGCTATCACCAGTTCATGTCGCGTCGGAGAAGAGCCGGTTCGTCAAACAGTTGCTGGAGTCCAACGATGTGTTCCATCCACTGCGTTGGACACCAGAGGAAGCATATCTTTTCTTGAAGGATGTGCCGATGCTGGAGGAGAGCGGGCTTCTGGTGCGCATGCCGGATTGGTGGCGCAAACGGCAGCGCCCTCAAGTTAAGGTCACCATCGGCAACAAAAAACAGGAGCATCTCAGCCTTGAAACCATGCTCGATTTCCAAGCCGAAGTAGCGCTCGGCGACACAAAGCTGTCCTCCGAGGAACTGAAACAGCTCATGAATTCCGGCGACGGTCTCGTTTATCTAAAAGGTCAGTGGGTCGAGGTAGACAGAGAGCGTCTCTCTCAGGCTCTGCAACAGTGGGACAAGATTCAAGGCGAAGCCGCATCAGGGGGAATTTCATTCGTCGAGGGAATGAGGCTGCTTGCGGGAGCGCCTGCAAACCTGGGCGCAGGCGAATCCTCTTTGACGGAGAGACAAGGCGATCAGTGGTCGGTCGTTGATCCGGGTTCATGGCTGGCCGATGTGCTGGCTCGACTGCGCAATCCCCAGCAATTCGCCGATCTCGGCACTACTACAATCAGCCGCGACTTCCGCGGCACGCTACGCCCTTACCAATACGCAGGTCACCGGTGGCTGCAATTCGTTTCCTCCCTGGGCCTTGGCGCGTGCCTCGCCGATGACATGGGTCTTGGTAAGACAATCCAGATCATCTCAGTACTCTTGTCGATGAAGGAAGAAACAGTCGGACAAACATCGGCAAAACGCCCTTCGCTGCTTGTTCTTCCCGCCTCGCTTTTAGCAAACTGGAAATCGGAGATTGAGAGGTTTGCGCCTTCGCTTTCCACCTGTTTCTTGCATCCCTCGCAAATTTCGTCGGCGGAAATGGCTACCATCGCCAGCGATCCGCAAGCCCACCTTTCCGAGCACGATCTGATTGCCACCACATACGGTATGCTTTTGCGCCAGCAGTGGCTGAACAATCTCAACTGGCGTCTCGTCATCCTGGATGAAGCGCAGTCCATCAAAAATCCGGCAGCAAATCAGACGCGGGCTGTGAAGAAACTGAAATCCGAGGCGCGCATCGCGCTTACTGGAACGCCCATCGAGAACCGGCTCGGCGACCTATGGTCGCTGTTCGATTTTCTCTCGCCTGGGTTGCTTGGCTCGACCGACAAATTCAAGCGGTTCATTCAGAAGCTCAACGAACAAGAACATCCTAACTATGCGCCATTGCGCAATCTGGTGTCGCCATACATTTTGCGTCGATTGAAAACCGACAAGAGCATAATTACAGACCTGCCCGACAAGACTGAACTCAAGACGTTCTGCGGAATGGCGCCCGCACAGGCGGCACTATATTCGAAGACAGTCGACGAATTGAAAGACTCGCTCAATCAGGTCGAAGGCATACAGCGTCGCGGACTGGTTTTGTCGTATCTTCTTAAGTTCAAGCAAGTGTGCAATCATCCCAGCCAACTCCTCGGCGACGGCGTCTACGAACCGGAGATGAGCGGCAAGTTTCAACGACTGCGCGCCATCTGCGAAGAGATTGCTTCGCGCCAGGAGAAAGTTCTGGTCTTCACGCAATTTCGCGAAATGACCGAGCCGCTGGCGGCGTTTCTCGCCCAGATATTCGCACATCCCGGACTGGTGCTGCACGGCGGTACGGCTGTCGGAAAGCGCAAGGGCATCGTAGACACGTTTCAGGCAGCGGACGGGCCGCCATTCGTGGTGCTTAGCCTCAAGGCTGGCGGCACGGGACTGAATCTCACCAATGCATCGCATATGGTGCACTTTGATCGCTGGTGGAACCCGGCTGTTGAGAACCAGGCGACTGACCGCGCATATCGCATCGGGCAGCATCGCAACGTTCTGGTGCACAAGTTCATTTGCCAGGGCACCGTGGAAGAAAAAATCGACGCGCTGATCTCTGATAAAGTGGAGCTGGCGGAGGGTATCTTAGCCGGCGGCGGAGCGGAGACTATGCTCACCGAGATGAGCGATAGGGAATTGATCGATCTGGTCAGCCTGGACCTGGACCGGGTCACAATGGATTAGATAAGGCAAGGAGGAACCACGCGCAAAATGCCGAGAGGCGGTAGATGGGGATGGAAATTTGCACCATACGTGACCATCGAGGAACGTCGGGCGATAGCAGACGACATCGTTCGCCGGCGGCGGGTAGCCGGACACGATGTCCAGCCGGTTGAAATAGAGCGGGGACGCAAGATCGCACGCACTTTCTGGGGTGCAGCATGGTGCGAACATCTAGAGTCGTTCAGCGATTTCGCCAGTCGCTTGCCGCGCGGTCGCTCATACGTTCGCAATGGCGCGGTGTGCCATCTGGAGATCAGCAAAGGTAAGGTGAAAGCGCTCGTCAGCGGCAGCGAGTTATACGAAGTCAAAGTTCAAATTCAGAAACTGCCCGACTCAAAATGGCAAGCGGTCAAGAAACAGTGTGCCGGTGAAATCGGCTCGCTTCTTGAGCTATTGCAAGGGAAGTTTTCAGAAAGGGTAATGTCTACCGTCACCGATCGGCGCCAGGGGCTGTTCCCCTTGCCCACCGAGATCCGCATGGATTGCAACTGTCCCGACATTGCCACCATGTGCAAGCACATCGCCGCTGTACTGTACGGCGTGGGCGCGCGACTGGACACGGCACCGGAACTGCTTTTCCTGATGCGCGACCTCGACCACGAAGAACTGATCGAGGCAGATGCCACCACCATCATCGGCGCCGGACATGGCGATGCGTCGCGCCGCATCGCGGAGAGTGAACTTGCCGACATTTTCGGAATTGATGTAATCGAAGCCGGGTCGGTGGGAGAGGGTGTCGTTCCGAAGTTAACCGCGCCGCCGAAGCCTTCTACGAAACAGTCTTCTGCAAAGAAGGCGGCAGCCACGAAGAAGGGGACAGCCACGAAGCAGTCCGAACACGAGTGGATTGCCGGAGCCAGCATTCGTGAAAAACGGCGGTCTTTCGGCATGACGGAGAGCGAGTTCGCCCAGTTGGTCGGTGTCACGCCTGCCACCATCAAGAAGTGGGAAGCCAGGCGCGGGCGTCTCAAACTTACGCCACGCAGCTACGCCGCCGCCTCTGCAGTCTTCCTCCTGTCAAAGAAACAAGCCTGGAAGAAACCGCACTGAGATAAAACCTAATCGGGCGACGATTCCAGTAGCTGCAAGAACTCCCTCGCGGTGACGATTTTCGTGCCTTGGAATTCACCAAGCGACAAAAGGTCTTGGTCTCCTGTGACGAGGTAGTCGGCGCCGGCAGCTATAGAGCAGGCTAAGAACACATCGTCTTTGGGATCTCGGCTGGTCTGTGCCAATTCTTCTGGCTGGACGAAAGTTGCGGCCCTTTTCAGGAGGCGTACCAGATCGGCAGCATCAATGTCAGTTATCTTCTGGGCAAACTTAGGGCGGGACAAAACGTCCAGCAGTTCATCGACCAGCTCGGTCGAGCAGATTGCCTGATAATGCTCTTGACTCAGATGATCCTTGATTTTCTTTGGATTGCCGATGCCCAGAAGGGCGCTAATCCAGATGTTGGTGTCAATTACTGCCTTGAGCACGGCGCGCCTTTCGCTCGGCTCTGACAGCCTTGACCTCTGCCATGACTTCCTCTTCCGAAAGAATGGATTCACCGCTGACGGCGAATCTTGCGCGAATCTTCGCCGTCAGTGCATCCCATTGGTCGCCCCAGCTCGAAGCATCGAGGCGGCGCTGGAATTCTGCCCGCTCCAGAGGGGAGAGGGATTGAACCAGCTTGAGAATTTCATCAACGGTAGCTTTCTCTTGAGCCATATTTTTCGAGACCTTTGCATCAAGTCTAAGAGGCAGCTTTCCGCAACGCAGAAGAGGCACTGAGGCGGACAAGGGCACGGAGTTCTCCTTGTTCTTCCACAGAAAGCTGGTTCACCAGCCGGAGGACCTGGTTCAAGGCGCTGTCATCGTGTTTTTGCTTGCTCATTGTGCTGCCTCGGTTGTTTATAGTGTACCCAAGAATGGGTCTGTTTTGCTCTTATTCGGCTGCCCCCTACCACGCTTCGCGACCCTTCCGCGAATCCCAGTCTATTTCACTGTGAGTGTTGCTCGGTGTGATTCCCTGCACCAATTCGTGCAGCCTAACTTGCGTGGCGGCCGGCTTGATGACTATTGCACCACCTATGACCGACACATCAATGGGCGTGTTTTCTCGCACACCGATGCTTGCCGCTAAGGACCGCGGGATGCGAACCCCTAGACTGCTTCCCCATTTCTTAATCCTGGATTGCATTTTTGCCTCCACTTATTAGTGTACACAAACGGCAAAATTGCAATCGCGATGCCACGCAAGACGGGCAATCAAACGGCGGCTACGGGGAGTTCTTGCAGAGCGCATTGATGCGGCATGTATATCCGGCGCCGCAGACGTCCAGAGAATGATCCTCGTGCATAAATCTGGCGGCGGCACAAGTCATCATTCTTTGAAGCTTGATGCGATCGTCGCCGGCGATAAAGTCGTTGAACCGCTCTAGTGCTGCCGGCAGCAGGTTCTGCGACTTAATCACCAAACCGACAATTTTGTTGTCGGTTCTGAAAGCTCTCTTTAATGCGCGAATGGTGGCATATGGATTTTTAATTCCCAGTAGCCGTAGGACATGCTGAATTTCTTGTCCAGCACTTCATTCCCGAGGCGCCGCTAAGGCGGCGTCGTAATCAAACAAAGAAACAAGCCTGGAAGAAACTGCACTGACTTCAAATGTGGTCAGCATCCATGTGTGAAATGAGCTGTAGCCCGGCTTTGCAGCAGGTCTCCAAAGTTGTACAATAATTACTGTACGAATCGAGGGAAGAGCTATGGCGACAGCTTCAAAGAAAAATTCGAAAAAGCTCGGCAAAGCGCAAGCCAGGGAGCAATTCGCGCCCCTGGTCGAAAACCTCGCTAAAAACGGCGGCATTGTCGAGGTCACCGATTACGGAAAGGTCGCCGCTGTAATGCTCGGCTACAAAGACTATCTCTGGTTGCTCGCTCAAGCCAAGGAACCGTTCACACCAAAGCGCGTGCTGTGTGGATCTGGTGAATTGGTAGGCGATTTGGAAGAGGCAAGCAAACAGGTAACCGATTCTATTTTCGAATCGTTGGCTAAAACCGCAAGTGAACTATGACACGGCCGTCCCTCTTGGTGACGGACACTCACCCACTCGTATGGTACATAACGGCTCCCAACAAACTGCCGGCCAAAGTGAAAAAAGCCTTCGATGCCGCGGTTGAGGGCAGATCCGCCGTCTTCATCCCAGCAGTGGTACTGCGGGAAATGTCCTTGCTTCTCAAAGCCGGTCAGATTCGCCTGGTGGCGGCGCTGGATGAATATGTGCGAGAGCATTTTTTCGCTAACGCCATTTCGATTATCGAGATCGAAACGGGTGACATTTTGCGCGCGCATAGCCTCAGCTTCAGCCGCGATCCTTTCGACGCACTGATCGTTGCTATGACGCTCAGAGTTGATTGCCCACTCATTACCGGCGACGGGCTGCTACACAAGCACAAGCCCTGTGATCTGTTCTGGGATTGAAGCTGCTCGCCAGTCGGCACGTGCTAACGGGCGGCGACGGGAAGTTCTTGCAGGAGCGCGTTGATGCGGCGTGTATATCCGGCGCCGCAGACATCCAGAGAGTGATGCTCGCGCATGAACCGGGCGGCGGCATTGCCGATGCGGCGGCGCAACTCATCATTGGCGACGATGGTGCGCATGTGCGAGGCGGCGTGCTCGACGTCGGGTTCCGCCCACATCTGCCCTTCTTCGAAAAACATGTATTCGCCTTCGCGGACCGGCACCAGCTCGCAGTCCACAAGCAGTGAATTGTCCTGGCGAGTGAAATCTAAATTGCCGGAGTAGTTCGTGACGATCACGGGCTTGCCCATCACCATCATCTCGGCTGGTCCCAGTCCAAAGCCCTCGCAGCGGTGCAGCGACACGTACGCGTCGCACAGGCTTTCCAGCGCCGTCACTTCATCGCGCGTCCAGTCTTTGATCAACAGCTTGATGCGATCGTCGCCGGCGATAAAGTCATTGAGCCGCTCCAGTGCTGCAGGCGGCAAGTTCTTCGACTTGATCACCAGTCCGACGTTTTTATTTTCGGGTTTGAATGCACTCTTGAATGCGCGAATGGTGGCATAAGGATTTTTGCGCGCCGGGTACGAGTGGCCATCGAAATGGAAGAGGAAAAGAAACTGGTCTTTGGGCAGTCCGAAAAACTCCCGTCCAAGCGGCGGCGCCTTCGGAACCTGCACGGCCAGAGGCATGTGGAACACCGGCTTGTTGGTGGCGCGTCGATATGCGTCGGCGATAAATGTGGTTGGTGCCCAGAATTCGTCGTAGTGATCGAAGAATGGGTTCCAGGCGCTGGGGATTTTTTCGAATTCCCAATAGCCATAGGAGATGTTGAATTTCTTGTCCAGCACTTGATTCCCGAGCGCCGCTGAAGCGACGTCGTAATCGAAAATGTTGAAACACAAAAGGTTGATGGCGTTGGCAGTTCCGGCTTCATTCGTGTCGCTGAAGCGGCCCGCGTACTCCTGATTGATGTGCAGGTGCGGTCCGATTTTGGTGTTAATCAGAGCGAATTGCGATTGGGCACCGGCTGCATCCAAAGACGCCGCCACAATGCGAGCATGCTGCCCCACTCCGAATTCGCCCTGGAATGAACCGATTACAGAAAACGAGGTTGCCTTAGTCATTGCCCCATTTTACATGCTCGCTCCGCAGGTCCCTCCGAAAGGCTCGATGTTCTCATGTAGTTGAATTACCAGCGCAAGCACGGCAGAATGACGGCGGAATTCAGAATCGGCGGATTAAGCGAGCATGTCCACAGCAGCAAACAAAGATACACAATCGCATATCAAGTTCGGCACGGATGGCTGGCGGGCGGTGATGGCCGACCAGTTTACGTTCGCAAACCTCGAACGCGTCAGTCAGGCGTATGCCAGCCATATTCTTAAAGATGGTGGTGCATCACATACGGTGAGTATTGGGTATGACAACCGCTTTTTATCCGAAGATTTCGCTGCACGGGTCGGGCAGGTACTGCTTGGCAATGGCATCGATGTCCAGCTTTTCTCGCACGCAGTCCCGACACCACTTTTGTCCTTCGCGGTGGTAAATGCGAAACATGCCGGCGGCATCATGATCACCGCTTCACACAATCCGCCGCAGTTCAACGGTTTCAAAATAAAAGCCAACTGGGGCGGCAGCGCTTTCGAGGAAGAAACTCGCGCCGTCGAATCTCTCGTGCCGGATCACTCAGCCGTAAAACTGGCTGGGCAAGCGGAAGTGCGTCCGGTCGACTCAGCCGGCATCTGGAAGATATACAAAGACCATGTCCACAGGCTGCTCGACATCGAAGCCATCAAAAACTCCGACCTGAGCGTCATCGTCGACTCCATGCACGGCACCGGTTCAACCTGCATTGAAGAGTTTCTCCAGGGCGGCAAAGCCAAAGTGAAAGTGCAGACTATTCGCGCTCACAGAGACCCGCTTTTCGGCGGCGTAGCGCCTGAGCCTGTCGATCGCAATCTCGCTTTGACGAAACAAACAGTGCTGCAACAGAAAGCCACCGTGGCGGTGGTCACAGACGGCGATGCAGACCGCGTCGGCGCCGTCAGCGAGAAGGGCGAAACCATGACCATGTTGGAAGTGGTGCCGATTTTGCTCAAGCACTTGATGAAACGCGGCGGCAAAGGCAAAGTCGTCGCCACCGTCACGCAATCGGTGTTACTGCGTCGCATGGCGGCTGCCAACAATCTGGAATATATCGAAACGCCGGTCGGCTTCAAGTACATCGCCAAAGAAATTCTTGACGGGGGCGTTCTGATCGGCGCCGAAGAATCAGGCGGGATCGGTGTCGCGGGACACATCCCCGAACGCGACGGCATCTACAATTCGCTGCTTTTCTTAGAATCGCTGGCAGTCAGCGGCAAAAAACCAACCGAGTTGATCGCCGAAATTCACAAAGAATTTGGTTTCTTCGCGTATGGTCGCAACGATTTGCATGTCACACCGGAAGCTGGTCTTAGTTTCCTCGCCGAGCTGCAGCGCCGCGCTCCAGACGATATCGCAGGAAACAAAGTCGTGCAGATGATCACCATGGATGGTGTCAAATTCGCTCTCGCTGACGATGCCTGGCTGATGTTCCGCCAGTCCGGAACCGAGCCCGTCCTCCGCTGTTATGCCGAAGGAACCTCACAGGAAAAGGCTCAGCAATTGTTAAGTGAAGCTCTGGTGCTGTTGAAAAAGTTCCAGCCTGCGGGCGTTTAAGCGGTCTCGGGCCCACTCGTGAGCGCGTCTTAACTATATCTCGGGCCAAAATCGCACTTCTTGGATACAATACGGGCGTTCTCTACAGGTAAGCCAAAAATCATGACTAATGTTCTCATCACTGGCGTTACCGGCATGGCCGGCTCGCACCTCGCGGAATTTTGTCTGGCCAACGTGCCGAATGCGAAAGTCTACGGCGTCAAGCGCTGGCGTTCGCAAATGAACAACGTCGAACACCTGGTCGACCAGGTCAACCTGATCGATTGCGAATTGACCGACGCTTTCGCGGTCAGCAACTTGATCGAAGCCACCAAACCCGATTTTATTTTTCACCTGGCGGCACAAAGCTTCGTTCCGGAATCGTGGAACAGCCCGGCAGCCACCATCGCCAACAACACTGCCATGCAGCTCAATATTTTTGAAGCCGTGCGCAGACAGGGACTGAAGCCGCGCATTCAAGTCGCGCTCAGCTCCGAAGAATACGGCAAAGTGCTCGAGCACGAACTGCCGATCAGCGAAAACAACCCGCTGCGCCCGCTCAGCCCCTACGCGGTCAGCAAAGTCACGCAAGACATGCTCGCGTATCAATACAATCAATCGTACGGTCTGCACGTGGTGCGCACCCGTGGTTTCAACCACGAAGGTCCGCGTCGCGGCGACGTCTTCGTCACCTCCAACTTCGCCAAACAGATTGCGCAAATCGAACTGGGCATCAAACCACCGGTTCTGCATGTCGGCAACCTGCAAGCCAAGCGCGACTGGACCGACGTGCGCGATATGGTGCGCGGTTACTGGATGGCTCTGCAATCCTGTACACCCGGCGAAGATTATGTAATCTGCTCCGGCGTCACCCGCACCATTCAAGAGATGCTCGACCTGCTGCTCACCATGAGCAACGTCAAGATCGAAGTCAAAGTCGATCCGGCTCGCCTGCGTCCGAGTGATGTGGAAGTGCTCTGGGGCGATTGCAGCAAGTTCAAGAAAGCCACCGGCTGGGATACCACCATCTCGTTCGAAAAGATGATGGGTGATCTGTTGGATTACTGGCGCTTGGAACTGCGCAGACGCGCTCCGGGCGCTATAGCCGGCGGCAACTCGGAACAAAAGATTCCGGTGCAAAAGACATCTTCGACATCAGCTAAGAACTGATCGGAGGTAGGCGTGCCGGCGCGTGTTGTACAACCGCGAGCACTAGTCACTGGAGCCGGCGGTTTCATCGGCTCACATTTGGCTCGGCGCCTGGCGGAATTGGGCTGGCAGACGACGCTCACCGCGCTCAGTCTCGGCGACGAACTGAAACGCGTCAGCAAGCTGTCTGCCAGCACGCGGCTGGTCACGGGCGACCTGGGCAATCTGCTGCAGAGCGGCAAATTCGACGAGGCGTACGAGTACATTTTTCACTGCGCCGGCAGCAGCACGGTGCCCGAGTCGGTGGATGCACCGATGAAGGACCTGAGCAAGAACACGCTACTGGCGCTGCAATTGCTCGAACACTGCCGCAAGCGCGAAGACCGCCCAAAAGTGATTCTGCTCTCGTCGGCGGCCGTCTATGGCAACCCGGCGCGCGTGCCGATCAAGGAAGATGATCCAACGATTCCCGTATCGCCGTATGGCGTCAGCAAACTGGCCGCGGAAAACTATGCGCGCGTCTATCACGATCTGCATCAGATACCAGTGGTGGTGGCACGGCCGTTTTCAGTCTACGGACCCGGGCAGAAGAAACTTTTGATCTACGAGTTTCTCAATCAACTTTTGCAGAATGAGAAGGAAGTGCACCTGCGGGGCGACGGCTCGCAGATGCGGGATTTTGTCCATATTGATGATTTGATCGAGGCACTGCTCCTGGTGGCAACCCAGGGCGACTTCACAGCCGAAGCATACAACATCGCCTCCGGTGAATCGATCACGATTGCGCAGCTGGTCGACCTCTTGCTGGAAGTGACGCAGCAAAGCCGCCGCGTAGTTTTCTCCGAGGCTGCCGGTCCCGGCGAACCGCAGCGCTGGTCGGTGGACATATCAAAACTGGAAGCCCTCGGTTTCAAGTGCAAAGTTTCACTCAGAGATGGACTGGAGCGATTGAGTTCCGCATTTCTAGCCGCGTCAGAGAATGCTTATGTCTGATCCGACACCGACACCGGCACCGGCAAAGAAGAAACTGCGGCTGGGCGTGCGCGTCTCCGGCGGCAAACAATGGATTGCCGGCGTCCACTACCTGTCGAATATTTTCCAGGCGCTGCGCTCCGCTCAGTCGGACATCGAGCTGGTGCTCTGGGCGGCCTGGGAAACCGACATCAAAGAATTGCAGCACTTCAAAGAGCTGGCGCACGAGTTTCTCGAGTTTCCCGCCGACACACCGGAGTGGCAGCAGTACAACGTCGGTCCGTTTCTCAAATCGCAAAATATCGACTGCATGTTCGCCACCGCCGATTACGGCGACCTGGGCATCCCGCAGCTGTCCTGGCTCTTCGACTTCCAGCATAAAGAGATGCCGGAGATGTTTCCTGAGTACGACCTGAATGTGCGCGAGGAGATGTTTCAACTGGTCTTTCGGCGCGCCGAGCTGATTGTTTTGAGCAGCAAAGACGCTGCCCGCGCCTGCCGCAAGTTCTATCCCGAATATGCCGACCGCACACGCGTCATGCCATTCATGGCCCATATACCGGACGCCGTCTACAATCGTGATCCGGCGCTCGCCACCAGCAAATACAACCTGCCCGAGAAATTCATCTTCGTCCCCAACCAGATGTGGAAGCACAAAAACCATGTCGTCGTGCTGGACGCCCTGGAGCGGGCCATGAAGCTGGACCCATCACTGACACTGGTTTGTAGCGGCGCCACCGAAGATCCACGCGATCCTTACTATGTGCCGTATCTGCGCTCGCGGATATTGTCTTTGAATTACACCGACAATATTCGGCTTCTGGGGCTGATACCCGAAGAAGACGTCTTCTCACTGATGCGCTCGTGCGTGGCGATTTTGCAGCCCTCGCTCTACGAAGGCTGGAGCACGGTCGTCGAACAAGCCCGGTCGCTCGGCAAGCCGATCTTGCTTTCCGACATCGCGGTTCATAAGGAACAGAATCCCGATTTTGCCACTTTCTTCGCAGCCCGAAACGCCGATGAACTGGCGCACCTGCTGCTTGCCACCATCAAAGACGGCAAGCGTGGACCCGATCTCGCGTCCGAAGAAAAGGCGCGGCAGGCGACTCACCTGCGTTCTGTCGACTTTGGACGCCGCTTTCAGACGATCGTCGAAGAAACAATCGCCGTGCATCAGCGCCGCGGCAACGACGCGTCAGTTGCAGAAACCACCGCCGCAGCAGCACGCTGAATTTTTCGTCCACTTTTATCGCGCGGCTGTCGTTGGCGGGGGCGCTAAAGCACCGCCTGGGAAAAGGTCCCGGTTTAGCGTAACTGGCTCAATCCGGTCTAGATGCTCCCTCGCGGTTAAAGATCCGCATCTGCACGGGCTTTCAGGATGATGGGTTGAATTCCGCCCTCTCTTGACTATCCCGGTATTCCGGGACCTTTTCCCAGGCGACAATCGCGCACCCCGCCAACGCCAGCGACCAGTACCAAAATTCGATGAAATTCCTCGCCTGCGCAAAGGAAGGTTGGGTGGGCATGTTGACCACCGTGATCATTGCTGCGAACTAGAGCGTTTGTAGTGCAGCTAACATTTTGCCGCCAAACCCTAGTCAGATTTGGCGGCTCGGTGCATGATGGAGTTAACCTGCCGCAACACTAATTCTCAGGGAGAGTCGTATATATGCCGACTCCGAGATTTGATCATCTCCTCGATCTCGCCGTCGAGAGCGAAGATGCGCTCAACTTCGCTCAGGCGGAGGCGCACTTGAACAGCGCTGTGACGGCTGCCATCAAAGGCACGAACAGCCACCAGTTGCTCGTCGCGTACTACCGCTTCGGCGCATATCTGAGACGCCAGGGGCGTCACGACGACGCGGATGCCATGGAAAAGATGGCTGAAGTTTGCGCGAAGAGCGTCAACGGCTGACGCAGCCGCTAGCATCAAATATGGTGCTCGAAAATGTATTGTGCACGACGTTCCAACAACAGCGATTGGAAAACGGGCACCGAAAAATAACGCAGACTGTGTAGTGTAGATATATCAGGTCGTTGGACACTTCTACACTACTTCGCTGTTTCCCTCCCGCACTGCAGATGATCATTCACTCTGCCCTGTTGCTGTCATTCACAGATTCCGCCGAGAGCATCCCGGAGAGTCCGCTCGAGTTCGACTTCGATTTGCACTACGCGGAGAGTCTCGATGCGTGTTTCATGATCGCGGCCGCCGAAGACATCGACTTGATTATCATCGATGTCGATTCGTGCCGCGACAAACTATCGTACATCAGGCAGTTGCTGCAAATGAACGATCTGACCGCACGCATCCCTATTTTGCTTTTGTCGTCGCGCCCCGAGGAGTACAGCGAGGCACCGGCGCTGCATGCTGTGGACGGGGTGGTATCGGCGACACTACCGTCACGAGAAATTGCCACGCGCATCCGCGAGTTGTGCGCGCTGATCGAACGCAACCAGCACTCGCAAGCGGAGCAGTAGAGGATTACTGCCAGGGCAACTGTTTGACGGGCACCATTTTCAGATCGCCCACATCAAAAACCTGACAGTCACCGATGATGTCTTTGCGTTGCTCCGGCGGGGCAAAAGTGAGCGTGCCGTCCGAGTCGCGCGACTCGCGGAACCTGGCTGCCACAAAGCCTTCGCGTGGGGTCAAAGCTTTCATTCCCGCGGCCGCCATCAGGTCATTGCGTACAAAGTAGGCATTATTGCCGGCGTTGTTGCAGCCGACGAATGAGTAGCCTTTCTCTTTAGCCAGTTTGTGCAGAGCCGCCAGCGAGGCGCCCCAATACAGGTTGGAGTAGTGTGCTTTCGTGCGCTGGAAGTCCGGCGCGTAGGGCACCGTCACACAAGCTTCCGGTCCAAAGGTGCTGTTGTATTCGCTGACCACAATCGCCGGATTGCAGACATTGATCGCCCGCCACACCCAGTAGTCGTTGCCGTCAATGTCGACGCTCAACAAACCGATGCGACCGCCAAAGCCGTTCTCTTCTATCAGCTTGTTGATGTTGTCCACATCGATAAAGGCGCAGACCGCAGTCAGATCGTGGCGCCAATACATTTCCTGGCGCTTGATGAATTCGATGTTCTCGGACCCGCCATCCATGATCAGACCGCTCCAATTGCGGTGAAGGAGCAAAAATCGGGTGTTGCTCTCCTGATACGACTCGACCCCGAATTCGACGAAACGCTGCTCAGCGATGTTCAGTTTCGAAATCAGATAATCGATGATGCCGTCATCACCGAATTGCGAGAACACTTTGAACTCAGCCTGGGCAAGATTGCAATCGGGCGCGAAATTGTTTTGCGCCGCCCGTATGGTACCGGTGAGCGTGGTCAATGTATCGATGTGCTGATGAATCGGTGTGTAGTCGGGACGCGGACATTCCGGAATGTTGTGAATCGCGTCTTCGATTTCCTGCAGGCGTTCTTTGAACGTCCAGTCATAATTTTTCTGCCACGCATCGATTTCGTGGACCTTCTTTTGAATGTCGTGCACCGCCGCCAGCACCGATATCAGGCGCGTCGGCATGTGGAACACGTTCTCCAGCCATTGCTTAAATGAGTTCGACATAGCGTCTCATTGTACTTGGCATGAGCCTACAGGCGACTAAGTGCGTCTCATGTTTCGGACATTAGCAGCGGTTTCCTCAAAATGTAAAGCGTAATTAGGGCGATGGAAACGGCACTGTGACATAATCTCCTGACCTTAACACCTGCCCCAGAACTATCAGGAAATGTGAGCATGACTATCGACAAGAAACGCACAGTAATCGTCACAGGCGGAGCCGGTTTCCTCGGCAAAGCGGTCGTAGCCAAACTCAAAGAACAGGGCTTCACCGACATATTCGTCCCGAGAAGCTCCGACTACAACCTGATCGAGCAGGCGGAAGTCCGCAAGCTGTACAAAGACCATCCGTGCGACCTGGTCATTCACCTGGCGGCAGTCGTCGGCGGCATCGGCGCCAATCAACAGAACCCGGGTAAGTTCTTCTACGAAAACCTGATGATGGGCGTCATGCTCATGGAAGAAGCACGCCAGGCGGGCATCAAGAAATTTGTCGCCATCGGCACCATTTGCTGCTATCCCAAATTCACGCCGGTGCCCTTCAAGGAAGACGACCTCTGGATCGGCTATCCGGAAGAAACCAATGCCCCGTACGGTCTGGCTAAGAAAATGCTGCTGGTGCAGTCGCAGTCCTATCGCCAGCAATATGACTTCAACTCGATTTACCTGATGCCGGTCAATCTCTATGGACCCGCCGACAACTTCGATGACAACTCGTCGCACGTGATTCCGGCGCTGATCAAGAAGTGCGTGGAAGCCAAAGAGAAGAAGGCGCCGTTCATCGAGCTGTGGGGCGACGGCACGCCGACGCGCGAGTTTCTCTATGTCACCGACGCCGCCGATGGTATCGTCAATGGTGCCTTGAACTATGAATCGTCCGAGCCGCTTAATTTGGGTTCGGGAGAAGAAATTTCCATCAAAGACCTGGCAGAGCTGATTGCCGAGCAAGTTGGCTTCAAGGGCGAAGTACGCTGGGATGTGAACAAGCCGAACGGTCAACCGCGCCGTCGCCTCGATGTTTCTCGCGCCAAAGATAACCTGGGCTGGAACGCGCAGGTCTCCCTCAAACAGGGCATCCGCGAGACGATTGACTGGTACGTGTCGCACACAGCCGGCGACGCGAAACAACCGGTCGCCGCCAACTAAACCGGACTAGCATTACGTGGGCAACGATTCTCCGAAAACAACGTACCAGTTGTTCTCAGCCGTCTGTCGCAACTCAGGGTCCGACAGGAGTGCCGCGGTGCTACCGCGCAGTTGAGAAACCAGCCGGTCCAGCTCCAGCTGCGGCTTCAGCGCGCGTAAGTCGTCCAGATCCTTCGTGCGCTTGCTGAAAAGCTTGCCCAAAAACACGTCATAGACATCAACAACAGACACCTGTATTGATCCAAACGCGCCCAAGTTTCTAACGCGCTGCTCCCATCCGCTGGGCAAGTAGTGTGACTGGAAATGGGTCAGCAGCAACTGGTATCGCCGCTGTAAATCATCCAAGAGATCCCGCTGGTTTCTAATCGATTCTGGAACCTCGTCCACAACGTCTATGTCAGTCGTGGAGCGCTCAAGGGCTCCCTGCAATATCAACGCGATTGCGCCGCCGATGGTCAAGACGACCGGCTGCTTCGTCTTAACTCCCAGTTCGCGCAAAAACTCTTTCGCAACCTCAGCGTCGGTCCGCTCCATCAAGCTCTCCTTCAAGAACGGGAAACCCGTTTCGCCCAGGTCTTCATGCGTGATTTCCTCTAGTCGCAAACGCACCGGACTTTGGCTCAGCCACTCATCCAATCGCTTCGCGCCCCAGTATTGCCCAAGGGCACGAGTGCCATCCCGGATCAAAACACGTGTCCGAAAGTCGAGGTTGGAGGACGCAGCCTCATCCTCGATTGCCCGCGCCAGTAGATTTGGATCTACTTCAGGGCGCCCCCACACTAGTGTCCATAGGTTAGACATGTCTCCATTATAGTGAACCGCAGTCCGGTTGTGCGTTTCGCCCAAATGTAAAGCGGATTTAGAGTGAGGTACTTCAATGTATGCCATAATCGCGCGGCCATAAGCATGGCGTCACACAACCACCGAGAGGCGGGATACAGGCGTGCCCAACGATTTGAAGACCAAGATTTACTTCTGGATTTTTGGACCGGTCTACAAACGGATCTTCCAGGAATGCGAAGCCGGAATGCAGGAACTGTCCAACAAACAGAAAAAATTCCAGGAGGACTGGGTTACGCCATTCCAGGTCGAGGAGTCCGAGCGCGCACCAGCAGACAAAGTTGTTGGCGCTACTCCCAAGTAAAGCCGAAAGTAAAACCCGTATCATCTTTGGACTCCCATGACCGAAAATCTTCCCCTGGTTTCGATCATTACGCCGTCCTTCAATCAGGGACAGTTTATAGAACGCACCATTTTGAGCGTCCTCAAACAAACGTATCCCCGCATCGAATACATCATCCTCGACAATCTCTCGACAGACGGCACTGAGCGCATTTTGCAGAAATACGCTTCGCGTGTTTCTGCGATAGTGCGCGAGAAGGACGAAGGTCAGTCCGATTGCCTGAACAAGGGATTCAAAATGAGCCAGGGGCAAATCATGGCCTATCTCAACGCTGATGACGCGCTCGCCGGACCACACATCGTTGCCGATGCCGTCACAGAACTGATGGGTTATGAGGTCGACGTTATATATGGTCGTCGTTATCGCATTGATGAAAATGGTTTTTTCCTAGATGCGTATCCGTTTCGCGAATTCGATAGTGAACAGCTGCGGCAGTTCAACATCATTCCGCAGGAATGCTCTTTCTGGACGCGCGGCATCTACGACCGCGCCGGCGCTTTCGTCAACAAAGACTTGCACTTTTCGATGGACTATGAGATGTGGCTGAGGTTTCTTCGCCACGGCGCTCGGTTCAAGGCGCTCGACACCGTCTACGGATACTTCCGTTGGCACGACGAGCAGAAGAGCCAGGTGATCTGGCGCGAAGTTTGCCTGCCGGAAGTCGCGAAGATTCAAACCGAGTATGTCGGTCGTGCCACCAAGCCCAGTGACATGGAATACTTGCACGAGTCTTATTATTACGGTGCCGACCGCATTACGCATGGGCACACAATTGCGCTCGCTCTATGGCATACGCAGGTGCATGCCAGCCGCGGATTTTTCGCTGACACACCACTAGATCAATGGGTGTATAGCAGTAAATGACGATCCGGTCGAGCGCGACAAATGAAACAAGCGACGTAGCGAGCATCGAGTCCCCTGTCCGCGCGCCAATCACGGTGGCAACCGCAATGTCGAGAACAGCTGATACATCAATTGCCGGCCTTGCAATCATACTTGCGGCCGCCTCACTCGCCTGCCTCTGGCTGTGCTGGTCGACGGTGCACATCGAAAAACTCTGGCTTCAAAACTACGGTTTCTTCTTTGATCCGGCTGCCTACTATGTCATGAACATCGAGATCCTGACGAGACTCGAGCATCAGGGATTGGTGCCGACGTTGCTGGCGGAAATTCTGGATAACCCGCGGTGTCCGGCACGAACGGTCCCGTATCTCTTGCTGTGTCCGCAGTTGTTATCTACGCTGATGGGGCACATGTGGTCGGAGATGCCGCTTGTATGGGGCTTCCTGACGCTGTTTTGCATGACGGTTTACAAACGAACCGCGTCGTTGTTCTTCGCTTTGGCAGCTTCCGCCACATTTGTGGCACTGCCCATGCTGTACAACCCGTTCTACGGACTTGCAGCATACTGGTTGGACATACCAGCTGCTTGCGCAATAGGGTTGGCTTCGTTGTGCCTAATCCGCTACCTCGAAGATCGGCATCTCGGCTGGATGGCCGCATTCGGCGCGTTTTCAGCCCTAACGGCGCTGTGTCGCTGGTCGGCTACATTTTATCTGCTCGCATTCCTATCATTCGCGGTACCAATCGCAATTATCGCGCGACCTACAAGAGCTTATTTTAGACACACGACCATCGCGACAGTCCTTGCTTTGCTGCTGGCGACCCCTGGAATAGCATTTGCGGTAAGACATTTACCTTCTAATGTTGGCTACTACCAGAGGAACGGTTACGCGTTCGGCGCCACTCTATCTCAATCCTTCGCATGGACGGGTTTCGCACTGCAGGAGATGATCGGAGTCGTGCTCTTGGTGCTTTTTGCTTTCCTCGTTGTAAGAAATGCATTATTGATGTGGCGCTGTTCGGAATCCGTCGATGAAAGGCGAATCACTCTTATAGCTTTGTGGTATCCAATTTCGATATTGTTGTTTGTTTGCGTCATTGTGAAAGCAGTCGACGGCTATCACCCGCTGGTCTACATCGCGCCGGCATTGATGGTGGCAGCCTTCTGTCCTCTAAACAGAGTGCCCGTGCTATGCGGCAAAGCGGCAATCTGTAGCATCGCATTGTTGGCACTGTCTGTGGCACTTAGCGCTCACTCGTACAAACTCTACTGGAGAATGGCTAATCTACTGCATGCAGCGGCTAGACTTGACCGTGAGTTGGACCAAAAGCTCGCTATGGAAATCGCTTCAGCCGGGTGCGACAACTTCGCCCAGCTTGATGCCGAGCGGTGTATGCCCTTGCTCGAATTGTTCTACTATCAACACAGGCGGGTTCGATTTGAAGCACTTTTCAGTATCCATGAGGCTTATCTGAAAAGCCGCTACCCAAATCATAGCCCAGCCACTATGGGAAAGGTCGTCTATGCCAAGGCAAATGCAACGATGCCTTTATTGGCTGTTTTTGCAACACCCTCTGACGCGCGCAAACCGGGAATGTTTGACAATCCGTACAGCGCCGAAGTCGCTTTCTACATCTCCCAACAAATAAAAGATGACCCGACTTGGGAGTTCCGCAAAACTATCAGTGGGCCTCGGGCAAACCTGAGCATTTATATAAATCGGAACTTGCAGGCTGCACAATGACACATCTGAAATCTACGATCGACCCGGGAAAAAGCGATTCGTTAGTAACGCGCAGTCACTGCCAACCAAGTTCCTTGGTGACACTCCTATGCATATTATCGGCAGCGGTCGCGGTCACGGCACTGGTTGTTATTGCAGCCACTCGTATTGAATTGTTGTTTCTCAAGAACTACGGATTTTTCTTTGATCCGGCGGCTTACTACGTGCATAACATAGACCTGCACCGCATCTATGAACAGCAGGGATTGCCGGCTGCTCTGCAGTTTGAACTGCGAGCTAATGATCGATTTCCCGGTCGCACGTTGCCCTCTTTACTCTTCGCTCCTCTAACCCTCGTTCAGACCACTGGGCACTTGTGGACAGAGGCGCCAGCTATGTGCGGATTTCTGCTGTTGCTTGGAACAACAATTCACAAGCGCACAGGTTCGCTACTGTTTTGTTTAGCAGCCATGGCTCTATTTGCGGGAATTCGGTTTTTATATGACCCGACCGTTGGCGTTGGAGCTTACTGGCTCGACTTTCCAGCGGCGTGTGCTTTGAGCTCGGCGGCCTTGTGCCTGATCCGTTTCAGCGAATCAAAACATCGTGGCTGGCTATTGGCACTGGGCGCGTTCGCCTCAATTACTGCATTGTTCCGCTGGTCGTCGGGCTTCTACTTGCTTTCGTTTCTGTCGCTGGCAGTGCCCGGCGTCCTGCTCAAAGTTTACTGGAGACAGTGGGGACGCCTAGCTGCAGCCGTTGGTTTATCCACGCTAACAGCACTTCCCGGACTGGCGTTCACCCTCTATCACTGGCAATCGAACACCGATTACTACAAACGCTTCGGGTTTGCCTTCGGCGCGCCGATTTCGCAATCGATTTATTGGACTTTGAAAACGATTCACGAATTGCTCGGCACCATTATTCTCGCCATTGTGCTCCTTTTTATCGGCGCCAATCTCGTGGCGCTGGTCAAGCGAAAAGCCGATGCCATGCAGGTGTTGCTCTGTCAGTGGCTCCCGGTTTCGATCTTTCTTTTTGTCTGCCTGGTAGTGAAAGCCGTCGACGGCATTCACCCGCTTGTCTATTTTGCTCCCGCGCTCTTCGTGGCCGCATTTTGCTGCCTCGGTCCGCTCGGTCCAAACCGTATGTGGTGGCGCGGCGTAAGCGCCGCATTACTGATTACCGCGGTCGCCACTTCCGCACTCGCGTACGACAGCAAGCGCAAGGTCGCCGCGCATCCGCCACCCGCCTTGCAGATTCAACAGAAGTGCAACATGGCGTTGGCCGATCTCATGGTGTCAACTAAGGCTTCGTCATTCACTGAATTCGATGACGAAACGGTCTTCCCACACATGGAGGTCTTCTTCAATCGCGGGCGCTATTGCGGCTGGGTGGCCATGTTCAGCAAGCACGAAATGTACATGAAAGAAATGGCGATGCACAAAGGAAAGACCGCCCAACAAATGGCCCTGGGCACTTACGACAAGACGCTCAAAGAAGTCGATCTGGTGGCAGTATTCACCAACCCTGAAGACGCATTCAAAAGGTTCGACAATCAGTACAGCGCCACAGTTTCGAACTACATGGCGAAGACACTGCCCAACAACCCCGACTGGAAATTTGTCGGCAATGTCGAAAGCCTGCACGGACGATTGTCGGTCTACAAAAACCTAAAGCTCATTACAGCCCATTAAAACTGTCAGCTCGGCGAGCGGCTATGCTTGTTGTAATCTCCTCAGGGAACAACCTCTTGACGAGCTTCAAAACTAGTTATTGGCCGCAACTCGACGGATTGCGCACCATTGCCTTTCTACTGGTGTTCTTCCATCACCATGGCGCGCCCATTGTGTTCAGCACCTGCAAGGGCGCACAGGACTATTTGCAGAAGATCTCGGAATGGGGCTGGCTGGGAGTTGATTTATTCTTCATCCTTAGCGCATTCTTAGTTACGCACTTGCTGTGCACCGAACAGAAGGCGTACGGCAAAATCTCTTTACCAAAGTTCTATGCTCGCCGCGCGCTGCGCATCTGGCCGCTGTACTTTCTGGTACTGTCGGCGACGGCATTCATTCTGCCGTTGTTCGCGCCGCATAAGGCGTCGCACTGGTACGGCTTGTTCTTGCAACAGCTGGTGGTGCCGCTGTACCTCTTCTCTGGAAACTTCGCACTGCCCGGTCCCGGCTGGTTCGCCATGACGAAGTACTCCGAATTGAGCGGCATCGACTTCATGATCTTCGTCACCATCCTGACGCCGTTCTGGTCGCTGTGCGTGGAAGAGCAGTTCTACCTCTTGTGGGGATTCAGCGCTCGCGTTCTCAACGGCTTGAAGAAACTGATTTACTTCGCAGCCGGGCTGGCCGCCGTCGGTTTCGTCGCGCGCTATTACCTGCTCTGGCACGACCGTAAGCTGTCTGCCGGCAGTTCGTATTACATGAACAGCTTCTGGCACCTGGAGACCATCATGCTCGGCGCACTGCTGGCGATGGTCTTGATCGCGCGCCCGAAATGGGGCGAGTACCTGCGCGGCGGCTGGTTGCCACCGACGCTTTTCGTTGCTTGCCTGGCCAGTTATTCAGCAATCATTACCTTCGGCCCGGCGATTCATTCCTGGGAATACGCGCTGGCACCGGTGATGACCGCGGCATCGCTCACCGGCGTGACTTTCCTGGCGCTGGCACTGCACTGGCCGCCTCTGGCGAAAGCACTTTCTAACAAGGTCATGACGTACATCGGCAAACTGACGTTCGCGATGTACGTGTTCCACTTCTTTGTCATTTACGAAACGAAGATGCATGCGGGCCTCACCATCGTGGGCTGGCAAGGCGTGGAGTGCCTGTCGCTGTGCTTCGGATTGATATTGCTGGCGGCGATTATTTCCTGGCATGTCCTGGAAAAACCGATGAACGACATCCGCAAAACCTTGTCGCGTGTACACCCGGAAACAGCAGCCGAAAAAGCCAAAGCCGAAGCAGCGGCAAAACGCGCTGCCGAAGCAGCCCAAACTGGACGCGAAGAGAAAGAAGTGACTCTAACCGCGCGCTAATGTAAAGCGCATTTAGGGCTGTAGAGCGGCTCTTGTGGCATAATTCCAAGATGGCCAGATCTATTTCCTCGTCATCGCCGCGCGTCTCAATCGTCACCCCGTCCTACAATCAGGGGTGGTGCATCGAGCGCACAATCTTGAGCGTGCTGCGGCAGGATTACGAGAACATTGAATACGTCATAATGGACTCAGCATCGACAGATGAGACGCGACACATACTGGCGAAGTACTCAAATGAGATCGACATCATCTGCCAGGAAAAGGACAAAGGTCAGTCCGACGCCCTGAACAGAGGCTTCAAGAAAACCACCGGTTCGATTTTGGCTTACCTGAACTCGGATGATTGCTACGCATCGCGCACAGTGGTCAGCGATGCCGTGAAAGTGTTGACGAGCGAGCCGGGAATCGATCTGGTTTACGGGCGCCGCTATTTCATCGATAAGAACGGCTTCTACACGCGCGCTTATCCGTATCGTGAGTACGACAGAGAATTACTGAAGAAGTCCTGCTACGTGCCGCAAGAGTGCACATTCTGGACGCGGGAGATCTATGAGCGCTCCGGTGACCGCGTCGATGACAGCCTGCGTTTTGCGATGGACTACGAACTGTGGCTGCGTTTCTTGCAGCATGGTGCGAAGTTCAAATCGATCGATTCAGTGTACGGACTTTTCCGGTGGCATGAAGATCAGAAATCGCAGGATCTGTGGAAGACCGTGGCGTTACCAGAGATCGCTAGCCTCCAGTCCAAATATTGCTCTCGTGTTATGCAGGAGCAGGAGATGCAAAACGAAGCAGAATTGCATGATTTCGGAGTAAATATACATTCCGAAAAATGGGCATTCAACTTGTCAATCGAGCTTTGGAAGAGACGGAATGCATTCAAGCTGAACGCTTTTGCGGATACCCCGCTAGATCAATGGCCACTCAACACTATCTACGCCGTTTGCCGAGAGAGATAAATATGAAGTCAATCTTTGGAAGAGTCTATTGGTTTATCCTCGGACCTGTATACCGTAGACTGTCGCGGGATGTCTCGCTGCGCTTGCAAGAATTGCTCAGGGTGCAGGTTGAATTTCAGGAAAAATGGCTGGTACGCGTATCCGACGAACTTGTCGTAATGAGTTTGAGGGCAATTCCCTACCTAAATCGTGGCGAAAGTAAGTATGCGGACCGCAATTTGTATGACGTGATCGATATAGTTGGACGAATTCATAGCACCGGTGACCTAGTTCAGCTCAGCGAAAAACTGAGCATTCCCCTAGATGAATTGTGTTACCTGTACATAAAATACGGGGATGTCAACCGAGCTGGCATAGCCCGCATTTTAGAACTCGAAAAACAAATCAAGCAATTATCTGCTTTTGTTTCAGTGGCGAAAAATCAAAGCGAGTTAGATGCTGGCGGAAATTGTAGTCGCGAACATCCTAAAGGACATACCCAGGTGCCAGAATGTCTTCTTGCCACGCTGCACAGGGATGGCGCTATAGATGAGGCTCTCAATGGTGTCGACAATTAGCGCTGGAACTCTAGTTTTGCCGAAGACATCTCAGCTGATCAGAATCATTCGCTGGAGCTAGAAGAAACGCAATGTCAGTCGCCGGTTTGGCGAGCAGAGTAAATCGCTAGCATACCTTTGGGACTGTTGACCTTTTGAACTAGCCGCCAGTGAGGATCGGCTGCCACCAGCTTTGATACCGCGGCGGCAATGGTGGAGCTAAACTCGTTGTCAAAGCAGGGTGTTCGTAGCGGTCGTTGTGCGTCATCAAAGACCGCTACGAGTGCCACTTCCTGCTTCAAATATCTATATGCAGACTGGGCTGCTGACTCCGGAGTCTGCCGTGGGTAAAAGAACTGCAAGTACGACTTGTGGACGCTGAACAGTTTCGGTGGGAAACTGCAGAAATGACCATAGTTTAGAAATGCTTCAACTTGAGGCATTAAGGTCTCTTCGTCGAATTCTACAAAGTTCAAAGCGCGCGTCTTAACTATCGCACGGATGATGGCGACCTCCGCTTGCCGATGCAGAACCTGGAAAGGATACGGATGTCGCGCAAGATACAACGACGAAGCAAATGCATTGCCGGCGCTGACTATAGCTGCAGCTATGAGCGACACGGAGAGCGATCTGTTTAAGAACTTAGACCGAATAGGGGGAAACGCACAGAACGCAGATATTACAAGAGCAGGAGCAAAATAGAAAAGCGGGTGATATCCATCAATCGCCCTGACTACCAAGCACACAAAAGAGAAAATGGACAGAGGCAACCATACGGACAAGCAGGCCTGTAAGAACGCATCAGCTCTTCCTCGCGATATGGACTTCGCTCCGCCATCCTTACTAATCCCTGCAATTGCAGAGCCGAGACTAATCGCAGTAAAAGAGCCCAACAAGATAATCAATGGGTCTGATAACAGCTGTTGGACAGCCCGGAATGTCCACATAAATGATTGCATTAGAGAAGCGCCGAAAGCGTAACCACAAGCGTTGTAGTGCGCTCGATTGTCAGCTAAAAATCCGACGAGGAATGTCAGTCCGGGAAGACCGCCTATCAGGCAGGCAGCTAAGGAGTGCATAAGCTCCGGCCGATTCTTCCTTTGCCCCAGGAGCGGAAGCAGCGCTACCGGAAGCGCCACAGCCAGAAAGGCCAACATGTAGTAGCCGGCGGTATATCGAAACGTAGCGGTAATCGATGCCAGAGCACAACAAGCAAGCAGCCAGGAACTTTTCCTGTTGAGTGTATAGTTGATCAAGCAAAGAGCGGAGCAGCCCATCGATAGCGCCGATGCCATGTCTAACCAGTACGCAGCCAGCCCCCATCGGGCATCATAAAGAAATGGAACGGCCGCGAATGTAGTCGCAGCGGCAGAGGCAAATAGCAATGATTTCGTACGAGCACGCACGGTATGGATCAACAGTGCGAGAAAGAGCCAGAGCACCGGTGCAGTAGTAGCCAAATGACCGAGCGGGTGCACAAGTAGCTGCGGGCCGAAAAGCAAATATGGAATTGTCCGACCAGGAGACTTTGCGTTTTGAGTGAGCTCTGTGCACAAGGCTGATAACAACCCTTCTTGGTGCAAGCGGCGGAAACACTCGATGTTTTGGTAGTAGTAAGCCGCTGGATCTAAGAAGTGCCCGTAGTTTTGCAGATACTTCGTTTCAACAATGGAAGAAGCAACTAGCAACCATACGGTGATACTAGTGCACACCGCCAGTGGTGCCCAGAACTGCCAGCGAGTTCTAGGCTTGGCAGATTCTTCAGACTTTTGTGGAGCCGATGTTGTTAACTGCACAGCAACCGTCTCGCCGCCAAGCAAAGCAGTAGTTTTGCATATACAGGCACCAAGAAAGGCTAAGCAGTTGTAATGATGATTAGTCGAATGATGCGCCCAGAGAATCACTCTGGAGGCTTCGCCAACACTCACCCTCTAGTTGGTTGCAAAACGGCGACACAAAATTTGTGTCGCCGCCTAGCGGTCCGTCGTCATTAGCGTAGCGTCGGAACACTAAAACCTTAGTCAAATGATGGCAGAAACTAGCCTAAAAGTCCATGAAAACAATTAATCACATCACATCTAGGCGATTGCGGAACATGCCTAATGCGCACATGTCGACAATATAAGGTAAATGCACGTCCGGCTCGTTTCCGAACACGATCCTCTCAGAAAAAAACTCTTCATTACGAAATCCTCTCCCACGTCGCTGTCATAACCTGCCAATGAGATACGCAACGCCGAGCTGGATTGACACTGACTTGATTGTTGGAAATGGTATCAATAGCAGTTTCGTTGCTCTGGGAGACCCCTACTCGCTGTTAGCCGATCTCACTTTTAACGTAAACGGGACGCTGAGCGTGACTGGCAATACTAAAATGACAGCAGGTACTCTGGCGGCGGCCGTTAACGGTTAAACGGTGACGACTCGGTTGACGACTCTGCAAACGATGCCGACGACGACACCGTCGCCGACAATCAATCTTCGGTAGTGCGCGTCGGCGAAGCTCGTTCCAACCTGATCGTCTTCACCGATGACGGTCAGCGCTACAACAACCTGCAACATCAAAGGTGTCAAAGTGCGCGTCGCCGGCAACAAAGGAACTCTGGTCAGCACCGACAACGGCTTGCTGGTCGTCCACCGCGGTTCGGTCTGCCTGGCACTGACGCAAACGATCACTGCCCACACACGTTTCGGCAGTGTCGAGATACCGGTGGTTCCTCGGTGCGCATGGCAGTTTCTTCCCGGTCCGCGCGCATCGGCGCGATGGCATCGACGAAACCGCCACTGTCTTCCTGAAGAATGATTCCTATGGCATGCAACTGGGCGCGGGCAAGGCTTCCTGATCATGCCGGTCAAGTTTCCGAGCAGTCTCGTACGGCGATGACGACGTCGCCACCACCGCCGCTCAGCAGGCGCCAGCCACCAGCGGCAACATGCTGACCGGCGGAGTCACCAAGCAAGTGCAAGCGGCCGCGCAACCGAAATCACACGGACGCGTGCTACACATCATCGGCTCGGCAGATACACGCTTCCGCACCGATGAAGACGGCAACTTGATTCTGCAGCACGGCTCGATGTTCGTCGAAGCCAGCGGCAACATGACCGTCAAGTCATCGCGCGGCGCCGTCGAACTGAAGCCTGGTGCTCTGGTTCACATCGATTCGCGTGACGGATTGATGAGCGTCAAGGCTTGCAGTGGACCTGGCGACGTCAAGGTTTCAAGACCGGCGTTCAACCAGGCACTGGCGCCAGGACAAGAACTGCTGCTCTCGGCGCATCGCCCGACCAAGAACGAAATGACTCCGGCTGACGGCATCGGTCGCCGCAAACAAGACGTGAAGGAACTGAGCGACGGCACGCACGCCGTCATCAGCGACTTCGCCATGATCACCTTGATCGGCAACCTGACCCACTTGCGCAAGTCAACTTCTGCCGCCGACAAGAAGATTGTCGATCGCCTGCTGCGCACCGCAGCTGCCGTCGGCATCGCCACCAGCGGCAGAGGCATCTATACTTCGAAGCCGAAACCAAAACCGGCTTTCAAAGCTGATGCCACCGAGTCCACCAAGCGCACGCCATTCAAGCCTGTTGCATACAACGGCGAAAGCTAGCCGCAGCGAGCCGCGGCAACGCGCATAAGAAACTACAAGGGTCTCGATCGATTGATCGAGACCCTTGATGCGTTCCAGAGGCAGTGCTCCGCATGGAGCACCGGGAGGAGCTATTACTTGCCCGTCGGCGCAGGACTCGGAGCGGCGCTCGGTGCCGGAGATGCCGCCTGTTGCAATTTTTGCTGTCGTTGTTGACGCCGTTGCTGACGCCAGGCATCGGCCGCCGCTTGTTCGGAGGCATTGAGAACGCCATCGCCGTCTTTATCGAATCGGGCAATCAACTTTTGCTTGCGGGCTTCCGGAGTCATCTTGCCCTTGCCACCACCTTTTCCCGCATCGGCAGACAGACCAGCTGTCACAACACCAGAAGTTGCGCCACCGGCGGCGGCATTCTTCATGGCCTTGTGCGACTCTCTCCACGCTTTCATGGCCGCTTTCTCGCCGTCGTCCAGCACGCCGTCACCGTTTTTGTCAAAGCGGGCCAGCATCTTTGCGTGACCGGCTCCCTTATGTCCGCCACCACCGGCGGTGCCAGCGGCCGGCGGCGTCGCGGTTGCGGCGCCGGATGTCGAAGCTCCCGCAGTTGCTGGATCCGCTATAGCGGGAACCACGTTAGAAAGAGCCACAGTTAAAGCAAGAAGAGTCATTGTCAGTTTCATCAAAAGATCTCCATTCAAGTCAAACATGCGTACTTGACTAAATCGATTAGGAACGGGGTTTGCTGCAGTCATTATCTAATACGTTGGAACCCCTCAAAAAGTTCAAAGAAACACCCCTGAAATCGCGCATTTTAATATTCCAGCCCGAAACTGAAGCGATATCGCTTTAGCTTTAGCCCGGAGATCAGGCGCAAAAGACCCGCCAGTGCCTAAAACAGCTAAGCCAAGGCAGAGTCCGCCAGCCGGGCACGACTGAAGCCCCGACATTGGGGTCTGGGCGTTACTCGACCGTTTTAGGCGACGGGAGCGCCCGGTGTGACGAAACGCTTCGGCGTCAGGACACCGCCGTCTTCCATCATTTCCTCATAAAGAGGAATGACATCTTCGACCAGACCCTGTTTAACAATTCGACCGTCGTTGACCAGAACTGCATGCGAGCAGAATTTCTCGACAATCTCGGAACTGTGGTGGACAAACAAAATCGTTTTGCCGGCTTCCTGCATGGCAAGAATGCTCTTGATGCACTTTTCCTGGAAGCGGATGTCGCCCACCGCCAACGCTTCGTCCACGATCAAGATCTCGGGGTCTACGTTGATGCAAGCGGCAAAAGCCAGACGCACGATCATGCCGCTGGAATAAGTCTTCACGGGTTGATCGAAGAAGTCGCCGATTTCAGCGAACGCAGCAATTTGATCCATGCGGCTCAGCATTTCTTCGCGGCTGATACCGAGGATCATTCCGTAGACGAGTACATTCTCGCGTCCGGTGTAATCCATTTGAAAGCCGGCGCCCAGTTCGAGAATGGCGGTCAGTCTTCCATTTACGGTGACGGTGCCGGTGGTCGGCTGAATGACGCCTGCCACCAGTTGCAGAATTGTCGATTTGCCGGCGCCGTTAGGTCCGACGATGGCGGTGGTGCAACCGGGCTCTACTATGAGATCGATATCGCGCAGCGCCCAGTATTCGCGGTGGAAACACCGGCGATTACGCCACGCCATTTCCTTGAGCCGGTCGATCGGCTTGTCGTAGATGTTGTATCGCTTCGATACGCCTTTAAGTTCTACCAGTGCCATCTCTACACCACATCCGCGAAGGAACGCTTCGTCTTATTGAAGAAGTAATAGCCAACGCACCATGTAATCGCGCCGAGCAAAGTGTACGAAACAAACATGATCCAGTCGGGTTGCTGATGCTGCAGGATCACTCGCCGGTAATCTTCGATCACTCCGGAACAGGGGTTGATCCAGTTCAAGAACTGCAGTTCTTTCGGGAATGCCGAAGCTGGATAGACGATGGGAGTCAGGTACATCCAGATGGAGAGACCGAGAGTCAACATATGGCGCAGATCTTGGACGTAAACACCGAGACTGGCGAGGAGCCAGCTGAGCCCACATATAAATAGGAACTGCGATGCCATCAAGATCGGAACGAAACAGAGCGTCCACGAAATCGATTGGGCCGCGAAGCAGGAAATGATAATCAATATGGAAAGCCCAAGCGCCAGGCTGACCATGGATGAGATTGATACCGCCATTGGTAGCACTTCCAGCGGGAAGACCACACGTTTCACGAGGTTTGGTTGCTCGGTGATGCAGGTGACGGCGCGGGTAATCGAATCAGAAAGACAAGTCCAGGGCAAAATGCCGGTCATCAGATAGGCGGCGAAGTTGCCGGTGCTGGCATTGCCATTGAAGGAAACTTTGAGCACGATCGAGAACACGAACGTGTAAAGCAGAAGGTGACCGATCGGGTTGATGATGGTCCAGAAGAATCCGACCACCGACCCCTTGTATCGACCAAGCATGTCGCGCTTCACCATGACGCCAATCAGGTGGCGCAGAGTGTAGAGTCCGAGCATGCCAGGCTTGAGGACTTGTGTTTCGAATGTAGTGTTGTCTGCGACCGGCGCTTCGGCTGGTCTCGACTCAAGTTGTACCGTCATTGGTTTTCCGAACAGTCCTAGAGCTGCTTTTCGAGATTACAAGATGATATCACGCACCCTTATGCGGGCTCCCGAGACTAAACATAATCTGAGAAGTAGTGAAGGTTTCGCGTGACAACAATTCCATTGACAACCGCCGCATCCTCACAGGCTGGGTTCCGTCGACTAGTGTGAGCACGGGTCCAACGAGAACAATTGCTTACAGAGACGATTGCCCGGACTCAACGCGCACTCTTCTCGAGGCAGTGTTGATTGAGGTCATATAGATGGGGCTCGCTCTCCAGCAACTTCATAATTTCATCGAGCCCGAATGCTTCGCCATAGCGAGGTTCCAACCTGTCATAGATGGCGTTAATGAAATCCAGGTCTTCCTGATAATCAAGCTGGAAGCGCTTGTCCGGCGCGTGATGGCGAATGGTGGGATACAGATGTATGCAACGATATTTTTCGGGATGCTCGTAGAAGTACAAAGAGACATGTTCTCTCACCGGTGGATCATCGATGGTCTTAGCCACCTCATCGAGATCGGCAAATCTGAAAACCTGGACACCAAAACCCGATGGATAGCCCGGCTTGCGGCAGTTGCTGACGACATCGCAATCGTTTTCCAAAAACGTTAACACGCCCATATCGACAATTTCCGGGTCCAGCAATATGCAATCGCCGTTGATTTCCACGACTATATCGCTGTTCGCACTGCGCTGAGCATCGACCACCCGCTGCAACACGTCATCTTCGCTGCCGCGAAAACATTTGACTCCCTCTGCGCGAGCAACCTCTTCAAGCACATCACAACTGGGACTGACAGCCGTAGCCAGCACGATTTCGTCCACCCGGCTGCAGCGCGCCAGTCGGCGCAAGAGCCGTACAATAGCCGGCGTTCCATTGACGTCCATGAGCATTTTGCCCGGCAAACGGGATGACTCCATGCGGGCTTCTACAGTGGCTACAACTTTTGGCATTGGTTGTTTTGACTAGACTCAGGGACTAAACTCGTTTAGTGTATATCGCCTCGACATGCCGCGCAAACTCGAATGACTTCCTCTTGCCGAGAACAACTCAACAAGTTCCTCGCCGACCGTTTCATACTGGGCACGGCCCAAATCGGCATGGATTACGGCATCGCCAACAAGTCCGGCAAGCCTGATTACGAAGCAGCCCGTCTGTTGATCGCAACTGCGCTGGAACTGGGTATCGACAGTTTTGACACTGCAACCGCCTATGGTGACTCAGAGGCGGTCTTGGGTCGCGCCTTGAAGTCGCTGAAAGCCGCCGGCAGCAGCGCCCGAACTATGTCGAAGTTAAGTGCCGGCGAAATGGCCTCTACCGAGGCTTGCTTGCAAACGGTTCAGCAGAGCTTGCAGCGCCTGCAATGCGAGCGGCTGGAGCTGTTGTTTGCTCACTCGTTCGCGTCGCTGTCCGAAGCCGGTACTGAAGATGCACTGGCGGAAGTGAAGCGTCAAGGGCTAGCCAGAGCAACCGGCGTTTCTGTCTATACGGCGCAAGAGGCGCTGACCGCGCTCGAACAGCCAGAAGTCGATGTCGTGCAGATGCCGCTCAATGCGCTCGATCAACAAGCGGTTACGGCATCAGTGATCAAAGCCGCGCGGTTGAAAAGAAAACGTCTAATTTTTCGCAGTATCTTTTTACAGGGACTGCTGGTCATGCCGCTGGAGCAATTGCCACCACACATGAGTTTTGCCTTCGAATTTTTGCAAGACTGGCACAATCTCTGCCAGCGGCTGGCAGTGCCACCACGAGTTCTGGCGTTGCAATGCGCCCTGTCGCTGTCCGGTGGCATGCAGCTTTTGATCGGTTGCGACTCTGCGGCGCAACTCCGTGAGAATGTCGATGCGCTGGATTATCGCTCCAGCCACGTCGATGAAGCCCTGGCATCGACGGCCCAACTGGCGGCGCGGGTGCCCGAACAATTGAGAAACCCCTCGCTCTGGCCTAAGCCGGAAAAGGTGAGTTCGTGACCACTGTGACCGAAGCATTTACGAGTTTGAAATCGTTGTTTGACCTGACCGGCAGAACGGTAGTCATCACTGGTGGTGCCGGCTGGCTTGGCACCTGCCTCACTGAAGCAATCGCCGAGCAGGGCGCACGCACGTATATCGCCAGCCGTGACAAAGAAAAACGCGACGAAGTGATATCGAGAATTCAACAGCTGGTGCCCAGCGCCGACATTCGCGGCGTGGATATCGACATCGCCGACCGCTCTTCGATAGATGCTTGTTTCGCTGGCATTGCCGAAGAAAACGGCGGCAAAATCGATGTTCTGATCAACAATGCTTATGCCGGCCGCCGCAAATCAATCGAAGAAGTGAACGAGGAAGATTGGGCATTCACCATCGACATGGGATTGACCGGTTACCTGCGCTGCATCCAGGCAGCATTGCCGTATTTGAAAGAATCGGGACGCGGCAACATCATCAACGTGTCTTCCATGTACGGGATGGTGGCACCCTATCCCGAGTTGTACGAAGGCAACGACTTCCTCAATCCACCGGCATATGGAGCCGCCAAAGCAGCCGTTCTGCAACTTAGCCGGTACAGCGCCGTGCACCTGTCCAAATACAATGTGCGCGTCAACAGCCTCAGCCCCGGTCCGTTTCCATCGCCCGCCGTGCAGCAAGACAAAACATTTATTGAGAGGCTGAGTGCCAAGTCGCCTTTGAAGCGCACCGGTCAGCCGCACGAACTCAAAGGCGCGATTGCATATCTGGCATCGGATGCATCGTCATTTGTCACCGGGCAAAACATTGTGGTCGACGGTGGCTGGACAGCGCAGTGATGAAACCGCAACAGAGCAGCATGCCACACGTAATCGCTATCTTGCAGGCCCGCATGGGATCTACGAGAATGCCGGGTAAAGTATTGCGCGAGCTGGTTCCAGGCAAGTCGCTGCTTGCCTGCCTGGTAGAAAGGTTGAAGCAAAGCGAAACGCTCACTGAGATCGTGATTGCCACCAGCGACCTGGAGCAAGACACCCCGATCGAGAGGGAAGCGGCAGCCCTGCAGGTGCAGTGTTTTCGCGGCAGCGAAACCGATGTGCTAGCACGTTTTGTCGGCGCCGCATCTGTCACAGCCGCCGGTGCAGAAAAATCCGTCATTGTTCGTTTGTGCGCTGATTCTCCACTGCACGACGCCGAATTAGTCGACCTGTGCCTGAATGCCTATCTCGAAAAACGCGATCAAGTCGACTACGTGTCCAACATGCATCCGGAGTCGTTTCCCTACGGAACCGCTGTGGAAGTTTTTCCAATCGATGTTTTATGGCGCTTGGACCGGCTTACAAATGACCCGCAATTGCGCGAGCACGTGACGTCGCTCGTCTATCACCAGCCGCAGTTGTTCCGCACGGCTAATGTAGAGCACTCGCGCGACCTGTCGGCGTACCGCTTTGCCGTCGATTATCCGGAAGATTTCGATTTCGCCCGGAAGATATACGAGCGCCTGTACAAGCAGAATGCTCAATTCTCGTGGCTCGATGTAGTAAATCTGCTCGAAGAAGATAAAGCGCTTCTTCAGATCAATGCAGTCCGCAACGATCGTCTGCAACTGGCGGACGAACCTGCTGGAAGCAATCTGCATGCACGTCCGCGGTTGTAAACATTACAGAGCGGCACATAATTTAGAATAGCCAGCGTGATACTGTATGGCGAGTATTTCGCGAGATAAAAGGCATGCAATCCACTGGAACCCACCAAACAAGCCCGATTGACTGGCAGAACTCAACAGTCCTGGTGACGGGCGGCACAGGCTCTTTTGGACGTGCCTTCATCAACAAACTGCTCAAGCAATCGCCGCCCAAGAAGCTGATTGTCTTCAGCCGCGATGAGTGCAAGCAGTTTGAGATGCGCAACGAGGTTCCTGATCGTTGTCTAAGATTCTTTATTGGCGATGTGCGCGACCGTGACCGGCTTTATCGAGCTTTTCAAGATGTGGATGTCGTTATCCACGCCGCTGCGCTCAAACAAGTGCCGGCCGCCGAATACAACCCATTTGAATTCATTAAGACCAACGTATTAGGCGCAGCTAACATCATCGATGCCGCCATCGATCGCGGCGTCTCCCGCGTCATCGCGCTCAGCACAGACAAAGCCGCCAACCCGGTAAATCTCTACGGCGCCACCAAGCTCTGCTCCGACAAACTCTTCGTCACCGCCAACGCCTATGCTGGTTCGCAACCGACGACATTTTCGATTGTCCGTTACGGCAACGTCATCGGCAGCCGCGGCAGCGTCATTCCTCTGTTCATGGAGATGCGAAAAACCGGCACGCTCACCATCACTGATGAGCGCATGACCCGCTTCTGGCTGACGCTGGAGCAAGGTGTCGATTTCGTTCTCGACTGCGTCAACAAAATGCGCGGTGGCGAAATCTTCGTTCCCAAAATCCCCAGCATGCGTCTTGTGGAGCTGGCCAAAGCTATCGCGCCCGATTGCAAATTTGAAATCACCGGCATCCGTCCGGGCGAGAAACTGCATGAAACCCTGGTGCCCCAAGATGAAGCACCGTGGTGCCTGGAGTACGACAAGCACTTCATCATCGAACCGAATCAGTTGTGGTGGGAAACCGCCAGCGGTGACGGCGGCAAGCCGGTTCCGAAAGACTTCCGTTATGCCAGCGACATCAACGACGACTGGTTGACGCGCGAACAAATCCTGCAGATCATCGGCGAGCATCCGACGCCCGCTCTCAAGTCGTAGCACACACGAGCGCTCGCCCTAGAGTGCTGCTTCGATCTTAACTAGCGCCGTCACCACATCATCGACGTCGGCGTCGGTCATGGTGGGAAATATCGGCAGACTAATCACTCGGCTGTAGAACTGATCTGTATTCGGGCATACAGGACGTTTGCCTGGATTCACTGTTTGCTGATAGTACGGGTGGTCGTAGATCGGTATGTAGTGAATCTGCACTCCAATATTTTCGGCATGCAGAGCCTCGAATACAAACTTGCGCGTCTCTCCATAAGGCTCTTTGTTGACCAGAATCTGAAACAGGTGATACGCAGATTGCGCATCAGCATTTTCTTTGAGGCAGGTGAATTGTTTGAGCGCAGACAGTTTCTTCTTGTAAGCGGCAGCGATTTCGCGCCGGCGCGCGATGAACTTATCCAGCTGCTGCAATTGACTCAATCCAAGCGCCGCCTGGAAGTCAGTGAGGCGATAGTTGAAACCCAGATCCTGCATCTCGTGATACCACGGTCCCTGGTCTTCGAAGACAAAGTTGTCGGCATTTTTCTCGATGCCGTGGGTGCGGAAGATTCGCATACGCTGAGCGAACTGCGCGTTATTGGTGACAATCATGCCGCCTTCGCCGGTGGTGATTGTTTTCACCGGGTGAAAACTGAACGTCGTCAAATCCGGCACTTGCGCTGCGTGTTTGCCTTTATAAGTCGCGCCCAGTGAATGCGCACCATCCACTACCAGAGGCACTTTCGCCGCGTCAGCCACGGCGCGCAACTCAGATAGGTCGCACGGATGACCGGTGAAATCGACGCCGACAATAGCTTTGGTTTTCGGCGTAATTGCGTTTTTAACCGCGTTAACATCGATGTTGCCGCTGTCCGCGTACACATCCACGAAAACAGGCTTTGCACCGAGATAGAGCGCCGCATTGGCCGTGGCGGCGAAAGACATGCCCGGCATAATCACTTCGTCGTCCAAACCCATACCGGCGCCGAAATACGCCACATGCAAAGCGGCGGTACCGTTGCTCACGGCGACTGCATGCGCGACGCCGCAATACTTCGCAATGGCGCTCTCGAACTGGCCAATATTGGGTCCCTGCGTCAACCAGTCGGACTTCAAAACCTTCGTGACAGCCTCGATATCAGCATCGGAGATCGATTGGCGGCCATAGGGCAACCAGGTCTGGCGCACCGGAGTACCGCCCTGGATGGCTAACTTTGAAGTATTGTTTACAGTTGTTTGTGATGACATTTGATGCGAACGCCCATAGATGCAGGCTGGTAATAAATAGCTCGTTGCAGCCAAGGCTATCATACGCGGGCGAGACCCAGCCAAAAGTGAAGCTATAACTCATTTCTCAGAGAGAGATATCTTGTTTAATAACCGTTAAACCGGCATCCCGACCCAACTGGTGAACAAATGAGCAAATTAGCCCTGCTCGGTGGAAAACCCGCCATCACGAAAAAGTTTCCGCCCTATCGCTCCATCGGCAAAGAAGAAGCCGCTGCCGTAGCCGCAGTAATGGAATCTGGAAATCTCTCGGAGTTTCTCGGAGTGTGGGGAGAGTTCTTCGACGGCGGACCGCGCATCAGAGAATTCGAACAAGCATGGGCTTCCAAGTTCAACGCCAAACACGCCATCAGCGTCAACTCCGCCACATCCGGCTTGTTCGCCGCTATGGGCGCTGTCGGTATCTCGCCCGGCGATGAAGTGATTGTGCCGCCGTACACGATGTCGGCCACCGTCATGGCACCGCTGGTTTACGGTGGCATCCCTGTGTTCGCAGACATCGATCCCGATTACTTCTGCATGAACGTGGCGCACATCGAAAAACTGATTACGCCGAAGACGCGCGCCATTCTCACTGTCAACCTGTTTGGACATCCGTCAGAACTGGCAAGACTGAGAAAAATCGCCGATGAGCGCAACATCTACCTGATCGAAGATAACTCGCAAGGACCGCTGGCCAGCGAAAACGGCAAGTTCGCCGGCACCATCGGCCACATCGGCATCTTCAGCCTCAACTATCACAAGCACATTCATACCGGCGAAGGTGGCGTTTGCGTCACCGAAGACGATGAGTTGGCATTGCGCCTGCGCTTGATTCGCAATCACGGCGAAAACGCCGTCGAGCCAGCCGAGATCATGGATCTCACCAATTTGATCGGCTTCAACTATCGCCTCACGGAAATGGGGGCTGCCATCGGCACCGAGCAGTTGAAGAAAGTAGATGCTCTCGTCGACGAGCGCGAAGCAGTGGCCGTCAAACTGTCGAAGGCGCTGAGCGGCATTGCCGGTTTCACCCCGCCTGCGATTCGCGAAAACTGCCGCCACGTTTTCTATGTATGGTCGGCTAAATACAACGCGAAGGAATTCGACGATGTGCCGCGCGAAGTGATCAAAGAAGCGCTGGCCGCGGAAGGACTCGGTTCATTCGGCTCCTACGTCAAACCACTCTACTTGTTGCCGATGTTCCAGCGCCGCGTTGCCATGGGACGCGAAGGCTTCCCATTCAACTTGACCAATGTCACCTACAACAAGGGCATCTGCCCCGTGACCGAACGCATGTTTGAAAAAGAATTGCTGGTCTTCCCGCTTTGCTCGTACGACCTCTCCGTCAAAGACATCGACGAAGTGGCAGCCGCATTCCGGAAAGTCTTCGACAACAAAGACGAGTTGCGCAAACACGTACGCAATTCGAGCACAGCGACGGCGGTGTCATCGTAAGGAATATGCGAGTTGGGCGCACTCAACACGGTGCTGATCGGATTTGGACGCATTGCCCAGGCTAATGCGGCCGACACCAGCATGGCTCGCAAAATGCGCTTCAGCACGCACGCGCAAGTACTCAAAGAACATCGCGATTTCAGCTGGCGAGCCGTCGTCGATCCGCGGACCGAAGCCATAGAAGCGGCGCGCGATCTCTGGGGCGTTCCATGGACGGTCCCGACGTTGTCCGAATTGCCTGACCGGAATACATACGAGATAGCTGTTATAGCCACGCCTCCGCGCGACCGCCTGGCTATTCTGGACCAGTTACCGGCCCTCAAAGGCGTATTGGTTGAAAAGCCGCTTGGCGAAACCGAAGAGGACTCACGCGCATTTGTAGAAGAGTGCGAGCGCCGAGATATCAGTTTGCAAGTCAACTTTCTTCGACGAGCCGACAGTCAGACTCGCGAACTTGCCTGTGGCGGCATGGCACTGGCGATCGGTGAAGTGCAAGCGGCAACCGGCGTCTACTGTCACGGTCTCCTCAACAACGGCATTCACGTAATTGATCTGGCGCGCATGTTGCTCGGCGAAGTAGTGACCGTGCAGGCTGTGCCCGGCATCGCCGGGTACCACGAAAGCCCGCTGGAGAACGACTTGAGCATTCCCTTCACTCTGGTTTTCGAATCGGGCGTCGCGCTGCAGATGCAACCATTGAAGCTGGAATGCTACCGAGAAAACGGACTGGAGATCTGGGGAGAGAACGGCAAGCTGTCTTATCTGAACAGCGGTTTCACTATATCCGTCTTCAACACCCGAAAGAACTCGCTGGTTACCGGCGAGCAAGAGTTGAACTTTGACGAACCGCAAGAATTGACGAGCACCATGGGCATGGCATTCTTCGAGATGTACACCAGCCTTGCCGCCAGCGTGGTACGTCATTTGCCCCTGTTCAGCCCGGGCTCCTCGGCATTGAAGACCATGGAAATCGCAGACTGTATTTTGCGCTCTCACACAAAAGGTGGTGCACCCGTTTCGCTGGCACCACAGGGAGCGCGGGCATGAGCACCGGTCAGTGCGATGTTTTGATTTTCGTGGAAGACCCCGGTGCAGCCAACTTCCTGGCGCCGTTACCGGCTGCGTTGACTAAACTTGGCGTCAGCAGCACGCTTTTGGCGATGGGACTTTCTGTGCATCATTTGCGTGCCAGAAGCGCCGAATTCGTCGACCTCACATCCAGCAACCAGGAAGCGGCACAACTGATCGCACGCTATGCACCGAGCGTGATAGTTGCCGGCACCGCAGAGAACAAGCAGACACTGGCATTCGATTTATTTCGCCAAGCACGCACGGCACGGATTCCGACGGTCGGTGTGGTCGACATGGTCGTCAACGCTGATTGCCGCTTTCGCGGAGAAGGCGAAAGCGCTTTTGCCAATGCCCCCGAATACATCATGGTGCCTGACGATGACACCAGAAGGGCATTCGCATCACTGGGCTTTGCGCCGGACAGGCTGGTCGTAACAGGCTATCCGCAGTTCGATTTTGTCAGGGAGAAACTTCAGGAAGCGCCTGAGCAAAGCGACGTTTCTACCAGCGAGTATCCAGCCGAAATAGTCTTCGTGGCGGAACCGGAGAGCAAACTAAATCCGGCTTTGAGCACGCGCAATGCCAACTATGGATTCAAAGGACGCGGTCAGAGCGACTTCCGCACACATATCATTTTGGAAGAACTGATTGCGGCGCTGCAAAAAACTCAATTGCCAGCCCGCCTTATTGTCAGGTTGCATCCGAAAAACAGCCTGGAACAGTTCACCGACTACCGAACCGATGTCGCAGAGTTCAGCCATGGCGGCGACCCGCTGGCGGCATTTCAAGCCGCCGATCTCGTAGTCGGCATCACTTCGATGGCGTTGCAGGAGGCTGCCTGGCTCGGCAAACGCACGCTGGCAGTTTTACCTGAAAGCACCGACAAAGAGAAGCTGGCGGCGATATCATCCGGATTAACACCGGCTGTCTTTTCGCCGGGCGAGCTGCGCGACGCCCTGGAAAAATTCAAGTGCAACGATTGGCCGCAACCGCAGCCCGAGAAATTCTTCAAGTCCGGCGCCGCCGGCACGATGGCATCATTCATCGATCGACTGAGACGGATGAAACCAAAGGAGTTGAGTCCATGTTCGTAGAAACGGCTGAACTTATGACGGATAAATCCGTGGACAACGGAGTGTCGCTGGAAATTGTTTCTGCCACACAAGATTCCGCGCAACAAATCATGCAGTGGCGCAACGATCCGGAGACTCTCGCCAACTCCTTCGACTCGCGTCCCAAAGAATGGCCGGCGTTCTACAGCGAGTTTCTCCAGCAATACTGTCAGGATGCAACGCTGCCCTGCTTGTTCATCTTGAAAGATGGTCAACGCGTCGGCTTCATCAGATTTCGCCGTCAACCAACCTTGCTGGACGGACATAGGGCCACCGACGTCTCTATCAATCTCGCTCCCTCAGAGCGCGGCAAAGGTCTGGCGGCACCAGCCCTGCGCGCCTGCATTCAAGTCGCGCGCAACGCCGGCATCGAAGTGGTGCTGGCAGAGATCAAAGCAGACAACAAAGCTTCGGTGGCGGCATTCGAGAAGGCAGGATTTTACCTTTCTCGATAGCAAACCCAATTCCGGCAAAGACAAAGATACCGCGACCATTCAACGTTTCATTCACAAAACCTGCGCCACTGCTGAACTCAAAAACGCGCGGCGAGCCATCGGTCAGGCCACCCCTGTTTCATCATCGCTGAAGCTGGGTCCAATTGGCGCATGGGCACACCGGCCCGCGACCTGAAAATGGCCAAGTCGTTGATCGATGTCGCGGTCGAAGCCGGCGCTGATGCGGTCAAGTTTCAAACTTACAAAGCCGCCACCACTTACGTCGCCAATGCCGGCGACAGCGACTACCTGTCGGACAACGGCATCAAAGAATCGATTACGGAAATATTCGCCGATCTGACGATGCCTTACGAGATGCTGCCTGAGCTGGCGGACTACTGCAAGAAACAAAACATACTCTTCATGTCGTCGCCATTTTCAGTATCCGACATGCAAGCCATCGATCCATTTACAGATCTGCACAAGATCGCTTCTTATGAAATCTCGCACAGCCGCCTGATCGAAGCGATTGCCGGCACCGGCAAACCGGCAGTGATGTCCACAGGCGCAAGCGACATCGCCGACATCGAATGGGCGGTGCGTTACTTCCAGTCGTTGACCAAGTCGACTCTGTGTTTGATGCAATGCACCGCCAGATATCCGGCACCGCTTTCCAGTCTCAATCTGGGCACCATCCCCTTGTTGAAAGCGAAGTTCGGACTGCCGGTCGGACTCTCCGACCATACGCGCGATCCGATCTGCGGACCACTGGCGGCGGTGGCACTGGGCGCCAACTTGATCGAGAAGCACTACACCCTCGACAATCGGCTGCCGGAAGCCCCGACCACGCGTTTGCCATCACGCCCGCCGAGTTGCAACAGCTCGTGAAAGCGGTGCGCGACGCAGAACAAGTCGTCGGCACAGCTTCCAAAATAGTGCAGTCGGAAGAAGAAGAGCTCTACTGGTATGCGCGCCGCGGGCTGCAAGCCGTCCAGGACATCAAAAAGGCGACTCACTGCTCGAGGGCACCAATGTCGAGATATTGCGGCCGGGTAAGCAGAAACGCGGTGTGCATCCGCGCTTCTTATCTAAGATGCAAAACCAGAAGGCCAAGCGCGACATTCACAGCGGCGACGGCATCCAATTGGCTGACTTCGACTAAACTGCCTCAAGCGCGGCAAACTGATCGTGTATTGCGCGCAGCCCCGGAACCACGGTTGCGGCTCCCGCTTCGAGGAGAGCGGCCGCCGAAGTTTCGTTATCCGCCAGACCGATGACCTTCAGTCCGGCTCCGCATGCCGATCTGACGCCGTTAACCGAATCCTCCACCACAACACACTGCTGCGGGTCGAGTGCCAGGCGCTGGATGGCCAGCCGGTAAATCTCCGGGCTCGGCTTGGACTGCGGCACTTCATCGCCGCTGACAATCACTTTGAAAAAGCGGTTCCAATCATGCTTTTCAGTGAAGCAATTAACGAGCGCATTCGGCGTCGAAGTCACAAGCGCCAGAGTCAGCCCACGCTGATGCAGGTGCTCCAGAATCTCCTGGGCACCATCGAGTGGCATGGCTCGATGAGAGTAGGCATCTTTTAAAACTGATATATAGCCCGACATCACATCTTCTGACGAAAGGGGAATCGCATACTGCGTACGCAGATATTCGACGATTTCTTTAAGCGACGGTCCGTTGAGTCGATTGAATTCCTCCAGCGAACCGGTCGCGCCGTGCATGGACAGAAACCCGAAATAGGTCTCCTGAAGAATGCCGATGCTGTTAACCAGCGTGCCGTCGAGGTCGAATAGAACTGTGTCGATTTCAGTGGTGATCATGAGCGATGCCATGCAACAGTGGCGTGCATCACATTATAATCAGGACGCCATGCTTAGTTTTGTCGAGATAACCGACTCTTTTACGGTCAGCAGTTCGCGCGAGCCGGTCAGCTTCGCGCCTGACATCGAGGCTCAGGTCGACGCTATCTGGGCGCGGGCAGTAGAAGAGAATCCCGACCTGTTCGATGGCACCATTTTGCACGTTGCTGCCAGCGATCGCAGCGGACTGCGCTGCAGACCTGTGTCTTATCGATTTTTCTACGCACAACAAAAAGAGCGTTCCCTGCGACCAGCAATGCGTTTGGTGACCGTCGGTGTTAGCGGACTGGTGCGCTTGCAGGGCAAGGTTCTCGTCGGTACTCGCGCTCCATTTGTCACTCAGTGCCCAAATTTGTTCGAACTGGTGCCTTCTGGTTCATTGCCCGCTCCAGCAGAAACCGGCGACTGGCAGCAAATCGACTATTGCAAACAGCTTCTGACTGAGTTCTACGAAGAGACGGGAATAGCTGAGGACTTCGTCGACACCCTTGAACCGTTTTTGCTTGTGAGGGATGAATTCGATGCGGTGGTGGATATTTGCTGTTCCATTATCTTAAAGAAACTTGATGTCCTGACCCTGCTTGACCGCGTGCGGTCAGCCGAGTATGCAGACCTCGAACTGATATCCTGGCACCAGGTGATGTCGATGGTGAATACCGCTCCCGAACTCTGGGTTTCGGCGTCTAGACTGATGATCACACACTTAGGAAACTGCGGCTAATGACTGCCAGCCATAAATCCAGTAAATTTCTGGTGGCAGGCATTCAATTATCGGGGTTTAAGGAAGAGATTATGGTCACAAAACAGGTCAAAGAAGCGCTCACCGAGCACTATCGCGAGCTTTTCCGCACACATGGGGCAGTCGCCGCCGGAGTGCAGGGCAGCGATGAAGGCATGGTCGGACGCTTCGCGCAACTGGCCAAAATCGCCGATCTTTCCGATCAATCTGTGCTCGACCTGGGCTGCGGTTATGGTGGCATGTATCCGTACCTGAAACAACTCAACCAGAACATGAATTACAAAGGCGTGGACCTGGTGCCGGAATCGATTGAGTATGCGGCTCAAACATACGCGGATGCGAAATGGGAATGCCGAGACATTCTCGAAACACCTCTTACGGAAGACTTCGATTGGGTTTTGATTTGCGGTGTATTCAACAACGCCATGCCCAATCCTACTGAGTTTTTGAAAGAATTGACGACGGCAGCGTGGAAATCTTCGGTCAAGGGAATGGGCTTCAATTTCATTTCCAAGCACGTCAACGTGGTGCACGAGGAAATGTCTTATCACGATCCGCTCGAAGTCTTTCAGTTCTGCAGAACCAACTTCAGCAACCAGGTGACGATGGCTCATCACTACTTTCGTTGCGATGTTTCAATGTTTGTTTATCGCTAAAAGCGCATGAATCTGCGGCTGACTGCCTGCGATGACGACCGCGTCTGGGACGACTTCGTAGAACGATCGTTGCAAGGCAGTGTATTTTGCCAGAGCGCATTCATGGCGGCTCTAGGCAAGCCAGTCGAACGTTGGTTGTTGTCCGAAGACGAATGGGTAGTAGCTGCTTATCCAGTTCTGATGAATGGCATCGGCGCACCGGCCGCGGCACCACATGCATACACCCTTTACCAGGGTTTGATGTTTCATTCTGACATCGACCTGGAAGCACCGCATCGAGGAGTCCAGCATAAGCTGAAGTTGACTGACTTCCTTCTGGAAGAGCTGTCCCTGCGCTATTCGCGCATCTCTCTCTGCACGCACCCGCAACTGGACGATATACGCTCATTTCTCTGGTTCAACTACCACCGCGCCGAAAAAGGTGTTTTTCAAGCTCACACCCGCTATACGGGACTTTTGTCCCTGGAGAATTTCGACCAGCAGTCTTATCTTAGCCAGGTGCGCAGCTTGAGAAAGCGAGAGTTCGCTCGCGCCACCCGGGACGGTTACCGCGTAGTCGAGTCGACTGATGTTGCCGCCCTTGATCGGTTGCACGAGTTAACCTTTGCACGACAGGGCTTGACGAGAAGCCCGTCAGAAGTTGCGCTGCTTCGCAGCATCACAGAAGGGGCACTAAAACAGGGTTTCGGGCAGTGCATGACTGCCGTCAATGGTGCTGGAGAGATCGCTTCCGCGAATTTAATCCTCTTCGACAAGCGCACCGCTTATTACCTGATCGGAGCTAATCATCCTGATTTCCGGTCCAGCGGCGCGTCGACGTATCTGATGTGCGCAGCCATCGAAAGAGCTGCGTCAATGGGGTTGAAGCATTTCGACTTCGTGGGAGTCAACTCACCAGACCGTGGAGACTATAAGCTTAGTTTTAATGCCCGTCCCGTTCTCTATCACACCCTGGACTGGCAGAAGCCGTCAGATTCCTGAGAGGAACGAAGGTTTGCCAAGTCCTTACTGCGGTAAAATGGCGTATCCGCAAACCGCTTCTTTAGCTGGCACTCACAATTGGAGAAATAGATTGTCTCCCCCGCCTGATGCACCAGTGCGAATCATCGATCCCCAAAGTCCTCGTTTCGGACTGCAGGAATTTTTGATCGACTCGATCTTCAATGACGCTAAGTTCAACGACCTGCGACCGTCGATTCTTGATGCGGTGGCAACTTCTGGTAACCCGCAAGGTTTCGCCAATGCTTGCCGCGCAATTGAAGATTATCTGTATAAACTGCTCGAACGATGTGACGCCGTCAGTGCTTGCATCATCGAGGATGCGCTCAGTCAGCTGTATCTGTTCATGGTGAAAGCCAGCAATGCAATGCAGGCATCGCGCGCCATCACGGAGCATCATTCAGCGTCTACATGGACACCTCCGACGGTGACAGATGCCGATAGCCGAGCCCAGACGGGTGGCGTCCCTTTCATCACCCACCGCCCGCTGATCAACAAAAAAACACCGATCGGCGCCGCCGGCAGTTGTTTCGCGACCGAGATCAGCGCTTACCTGAAGCAAAACCAGTACAACTATGTGATCACTGAGCCCAACGATGATTCCTGCGCAGCCTGGGGCGGGCTGTACAACACACCGTCATTCCGGCAGCTTGTTGAAGTGGCATTCGGCTTGCGAACTCGTCCGCGCATGTTGTTCGAATGTGAGGATACCGGAAAAAAAGAATTCTGGGATCCGTTCCGGGAAGGTGTATTTTTCTCCTCCGTCGAACAGTACGAAGAAAGCACCCGCACGCACTTAGTTGCGGCACGTGAGGCGCTTCTGAAAACGAAAGTATTCATCATGACAGTCGGACTTAACGAAATATGGCGCCTGACCTACGACGGGTCGGTATTGGCGCGCTACCCGCGGACACTAGCCGCACACCTGGTGCACAAACAGATATTGACCGTTGAAGAAAACGTCAATGAGCTGCAGCAGATGTTGGATGTCTGGAAAGCACACAACCCGGATCTCCAGGTGATCATCACTGTTTCGCCAGTCCCTTTGCACGCGACCTTCCGAGCCGAGGAAAGTCACGTAATTTCCTCTACCTGTCACTCTAAGAGCATCCTAAGGGTAGCGGTAGATGAATTTGTGCGAAGGAACTCCCACTGCGTCAACTACTTCCCAGCGTTTGAAGTTGTCACATATTGCACGCCAGCGCCCTGGATTGAAGACTGCCGGCATGTATCCAGAGAAACAGTCGGAACAGTTATGGGACTTTTCGAAAAGACATTTTTGCAGAATTAGCAAATATTCATCGAAAGTGCGCTTACCAGCCGTTCAGGTCCACGACCGCTTGGCTTGCTAGTATGTGCAAAGTTAGACAGCGCCAATGAATTGATGGAGTCTACATGACGAGCCTTGTCCACACCCCCAACAGCACTCGTGCAATCAGCAAAGAGATCGCACGCTACCGTGACGCCTTCGAGCGTGACGGATTCGTTTTGGTGCCAGGAGTTCTTTCTAAACCGGAAGTACAGCAACTGCGAGAGTTCTTCAGGCTTCGTTTCTCCAATCCAGAAAAGTATTTCGAAGGCAATGACTACTTTGAGTGCATGCTGGAAATCTTTGAGCGCTACGAGGAACTTTCGTGGCTACTCTTCCGAGAGCCGACAATCAGCATACTGCGAGAGATTCTGGGTCAGAATTTCGTACTCATGCGGGGCGCTTCAGTTCACTATAATCGGTACGGCTGGTGGTGGCACAAAGATACTTCGAACGAAGAGCGCGCCGGACACACATATCATCTCCATCCCGAATACCGTCAGGTGATTGCAACTTATTACCTGCAAGACAATACGCGCAAATACGGCGGCGGACTGGAAGTAGAGCCAGGATCGCATGTAAAGCCGGATCCGGGATTTCAGGCGCCCGCAATGGTGGAAGCTAAACCATCATGGTGGCGAACTCTCCTCGGCATGTCCAGCGAAGAGAAAAAGATGGTCCCTGATTACAATGACCATTTAGTAAAGCGTCCCTACTCAGTTCCCAGCCGAGCCGGCGACCTGGTGATATTTGATGTGAAAATCAATCACCGAGCCAGCCAAAAGTCTGCGACGATAGTGCCGCCCGAGCACGAGAAATTCGCTATTTTCACAAACTTCAGCCGCAACAACGAAACTGTTGCATTGGCCCATAACTACGTCAACGGCATTTTCGAAAAGACACTCGATGCCCGCCAATACCCGCCGGTAGTCATTCAAAAGGCAAAAGAAGCAGGCGTTCACCTCGCCTAGGGCGGCTTTGTGATTGTCAATCTACAGCTTTCGACAGCGTTACAGCGCGCGGATTGGTTGCGGCAATCCGGCTGGCAGCACGGAGTCCAGAGCGGGATCAACAAACATTGCGTCAAACAGCCGCAGAGCCTTATCGCGAGCGCAGTCTGAAAGCGAGCGGGCGTCAGCTTTCAAAGGATTGGCAGTCGCGTACATGCAAGCTTCGTAGATAGGGAAGTAATACACCAGTCCCGCTGTTGCTCGTACTAACTGATCGATTGCTACGCGCAACGTCGCCTTGCCGTGAGCGGTTGCTGTTATAACGTGCTGGTCAGAGCGAGCCGTGAATGGTAGAGGCAATGGCGAAATGCCAATAATCAGCTTCAATCTTGGATTGAAGGATCGCCACGTGTTGAGCATTCTTTGCAGTTCTTCCAGATTTTCCTTAACGCCAAGTATCTGTTGCTGAACCAGATACGGTGGCAAAGTATCTGGAAATCCCGGCAGCACTGTGCCGTCGATACTCAGCCTCCAAATCTCGATGCTCTCCAAACTGAGCATGCATACGTCCGCTTTGAGCAAATCCGCACGGAGAGCACTCAAATACCGCTCGGTGCCTAAACGATACTCAGCTTCGCTGCCATATATTATGTGCGGTCGCAAAGGATCGATATATTGTCCACCATTGCTGCCCGGTTTCGTATTCAGTATGGAGGGATAGCGTTTGATGCCGAATGCCAGATCGATCAACTGCCGCATGTATGCACTATCGGCGATTGGTTCATGCTCAAATGGCCAAACCCAAGAAATTCTGCGTTGACTGAGATTTTGCGCTACTTCAGGCATCACCGCCTTACCGGCGACAAGAAGTTTACTCTCTTGCGTAACAAGGGCGACGTTTTTGACGTACGGCAATTCGTCATACAACGGTTTTCCGTACTTAGGATTAGGATAGAACACCGCCTGCGGATTGGGCTTGGTTGACGGGTCGTACGCAGACTCGGATTCCGTCGCATGCACGAAATGTGTGTGTACGCGATTAAGTGCAGCCAATAGCAATGGTTTTTGCTGCGCATCAGCTCGTGGCAGCTGGTCGGCCAGGTAATCTCGGCTGGCGGCGTACACTTGCAAATAAGTGTCATCATTTCCGCTACTTCGAAGATGAGACGTCAACTCCTTCACAAGCGGTTCGAACTTCGCTTCATTGAGAATAGAGCGCACGGTCAGATCGAGCGTCTGTGCAGTCCTGATGCTCTTGTTCATTGTCACTATCGCTGTGCATCCGGCTCCGCCGGACTCGCACATCGGCTGCGAAAGGTGCTCAGGTAGGCGTGCGCTACCGGGACTAACCCGATTAAGAGCAATTTCCTCGGCGGGATAAAGAAACTCCGTCTCGTAGAGGACACCATTGCAAATCACATCCAGCCCCAAGTCCTCGCCAGGCATCAGACTGTGCAGGCTTGGAACGTCAATTTTAATTGGTGGCCAGCCCTTGATCGGAACAGCAGCCCTGACCGGAATGCTACGCCTGAAATAGTAGTTGTAGGCGTACATTCGGGCCCGTCGAATCTGCTCAGCCGGCATCCGCTGCCCAAACGGCAAGTTTTCCAAAACAGAGAAGTACTCATCGGGAGTCTTGGGATCGATCGTAATGCCCTTGTTTTTGATGAATGCTTGTCCGGCTGTGATAGTGGGAATTCCCATACTGGTCAATTCCATACCAGTTGTGGTGCCATATATGATGGCGGCATCGCACTGCGAAAGCAATGCATAGGTGTTGGCTCTGCTTTCCGCTGGAATGACAAAAACATTGTCCGGTAATTGCGGAAAAGCTTTTTCAATTTCGCCCACGGCCGTCTGCCTGGACGCCATCGTATCTTTGACTTCAGCCGGATGCACTCGAATTATCAAATTCATTTCCGGACGGGCGGCGAAATATTTGATGGTCTCGATAATCCAATCAACCTGACTGGGGAAAACATTGGCCGGGTAAAAGAGCGCCGCGTCCCAAATGACATTAGTGAGCATGCCGATTGTCGGCCGGTTGAAGTCAATCTTGAATTCGTCGGAGAGCGCTTTGACGTCAGCCTGCGAACCTTCGTGCATGCCGTGGTAAACCCAGTCACGACAGCCTGTCCAGCGACTGGCTAGGTAGTCCATCAGTTCGGTCTCAGCGGCTTCCGACCAACGCATGTTTTCCCAGAACGATATCGGTTCATCGAGCATGGTGTAAACGCCGGTATCCTTATGATTGAGGTGCAAACTTTTCTCTTTGGCAGCCAACCACCAGACTGAAGTGCGCGAGCCACGTTTTTCAGCCACTTCTTTGATCAGTCCGTGCGGCACATAGATTCCGTGGTTCAGGAATACCGAATCATATTTTTCCTGGTCGAACAAGCGCTCTGCGGCCAACTTTGATAGGTAAGCAGCCTCAACGAATTTGCGCCCAATTTCCAGACCGCATTCTTCGGTTGCCAGATCTCCGGTGGCAAAGAAACGCAGCGAACCCGCCATAACGTGTTCACCAATGCCAACACCGTCATCCTTAAGTCTCGGAAGGTCTTCCAAAGTCAGGTCTGCAGCCCTCTGCCGAGCGGCATCGCGATCAGCATCGGTGATGTAGTGACTCAGCTTGCGAATCGGCAAAGTCGTAGGTTCAAATGCCGTGCAGCCAAGTCCGTAACATCCATCGCAAAGGGACGTTTTTGGACCTTCGGCAAGGAACTGTTTCACTTCCGGAAACTGATCGGCCGAGCACTGCAAACACGTCGGTAGCACACCATCGCACAGAAGAAAATGCACTTCCGCTCCACGCAATGCCAATGCAACCCCAATCAAACTTTCGATTCCGATGCAGGCGGGATGTCCACCAGCCATGGTGGCAACAAGCACTTTCTGTTTCTTCAATGAAAGTTGCTCATCCCACAATGCTTGGTTCTGGGCAATTATGGTCGTCCAATCAGGTAACCAATCCGGTGGAGCCGCCACCGCCGGGGTTGGAACAGCCGCAGATTCACAAGGTGAGTTCAGACTAATCGCATCGGCTATCGAACCCGAATCAAACACACAATCCGTCGTTGGCGCTGTACAGACAGGGGAATCAATCAACCCAAGTCTTCTGGCAATAGCAGATACAATCCGACGCACAGTGAATCTACTCATTTTGTCGCAGTCCCGAGAAAGATATCGCGCGGCATCGCCGCCGGAAGACGCTTAAGTCTAGCAAAGCAGGCTCTTGGAATGATGAACTACCGCCAATTAGCAGCGGGCCGGGTCCTGCCGCGCCTCGACCGCCGCCAGAGGCGTCATCACCGGCTCAACCTTAGAGCGGTACAGCATTCCGGGCGGCACGTCCTTGGTGACAATAGCGCCCGCCGCCACAATGCTGCCTTTGCCGATGCGCACCCCCTTCAAAATGGTGGCACCGAAACTTATCCAGGCGTCATCTTCGATAACAATCGGTGCTCCGTCTACACCGGGAACCTCATCGGCATTCTTCGGATGCCCCCTGGTTAAAATGTCGCGGAAATGTTGGTGCCGTTCGGCGGCAACTGATGAGTGAGATGAGCCATCTATTATGTTGACCCCGTGCGATACCAGCACCCGGTTACCGATCGAGACCGAGGACATTGACCAGATTTCGGTGCGCACCCCGATATAGCACCAGTCACCAATGGAGATTTCTCCGGCATGGCCGTAGGTAAGTAAGCGCCCTCTCACATAGCAGTGTTCGCCGACGCGGATGTGTTTGGGATCGCCACGCAGGTTATCGATCACACCTTCCGGACCGATCACAGCTGTGGGGTGCAAAATCGCGCTTCCGGAGAAATCGGGAGCGGCCGGCTCTGCCACCTGCGCGGAAGACACATCGCTGCGTGATGCGGCCAGCTGAGTTTCCAGCTCAGCAATCTGACGGCGCAAATCGTTTAAGCCGATCTCATCTGCGACGCTGGACGACAGCCAGGCGGCAAGCCGTTTCTTCAAGCCAACAACAAGTCCTGTACCCATGGGGACCATTCTATCTCGTAAAGAGAAGAGCCCTGCCGATCTGCTCGGAGGGCTCTTCGTACACTTGGACTTTGCAGTTGTGCTCTTGACTATGCTTCCAGAAGTCCTGCTTTGGCGATCAGCGGCAGCTTTTCATCAAGCGCCGTTGCCAACAAATCACGCAGGCTTTGTTCTTCGGTCAATTGATGACCGGAGCGTTGCACCACCAGAGTGCCGTCTTTGGCGAACTTGACCAGGTCGGCGAGGATTTGATTTCTGGTGCGCGTGCCGTCCAGCAAAACCAGGATGTGACGGACGAAGGCATCGATAGCCACGTTTTCGTGGGTCAAGCTGGTGACCATCGCATCACCGCGTTTGCACTGGAGGCGCACATACGCAGGGGTGGTCGGCTTATCGCTCACTTCAGTGACGCACGGCACCGGTTGAGTGCGCAACGTCACGAGGTTGACGGTGTAGCAGGTGACGATGTCGCTGCCGAGCATTTCCACATCGCGTTGGAAGGTGCTGGAGTCTTGAATCAGCACATCCGAGATCTTGGCACGGGCTTGATTGACCAGTTCGTCAAACGGAATCGCTTGCGGCCAGATATCGCCCAGGTGAGTGAGGGCAGCCTTCACCAGCGGCGCAGCAGTCGAGAGCGAACGTCCATCGGGCAGACCGAACGTCACTGTTTCACGCGAAGTGAGCGACGGATTGGGCGTCAGCGGCTTGACGGGCGAAGCTACATACAGAGGCATCACGCTCTGGAAGGTGATGTTACGGTTGAGTTGCACATCTTTATGGCAGAGCAAGGTTTGACGGAATTCGCGGTTGCGAACGAAGTCCATATACTGCTCGGTGCGCACGATGTCGGTGGAGATGCGACGCAGCGTTTCCGCCACCGATACCGGGAAGTTGCTGGTCAGCATGGTGCTGAACTCGGCTTCCGAGAGATATTGCAGATCGTGACGACCAGCCATTTCTGCAAATTGATAGAAGTAAACGGGCTCGTTCTTCTCTTCCAGATGGTCGTGGATGAGGTAGAAGTCTTTGACCGAACGGACGATGTCCAGTTCGCGCTTGAGCATCAAGCCGTGCACGCTGTTGTTGTCAGTCGGAACCGATTGAGACAGGAAATCGAGCAGGGCGCGGGCTTGGGCGGCTTTGATTTGCGGATCTTCGAAACCGGCCGTGTGGTAGAGCATCATGTCGCGAATCATGCCGCGATGGTGCCAACCGGGATAAGTGTTGTAGCTGACGTAGGCAACGCCTTGCTCAGCAAGGTTTTTGCTGCAGATATCGAGGACTTTTTCGCGAACATCATTTTCCACCCAGGAGAAGATGGCATGAGCGATGATGTAATCGAATTTGCCGAGGTCTTCGGTGACGTCCATGACATTGCCGTGGCGCAATTCGATGTTTTTCAGTCCGAGCTCTTTGATGGTCGCCAGACCTTCATCAACTTGTTTCTTCGACAGGTCGATGCCGATAAATTCAGTCTCGGGATACGCCTGTGCCATGGGAATCAGGTTGCCTCCGCTGGCGCAAGCCAGTTCCAAAACACGAGCTTTGGTGATCGGTTTTGGTTTCATGCCGAACAGCGTCGCCAGGGTGGCGAGACGGTCCGGATGGCTCTGTACGTAAGGATGGCTTTCGTACTGCGTCCGGTCATAGCTCGACAGGACGACTTCTTTTGCGGCTGTACCACTGGTCACGTTTTCGACGCCTCCGCTTCCTTCCAACTTGACTTAGCCCCACGGCTGCCCCAGGGACAGACTCGCACGATTAACAAGTGAAAGATACCACATCAAGTGCACGCTTTCGATAAGGAGTCGATATCGAAAGCGCGACCACAGTCCGGCGTCCGTGGGTGGCACCACATTCGGTGGCAGGCGTGAGCCTCATGGATAGCGGCGCTGATGCTACGCCGAATCGCCGTCGACTTTGATCACTTGAAACGGTAAAGACGCAACGTCTTGCCCGTTAACCGACAGCAAGACATTGTAAATGCCTTCATGATTAAACACTAATCCGCTGAAGGCTGAGATTACCTTGTGGGTCATGGACGAATTGGGCAAGGGCTCTACCCGAGCCACGGGCGACATGGCGACGACTTCGTTGTTCTTGTCCACCATGCGAAATTGGTATTCGAACACATCAGCAGAACCAGCGACCTGTGCGAAAGCGAAAACCAGCGGCACGATGGCGGGAAAACCCTGCACCGACATGCCGTTGTGGATGTTGATACAGGTAATAAAGTCCCGCCGCAACACGTCCTGAAGCACGCGCTCGCAAATCAAGATGCCGAGCACCACCGGTGCAGATTTGCCGACTTCAGGCTGCATTGAAAGCTGGTTGGTCATTGGGTTTCCTCCGTCAGGTACGGATCCTAACAAGAAACCGCGGACGGCTTCAACGCTGTGAAGTAATCCGCGGTTGTCTCGTATCCGTTGGTTCGTTACCTAAAATCGCGTGATGACATTGGTGCCGGCTGCGGTGATCAGCTGTTCCAGCTGAGCCAGTCCGGCGGCTAACTGTTGCACTTCGGCATCGTTATAACCATGTCCTGCATAACTGTTGTTCTGCGCAGAGATCTGGTCCAGCATCGTGCGCAATTGCTGTTCTTCGACCACTGAGAGCTGCCCGGCATTGACACCGGTATCTATCATGGTGTTACAGGTGGTGATCCGTCCCGCAAACTGTTGCTGGAGCTGTGACTGGTTGGCTCGATAGTTGAAGCCACCATTCCGGTTGCCAGCGATAAATCTATTGAACTGGTTGCGCCAGTTTTTGGCTTCTGCCGGCTGAAAGTTGGACATGCCGACGACTAGAACCAGTGCCAGACCCGCAGATGCCAGATTTCGTATAAACATGGTGTTAGCCTCCCTGATGCAGCACTGCCCGCAAGTCAGGCAGCGCCGCTTATGTGACTAACGACGCCGACTGAACCGTATCGTTCCCGAATGTGTTAAAGTCCCCCGCGATGAGTCTGCCTGGAGGCAATCGGAGGGTTTTACATGCGCCAACTGGCGACGGTTTTAATAATTGGAGCTTTCCTGGCGGCTTTCTGGAGAGCCCTGGCTGTGCACGGTCAAAACAGCGCACCGGCAATGATTGATAACCCTCAAAAGACGTGGGTGTTTATTGTCGGGGTTCTGGAATGGCAAAAGGGCGCGGGACTCAAATCCTTTTCAGTCAAGAATCGCCGCGACCAGCAACTGCGCGACTGGTTTACCAAAGCGGGTGTACCGGCCGACCATATCGTCTATCTTTGTGATTCGGCAGCGACACTAAAAGCGATTCGCTCCGGTCTCGATGCGATGATGTCCAAGACCCAACCAGGCGATACGTTCTTCTCCTATTACTGTGGACACGGCTGGGTGACAGACGGCGCAGCGTTTTACGGCAACTATGATTGCAGCGACGCCCCCAGCACCTACTGGAGCGTCAAATCCTACGCCAAGAGCGTGGCCGAAAAATTCAAAGGGTCGAAGGCAATCTTCACTGCCGATTGCTGTCATTCGGGCGCGCTCGGAGAAGAACTCTCAAAGGCGAACCCGCCCTTTTCATACGGCGTGCTCACCTCGGCAATGTCGGCGATTTCATCGACCGGCAACTGGACTTTCACACAAGCGATTCTTGACTGCTTGACCGGTCACCGTTACGCCGACACGAACAATGACGGCATGATCACCTTCGATGAAATGTGCCGATACGTCAACGCGGAGATGTCCGCTCTCGAAAGACAGAAAGCCTTCGCTACACGCAGCACCAATTTCCTGTCCGACACAGTGGTGGCAAAGGTCGCCTTTCCCAAAGAAGCTCTGCCGGAACGCGCCGAAGTGAAGTGGGAGGAGAAATGGTATCCAGCCAAAATTCTGGAGCGCAAAGACGGACAGTCAAAAGTTCGCTGGGTGACAATCGGCTGGGATACGGCAGCCAGCGATGAGTGGGTTGCTGATAGTCGCGTGCGCAAAGGCGCCGTAGCGAATGAGAATCTGCCCGTCTCTACATCCGCCAAATGGAATCCCGGCGCCAAGGTAAAAGTGAAATGGGGCGATGACTGGTACGCGGCAGTAGTCAAAAAATACAGCAACGGTGAGTATTTCGTGCACTACGACGGGTATGAAGCTTCCGATGACGAATGGGTGGCACCATCCGCCATCAAATGACGCGGCGCGCCCTCGCATATCCGATTGTGATATGGTTGAGAAGTAGCCGGAGTTGAATCCGTTTTGCGCAAAGAAGCGTTTTTTACAGCCGTCACGGCTTTGATCCTCGTCTCGCAGTCGGCGTTCGCGTCCGACTCTGCTGGTACGCCGGATTTGCGCGGTCAGCTCAACATTCTCGAATCGAAAATTACCGGCAACTGCGATCCTTCGAAGCCGCTCAACGAACGAGTCAACAAGCTCGAAGAGGTCGTGCACGGTCAAGCGAAAACAGGCTCGCTGGTCAAGCGCATAAAAGAACTGCACGAAGCCGCGGGCACCACCACACCACCGGCGGTGCCGGACTCCACCACGGAGGAGAAGCCGGGGAGCGAGGGCACAGTTTTAAAAGGTCGGGTGGAAGATGACATTCGGCTTGGCATCAAGCACCATGCAGAAGGGCATACCGATGAGGCGGAGCAGGCGTTTCGCCGAGCATTGCTTGCTGATCCCGCAAACGTGGATGCCCACTTCAACATCGCCGTGCTGTACGAAGAGACCGGGCACCTGACCTCAGCGCTCGCCCACTATCAGGCAGCAGCCGGCGCAGCACCAGGAGATGCCGACCTGCTCAATGCCATAAGCGCGGTGCAAAAGAAAATGAATGCCGGTGTGTTTCATGCAGCACCACTATCGGCACCGCTTTTGCAAGGGCAGGCTCAGAAAAACAGCAATCTGATCGACCTGGAATTCGCCGCCGCCACGCAAGCGTCTGAGAAAGATATCGCCAAGCCCGCCAAACGGATACACCCCGTGCGTCAGAAAGTTCTCTACACCGCGGCAGTGGTTGGACTGGCGGCGACCGCCAACGTGCCTGGGGGCGGTGTCGGCAACGTAATTTTGGGCACCGTGAGGCGGTCCTTCAGCTGCCCTCTATGCCACTGGATTAGCCGTTTTTAGGTGCGCTTTTACTGCGCTTTTTGGGTCCCATGGACGCACAGAACGGACAACCACTACCTTTCTGTCGCGACCTAACCAACGTGGTCCAGACATGCTTGGGATAGGACTCACATTGCCACCATACTCTTCGACCGTCTGAAGGTCGAACCATATCAGGAGTAAGCGCTCCATTTTTTGTCGGATGCCACTGCCTCTTCAGATGCGGAGCGACTGCTGCAATGGATGACCTGGATAGTGGAAGGCGAGCATGCAGCACCTCCTCCAGCATCTTCTTACGGCCTTTAACAAAGCATCTCGGACAACCGGTATTCTTCTGGGTTCTATTGCTCAATTGCGCTTTCCAGCAGTGCCCTTTTGAGCATCGCCACCAGTAAGCTTTTGCGGAGCCTGCTATAACATCAAAGGGAGTAACATCACCATTTCTTGAAGGATGCCACTCTGGTATGAGCGCCGGATACAGTTTTCCTAAACTGTTAGTAGGGGACACCTTACGCTTACCACAATAGGGACAGCCATCCCCTCTGGAACCTCTCTTCATTATCCGCATTCTATATACGTGATCTTTGCTAATCGGGCAGCGCCACCATACCTCGACGTGTGACCCATAACTGAAATCTTCTGGACCAAAGCCACAGTTTCTTGCGTAATACCATTCAGATACCAGGTCTGGCCGCATTTCCGAGAATGGAATTCGCCCCTTCATCAGTGGTGGTTCCACTACATCTTCTATCGGAATGGTCGCGCGTTTCATGTCCGTCAAATCGATTGAGACAACATTTTATCGCCAACTGTGCTCAGTGAAAGATGTCGCAAAAAGGCGCAAGATTAAGTGCGGTTCACCGTCTCGACTTTCAATCCGTGAGAGAAGACACTAATACCCGAAACTGGACTTAGTTGTACACTTTCCCCACTTGCGCGTGGGGGGACTTTGACGCCAGCCGAGATAACTATTGTCGTGCCCGTATATAACGAGGTACCAGCCAACCTGACTGCGCTGCTGCATCGGCTGGATTTGACCTTGACACCTCTTTCTCTGCCATACGAAGTAGTTTTCGTGGATGACGGCAGTCGCGCAGTCACCGCGAATTTTTTGAGGGATACCGCCAGCCAGCATCTCCATGTACGCTTGGTCGTGCTCAGCCGGAACTTCGGAGAACAAGCTGCCATCATCGCCGGGCTTGCGCACGCGAGGGGACGGGCGATCATTAATATGGATTCAGATTTGCAGGATCCGCCCGAGCTTCTGCCGATGATGATTCAGTACTGGCGCGAAGGTAACGACATAGTTTTCACTCGTCAAACCGATCGCAGCGATGCGTTTTTTCGCAAAATGGCGACAGAGTTCTACTACTGGCTGCTGAACAAGAGTTCGCCAGTGACCATCTCGCATGCCGGTGAGTTTCGTCTGCTCAGCAAACGTGCTGCCTCAGCCGTGATCAGCATTGCTGATTCGTCGCCGTTTCTGCGTTCTATCGTACCCTGGGTCGGCTTCAAACAAGTCGTTATACCGTTCAAACGCGACCAGCGCACCCTGGGCAACAGCAGCTATTCATTCGCAAAACTTTTCAAGGTCGGCTTGTCCGGACTTTTCTCGTCCAACCCATTCGTGGTGGTGGCGTTTCCGATAATCGGGTCGTTCCTGGTGGCAATTGCCACGGTCGTTGCGTTGCTGCACTGGCACAACAGCATCACCGTCGCCTTGATTGCTCTGCTTGTGGGCATCATCAACCTGGTCACGTCGGTGTCATTGACTGTGTACCTGGGCTTTGTAGTTACCGAACTGCGCAAACGTCCGCTGTATATTGTGGCAGACGTCATCGAAAAAAACGCTCAGCTGGATCTGGTGCCCAACACCGCACCCGGTATCAAAGCCACAACCAGCACCACGAGCACCGACCGCCAGGCGCGCTGATCAGACTTTCTTACGAGCGACCGCCAGAAGTCCGATGCCGAAGGGGCAATTGACGCCGCTGGACATCAAGCTTTTCTCCATGCTGGACAAGGCTTTCATTGACTCGTTGATTACTGGATTGGTTTTGCCAATCGCTGATTTGCCGGCTTCTTCTTGATCCGAAGGATTGCGATCATCGAGCCGGGCCTTTAACCAGGCAGGGAAATACAAGCCCCACTGACAATGAGTGATGCGCAGTATTTCAAACCGGCTTGCCTCAAGCTTCTCGCGCAATTCGTGCTCTGTATAGCGGCGCGCCGTCTGCACGCAGCGATCGTGATTTGAGAACAGGCGTGGATTGGCCGGCACACGGATGACGAACAATCCTCCATCTTTGAGGACGCGATTGATCTCCTTCAGAGCCTTCACATCGTCCTTAACGTGCTGATGGTAAATGACGTCGACACTGACGGCCATGTCAAAGTGATTGGTTGAAAAAGGCATCGATTCAATCGAACTCTCAACAACGCGCACACCCTTGTCGGCGGAGATCCGCAATGCTTCAGGCGCCAGATCGACGCCGGTCACCGAACCATAGCGTTCGAGTTTTTTAGCCAGGCTGCCCGTGCCGCAGCCGGCATCGAGAATCTCCAGGTGTCCCGACAAATTCCCGTACTCTTCGATGAAGTGCAGAATCAGCTCATGCACCGCGACATAGTAAAAATGACCTTCCTCGTGGTCGGCAATGTTCTGGTATTCAGCTACTTCCAAGTCTGTCGATCTCCGCTTGCCCTAGGGCACCACGAGCATGAACGGGTCGGATGAGATTCCTTGAGTTTTGCCCTGTGCATCTGCGATCCAAACGCGTGCCTGGTAAATGCCCGGCGCAGCGTTGACGCGGTGCTTATCTACAGCCAGGGGCTCGTCCACAGCATACCGCACGAACTTGCTGGCTGCGTCGGGTTGTGTCACGTACTCTCGCTCGAAGTTGCCGTTGCAGGCAGACAACTCAAGCAACAACGCTCTCCCTTTCTCGCGCACAACCGAAATGACGACGGGCTTAGCTTCAGCGGTCAAGAAACCGGAGACGCCCGCCGGTCCCGGCAAGGTGATCACGGGAATCAGTTGTTCGCGACTCAGTCCTTTCACGGACTCGATCGTGTAGTCGGAACTTGGAACGCCGAAGATCAGTTGCGTGCAGTTGCCACCGACAACCCACTCTGGATGTTGGCGCAGAGAAAACACTAGGCGCCGTCTGTCTCCCGGCAGCGTTTGCGTAATCGGTCGCACCAGCGACGAGGCTGTCGGCCAGGGGTTTGGATGCATGTCGTTGACGTAGATCATGGTTGACTCGTCGACTTTGTCATTGCCTGTGCCGCTGAGCACCAGTTCGACGAAATCGAAGTCGGCGCACTTCTCGTGCAGGTTGTTCAAACTACAGATCGTGAACTCCTGCGGCGCCGTCACCTTCAAGCCTGACGCAAGCGGCTGTCCCTGCCCGCCCCCTACATGGATATTGCCGAGCGGCAAAGATTTCTCTTCGGTCGGCGAGGGCGTCAATGTGACGGGAACCAGCTTTTCTGTTGTTTCATTCCACCGGACAAACTTCATGTAATCGGTTTGCGCCCAGGCATCACGTACAACAGCGAACGGCCAGAGCGGGCAGTATCTCTCAATCGCATGGGCGAAGACAGGTTCACCGGGGAAGTAGGGTCTTGTAACCAACCCCGGCAGCGCATTGCGGATGACGTAACCGCCGTTGATGTTATCGGGAGCCCCGACCATCACCACCGCTCTAGCACCATTTCTGGTGAGCGCCCCAATCTCGTCGCGTATGTGATTAGTCACCTGACCGGCATTGCTCCAGACTTGCGTTTGAGCGTGCAACGCGTAAGCCGAGATGCTTATAATGCCGGCAAATAATACACATTGAACGACCGTAAGCACCGAACGCTTCCAGAGAGGCGCAGCTAGTGCGGCAAGGGCCAGGCACAGCGGAATGGTGGCGAGATAACCATATCGAGAGCACTCCAGCGTCTGGCTGATATTGAATACCTTATATACCGGTATGAGGCTGATCACAAACCAGCCCACACACAGCAAATAGAAACGCCAGGCGCGTCCTCTCTGATGCACTCCAAATCGCCAGGCGCCGCACGCGGACACCGCTGCCAGCAACAAAGTCCAAGCTTTGAAAACAAAATCCTGGCGGTGAAACACACTAAGGTTGAACGGCAAAACGATGAAGGGCAGTCCCGTGCGAAAACGGTGCCAGTAATCTTTGAAATCGACGTGCAATGAGTCGCTGTAGGCACCCACCATGGTGCCCATCGTAAGCTGCCTGAGTCCGAAATAGGCGCCCAGGGTGGCCCAGAAGGGCCAGCTGCGCAGGCGGCTGCGCAGCGTTCCGTCTGAAAACAAAAAATCAATCAGTGCCAGAAGGACGGGCAAGACGATAGCCATCTCTTTACAGAGCAAGGACAGGCCAAAAAACGCCAGACTGGCCATGATAGTTGAAGCTCGTCCGTCTTCCCGCCATTGCAGGTATGTAAGCAGTGAAGCCAGCGTAAAGGCAGTCACCGTAACATCGACCCGTCCGGTGATCCATGCCACCACTTCCGGACTGAGCGGGTAAATAGCGAAAAGCAACGAGCCAAATATGCCGATGGTGCGCGCGGTTTGTTTCGCAAAACCAGCCAGCAGAGCCAATCGTTGACCGACAAAGAGCAGCAGCACCACGCTCGCCGCATGAAATACGATGTTGGTCAGGTGATATCCGACGGCATTGAAACCCCAGATTTTGTAGTCGAGCCACCAGATGGCGGTGACCAGGGGCCGATAGAATTTGACAGACGAGGAACCCAGACAAGTGCCGGCAAAATTATCCCAGAGCGCCTTCAACTCGTTGTTGTTTGTACACTGAATCAACCATTGCAAGTGCAGAAAATCATCGCCCTGAAAGGCATTCACGAGCGCCGGCGAAAGCGCGGCGGTCATCAATAAAAGTATTGGAACGAGAAACAACCAGATAGACCGCCTCTCCGCATCGTGGCAATGACTGGCACCATCGGCGGTAATGACGGCATGTGTTTCTTTCATTTCAGCGGCTGGCATGGCGACACGATTGTTTAAAAGGCCGCATATATAAAAGGTTTCGACGGCAATGATAGACGGTACAGTATGTAATGCGCGAGAACGCCGACCGCCAGCCCGATTACAAGCGAAAGCACGGTCGATGTGATGCGACTAGCACTCGTGTTGTTCACTCTTCATACCCCAGCTTTTTGGCAATGTTTTTGACTTCAACCGCAGTTTCTTGAGCAAGTTTGTAACCGCCAGTGGCACCAAGATGCATGGTATCTCGGAAGTCCTTGCCTTCGTATTGCTCGCCAACTTGCAGCGAGTGCATTCCAAAACTGCGCAGAAGACTGTCTGCGCTGTCATACGCCAAGCGATCCCTTTTTAGCAGCTCCACAGACATGTATCTACGCCTCATCTCAGGATTTTGGTAAATCTGCAGTACGAGGGTTAATGGCCGCATCGATGGTGCAACATTCCGCTCGACTGTTTGCTTTGCCAACCGCCAGAACCCAGGTTCTTGAACCCACCGCAGCGTTTTAGAATCCCAGGTCATCAGTCTCTGACATTGAGATGGAAAAAAGTCTCTTGCAAACTCTTCACTAGGCAATGGAAACTTTTCGTAAGACTCCATGTTATTTGGTAGTTTCCTACGCGGCCAGAAGGACGCATCATCCGTCACCGCTCGATAACTAGTAAAAAAGTATCGATATGCGACCGTGTTCCATAGTTCGAGGAAATGAAACTGAGCATTCAAATATTGCGACAGCTTCAATTCCGAGAGCACTTCGGGCTTCCATTCTTGATCGGGCAACTCTTGTTCACGGCTTAAGATTGCACTCTCGCGCTCCGGGAATTCATCCAATAGGTTGTGGTATCTTGCATCCCAATATAGATAGGCATACGGCCAGTTGCCCATTGGATGCCAGAGTCCTGATGGCAATGCGCTGGTGACGAAGATCGTTTTCTTGTGCTGCTTCGCCATCGCCTCGGCGACGAAATACGCGCCCTCGTAAGAGTTGCACGAGCGCAATGCCAGATTGACCACGACATATTTCGGACCGAGATGCTGCTGCAATCGTTTCGTCCAAAGTTCGTCATTCGATTGCCCGACGCCATTCAAGATCGAGCTGCCGCCCACCAGAACAAGCGTCTGGTCTGGCTTTAGGCGCGACTTAACAACGTTAATCAACTGGCTGACGGTCGGATAGAAAGACGCTTGCGGACCGACGAAAATACCAAACCGCTGGATGTCTCCGAACTGATTCTTGAGGGTGGTGGCATACCCCAGTGCGCAGCAAATTGCAAAGCCGAGCAGCGCGCCAACGAGAAACGGCGCCGGCCTGAAGACGCGCTCGAGCCATTTGAAGCCGATGACGGTGCCGGGAGCGTAGGTCGTCATCTGCGGCGCACGCTTCGTCTCTACAGCACCACCGGGAGTGGCTGCATTGCGCTCGACTTTAGGTTCGTGGACAGCAGGCGCAGTCATGGTCACCCTACACTAAACAATAACTTGGTCATCTGCACGGCTTCATGCACCGGGTAGAAAAACAGCAGCCAGCCGAGTCCTACGAAAAGCATGGTGACAGCCCAGCCCAACAGGGGAGCCCGATCGAACACCACGCCGATGCCCGCACCGACGGGGCCCAGTGCTTTGCGATAAGAGTTTTGAATCGCTAATCCCACCCCGTGGTACAGCCCCCAGACGATGAAATTCCAGGCGGCACCATGCCAGAGCCCGCAGAGAGCAAAGGCGAACAAACCGTTGAAGACGCGGCGCGCCGTGCCCAAACGATTGCCACCAAGTGGAATATATACATAGTCGCGGATCCAGCTGGACAGGCTGATGTGCCAGCGCTGCCAGAAGTCCTGGATGCTGGTGGCGAGATACGGCCAGTTGAAGTTTTTCGGCAGTTGAATACCCATCATGCGCGAGAAACCGATTGCCATATCGCTGTAGCCGCTGAAATCCATGTAAATGCGGAAGGCAATCGCGGCGACGTTGAGCCAACGCCATTCAACCGGCATTTGCGCGAACATCGGTCCCTTGTGATCGATGAATGCCGTCAGGTTGTCGGCAATCACCGCTTTCTTGAAAAATCCGACGGCAACCAGCAGCAGCCCTTCGGAGACATCACGCAGATTGACTTTCGCCAGCCCCTGTTCCAGCGCGGGAAGAAACTGCGAATAGCGCTTGATGGGACCGGCAACCAGCGATGGGAAGTAGAAGGTGAATTGGGCGAAGTGGGTGATCTTCTTGATTGGTTCACCGCCCTTCATCACTTCGAATAGATAGTGCACGAATTCGAAAGTGAAGAAGCTAATCGCCAGTGGTGGCAACTCGGGCAGGAAATGCTTGGCGGTAGTGGCAGCATGTTCGCCGAATGCGGGCCAGAAGTGCGAAATTACTTCATTGCAAAAGAAGTGCGTGTACTTGTATGTGCACAGCGAAAGCACGCAAAGTGCGATGCCGAATTTGCACCAGCCTTTGCTCTGGCTGCGTCCGATGAAGTAGGTGACGATGCCGAGGGCGATGATTGGCGCAACGCCGGCCGGACCGGCGAAGTTGGCATGGAAGATGAAGCAGAATGCCAGCAGCAGCGCGAAGCGATAACGCGGTGCTTTCACAGCCCAGTAGATTGGAAGAAATATGGCTGCGGCGGCTAAGAACCAGTACGTGGAAAAGATCATGCGTCGCCCTGCAAGCTTGCGGCCCGGTCGCTTTACAAGACGGATGATAGCAAAGTACATGTGCGCCTCGGGCTCGCGACATCTTAAGTCATTTTTATAGGTAATCTAGAGGTATACAGCCCCAAAACTCGCCTGTATTGCGGCAATCGGAAGCGCAAAGGATGCGAAAAATGTAAGGTGCATTTATATACACCGCCTATAAGTCCCACCGCCGGCAAAATGTCAAGCGCCGCCGGTCGTGTCCCATAACATAAGTCCGAGGACTGCACTATCACCGACAGCCTACATGGAGCGAGCGCAGAGCGGACAGCCTGGTCTCATCTTTCGGGTTCTCCAGCTGATCTTAGCCTGCCACTCATGCTCCGGGAACGCGCTGCACTGCCACCAGACTGTACTTCTATTTGACTTGCGCACCATATCTGGGGTCAGCTCGCCGTTTTTCGTTGGATGCCACTCCTTTCGTAGGTGAGGGAATTGAGTAGCAACCGAAAATTTCGACAATGGACGCAAGCCCTTGTTCAGTTCCGTATTGAAGCGTTTTCGCTCTTTAAGACTGCACCGGGGGCATGCGGATGCCAAAGCTGTTCTATTATTTACTTGCGCTTGCCAACAATGACCCTGCGCACAGCGCCACCAATACTCAGCTGTCGAACCTGCGACCACTTGATCTGGAGTCATTTTTTTGTTCCGTGTGGGATGCCATTCCCGTGCGATTTCAGGGAACTTCATGGCCAGACTGTTGGTCGGAGATGCTCGATACCCACGGCAGAAAGGGCAGCCGTCGCCCCTGGTGCCTCTCTTCAAGATACGCATCTGGTAGACATGATCCGGACCAGCGGAGCATCTCCACCAGGCCGCTACATGCGACCCGTAGCTGAAGTCCTCTGGACCGAAGCCACAGTTTTTCTCGTAGTACCATTCATCCACCAGTTCCGGGCACTTGATGGAAAGGGGAGTCCGTCCGCGTAACGGCGCGGTTCGATGACATCCTCGATGGGTATTGTGATGCGCTTCAATTGGCGAGCGCTCCGATCTAACCTGAGTTCAGACAGCCTTACGCTGCAGCTGGGCAATATGATTGATTCCGATGAACATCACTTCTAGTCCGGAAATCGTTCGGGTCATCATCCGATCCGTATCGCTGGAAATTACGAAGTTGCGTCCTCTAGGATACGATGCCCTGAACGATTTCAAATTGGTGGTATCAAATTTCTTCTGGCGCCACTTGCACTCAATCGCATCCGCGTTAACGGTTTTACCGCGTCCTCGCAAAACAAAGTCTATCTCATGACCGCGCTTATCACGCCAATAAAAAACCTGTTTCGAAGAAAACAAAGAATGCAACTCGTTCAAAACGAAGTGCTCCCACAACTTGCCCCAGTCATCCTCACGCACTTCGGACCAGCCACTAAAGTAGCTGACGAATCCGGTGTCGAATGCGTAAACCTTGGGTGCCGCGACTATTTCTGTCGTCTTGCGCGTGTTGAACGGGCGAATGACATGGACGATGTGCGTGTCCTCGAGCACAGCCAGGTAATTGCTGACGGTTTGCCTGTTGATCTCACACGGACCAGTGAATCGAGTAGCTTCGAATATGCTACCGCTTTGAACAAACAGTAGTTCGAGCAACTTCAAAAATGCAGAACGGCGCTCCAGCCGGAACAGCTCCTGAACGTCGCGCGACCAGTAAGAGTCCATCCATTCCTCCTACTCATGCTCCGGCCTCTCTTGGGCGAGAAAAAACGGCGGCAAGCCCCCGTACAAAAGTCGCCGACCCAAATTAGGCATCTTAAAGTCAAGGATATCTTGGTAGTTCATGGGAGTAAGCCACAGCTCCTCCTTTCGTCCTGTCAGCGTATCTCGAAACCGAGTAGATGCACCCAATGTTGAGGAGCCTGTCGCAAGCACTTTCATTCCTGGAAAGTGGTCGTGCGCGATTTTTAGCAACGAAGATGGATCCGCCAGTTTGTGTACTTCATCGAGTACCACGCGTTTCCCGTTCAGCTCGACAAGCGATGATTCGATATCTTCAAAGAAAGCTCTGGTTCTTGCAAGCTCGCAGTCGAAATATTCGATGTCGGACAGTGACTTCGCCAGGACGGTCTTTCCGGCTCGGCGGACTCCCGTCAACCACAAAATCGGACGCCTCGTCCAGGCGTCCGCTATCTTTTTGAGCCAGAAGCTTCGTTTCCACATGCTAACAGAATAGCACTTAGCGCTACTAAACGCTATTCTGTTAGCGTTTAGTAGCAGGCCCTTCATCGTGAATCGCGTATTTTAGCCAGGCTTTCGCTTCTCGATTTTTGGCTCTATGCCCACCCTACGCCATTCTTCTTCAGTCGTACAATAATATTCGACCGTGTTGCAATTGACTATAGACCAGGTTCCAGCACCAAATATCGAATTCATGACAGCCGGCTTTAGCTGCTCTTCGCTTTGCACGTCTGCGTCCCGCTTCTGTTCCTTGATCAGATAATAGAATTGCCCCGACTTGACGCCGATTTTCTTGGAGCCCGCTCCGTCGGAGACTTCCACATATTTCACATGCGGCTGTTTGAAGGCCTCGAGAACTCTCTGCTTCAGGTCGTCCAGTGCCTGACCGACTTCCTGCTGCACATCTTGAGCAAGCAACCCATCAATTCTAGACTCCGTCGCGGAGCTTTTTACCTCACCTTTATACGCGTCTTCAAAGCTGCGTATTCGCACAGGCAAAACGAATGGTTGATGCGGCGCGCTCCACATGAAGCAGTTGCCGGGGATGGGTTCCGCAATGATGTGCGCCAGCACATCATTGGAAAAGTGCGAGTTATAGCGCCCCAATGTGCTGGCATCGCCTTCGGAGAGCAGATGAAAGCAAAACCAATTATCTGATTGGCTTAGAATTTCCGGCGCCATTGAGCCCGGCTGTTGCGTGATCAAAATCGCTCCCAGATCGTATTTTCTTCCCTCTTTCACCCATTCAACAAATGGACTTGTGTCATCGAGCGTGCGTCCCAAAACACTTTGCGCCTCCTCGATTATTGATATCACCGGCAAGATTTGTTGTCCGCCGGTGAAGTTTTCCTGGTTATGGGAGAAGATACGTCTTAAGAGCAAACCAGCTAAAACTTCTCCGGCGGCGGAGCTGAGCAGGCTGAGATCTATAATCACAATGCACCCTTTCCCTAGCGCCTGAATCGTGCCGCTCAGGAGTTTGCTGTGGGGGTCATGCAGCGACCGCACAACGGCGCACATATTGCTGCGCGCGGCTGCGATCTCTACCGCCGCCGTACCAAGCTGGTTTTTTGGGTATCCCATTAAGCGTCCGACATCTTCGTCCGACGCTTGCAGTCCCTGGCTATGAATCAGATCAACCAGTCCTTGCCAATTAGATTGCGTCACGGCCTTCAGCTTCAAAACATTTTGTTGCTGTTGGCGATCTGGCGATATGGCAATGCTTATCACGTCGCCGGCGCGCAGGTCACGGATGTCGACCTTCACATCGCCAACTTTCCAACTGCCATAGTAAGGACTGGGCGGCTGCTTGCTCGTGAAAACAATCACTTTATCGCGCACACGCGGTACATCACACAATCCTGGGCGTCCGGCGACTGCGTCGGGCCAGAAGTATTCTCCGTTAGGATCGAAGATCAACGTGCCGACATCTCTTCCATTTCTGGTTTTGGGACTCTCGCGATAAAGCTCCGAAACAAGAAATTTCATCAGGTTGGATTTGCCATAACCGGCGCGAGCAAAAATCACCGATCGGCGCGAAACAAGATTGTTGATGTCGAAAGTAACATCCAGTCTCGGTTCAACAGCTCTTAATCCCGGACTGCCATGGTCGATTCCCGCGCCCGAGAAAACAAATTCGCCCAGGGCAAATTCGCCCAGATGAGTTTTGCCCTGGCTAAGTTTGCAAAGCTCTTGAAGCACTTTAGCGCTGGGAAAAGCGACCCGCGCACCCAGATGAGGCAACCTTCGCTGTGAGGGCACGTAAATAACCTTCCCGTCCACCATACGCACCGCCCCCAGCAACTTCACTTGGACGCGATATTTCAAACGCTGCTCCTTCAAATCCTCCGGGACTGATTGATGACGCCGTTGCATCGTGTTCACGTAGTCTTCGCCCTCGGCGGACGCTAAAAGTCCCGAAGGTACAAATCGGGTGATGCGTCCGAGGGCTGCGTCGTCTGGCGAAGCAAGTTCTACGAGGATAAACTGCCCCAGTTGCGGGCGGTCGAGCATATTCGCGTTGTAGGGCGCCACGATTTCGGCCGAGAATTCTAACCCTCTGTCGTTGAATCCTTTGAATGTTCCGACTAACTCAGAATCGGCGAATAACATCAAGCCTCCTTGTAGCGTAGAGACGCGAGCGATCGACCCAAATGTTTCATCCGCAAAAGTCGCTCCGACTGCTCAGCATCAAGGGTGGTGCACATGCCTTCAATCAGGAAGTCTTGCAGTATTTCCATCTCGATGCCGCCTACCTTGGCAAAATCATGAGCTCGCTGAATGCTCATCGGATAATCGGGAATCGGAAAACCTTGTTGCGCATCGACCGTCAATTGCCCGAGAATTTTTTCAGCATGGTCGGTCTGCCAGGCGGCAATATCCACAGGCCAAACCGGATCTAGAGGGCGATCGCCAAATTTCACAAGATACATTCTGCCCATAGATTGGTATGACTTTCGCCCCGTTTCATCTTCGTCCGCAGTCTCTAAAGTTTCCATCCAGAAGCGGTCAGTTCTATAACACTCCCGCTCGATGTCTTCGGGCACCGGCACGAAACACGGAAACGCCTTACCAAAGGTTCCCTCAATCTCCAGCGCGACCGCCAGCCGGCTGAGGACGGCGCTCTGCTTCGCTACTCCAACCAGCGAAACAGCAACATTTCTCTGCGCATGGGCGTCAACAGCGTCCCTGAATTTGCGATCGACCTTCGGAAACACATCCGGCCTGAACGATTTAGTCCTCAGCAAACCGTCTCGAATCAAAATGGTGTCGCTGCCCCAACTCTTCTGAGGATTCGCTATCAAGTCATATAGCACAGACCATTCAAGAATATCTCTGTACGTTTGCAGTATGCCTCTACTTTTGCCCGGCTGTCCAGCGGATTGAAACAGGTAAGAGAGATCGCCCAGACGCATACCAAGATCGCCGCTCAGACGTACCAGCGGCGGCACCGCATGCGGTGACTCTTTCACCGCCCGGCTTTCCAGTTCTGCTAACGATATGCTGCCGGCAACCACGTCCATGACACACGGGTTGTTCAGCGAATCGACGACTCTCACTACCTCAATCACTGCTGGATTGAATACAAGTCGATTGTCGCCGCCATCGGCTGAGACAAACGAAATTGCATTAGCAGAGTATGTACGCAGAGGGCGGACGTCAGACTTGAGTCGTCTGGCAAACTGGCGAAACGTCGAGAGCGCATCGTCGTCGGCACGGTAAGCCGATAGTATTTTTGCCCGCAAGTCGTTCAAATCGATATTTGCCAGCATCTCTAGTGTCGCTACGCAGTTCCAGACCAGCAGCATTATAGCCGCCAGGTCAGGCTGCTTCGGGTTTCCACTTATACATTGACAAGCGGAAGTCCACTGCCGCAACATTTTCAAGAAACACCAGGTGCCGCTGACGCTGCGGATAAACGGATTTTAGAACTCGACCCGGCAATTTCAGACTATCCTGATATGTGCAGTAGCGAACCGACCGCTGATTACAGGGAAAACATGCATCGAAAACATCTGAAAACGGCAGTCAATCAGACTCTCGTTGCTCGCCTGGCTCAGTGCGGCGAAGGATTGTCAGAAACTGAGTGCGCGTCGATAATCAATAGCGGGCGTGATGAGTTAATCGCACAACTGATCGCTATCTTGCGAGCAAAGAATCTAGCATTGCAAACAGCGCCCGGCGGCGGATTGACGCCCGTATATGCGGTGAGACTGCTCGCTCGCATGAAAGCGACTCAGTGCATCGAGTCCATGCTTGACGTGCTGTTCCGCTGCGACCCCTTGGACATTCTTTATAGCGATCTGATTCTCGCGCTCAAGTCATTCGGACCGCCCGCTTTAGAGCCGGTACTAAAAGCTTACGAGTTCGCTAAAACTAAGGACCGACTTGCCGGCATTGCAGAAGTCCTCTCGGGGTTAGGCGTCCGCGACCAGCGGATTTTCTCTGTCTTGCTGAGATTTTTTGAAAAGCACGTCGAACTTGGCGCTATGGCTCTAGCAGAATATGAAGATCCTGATGCTTTGCCGCACTTGTCGAAAGCGTTAGATCACTGCACGGTGAATTCGTCAGGGGCAATGTTCGCCAATCAAACAATTATCGAGCTGGCGCAGGCAATCATTGATCTGGGAGGTTCGCTTACGGAAAGTCAATCGCTGAAGCACAAGCAAGCAACCAGACCCAGAGTACACAAGAGCGGTCCCTTTCCCCTGACGAGTGTCTCGCTTTCCATCAGCGGATTGCCATTCGATTTTTAGAGTGTACTCTGCTTTGGTAAAAGCGCATTGAACAGCAACAACGCAAGTCAGGAGACCGCAACCGAGACCATAGACGGCTCCGTCGAACGAGTGACGTTTCACAATGAGGAAAGCGGCTTTTGCGTGCTGCGCGTCAAAGTGCGCGGACACAAAGATCTGGTCACGATAACGGGAAACGCCGCATCTATCAATCCAGGAGAATACGTCGAGTGCCAGGGCATTTGGTTCAACGACAAAAACTACGGGTTGCAGTTCAAATGCCGGCGACTGACGGTCGTTCCACCCAGCACCCTGGAAGGCATCGAGAAATACCTCGGCTCCGGCATGATCAAGGGCATCGGTCCGCATTTCGCGAAGAAACTTGTCAAAGCTTTTGGAGAGCAAGTCTTCGACGTGATCGAAGAAACTCCGGAGCGCATGTTGGAGTTGCCGGGCATCGGGAGCAAACGCAAAGAGCGGGTGGTGACCGCGTGGGCCGAACAGAAGGTGATCCGCCAGATTATGGTCTTTTTGCAGTCTTACGGAGTGGGAACAGCGCGAGCGGTGCGCATCTATCGCACTTACGGCAACGACGCCATCTCGAAGGTTTCGGAAAATCCCTATCGACTGGCACTGGACATTCACGGCATTGGGTTCAAGACCGCAGACACCATAGCGCAAAAGCTGGGCATTCCTAAGGACTCACTTATTCGGGCTCAAGCGGGCGTCCGGCACACATTGCAGGAGCTCTCAGGCGAAGGACACTGCGCGTGCGCCCGCGACGATCTGATCGAGACTTCGGCCCAACTGCTGGAAATATCTGAAGCACTGGCTGCCACCGCCATCGATACCGAAGTGGAGGGCGGAAATCTGGTCGAAGAATCTATTGTCGAGCGCCAAGTTCTTTATTTGACGGCACTGCATAAAGCCGAAATCGGAGTAGCAGCCAATCTCATGCGGCTCGCCGCCGGACAAGCGCCATGGTCGGGGATAGACGCAGACAAGGCCATACCTTGGGTGGAATCAAAAGCGGGTATAACGCTTTCAAATTCACAAAAGGAAGCGGTGGCGTTGGCGCTGCAAAACAAACTGCTAATCATAACGGGAGGACCGGGGGTTGGAAAAACTACGCTCGTGAACAGCATCTTGCGCATCATTGCAGCCAAATAAGCTGATATATTGCTGGCGGCGCCAACCGGGCGCGCCGCCAAACGACTCTCAGAATCAACCGGGCGGGAAGCGAAGACAATTCACCGATTGCTGGAGTTCGATCCGAAAGCCTTCGCATTCAAGAAAAATCGAGAGAATCCGCTGGCAGCAGACATTATCGTTATCGATGAGGCATCGATGATCGATGTTGTGTTGATGAATCAGTTGCTAAAAGCTGTCCCCGACTCGACAGCGCTTTTGCTTGTCGGAGACGTCGACCAATTGCCTTCGGTAGGTCCTGGTGCGGTGCTTTCCGACACGATTGCTTCGGGAGTCGTGCCGACGGTGCGGCTGACTGAGATTTTCCGGCAGGCGTCCAGCTCGAAGATAATCGTCAATGCTCACCGCATAAACCAGGGAAAAATGCCGATTGCCACCGAGAAGAATGAGGAGCTCTCCGATTTCTACTTCATCCCGGCAGAGACCCCCGAGGAGATCAGCGACAAGGTTATGCAGGTGGTGTGCGAGCGCATTCCCAAGCGTTTCGGTCTTGATCCAATCAAAGATGTGCAGGTATTGGCACCGATGAATCGCGGCGGACTGGGCAGTCGCTCGTTAAACATCGAGTTGCAAAAACGTCTTCGCTCCGCGGAGAATGGCGCCACCGTAACCAAGTTCGGTTGGAGTTATGGAGCCGGAGATAAGGTTATCCAGACCGTCAACAATTACGACAAAGAAGTATTCAACGGCGACATCGGCACCATCACCAGTGTCGATCTCGAGGAGTCCGAGCTTGCGATCGATTTTGACGGCCGCGCAGTGAAGTATGAACTGCACGAACTGGATGAAATATCACTTGCGTATGCAGCCTCCATTCATAAGTCGCAGGGCTCGGAATATCCGGCGGTTGTAATTCCGCTGGCCATGCAGCATTACATGCTCCTGGAGCGCAATCTCTTATATACGGGCGTCACACGTGGAAAGAAACTAGTCGTAGTGGTCGGACAGCCAAAGGCGCTGGCGATGGCCGTAAAAAACAAGCGCGCGGCACGGCGGCTAACCGCACTGGCGGAACGTCTGCGCTCAATGCATCAGTCAGTGCAGTCCGTGGCGAATTAAGCCAGTCCAACTTGTCCAACTATGTCATTGATGGAGCGCTTTCTCAGCCGGGTGTGCCGCCGCGGAGTTTGTCTACATCGCGGCTATACTGAACAGGTGCGTGCGCACGATACCCAAAAAAGCGAAGCTCGACAAAACCAGCGAACCGAAATGCCGAGCACTTCTCATAAGAAGCAGGCACTTTTGGATCGCCTGATGCATCTAGCAAACGAAGACGAAATGTGAGTCACCATCATGTCCAAGCCATTGACTAGTGAGCTGGAGCGCTGGATTTACGAAGCTCTACAGGATGGACGAGTCTCCCTCGCAAAACGGGTGCTCAGGCGATTTTGCAACGGGGAATCAATTATTGAGACACTAGCTGTTTGGGGTGAGGATTGCTCTGCCAGGGGCGACAATGTCATGGCGTGCCGATTCTTCAAATTAGCACTCGCAGTCAGTGACCAAGTCTGCATCTCGGCTGGTGAGTATGGCGCTGCGTTGTTTGCGGCCCGGAAATTACTTGAAATCCTCGACCAGGTAGACGACTCTCAATCTCTGCCAGTTTTGGATTTAACGTACAAAATTGTTTGGCGTCTAAAGAAACGGCTACATCGATAGTCCAGTGCGTGCATTTGTCCACTGCTTAGACTGCCAAGCCGTCTGGTAGAGAAGAGATTGACGTTCTCTCTCTGGTCAAAAATCCAGCAACAGCTCGATGATCTCCTGCAAGCCGATCATCTGATCCGCATTGAGTCTGCCAAGGCGTTTCGTCAGCCGCTGAAGAGAAACACTCTTCAGTTGCTCACACATAAAATAGCTAGTCTGCGCCAGTCCGTTCTCCGGAGTAGGAAGCACCGGCAAGTGATTCCTCACCAGCCTTCCTCGGCCGTCTACCCTCATAGACGTGGTGGCAGGCACCACCATCACCAGACCCAACAATTCCACGTCGATCAGATCGGACGACAAAACCACAGCAGGGCGGTAACCTTGCTGCTCCCGTCCGGAAGCTGGAGCAAGCGACACAACCCAGATGTCGCCGCGATTGATGGGTCGAGAAAGGCGCAATTGGTACTCTGCCCGTTGACGATAACACTCGCATTGTATACAATATGCGTATACATCACAAGAAGCAAAAATGTCTACGCCAAGCCGACCCACCTCAAAGAGACAGCCACTGGTGAGAATCGACGCTGCAGATAAGTTGATACTGGACCAGCTGGTCGCAGAGACCGGGGAAAGCTTGCCGAAACTACTACATCGCGCCATCGTACAGTTGAAAAAACAAGTATTTTTCGATGACGTAAATGCAGCGTACTCTGACATTCGCAGCAATGAGGCTCTCTGGGTAGCGGAGGAGAGAGAACGTGCACTCTACGACGTTACTTTGTCCGACGGACTCGAAAGCCCTGCATCACCCAAGGGAAAGTCAAAGCGTAAACGCTGAGGAAGTTTCGGTTGCCTCGTGATCCCATTCCAACCTGGTTCTTCGCGCTGGTCCTCGTGCGCAGAGGCAACCAATACCTGCTCGTGCACGAGCGGAAGTTCGGGCAAACCTGGTTTCTTCCTGCCGGGCGAGTCGAACCGGGCGAAACATTGGCTGAAGCTGCGCGTCGCGAGACCCTTGAGGAGACCGGAGTGCCTGTCGTCCTGACTGGTGTCCTGCGCATCGAACACTCGCCGGCATCGCAGTCGAGTCGCTTACGAGTCATCTACTTAGCGGAACCGGCAGATGACACCGCACCGAAGAGTGTGCCGGATGAAGAATCACTGGGTGCAGAATGGGTGCGCAGTGATGAATTGAACCGCTATAACTTGCGTAGCGAAATCGTTCGCGAAATGATCGAATACGTGGAAGCAGGCGGGACTGTTTATCCATTGAGCGTGATAGGCAGCGAGCGCGATTCATAAATCATTTGCACCATATACGGTGCCACGCCGTCCACACGCGATTGATCACCGCCGGGCGTGCAAACTTCGTGAAAGCGGACAGCATCAGGATCTCGGTGCGTTATCACGCACAACAGATCGCGAGTAACGCCTTGCCAGAAAGTCGAAAAGGCTTATACTGAAATCAAACGCACCCCACCAAATTGTAATCCGCTTCTCCCTGAAGGTAATTCCATATGAGCACTAATTCCGGCGCCAGAGGCGCGGAAGGCAGTGCCGGGGATGCTTTGCTTCCGTCCGTCCAGGGCGACACTCCGACAGGCACCCGAGCACCAGCTTTCGACACGATATTTCCTTTCGACTCCGTCTCGTTCAACAATTCACTCTCAGCGATCCGCGCCATGGAAGCATCGGGACGCCCCAACGGCGACCAGCCGCTCAACCAACAATCTCCCGGCGATCCCGACCACATCCGGGATTGGACAGGCGTAGACGTCGCCGGCATCTACGGACTGCACAGGGACAACAACAACGGCTTCACGATCGACCGCATTCCCGGCAAAGACGGCAAGATTTACCAGTTCGAATCAATTGCAAACGGCGGCAAAGGTAACGAGGAAAAGGTTTATACAACCGATGCGGACGGCAATCGCGTCGAGGTGGAAGACCCCGCCATAATCGAAGAGATCACCCGCAAAGCCAACAAACTGGAAAATGTCAGTTATTGGCAAGACCGGCTCGAGAAGCTGAATCTCAGCGATGCTGAAAAGAAAGCAGTCAACGATCTTCAGGATGCTATCAACAGAAAAGACACTTTAGAAGTCGCGCGTCTGGTCAAACAGTATCAGGGCAACATCGAAGGATTCGAGCGAGTCTTCGAGGCTCTCCTGGCACAAACAGTAATCACCGGCTCGGGCGTCAACCTGGGACTGGGAGTAGCTCACCAGGACGGTTGGGCAACGTTCTCCCTGTTCTATCCAGGATCATCGAAACCAAATCTGGTCATCCGGCTGACAAAGTAGCTTTAGGTGAGCGTGCGATGCCGCGCGTTCTCGATTGCCATTGTCTTCTCCGACAGCAGTTCGAGCGCATCCATAGTCAGGGTAGTCTCGACTTCTGGAAACAGTTCGTGCTCCTCCCAGCGAATGTGGGCGTCCAATAGCGTTCCGACGCGTACGGCCAGCGGCTGGGAGGGCTGCTGCAAGAGTTTTTGTACCAACTTTGTAATTTCGTCGTGGTCTTCTTCCAGCTTGTGCAGACTAATGGCGGAAAGCGGCAAAGGCGCCAGTATTCGGTCTTCGTCGGCGAAGTGAATTGAGATTTCACGCTGCCAGGCAGCGGCAAACTCTCCCACAGCGGCGGACAGAGCAGCCCGCGGGCTGTTTTCTGCCAACTTAATCAGTCGTTGAGCATGGAAGAGACCAATCAGATGATCTCTTGAGAATGGCTGCAGGGCTGGATGACGCTTCAGGCTCATACGCAAAGTTCCGTGGGGCAACTAGCCTACCACACAGTGCGCGGTGGTATCGAATATGGTTCAGAACCCGCAATCCAGCCGCCCGGGATTA
>JAXLXI010000008.1:0-288031 GCA_046328035.1 Candidatus Obscuribacterales bacterium | reverse complement strand
TATTCCTGCCAAAACTCTCCATGCGTTTTTGTCGTTCGGGTGAGCGTCGTACCAGAGTTTGGCATTTTCTAGGTCTGATTCCAGGTTGCTGCATTCAACTAAAGCGGCATGAATATTCCCCAGGCTCTGATTCTGAGGGTTGGCTTGAATGAATTCCCTTGCATAGCTAACTAGGTCAGGCACGAGTTCCCTGTGTGTCACGGCAGCATTGGTCATCAATGATTCAAGTGTGGATGGCAGATATTTGTTCGTTCGCCCTGCACCCTTCATCCAGCCGAATATCGCTTCGGAAACCTTTTGTGAGCGTGGCAGACCGGCGAGCGGAAGCATGAACATCTGTGAGTTGTCTTGGTTCAATTCTAGCCATCGCAAACAGAGTTCCTCCGTCTCGGGTGTTGTTCTCTCATAAGTGCCCATCGCGAAACACGTTGTCCAAACGTATCCTTGAGGCGTCCGTTCTAACGTTTTCATAATCGCTTCGTAGAGGGCTGTCGGCGCTTCTATCTTGAACGCCGTCACAAAAATCGGATTCAGTTCAATGTCCGCATTCGGATGGTCATTGATATAGTTGACCGCGATCCGTGCATGCTCTCTCGATGGATCGGTTTTCAGAAGCGCCGCAATTACGTCTGGCGCGTCTTCGTGCTTCCAATATGCGGATAACCATTGCTTGCCGTAATCCTTCAGCTTCTTAGATGGCTTGATGTCTAGTAGCTCCGCAATGAGTTCACCACTGGAGGCTTGTAACTCCGTGCTTAATAGCCGATCTATGTTTTCAGCATAGAACGCTTTACTCTCTGCAAGCGAGCGTTGGGGGCGCGGACTCCGGCTCTTGCCGCGCCATTGTGCTGAAGTCACTGGATCGGCTGATCGGGAAACTCGTTCATTTACGACGTGGTGGCAAAGCTGCAAACAACCAGAACAAATTCGCACTGCCGTGCCGGTACGTGAGTTCCGTTCCAGCACCGGTTCCTCTTTATCGCAGAACGAACAGTTCCCCCTCTGAACCGATACAGGCGACGCCTGTTGATCCAACACTTGTCTGAATGACTCGGTACACAAAGCGCAGATATTCGCGCGCGAACCAGTGACAATCTTGCGATTGCCATCCTTAGTCGTTCCGCACAGGGAACACTTCAATTGACCTTTGAACATCCTTATTTACTCGATAATGGAGGACCGTTAGTCTCCTGAATTAGGCTGCAGGCGGACTTGAGCGCGCAGTCAAAGTCTGGGAGCGGAGCTGAGCTTTTGCCAGAAGTTGTGTTTTGAAAATTTGAAAAAGGCGGCGTATTCTTTCAATCGCTAAAAGGAAAGGTACGCCTAATGAAGAAAAATACAGTCGTAGAGCTGAAAAAGCCAGAGGTAGCTGCTGAAGATCCGCTAATGGAAATTCTTCGAAAAGGAGCACGGGAGATGCTGGCGCGGGCTTTGGAAGCCGAGGTTGACACGTTTTTGGAACACTTCGATCATGTCCGCGATGCGTCAGGCAAACGCATGGTGACCCGCAACGGTAGCCTACCCGAGCGGCAGGTTCAAACAGGTATCGGTGACATCACTGTCAAAGTTCCAAGAGTGGCTGACCGGCGAAAGGAAGGAACGAAAGTTCGGTTCACATCAACAATCCTGCCGCCCTATCTGAGACGGACCAAAAGCATTGAAGAGCTGCTTCCCTGGCTGTACTTGAAGGGTGTCTCTACAGGCGATTTTAGCGAAGCTCTGGCGACGCTTTTGGGAAAAGACGCTCCAGGGCTATCGGCGTCGACCATCAGCCGGTTGAAGGATTCCTGGAGCGAAGACCTTAAGCAGTGGCAGCAGCGCTCTCTGAAGGGCAAGGAATACGTTTACTTTTGGGTCGACGGTATACACTTCGGCGCACGCATGGAAGATGCAGCGCAATGCATGTTGGTAATCATTGGCGCCACCAGAAACGGCGACAAGGAATTGCTTGCGATTGTAGATGGCTACCGCGAGAGTGAGCAGTCATGGCTGGAAGCGCTGAACGACCTGAAACGTCGTGGATTGAAGACCGCTCCAAAGTTGGCGGTAGGAGACGGTGCCCTGGGATTCTGGAAAGCGCTGCCGCAGGTGTTTGGCGATACTCGCTGGCAACGTTGTTGGATGCACAAGACTGGAAATGTTTTGGACAAACTGCCGAAGAATATTCAGCCGCGCGCGAAGGAAAACCTGCATCAAATCTGGATGGCAGAAACGAAGTCCGAAGCAGAAAAAGCGTTCACGCACTTCATCGAGAGCTACGAAGCGAAGTATCCGAAAGCGACTGAATGCCTCGCTAAAGACCGCGATGTTCTGCTGACCTTCTACGATTTTCCCGCCGAACATTGGGTGCACTTGCGCACAACAAACCCGATAGAGTCTACGTTTGCGACGGTGAGACTACGCACGGCCAAGACCCGTGGTATGCTTACCCGCGACACGATGTTGACCATGGTTTTCAAACTATCGCTGTCTGCACAAAAACGTTGGCGCCGTCTGAATCGACCAGAACGGCTTGGAGAGCTGGTTCAAGGAATCATATTCGTTGATGGTATCAAACAAGAAGAGGCCGCCTGACGAATGCTAGAACACAACATTTGAGAAAATCTCAGCGGAGCTTCTGACTCACGTTCTGAGTGACTTTAGAAAGACCAGTTTTCACGGCGAATTAGTTCGACAAATTTGATGCAATCTACACCCCGTTCCCTACATACGAGTGGGATTTTCGGGTTATGCAGCTTTTCATTCATGTTTTCATCTGTGATCACTGTGCACGAGTGAATCTCGGCGAGTGCAATTACAAACGGATCTGCTTTGCTTTTGGTCGTGCCTGCCTTGGCTAAGTTGGGAAATTGGGTCAGGATTTCCGCGATCTTGTTTTGAATGCCGATATCCAGTGGAACGAACAGGTTTCGTTGGTTTTTCGCCCAACTGAATATCTCATCGTCTTGTCGCTCTAACTCCTCTTTTACCTCGATCGTCGCTTGCAGGTCCCCCGCAGCAATTAGGCTTTCAATCTTGGTCCAGATCGATGGGAAATTGTCTGGAGGATAGTATTTATTCCATCCATTCAGGAAAAAGCTAGTATCGGCACTGTAGCGCAACCAAGCTATCTCCAGGCAAGTTTCTCGATTTCCGGGAGATACCCCATTTTCACCGATAGATAATCTGCAACATCTGAAGCTGTGATTTTATCCTCACGGTAATTTTGCAAAACAAGACGTGCAAACAGCGGTCCGGCGGCATTGAAAGCCCTCACGGAGTACTTGGGCCCGCCTTCCTTAGCTTTTTGCGCTTCTTTGATTGACTCGTATTGCTGCCGGTAAACGCTGAACATCCGATCATAGAACGACTGTTTTATTTTTCCACAAATCAGCAGTCTCCTCAAAACGACTTCACGACTAACGCGATAACGACTTGCAAGCGATTCTACATCTTCGGCGTCAACTGCACCTTTTAGCTCTGGTTCCCCAATCAATGCTGACCGCGGAACTAGCATCTCGCCAGCGATCCTGTTGCAGAAAACCTCCACGTCAAGGTTTGGATCTTTCGATTCGTGAAAATCGCACACTCCTTCTTTCCCAAGTGCAATATGAGTTAGCTCATGCAGCATAGAAAAAATCCTCGCCTTTTGGGCGTCGGAACTATTCAAAACCATGACCGGATATGGTTGTCTCGCGACTGAAAAGGCCCGCATAACCTCAGTCGAAATACGCGAAGCTTGAAATACCAAAACGTTTGCGCGTTCAATCGCAGCACGCCACCGTGCGAAGGACTCAGCTTCCGGCCAACTCTTTTGCTCTGGTAGACTGACTCTCAAGAACTGCTTAAGCTGGGCGGCGGACTGTTCAGGGTCATCACTCACCGAGAACTTGAACGAAAAGTCCGGAGGCGGCTCATCGTTTATTTGCTCGTACAATTCAATTGCAATTTCACGACGAGAGTGAGCGTTTCGAATCGCTTGGAGGAGTTCCGGCGATCGCGATAGGCGCGTTTCGGGACTAAGTCGAAAGTCGTGTATTTCGAATTCGGGTTCTACGGGTGGCGCAGGAAGAAAGAACGCCGCAAGTGGACGTTTGTACAGCATCGCCATTTTTCGAAGTTGTGGTACCGATAAGTTTTCCTGTCCAGATTCCCAGGCAACGAGTCTGTCAGTTGGTATTTTGAGCTTTTCTGCTGCCTGGGACGGCGAATAGCCGGCCGTAGTCCGCGCCCATGCCAGCAATTCGGGTTTTACTACTGCAGGGATACTTGCCATGGGCATTCTCTGTTTTAAACGCTCTGAGCCCATCTTACCCTCTTGCAAAGGAGGTTTAATCGCAATCCGCTCGCGCAAGGCTCGTGTGAATGCCATGCAAGATTTCTGGATGCTCCTATAATGATAGCATACAAACGTATGGCGTGCGTGACTGAAGCTTCCTGAAGAATTGACCTGCACCATTTTGTTGTACCACGTCAAGCGGACACTGCTTGCATGAACGAGTTTGCAAATTCAGTTGGTGTGAGATTTCCTAATGCACTGTGTGGTCTTGCTGTGTTGAAGTCGACACGCCACTCTTCGATGACGTGCCTCGCTTCCTGAATGTCGACGAACCAGTGTTCGTTGAGGCATTCGTCGCGGAATTTTCCGTTGAACGATTCACAAAAGCATTTTTCCATGGGTTTGCCCGGTGAGATAAAGTCTAGGAAAACGTTGTTCCTGGTCGACCAGCTGAGGACGGACTTGGAGGTGAACTCCGGACCGTTGTCCAATACGATCCGTTCCGGCTTGCCGTAGCACCAGACGAGTCGATCCAAGACGCGCCACTCGATGGCCGGTGAGACTGAAGTCGATCTCGATCGCGAGGCATTCTCGCGTGCAGTTATCTACGACGTTCAGGTGCGATAACGCCGGTCGCCAGGCTGTCACTAACGAAATCCATTGACCATCGCTCAGTGCGCGCGCAGCCGGGGCGAGCGGCTTGCGGAACAGTTCTGACTTTCTTGCGGGAGCGTTTTCGCACCTGCAGGTTTTCCTCGCTAGTAGATGCGGTAGACGCGCTTATGGTTGACGTGCTTCCCGTCTTGCTGAACCAACCACGTGATCCGCCGATATCCAAACCGCCACTGCTGCCAGATCGATAATCTGTGCGCGCAGTTCCGGATCGTCAGTTCGCCTGCTCTCGTATCGTTGCGTAGAGCGCGCGATGCCTACTTCTTCGGTTGCTTTTCGTTCACTGACTCCCACCTCAACAAACGCCGCGACGAGTTCGCGACGCTGCGAGGTGGTTACCACTTTTTGAAAGTGCATTCTTGTAGCCGTCGATGAGCAATGCTTGCTCGCCGACAAGACGCTTCAATTGTGCATTCTCATCTTCAAGGGACTTGAGGCGTTTCACGTCGCTGACGGTCATGCCACCATACTTGGCGCGCCAGTGGTAGAAGGTGCCATCCGAGATCGCATTCTTGCGGCAAACGTCTTTCACGCTGACGCCTGATTCGGCTTCCTTGAGGACTGCGACAATCTGTTCTTCGGTGAAGCGGCTTTTCTTCATGTGGACCTGCCTTTCTGCTGGTGAGTGTACTGCTTTGGATGTCAGCAGTCCAGCTTGCTTGGTTCAACTTTTGGGGGTCAGGTCAGAATGTCTCGCTCGGGTGTTGCTTGAGGTGGGTAAAACCCATGCAAGGATGCTTCGGCACCACAGACAGTGCCGGAGATGGGAGGTGGAGCAACAATCCGCAGCTAACTTTAGATGTCTGAAATCTTCGTCACAAGTACCAGTCGATCATCTCGAGAATCTCGTCTGCATGGTGAGACATCAAGGAAAATTGTTGGCGCACGATGCTTTTCAGGACCGTAAGGACGGGTTTCGGTTGACGTCGTTTCGTCAAGGCTTTTATTAGCAACTCAACGATCCACGTTCTCTGGTCAGGTATTAGCACGCGCAGCCAAACAAGTTTCAAGAACTGACCACCAACACGCGCCGCTTCTTGAAGGTCAATTCGGGGATCGGCAAGTCTATCAACCATTCTTGCGGCTTCCGCAGTCACGGTTCCGTTAGACTTTTCCAGTGGAAACACCAATAGTTCGTCGTTAACCGGCAGGAAGTAATAGTTCCTTGCGGCAAGCAAACACAAGTGATTCTTGAGGTCGTGGGAGTTTATCAGTTTCCGCTCGTGCATCAGCTCTAGCAGAGCAAGAGTGCTTGCACCGGCAACGTTTTCTTCTGACTCGGCAAAACTTGTTAAGGCAAAATCATCAGCCAATAGACATTTGCCAGTCTCCTGAGCGATCAGGATAGATGAATAAGTTGATCGTCCCAACATATTTCGAAGCTCAAGATCATCGTCGGACATCATCAGCTTCTTGGTGCTTCCTACAATTTGGGTTTTGGCCGTGATGAATGAGCGTATACTGTCACACAGGTCTTTACGATGCTTCAAAACTTGATCGTCTAAAGCCCCGAATGTGTAGCGTCCTTGCGACTTTCCAACATAGCTTTTGCTTGGCTCATACAGCATATCGAACAGCTGGTGGTTGATGAGGTCTAAAGTGAGCTGCGAGACGTAGAACGTGATCTGCAGCTGATCGAGTTTATCTAGAATTCCAAGTTCAGCGAGTGTAAGAAGTGACGTTATGTCCAGCACCAATTCCTTAGCGCCGCGCAAATTATGGATTTCTTTCTGCGAGTGCTCCTCTAGCCCTGGACGTGCGTAAAAAGGGGAGCCGAGTTCATTGGTGGTGGCGAGCCAGAAGTCTATCGGACTATTGCCAATAACTTGAGAAGCGCCCTCAAGAGTGATATGCGCAGAACGGTACCAATTCCGAGCTTGCTGGACCAGTTGATCATGACGTTCTACGGATGCGAAGAAATGAGCGAAGTTTGGATCGCTCACTTGGGTCAGTCCTTTGGCTTCCGGAAATCTGGCAGAGAAGTCACTCATGCTGGATTGAAAGGCCGCAACAAACCGGTGGCGAACCTGCTCTATGCCATACTCAAGCTTTCCAAATCCATCGTCTCGCAGCACTACGGTTTGGCCGACTTGCTTTCCTAGTAGTTTTTGGGCAAGCACATCGGTCACCACAATATCGTACTCACTGCCGGGTTCCGACGTGGGAACTATGGTGTAGTGTCTTTTCTCCTCACCGGTTCTGGTGAGCGTGACTGTTGTCTGCTCTTTGACCTCAGTCACATCCAAGCTCGGCTTGCATCGCAGAAATATGTCAATGTATGCCAAATGAATGTCGGGGTCGTCGATACCGATCTGCCTGGCTTTGTAGGCCAGTTGCAGCGCTTCCTCGGTATTGCCTCTAAACAAATGAATGTAGCACAAGCGCATCATGGAAGTCGGATCCGAATCCATTTCTTTGGCATCGATAGCTGCCAGAATGGCATCAGTGGCTGTTCCCTGACCTAGCCGTGTGGTCAGATTGGCCAGGCGTAGCTGATATCGATAGTCTCCAGGAAAGGATTGAAGCAGCTGCTCGAAGATGTCCTTCGCCTTTTGCACGTCGCCCGCTTCCACTAAGAGTTCTGCTTCATGTTCGGCAAACCCTTTGACCACGCCAAATTGTGCCCGGATGTCTAGCAGCATCTTCAACGCGTCGCTCTTCCTCCCTCCAGACACAAGGGCGGTCACTAGATGTAAGGCTTCTCGCCCAGCGACATAATCTGCGGACAGCTGGCCGTATTCTTCCAAGGCCGCGTCGAGATCGTTTGCGATGCAATAGGCATACACGAGCTTCGCTCGGACTGTTTCCTGTATGTTGGGACAGTCCAAGATTGATCTTTTGAGAATCTCAACGGCTTCTGACTCCTTGTTGTCTCTCAGGAATTGCATCGCTTTGACGGGTGAAGCGCTTGCAACGCCATTTGATTCAAGCTCATCCAATCGCTGGATCAAGTCCTCGGTTGGCTGCCCGAGTTCGCGCCTGGCTATTAAGGCGCGCTCGATGACCTCTACGAGGTAATCGTTATCCGAGTGTTCTAAAGCCGGTTGCAGCACGAGGAGCGCTTCCGCGAATTCTTTCTGTCTGATGTAACTCTCTGCTAGCAAGCACAAAATCTCTGGATCTTGGCTGGACCTTAATGCTTTAAGAGTCGATCGAGCGCCCTCAAAATCACCCAATTGCGAAAGCAAAATTGCTTTATTCATCTGGGCGCGAACGTACATGCGGTCACTGTTGGGGACGGAGTCAAAGTCGCCGACGGCGTTTTGCAAATCACCAAGGAAAAACCGAGCACCTGCTCTAAGCATGTAAGCTCTTGACCGATCCAAAGAATAATCGTTTGACTCAAATGCTGCGATGGCATCGGTGAGAAGGTTTTCGGCCTCAGACATCGCGAGGCTTTCTCGTTCGCTTAATTTGAATGACTCCGCCTCGAAATGACGAAGCTCGGTCGGGCGCAACAGGCATTGCGCTTTCAGCAGCAATGCCTGAGTTTCGCTCGGACGGATATCGAGAATTTTTTGGTACGCATTCGCTGAGTCGGAATATTGGCCCTCGTCATATGCAACTTGACCAATAACGAGAAGCGATTCAATCTCGCTTACTTTGTTTGGGTCTTGCTCCTCTGGACTAATTTCAGACCAACGCTTGGCTAAATAAAACGCCGCAAGCCGAACAGCTTTGACAAGTGGATCTTGCGGTTCAATTGCATACGCTTCAATAGCGCAACGGACCGCGTCCTCTGGTTCATTCAGCAGTACATGTAGCTGTCCTAAGTTAGACCACCCTTTTGCGCTGTCAGTCTTGAGACGAGTTGCCCGTTCAAATTCTTGTTTGGCAGCATCCCATTCTTCGAGGCGTAACGCGCATTTACCGAGTTGTATTGCGATATCTAAATGCAGCTCGATTGGTGCTTGCGCCGACGCTGCCTCGTCACGTGTTTTTACCAAAATTGATTGGGCGGCTTTCACGTTTCCGGTGCTTAGTAACTCACGTGCTGTACCTACTTTCGTTTCCAGTTTTGACTTGATTGAGTCGGCTGTTGAGGAAGAATCTTGACCTTCTAACCGGCACAAAATTTGCTTTCCAACATCCAGCGTCTGCCTGCCAATATCTTCGACGACGGCGGTGTTGAAGTGGCCGTTTTCGCGAAGCACTTCTGCTAGATTGTTGAGAAAACACGTGATGATCACTTTGGCTTGGTCATCGGAAATCTCAGCCGATTGAGGTGAACTCGCTGCCATGAAAGATTCTGCGAGACGCTCCACAGACACGATGCTGCCCGCTGACCAAGAGACCGCGACGTCGAAAACTTGCTGTCCTTCGAGCCATGTTCGAAGATACTCCCCTAGTTTTGGTGTGCCACCACACTGTTCCAAGGTTGCAGCAATAGCGCCGTCCATTGCACTCGGTGTGAATGCGCCCGCTAGTTTGGTGAGGCCAAACTTTCCAGCATCGTGTACGACGTTTGACGCGACGTTGATCAACATCGAGCAAATGGTTGCGAAGGCTTCTGGTGAAATCGGCAGAGTCATCTAATCACGGAAGCCCGACACCCACGTCTAAGCATTTGACGTGCGGCAAGAATCATACATTGTAAAGAAAGTAGAGAATTAATCATCAGGCTGCGGCCTCACGATTTGATTCCTATTTGATTCCTAAATCGAAGGCCGAAGCCTGAAACCATCGGGACGATAGGATTTGAACCTACGACCTACTGCTCCCAAAGCAGCCGCGCTACCAAGCTGCGCCACGTCCCGCCGTGTCATAAATATAGCACGACCAGTTGTAAGGACCGCCAAGACGGCTCTGAGTCCCGATACAACAGGCACAGCGGGGCACAGACTCGAGGCGGACCTTAAGGCACGAATTCCGGCGGCGTAGCGGCGCTGCTGCCCTTCTTATGGGCAATCTTGACCTTATTCTTCGGATTGTCCAGGTTTATGACCACCGGACCCGTATCTTCATAAGCCTCGGTAGACGCCGGACGCGCTTTCTTCTTGGCTTTCGCTGCTGCGGCTATCTTCTCGCGTTCCGCCTGACGCTCTTTGCGACGCTCGGCGCGGCTCTTGCGCCGGCTGCCGCGCGTGTTGTTATCGTCGTTGTCGTCATCCCGGCTGGCGCTGGCGGTGATCTCCGGCACATCCGACGATGAAACGCCGCCGTACACGTACCCTTCCTGACCGTTGACGCGAATCTTGTACCAACCATCAGACTTGCCGAGCACTTGCACGGTCGAGCCGACAGTCATGGTTCCGACCGAGTGGCTGCGGCTGGTCGGCGAGTTACGAATATTGCGATTCATGGTGGCACGGCCGGTCTTGCCGCCGCCGCTGCTCGCAGGTTTCTTCGCAGAAACTGCCGGTGGCGTGGCGGTTGGTGGCAACGTTGCGGCCATCACGGCGGCCGAGTTGTGCGCTACGACTACTTTTGGCGCCGGTGGTGTTGCAACCGGTAGAACGGCGGCTTCGACAGCGGCGCCGCCGTTCTTCGCATGCGGAAGAATGACGGTTCCCGGTGTCTTAGTTGTTGCGGCTTCCGGTGCGACATTGTTCTGGTTGCCAAACGCGGATGTAGCAACGCGAATCTCGGCCACGGGCACCGTATCCGGTGGCGCTGCGGCGGCCAGTATTGGTGTCACTGCACGACTAGCCGTGGTCGTCACCTGAGCTTGTGCAGCCGGTTGCGCTGCTACCACAGGTGGTGCAGCCGTCGCGGAAGAAACACGATTGGCCGCGATTGCCTTCTGCAATACGGCATTAGACGTCTCTGCAGTCAGCGGTTCGGTCGAGCCGCCGGTAAACTTGTAGCCGCCGCCACCGCGCGATCTGCGGAAGTTGAACACGATCGACTTCGAATCGCCCACGAAGGTGAACTTCAGGTTTCTGTCTTCAACAGCCTTGCCGAATGCAAATGGTGCCTTTGTTGCGACGCCCTGTGCATACGAAACACCGGCATCGCCGATCACCGATTTTGCTGCGGTGCCCGCATTCTCTGGATTGCGGATGACCTGAGCGACGTTCCAGAGCAGTCCGAAGTGACCGTCCGGAGTTTCGTTTACAGCCGTGTAGTGCGCATCTTTCCAGATAAACTTCTGGCGCAGCGGAATGTAATCCTTCGTCGGGTTGGCTGCAAAAAATCCTTGTTGTTGCAGTGCCGCCGGCAGCGATACTTCTACATTTAGATCGTTGCTGGTTGCCGAAACAAACTTGACGTTGCCTTCGGCCAGAAGCGGAGGCACAGCTTTGTCTGTTTCTTCCTGAATGAAATCAGGCAAGAGCGCGTAGGCGCGCACTTGCGGATGGTGCGGCGGTTGGCCGCCCGTGTGTCCCAGCACGACCAGAACCGGACCCGCGGCATCGTTGATGATGCGCGCATTGTCGAATACTTCCAGTCCGTTGAGACGAAATACTTTGGTGCCCGAGTGTCCCTTCATAACAAGGAAGGGGCTCGCTTGCAGTAAGGTGTCTACTTCGACGATCCGCAGATCGCGCGGCAAATCGATTACGTGCACTTCGAAGGCATCGCGCTTCAAAGCGGCTTTCAACTTCTCGCGCAGGTCACCGCCTTTGATATCACCGTTATGCAGCAAGAATTCCTTGATGGTTTCATCAAGGTCTTGTTTCATTGCTTTGGCTTCTTCGGTGGTGCGCGGACCAGTGGCGACGCGTTTGGCGACGCGTCCGAGCTTGTGCTCGACGTCCACCATCTGCGGCACAATTGCCGACAGCAGCACCGAGCCGGCGATGACGACGCCCAGTCCGGCGGCGCCGAAAAGGAAGGGCTTCGGCAGCGCCTTACGGGCGAATTTGGAGCCGCATACCGTGCACTTGCGTGCCGCGACTGAATTTCTCTGGGAACACTGTGGACAACGCATAATTGAGAGTCTTCAAGGTTTCCTGAGCAGCCATACTACTAGAGAACGTATATATCATCCTTATACAGGTTTCCTCTTTGAAATTAGAAATGCGAGTCTGTGAGCCATTCGCGTGCTTGGAAACGCTGTTTGAATAACTTAAAGAACTTATCGGCGGCTAAAATGATGTATCCGATATACGAAATGAAAGGAGTTGACATTGGGAGAGGTCCTGCACCCTGAAGAAGTTGTAACAACCGTGTTTTTGGTGCGCCACGGCGACACACGGCAAACGGACGAGGGCCGTTTATACACCGATCCTGAAGCGCAGTTAACCGACAAGGGGCGCGGACAGATCCGTGCAATTGCAAGCTGGTTGGGCGATGAGGGGATTGAAGCCCTGTTCTCAAGTTCTTCTAAGCGGGTGCTTTCGTCCGCTGAGATCATCGCGGCGCAGCTTAAGGTCAACATTGCAACCGATGATGCATTCAACGCCTGGCGCGTCGGCGAGTGGGAAGGTCGTACCTATTTAGAGGTGAAGAAAGCCGAACCGCAGGTTTATCAGTCATGGGTAGCAGACCCGGTGCGCAATGCACCACCTGGTGGCGAAGCGATTCTCGACGTTTCAGAACGCGCCACCGCAGCCATTCGCCAGGTGATTGGCGCCCATGAAGGCAAGCGCCTGGCCGTGGTATCACATGCGGAAGTGATTCGCGCATTGCTTGTAGACGCTCTCGGCATGCCCCTGGAAAACTACTGGCGCATCGCGGTGCCCACCGGTTCGATCACCAAGATCGATTACAGCGCGCATTTCGCCACGGCGCATTTCATTTCTTTGCGACCGAATGAATACCGGCACAAAGTGTCGGCACTCGAGGAAGAAACCGAACCTGAGTGCCTGCACGGATCAACTTTCGCCAGCGAATAGATGCTTGAATATAGCGGTACCAAAATGAGGACCGCTTGCAATGAAGCAAAACATAGTGATAGCGCTGTTGGCCGGCATTATCCTGGGGCAAAACATGTCGCGCGCCACCGCCGATGAGGCGCCCGCCGGCGGTATCACCAAACAAGATCTTCTATATGCGGCAGCAATCTGCGGATTGTGTGCCAATTCGCGTTTCGACCCGACGGGGCATATGGGTCTCACCAGTAACCTCAAAGGTCCGGAAGGCTTGAAGAAACTGGCGCGCAATTACGCAACGGTCGAATAATCTCACGTCAGGGCGCGTCGTGCGCGGTGGCACCACCGGCGGAACCACCGCCAGAACCACTCGTGGCGGAACCAGCGGCCGCACCGCTACCGGCGGTGGCATACGTGCCGCCTACTGAATTGCCGGTCACAGAACCACTGCCTGCGGTGCTTGTTCCCTCGGTCTGTGCCATCAATTCCGCCAGGCGTGCTCGCTGTTCCTCGTTGAGGATGGCGCGCAGCCGCAGCATCAATCGAATGCGGTCCAGCTGAATTTCGCCCTGCAATTTATTGATCTCTTCCTGCATGGCAATCACGGTCTGCTCGTCAGGGCTGGGTTCCAGAGAGAGCTTGTGCAGGCGCTGCAACATGTTTTTGCTGCGCCCGATTTTTACCCGCGCTTCCAGCTCGTAGTCGCGCACCATGCGGCGCATCTCGCGTTCTTGCCCGGAATTGGCACCGGCATCTACATAAATACGAATCGGGTCAAAGCGCATTCCCGCCGGTGCAGTCCGCTTAGGTGGCGGCGCTGGTGTATTTTCGCCGGTGCTCTGAGACTCTGTCGGTCCGATCGCACCGGTGGCGGAGCTGCTGGCAGCGCTACCCGATTCTTGCGGGTCGGCGAAAGCGACCGGCGCGCAAAGCAGAAGCGACACTGACAGGGCGAACGTCGTCCGGCAGATAGCGCCTGGTAATTGCGGGAAAGTCAGTCGATGCCCAGGTGCACAAATGGTGCCCAGGCGTGAATCGGCGCACCGGCCAGCACCGCTTTGGTTTGCGCTTGCTGCAGTGCTTGCGGAATAGAATTTTTGCCTGCTTGCCACAGTTGGTGGAAATCCTGCATGAGGTCTGCGGTTGAGCGGTCTGCCACTTCCCAGAGACTGAGAATCAGGTTAGGCATGCCAGCATACATTAAAGCGCGCGCCAGGCCCAGTATCTCGCCGCCGTCGGTGATCACGTTCACACCGGTCTGGCAGGCGGACAAGACGAGCAGCTTGCCGCAGTGAGTGCGCAGCGCCTTGCCTTGCAGGATGCGGGCGGCGGTCAATATCGAGCCGTCCGCGAGAACTAAGCCGGAGGCTAGCGGTTCCTCCGGATTGAACACGGCGTGCCCAGCGAAGTGCACGACCGGGTATTTGTCGAAGTTGGACAAAAGACCATCCTTCACTTCCTGATTAGTGAGCAGCTTCGGTTCCTGCGCGTATTGCGAGGCGAGGCTGAATACTGTCTTGGCTTCTTCCAGTGTATAGCTGAGGTCTTCCAGTCCGGCTGCCGAACGCAGTCTCGAACTAAATACGATACCGTTGTCGCGCGTTGCCGAGTAATCGCTGATAGCGCTGATTAAGTAACGGGACGCTTCCGACATTTGTTCGTCATGCGTCGCTTGCATGAGAATCGGGATCAGGCTGACCGTCGGCAGGTAGCTGAGGCTGTATCGCTGGACCAGATATCCGTTGCCGTCATGCAGCGCAGCAAATGGAACCTTGTGCAGATTGCCGTGCGGCACCATGATCAGTTTGGTCACGGACTCAGGCAGTGCTGCCACCAGTGGTGATACCAGTCGGTTAAATAAGCGCTTGCAGATGCTGGTCGGTACTTCCCAGCCTTCGGTGGCGGACATCTCTAAAAAGTCCGCGACGTCGTTAGCCAGCTTGCGCAGTTCGGTTTCATCCATGATGATGTGCGTCGCCGGCTCGCCGCAATCTTTCCAGATGGCTGCCGACAGCATGAATTCGCCGGTCCAGAAAAACTCCAGAATGGCTGTGTTGTCAGACAACGGTTTGTGCGCGCCTTCTTGTTTCGTCCACAGATCTTTGACCTCATCGAAGGTCAAGGTACTGGCCGAAACCATGCTTGCATAATTAGGATGGCGACGCTTCAACTGATCGACGACTTCGCGCCATTCATTATAAAGACGCGGAGCATCTTCCGGAGAGATGGTCAAACCGCGGTGTCCGGTGGACGCGGTCGATTCGCCTTCGCCCATGCCCTGCCAGTAAATGCGCTCTAAACGCGCAATCTGCGCGCTAAGCTGCTTCTCGCGATCGATCAATTTGGCGATGGTATCATCTTCGGTGCCCTGCAACTCCGATATATCAATCGGTGAGTTGTTGAGCAAATCGAGAATCGCCCGAGATTTGGCTCTGCCGACATACTCCAGCGCGGCCACGCGCTTGCCGGCTTCCAGGCACAGCCGGATCATGTCACGATAGATAGGTTGGGCGTTGGAAGCAAAGGAAGTTTTGAACGACTCCGAGACCTTGATGCGACTGCGTTGCAGTTCGAAGAGCGAAATAGCCGCATCTAAGTAATCGTAAGCCGGGTCATACTTCCCAAGTTTGGCAAACGCGCGACCGACGTTGGCGAGATAGACTCGCTCTCCTAGTTTGTCGTTGATCGACTGTCCGATCTCCAGAGCTTGTTTGTATGAATCGAGCGCCTGCTCGATTTCGCCTTTCACCGTCAGGCAGTCACCCAGAGTGTCCAGGTGGGCCGCTTCGGCGCGGCGGTCTTTGTTTTCACGGGCGAGCAGCAAGCCTCGTTGCGTCAGCTCCTGGGCTTTGTCCGGATCGCCCAGTTGCAGGAAAACATTGCCGAGGTTGCCGAGCCAGATGCCTTCACATATATAGTCGAGTCCGTGGGCGGTTTCGAGGGCTTGCTGGTAGCAGCGCACCGCCTGCTCGTACCTTTCTTCCTGGAAGTGTACGAGACCTTCGCTGGCCAGGCATTTGGATTCGGCGCTCGGGTCGTTTTGCCGCCGGGCAATTTCATATGCCTCGCGGTAGGACGAGAGCGCCTGTTCGTACTGCCCCAGTTCTGTCAGTGTGTTTCCGAGATTTCCGAGCCAGGCAAATCGGTTGGGGCTGTCGGGCATTATTTCCAGCGACTGGCGGAAGCATTCTGATGCCGGTTCCATCCAGCCGTAGTTGAGATAAATAAGTCCAAGTTTGCCGGCCGCCACTTCGGCGGTCGACAGTTCACCACATTCGACTGCGGTATTGAGAGCCCGCAGTAGTTGATCGACGGCCGCCTCATCATTGCCGCAGTCCAACTCCAGCTCAGCCAGGAGGAAACGGGCGTGCGCTTCAATGGGCGCCGCGCCGAACTCGATCGCCAGGACTATGCTGAGATCGAGGTTTTCCCGCGCTTCATCGATGCGTCCCTGCTCGCGCTTCGCTAATGCGAGGTAGCTGAGGAAAAGCGCCTCAGCCAGGACATCTTCAAGTTCGCGGGCGATGGTGACCGCACGGAAATACGCTGCCTCGGCGTTTTTCCAGTGCCTGGCTTCAAGGCCAGCCCAGCCAGCTTCAGAAGCTTGCTGCATCTGTCCTCTAAGCTCGATCTCCAACGATGGATCCCTCATGGGTTTCTCCAGGACTTCGATACCACTTTAGCCTGTCTGCACGCGCTTTGGGCAGTTTTTTGAGACTAGAGTGACGGGGCGGCAATCCGACTTTGCTCGCCTTGGTTCAGAACGCCCTGCCTGTAATGTTTTTGAGGATCACTGGCAGGATGCATGTATGTATCCGCAGTCCCCGGTTTTTGGACAGGACATTAAAACCTAAAAAGTGTTACGCCCGCGGTTTGCACCGCGGGCGAACGACCCACCGAAACTTAGTGAACGTCTTTTAGAAGGGACGGTTGTAATTACCCTGATAGGGAGGGTATTGGGCAACCGTGGCCGGCATACGGACTGGCTGGCTTTGAGCCATATTTGCCGGCGGCGCAAACCGCTTCTTGGCTCCAGTGACTATCTGCCGCTTAGTGGAGGGCTGGGCAGTAGCTTTTGCTGGACTGGCGACGTTTTTTCTCCTCTTTGTGCCGTGAGTGATATAGGATCCGCCGAACCCTCCCGAGGAGAGCTGGCTTTTCTGGTGCCATTGACCAAATTTTGGTTTCCCGACGAGGGGGTTATTTGGTTTTTGGGTTGGACCTGAGCCTGTGGTTCCGAATAAGAGATTCAAGGGGAATGGTGCCTGGCCTGCTCCAGAAGCTGGGTTGCCAGAAGGCGTCGTCATGTCCCCCGTGCTTGTTCCTGCGCCGCGCGTAGCACCGCCTGATAGGATGCGGTTGAACGCTGCTTCATCCTCTGCTGAAAATATCGGTCCCTGGTTTTGCTGTTGCGGTGCACGCTGTTGCATCTGCATCGGCATCATGGGTTGCGATACTGGTGGCATCATTGCCACCATTTGTTGTTGTTGTTGGAACTGGGGTTCCTGCAATGGTGCACCGTTGATCGGCATTGCTGCCAGGGCTGGTGCTTTCGCCATTACTTTTTGTACTGCCGCTTTCACGGGGCGAGCGATCGCTTCGTTTTTAGCGGCTCTGGCAGCCACTCCCGCCCACTGTTGATAGGGACTGGGTGCGGCATCTGCAGTCGGTTGCTGGAACGCACAGATGCGTCCATTCAACTGACTTTGTGGATCTAGTGACGCCTGTTGCGGCATCAAGCCTGTCGACATACTGTTGTCGAGTTGGGCGTATTGTGACACCAGGTCTTTCTGACGCGGCAGCGATCTGCCGGACTGAAAGACGCGGAGCATAACTGGTTTGTTAGCGATGGTCGCTGATTTGGCACCTTGGGTGGTGGCGCGCCGTGCCGAGGTATTTGTGATGATCGGCGTTCTTTTGGCTGGTGCAACCTGAGTGGTGCTGGTTGTTTGCTTGATCTCCGCCAAACTTGCTTTCAGCCAGTTACCGCTGCTGTCGTCAGCGGCAGCCGCGCATGGCACGGCAATCAGGTTTGCACCCAACAATAGGATTGAAGAGAGTTTCATTCAGCGAAGCGCGTTTTGTGGGACTTGTTTCCGGTTGTTTATTTGGTCCGCACCGACATGTCGTGAGGCGACGTTCGTTGTTCGGTGTAGCAGTTACTTTACGGATTGGGTCGGGTTATGTCACTGGGAGAACTACGCATCGAGGGCTATGCGAACTTGGATGGCATGGGATTTACACCACTGGGGCGGTCCAACCCTCATCTGGAGCGGGTTTCAGCGAGGTTGTATTTGCCTAATAAGGCGCCCGTCCTCCTTACAACCTGAAACAATCAGCAATTCCCGTTTACAAGGGTTCAGTCCCAGACCAGGCGATATCCAACACCCCGCACAGTCAATATATGCTTCGGGTGACTGGGGTCCTGTTCCAGTTTCTCGCGCAAATAGCGGATATGCACGTCCACCGTGCGGCTCTCGCCGAGGAAGTTGGATCCCCAGACCTGCGAGAACAGCTGGTCGCGCGTGAAGACGCGATTGGGATGGCGCGCCATGGTGGCAAGCAACTCGAACTCTTTATAGGTGAGGTCGATCAATTGTTCGCCGACTTTCACAGTGCGGCTGTCCAGATCGATATAGAGACTGCCGTACTTGATTGTGCGATTGCTCGCCTTGTCGGGCGGCGTGTCGCGCAGGTGCGCTTTAACCCGCGCCACCAGCTCGCGCAGGCGCACCGGTTTGGCAATGTAGTCGTTGGCGCCCAGTTCCAGCCCGACCACCGTATCAACTTCGCTGGTGCGCGCCGTGAGCATGAGAATGGGCGTCTTCTTGTCGCTCGACCTGACGCGCCGGCAGACCTCATAGCCATCAATGCCGGGCATCATTAAATCCAGGATAATCAAATCAGGGCGCTGATTCTCGATCAGCTCGATGGCTTTGAATCCATCGTGAGCAAGCAGCGTGGAGAAACCCTCTTGCTTCAGAACATATTGAATGGAATTCGCGATATCTACTTCATCATCAACGATGAGGATGCTTTTCATGTGGTTGGTCGTGCGCCTTCCTAACCTCTAGACGGCTTTCATAGTATCATCGAGCGTAGGAAGAAGGGAAAATGCGGAAACCGACAATCTTGGCAGCCGCCGCCATGGCGCTTCTGGTGACGACTGTCAGCGCAGCATTTCAGACTGTTCAGGCCGCTCCGGCTGGCAAGCCCGGTGGGCTTTTTGCCGGCTTTGCGCCTTATCCGCCCATGATCACGCCCATCAGAATTGGGCTGAAGCCGCATGCGACCATGGCGCGCTTCGCTGTCTGGGCGCCGGGCTTTGTTTTTGTCGACGGGCAGCCCGTCTTTCCGCTGCAACCGATGACGGTTTACACAATCACCGGCGGTCGCATCGTCGGTCCCGGTGGACAGAGCTTCCAGTTGCCGATGGACAGGCGCTCGCACGTGACCGCGCGTGATTACAGAATCTGGACCAACAACCATTGGTATCGCGGCGGGCTTGAGTTGATTAGTTTTGGCAGTTCGGTGAGCGTTCTGAATTTGCTGGATATGGAAGATTACCTGCTCGGCGTCGTGCCTTCTGAGATGCCCTCCAGCTGGCACATCGAAGCATTGAAAGCGCAGGCGGTGGCAGCGCGCAGTTATGCGTGGGCGCACATCGGCTCGGGCTCCAAATGGCGCGCCGAGGGCTATGACTTGAAGCCCGACGTATCCGATCAGGCATACAACGGATTGGCTGCCGAAGCGAACAGCACCTACAACGCGGTGCAATCCACGCGCGGCATGATTCTCAAAGATTCAGGACGCGTCAAGCCCGGCTTCTACCGCGCCTGGGTCGGTGATGCCATGGAGAACCTCAACATTCGCACACAGCGAGTTCCGAAGGCTCAGCTGGAGAAAATCACCGGTGTCTCCGACATTGTCGGTGTTACCGTCAAGCAATTCGATCCCTACGGCAGCGCGCATAACGTGCAGATCATGGGCACCAAAAAGACGCGCGATGTCTACGGCAAAGCGCTCGCGCAGATGCTTGGGCTGCAAACTGCCGGCATTCTGGACGCACATGAGGAAGGCGACACCTGGCTCTTCACTTATCGAGGTCCAGGCAATGGTGCTCGCGGACTGAGCCAGCACGGAGCCAACATGCTGGCAAAAAACGGCTGGCGTTTCGACCAGATTTTGCAGCAGTACTACCAGGACGCTGATGGGCAGCTGCGCCTGGATTACATGAACAATTACCGGTCGTCGACGGCTCAGAAGTCTATATAGTCGCGCTTTGGAACTGAAACTACACACATCCGTCCTCTCGATTGAAGAGGCGGAGGAAGAAACGTTCATGCGGGATTCAGTCAGATTTGTTTTGCCGGCACTACTGATGTGGGCGGCGGTCGTGGGCATCAATCCATCGTTTGCCGCCGGTGCGGCTGCCGGTGGAGTAGCTCCCTCTGGCGGTGGCATCACCTCCAACATGGGTGTCGGTCCATCAGGTCCCACGGGCAACGCCTCGTTCGCTTATCCAACGGCCATCCCGGGCCAGTCTCAGGGTGTAGGTCCTGCGGGACCGCCAGGCAATAGCACCGGTCTGCCTGCGCAAACCAATGCCGGTTTCCCCAATCAGACTACAGTTGGGATTCAGAGAAACAATGCAGGTTTCGGTTTCTCAACTCAGGCATTCGGGTTCGCGCTCAACGGCTGGAACGGCTACGGTTTCTTTCCGTATGCGCCCACGGATGACGACCTGCTCAAACAGCGGTTAAAGGAGGCTGTGCGCGCTAGAGAAACGGCACCGCAAGCGATGCCGCTCACCACTTCCATACAACATCGTGGTGCAAAAGTGGTGGCGATCAAAGAACAGGTCATCAATGGACAGGTCGTGCGCAGCGAAGGCACGATGATTCAAGAGTACTCGCCGCGACCCTCATCGCGCATGGCTGTGCGACCGACCACCAGAACACTTGCGCGGACTATCCCAAAGAAGCATTGCAACTGTAAGTAGATCAGGGTGTCGCTGACTTTGTCGCCGTCTGCTCTGTGGGGATGCGTGGTTGCAAGATATTGAATTGCCGTGTCCATGCCGGTGGACGAGCCTGTGTGTTGCTCAGCATGCGCTGCCAATCGATGTCTGATACCGGTTCGCCGGAAAACTCGTAGTAAGAGTAGACGGCGCCGCGTGCCAGGGTCCACTCGCCCGTGCGCGGATTTTGAACGATCACATGCAGGTAGCCGGGCCTGCCGAGGGCGATGTTGAACCCGGCACCGGGATGCTGTCTCGTCTGAGGATCGATGGTGCCGCCGGCGAAAGGCAGCACTGTCGGTAGTGGCACGTCGACTTTGTCCAGAACCATGTCGATATTGCCGAGCAGGGCTTTGTCGGCCGGTGCCATCGGTCGGCCGGTGCTTTGCGCCTCGGCGATGGCTTGCAGGCGAGCGCTGAGGCGCACGAAGTCGGCAAAGCGATGTTTTTGATATGGCTGCAGGTATCCCAGTTCGGTGAGCGCCTTCATGAGCTGATTGGCATCAGCTTGAATGGACGCGAACATGGCGGCGTCCGGCTCCAGCACGTGGTAGTCGGTCGGACCCTGGCGGGGTTTCACCGCCGCGGGCGTGCCGGGCGCGCTTGCCGCCGCCGGCTGAGCGGACTGTGCAGGTGGGGCGGACTGCGCATGGGACTGTTGAGCCTGTCCCGACGCCGACGCCGGAGCCTGTCCAAGTGCCGATGCCTGATGGGCGACCGGGGCTCTGGTGGAGGTAGCGGCAGCGCCTGGCGGCACTTCCGCCTTGAGCGGGGCGGTGACGCCACCGACAGTTGCGGTCGAAACCGCCGGCGGTGCGATTAAAGTTACGCTGGCCAACCATGCGGCGTAGGCGCTCTCCAGCCTGTGTGTCAGCCAGAGATCGCCGCGCAAGGCTGCTTGCGTCGCATCTGGAAATCCGCGGAAGTAATTGGCAAAAAGCATCCAGCGGCGCGAGGGTATAGCCTTGGAATCGCCGGAGTTTTTCTCGACGATTGACCGGAAAAGTTCGCCGTATGTTTTGTTGAAACCGGGGTCGAGCGTGCCCGGATTCTCGGCCAATATGTTGACCGCTTGCGGCGCTCCCCAGGCGGAGAGGTCGGCGAGACAGACGGGAAACCAGGTGCCGCCTTCTTGCTCGGACGGATAGATGCGAGCGACGGACTGCATCCACTCGATTTCCGGATCGCCGGTGATTGGAAACAGGCGAAACACCGCCGACGCCTCACGAGCCGAACTGTTGCCGCTCATGTCGAAGATTGATGTGGAGCCGAGATTGACGGGCTTTTGTCTGCGCACCGCCAGTAGTAGCTTGGTGCGATAAAACGGTTCGGACAATCCGTTGAGAGTATCGCGCAAGTTGTTGGCGTCGTTTTTGAAAACCGTCTTGTAGTCGGTGGGATAAAGCACGCGATCTCGATAGGTCAGAGGCTCGGGCGCCAAAAGTGCCAGCTCTTTCTTGATGCGTTCCCACTGATCGAGTGCCGGTTTGCCGTCGACGCGTCCCAGTTCGAGCGCCCGAAACAGCAACACCGACCGGCGAAAACTGTTGCTCTTGTTGGTGCTCATGCCGGCGTTGATGTCCGATATGGGAAACGACATGCGCGACAGCCATTCGCGAGCCTTATAGAAGTTGCCCAGTTTCTCGGAGCTCTTGTACCAGCCGACAGGGCGAAACCTTTTCATATCTTCTTCGCGGTCGAAGATGTCCGAGATTCCTTTGTTGCCGGAGTGGATGTTGCGCAGGTCGTGTTCTACCAGAGTGCGCACGCGCCCCAGGTTGAGCATTTCGAAGCCGGGGTCGAGCAACTTGATGGCGACGCCGAGAAAGGCGATGTTCTTTTCGATGTCCTCGCGCACTTCCTTGTCGTCGGTGCCGTTGTAATCGATGGCTGATTGTTCGAGCATAGCGACCAGAAGATGCTTGAGGTCTGGCGCGAAATGGTTTTCGGTCGAATCGGCCAGCACCCGATTGGTGAAGGCTATGTATGGATGCAAAATGCAGTCGGTGGTGACGAAGTTGGCTTTGCCGGCGAGTCGATTGTCTCTGTACAGATCCGCCATGCGGGTGTGTTTGGGATCGTTGACGATGACGAAATTGTTGAATCCCAGTGTGTCGACGGTTTTGGAAGCCAATCCCGGAATCTTCACGCCATGCAGCGTGACGGGGGTGACGTAGGTGGTGCCCGTTGTTGCCGGCTTCAAAAACTCTTCGATGCCGCTGGTGTGTTTCTCAAAGTCGATCGGTGCAGGTTGTCGCCCTTGCAAGTTGTAGGGCAGCTTCTGACCTTCGAAAACATCTGCTCGCGCCGGCGTCTGCATCTGCACCGGCAGTTGCACGCCGAGTGTGGCGGCAACGACCAGGTAGATGGGCAGACGTGATTTGATCATTTGATAAAGTCGAGGGCGACGAAGCGCGCCATGTTTATGCCGTCGGCGTCGTTTAGTTCCGTGACCAGCACTGGATTGAGTGGATCATCGAGGGTCATCACCATCACCGCTTCCTCGCGGGCATTCTTGCGCGCCACAGACATGGTGCTGATGTTGATGTCGAAGGCGCCCAGTATACCGGCAACCTTGGCTACCATGCCAGGCTGATCGCGGTGACTGGTGAAGAGCATGTACTTGTGCGGCATCAGGTTGATCGGGAATTCATTAATTCTGGTTATGATTGGCTCGTCTTGCGCCAGCAGCGTGCCACTTATGGTCGACGTCGATTTCTCGGCGACAACGCGAATGCCCAGCTCGCCTTTGTCGTCGACGCTCTGGCAATCGTCCGATTTCGTCTCGCGCACTTGAATCCCGTGGTTTTTTGCCACCAGCATCGAGTTGACGTAAGTGACTCCTTCGATTTTAGAAGCGAACACGCCGCGCAGCGCCGCCACCACTAGCGGTGCGACATCCTTCTGTGCCAGGCTGCCGCTGGCGACCACTTCGACTTCCTTGACGTTTCCTTCGCAAAGCTCGCTGGCGATGGCGCCCATGGTTTCTGCCAGGAAAATGAACCGTCCAAGCAGCGCCACGATTTCGGGACGCATGTAGGGCATGTTGACGGGACTGCGCACCACGCCGCCGGTCAGATAATCGCGAATCTGCTCAGCCAGATCTATGGCGACGTTAAACTGCGCCTCCACCGTCGAGGCTCCCAGGTGCGGCGTCAAAATTACCTTGTCGCCAAGCTCGGAGAGGGTCTTGTCGGCGGGCGGCTCCTGCTCGAACACATCCAACGCCGCTGCTGCTACGCGACCATCGCGAATGGCCTCCGCCAGTGCTTTTTCATCGATGATGCCACCGCGTGCGGTGTTGACGATGCGCACGCCCGGCTTTACCTTTTGCAGCACCTGCTCGTTGATCAAGCTGGTTGTCTCGCGCGTCTTCGGTGTGTGGATCGTGATGTAATCAGCTTTAGCCCATATCTCATCCAGCCCGACGCTGGTGATGTTCAAGCGTGCCGCACGTTCGGCACTGATCAACGGATCGTAACCGAGCACTTTCATGCCCACGCCCTGGGCGGCTTGCGCCACGCGGCTGCCCACTTTGCCCAGTCCGATCACGCCTAAAGTCTTGTTGAACAATTCGCTGCCCAGAAAACGATTGCGCTCCCACTTGCCGCTTTTCATAGAAGCGTCGGCCGCCGGTATCAGGCGAGCCATGGAAAACATGAGGGCGACCGCATGTTCTGCGGCGCTTGCGGTATTGCCTTCCGGCGAGTTGACGACGACGATACCAGCTTCGGTGGCGGCATTCAGGTCGATGTTGTCGACTCCGACGCCGGCTCGCCCGATCAACTTGAGTTTCTTCCCATGCTTGATCACATCAGCCGTGATTTTAGATCGGCTGCGCACCAGCACCGCATCGACACCGGCGATTTCATTGAGCAACTGCTCCGGCGTCACATCCGGCTTGTAGACCACATCGAGCGCGGCGCTCATGATGTCCAGTCCTTCTTTGCTGATTTCATCGGCTACGAGAACGGTGGGCATGGAGTTGGTTCCTTGTTTCTGATCTTTATCTTTCGTCTTGGTTTGCATCGTCAGTTTTTCTTTTATTCAGTCGCGGCGGTGTTGTTGAGTATGAGTTTTGATTTGGTCTGTCTCTCCAGCTGCTCTTTGGAGAGCGCCATTGGTAGTACGTCGTTGCGCAACCATGACGGCAGCTGATTGTCTCTGAAAGGTGAAAGGTAATGTCCTGATTGTCCCGGCAGTACCAGCTGATACATTTTTTCGTCATCCGCCATGTCGATCAAAATGCGAGCGGTAGGTCCAGCCTTGACGCGAAACGGCTTTTGCGGGTCGGCGGCGGATATATCGCAGGTCATGATGGAGTTTTCATCGCCTCCGGCCTGTACACCGCCTACGGTGCTGAAGAGGGTAAAGACAGGCGAGCGGAAGTCCAGAGGAGCAGCAAATTCTATTTGATGGATGCCGCCCCATGCCCAGTCTTTGAGCGGCTTGTTCAAGAAACTTATGCGAAGTTCCTTTGCGCTTTGCATGAATGATGCCAATAAAAAAGTGTCATACGAGCGAAACTGCGGCGGCAGCCAGCGCGGCGGCAGGTCACGCACGCAGTGTTCGGTGAAGGTCGACCACATCGGCCAGCGCTCGAGATACTGGTTGGTCATGTCGATGCCCAGCTTGGGCTCAATGCTGCGGCGGGCGACCTGCATGAAAAAGGTCTCGTAAAACGAAGCCGGCATGCTGCTGGTTTTCAGCTGTCCGTCCCATTGGTCGAGAGCCTGAATGGCCGGACGCAAGGTCGAGTCGCTGGTCGGGCAGTGGTTGATGGCGGCTATCAGTTGCTGGCGCACGACATTGCCGGAGGCGGCGTATTGATCTGTGAGGACAGCCCCGACGCTGGCCAGCGATATGGAAGGCGCCGGCGGCGTCTGAATCTCCAGCATGCGCAGCAGGCGGTTGGCGCGGTAAGGCGGGCTGAATTGCTTGCCGAAAAACATATTGGCCGGCGCTGCCGGAGCACCGATTGCGTGTGGGATCAGTTTTTGGTTGGCGGCGACCAGAACTCCGGTGCCGCTAGTGAGCTTTTGCCCGGCCGGCAATGTCGTGAAGGGCAGGCGCTGGGGCGATATGGTGCCGGTCCACGCCCCGTCGTTGCTCCAGGCGCTCATCAGTGTGGTGCCGTCGGCGGTGCCCTGGCGCACCGGAATGCTGCCTGCCGAGAGACAACCGATGTTGCCGGAGCGGTCGGCGTACATAAAGGCGGACGGCGGGTCTGCGTATGTGACGAGTGCCTGTTTGAAGGTATTCCAGTCCTGCGCATGATTCAAGGCGTAGCAGGTGTTGAAGGCAGGCTTGGTGGCGTCGGAACCGGTCCAGGAAAGTGCGACGCCGGTGTCGCCATTGCGGAAGAGAATCGGTCCTCGCTCCGTGGTGGTGATGCGGTGTTCGGTATCGCGGCTCCAGCGCACGGGAATCACTTCGGTGCGGTCGGTGACGTTTTGCCAGCCCTTCGCCGCGCGTACTTTTTGACCGAATTGCGAATCGAATTGCTCGACGAACAGGTCCTGTACATCGGCTTTCAGACTGGCAGTCACCCAGCCTATCTTGTCGTTGCGCCCGATCAAAATTCCCGGCACTCCGGGGATGGTGGCGCCGGCAAGGCGCAGTCCGGGAGCATTGATCGAAAGCGCATACCAGAGTGGTGGTATCGTCAGGCGCTCATGTTTTTCGCAGACCAAAAGTGCACCGCCCGTATAGCTGCGTGCCGGTGCTACGGCGATGGCGGTGCTGCCGTTGATCCAGCGTTTTGGCAGCAGAGTCTCTACCTCAGCAAGCTTTTTGAGTCCGTCGCCGAGCTTTGTCTGGTCGACATAACCGACCGGCGAACGGCGAGATGCCGGTGCGGGAGCGGGTGTGCCCGGTTTGGCGGTGGGTGTGCCCGGTTTGGCGGTGGGTGAGGGCGCAGCGACTGATTCTGTCGGTGGCGCGGATGTCGGCTGGTCTGAGAGAGGCGAAACGAAGTCATCGCGAAACAGGTCGGCGTAAGTGTCTCTGTCGACCTTCTCTTTGACGCGCTGGCGCAGGTCATCGAGCTTCCACGATTCATCTAATTCGTAGGCGAGATATTTCATCACCGCCAGAGTGTCCGCGGGTCTCCAGGCTTTGGGGCGGTAGCCGAGCAGCGAAAATTCGACGTTTAACTGATCGGCATTTGCCGACAAATAGCGATTTACGCCCAGGCAATATTGTTCGAGCGCCGCCTTGGCCAGCGGGGTGAGGTGGCTGACCTCATCTTCGGCGATGCGGCGGATGCCGACGGTGCGCATCAATCTGTCGGCGGGAATGGTGCTGGAGCCGAAGACTTCCGACAGCTCGCCATTGGCGGCGCGACGCAGGAGGTCCATCTGGAACATCCGTTCGCGCGCTACCAGATAGCCCTGTGCTTGATAGGCGTCGGACTCGCTCTTCGCTTCGATGTACGGCACACCCAGTGCATCGAAATTGACGAGGACGTAATTTTCCAGCCGGGGCATGGCAACCACGCCTGACATGGGCGGCAACGGCCGCCGCATCCACCACCAGGCGGACAGGGGCGTGGCGATGATCAGTACCACTGCCGCCGCTATCCAGATCGCTTTAGAGATGGCGAATGTTGTTTTTTTGGCCATTAACAACTTGAGTCCCAAGCGGGTTCACAGTGTAGAGGAATCGTCGGGCGCGCGCCTGAAGTCTGGCAAAGGCTGCGGGTTGCAAAGCGCTATACACTGGAGCGCGTGGGAGAGCGCCAGAAATCACGTGGAAACAGACAAGTCCGGCCGGATCTTCTTTTGCTGTGCCTGGCTGCGGCGGCCGTGCGCGTGCCATTTATCTTTACCGTCCCCATGCGTGAAGCTCCGGATGAGTTCTCGCACTTCTGGGTAATTAAGTTTCTTCACGATCATCTGCGTCTGCCGAGCGCCGCCGAGGTCACTGCGGGCGGTGCATCAGGGGTCTACGGTTCGTTGCCGCAATTCGGATATGTGCCCCATGTTCTGCTGACCATGCCGTTTCCTGAAGACATGCAGATGCTGACTGCCCGTTTCGGCAGTTTGATGATGGGACTGGTGATGATCTGGGCGGCCTACCACACCGGACAGATGCTGTTCAAAAAAGACAATCTGCTCGCTTACGCTCTGCCGTGCACTTTGATCGTGCACCCGCAACTGGCGTTTCTTCACTGCTACTCGAACAGCGATTCGACGTCTTCGGCGCTCAGCAGCGTCATTATCCTGCTCATGCTGCAAATAATTTATCAAGGCGTCAGCCTGCGCCACGCCACCATAATTGGTGCTCTGTCGGGTTGGATGGCGCTCAGTAAATTTTCTACCCTGGCCGTGATTCCGGTTGTGGCACTGGCGGTGGTGGCTTCGACGATAATTCACGGCTCCGGCTGGGGGCTGGCAGTGCTCTCGCTTATGGCGATGGGCGCAGCGGGGGCGGCAGTTTCCGGCTGGTGGCTGGTGCGCAATTACTATGAGTTCAACGGCGACATCATGGGCACGAAAACCATGTACGCCACCTGGGCAAAACTATTCAATCGCAAGCAAGATTTCTACCTGCCTCCTTCGCACATCGTCAAAAACTTCAGCTGGTGGCGCATGCTGTTTTTCAGCTACTGGGGGCTGTTCGGCTATATGACGCGCTACATGTGGCGACCCGTGTATGTGGTCTATGCCGTCTTTTTCTTCCCGTCCATAGTCGGGATAATTCGCACCACTTTCAGTGGCATTAAAACTTGTCTGGCGGACGGGCGGCGTTTGCTGACCGCGCAAAGTATCGCCTGGATCTGCCTGCTGTTGATTGTTTTGATCAACATAGCGTCTATCGTCTGGGCTTCCATGGTCAATCTCGGAGGACCTCAGGGCCGCTATCTGTTCACATCGGAGATCCCGATCATTTCGCTGATTATTCTGGGACTCAACTCTATCTGCAGGAAGTACGGTCACAAGTTCGTCATAGCCTTCGTCTTCTGGAACGCCATGGTCTGCATCGGATCGTTTATCTATCTCTTCTCTCTTTATGGATTTAATCCACGTCCTTACTGATTTAAGGCGACCGTCGTAGTTTCCCCAATTGTGAGCACTTGAGGGCGGGAGTACTATCGACCTGGTTAATGGCGTTTTTTCATCCACGTCAATGGCAGACCAGGTCAAAGCCACAGATGAGCCGGCTGTTCCCAACAAGGGACAGATGGGACCCGATTGGTCTGGAAGTGCCTGTCCGACTTCGCGTGAATACAACGACATTATCTCGGTCTTTCGCAACTACTCGCTCGACCCGAAGAAACTCGGCGATCTCGATGCGCTGGACAACAAGTACAACTGCGAAATTCACTCGCCCGCCGATGCGGTGACTTACGGCAAGGAAGCGTTGCATACTCTGCACGACAAGTATGCCGCCGTCATGTCGAACATCGAAGTGGACGCGTTCTTGACCAGCCTGCGCGGCGATATTCAGGGCGTCGGCGTGCAGATGCGCCGCGACACCGATCCCGCCACCGGCAAAGGCGTGGACAACGGACCAGTACACATCTCGCGGGTATTTCCGGACACTCCGGCGGCGGCTGCCGGCTTGCAGAAGGGCGACCTGATTGTGAAGGTCAACGGCGACCCGGTTGCGCAAAAGAGCCTCGACCAGGTGACCAACGCGATACGCGGTCCGGTCGGCGATCCTGTGACGCTCACCATCTCGCGCGGCGGCGAAGAATTCGATCGCACCATCACGCGCAGCCAGATGCACATACCGGCAGTCAGCGATGCCCAGTTGCTGCCAGGCAATGTGGCGTACATCCAGTTGCAGTCGTTCGAAGCCAACAGTTCTGCCGAAGAAGTGAAGGCGGCGCTCGAGAAATTTCGCGACTCTCGCGGTGTGATTCTCGATTTGCGCGATAATCCGGGTGGGCAGCGCGATCTGGCGATACTGGTCACGTCGCTCTTCATGGAAAAAGGCGTCGTCATGACGGTCGACGACCGCATTCCATCCCCGATCACCGATCCGCGCTTCCAGCGCACCACCATCTCCTTGACCACGGACAATATCGTCTCGCAGGCGGGTGCCGGTACGCCACAGCAGACGATTCGCTATCCCGATCTGGTCAATCGTCCCACCGTGATTCTGGTCAACGGCGGCAGCGCCTCCGCTTCCGAAATCGTTGCCGGCGCGTTGCAGGACAGCCAGGATGCGCACTTGATCGGCACGCGCACCGGAGGCAAAGGCGTCGGGCAGTCATTCTTCGACGGACCGGACGGTAGTTTGATCAAGTTGACGTCCTCGCGATCTTTGTTGCCCAAGGGGCGCTGGGTCGGCGACGGCGACCAGAACACCATCGGCATCGAACCTGATGAAGTCGTACAAAATCCAGCCAACGCCCAACCGCTCTCGCCTGACGACGTCCAGCTGCAAGCGGCGCTCAAGTGGATAGCCGCGCAACCTGACGCCAAGCCGCCCAGTTGGCTGCCGCGTTTCAACTTCTGGCCTTTTTCAAGAAACGGCTAGAAGCCGCCTTCCTGGCCTCGAGCCATCAATAAGGGTGGCCGAGTTAGTTAAAGCAAGGCGCCCTTCAGCCGTAGCAATTTTGCAACGGCTCCTGCCGTTGTCACAATTGGTGCCTTCGATTGTGACAAATAGGCTCCGAAACCCCGGTTTGTCACAATTGGTGCCATCGATTGTGACAAAAGAGGCTCCGGAACCCACAATTGGTGCCTTCGATTGTGACAAATAGGCTCCGGAACCCCGGTTTGTCACAATAGAACGGCATTGCCTTACCCGGTAGAGCCAGTGTTGCTGCGGGGCACTCACGCGGGGGAAAGTACGAAGCGCCAGACGGGAAACCGTGTGGGCATTAGACGATGTTGTCAGTAGTATGAGACTACCAACCACCGACCGAAATACTCCACCCACCCCAGAGGCTCACCCTATGGCAGGCGAACCGTTATTAGAAGACAGAAAGGCTCCTGAGAAAACACCAGTTCAGGTTGCCGACGGCGGCAATAACGGGGACCAGAACCTCGATTTGGTTCGGATAGTAGCCGACACGCAATCGCTGCGCCGCTCTTCGACAGGGCTCAACCCCAATCAGGGTTCGTTGACCTCCGGCTGGAACGAAAGCTATGTCGACCTTTGGAAAAGCAAGCCGCTGGAAGCCGGTGCCGTCACCGGTGCCACCGCGCTCGCCGGCTATGCAATGTGGTCCAAACTGCCGGGCGTCACCACCTATGGTGCAGGCATTTACGGTGCCACCAAATTCGCCACCGCGGATGCGCATGACCTGCTCACCTCCCGCAGTGTCGCCGACGTCCTCAAATACGGCACTTCCAGCGCCGCCGATCTGACCATGGTAGCCGGATTGGCTGCGCGTTTCGTCCCGCAATGGCGGGCTGCTTCGTCGACATTGACCGCCATTGGTGCGATCGGACGCGTCGGTGCCAGTTTCCTGCCGGATTCAAACAATTTCTCCGACAACACCGTGACGGCGCCACCGAGCCGGCGCGTCACCGTCGACGTACCGATCGAGGGCGGCAAAACCGAGCCGCGTGAATTCGATGTCTACTTCCCGCAGGGCGTCGATGAGCGTGAGAAACTGCCCCTGATGCTGGTTTTGCACGGCGTGGCTGACGGCAATGCGGCCGGCAGCATGGAAAAAGAAACCATGATGAATCGCCTCGCTGACGAGAAACACATGGCGGTCGCGTACCCTGTGGCTAAGTCGTTCAAGGATCCGACTCTGGGTATGACCATCCAGGACTGGAACTCGCCGGGAGCGGGATTGACCGCGCCTCGCGACGGATTCGATGATGTCGACTACATCAAAGCGATTATCAACAAAGTCGGCACGATGGCGAACATAGATCAGCGAGCCATCTATGCGGCTGGTTTCTCCAGCGGCGGCGAGTTTGTTCAAGACTTGCGGGGACGCATGCCTGGCGTGTTTGCCGGCGTCGCCTCCGTGCACGGCACGTTGCTGGGCACCGAAGCTAAACCGGTGGACGGCGACCAGACCGCGTTTATCTCAGTTCACAGCGACAGCGATCAGATGCTCCCGTACAACGGCGGACGCGGCTTGATGACGAGCATCAATTTCCCGCGCATTGCTGAATCGAGACCGCAGAACCAGATTCCGGTGGCGCTCAGACAAAACGGCTACGATGGTGCCTTGCCGCTGCATTCGACCTTCAATAACATCGATGTAACCGAGTATCGCCCGACGCAGCCCGGTCAAGCTCCGGTCAAGGAATACATGATCAAGGGCGGCTGGACCGGCGGCATGATTGGCGGAGTGATCGGTCGTGGACGCGATGGTTTCCCGGCAGAACATGCCTGGGACGGTCCCGGAGCCGGCGGCTGGCCGGTGGTCGGCGACAAGAATCGCTCCCTCGATGTGAGCAGGCTAGTAGTTGAAGAACTGCTCAAATACAAGAAGCCGGACAATCTCAACATCAAGCGCGATCTGCAGTAGAGGCGCGATCTGCAATAGAGGCTATTGCGGCGGCGACTCGATTAAAGTATTCGTGTCGGCTACCTTGCGTTTTTCGACCAGGCGCACATGAACCGGGGGACGAGCTTGGGGTGCCGCTTCCGATGATTCAACAGCGGGCACGGCTTCGGCTGTGCCGTCGTGACTCTCCACCGGTACGCTCTCGTAGTTGGCTGGTTTGAACGAGGGCGTTTCCGGTTGCGGCGCGGCGTTCTTGGCAGTGCTGCCGGCGGTGCTCGCCCTGGTGTCGGGAGCGGATTGCTTGGGCAAAGCAGCCAGTTGGCTCTTAGTGCTGGAAACCTGCGGCGAATCAGGACCGTAGAGTTTTTGTTGTATCACGAGCATGCGCTTGAGCAGATCTTCGACCATGGCGTTGTCGCCGCGTGATTTGTAGAGATCTGCCAGGCGCTCCAGATTGCGCAGAATGCTGGCGCTATCTGTGGTGACGCTTTTCTCGCGCAGGCTGAGCGCCTCGGTGGAGGCTGCAATCGCTTGTTCGGTCTGGTTTTGCTGGTGGTATTTGTCGGAGATTGTCTCCAGTGCCTTGGTGAGCGAAGCGATCACTTCTTCTTTGTTGCCTGGATCTGTAGTGGTGGCAGCAATCGAATGCAAGGCGGAAACAGTGCCTTCGCTGGCGAAGATAGACGCCACTTTGGCAGCAACTTTGGTATCACCTAAGGACGACATGGCGAGAATGGCTGCCCGTTTGCTCTGTTCGGAGCCAGCCAGGTGAGGAATGAATTTTTCGATTGTTTGAATTTCTTGAACGCGCAGTTGCTGCTGATTGAACGTATATGTGAAATAGGCACCAACGCAAGCGATGATCACGGCTGAAACGATCGGTGCCAGAGCACCGAGCCGATCCCAGAAATCCTTACCAGACTTCTGTTTTGCCAGTTGCTCTGTAAGTTGCTGCTGATGCTCGAGCACCTGCACGAGCAATTCTTTAATTTCATGATCATTCATAGCGGTCACCTGCGGGCAATGGTGGCACACACTGGTCGATGTCCGTGTGCCTTCTGAACTAGTGCGTGGGGTCTATCGTACTCCTGAATCGCTACGTGCGACCCGAATTTCATGTAAGGTTGATGCTCTGTTACTTAGCGGCTCATTTCAGCGCACTATTTCCGCGATAGACACACCACTTTCTTTGCGCACGTGTATTTGTGTCGGAAACATCTCCTGCACCTCGGCAATATGGCTGACGACGATGATGCGGGCGAAGTCGCAAGAGACTGCATTGATGGCGTTGAGCAAGCGATGGCGGCTGTCTTCGTCTTGCGAGCCGAAGCCTTCATCGATGATCAGCGTCTCCAGCTTGGCGCCGGCACGCCGTGCCAGAAGCCGTGAGAGAGCCAGTCTTAACGCGAAATTTACTTTGAAGGCTTCGCCGCCGCTGAAGAGTTCGTAATTGCGTGTACCGAGGTCGTCGGCGATGACAATGTCGAGCGTCTCAATCGCATTGCCCTGTCTGGTGCGCTGTTGCGTCAATAGCCCGATATGCATCTGGTTTTCTGTCAGGCGCGCCAGAATGCGGTTGGCTTCGCTTTCCAGCTCGGGAATGGCGTTTTCGATAATCAGCGCCTGGATGCCTTTCTTGCCTAAGGCCTCTGCCAGTTGCAGGAAATCGTTCATCTCATCGACTAGCTGGCGCAACTCTCCTTGCTTGCTCTGCATTGCTTCCAGCTTCTGAGTATGGTGCTCGATGTTTGCAGCTAACGCTCCGCGTTGCTGCAATAGCGCTGAGTGTGCTTCCTGAGCGGCTCGCAGCTCTTTAGTGGCGACGTCGAGTCCGCTGGCTTGTTTTTCGCCTGCGCTGACATCTGCCTGCAGTTGTTGCAGTTCGCGCGCCAGATCGTCTCGCTGGGCGGTTTTGACGCGTTTTGTCTCGGCAAGATCCAGTGCCTGCTGTTTCAAGGCCGGCATTTCCGCTCGAGCCAGACCCAGTTGCCTGAACTCCTCGACCATGGGCATCAATTCGTTCAACTCTTCGCGAACCAGTCCGTGCCGCGCCTGGTCATATTTATGTCCGGCGATTTCAGCTTCCAACTCGGAGAGGTGGACTCGTGTTTCGGCGGCGAACGTTTCGTCTTTGAGTTGCTGAGAATGCAAGGCAATGCGCTCGTCGAAAGCGGGCAGCTGCTGCTCGAGTTCAGCCAGAGACTGCAGATCTTTTTGCAGCGTGTGATAGCGCACCTCGGCGTGACGCTGCGCGCGCAACTGCGATTGCAAGCTTGAATAGATGATCGGGTCGAAGTCCATTTTGTGCAGTTCGGCTTTGATATTAATCAAGCTCTCGCGTTCGACTTGCGAGTATTCGTTGGCGGCAAGCCGCTCTTCAAGCCGTTTCAGGTGCAAGAGCGTGTTTTCAAAAGCTGATTCGGCGCGGGCGATGGCGGACTGTCGCTCGTTGTATTCGCCGATTTTTTGATCCAGCTGCTTGCGAGAAACGATCAGCTGGCGCAGTTCGCTGTATTGCGTGCGCAGCTGTGCCCGCTCATCCTCGAAAGAAGCAACGCGGTTTTCCAGGTCGCTGATCTGGTGCTGGAAGTTGGCGGTCTGGTCGGCATAACGCTTGGCGACGGCGGCGCGATCGACGATCGGTGAGGCGCAGAGCGGGCAGGTGCTGGCGTGCGGTTGGTGAATCAGTTCGGTGAGCTTGTCGTCGTTTTCCTGGCACCGCCGCCGCAACTCGCGTATCTCGCTTTGCAGCGACTCGATTTCGCTCTTGATGCGCAAACCCTTCTCTTCGACCAGCGAAAACTCGGCATCGACTCGGTCCAGATTGCGAGCCTGCAAAACCAGCCCCTGCTGCTCGCTTTCGAGCGTGGTTTTGCTGTCGATCAGGAGCTTGAACTCGCTGAGCAAGGTTTGCTGGTTGCCGATTTCCGCTTCCAGTTTCATGCGGGCTTCGCCGATCATAAATTGCAGTTGCTCGGCGCGCGCCAGCAGGCTGGCATGCAATTCTTGCTGCTTCGTCAGAAGCGCTTCTTCGGCTGCCAGAGTCTTATATTCGTGATAAGCGCTTTCAATCTTTTTGCGGTCTTTAGTATCGCGTTGCAACTTCTTGCGCCGGGCGGTGAGCGCCACCACTTGCTCGCGCCAGTGATCAAGCTCGACTTCCATGCGCCCTTTCGCTTCGGCCAGTGCAGAGCGCAACTTCTGCCGGCGATCGAGCAACTCGTGAACCGAGAGGGCCGCCTTGTCGAGCGACTGCAACTCTTCGGTCAGTTTTGAGAAACGCTGCTGCTCCGCATCAAGATGAGACGCGCGTCCCAGCAGTTTTTCGAAACGGCTTATCGTGCCCTGCGTCGACTCGCTCTGGCTGGCGACGTTGTTCAAGTCGGCGACCAGTTCTGTATGCCGTTCGCGTTTGAGCGTCAGCATTTTGTCGGCTTGACGACTGGCTTCCAGCGCTATCCGGAAGGTCTCTATGTCCTCCTGGTGGCGCGACATATCAGCTTGCAATTCTTGCGCCGCTGCTGCCACCGCCTGCAGTTCGTCCGTAAGGCGAGCACGTTCTCGCTCACTTTCGACTACGTCGGGCAAAGTCGACTGCAGCTTTTCAATTTGAGCCTTGCGCAGGCGTGCCTCATCCCGCGCCGCCTCTTGCAAGCGATCGAAGTATTTCAGTCCCAGTATCTCCGCCAGGACATCTTTGCGTTCGCCGGCGGATTTCTGTGTGAATTCATCCGCACGTCCCTGCCGCAGATAGACACTATTTATGAATGTGTCGTATTGCATCTTGAGGAGGTCGTTGATGCGCTGCTGGGTTTCTTTCATGCTGGCGGCGGTCAGGCTCACCCAGCGTTCGGACGGCGCGGCGGTTTCTGTTGCTTGCTGGTCGGAGGCGGTAGCGGCTGGTTTCTTCGCTTTTGCAGAACTTGACGAACCGACGCTGCGCATGGGATTGACGCCATCGCGGCGGTGCGAAGACTCGCTGGTTTCTTGCCCGGGCTGTTGCAGCATTTGCAGTTCGAGCGTGCCGCGGGAGACGAGCTTGCCGCCCGGACGCGGTGCATTGCGACTGCGCGAACGGCGGACACGATAGACCTGTCCGTTGAGAGAAAAGCGAACGTCGACCCACATCTCAGTCTGTCCGAGGCGAATCAGTTCGTCGGACGTGCCGCGGGCATTTTCCCAGAATGCCCAGGTGACGGCGTCGAGGATGGCAGACTTTCCGGCACCATTTCTCCCTGTCAAGCAAGCAATGTGAACCGTACGCCAGTCCAGATTTGCGTCGGCGTAGCTCATGAAGTTATGCAGCTTGATGGAGTTGAGGATCAAATTGGTATCAGTGGAGCTGCCTCTCTAATAGATGTTCTATCTCTTAATACGTTCCACGCCGCCAAAAAGTTCAATTTGTTGATATATCCGCTGGTATATCTTTGGATGCATCGAATTTGGTGTCGTTGGTGCGCTTTGCCGATGTCATAATGGCGAGGCTAAATCAAAGCGTAGTCAGGTGCCCCCGATTTCATGAATGCAAGGCAGCAAATAAGAGTCAGTTCAATGACCCTGATTGTCGTTTGTCTTGCCCTGTCCGGCTTCGCTTGCCTGGTTTACGAGGTCACCTGGGCCAAACTTGTCAGCCAATGGCTGGGTGTGTCGATTCATGGTGTAGCGCTGGTGACCGCCATATTTCTGGGCGGACTGGCTGGTGGAGCCTTAATTGGCGGTGAGCTGGCTGACAAGCGACGCTGGCAGGTTCTGCACGTTTTGCGCGCCTTCGGGGTCTGCCAGCTGGCGGCGGCAATTGTCGCCACCTTAATCCCGGCGGCTGTGCAGCAGGCTGCCGCTCCGGCGCTGGCGGCTGCTTCGCAGGGCAGTCTGGAGTCCGGCTACCTGATCAGGGCACTGTCTGCGGTGCTGCTTCTGTCACCGCCGGTAGTGTTGCTCGGCGCATCGTTTGCCGCCATTTCGCGAGTGGTTCTTTATGCCACCAGCTCGGAGAAGATGGTGGGCTGGTTTTATGCGCTCAACACTTTCGGTGCGTTTCTGGGTGTCGTCAGTGCCGGTTTCTTTCTGCTTCCGCAGTTTGGTATCGCCGCCACCAGTGCTACTGCCGCCCTCCTGAACGGCATCGCCGGGGCGATTGCCGTGGCACTGTCATTTGCCGGCAAGTCCAATCTCGATTTCATCAAGCCGGAGGCGTCCGCGTCCCAGGGCGGTGGGCGCGAAGCGGGTGGGCGTCGCGAGCGCCCAGACCCGATTGTCGAGGGTGCAAACTTTCGTTGGCTCTGCCTCTATGCGGCCCTCGCCGGTGGCATGAGCCTGATTGCGGAGGTTGTCTGGACTCGCTGGTTCGCGCTGGTTCTGACGTCCTCAATCTACTCTTTTACTACGGTACTGTCGGTGGTGCTTCTGGCATCGGCGGCCGGCAATGCGCTGGCGGCGCGCCTGGCCCGGCGAGGCAACGCCACTTTAATCGCGGCGGCGGCGCTTTTCTGCGGCTCCTGCTACTTGTTGCTGGTTTTGTATTTCGCTGATGAAGTGGTCTGGTCATTCATTGCATTGCAGCAGGCACTCGGTCAGGTTGCCGGCTCGGTCTTCGCCGCCGGGCTTCTGGCGCGAGTGATTGTCGTTCTGGTCTGCTGCTTCTTTCCTGCCCTCTGTATGGGCTCTGTCTTCACGCTGCTTGTCCAGGCGGCCGGCGTTCGCGAAGAGGACGTGGCCAGGCGCGTCGGCAAGCTTTATGCCGCCAGCTCACTGGGGGGGCTGATCGGCACTCTGGGCGCGGCTTTTTTCTTGATTCCGGCGCTCAGCCAGATGGTGACCAGCGGCATTCAGGGCGCGTTGATTCTAACTGTGGTAGTGCTGTCTTTAATGGCGATGGGCAGTTTCTGGACCTGGGTGAAAGACCATTCCAGCGACCGGGGCACCGCCGTCATCGTCACAGGCGCCGCCGGGTTTGTGGTTTTGGGTATCCTGCTCGATCTTCTGCTCTTTCCGCCCGCATGGAACAAGAAGCTGATGTCCTCGGGCGCGTCCTTTTTTGCCGCCGGCGAGTTGGCTAAACTGGACCGCGATTCTTTTTTCAACACGGTCGGCAAAGACTCGCCCGGCTCCGACGAATTGATTTTCTACCGTGAAGGGCTCAACTCGACGGTGACGGTCAGCCGCAGCAAAGCCAACAACATCGTCTATCTGCGCAACGATGGAAAAGTGGAGGCGGCGGTACCTATAGACAGCAAAGAACCGGCACCCGGTGCCGATGTCAAAACGCAGCTCTCGCTGGGCTTCGTGCCTATGCTCTTGCATAAGACTGATGCTGTCGATGCACTTTTGATCGGTTACGGCAGTGGTACTACAGCCAGTGCCATGGCCGCTTTTCCGTCGCTCACACAACTGACGGTTTGCGAGTTGGAAGCGGCTGTTCTGGCTGCGAACAGTTTCTTCCGCGATGCCAACGGCGACGTGCTCAGCAAAAAGACTGTCAACGTGATCACATCGGATGCGCGTTATGAGTTGATGTCTTCGAAGAAGCAATATGACGTGCTGGTCTCGCAACCGGCCGATCCCTGGTTGCCTGGCTCTTCCGGACTTTTCACGCGCGAGTTCTGGCAGACGGCGCGCCAGCGGCTCAAGCCGGACGGCGTCATCTGCCAGTGGATACAGCTTTATTCCATCGCCCCGGAGCACTTGCTGATTCTCTGTAAGACGTTTCAGGCGGTGTTTCCCGAGTGCTATATGGTGCATCCGCCAGGAGCCGGCGAAGTGCTGCTCGTGGGAGTCAACGGCAAAGAAATTGCGGATGAGCAGACGATTGCCGAACGAATGTCTGCTTCTCCAAACATCAAGCAGATGCTCGTGACTGCCGGTTGTGACTCACCGCAGACATTGAAGGCGTGGACGGTCGAAGACCCGCAGGGCATGCAGCGCCTGGTCAGTGAAAGCGACAGAAAACTCAGCCTTAACACCGATGATCGCTTGTTGACCGAATATGCCTTGCCGACGCTCCTGGCTGAGCCGGAGAAGTTTCTGGAGCGCAACCTGGCTTTGATTGAGAAAAAGCAGCCCGCTAAGTAGACAGGCTGACAACCTGAAAGGCTTGCACTGGTCCGGCTTTGAGGTCGCGCGAGGCAAGCGAGCCGGCGGGCAATCGGGCTGTCATAATGGCAGCAGATGTTGGATTCAGTTGGATTTCCCGCGCGTCTGCGAGATAATCCCATCTTAGTTAAACCAAAGACACAAGGTTGTAGAGGCCATGAGTTACCGGCTCTTGCTAATCGAAGACAGTCCGACGCAGCTGCTCACCATCAAGCGGCAGCTGGAGTCGGAAGGATATGACGTGGTGGCCGCCAAGAACGGCGCCGAAGGTCTGGCACGCGCTTACAACGAGAGTCCCGACCTGATCATTTCCGATGTTGTCATGTCGGGCATCAATGGCTATCAACTCTGCCGTCTGGTCAAGAACGATCCGGACCTGTCGGCGACGCCGGTTGTCCTTTTGACCAAGCTCGATGGCTCCATAGACCGTTTCTGGGGGCTGAAATCGGGCGCCGATCGTTATATTCCGAAGGAGCCGGGTTTCGCCAGACTGATCAAAGAAATTCGCGAGCTGCTGGCGGAAAGCACCAATCGCCCGCGACTGCGCGTGCTGGGTGATCCGCAGAAGGGACCCGGTGCCGACGAAATCAACAACCGTTTGCACCAGTTGCTCGAGCGGTTGCTCTTCGAGGCGACGCTGGCTGATGAAGTGCGGCGCATCGGCGAGGACATTGCCGACCTGGAGATCATCGCGGAGAAACTGTTTGTTCTGCTCTCGTCAATTCTCAACTATCAGGCGTGTGCGCTGGTCGTCAGTCACGGCAGCTATTCGGTGATGCTTTGCGATCTGGCTAAACAAAACCAGGAATCAGCTGTCAAAGCTTACGTGTCGAAAGTGGCATTGCAACTGGGGTTGCCGCCCTTCAAAGAAGAAGCCGCCAAGGGCAACCAGATGTTCGAGAACGCCTTGACCCAGCCCATCGATGCGGGCGGATTGCGTCTGGGCTTGCTGGTGGTGGTGCCCTGGCCGAACCAGAGCTACAAACCAGGCGACCAGAAAGTGATTCGTCTGGTGTGCGACCAGCTGTCCACTGTATTGCGTCTCTATCTGTCCTACTCGCAGCGTGACGGCCTGCCGGTGCCTACCGGTCCGTAGCCTTCATTTACAGCCTGCTTCAGGTCGGTTTCTTCATGCCCTGTTTGCTTTGCCGGGCCGGATTATCTTTGCCGTTGCCGGCGTCGCTCGCGGTGCCGGTATCGGTGGCGGTGGCAGTGCCGCCGCTGCTGTCACTGGTACCACCTGTGGTGCCACCCTGTTCTTCCGACTGCAGCTCGTCGACTTCGCCTTCCCAGGACATCTGGATGTTGAACGCTACCGGATCCAGCTCATTAGATTGCGGCTGAACGTTTTGCTTGACTTCCGGCATGACAATCTGGGGAACCGTCTCCGGTTCGGGCGGCTTCTGTTCGGTTTCTTTGTTGCCGAAGCCGGGTCCGCCGAAAAGCTCGGATGACTCGTCGAAGATGTCGGCTGGTGTCAGCCAGCCCTCTGAGACGAGCGTGTCGAAGAAAGGCACCTTCTCCATGCGCTGCAAATTGATGGCAGTCTGGAACTGGGCTACGGTAATCTTGCCGAACGTGATCAGTTTTTGACCGAGAATGGCGGAATCCAGTTCTTCCTCCGTTAGGAAGCCTGCCGTCAGGAGAAACTGACCGAAGGGCATGTTCGGTTCAGCTTTGTGCATGTCGAGGGCGACCTGCAACTCGGTGGGCTGAATGATGTTGGCGCATTCGAGCAATTCACCGATCTTGAGGGCGGTGCGTTTGCCGCCGTTCAAGCGGCCGCCGCCTTCAGGACCATCCAGTTGGCGCAGCCCCAGACGGCGCAAGTCGTAGTCTGTACGGGTGACCGGGTCTTTGAGGATGTCGTGGGCGATGCACAAGAAGCGTAGTTGTTCTTTGAAGGCTTTGATCTCGCCGCGTGAGACCGACTCGGGCGGCTGTGCCTGGTGAGTGCGTATATGCGAGCGTAGACGTCTCAGGAAGGAAGTGTGGATCACTTCGTAAGTGGAGGTATCGCCCACTCCCAGGGCTTCGTAGAAATTGCCGGCGGTTCCCTCGGCAATGGCGTGCTGGACGACGGGCGCAACAATTTCCGGCACGCGCGTGGCGCCGGAGGTCGTCTTCTGGGGCACTTCGGCAGCCACTTTGGCCGGCTCGGTGCTGGGAGCAATCGGGACTTTGATTTGAACTTTCGGGGTCTCTTTGGGCGGCTCCGCCGCGGGCGCCGGCGGCGGTGACTCCTGTTCGGGAGCGGGAGTGGTATCGTCCTCGGTGTCACCGAAATCGAGGTAGGAGAGCGGTCCGGCTCCCGGTTCGCTGGGAGGCATTGCCAGGTCGTCGATGTCGGGTTTGCCGGGAGAATCCTCTTCGTCGGAGGGTTCCTGCGCTTGCGAATCTGGTTCTGACTGAGCCGGCGCTTCTGCGCCTGCTTCGCCTTCCGCTTGTGAGGTCTCCGGTTTCTCCTCTTCCTTCTCGAGCCAGTCCGGGGGTGTCCACGGTTTCCTGACAGGAATTCCGTCTTCGTCCAGCTGCGACTCGGGGGAGGTGGCGCCCTGGGTGTCGGAGTGTTCGACGTGTCCAATGGACTGGGCCGGCAATTCCTCGCCCGGGGCAGGTTGGAAGTCTATATGCTTTTCGTCGTCGTCTGTCGAAGTGCCTTCGTCGGACAGTTCGGACTGGCGAAGCAGCAAGTCCTGGGCCAGCATGGTCTCCTGAGCACGCAAGTTGGTAGTCGAGTAGGCGGAGGTGGTCTCCTCTGCCTCTTTGACTTCCAGGTTGATTTCCGGAATTGCTGCTTCTTGCTGCAGTTTCTCAGACGGTCGGAAGACAACCAGCACGCACTCGGCGCGGGTGACGGCAGCCCGGTGCAAGCGGTCGATGGTGGCGGAAATCTGCTTGGAGCGCTCGGTCTGACCGAATTCGTTGGCTTTGGTCGCGGCTTCCCGGGCTTGCAAAATGGCGCACAAATGGGTGTGCGCGAGACCGGCGCCATCGCTGTCGCCTGCCTCAAAGCTTTGCTTGAACGCGGCGGCAAGTACTTTTGCCTCGAGTTCGGCGCGATCTTCAGCTGCTAGATCAAGCGACTGCATGCCCTGCGGTAATGTCCTCTCAACAATGTCGCGGCAGTTCTAGCGCGACTATTGCCTATCACGACTAAAAAGATTATGCCTTTTCAGGCCAGATTTAACACCCATTATTTGATTATGCAGATAAGACTTAAATATGCTTCTACTTGACAACTTGAAAAGGATCTCATTTAGGCTAAACAAGGGCGTATACGTGATACTTCGGTGAGCGGCCGTGGTACGCGCAGCCGAGCGGAAGTGCGCCTGTCGTCCTGATATGATCAGGCGACCGTTTTGCGAGTCTTTGAAATTGAGCGAAGACGCTGACATCGCCGCCGCCCTGGAAGACCTCAAGCAGCGAGCGTCTTTGTTGTCAGTGCATCTGGAAGAGAAAACTTTGCAACTGATCGGCGAATTTTGTCGCCAGCTGGCTGCCTATAATCAGCACACTAATCTGGTTTCAAAAGCCGATGCACCAAATCTGGTGCAACAGCATATCGCCGATTCACTGAGTCTCGTCGGTCCGATTGCGGACCGGCAAAAGACGAACCATCGTCTGGTGGACATCGGCTCCGGCGCCGGTTTCCCGGCGATTGTTCTGGCGCTGACGCTGGCTGATTTGCAGGTGGTTTTCATCGAGTCGATCAGCAAGAAGGCGAAATTTTTGCAGCAGGTTTGTGGGCATCTGGGATTGGACAACCGCGTTAAAGTCCTGGCTGAGCGGGCTGAAACCTGTGCTCGGCAAAAAGACCTGCGCGACAGTTTTGGATTTGCTACCGCACGGGCGGTCGGTTCGCTTTCACTGATCAGTGAATTGGCTCTGCCGTTTTTGCAGACTGGCGGCTGCTTGTTGGCTCAGAAGTCACAAAAACTAGCCGATGACGAGATCAAAGAAGCCGCTCCACTTGTCACTGCCCTTGGTGGCAGTATTCGCGAAACAGTGATACCAAATCCGATGGCAGTCGGAAAGGATGTCGTGATCATCGAAGTGGTAAAAACGCAACCGACCCCGCCAAAGTATCCGCGCCCAACAGCGCAATTAGGCAAAGGACGCTGAGCAGCGTCAGCCTCTCAGGAAACGCTTTCCAGCTGCGAAATCAACCAGCCTTCCGCTGAAGCTTGCATCTTTGCTTCGGCGGGCGGTGAATCGCACATCAGCTCCATCAGTCGCCTGCGGCTTCCGAAGACATAGTTGGCGCGATTGATCAATGCCGTTACGTCCAGATAGTCGTGGGCGAAGATGACATTGTCCAGTTTTCGGTACCAGTCGTCGCCGGCCGGCACCACCACATCTGCCACCATCGGACCGATCTCGATCAGGTCTTTGTCGCGTCCCGATCGCGGCGGCCAGAGAGTGAACATGGTCTTCATGTCGAAGCCGAGACACTCGACGCGGCCGAAATCGGGAGATGGTCCGTCCTCGAATTGAAAACCAATTTCTTTGTAGTGTTGCAGCTCTTCGTTCCAGACCTCCGTCAACACTTCGGAGACGGTGTTGATGTGCGGCTCCAGCCGCCACATTTCGCTGGTCGGCAGGTAAGACAGCGCCGGCTGGAAGTCCCAGTTGTCTTCGACATAACGCACTTCGTACTGATGCGTGTGCGCCCAGGCAGCAGTGAGCACGCCCATCCAGTTGTAGTCGTCTTTGTACACGCGGGCGTACTGTTGCTTGAACCAGACTGCCCAGTCTTCAAAACTGTCGTATTGATGCGAGCGCTTGATCAAGCCGTCGCGCCATTCATGTTCATCCGGCAGCGGATCGGGGGCGTGGAAAAACTCCGTCCAATAGGCGGTGACCGCATTCGGTTCCACCATGTCGGTGTACGCGACGCCCTCCTGTTCCTGCCACAGCTCTCGGCAGGTTTTCACCGTTTCTTCGCAGCGGCTGTACGGATTGGAGTCCTTGAATTTTTCGTCGTGACGAACCCAGTCGATGGCTGACCGAATGAGATACGCTGGATACATCAAACAGAAACCCCTCTTTTCACTTCTTTGAAGAAATTGTACCCAGAGACGGAACTCGTGGCAGCCTGCCTGTCTCTTTGACAAGTCGAGAAAGCAAGTGGATCTTTTCAGCCCATTCCGGATTGCGCTCGCATTCGACGAGCGAGCCATGCATGCGCTGGCTCCAGTTGGAATTAGATGCCAGTCCCGGCTCGTTGTACCGCTCGCTGGTGCCCAGAATGTCGGTAATCATGAACATGGCAAGCCAGCAGGGAGTTTCCAGAAGCGCGGTGACGAACGCGATATGCAGTTCTCTTGTAAAGCTGGTGGGCGGATGCTCCGGATCTAGAGAAAGGAATCGCATCAACCGTTGCACATCCAGCCAGGCGGCATGACCGTCCTGACCGTGCCAGCGGCGCACCAGGTCTTCGTAATATGCTCGCAACGGCGCCAGATCGTGCGTCGCGTATGTGGCCAGGTTGAGCGCATGCAACTCATCCTTTGGTTTGAATTCCTGAGTCTCTTCGTCGCGCTCGAAAATCGGAATGGCAAATCCGGGAATGCCCAGTTTGCGCAGCATCGGACGTACATACCAGGGGACGACTCCCAGGTCTTCCGCGACCACACCCGCCTCGCCGGCCGCTTCTTTGATCATGACCAGCAGCTTTTCGCCGTCAACGGCATTCAGTTCGCCCAGTTCTTTGGGATAGTCTTTGCGCTGAATGAAATGAGGCAGTTCGCCGCCGGTTAATTCCTTGGCTTCTTCCTCGGTGAGGCTGACGAATTCTTCGTTGCGCTCCGGGATCCATGGAAATGCGTATATACGGAAGAAACCCAGCACATGGTCGATGCGGAAGTAGTGGAAGACCTGCGTCAAAAGCCCGACGCGCTTGCGCCACCAGGCGAAATTCTCTTTGCGATGGGCGTCCCACTTATAGAGAGGAATGCCCCAATTTTGCCCCCACTTCACCACGAATTCGCTGTCCTGGAAGTAAGGCTCGGGCGGCGCTCCGCCTGACCATTTAAGATCGAACAAGTCGCGCTCGGCCCAGACATCGGCGCTGTAGCGGCTGATGCCGAACGGCAGGTCACCCATGAGGGCGATGCCCAGCCGGTCGGCGTGAGCGCGCACCGAGTCCCACTGCCTGAACGCCACCCACTGCACAAACGCGAAGAAGTCACGATTTTTCTGCAACCGCGGGTCGTTCTTTTCGTCAAACCATTTTTCGGCGGTGGAGAGTGACTGGTGTTGGGGCTCCCACCACGGCCAGCAGGCATTGCCCTGATACTCATCCACCAGGAGACGGAAGAGCGCGTAGGGTTGCAGCCAGGTGGCATGCTTGGCTTTGAAGTCACGAAACTCGGTGGCGAGCGCATCGGCTCCAACCGTCTCGGTCGCCACGAAAGTCTCGTAGGCTGCCCGCAGCAGTTGCAGCTTCAGCCACTTGACCGTTGCATAATTCACAGCATCGCCGGCGATGGCATTTACCGTCTCCGGTGTCACCAGTTCGTTGTACACCTGGGCCGTCAAACCGGGCACCGCCGATGGTGAAACATCGAGAAGGACGGGGTCGAGAGCCAGAGAGCTGAGGGCGTTATAGGGGCTGTTGTCGCCGCCGGTTTCGTTAATCGGCAAAACTTGAAGCACGGCCAGGCTGTTGCGCGCGCAAAAGTCTAGAGCGTCCTTCATGGCAGTGGTGTCGCCGATGCCCAGGTCGTCCTGGCGGCGCAGGGCGAACACCGGTACCAGCATGCCGGCCATTTGCTCTTTCGGATTGATGATGCTCATATTCCCAGTCTCTCGAAGACACGGTCCACATTACGCAGATAGGCAGCCGGATTGAAACATTGTTCGACATCGTCTTGATCGAGATGCTTCATGACCTCGGCATCGGCGAGCAGATTCACCTTGAAGTTGCCGTCTTTGGTGTTCCAGGCGGCGTGCGCATTGCGCTGCACCAGGGTGTAAGCATCTTCGCGGCTCATGCCGCCTTTGTCGACCAGACTGAGCAGCACCGCCTGCGAGAAAATCACGCCGCCATAAATGTCCATGTTGTCGCGCATGTTGTCGGGGTAGACCACCAGGTCTTTGATCACCCGAGTGAAGCGGCAGCATGTAGTCCAGAAGAATCGTCGAATCAGGCAATATCACGCGCTCCGCCGACGAGTGACTGATGTCGCGCTCGTGCCAGAGTGGAATGTTTTCCAGGGCCACCAGTGCATTGCCGCGCAAGATGCGAGCCAGTCCGGACATGTTTTCGGAGGCAACCGGATTGCGTTTGTGCGGCATCGCCGAAGAGCCTTTTTGTCCTTTGCTGAACGGCTCTTCCACCTCCAGTACATCGGTGCGCTGCAAGTGACGGATTTCTGTGGCGAACTTGTCGAGGCTGGTGCCGATCAGGGCTAGAGTAAAGACAAATTGCGCGTGTCGGTCTCGTTGAATAATTTGTGTCGATACCGGATCTGGTGTCAGTCCCAGTTTTTCGCATAGCAGCACTTCGACATCCGGTGAGATGTTGGAATAGGTGCCGACGGCGCCGCTTACCTGTCCCACCGAGATCATATCGGTAGCCTCGGCAAGGCGTTTCTGATGCCGGCGCACTTCTTCCAGCCAGACCGCAAGTTTAAATCCGAAGGTAATCGGTTCAGCATGAATGCCGTGCGAGCGGCCGACCATGACTGTGTGCTTGTGCTTGCGCGCCTGCTCCAGAATGGCGGCGTGCAGAGCCTCCAGGTCTTGCTCCAGAATTAGACTGGCGCGTCTGAGCTGTAATGCCAGAGCGGTGTCGATCACATCGGAGGAAGTCATGCCCAGATGCACGTAACGTGAATTCTCGCCGACGTTTTCTGCTACGTTCGTCAAGAACGCAATCACGTCGTGTTTGACTTCTTCTTCGATTTCGAGAATACGCTTAACGTCGAATTTCGCTTTTGCGACGATGTCAGGAACGACCTCTTTCGGAATCAATCCAAGTTCTGCTTGTGCCTCGCAGACTGCGATTTCTACATCAAGCCAGGTGCGAAACTTGGATTCGTCCGACCAGAGGGCGCCCATCTCAGGTCGTGTGTACCTGCTTATCACTTATGACTCCTGATTAACCATGCGTGCGCAATTGCGTCTGGGACAGGTCTGCGCGGAGAAGCTATTTTACAGGATTTACACGAACGATTCGGCGCAGACGCCGTTGCGCTTCGTTCTGTAAAATGTGCATATAACCAAAAGGTATTCAAGCAATGAAGATTCTCGTGCCGCTCGACATCGTCCATCCCGCTGACGGCACCGTCGATGTCCTGGCGTCCGTCACCCGCCTCAGAGAAGCAGAGGTCCGGCTTCTTTATGTCAGGGAAGCGCTGCCGTCATATGAGGCCGTCATTGGAGCCGAGGCAGACTTCAATGACGACTGGAATCACAAAGTCGAGTCACAAGCGCGTACATTTTTGAGCAAAGTCGAAGAACAACTGAAGCCTCTGTCCGGCAAGGTCTCTTCCGAGATAGTCAGCGGTTCGCCGGCGATGATGATCGAAACGGTCGCTCGTGACGAACAATGCGACATCACGGCTCTGACGCCCGGTCACAAAAATATCGTCGAGAAGTTTTTAGTTGGCAGTGTCACCAGTAAAGTGGTAAAGCATGGTCCGGGAACCATCTTGATTTGCCGCCCGCCACGCGCCGGCGAGTATCAAAATGTCGTCATCGGTATTGATGGATCTGAAAACAGCAAATACGCCATCATGCGCGCCACCGAGCTGTTCCGGCTGCGCGAGGAGAACGTACGCATCACCCTCGTTCACGCAGTCGACGTTGCTGATGCATTGAAGATGGTCAGTCCTGCTGAGTTTATCGGGCAGGTCGTGAACAATCTGCTGCTCGAGGGAGAAACATTTTTAGCCGACGCCAAACGCATTCTTGCAGAGAACGACTTCAAGAAAGTCGACGTGGTGCTCAAGGAAGGCGATCCGACCACCATCATGATTGAGGTAGCCAGAGCGTTGCCGGCTGATCTGATTATCATCGGCGCGCAGGGGCATTCAGCTATTCAGCACTTTTTGCTGGGCAGCGTGTCGCATCGCATAGCCGTACACGCACCGTGCACGGTGGCAGTCGTCAAACCGGAAAAAACGAAATGAAGAAACGCTTTTTGACCCTCGTGCTCGGCGGGTGCTGTCTGCTCCTCGGTGGCGGATTTTCGCCCTCAACGGCAGCCACCGAGATAGACGATGCTGCCGACCTGGCCACTCAACAGCAGCAGGAAAAGCAGGTGCTGGAAGAGATGCGTCAGGAGATGTCGGAGATTACCGGCACTCTCAACCAGGGAGCGCAACAGCTCAACTTGCTTCAGCAGAAGGTGGAAGCGAGCAAGCGTGTGCGCGAGCAATACTTGATTGCTAAGGAAGCAGGCTGGGAAATCTTGCCGGGCACGACTTTGAACGCACTGACCTATAACGGGCAGGTGCCTGGTCCTGTGATCCGTGCCAAAGAGGGCGAGTTGCTGAAGATTACTTTGACCAATCAGCTGAAAGTGCCGACCAGCTTGCTCTTTCACGGCATGTCACTGCCGCAGACGGCGGGCGGATTGCCGCGCCAGGGTGAGGGGCTGGTGGCACCGGGAGCGTCGTACGTCTACCAATTTTTCGCCGATCGCCCGGGTACCTACTGGTATCATCCGCAGGTGCCGCACCTGGAGCAGCTGCCCAGAGGCATGTACGGCGCGGTGATTGTGGAACCGACGCGATTGCCGAAGACTTATGAGCGTGACATTGCCATCGTATTTGGTGAGTGTCAGGCGGGCGATCCGCGCTCGGCAAAACACCCCGCGTATTTTTTGACTAACGGTAAAACAGCCTCCGGTGCTCAGCCCCTCGAATTGAAACGAGGCGAGCGCGTGCGCCTGCGCATGATCAACGCATCGCAAGCACCGATACCTTTGTTTCTTACCGGGCACCGCATGGAGATCATGTCGATCAACGGTTCCGACTCTCTGGAGCCCCATGTCATGCGAGACACCCTGACGCTGCAACCGGGCGATCGCGTGGATGCAGAGGTGGTGGCCAACAATCCTGGCGTCTGGTCTCTGGCTTCATTGATACCCAGCCAGAACCAGATCGACGGTAAGTTTCCGGGCGGCATTGCTACCGTGGTTCGGTACACCGAACTCTCGCAAAAATAACTACATTGCTTCGCGCAACTGCTCCAGCTGAACCTTCACCCGTTCGCGGGTCAGTCCTGTATGGCTGCAGAAAGCGTCCCAGCCTATATCGATAACATCTTCCCAGTAGTCGTAGTAAACCTGGGAATTAAGATATCCAAGCCCCTGTTCCAGAGAAAAATCTGCCAGGATAGCTTTAGCCATATCGTGTTGAACGAGGTGCTGCACATCGAACCATTGCTCTTCCAAAGCCAACTCAAAAAGAGTGGCCAGGAAAATCGGCTGGCGATATCGGGTTTCTGCAAGCTCACGTAGCCGGTCATGCATCAGCGTGCGTTTACCTCTCCAATGCAGGCTCGCATATCAATAAGGTAGCATAAAGTTTTGTTAACGGGTGGAGCATTTTAGAAATACCATATCTGGTGGCGCGAATATGAAGTGTATGCGCAGACAGCTCCCAATAATATTCACTGTAGCTTGCTTTTCGGTCTTGGCGTTTCTTTGCACAGATTCTGCGCCGGCTTTTGCACAGGCAGTTTCTGAGGGACCGAGCGCTGTCGACATCTTGCGAGACCTCGAGCAGCGCGCGGGTCTGCAGCCGCCTCCGTATGTTTCGGTGGTGCAGCGCATTGCCGTTCTGGAGCAGAAATATTTTGAACAGAAAGACCCGGCTCGGTTGTCCAGCGCCTGGAGGCATTGAAACTGGCGGCGAGCGGCACTGCCATCCAGTCGATTCCGGCAGATCAGGTGCACACCTGTTCGTTGCACACACTCTCGCTGGGCGATGCCCTGCCGCTGGTGAGCGGACAGCCGCCCAATTATGTGCGCGTCGATGCGCCCGGATTTCCGGTGTCCGCCAACGATTACTACGGCGATGTTTTTAAAAGCAGCCAGCAGAAGGTCGTGCGTTTCAAATCAATGCCGATTCCGGTTTACATAACTCCCTATCCGGATGCTGGTTTCATGCATTGCGTCAGGCGTTCGTTCGACACCTGGGAAGCGGTCTCAGATGGGCTGGTGAAATTTACCGAAGTGCAAAGTGCCAAGGATGCCCGCATACAAGTAGTCTGGAAGCGGCTGGGGCAACGCGGAGATATTGTCGGCTGCACCCTCGGTGCTCAGACAATCATGAAATACAAAGACCGCGGCAACGGCAATCTATCCTTTGTGGGGGTCAGCGGAGTGCCAGTGCCGGTCTATATTCCGCGCTTCGGACCGAAGTACGTGGTGCCACCACAGGTGATCGAGGTCAATCTGGACTGATCATGTCTCGCGAAACCAACCAAGCGCTATCGGCTGCTGGAGAACATCTCCACGCATGAGCTAGCCATGCGCTTGGACTGCTCGGGCACAGCCCTTTCAAAGCCGATACGATGAACGAGATAACCGATGAGCATTCACGAGTATCGCAGAGGGACGTGAATACCCTCATTCAGCTCTACAGTGGCAAAGTGCGACGTACCGCTTTAGGTTGCGACTTACCAGGCGTACGGACGCACGCCATACTGGCTGCGTAACTGTCCGTCTAACTGTTTAACGCCGGCTTCCAACTGTTCGAGCTGCATCTTGCGAGGCAAAAGCGATGCGGCGATAGGATTACCCGCTTGATCGGTCGCTGAAAAGGCGACGTTGGATTGCACTTTCAGATACACCGGAGAACAACTCGCGCGCGGTCACGAAATACTGGTAGTAGCCCTTCTGCAATGGCAGAGTCCGAGGCAGAGATTGCAGACCGTGGCGAAGCACCCGCCTTGTCGTAGCGCGCGACCATCTGTCCATAAGTTCTGCGCGGCGACCTTTTCCGGTCCCGGAATGAACATCGACAGCTTTGCTCGACAAGAGCTTGTCCGAGTGTTTTCCTGAGGGCTCATCTGGCGCTGTGCCACTTGATCGTACGCGGCGAACCACTGCCCGATGCGGGCTTGGTCCTGAGGGGATGCGGCTGGCTGGGCTTGCATCGCCGGTTGTCCGCCGCCCATCTGGGGTGTGTTAGCAGGGTAGGTGCTGCTGTAAGTGTTGGTTGGGTCCTGCTGAGGCCAGCCGGGTGGAGCGTTGTAGGTCTTTGGCGCTTGCTGATAGCCGCCACCGCCCTGCCAGTCTTGTGCGAACGCTGGCATAACGCCCATTGCAGGCACGAAAAGGGCTGTTATTGCCAGGAGAAGCCGGTTGGTTTGCATACCGTACCCTTCAGGTAACTATCTAATTCTACTTGGTCCGAGGCTGTGGATTGTCTAGTAACCCGCTGGGTCGGGTATGCTTTAGGCATCTGGCAGACCGCCAAACGTCATCAGTATCGGTTGACGCCGGAAGGTTGCCATTGTTTCTTTGGGGATACCTTTTCATGACCATTCTGGTTGCAGTCAAGAAAAACGGGCGAGTGTATCTGGGAGCCGACCGCATTACTACGTTCGGCAACGAGTACACGACGGAACTTCTCAATGGCACCAAGATTATCAAGCTAAAGCATGCGTATCTCGCCACTAGCGGCTACACGCTGATGGATAACGTCATCGAGCACCTGCATTCCGTCAATCACAAAATGATGGACAACACCTTCAAGACCCGTTCGGAGGTGTTCAGTTTCTTCCTTGAACTGTATGCGGAACTGAAGAAAGCCTACACTCTCGTTGATACCGGCAAAGACACCTACGCCGGTATTTACAACATATTTTTCATCGTCACGCCGACCAGCATTTATGGCATCGCCAACAACATGAGCGTGCACGAGTACCCGCAGTACGCCACCAAAGGCGCGGGATCGGATTATTCTCTGGGCGCTCTGTATGCCACGTATGACACCATCGATGATGGCTACGAACTGGTGCGCACCGCACTGGAAGCAGCCTGCAACTTCTCGCTGTACTGCCGTGAGCCGCTGGACATCATCGAAGTAAAACGAGAAGACTTCGGCAAACCGGTCAAAGGATACAAAGATCACTCCAAGGCGATGCGCACTCTGGAGAAACGCAAGACGCCCGGCAATCTGCTTGAGGTGGTCAAAACGGTGAGCAGCACTGCCAGCGCGACGAACGGAACAAATGGCAGCGCGCCCGTGTCGCGTTTCAAGTCAAAGGCGACCGCTCCCAAGGTGAAGGCACGTGCAGCGAAAACGAAAGCGGCTGCACCACAGATGAAAGCACGCGCAAAGGCTGCGAAGGCAAGCAAGAAAGCAACTGGAACCAAGCGAACGGACGGTAAGAAGAAATCAACTCGCCGTTAAGTGTAGTGCTGTCTTCACTTCGCATTCTTGCCTCTCAAGCGGTTTCTTAGATGGTCGATGGCTAGGTTGCGCTCCCGTACGCTGCCTCCCCTAATCGCATCGACCAAGGCCAAAAGCTCGTACAACGCCCTATCCGAACGTGCCGCCTTTGGCACTGAAGGATAAAGCGGCTCCAGTTTGTAGCCGCGCGAGCGTCCTTCTGCATCCGGCCAAACTGGCGGATTATCTCCTTGGGGCGCAGAGATGACTTCATTCAGTGGTGGCGCTGCATAGGATGTGGGCATACCGCGTGTTAGCGAGCCCCGCTCAGCGGGAAACACATATTTCAAGCCGTGAACCAGAAATTCTTCAAGCGCCGAGGTTCGTGGTCTTTTTTGTTCAGGGTCAAACAGCTGAGCGTGCGTCGCCCGTTTCAAGGCATTGTGCAGCTCGCCGGTGCTTATGTGTAGCTGATCTGCCAGCGACCTATAAGACCAATCTTCTTTGAGACCAACCAGTTTCAAAAGTACGACGACATCTTGTGGTTTCAATTGCATTGCGCGTCCTTGTTCATAATTCATGAACAGTGAACATCATAGCATTTCAACAGCAAGAAGACAAGTGCAAGTTCAGTCAACTCGCCGTGTGATCTAGAGCTTGCTGACCTGGACCCGATGTAGTTTTTGATCGTTTGGAGTGAAAGTGAACCGAAGTTCGAAGGAACGTCCCAATTGATAAAAGAGACTAGGCCACTCGTCCCCGAGCCATCGATTTTTCTGCTGGCATGTCCGAGCTTCCGTTCGACATCGTCGGGTTTATCCGAGCAGATAACTCCTCCAGGCAGATTGCCTCGATACCTCGTGGGGATGGAGGAAACCGTACGCAAAGCCATCTACCGCGGAAAGTGGGGCGTACTTGAACATAATGTAGATGCCTGAGTTTGGGAAAGCATACTCAATACCTGCTGTACCTGCTCGAATGAGCACAGGGGATTCTCCTAGATCTCCAACAAATCGCTGAAAGATAGGATCATCGGGACCGTGCTCGAATAGTTCTAGGAATCGTTCGAACTGGTTATCCATCACTCAATCCAGCTAAGTCACGATTCAAACAAACAGCTTCTGCAAGTCATTCGCGAAGCGCGGGTAAGAAACTGCTACGCAGTCGGCGTCGTCGATTTCCACCGGTGTAGTGCACATCAGGTTGGCGACCATGCCGGTCATCGCCATGCGGTGATCGCCGAACGTCTCCCACTTGGAGCCGCCGGCCAGTGATCCGCCTCTGCCGGTGATTTCGAAGCCGTCTTTGAATTCTGTGATCTGGGCGCCGGCTCGTTTGAGGTTATTGACGATCGCTGCCAGTCGATCGCTTTCTTTGACACGCAGTTCCTCGGCATCTCTGACGATGAACGACCCGCTGCAAACAGCGCCTGCCAGAGCCAGTATCGGTATCTCATCGATGCCGGTGGCGATTTTGGTGCCGTCGATTCTGGCGCCGTTCGGATACCGGTCATATTGCACTCTGATATCGGCAACCGGCTCGCCGGTCGGATGATCTTTGCGTGTTATTTCCACATTCACGCCCATCGCCGCCAGCACATCCACAATCAGCATGCGACCGGGGTTTATGCCGACATTGGTGAGCAAAAGTTGGGAGCCGTGCAGGCACCCGGCTGCCACCATGAAGAACGCCGCCGATGAAATGTCCCCCGGCACCTGCACCGAATATGGTGCAAGTGGCTTGGCCAGTTTCCTCACTGCCACCGTCAGGTCTTTTTCTTCAAACGGCACGCCCATGAAGGAGAAGAACTTATTGGTGTGATCGCGCACCGCCTTCGGCAATTTCACGCTGGTCTCGCCTTCAGCTTGCAGACCGGCCAGCAAAATTGCTGTTTGTACCTGTGCCGACGCTACGGGCAGATCGGAAATGTTGTCCCTGTAATTTGCCGCCTGTGATTGTAAACGGCGGGTAGTCTTGCTTCTGGTCATAGGCGATCTGCGCGCCCATGGTTTTCAGGGGATTGAGAACCCTGCCCATCGGGCGACCGCGTAGCGAACTGTCTCCATCGAACGTCGCAGCGAAAGGCTGACCCGCCGCCAGACCAGCCAGCAGCCTGATGGTGGTGCCGCTGTTGCCGGCATCAAGCGTCTCGTTCGGCGCCTGCAGACGGTTTAAGCCCGGGCTGACAACTGTGCATTCGGAGCCGTCTGCTGAGAAAGTCGTCTTCAGACCAAGCTTTTCCAGGCAACGCGCCGTCGAGCGTACGTCTCCTGCAGGCGATAAATGCTGGACTTTGCACTCACCTTCGGTGAAGGCGGCAAACATGAGCGCGCGATGCGATATGGATTTATCGCCGGGGACGCGCAACTCGCCCGCAGAAGCGGTCTTTCTGTGGATTGCGTCATTACATCACATCCTGCGTGCGACTGCGCACCGCAATGACGTCATATTGTAAGATGTAGCGCGTTGCCGACCCAGCCAAATGAAATTGCATGTTGCGGTTTTTAACATCCGGAGAGTCACACGGACCAGCGTTGATCGCCATTTTAGATGGTGTACCGTCCGGATTGCAGATTGATATCGACGCTGTCAACGCCGAACTGGCCCGCCGCCAGCAGGGCTATGGACGCGGTGCCCGTCAGAAAATCGAGACCGACACCGCTGAAATCATGGGCGGTGTCCGTCACGGTATTACATCTGGTGCACCGATCTCGATCATGGTGCGCAATCGTGATCACAACAACTGGCTGCACGTTATGTCTATTACGCAAGTGATGGCTGACGATCCGGCGGTGGCGGAGCAGATCGAGAAAAAGAAAATTGGTCGGTTTCGTCCCGGGCATGCGGACCTGGCTGGTACACTGAAGTTTCGTCAGCGCGATATCCGCGATGTTCTGGAAAGGGCCAGCGCCCGCGAAACAGCCGCGCGCGTAGCGGTGGGAGCGATCTGCGAACAGATACTGCAGCAATTTGATGTGCGGGTGGTCAGTCATGTAGTGCAAGTCGGCTCGATCAGATCTTCTCAGTCCAGCGAAGACCTGCCGATGGACGAGCTGAGAAAGCGCGTCGCCGCCTCCGATATGTTCTGCGTCGACGAAGCCGCCGAAACAAAAATGAAGGATCTGATTAAGGAAACCTGGCAGCAGGGCGACACCATTGGCGGTGTGGTCGAAGTGATCGCTGAAGGGTTGCCGGTTGGACTGGGCAGCTACACCCAGTGGGATGAGAAACTCGACGGTCAACTGGCGCAGCTGGTCATGAGCGTGCATGCCATCAAAGCTGTGGAAATCGGTGACGGTTTCGAAAACGTCAACAGTCCCGGTTCCGAGGTTCACGACGCCATCTATCCCGCGTCGGAACAGTTGCCCTTTATGCGCAAGACTAACAAAGCGGGTGGGCTGGAAGGCGGCATGACTAATGGCAGCCGCGTCAAAGTGCGCGCGTACATGAAGCCGATTCCGACCTTGATCAAGGGGCTGCCGTCGGTGAGCTTTCCGCAGTTCGACGCCCAGCAAGCGCACTACGAGCGCTCCGACGTCTGTGCGGTGCCGGCGGCGTCGGTGGTCGTGAAGGCGATGGTGGCATTTGGTCTGACCCGTGCGCTGCTCAACAAGTTCGGCAGCGATACCATGCCGGACATCTCCGCCGCTATCAACTCCTATCGCGAATTCTGCCGCGAGGCGCCCGCCCGTTTTGCAGCTTCGCTGGCTACTAGCGCCACCCCCGACATGGAGTTGGAATGAGGAGCCATGCGCCGACACTCGCAGTCGCTTCATAAGACGCCGCTTCTGACGTTTCTTTCCAAAGTAGATGTGAGCAACACGACTCGCATCGATCTGGGAGTGAATGCTCGCGCCAATATTCCCAGCGCTCTTAAGCAACTGGGAGCAGGCAGCCGTGTGCTGGTGCTCACACAGCGCGAGATTGCCATCGACTGGCTGGACGACATCGTCAAGCCGCTGGAAGCCGCTTCCTATTCGGTGGACGTCATGGAACTGCCGACAGGCGAAGCTTGCAAATCGCAGACGCAACTGATCCAGATCTGGGAGCAGTTGCAAAGGCGGTCGTTTCAGCGCTCCGCTACGCTTCTGGCATTGGGCGGCGGCGCAGTTACCGATGTCGCCGGCTTCGCCGCGTCCACCTATCTGCGCGGACTGACACTATGCCTGGTGCCCAGTACGTTGCTGGCGCAGGTCGATGCATCAATTGGCGGCAAGACCGGCATAAATCTAGATGCGGGCAAAAATCTCGCTAAGCACGTTCTATTTCCCGCAGCTGGTAACCGTCGATCAGGAGTTGCTCGCTTCACTGCCCGACCGCGATTTCACATCGGGCATCGGCGAGATCATCAAATATGCACTGATCGAGAAAACAGTGGCGGCAGAATCTGAGTATGCGGCTGGTCCGCGCAGCATGTTTCAATTGCTGCAGCAAATGGCGCCGGAACTGTCTTTCGAACATCCGGCGATGGGCAACATTATAGCTGCCAGCATCAAGATGAAACTGGCAGTTGTGGCTCGCGATCCATATGAGAAGCGACTGCGACGCATTCTCAATCTCGGACACACGTTCGGTCATGCTATCGAGAAAGTCAGCAAATATAGCTGGACTCACGGTGAGGCAGTGGCGGTCGGATTATTGTTTGCCATGCAAGTATCGCGCCGCCTGGGTAAGGTGGATGATGCGCAGATCGAGGTTGTGCGCACGTTGCTGTCTCAGTGTAAGTTGCCGGTGACCCTGTCTGCCGATCTGGATCGCAACGCGCTCTTCGACGCCATGGCATACGACAAGAAACGCGCGGGGCAATCGATTCGCTTTGTGCTGCCGCTCAAAGAACTCGGCAGCGCCGATGTCGATTCGGAGATCTCTTTAGATGAACTTCGTCACTGTGTTGAGGACTTCCAATGAATGTGATTGCCTTCCAGGGTGCTCCAGGAGCCTTCAGCCATCAAGCAGCCATCAAGCTTGGTGAGGGGATGAATGAGCCTTACGAATTGCTTTCACAAGACTCATTCGAGAAGGTCTTCAAGCTGGTGGCAAGTGGTGGCCATCTTGGTGCGGTGCCGCTGGAAAACTCGTCGGTAGGGTCGATTGTCGCTAATTATGACTCGCTCTGGAACGAGCCTGTGTTCATGATTGCCGAGACATACATTCCGATTCACCATCAACTAATTGTGATCGAGGGAACGGACATCAACGAGATCACCGAGGTCTACTCGCATCCGGTGGCGCTCGACCAGTGCCGGAAGTTGTTCAAAGAATTTCCCCACATGAAACCTCGGGTGCACTGGGACACGAGCGGTTCGGCGCTCTATGTGCGGGATCAGGGCAAGCGAAGCAATGCCGCCATCGCCAGCGAAATGGCGGCGCGCGAAGCCGGACTGTCGATCATTCGCACCAATGTGGAAGACCACTCCAGCAACACCACGCGGTTCGGACTGATTACGGCCAACAAGAAACTGCGCCTGCACGAAGGTCCGCACAAGTTGTCGTGTGCGTTTGAGCTGGAACATACATCGGGCAGCCTGGCGCAGTTGCTGACTCGCATCGCGGCGGTGGGCGCCAATTTGTCCAAAATAGAATCGCGGCCGATTCCGCAAACCCCGTGGCACTACCGATTTTTCCTCGATGTCGAGGTGGCGGACGGCAAGCAGGAAGATGCCGTCATCGATGCTTTGCAGGGAGCGGCAAAAGCCAAGGTGCTGGGCTGCTATGTGAAAGCCCTGGAAGTGAGCGGCGTCTCGGCATAGCCATAGAAACTGGTGACTACTTTGCGTCGGGGCTGGGGTTGTCCAGGAACGCGCAGACACAGATATAGATCCAAGCCGGCGTGAACCAGCCGGCGAACAGGTTTATCAAAATGATGCGCAGCTTGTCATGTTTCTTCCTGAAAAGCCCCACGATGGAGGGCAGGAAGAAAGTCAGGAACGAGAAAATCATCGGCAGCCCAAAGAACAGGAAGAGCAGGACGAAACCCAGTATCGTGTTACCGGTATCTGATGACTGCACGGATATTCTCCAATCGTTCGACCATTGAATTATACTTACCCGATATGAAACTATTCGCAGTTCTCGCCCTTATTTTGTTCGTCGTCTTCCATACCGGCACCAGCTGTGCATGGAGCCAGGACAGCGACTCGTCGTCGAGTTACAGCTCCTCTTCGACCGACAGCTCCTCTTCGACCGACACTTCCTCGTCCAGCGATGATAGTTCGTCTTCTAGCGATGCCGGTTCCTCATCCAGCGATGATAGTTCATCTTCGAGCGATGCCGGTTCCTCATCCAGCGATGGTAGTTCGTCCGGCGATAGCTCGGCTTCGAGCGAATCAGGATCGGGTGATAAGAAGGACAATCTCGCCAATCTGGAGGCGCTGGTCAACATAATGGGCGCCTGGGGGATGGGCGCCGGCATTGTGACTTCGTGCAGCTTGTTCCTGAGCGGGGTGATTATCATAGGGCTGCGCAAGACCAAGCGTTGGCTGGGCGGCATTCTTATTGGCTGGAGCTTCTTCTCTTTCGGCGGCGCCATCATGTGCCCCGCAATTCTTAACTGGATAATGGCGAGCGCCAAAGACGCCAACCTGTTCTCCTAGAACGTGCATGCCAAAGAAAGCCACCCCACCAGTCTCACGCAAGACTCAGGCAAAGCCGTCAGCCAAACCTGTGCCCGCTTCAGGCAGACCTGTGTTTGAGCGCGTCTACGAGATCGTCATGCAGATTCCGCGGGGACGCGTTTTGACTTACGGGGTGATCTCAGACATGTTGGGCGGGCGACTGACTGCCCAGGGTGTTGGCTGGGCGCTGAAAGCGCTGCCGGACAGTTCGGTTAAGGTTACAGCCAAGGGTGCAGGGCGCGGCAAAACCACTTTGAAGAAACCGGCCGGCGGGGCGACCAAAGGCAAGGAGCCGGGCAAGTACTCCTCCCAGACTGTGCCCTGGCAGCGGGTGATTAATGCGCGCGGCACGACCAGCACGTTCAAAGTCGGCATGCCGCCTGACTTACAGAGGCAAATGCTGGAAAAGGAAGGCGTTCAGTTCGACGACGAAGGCAAGGTCGACCTGAAGAAATACCTCTGGGCGGCAGGTCTGCGGGACTTGAGCTAGCTCCCATTGCTTTGAAAGCCCGGGGCGAAACTTTTCGCCACACCCCGTGTATCAGTAGGTGGAAGCAGCGGGAGCGCTTCTGCACACATGACAGGGAGGGAAGTGATGAAAGGATTGAACAAGCGGCTTCTGGTGGGGGCAATGGCTTTGACGGTGCCGCTGGGATTGATTGCCGCGGATCTTTCGATGGCGGCTGATGACGAAACCGTCAGCAACGCCCAGCTGGCTCAAGCTCAGTCGAAGGATCCACTGATAGACTCGGAATTCGAGAATGCCGTGCGCGTGATTATTACCAAGCGCTTCTGCAATCGCATCGATGCCACTGATGAACAGCGCGCCAAACTGACGGCGCTCTTCAAGGACACCATGCAGGAAACGCGCCCGCTGCGCGAACAGTTTCGCCGCAAGCTGCTCGACGTTTCTTCGCTGATGGCCAGCTCATCGGCGACGGACGATCAGATCAAGACAGAAATCCAGTCGGCGCGCGCGTTGCGACAGCAACTCATGGACAAGCGCATCGACACGGCGCTGGCGGTGCGCAAGATTCTGACACCAGAGCAGCGCGAAAAGATTCACAACCGCATCACCGAGATCATCTCCGGCAATTTCAAGCCGAAGCGACTGGGCTGGATTATGCAAAAGCTGTCGGTCGCTGACAACGAAATCTAAGTTGGACAGGGTGTTTGGTAGATGCCGAGTGGACTGACAAATGAAGCGCAAGTGTTTAAGATGGTGACCATGAAGCAGGGCACGCCACTTGAGCAATGCGAAGACGCAGCGCTGGTTTCCATGACCTTGTCCGGCAACGGCAAGGCGTACGAGACACTTTTGCGGCGCTACCAAAAACTGGTCTACAACGTACTGTTTCAAATGCTGCAAAACCATGATACCGCGGCTGATGTCACGCAAGAGACGTTCATCCGCGCGTATCGCGGTTTGTCTGGATTTCGTCAGGGGGCGAGGTTCAAACCATGGTTGCTGAAGATTGCCACCAACGCCGGACTGAATCAAATCAGGCAGTTGAAGATTCGCGACTTCGAATCGCTCGATGCCGCGCTCGACGAAAATCCGGCGGTGGAACCGGCCAGTCGCGAAAACCTCGAAGAGGAGCTGGATCGACGCTTTTCGCAGGTGATGCTGGCCGATGCTTTACGTGCCATATCGCCGCATAATCGGCACGTATTCGTGCTGCGCTATCAACACGATTTGACGTACGCCGAGATATCGGACATTGTCGATGAGCCGGAAACGACCGTCAAATCAACGTTGCACAGGGTCAGGGAGAAACTAAGAAAAATACTGTCGGAGAAGATACAGCGATCATGAGTATGGAAGATCAAACACAACCAGGTGAAGATTGCACGCGCTACCGGCACGCGTTCGACGAATGCCGTGATCAGGCGTGGGCAGACGAGCACAAGCGCGGCTGCCAGACCTGCAGCGCGTGGACTGCGCAGTCGCTGCAAATAATGAATCTCGCTGCGGACATGCCGCAGTTTGATGTTTCGGAGGCGCTCACTCAACGCATTCTGAACGCCGTCGAATTAGAACGCGCGGTGGCACCACATCGCGTGCCGCTGTACATATGGCCTTCGGCAATTTTGCTGGCGGGGCTGTTGTTGACCGCGGTGCCGTACGAAACCATGGACGGATTACTATCTTGGGTCTGCGGCATGGGTGCATTGGGTGTGGTGCAATTTCTCATATGCACCAAATCGGGAGAGCAGGCAGTAGTTTGATAACGATGACGAAACGGTTTCTTCTGTCGCTATTCATGTTTCTCGCGCTGTCGCTGGCGGCGCTAGCGACGCCGCCCAGTTTCGCGCAGACCGCGCCCGCCCAGCCCGCTTCCACCACCCAAGACGCCACGCCGACCGCAGCCGCCGCAGACGCCCCGCCCGCCAGTCCGGTGATTCAATCCGCGCCGGCATCCGTGCGCAACTTGTTTTATGCGTATCTGGGTGAGCAGCCGGAGTCGTCAGCGGGACCGGTGGAGACCCTCGTCGTGGAGAAAATGTTTCCCGGCAAAACAATCGAGCAAACTCCTTTCGGAATGCAGAAGTACCGCCCGATGCTGCAACTTCGCTACTGGGCGAATCAGCGGCAGCACTTCTTGCCGGCATTTGCTTTTTGCCTGGGCGCAGCATCCATTCTCTGGATCCCTTTTGGGAAGAAACTCGAAGCAGCCGCTTCCGTCAGCCGCAGCCGTTTCTGGCGTTCGTTGTTTGTCGGTGTCATGGTCTCGATGGTGACGCTGTTTCTCGCCAAACTCTTTTTCGTTTCAGGCGTCGGTTGGCCGGCCGGCATCCTTACTATCGCAATTCTTCAACTAGCCATGACCGGCGGTCTGGTCGTCATGACCAACATCATCGGCGAAGCGATCGCGCGCGTGCTGCGCCTCACGCACATCGGATTCATAGCCGAGCGCCCCGTCGTGCAACGCGGCGTTTTTCTATTTATCGGCTCGGTCATCCTGTCCGGCATCATCCTCATCCCGGGACCCGGCAAGCTTCCTCCGATCGGCACGCGTTTGATTATGCTCTTCGCGCTGGTTGGACTGGGTGCGCTCTACAAATCGCACTTCAAGCGTTAATCGAGCAAAATCCGCGCAGCTTTGAACGCCGTAGCAATTGCATTTTTGTCGCCATTCTCAATGGCGGCGCGCAAAGAAACCAGCTGCGCCACCAATCCATCGACGGTGGCGACGACTTCGGACGAGTTGTCCAGCAGTATCTCCGTCCACATCTCATGCGGGCTGGCCATTAACCGCGACAGCGACTGGAAGCTGGGTCCTGCCGTCGCGCGCAACACGGAAAGTTTCTCATCAGAGAGTTCTTCGACCAGACTGGCACCGAGCGCGGTGGCAACAAGTTGAACGATGTGACTGATGCGAGCGGCGACCTCGTCGTGAGTCCGGGCATCCATGACATGTACTGCGAGCCCCATTGCGTTAAGCCATCGAGACAACCGCAAGACAGAGAGTTCAGAAGACTTGCTGGTGGGGGTCAGGCAGAAGGTCTTGCCGGCGACAACTACGTCGCGCGAGCCGGCCAGTCCGCTCTTTTCGGTTCCGAAAAACGGGTGACCGCCGATGAAGTCGGCGCCCCTCAGGTCGATTTCGTCGGCGACCGCACAAATAGTTCCCTTGGTCGAACTGACATCGACGACTACCTGATTCGGTCCGAGGTGTGGAGCCAGTCGGCGCAGCAACTCGACGTTGGTGGCGGGCGGCGCGCATAACAAAATCAGCGTTGCCGATGAAGGCACGGATTCCAGCGATGCGCTGGCATCGATCAGTTTCTCCTGAATGGCGGCTTGCAGCACCTCGTGCCGGTCGCAGCCGATGATGCGGCTCTCCGGCAAGACTGCCCGCATGCGACGGGCAAGTGCGCCGCCGATTAATCCCAACCCGACAATCATTACTTCCTTGAAGTAAATCGGGCCGGCGGCGACGCTGGTTTTGGCGACCTGCAGGTCGCGGCTCTGGGAGAGGATTGTCTGGTAGACAGCGGTGATCGCCGAGACGATGTCGGCGTCTTTGCTTACTTCTGAAATTCCGGCAAGCACTTGTTTTTCGCGTTCTCTGTCACGGACGGGAATGGCGGCGGCATTTTTGATATCCGCGACCATCAAGGAGAGTTGCATCCGTTCTGAAAGAAGACGCATCAGAAGGGCGTCGACGTGATCGATTCGGTTGCGAATCGAGCTGAGCGGTGTGTCTTCCGCTTTAGCTTTGGCATTGTCCTGGCTGGCTGCCTCGCCGGCGTTTGCTTTGGAGGCGCTCCACTCACTGTCTCCCACGACTTATCTCCTCATTACCGGCGGGCGGCTTGCTGGGCATGCTGCGGATGACGAAGCACGGCGATGTTGTCGCGGTGTTCGACTGCCGGTTGGTCGACTTCGGCTACCGAGCGTCCGACAGCTTTGGCAATCGGGCGCAGGCTGGCTACCAGGGCGATCATGTCTTCCAGTGAGAGCGCCTGACGAGCGTCAGAAACAGACTCTTCCGGAATCGGGTGACATTCGATCATGAGACCGTCGGCTCCACAGGCGACAGCGGCGCGAGCCAGGTCGGCGACCAGTTCGCGTTTTCCGGCAGCGTGGCTGGGGTCGGCGATCACCGGCAGGTGGGTGAGTTGCTTGAGGGCAACCACGGCGCCCAGATCCAGGACATTACGGGTGTATGTGTCGAAGGAGCGGATACCGCGTTCGCAGAGGATGACGTTCGGGTTGCCGTGGGCGAGGATGTATTCGGCAGCCAGGATCATCTCTTCAATAGTGGCGGAGAGTCCACGCTTGAGCATGACCGGGGTCTGCACCTGACCGGCGGCTTTGAGCAGGTCGAAGTTTTGCATGTTGCGGCTGCCGATTTGCAGCATGTCGGCGTGCTGGGCGACCAGCTCGACTTTGTCGGGCGACATGACTTCGGTGACGGTGGGGATGCGGTGTTTGCGGCTGCAATCCGAGAGGATGGAGAGTCCGTTGTCACCCATTCCCTGGAAGGAGTAAGGGGAGGTCCGGGGCTTGAATACGCCGCCCCGCAGCATTTGAACGGGCGCTTGCGCCAGTTTGGTGGCGACGAGTTCCATCTGCTCGACGCTTTCGACAGTACAGGGACCGCCGATGATGAGCAGCTGTTCCCCACCCACCACACAGTCTTCGCCGATGCGAATCTGGCTTACGTGGGTGGGGTTCTGTTTACTTGCTAGTTTTGCCTCTGACACGGTGACACTCTCCTTTTCCTGAACTGAATTGAAAACTTCGTGGGTGCTGAAAAACGAACCCGGACCTTGCTTGCAGGGGTCCGGGCGGGTGGCATTTCTAAATGCGGCACTACTTAACCCGGGAACCCCCTGGCAAAAAAGAAGTAGCCGTAAAACCAGTTGCGTTGCGTAGTCATAACTTCGTGAATCTGTCCTTTGCGAAAGGCTCTAAAAACGAAAGGACCGCAGAACTTGCTGCGGTCCACCTGGAGTGCGTTGAGCTATCAGCTCATGCCAGGTGAACCTCAGGGAACCAAAAATAAAAGTAGGCGGTGGTCATTTTCGTTGTGATTCTCTATTTATGGCGTGTCGCGGCGCTTTTTCCGCAGCACGTAGACCCATGGTAATTGCTGGGTCGGATTCGGTCAACCCAAATGTAACGCAAAAAGAAAAGGCATCCGCAGAACAAGCATAACTAATCGATTTCGATATTTAAGTTCATGCGAGACTGCGGATGCTGTAAAGACTACTGTAACAAGAAATCTTCCAGACGGGAAGCCGTTTTCGGATCAAAAATCCAGAATTTTTTGTGGGGTTGATCCGATAAAAATGGCTGTTTTGGATTAATAACCGGACACGTTAAGCCTGTGAAGCGGCAAAGCCATCTATTTATGTCAGTGACTGATAGGCTCCAGCGACAGCCAATGCCGCCCTTCGGCGGCCGTCAGGCCCATCGAAACCGGAATATTCAAAGCGGGACTAGTGACCAGCCTCTGATGCGGTTGTGTCTTCTTCAATGTTTTTGTCCGCGAAGAACACACCGTGCGCGCCCATCATGCTTAAGCCAATCACCCAGCCGCCCATAATGGCCAAAAGCCAGAACCACTGTCCGGCACCTTGATGCAATAAATCCATGTTTCTTTCCTAGCTAGAGGTACACCCTGGTAGATTATGCCCGCTGGGGACGCCGCGGAGCATAGTTTTCGACGCGATTTTGCTGCATATGTAGCTCATCGGGAGTTGCGTGGGGCAATTAAGGCTTTTCGGCGAGGGATTTATCCGATAAAGCTCCTGAACACGCTTGCTGCAATCCGCAGTTCTGCTTTGCAGTCGGGTGTATGCTTAGCCGCACCATATATGGTGACCTCTTCTGCCCTAAGCTTCAGGTTCGCTTGGTGCAGGAGGCGTTTCGGAGGACGGTTTCGCCACTTCTTCGGTGTCGGCTGTAGCAAACGCCGATTCAATAATCTTGGCCATGTCACGAAACTCATAGCCGAGCACCCAATACAATCCGCACAGCATGCCGCGACTGGAATGGTGCGCTATGTTTACTTTGTCCAGCGCAATCGGATCGAGTCTGTCCAACTGCTGAACCTGCTCAGATCTGTCACTGCCCTCAACACCGAGGAGCTCGATAATCTTGGTCTTGATTTCACTGTCGCTTCTCATTACAACCGCCCTTCCGGCACCGCGTGCAATAGTTTTCTTTGTTCATTATAAACATCTGAGATGCCAGGTGAGCCTGCTGGCGACCATTCCATATATACGCTCGTACTTAACAACTTGCTAAAACGCCCGCTTGACCGCCTGTGCTATAAAAGACCAGTCTTTACAGATCCAAAGGGGACGAAGTCGATGAGATTCAGATCCAAAGAATTGCTGCCAGTGCTCGCCATTACCTTGGTCGGCGCCAATTCAGCGGCTGTTGCAGGTCCACAATCGGTTTTGGACCCTTATGCCAGCATCTCGGCACCGGCCGAGCTTCCGACCACTAAGCAGCAGCAAAAGCTGAAAGAGAAGCTGAAGAAACAGAAGAAGCCGCAAATGGCTCAAGAATTGTATGCACCACAGACGGTGCAAGAACAACCGACCACCGTCATGCAAACTCCGACGACGGTGATTCAAGAAACCCAGCGCCCCAAGCAAGCGAAAGCGGCTCCGGCGGCGACGCAATCTACTCAATCTGCAGCCCAGGCTTCGGTCGGCGGTAGCGGCAGTGACGACCCCAGCTTCCTCGGCGGCGCCAAGCAGATGACCGGTGCCATGGTCAACAGCACCAAGCAAGTCGGCTCTGGTATCGCTAACGGTGCCAAGTTCGTGGGCGGCGGTTTCATGAGCGGCGGCAAGAAGGCCGGCGGCGGCATCATGAGTGGCGCCAAAGCAGTCGGACACGGCTTCGCTGTTGCCGGCGGCAAAGTCAAAGACGGAACTATCGGCGCAGGCGAGAAAGTCGCCGGCGGCGCCAAAGCGGTCGGTTCGGGCATTGCCTCTGCCGGCGAAAAAGCCAAAGACGGCGGCGGTCACATCGGCTCCAAGCTGGTGGCTGTGCCCAAGGCTATCGGCAGCGGACTGAAAGTCGGCGGCGAGAAATTTGTTGACGGCACCAAGGCTGTCGGCGGCGCCATCGCCGGTGGTACCAAGGCCGTGGGCGGCGCTGTCACCGGCGGCACGAAAGCCGTCGGCGAGAAAGTGGCTGACGGCACCAAAGCAGTCGGCGGCAAGGTTGCAGACGGCACCAAAGCTGTCGGCAGCGGCGCCGTAGCGGCTGGCGACAAAGCCAAAGGCGGAGTGGGCGGCGCGGTCGCCGGCACCGGCAAAGCAATCGTCGCCGTGCCCGGCAAGATGATCGGCGGGCTGTCGAAGCTCAACCCCTGGCACAAGAAAGACGGTCAGGTCGCCATGCCGCAAGGCAAGAACACCCAGTAATCGGGTTCGGGCAAGCCAGCTAACTCAAGTTGACGCGCGCTCGCACGCGCGCTCGCACGGACACGCGCTTATACGTATTACGTATAAAACGGACCCCTGTTTTATACGAATAGCGTATAGACGACTGTCTATACCTAATACGTATAAAACGGACCCTTGTTTTATACCAATAGCGTATAGACGACTGTCTAGCCTGGCGGGTGAGTAAGTCCGCCGGCTCGCTCGATCGAGTAGGTGGAGACTCAGTGCACCGCTTTGGCGGTGGTGGCACCGCCGGTGCCGGGGCTGGCAGCGCTGGCGCCTTCGACTGCTTCGTGAAAGGTCAGGTAGCTCTTGCCGTCGAAGACCGTGGTGTCCATTTCGCGTGAGTGCGCTTTCTTAAAAGCGTCGCTGTGCACCCAGGCTTTGAAGGCCGCTTCGTCTTCCCAGCGGGTCAATACCTGATATTCGTTGCCGCATGATTCGGGCGCGCTGCCCATGACCATGCGGCTGCCGGGTTTCAGCACATCTAGGCTATGAAACCCGGGCTGATGCTCGACACTGCGGTCGCGCTCGCGAAACATCTTCTCGAAGTCGGCTTCCCGTCCCGCTTTTACCGGGATGTGATTGATCGATATGAACATGATGCGAACCTGTCCTTTACTGCGGGCTCTGCACGACTTTGTAGCCGGTTGGGATGGCGAACACTGAGGCATCCGGCGTCTTCATCGAAACGCTCTTCAGCGTCATCGTGGTGGTGCCTTGCGGAGTCTTGGTGATCGATTTGACTGCGGCTTCCAGGTCGGTGGCCAGCCAGGTTTCGGTGCTGGTGTTGTTGGTCGACGAGTAGAGCCAGCCTTTGCACGGATGTCCGTCGATCACCTTATTGCCGAGCGACTTCGCCTGCAGTTTCTTCGCTGCCTCGTCCGTCATGATGTTGCCTTGCTGAGCCGGCATCTTCATTTTGTAGACCATTTTCTGGGCGTCCATGATTGAGTACATGACCTTGCCTGGATAGTCTGCGACGGAGGTGATCTTCATGTTGGCGACTGTTTGCTGCGTCAGCACTTTGCCCTTGCCGTCACTGGCCATGCGCATCTGCGATGCACCGGTCGGAGTTGTCATGGCATAGGTTAAGTCAAATGCTTTAGTCGGATAGTCGACCGCCAGGGCCGCCAGTCCGCTGCTTGCCGCTGCCGTCACCAGAGTCGCTGCCAGAAGTTTTGCCGCCTTCATTTCTAAGTCCTCGCTGGGAAGCCAATATTTTAGCCGCTTGGCAGAAGTTTGTGAGGCGAAAGCCGCCGATATCCACAAAAGGACATGCCTGGCACCGGATGTGGTGCCAGGCTAGAGATGGTCCATTGTCCTGCCTACATCGAGGAAGCCAGTCTCAGGCGTTCGCCTTCGATAATGGTTCCGGCGCGTCCTTCGCTGCGCGGGAATTCGCGTCCGCGCTGCAGCAGTTGCTTCTCGTAGCTCTCCGGATTGAAGATCGAGCAGAAGTACTCGATAGCGGCGTCTACGTCGAAGTCACGGCAGGAGAAGATATCCAGTGTGACGAATCCCTTGTCAGGGAAGGTGTGGATGGAGATATGGGACTCGGCAATGAGCACCACTCCACTAACACCCCAGTCATCTGGGACAGCTCCACTGTATCTGAACACGTACGGAGGCATTATCTTCGTCATGTCCAGTTGGTCGGGATAGGCGTCCAAGGCTTGGGAGACCAGATTTAGATCTGCCAGTTTTGCCTTGTCGCAACCGTATGCCTCGAGAATAAGATGTGGTCCAAACATGTTCCTTTCCCCCTTTCAAAACCCTCGTTGAGCTACGAGCGGTTTCTGTGGTTTCCTACGCTTGCAAAGTGCTGGTGCTGACTATGGAATAGACCCAGCTGGAACTGCACTTTGTCGGGGTACACGAAACGCTTACCGTTACCAGTTTGGATTAGCCGTCCTGGATTAGTTGGGCGTTGTGTGTCTCCAAGTACCTCCCTGTTTTCAAGAAGTGATTAACGAGCAATGTATTGTACCCAAAAAAGTCCGGTTACGCAGGCAATCTTCATCTCTCGAAAATAATTCCCGCCGAGCTTTTTCTCGCCGCAGAAAAATCTCGTGAAAGCCGCATAAACACTCACTTCTCGCAAAGCGCGTCGGAAGGCGATATTGTTACGTAGCTTAGGGAACATTCGGCCGGGCACTTCCGCCTCGACCCGTCACCGGCAAAACCTCCGCCGCCTGAGGTCGGCGCTCGCACCACCTGTAGGGTCAGCCTAATGGCTCCCAGATTGGCTTTCCGGTTGCTGGCGAATCTTGACAGAGTGCCATTCTTCCGGCTTCCCGGACATGATTCGCCGAATCAGGCAATATTCATTGATAGGTTTGTCGTCCGTAAGGTCTCCCTGTTTGCCGGTCAGTATCTCTTGCACCGGCACCTCTGACTGTAAGACTCGCATCAGAAGAGTTGGCGGGTCGTCCTTGTCCTTCCCCTCCGAGCCTTCGCCCAGGTCGGCGAGGACAGCGGCGGACAGCCGACTGCGCAGCGTCTTCTCGTCGGGGATAACAATCGGCTTGTCGCTGGCAATCAGGTGGTAACCCCAGCCTTCGGAAGATTGGAAAGCTCGAACGTTAGCGAAGCTTTCCTTCAGTGAAGAAACCGTAGCGGCCAGCACGGCCCGCTCGTCGCTGGGGAACCAGAGCTGCAGGACGCCGCCGGGGTTGAGGTGGGCGTGCAGTTGCTGGCAGAACTCCTTCGAGTAGAGCAAGCTCGACCCGGCTGCTTCGATCGGCGGTGGCGGATCGATGGTAATGATGTCGAACATGCGATTGGCGCGTTTCAAATAACGGCGTCCGTCGTCGACGACGATCTTGTCCAGGTTCGGCACGGTGTCCGGGTAGAAGTAGGGCAGTCCTTTCTTGACGCCAGGAACCAGCTCAACCACGGTCACGTCAGGCGTCCAGCTCATCGCCGAGCGAAAGCTGGTGCCCATGCCCAGGCAAATGACGAGCACGCTTTTCACCGGACCGTCGTGCAGTGCGATGGGCAGGTGCGATTCCATTTTTACCCACGGACGAATCAAGGCGATGCGACGTCCATTGATGATCAGCTCGGCTGTTTCTCCATGCCCCCAGAGTAGCGAAGTGGCGGCGTAGTCGCGGTAGGTCTGAGCGCCGCCGATACGAGGCTCTTCATACGAGCCGCAGACGAAGACGCCGACGCCGAGACCGGCTGCCAGAGCGGCGGTCCACAACAGCCGCCGGGCTTTGGGAAGCGCGCCCTGCCAGATTACTTTCAATGCCAGAACAATCAGCGCCAGAGCGAGCAGCAGCCCTCCGAGGCGCGCACCGAGCTGTGGCAGCAAGATGTACGATGCCACCATCGGTCCGACGATGCAGCCAATCGAATTGATTGCATAAGCTTTGCCGGCAATGCCAGGCAGACCGGAAGAGCATTTGTCGATCAGTTGCGGAGTCAAATAGCCGAGCACGAACGAAAACGGAGCGATGCTGACCAGTGCAAGCATGGCTCGTGGTCCGGTTTCTGCCAGATAGTTGAGGCTTAAATAAATGACTTCGGTATTGAATCCATTGAGTAAGGTCGGCAGAAGCGCCGTGCCGGCGGCGGCAATGATCAACTTTTCGAACGAGAGTGTAGTGCCGCGACGTTTGTCGAAGACGTATCTTTGACTGCCCAGCGCAGTCGAAATCAGGTAGACGAACAGGAGCAAGGCGAAGGAATAAATCACCGTGCCCAGAACCGGCATGAATGAGCGGGTCCAGATGATTTCAAAGGCCATGGCGATGAAGCCGGTCAGGAAGAGCACCACGAACAGTAGGGGCGACGGATGAGCGTGGCTCTGCTGTTCCTCGATCTGATCGCACTTCTCCTCGATGTTTTCTTTGAGCGCTTGCTTGCGCAGAGTCAAAGCCATGACTGCCACAACAATGTTGAGGGCGCAGCCTACGAAAAGGCAAGCGCGCAGTCCGATCAGCTCGATCAAAATGAAGGCGGTGACGATCACGCTGCAAGAAGCACCACAGACGTTTGCCCAATAAAGGAAGCCGAATGATGAGTCGTCAGCGATGTCTGTTTGTTTGATGTGCGCCATCATCAAGGGATATGTGAATCCCATCAGAGTGCACCAGATCAACAGTGAGCCGGCAATTGTCACGGCAGACTGGAAGAGGTAGGAGCCCGAGTCGGTGGTGCCTGCGCTCAGCAGCCAGTTTTCCCCGAGCTGGAAGCAAAACGGCACCGTCACCGCGCCCAGTCCGATCGCTACTTCTGTCAGGGAGTAAAGCTGGATGGCGGGCAGTTTCAGCTTTTTGCAAAACGGTATCACGGCTCGACCGGCAATCACAGAGCCCAGTGCCAGACCGGCCATGAAGACGGACACAACGATGGAAAGCACCGGCGTGACAACGCCGAAACTGGCGTACGCAAGCCTCAGCCAGACTGTCTGATAAAGCAGGCCGCAAAACCCGGACAGGAAGAAGCACAGAAAGTAGATTCGCCGCTGCGGATCGGCGAATATCTGTTTCAACATCGACTCTTTTGTTGCCAAAAGCAGGATTGCTCGGTCCGGCGAGGGTTGTAGAACACATAGTACCCATCCCGCGTCTGCCTCAACCGAGTGCCGCTTTATCAGAAGGGCAGATCTTCGGCCGGACCTTTTCCGAAGAGTCGCTGCCGCAAAAGATCGAGATTGAAGAGGCCGGTGGCAAGCAACTGCTCGGCCGTTGGGAGATCGTTGTTGGTGGCGGACTTGATGGCGTCTGTGTAGAGAAAAGAAATGCTCTCCAGCAGCGCTTTCAGCTCGTAGCGTTTGCGCAGCAAATCGCCGCGTCCGTCGAAATCGGAAACGTTGATCAAGTCGTTGAGTTCGGAAAGCACCAGCTCCACATGTCCTGCCTGCTCCAACAGCGCTGGAACTGAGTATTCATCAAGGAGCTGGTCGCCGTCTTCGCCGTAATGCTCGCCGATGGAATTTCGCACATCGTCGACTTTCAGCAGCAATTTTGTGATTGTCGCCTGGGCGTGATCTATATCGCCGGATGCCAGCGATTCGAGAGCCTTGTCGTACTTGTGCATGATCTTGTTGAACTGGGCGGTGGCTTCCGGCTCGTGTATGGAGTTGAGCAGCACGCGGGTTTGCACCAGACAGTTGGTCAGCTCCAGCGTGCGGCGCAGCGGACTGGCCAGCATCGGGTTGCTGAGCCCGGTCCAGCCGGGCAGGGCGCGCGAGTTTTCGGCGCGAATCAATTCGCTGGCTAAGGAAACTTTGAGCAAGCCTGCCTGTGCCGCTCTGATCGCCTCTTCGTCATAGTCGCCTTCCAGTGCTGAAAGCGCGCGCTGATAGTAGTCCATAGCGCCATCAAGAATGGTGCGCGCGAAATCGCTGACCCAGCAATTGCTGTATTCGATCATCGCCTTGATGCGCGCCAGAGTGGACGACAGATAGCCAATCTTGTCTTCGGCTTCATTGGCATTGGGGACGGTCGGCAGTGGCGGCAACTTGGTGAGTTGAGCGCTTTTCACGACGGTGTAGGCGATATCCAGATGCACCCAGCCCACCTTGAGCACATGCAGGGTTTGCGATGGGTTGTACTTCATGGCGGCGATTGCTTCATCGTGCAATTCGTAGGCCACGTTCATGTGTTCGCGCGCGATGTCACTGAAGGCTTTGCGGCGGTCGCCGAGGGCGGCGCGCACCTCTTCGAGCTTGGTGTTGAACTGCTCCAGCTCCATGCGCGCTTTCACTTTGTCGACAATTTTCATGTCACCGGCCCGCGCCGCAAGCGGCGCACTTCCGAAAGCACCGACTGCAATTCGAATTTGAGCTTGTTGACGTCGCGCTCGATCTTCTTCATTTCGTCGTTGCTGCCGGAGAATTCGAAAAACTCGCCCTCGCCGAGTTCCCGCTCGGCGGTCTCAGCCTCCATGAGTTTCTCGATGAAACCAGCTTCCAGCGCGCAGACCGCGATTTGCTGCCCGGCAAAATCCAGGTCGTCTTCGGTGAGCGCCTCCACCGCCTTCCAATACTTGGAGAAACTGGACTGAATGCGGTTGCCGATCATGCGGCTCCAGGGACCGGAGGCGGCATAGTTGGTTTTCAAAAGCGTCAAGCGCGACGCAATGCCGGCAAGCTTGCGCTTAAGCAGTTCTCGGTCGCCCCAGTGTTTAACGGACATGCCTCAAAATCAGATCGATACTCTGTTGACGAGAACTTTGGCGCCGGTTGGAAACGTGGTTTTTATGGCATCCGAAAGTTCGACACAAGCATCTACCCAAAACTGGCTGCCGACAAGTACCGTCTGGTTAGATTTGCCCTGTGGGAAGTGAAGAAGCACCGGGTCGTCCCCCTTGTAAGAAGCGAGGATGCTCTTCAAGCGGTGCAGGTCGGTAAAAGACTGCTCCTGCGTAAAGAACACGTTGACCAGATGCGCATCGGAAATGCGGCGCACGGCGTTAGCCATGATCGAGATTTCGTTGTCGTCGCCTTTCTTTATCTTTCCCTTGACGAGAACCAGCGACCGCGGAATGAGCACATCCGGTGAAAGTTTCTCGAGGGTCTCGGAATAGATGACCACTTCTGTTTTGCCGGTCAGATCTTCCAGGTGCAAGATTGCCAGCAATTTGTTGGTCTTGGTCAGTTTCTTCTCGATGCCGGTGGCCAGACCGCCCAAGATCACGGTCGACCCGTCTTTGCACTCGGAGACCTCCCGCAGTTGATGGGTGGTCAGCCAGCGCAGGCGGTTGCACACCCTCTGCAACGGGTGACTGGTGACGTAAAATCCGAGCAATTCATGCTCCATGGTTTGCAGGTCGTGCTCGGAAAATTCCGTGTCGTCGCCCTTGAGGGCAGTGACGGTCTCCATGGCGGTGCCGCCGCCGATGCTGAAAAGACTGATCTGTCCGGTCGCTTTCTGACTCTGGCGACGGTTAGCGGTGTCCACCAGCGAATCGAGATTGTTGAGCGCTTTTTTGCGAGAAACATTCAAGCTCAGGCAAGCGCCGCAGCGAATCAATGATTCTATGGCGCGCTTGTTAACGATGCGCAGATCAATGCGTTCGAGGAAGTTGTGAATGCTGTCGTATTTGCCCTCGGCTTCGCGCTGCGCAACGATCTCGGCAACGGCCGCTTCGCCGACGTTGCGCACGGCCGACAATCCGAAGCGAATCGTGTTGCCGTCGGCAGTGAAATCGCTTCCCGAGACGTTGATATCGGGAGGCAGAATGTCGATACTCATCGCCTGGCATTCAGCGATGTATCCCTGCACCTTATCTTGTTCGCCGCTGACGCTGGAGAGCAGCGCGCACATGTATTCGACCGGGTAATGCGTCTTGAGATAGGCGGTCTGGTAGGTCAGGAATGCATAAGCTTGCGAGTGCGACTTGTTGAAGCAGTACTCGGCAAACTGCACCATGACGTCGAAAAGATTGTTGGCTTTGTCCGAGGCGATGGCATTTTTGGCGCAGCCGCTGACGAAGATCTCGCGCTGCTTTTCCATTTCTTCGGGCTTTTTCTTACCCATGGCGCGGCGCAGTAAGTCGGCTTGTCCGAGGCTATATCCACCCAGTTGCTGAGCCACTTGCATGATCTGTTCTTGATAGACGATCTGCCCGTAGGTGTCTTTCAAGATCGGCTCAAGGTGCGGCGTCACATAGGTGATCGGCGCCTTGCCGTTTTTGCAGGCGATGAATTTGTCGATCATACCGGTGTCCAGCGGACCCGGACGATAGAGCGCGATCAGCGCCGATAAGTCTTCCATGCCGGTCGGCTTCATGTCGCGCGCCACCTGGCGCATGCCGGCTGAAGTTTCTAACTGGAATATCCCTGCCAGGTCGCCGTTGCTGATGGTCTGGTAGGTCTGTTCGTCGTCGAGCGGCAACTCGTTGGGGACTATTTCTATGCCGCGAGTTTCTCGCAAAATTTTGACCGCTTTGTCGATCATGGTCAGGTTGCGCAGACCGAGGAAGTCCATCTTAACCAGCCCGACATATGCCAGGTCTTCCATGTAGTACTGAGCGATAACCGTGCCGTCGTTGTTGCGCTGCAAGGGCACCAGCTCTTCCAGCGGTACGTCACCGATGACCACGCCGGCGGCGTGCATACCGAAAGTTTTGTTGACGCCCTCAAGTTTCTTCGCCAGATCAATCACCTGACGCGCTTCATCGTTGGTGGCGTAGACTTTCTTGAACTCGGGATGTTCGTCGACCATCTCTTCCAGGGGTGTCGGCTTGCCGCGCACCACCGGCACCATCTTGGCCAGCTTGTTTGATTCGGCGAACGGAAACTCCAGCACGCGAGCGATGTCTTTGAGCACCGCCTTACTGGTCATGCGGTTGAACGTAATAATTTGAGCGACGCGATCTTCGCCGTATTTTTGCGAGACGTATTTGATGACGGCGTCGCGGCGTTCGATGCAAAAGTCGGTGTCGATATCGGGCATCGACTTACGCTCGGGGTTGAGGAAACGCTCGAACAGCAAGTTGTACTTAATCGGGTCGATGTCGGTGATGCCGAGCGCGTATGCGATCAACGAGCCGGCGGCGGAACCGCGTCCCGGTCCCACTGGAATGCCGTTGTCGCGCGCGTAGCGAATGAAGTCCGAGACGATCAGGAAGTACGACGCGAAGTTCATGTCGCAGATGACTTTCAATTCGATACGCGCGCGATCGATGACTTCCTGCGCGAGCGGACCGCCCGGGAAGTGGCGCTTCAGACCTTCGAATACGAGATAGTCGAGGAAAGTTTCATCGGTATGGCCGGGAGGCACTTGAAACACCGGCAGTCGCGGGTCGCCGGCCAGCTTGACCATATCGATTTTGTCGGCGATCTCCAGGGTTGAACGCAGCGCTTCTTCGATGTGTTCGTCGTCGTAGTGGTCGCGGAACAGATGCGACATTTCGTCGCCGTTTTTGATGTACTCCCAACCGGTGAATTTCATGCGGTTGGTATCGGTGACCAGTTTGCCCATTTGCACGCAGAGGAGCGCGTCGTGAGCCATGGCATCTTCTTTGTCGGTGAAGTGGCTGTCGTTGGTGGCGCACAGCTTGATGCCCAGTTCGCGGGACAATTTCAGGAGCGGGCGATTGACCTTGCGGTCTTCCCACATGCCGTGATCTTGCACTTCAATGTAATAGTTGTCGCCGAAGACTTCCTTGTACCAGGCGGCGCTCGCTTTGGCTTTGTCGTAGTCATCGCGCAGGAGGTGCTGGCTCAGTTCCGCACCCAGACAGCCTGACAGAATAATCAAACCTTCGCCGTTCTCGGCAAGCATCTGCTTGTTGATGCGAGGCTTGTAGTAATAGCCGTCGAGGTGGGCGCGGGAGGACAGGCGTACGAGATTGCGGTAGCCGGTCAGGTTTTGCGCCAGCACGGTCAGGTGATAGAGAGACTGTTTTGTCGATCTGTCTTTCGGGTCTCCATCAATAATGTAAGCTTCCATGCCGATGATGGGCTTGACGCCGCCCATTTCATGGCAAGTTTTCGTCAATTCAACTGCGCCGTACATGACGCCGTGATCGGTGACTGCGACCGCCGGCATGTTCTGTGACTTGGCCTTTTTGACAAGCGCCTTCATCACAGTTGCTCCGTCGAGCAAGCTGTACTCTGTATGCAAATGTAGAGGCACGTAGGGACGCGACATGGAGCCTCCAAGACCCCGCTGCCGGCGCGTCAGTCGCCGAGAGCATGGACAAGAATTTTAGCCTTTTTGACGGGCGGTGACCTAAGTAGTGGATAACCGAGCGGGGCTGCGTACATCTGATCTGAATCGGATCTGCCTATCATCGGATATCGATCTCGAGCAGGTGCTGATCTTGTATACGTTCCTGACCTCTAAAAAGTTCAATGCAACTGCATATTTATGCGTTGACAAGTGAGTGAATGTTCATTATTGTGTCCTCAGGGCTATCAGAGATGTCGGTTAAGCCATTCTCTTGGACTTAACGCGAGGTCTTAACCGTGGCCGAAGTTGATACAGGCGCAGACAAGGGTACAAAAGCGGATCCAATCATCGATTGGTTCGGCTTCGGTGGTGAACCGGAGTTTCTGCCTCCATTACCAGGAAAGAAAGACGATCCCTGCGCTGGTGGTCGTTGTGAAATCAAGCCCGGCAAAGACGGCGGCGAACGGCCGTCTACAGGCGGGCAGACCTTTTACGGTGTCGAGGCTGAATCGGTCAGCCTGTACCGCAAAGGACAGGGCTCCCGCAAAGCCGGCGGCGAAACCGCTGTCAATCCGCCAGACGGCGGCGGCGGCGGCCGCGATGTGGTAGCGCCACCGGATGTAGTGGCAAAACCCGGCTTGAAAGACAACCCGACATTCACGGGCGAGCAGGCTGCCGAAGCGCTCAAATACGCCAAAGACAACAAATTGCCGGTCATCGTTTATATGGGCGCCGACTGGTGTCCGGGCTGCCAGCAATTGAAGCCGCAAGTCGAAGCCAAAATGGCTCAGATGGGTGGACGGGCCGTACTTATTGAAGTGAACGCGGACCACGGAATTCCTGCCGAACTGCGTCAAAGCCTCGCCGGCACCCGCAGCATTCCGGCTGCCTGGGTCGGACAGGCGACAGACGGCGGCTTCCAGGGCACCAAGATGGGCAATGCGTCCCAGGTGCTCTCGCAGATGGAGCAGATCAGGACCAGTACACCGGCGCCGGTGCGCGATCAGGTCACTCCTCCGGGACCGAACCCCAGACGCGATGTTTTGCCCCCACCGCCGGGACCAGTCAAAGGACCGGTCGAGAAAGATAAGACGCCTACCGGCGGCGACAAACCGCTCGATCCCAACGCGCCTGAAGTTTTTGAAGGTGGCGATGTAGCGGCTGCACTTAAATACGCCGCTGAACACAATCTGCCTGTCTTCCTGCGCGAAAGCGCCACCTGGTGTGGACCCTGCAATGCGATGAAACCGATGTGGGAGAAAAACCAGGCTGAACTCAAAGGCAAGGCCGTGTTTATTCACGTCGATGCCGACGCCTACGGAAACGGGCAATACGGGCAAGATGCGATGAAACTGCTGCAACCGATCATCAACGGCAACACCAGAGTGCCGGCGGTCTGGTCGGGAACGGCTTCACTGGATGCCGCCGGAAACCCGGTCGCCAACCTGAAGAAACTGGGCAGTGCCTGGCAAGTCACTCCTATGCTGGATCGCCTGCGCGGCGCCCGCTAGAGGAAGAAACAAGAACTGCGTCTGAGCAACACCAGACAGCATGAAGGGGCACCAGATATGGTGCCCCTTAAACTTTTTCTGTGGGTCGGTCCGAATGTCTAACTGATCAGACGAGGACTTTCTGTTTTGTCGATGTAAGGCGTGCGCGACGGACACGTCTGCCAACTACGGAATTGTGGCGGTTGCTGGCGCCGATTCCGTCTCTTTTCAGCAGTGTCTCGTGAACGCGTCGTTGTTCGAGTTCTACGATCGCCGATCGCATCCAGAACTGGAGGCACCGTTTTTCTTCGTTGGTCAGCGTAATGTCACTCATGAATAATCCTCCGGGGGACTCGACACGCCATCGTTATCGCTATCGCTTTGCCATCGCTCTGAAAATGATTCGGATGAGCGGCAGGGGGATTGCGCTTCTCGTTCTATTGTTATTGTCTTGGCAGATTGACAATAAATTGCGCCAAATCTATTAATGATTTGACGCCGGAGACAGCCAGGGATGGGCTTTCGCCATTTGCCTTGATAACCCAGCTATTCTAAGTGCAACCTTTTCAGTTGAATAGAAGGGAAAAAATTAGTGTTGGCTCGCGGGTTGTGAAGAGGTTCTCGAAAGCGGCTCTGTGTCTCGCTTCCAAGAATTGTACATACAACTTGACGTCTTCTAATATCTAGCTCATACCGCGATTGCCGCGTTGCGCGCGTTGTGCCACCAGTTGTGGTGAACTCCAGACGGCCACGAAACCGGCGCCGCCGCGATTCATTTCGCGCAGCAATTGATTGCCGCCGATCGGCTGATTATGCGCTCCGCCTGGACCCATGTTGCGTCGCGCCGGGTCGGCGATCAAATAGCGGCCGTCCTGTGTTCTGCCGCTGCAATACACCCAGTGGTTGTTGCCTGTGGTCGGATTGATTATGCGTACGAGAGCGCCATGTCCTTTGTCCAGTTCGGCGTTCAGGTCTTGCAGGGTATGCATGCCGACGCCGCGGCGATCATAATCATATGGACGGGCATTCAGTCCCGTGCGCTGTGCCAGTCCGGCCATGTCGCTTAAGCCGCCGGGGAACTGTCCGGCGCGGGCGATTGTCGTGCCGGCGACCGGCATGTTTTCAATCTGGTAGGCATCTTGTGCGCTGGGCCGGCGACCGTTCATGTCGGCGAACGCCATAGCCAGGGAGAATGCACCGCACCCATATGAGTTGGTCTGGTGCAAGTAGATGCTGTCGCGGTCGGTGATGTTGCGCACGACGCGACCGACTATATCGAGCAGCGGCCCGATGACCGGTAACTTAATAGGAATATTGTCCCGTCCAGGGGCCGGCATGCCTCCACGTCCGCCGTTGTCGTCTGCTCCCGTGTAGGAGGCGCGACGGACCGGTGGAATATAGACCGGCGGTGGGTCTCCACCGACAACACGCTGAGGCGGCACCGTATCTTGGCGAACATCGGTGCGCACATCGCTGCGCACGACCGGTGGTTTGGGATCGGTACGTCGGACCCGACCATCTTCCGGTGCTCCGGAATATCCATAAGGATCGGTGGCGCCGTCTGTCTGGCGGTCTTTGCCGAGCAGCGCGACCAGTTTGTCGTAGACTTTCGGGTCGATGGTTTTGAGCCTGGCCATGACAGCGTCGAAGTTGTCGTCACGCAAAAGCTGCGTGCGCACGCGCATGTCGGACCCGTCTTCGGCACGCCCTTTCAGTTCCGGGCGGTTCTTCACGTCTTCAGCGTACTGCTGTTTAAGGGCGTGCGTAAAAGCCATCTTCTCGGGATGGCTGAATCCATGGTCCATGATGCGGGCTGCCGACTGGTAGAAGCCTTCCAGTTTTTGGACCTTAGTTTTGGCGTAGATATCTGCCGAGGGTTTGCCGGGAGCAGGCGCCGGTCCATCCTGGACTACGGCCACCGGCGGCAAGTCGCTGCCGTTACCGGTGGTTCGAAATACGACATTGTTCTGCCTTACCTCGGCGTCGGGAACCGTGCCCAGCTTGAGAGCCGCCGTGCCGCGCAGATAGTCATCGATCGACCGGTCTGCTGGCGGCAAAATCGTGCTGCCGTCGGCAACTTGAGCTGGTTCTGGGGTGACGATTCTGTCGGAGGCTTTGGACATTATGATTCCGCGCGAAAGAGGGACGCTTCTTGCTTATTCGACCGATGTCCTCGCGGGTTAGGCATCGTATGGATAGAGCGTGCTAAACGCGCCTGCATAGGGTGTAGTTCGGCCTGGCGGAGCTTAGCTGGGATTAATCCCGAGGGAAGAGCTTAATTGTATGTCTGAAGGCAAGAGCAAGCAATCCATTTCTAATCTTGACATCGTAATAACCGCAAGCCAGTGCCTACTTTTGGCTACTCACAAGATTCCGGGGATCAGTCGCTTCGTCCGCTGTTTATAGAGTAAGTACGGCTCCCCAAGCTGACTGAGGCAAAATGCCTCCAGATCATTCAGGTGCCAGTTCAGCAGCACAACCGCTCCGGGTAAGGCAAAGAGCGGAACCCAGGCGGCAAAACAAAGCGGTGTTCCGACCAGAAACAGGATGCGGCCTGCCCGGTCGGGGTGTCTGATCCACTTGAACGGCCCGCTCACTGCATCAAAGGCCGTCTCGGGCGCGGGCGGCTCCGTTTCGGCACCAGATTTGGTACCAGAGCGCAGCGCTGCCGGGATGGTTGCATGCGTCCAGATGCGCAAACCCAGGGACGCCAGGATTATTGCTACGCCGATGCCCCTTAAGATTGGGCTGTTCCAGTCGCCGAAGTGCAGCCGCTCGCAGAGCGCGGACGCCGCCACATAAAGGAATAAGAACGAGGGTGTGCCCCAGCGCATCGCCCATCGATAGCTGGTCTGAAGACTTGAATCAAGTTGCGCGCGACTGAACGCCCCGGTCAGATAGCCCTGCAGCACAGCCACCGCCGCCAGCACGTTCTCCGACCAGTTGGAAAACAGCAGCGGCCACAGGTCGAGGTGGCGCCAGACTTCCCGGTGCACGAAGAACACTGCGGTCAACACCAAAAGCCCGTTCAGAAGCCCAAGCTTGAACCCTTGCAGGGCGTCCTGCCCAGAACCGCCCGACCGCATGCTCTAGGCGGAACCCAGCACTTTCAGACTGTGGCGCACCAGAACTTCCACATCTTGTGAGAGCTCGTTTTCCTGCGCGGTCTTGAAAGCCAGGTTGATTTCCGTAGGTGTATATCCGAGATTTTCCAGAATCGCACGCGCCTCTTCAATCGCTGGTGCACTGCCGGTGGTGGCAACGGCGCCCAGGCTGATACCGCCGCGCCGCCAGTTGTCCAGTTTGTTTTTCAATTCCAGAATAATACGTTGTGCCACTTTCGCGCCAACCCCCGGGGCGTGGCTGAGCAACTTCTGGTCTTCGTTGGCGATGGCGTCGATGATCTGTTCGGTGCCGAGTGTGCCGACGAGGGTCAGGGCCAGCTTCGGACCGACACCGGTCACCGACTGCAAGAGGAGAAACATATCTTTGTCCGACTTGGCGGCAAACCCGTAAAGCGTGAAATCATTTTCGCGCACGGCCAGCGACGCATATACAGTCGCCTCGCTGCCTATCTCCGGCAGGCGGGCCATAGTCTGCGGTGCTACGAGCAGTTCATATCCGATGCCACCAACATCGATAACCAATCGATCTTGTGGACCTCCCAGAACGTCGCGACCCTGCACTGTTCCCCGGAAGAAAGCAAACATGTATATACCCGCGTGGTGGTTTCAGAACTCAACTGCAGTTGTTAGTTTAGTTCAAAAACTTCCAGCGCAACTCGCTCACGGGTAGCGCTGAGAATTCAAATGTTCCAATCCAACTCGAAATAAAAAAGCCGGACACCTATGAAATGGCGATCCGGCATTTTGTAATCGGGATTTTTTAAATGAAATCGGGGCGAGAGGATTTGAACCTCCGGCCTTCCGCACCCGAAACGGACGCGCTACCAAGCTGCGCTACGCCCCGCTTCCTGAAATATATTAGCACGATAGCTCTCTTGACATAGATTAGGCGCAGGGCCTGCGCCTAATCGTCACATTACTCGGCAATTAGTGTCTGGTTGCCGCCGGTTGATTTTGCTTGATTGAGCGCCGTGCGCGCATGTGATGTGAGCACCGCCCCCTCATCATCCATGGCGGTGGTGTACTGGCATACACCGACGCTGACCGTGATGCGTATCGTCTGGTCGCCGATTGTGAAAGTGCTGGCCTGGACGGCTTCCCGCAAGCGCTCCGCAACTTCGACGGCGCCCTGCCTCTCTGTATGCGGCAGCACCATGGCAAACTCGCTGCCGCCCGAACGTGCCAGCACATCGGATTTGCGATTGCCGCGCGAGAGAATTACAGCCAGCTGCAAGAGAATTGAGTCCATGCCCTTTTGTCCGTGGGCTTTCATGATCTCTTTGCTTTGATCCGGCTCCAGAATCACCATGCTCATTGTGTGCTTGTAGCGGCGGCACTGACTGAGTTCAGTCATGACAAACTCATGAAGAAACCGGGCGTTGCGAAAGGAGGTCAACGGGTCGGTGAGCTGCAACTCTTTGAGCTGGCCTTCTTTCTTGCGCAGTTCATCGCGCAGCGCTTTTTCGCGCAACACCGTCCTGACGATCGTCAGAACGTCGGTCGGCTCCAGCGGCTTCACCAGTACTGTTTGATCATCGCTGGCGTATTTGTCGATCTCCGGCAGGGCTTCTGCTTTGTTTCTCAAAAAGATAATTGGAATGTAGCGCGTCTTTTCTTCCGCGCGCAGCCGGTTGTACACATCGACACCACTCATGAGCGGCATCGAAACATCGAGAAGAATCAGATCCGGCAAGCGCACCTTGCAAGCGGCCAGCGCTTTGAAGCCGTCGCTGGCAGTCGAAACCGCGAAACCGGCGTTTTTCATCACTTCCGCCACCAACGTCGTGTTGGCTGTTTCGTCGTCAACTATGAGGATCGATTGAGATGGTTTAGTCACTGCCAGATGACAATATTTGCGAGTGTTCGAATTGGATTGATATTGTACGTGCTCAACCGCTTCTTGGTTTCTAGCTTTTTCGTGCGCGGATATGTGCGTACTAAGATTTCTTGCTCTTGACGAGCGCCGGGAAACCGACAGCGGGATGCGGAAGCCCGGCCTGCAAATCATTAAGTACCTCAGTCACGCAAGCAACAAACGTTGTCACGTCAAGCTCTGCGTACTCGGGCGCGAAAGGCTCGACCCGCGCCAATCCGCGCGTTAAGAGTTTGTGCGCGCCCACCTGGTTCTGTCGCCCCAGGTGATACAGACCGACGGCGATTTGTATCAGACCCTGGGTGAATTGTTTGTCGGGACCGGTCTGCAAATTCCACAATTTCTCCAGGACTTCATGGCATTCGAAGTACTCCTGTTCGTTGAAAAGTTGCACGCCGTGCGTGAACAGCATTCCGGTGTCGGTATTGGTGTTGGTGTCTTCCGTCACATCCGCCACTAATCGAGACCGGCAAGTACGACCGTCGGGCTGTCCGGAGGCGCCGTCTCCAGTTCGGTTCTAGCCAGCGCCACCACTTGCGCAGTGTCCAGCAAGCCGGAGAGATCGATGATTTTAGAACCAGTGAGCAGCATCATATTCGGTATCACTTTGCCGGCGTCGCCATAGCTGGCGTGTTCTTCCGCGAGCGCGATGATCGCCTTTTCGGCTTCGGCGGCGCGTGTCTCCCGGACAGCGCCGTTCTTGATCTGCAGCCTGATTACGCCTTTGGAATCCATGGTGCGCAGCGCCAGATGTTTGCTCTGCAGCAAGCCGAGGAGTTTCTTGTCCATCACTACGGTGCCGAACACTTTGAAGAAGGGCGTCTCAGCCAGAATCTCTACTTTGTCTGGAGAAACGCGCAGCGATTGAGCAACCAGCGCCAGTCGTTCTGCTTCGGGAACTTCATTGCGCGCAGTGGCGGTTTTAGTCAACCCGGCAGCACCAAAAGCGGTGGCGCGCACCACGTTCGAGCGCGAATCGACTTCGACCTGTACTTCAATCGAGGCGGCGTCGGCTCCCATTTTAAGAACAGCCTGGTAAGCCTCCTCGCGGATGGAAAGAATGTCTTCCTGGCGCGGTGTGACGATGAAACGCTCTACCGTTTCGCGCACCAGAGCCAGCGCTACTCCGATGGCCGAAACAACGTCTGCGTTCTGAGCCAGAACATGCCGCGCTTTCATATGATTGGCTACGTAAGGAACAATCGCCGCGGCGCCACCACCGCCTCCGACAAACGTGGTGGTTTCCAGATCAAGTCTGTAGTCTTTGACGAATCTTTGAATGACGGGCATCAGCTTGTCGGTGGCTTTGGACAGCAGCCGGTCGGCGGCGCCGCTTTCGTCCGTGCCCAGTGCCTTTGCCAGAGGAGCAATCGCCGCTTTGACATTCTCTGCGTTGCCGCGGGCCGGGTCCCCTTCCGGAACCAGATTGAGCAAATTAGCCGCGCAACTGGGAGTCAGCGTCAATGAGGGCGCAGCATCGCCGTCCGCGATTGCTACATAATCAGGCGGGTCGGATGGCTTTGGCTGAATGAGTTTCAAAGTCGGGTTGTTCAGTTTCTCGCTGAATGCTGTGTAGTGCAGACCGGCGATATGGGCGCTGCGCGGACCTACTTCTTTGATCTGGTTGCCTTCCAGTCTGGTCATCGATCCACCGGCGCAACCGACTGTTTTCACATCGAGAGAACGCAAGAACACGCGATGTCCGCCGATTTCAGAATCTTTGACGAGAGCCTTGCCGTTTCTTATGACTGAAATGTCGGTGGTGGTGCCGCCGACTTCCAGAAATATGCCGTCTGAAATGTTGAGGTACATCATGGCAGCCGCCACGCCGGCAGCAGGTCCGGACAGGCGCGTCAAAATAGGCCGTTGCCGCATGGCGTCGATATCCATGACGCCTCCGTCGGAGCGCATCACCATAATCGGAGCTTTGATGCCGGCGGCGCGCACGCTGCCCTCGGTCATGTTGGCGGTGTCGATCATTTTCGGCAGCATGGCGGCGTTGATGATCGCCGTGCGTGTGCGCACGGTCAGCCCATACAGTTTGCTCACTTCTGAGCCGCTGGTGGCCATCAGTCCCATTTCACGCGCGACGCCGACAGCAAACTGCTCGTGCTCGGGAGCATCGACACCAAATGATTCGCTGACGGCAAAGGCTTGCGCGCCTTCGTTTTTCATTTCGGTGAACAGAGCCTGCAGTTCTTCTCTGGTCGGTTTCATTCCTGTATCGACGAATCTGTATATTGTCTTCAGATGTTTGCCGGGCGCCAGTTCAATTGCTTTGACGTCAGTAGACTGGCGAGACAGCATGGCGCTCAATCCGCTGCCCATGCCGATCACGCCCACGGTGGCTACGTCGCCTTCCACCAGCGCATTGGTAGCTTGCGTCGTGCTGTGCGCGATGAATGACACCGATTGTGGTGCCAGGTTGTTATCCTTGAGCAGTTTCTCCAGTGATTGAATAATGCCCAGGGCCACGCCTTCAGGCGCGGTATGTGTGGTCGGCACTTTCGACTTGCCGATCAGCTCCAGATTTGATGCGTCGATGGCGACTGCGTGGGTGAAGGTGCCGCCCACGTCGATGCCGATGCGCACTGAGTCGAATGTGGCGGTCATTTAGGAACATACCCCAGCATGACAGCGAGGATCAGACCCAGTATCACCATCGTCCAGGCGTACGGGATAGTCTTGCGCAGCAGTACTTGCGTGTCGGTGCCAAGATACGTGGCAATCCAGACGTTGTGAGTGTTAGTCGGATCGCAGATGCCCTGCAATTGTCCGACAGACATCAGCATACCCATGATTGCCCGTCCGCCCAGTATCTGCGTTTCTTTGATCAAAGTAACAAGTCCGGCGCCCATTCCGAACAAACTGAAGGGCCCGCGGTAAAGCGCCAGCGGAGCGAAAATAGTGAAACCGAGGACGTAGAAAATCGGATTTTGCGGAATTATGTGTTCGAGCAAAGGCTTGATGGCGGTCGAGATGGTTGGGTGCATTACGGCATTCAGAAGCATGCCGATGCCGATCATCAATGCCACCGCTGGTGCGACTGTAGCGATGCCGTCAATGATCGAGCGGGTGAGAGTATTGATAGATCCTTTCTGCCAGGTGACCAGCACGGCAAATGTGATGCCGACCAGAAACGCCGGAATGATCTGCCACTGAAATGCCAGCACCAGAATCAGCGGTACCGCCGGTGACAGAAAGGCCAGCGCTGGCAGCGAGGAAGCCTTTGCACCGTGCCGCATCATGGCGTAGCCGCAAAGCATCAGCAGCACAACACCGGCACCGACCAGTGAAGCGGGATTGGGTTCGGTGGTGGCGGCTTTAGTTGCCGCACCGAGTGATTGCCCGGCGCTCTGGTTGAATGCCGCAAAGCCGCCGCCCAACAAGAGCAATGCGAACGCTGCGTACTGCAGGTTGCGCCAGGACCATTGTTCGATGAGAAGAAACAAGACGACGACGGCGGCGATACAAGCCGTGAATGGCACTACATAGGCAACAATCTGCGGTTGCTGCAACTCCAGCACATTCATATATAGAGCCCAGTTGCCGAGGTTGTACATGCCGCCCAGGCTGATGCCGAACAAATAGAGCGCACCGGCGGTTGCCGCTGGAATACCGATTGAAAGCATGACCGGCAGGACAACTGTTCCCACCATAATTACGGCTCCCAGTCCGCCCAACGATGAGAACAGAAGCGCCGTCAACAGGGTGAGCGCCACCGCCAGCACAAAGGGGCTGTCGCCGGAGAATTCCGCCACCCAGCGCACCATTGCTTTGGCGATGCCGTGGCGATTGATCAATTCGGCCAGCACGGCACCGAACATCGTGGTCGTGTACGCGGTATTAAGCTTGGTGGCGCCCTTCGTCAAGACTTCGTCGATGATGTCTTTGCCTGGAATGCCGCCGATGACGGCAATCAAAACTGCCATTATCGGCAGCGCCAAAAGTGCCGAGACCCGGCGCGAATACATGAGCGCCGCCATGAGCAGGAAGATTGCAATACAGGCAAGTCCGACTTGCATAGGGCTTTAAAAGAGCGCCTCAACAAACATTCTTGGGTCGAACAGTCTCAGGTCGTCGATCTTCTCACCGAGACCGATCAACTTCACGGGCAACTTCAAGTCGCGGGCGATGCTGAAAACAATGCCGCCTTTGGCGCTGCCGTCCAGTTTAGTGAGAACCACGCCGGTGAGTGGGCAGAACTCGGCGAACACCTTCGCTTGCTGCAATCCGTTTTGCCCGGTGGAGGCATCGATTACGAGCAGCGATTCGATGTGGGCGTTGCCGGCTTGCTTGTCGACGACTGAGCGGACTTTCTTCAATTCGGCCATCAAGTTGGCTTTGTTGTGCAGGCGTCCGGCTGTGTCGATGATCAATATCTCGTAATTTTCGGCGGTTGCTTTTTGAATTGCCTGGTAGACGACCGCGCCTGGGTCCGCACCTTCCGGCAGTCTGACTATATCGACTCCGGCGCGTTCAGCCCAGATTTCCAGCTGGGTCTCAGCGGCAGCCCGGAAGGTGTCTCCGGCGGCCAGCAGCACGCGACGCCCTTGTTGTTTGAGGCGCCAGCAAAGTTTGCCGATGCTGGTGGTTTTGCCGGTGCCGTTGACGCCGACGACGAGAACTATATTCAAACGATCCTGGTGCAGTTTCAGCTCAGACGAGGGCGCCGTCGCCAGCATGCTTTCGAACTCTCGCCGCAGGAATGCCTCTACGTTATGCGAGTTCCAGTTCTTCTGTTTTGCTTCCCGGCGCAGATCGCTGACGATGGTTTCGACATTCTTCAAGCCGATGTCCGCTTTGATCAGTTTCTCCTCCAGATCTTCCAGGTAGTCATCGTCGATGGCTCTGCCTGGATGTGCCGGACGGGGAGGCTGGCTCGGTGCGCTGGGTGCCGGTTTTGGGGCCGGCGCCGGTTCCGGTTTGGGTTCCGGCTTGGGCTCGGGTTTTGGTGCCGGCGGTGGCGGCGTTGTGTCGGCCGGCGGCAGCGGTGCCGGGCTGGCTGCCACCGGATCTGGTGCAGGCAGCGGTGTCGAGATGGGCACTGGATTTAATGGCGCCGCCTGTTCCAGCGGAGTCAGGGGAGAGGTTTCGATGGGCTCCATCGGCTCGGGGCGCGTGACCGGCGGCTGCGGTTCCGGCGTCGGCTCGGCAGCCGCTGACTGCTCTTCGTGCGGCGGCGGCGGTGGCAACGGCGGCGACGCGATGGATGGAATTTGTTCCGCCACCATTTCTGTCAGCGCTTGTTGCACCTGGGCAACCGGCTCCGCTTCTGTTTCCGCAATCGGCTCACCGGCAGCACTGGGGTCTTCTTCATCGCGGTCTACGACAGCATCGACCAGCACCGATTTGGTTTTCGAGAGGGCGCCCTTCAACTTAGAAAGCGTCGCTCCCCACCAGCCGCTTTGCTTTTCTTGTTGGTCATCCATATCGATACGTTATGCACCCATCATCATGTCGGTAATCTTCGCACCGGCTCGCGACCTTCTGCCTCGGTGGTATCATCCGCGGAGGCAGTGCGACTTTCTTGCCGCTGCTGTTTCGCGTGCTCTGACAGCTCGCCGAGCACGCCGTTGATGAACTTTGCAGCTTTGTCGTCGGCGAAACGGTGGGATAACTCGACCGCCTCGCTGATTGCTACTTTAATCGGCACATCCGGCATGAAAAAAGCTTCCGCGCAGGCCAGACGCAAAATATCGCGGTCGATGGAGACCATGCGTTCGAGCCGCCATTTTTGCTTGACGTCGCTGATGTACTTATCGATCTGGGTTTTATGATCGAGATAGGTTGACACGAGGCGATAAAGAAACACGCGCGCCTCTGTCTCTCGTTGCGGACCCAGCTGTGCCGTCACCTCGGGCAGGTCCAGCGCCTCGGAGATGAGGTGCATGGCGCGTTCCAGCAGTTCTGTTTGCTGGCGCAACTGACCGGTCGTCACCGGCACCGGCTTCATGTCGTCAATGGTGTGGTCGTTTTCAGGATGCTCGACTTCGTACTCTGCAAGTTCAGCCTGGGCTTTCAAAACCATGCCATTGGCATCAGCCAGACATTGCTTGGCATAATCAGCCAGCATCTGGACAGCCCTGGTAGCCAGGTCGTCAAACTCAAGCCGGTCCAGCTTCGTCTTGTCCTTGGGAAGCTGGGGAAGCATGATTACTGCAAGTTCGCGGGCGATGCGTCTGGCGCTCATATGATCCGCATTTCAATATCAATAGAAACAGATGAATGCACATGTTACCATGCTTGCGCTCGCAACCATTGACAGGTGGCAATTTGCGAATCACGGGCGGGGATGCCAGAGGTCGATCAGTTGAGGCTCCTGAGGGACTGGAAGTGCGTCCCACCGGCGCCAAAGTCCGTCAGGCATTGTTTAACATTCTCGGCAGTCGTGTGCCCGGTGCGCGTTTCTTAGATTTGTGCGCGGGTTCGGGACTGATGGGGCTGGAGGCGCTCAGCCGCGGCGCAAAGAGTCTGATTGCAGTCGAAGAAAATCGCAAAATGTCTCGCATCATCGAAGGGAATGTGAAGCATCTCGGTTACCAGGCTGAAGTGATTACCGCCGATGTACGCAAAGTGATACCGATTCTCGAAGAGCGCTGCTTCGACATCGTCTTTGCCGACCCGCCCTACAAGAGTCAACTGGCGTCGACAGTGGTCTCTATGATCGGCAAACACCAGTTGCTTTCAGGCGCTGGTGTGTTGATGGTAGAACACGACCGCGCACTAGCAATGCCCGACGCCACCGACTCGCTGGTGCTGGTCGACAGGCGAGTCTATGGGCAGACGGCAATATCTTTTTACGGGTACGACGGAAATGAGATCGACAATGAGTGATACGAAAAACATCATCGGCGCCAGCCGCGTAGTTGACTGGTTCGGCGAATGGCCTGACTTCGCAGAATCGCAAGTTCTGGAGATACATCTGGCGCGTGACGAAGATTCATGGCTGAAGCTGCGCACTCCGGAGAGTCCCGAAAAAGCTGCCACCGGCCGCGGTGCCGCCAAAACCGCCTTCGTGACCTTTTACTTCAACGGTGTCACCAACGCCGACTTGCAACACTTCAATCAACAAAGCGTAGTCTCAGCCCTGGAAGTAGAGATGGCAGGCGATGAAATTCGAGTCACGCTGAAAGAATCGAAAACCGGACTACACGGCAGCATCACCGCCGGCAAACTCTCAGTCGGAGTTTCCACCCAAATGCCGCTATGATGATTTGGAGGGATCCCGTTTTGCCCCTTAGTGAAAATCAACACTTCTGTTGATTTTCACTAAGGGAGAACAGGGGACTACCCGGACTGACTCTAGTCGGCTACTGGCTCTGAAAATAGGTCTTTTTCAGGAGCGCGACGTCGGGATTGAGCGAGAGTTTGCGTAAGTCCGTCCAGCGCACAATCGCCAGCACCAGGCCAGTTGTTGATGTGACAGCGATGGCACCGATGAATATCGGATGCGGGATGCCCAGCTGAATTTTGATCAGCGTAGGATTGACGAGCGCCATCATGCCGAAAAGAAACGGAATGCCTTGCAGGGCGATTTGCACGCGGGGCACATCCTGTGTGGGCAGACCTTGTTTGGTGAGAAACGGCGGCAGCATGCGGTGAGCGAGAAAAGCGGTGAAGCAAAAACTGATCGCGATACCCCAGCCGACCATGCCGAAACTCTTGTCGCATAGCAGCACCGGAGGAAAAAACAGCAGGAACAGCGACCAGGCGAACTTACTCTGCAGGCGCCAGAGTTGCGAGCGCAGTTGTTTCAACTCATCCGATTCAGCGGGTTCGGTAGTCTCTTCAGTTTCTTCCAGGGCGGCTGGTGGCGTTTCTTCACCCATGATAATGCTTATCCGCAGCAACCGTCCGGCGGATGCACCAGGCCGTCGATGATATCGGCATTGGTGGCAGTCTGGGGTTGACCGCCGCCGTTACTAGATTCCGACTGGGCGGCACTGTCTTGTGATACCACTTCCGGTGACTCGTCTTTGGCTTGCGCGCTGGGACTGGGGGTGACTTTCTGTCCGCCCGAGACGGCTTGTTGCCCGCCCGAAATAGCCTGGCGTCCGCCGGAGATGCGCTGCTTGCCTGAGGACTCCTGATTCTCCGCTGCCGGCGGTGGCGGCACCGGCATGCGCCCGGTGGTCGTGGACGGATACTTGAGACGGTCGTGGTGCAAGGTTCTCCAGACGCGTACGAAGGCTTTGCGCACTTTGTCCAATTCGTCGTGGGTCAAAGATGATTCATTGAATTGACCGTCATCCCAGCGTGCCTTGAAGACGTTGGCCATCGCCTGTTCGACTTCTTCCTGGGATGGATCCTTCATGCTGTGCGTCACCGCTTCCGACACGTCGGCCAGCATGACGATGGCTGATTCGCGTGTCTGCGGCTTCGGTCCGGGATACCGGTAGTCCATTTCGTCTACCTTATCTTTGCCGTCGCGCATGCACGCCTTGTGATAGAAGTAAGCCATGATTGTGGTGCCCTGGTGTTCCGGAATGAACGCCTGCACCTGATCGGGCAAACCGTATTTCTGGGCCAGCTCGAGTCCGTTGGTGACGTGCGCCAGCACGCGCGCTCGGCTTTCTTCCGGGGGGATGAAGTCGTGCGGGTTTTTGTCGCCCAGCTGATTCTCGATAAAGAAACGTGGTGTCACCATCTTGCCGATATCGTGGTAGATGGCACCGGCGCGCACCAGATTGACGTTGCAGCCGATGGAGCGCGCCCCTGCTTCGGCGAGGTTTGCCACCGCCAGGCTGTGCTGGTAAGTGCCCGGCGCGTTCTCTTCCAGCTGGCGCAAGAGCGGGTGATCCGCAGCTGTCAGCTCGGCAATCCGGAACGGTGTCAGCATGCCGAACAAGCTTTCCAAAAACGGCAATGAGCCCATAGCCACGATGGCGGAGGACAGTCCGCCCAGTACTTGCAATGCCAGTTCGCTGCCGAAATTGATTGGTGTATCCGGCATCTTGCCCAGTATGACGGCGGTGAAATAACCGATTGCCTGCACCAGACCGATCAGGAAACCAGCCACCATCAGATCTTTTCGTTTGTTGATTTTGTTGGCCAGAGCCATCGCTGATGCGGCAGTGAGCGCCACCAGATGAGGTCCTTCGATCACGTCGCCTAGAGAAAGGAAGATGATCAGGAGGGTCGTCAAAATCAGCGCCAGTCGCCGACCGAAGATGACCGACAAAACCAGTGCCGCGGCGGGCAATGGGATGAACTGCGGATACTGTTGACCGGCAAAAGTGGCGATGCCGCATGTCACCACGCAAACCGTGGACATCAATCCGATTGCGGAGGGCGAGAAGAACCACTTCTGTTCAAATGTGTGGAGGTAGACGCCGAACAAGCCGAATGCTGCCAGCAAGGCGGCGGCGATACCGGCAATGGTGCTCCAGTCTTGCACCTTGGTGATGCCGAGTTTGCTCAACACTTCGAATTGGACCGGCGTGATCGGCTCACCGCGTTTGGCGATTACTGTGCCGGCCGCGACTTCCTTGGTGACAGGTTTGGCTTCGGACAGCGCTTTGTCGATTTTGGCGCGGGTTGCTTCATCGTTGATGACGATATTGGCATCGAGGACTTTGGTGGCAACCAGAGCTGAGCTTTCTTTGCGCACCGCCGGCGACCATTTTTCGGGAAGAAACTCTGCAAAGTTGTTGGCTAGCCGCTGTGTGTGCGAGCCGGGATAGATGGTTGCCGAGCCTAGAAATCTCTTGGTGGCAGATTGCAACTCGGAAGACCAGGGGCCCAGCTCAGCAGGTTTGAGGTCGCGGGCGAGCATCTTGATGCTGGAGAGTTCCAGCTGATCGTCGAGTTTTACCGAGCCTGGTTGGGTCTGTTCTTGCTTCACCAGATCGACTTCTTTGCGCAGGCGCTCCAGCATCTGATCATCGCGCTGAGCACTGTGTTCAAACACGGGCAGTGTGTGCTGGCGTGTTTGATCTTGCTGTTCGTGGGTGAGTTTTTCGTCCACGACCTCGACCTTGCCCGTTGACACCAGGTCGAAGGGAGCAATGGTTCCCGGCTTCAAAGGCAGTCCGAAAAGGTGCGGCGCCGAGAGCGAGAAGATCACGGCGATGAAACTGACGACGACGACCGAAACCCACAGGAAAATTTCTCCCATAGAGAAGGAAGTTTCCTTGAAGTGGGTTTTGTGGTGAGGTGCCATTGTCCTGGTGACCGCAGCGCTGAGGACCGCGCTTGACGGTTAACTACCTTTGATTTTCGATTCTGCTGTCAGTTCTTGCCCGGTTACTTGCCCGCGAATGTCGCTGGGCGTTTCGTCTTCAGGATAAAAGTCGCTTTCCGTAGTATTTAGTGCCGTTCTGACCACATAAATTCGTTTACCCTGGGACTCATGATAGGTACGCATGTTAATTTCGGCAAGCAGCCCCATCAAGATAAATTGTACGCCCAGCATAAAGAACATTGTGACCAGGACGGGCAGCGGGGTTTCGATGAAGGTCGTGTGATAGAACGCCTTCAGAATGAGCATCCAGGCGAAACCGGCTATGGCTGCCGCAAAAGACCAGAGCCCGGCCATGCCGAACACGTGAATCGGCTTGGTTGAGTACGCGGAGAGGAATTTCACGACAATCAGGTCGAGAACCACCTTAAACGTCCGCGAGATGCCGTATTTGGAGACTCCGAACTGACGCGCATAATGGCTGACGGGAATTTCGGTGACCCGGGCGCCCATCCAGGTGGCGTAAATCGGCACGAAACGGTGCATTTCTCCATAAAGTTTGATGTCCTTGATCACCTCGCGGCGGTAAGCCTTCAGACTGCATCCATAGTCGTGCAGGGGCACTCCGCTGATGATCGAGATGATTTTGTTGGCGGTCCAGGAGGGGATCAAACGGGTGAAAAACTCGTCCTGGCGATCTTTGCGCCAGCCGCTCACGACGTCAAAACCCTCATCCAGCTTTTCGAGCAGGCGTTTTATGTCCACCGGGTCGTTTTGCAGGTCGGCGTCCATCGGGATGATTACTTGTCCGACGGCATTATCGATGCCAGCTGCCAGGGCGGCGGTCTGCCCGAAATTGCGTACGAAACGCACTACTTTGAAGCGGCGCTCACGCTGCGCCATCTGTTCGAGCTTTTTGAACGAATTGTCGCGCGAGCCATCGTCGATAAAAATCACTTCCCACGGGCGATTGAGGCTGTTGAGGGAGGTGGTTAACTTATCTTGCAGCGAATCAAGACTGTCCTCTTCGTTGAAAACAGGGATGACGACTGAGATTTCGGGATAGTAGGGTTGGCGCGGCATGTTGTATATGCATTCTGCCCGAAAAGGCCTGTAGCCTCACCCACACGACTTCTGCATTTATTCTAACCGCCGGTTGTGGGGCAGTGTGCCATTATAAAGAGCGCAAATCCAAGCCTGGGTTGCACCTACTTAACCTGAGCAGTATGACGATCGTTCCAAGTTCATTCAATTCTTTCGGCAAAGAGCACAAAACGCCTGCCGACGGGGATGGCAGCTCTAAGCCCAGGCGGGCAGAGGTGCTGGCGCCGGCCGAAACTCCTTCGGATAAGAAAACAGATTCGTCTTTACGACCGCAAAGTATTGCGGAATATATCGGTCAGTCGCGCCTGAAGACCATGTTGAGTATGTCTATTGCGGCCGCCAAGGCCCGCAAGGAGCCTCTCGACCATCTGCTTTTCTACGGTCCTCCCGGTCTCGGAAAGACCACGTTGGCCAACGTTTTAGCCAACGAAATGGGTTCCAAGATACATTTGGCTACAGGTCCCAGTCTGGAGCGTCCCCGCGACATCATCGGGCTTTTGAACCAGCTCGAGGCAGGCGATGTTCTGTTTATCGATGAAATTCACCGCCTCAACCGCATTGCGGAAGAGCTGCTCTATCCAGCCATGGAAGACTTTGTAATCGATTTGACGTCAGGCAAGGGGCATGCCACACGCACGATGCGATTGCCTCTGCCGAAGTTTACTTTGATTGGCGCCACTACCAAGGCCGCCATGTTGTCCAACGCTCTGCGCGACCGTTTCGGATTTGTGCAGCGCCTGGACTTTTACTCGCAAGAAGAGTTGGGCGAGATTGTTGCCCGCACCAGTGCCATTCTCAGTCTGCAGGTGGACCGCGATGCCGTCGCATTAATTGCCGGACGGGCGCGCGGCACCCCGCGCATCGCCAACCGCCTCGTGCGCATGGTGCGCGACTTCTCCCAGTACAAGGGACAGCAGATCGTCACTGCCGCCCTGGTTCTCGAAGCCATGGACACGTATCAGGTGGACGCGTTCGGACTGGATCCCACCGATCGCCGTCTGCTGGAGATTCTCATCGACAGTTATGCCGGAGGTCCGGTCGGCATCGATGCGCTGGCAGCGACTCTAGGAGAAGATTCCGATACTCTGGAGAGTGTCTACGAGCCGTATTTGATTCAACGCGGACTGATTCAGCGCACACCGCGCGGACGCGTCGCTACGCCGGAGACCTACCGGCACCTGGGGCGCACCTGCCCGGCCATACAGTTAAACCTGGGCGGCACCATATTTGGAGGCGAGCCCGGCAGTGAGTAGGCAACTTGTGCCGTTGTTTGCGTTTCTGCTGCTGGCGATGAGTATTGGCTCGGACAGCTGGGCGGCAGATCCCAAACAAGCAGGACAGGTGCAACCGCCCGGCGAAGACACCTTTGCGGTGGCAAAAGTGCAGAGCGTCCAGGCTCCGCAACTCAATCAAGAATTGCTTTCCCGCACCGGCATGGTGAGCAAGAACCAGCGGGTGCAACTGGAAATTCAGGAAGGTCCACTGAAAGGCAAGTCGGTGACCGTCGATAACCAGATGGGCGACAACCCGGCGTACAACGTCAACCCGGCGCCCGGCGATGAAGTAATTGTAGCCATCACCGAGAACGGCACGCCCAATGGTCAGTCTGAGATCAACATAGCCGACTTTCACCGTGTGCCACCACTAGCGGTGCTGTTCGCCATCTTCATGGCCGTCTATCTGTTTTTCGGCGGCACCAAAGGACTGAAATCGTTAATCGGTCTGGGAGTCGCTATCGCCCTCGTGGCTTTCATTCTCTTGCCGTGCAGTCTGCGCGGCATCGACCCGCTTTTGACGGCTGTCGGCATCTGCATCGTTGCTGCTGCCACGACTGTTTGTTTCGTTGCCGGGTTCGGCAAAAAGGCCATGGCATCTTTGCTCGGCACCGCAGGTGGTGTGTTGATCGCCGGACTGGCTTCGTTCGTCACCATTCAAACCGCACACTTGACCGGACTGGCTACCGAGGAAGTGCAGATATTGCGCGGCTCGGTATTGCATCAACCGCCCCAGTTTTTCACCGGCTTGCTGGCTGCCTCCATGCTGATTGGCGCGCTGGGCGTGATAATGGACGTCGCCGTTTCTGTCGCTTCCGCCATGCAGGAAGTCAGCCTAGCCGATCGCAGTTTGAATGCAAAACAACTGTACGCAACTGGAATGAATGTCGGTCGCGACATTATGGGAACGATGACTTCCACGCTGATTCTGGCTTACGCCGGCAGCGCTCTGCCGCTTTTGATGCTGCTGTCCAACACCCCCAGCATTAAACTCTTCAATCTAGATCTGGTTGCCACCGAAGTTGCCGCCTCATTGACGGGCAGCATCGGGCTGGTTTGCACCATACCGCTGACGGCATTTCTAGGTGCACGTTTCTTCTCTAACAATGTCAGCGATGACGCTCTGGAAAAATTGGGTGAGCAGCCGGCTCCGGCTATGTCGTCGACGCGAGGATCACCGGAGTGTCTCGACGGGTAGTCTACGGCTGGAGCCTGTTCTTCGCGGCCGCGGTGGCGCTGATGGCGGGCGGCATCTGGTGGGCGTTGGGGCTGGCAACCGTGTCGGTCCTGGCCGGCAATGAATTCATCGGCTTGGTGCAAGCCAAGGGCATTCGTCCGTCGCCGCGTATTATTCGCGCCATGATCATCGCCTTCGTGGCGGTCGGAACTTTGCCCCAAGTGCCGGGATTGCACGTGACGTGGGACCCGCTGTTTGCCTTTCCACTGGTGGTTGTCGTTGGAGTTTGCGCTTCGTTTTTCCGCCTCTTATTCCGCGACCTCGACCCACCTGCCACCATATCTGATATCGCCACCACGATTCTGGGGTTTCTCTACTGCGGGTTTATGCCCAGCCATCTGGCGCTTTTGCGCAATCTAATCGATCCCGGCGTGTCGTTGCCCGCTAATCCGCTCTATCAGCCAGGCGTTGCCTATGTGTGGGTGACGTTGTTCATCATTTTCGCAACTGATGTGTTTGCGTATTACGGCGGCAAAGCTTTCGGCAAACATTTGCTCTATCCGACCATCAGTCCGAAGAAAACTATCGAAGGCGCCATCTGTGGGCTCTTAGCGGCTGTTTTCTGGTCTACGGTAGTGGTCTACGTCGCCGACCACTACATATTTCAGCCACCCCCGTTTCATCTCCACATCTGGCAGGCGCCTTTGATGGGTCTCTTTGCTTCCATCGGCTGCCAACTGGGCGACTTATGCGAGTCACTGCTTAAGCGGGACGCTGGTGTTAAGGATTCGGGCAATCTGATACCCGGGCACGGCGGCTTTCTAGATCGCGGCGACGGCTTAATCTTCGCGGGAGCCATCTGTTATTACTGGATCCGAATGTTTATGCTGCACCTGCTTTAGGACAATCGCAGGTTGTCATTCGGGTATGATATATTTCTACCTACCTCTGGAGAGGTGGCTGAGTGGTCGAAAGCGGCTTCCTGCTAAGAAGTTGTATGGTCAAAAGCTGTACCGAGAGTTCGAATCTCTCCCTCTCCGAATCTTGTTCTTAAGCCCGGCTCTCGCAGCCGGGCTTTTTATTTGTCGCGCGGAAATTCGTAACCGAGGGTTCTCAGATACCAGAGCAGACCCTCGTAGAGTCCTATAGAAAGCAGCAGGACTCCGACCATTAGAATCCAGCCTTTCACTGATCTCTTGCCGTCCAGGTTCCTTTTCAGGAATTGGTTGGCTTTGGCTCCGAAAATCAGTGCAGCTGTGCCCATCGGCGCGCAGACAGCAAAGATTTTCACCAGCAGCGAGTTGATGGCAATTTCCTTTTCGTTTGCGTGCGCGAGCGTAATCGGCTCGACGATCCCAAAATACAATGTGAACGCTGCCACCAGAAGAATGACGACACCGGCTCGTCTGTAGCCATCGAAGAAACTGTCCATCGCGCCTGGTTGGTAGCGCTCCGCGTGCCACTTGCCGCTGCGGGTGCCGGTGCTGCTGCCGATCTGGCATTGCCCTGACAGCGCGCCGTCCGCTCCTATCGTGCCTTCGAAAACACTGCGCGGTACATCAGTGCGCGTTTGCTTGGTGAACTTTATGGCATCACCGGTAACACTACCTGCAATCTCTCCAGTGATCACGATTGTCTCGATCATCTGACCGGTAACGGTTAAGCCGTCTTTAGTGTTGAACCGGACCTTGAAGTTGTTTTTTCTGCCCGCCATCTGGTCTTCGATGGTCTGGTAGTAGCCGCGCCAGTGCCCATCTATTGGAGATTTGTTTTCGGAAGTCATTTCTGTTGGCGTCTCGGATTTATCACTGAACGTCGCGTGTGATCTGCACCAGTATGCCACCAATCACCACCAGTCCGATGCCGACGAAGCGCAGTTTATTGAACTTCTCTTTGAGAAAGACGATGGCGAAGAAATACATCAATAATGGATAGCAACCCGTAATTGTAATTACATAAGATGCGGACGCCAGCAGCAGGGCACCGAAATAGGCATAGCGACCCACAGCCAGCGCTGCCCAGTTGAGAAACGTGTATGTCCATGCCGGCTTGTTCTTTAAGTCAATGGGTATCTTGCGCCAGCGACACCAGCCGAACACCACGAAGAGAGTGGCGATTTCCCAGACTCGCTCGGCAAAGTACGCTTCTAAGGGAGTGGCGGTTTCAATCGCCTTTTTATCAAAGATTCCCCAGACTCCCCAGGTGATTACACACACAACAATCAAAGCGATCAATTGCCAGCGTTCTTTGCCGGTAGGAAACGGCGCATCTCCGCCGGGCGATGCGCCTATCGCTCCGACGCCGGCAGCGATGCAAGCCGCGCCCAGCAGGCGGTCGACGACCAGTTTCTCACCGAGCAGCGGCACGGCGAGAAACTGCAAAATGAGCGGATACGCTGAGGTGATCCCGAGCACATAACTGGCTTCGGTTTTTGTCATGGACGCCATGTAGCACATGATCGCGACCGTCGAGAACACTGCCCCCAGCGAGGTCCAGAACCAGGTCGATGGATGAATGTGCCAGTTGGGCTGGGTGAAATTGAGCAACAGATAAATCAGCGGAATGGAAACAACGCACCACATCGAATAGCGCAGCACCACATCCGTATATTTCGCATTGTCCAGTGCCTTCTTGTCTAAGATTCCCCAGATGCTCCAGGAAGCCAGCGTTAAGAGCACATAGATGTTTAGCGTGTCGAAGGCGAAACTAGGCATCCGGTATCACAGGTGGTATCACTGACCGAGCGTCAGGACGGCCAGGTAAAACTTGCCTTCGTCGCGATACTCGCGCAAATGCAATTTGAATTCGTCGCACCAGATGTCCAGCTCGGCGCGGGTCGGCATGTGATGCGGCACCAGTTGCGGCTCGTACTCGTGCAGCTGGTCGACGAATCCGCGGCCGACCGGTTGGCTGATGATCACGCACCCGCTGCCGGTGAGAAATTGAGAAACGTATTCTAGAGTCGCTTTCGGGTCGAACATGTTGGCGAAACAAGCATTGAAAAAGATGGCATCGAACTTGCCTAGCGAGGACGGCAGTTCCGTTACATCGCCGAGTTGGAAGTTGACCTGCGGATAGCGCTCTTTTGCTTCAGCAATCATTTGTTGGCTGAGGTCGCAGGCGACGATGTTTTCCGGTTTAACGCCGGCAGCCAGCATAAATTTCAACAGCACTCCGGTGCCGGTGCCCACATCAAGCACTCGTGCGTTCGAGGTCAATTCGGCGGCTTCGACTACCAGTGCGGTTCGTTCCTCTACGTCTTCCGGAACCGGGCGCGTGAAGAAACCGACGTTCTTGTCAAAAAATTCTTTTTGGTAAGCCTGGTGTGCTTCTCTGGCTTTGCTGTCCGACATGGGCGCTATCTATACGTTGACAAGATTAAAAGACCATTGCTGGCGAAGTCATTCTACATGTCCGCCAACGCAGTAAGGAGGACGCTTTTGCTAGGGTTAACCTACTTGGCGGGCGTCGACGAAACTTGATATGGTCAATCTATATCCTCCAGTGGTGAGATGAATCGGTATGACCTCGTCCTTCGACTTTGATGAAACTCTGAGCAGTGCCACACAACCGGCAAAGCCTCAGCACACGATGTCTTTGCTTCTGGTGCTGTTCGCCAGTGTCATCCTGGCGCAGATACCTTATGTCAACTGGATCTTCGGACCGATCAACACGTTTGTGACCACGGTTCACGAGATGGGGCACGCGCTGGTCTGTCTTTTGACCGGCGGTACGGTTTCAGGACTGACGATTGTCAGCGATGGACACGGACACGGCGGACTGACGTTCTGCCACGGCGGCATGCCGTTCTTTTATTCGCAAGCCGGCTATCTGGGGGCGACGTTTTTCGGTTGTCTGCTGATTGCCTCGGCGCGTTTTCAAAAGCTGTCGCGTGTCGTGCTCGGACTGATCGGTGTGGCATTAGGTGCCAGCACCCTGCTCTTGATGTCGGGAACCATCTTCCATGAATGGCGCATTCTGGAAGGATTGGGCAGCATGTTCTGGGGACTTCTCATGTCGGCCGGCTTCATCTGGGCTGCCATCAAAATGAATGCCCGCTGGGCAAACCTGCTCTTGCTGTTTATCGGCGTGCAGACGGCGCTCAATGCCGTACAGGGCGTGACTTATCTGATGCAGAGTTCTTTTGGAATGGGTTCGGAAGCCTGGTCTGATGCCACCAACATGGCGCAGATGACGGGAGTGCCGGCCTTTGTCTGGGGTTTCTTGTGGGCCGCCATATCGCTGTTGATGGTGGGCGGCACGCTCTGGTTCACCTGGCACGCAGACTCTAAGAAGTAACGAAACTGCCGTCGGTGCTATATTTACCTCCCTGTGCCGGTGCTTCTTGGAAGCCCAAGTCGTGGAGGGGAAATGCGAGTCGTCGAATGTGTGCCCAACTTCAGTGAGGGGCGCGATCCAAAAGTCATAGATGCGATTGCTGAGGCAGTGCGCTCGGTTGAGGGCGTTCGCTTGCTCGATGTCGATCCCGGCAAGAGCACCAATCGCACGGTCTTTACTTTCGTCGGCGAACCCGATGCCGTGGTGGAAGCGGCCTTTCAATCAATTGCCCGGGCTCAGAGTTTGATCGATATGCGCACTCACCAGGGCGCTCACCCGCGTATCGGCGCCACTGACGTCTGCCCCTTCGTGCCGGTCGCCGGCGTCACGATGGAAGACTGCGTCGAGCTGGCAAAGCGCCTCGGCAAGCGTGTCGGCGAAGAATTGAAAATTCCGGTTTATCTGTACGCGGAAGCCGCTCAAGTGCCCGAGCGCTCTAATTTAGCCGACGTTCGTCAGGGCGAATACGAAGGGTTGGAAGCGCGCATGAAAAACGGCTTCCAGCCTGACTTCGGTCCGCGCGAATTCAATGCTGCCAGCGGTGCCACCGTAATTGGTGCGCGACAATTTCTGATTGCGTACAACGTCGATTTGAATACCAAGTCGACCAAGCTGGCTAACGAAGTGGCGCTCAACATCCGCGAAGCCGGGCGTGCCAAGCGTGATGAATCCGGCAACATCGTCAAAGACGAGAACGGCGTCACCGTCAAAGTACCCGGTGTATTGAAAGCCTGCAAAGCCGTGGGCTGGTATGTCGACGAGTACGACCAGGCGCAGATCTCGATAAACCTGGTCGACTACAAAGCCACCTCCGTGCACCAGGCTTTCGATGAATGCTGCAACCAGGCGGAGACTCTGGGCATGCGTGTCACCGGCAGCGAGATTGTAGGTCTGGTGCCGCTCGAGCCCATGTTGATGGCCGGCGAGCATTATTTGCGCAAACAGGGACGCTGCGTCGGGGTCAGCGAGAAAGAACTGGTCAACGCTGCCGTGCTGTCCCTGGGACTTTCGGATGTGCAGCCGTTCGATCCAAAGAAGAAGATCATCGAGTACACAATTGCAGACGAAGGCAAGCTGCTGCGCGACTTGAGCGTCAAAGATTTCGTCGATGAACTGGCCTCAGACAGTCCGGCTCCCGGCGGCGGCAGTGTGGCCGCCCTCTGTGGCAGCCTGTCGGCGGCACTCTCAGCGATGGTCGCCAATCTGACGCACGGCAAGAAGGGATTCGAAGACCGCAACGCCGAGATGGATGACCTGTCGGCGGCGGCGCAAAAGCTCAAGGCCAGTTTCGTCACGGCCATCGACGAAGATACCAAGGCTTTCAATAAAATCGGCGAGGCTCGCAAGCTACCCAAAGACACCGACGAAGCGAAGAAAGCCCGCGACGCGGCGATTGAGAAGGCCAACCAGCAGGCGACCATGGTGCCTCTGGCTGTGCTGCGGGCAGCACTGGATGCGGTCGACCTGGCGACGCTGGTTGCCGAGCGCGGCAATCCTAACTGTCTGAGTGATGCCGGTGTGGCTGGATTGACAGCCAGGGCCGGCGGCGAGGGCGCTTATTACAACGTTCTCATCAACTTGCCCGGTCTCACGGAGCAGAAGTTTGCCGCCGAAGTCCGCAAGACAGCCGACTCCGTTGTCAGTGACCTTCGTGATAAAACTGATGCGCTTCATGAAAATATCCTGTCCAGGCTGTCAAAATGAGCGTTTTACGTCGTACCATTTGCTTTCTGAGAGAGACTAATCAAAAGGCGCCATGAGCAAAGCAGCAGAACCCCGCAAAGAAGAGAAGGTCTTGAGAAACGAGTGGGAAACGGGTGAATTCTCCCGTGTCCAGAGCCGCCTCGATGAAGCGGCGCGGATTCTCAAAATGGATGAGAATCAAATTGCGCCTATGAGGCATCCGAAGCGAGCGCTGTCGGTGGTGGTGCCGGCCCGTATGGATGACGGCACCGTGCAGACATTCGCCGGCTATCGAGTGCACCACGACATAGCGCTTGGTCCAGCCAAGGGCGGCATCAGCTTCAGCCCGACGCTCAATCTGGGATCGGTGGCATCGATTGCCATGCTCATGTCCTGGAAGTGCGCCCTGCTCAATTTGCCTTTCGGCGGCGCTCACGGCGGTATCTGCCTTGATGCCACCAAGCTCAGCATGGGCGAACAGGAGCGCATCACGCGCCGTTACACCTCCGAAATTATCAGTTTGATCGGTCCGGATCAGGATATTCCGGGACCTGACCTCAACACCAGCGAACGCACCATGGCCTGGATTATGGACACGTACAGTGTCAATATCGGGCACACGGTACCATCCGTGGTGACCGGCAAGCCGCGGTCCATCGGCGGTTCCCTGGGGCTGACCGAAGCCACCGGATATGGTGTGGCTCTGTGCGCCAAGCGAGCCGCGGCGCGGTTTAACCTGGGAACCGATGCTACCGTGGTCATCCAGGGTCTCGGACAGGTCGGTTCGTCGCTGGCACGCAGCCTGCAAGACGCCGGCTTCAACGTGATTGCCGTCTCCGGGCACCAGGGCGGCGTCTATAACCCGAAGGGCTTGGACTTGAAAGCGCTGCAAACGCACATCGAGGAACATGGCACGATGAGCGGTTTCCGGCATGGTGAAGCGGTCACCAATGAAGAGCTGTTGTCACTCAAGTGCGATATCCTCGCTCCTTGCGCGGTGCCGAACGTGATTTCCAAACGCAACGCCGACACCATCCAGTGCAAAGTGCTGGTGGAAGGTGCCAACGCGCCGACTACACCGCAGGCCGACAAGATTTTGGAAGGCAAAGGCATCATCGTGGTGCCGGATATTCTCGCCAACGCATCCGGCGTCACTGCCGGCTACTTCGAGTGGGTGCAGGGATTGATGCGGCTGATTTGGACGGAAGATGAAGTCTACCGCAAGCTCGACCAGCAGGTGGGACGTGTCTCCGACTCCGTTTTCGCCCGCGCCGATCAAATGAAGATCTCGCTGCGGCTGGCCGCTATCACTCTGGCGGTGGAGCGCATCTGGGAAGCGAGAAACCTGCGCGGTCTCTATCCATAACTAGCGGCCCGATAGCCGCTCGCCGCTGAAGTAGCGCTCGACTTGAGCTTTGACCGCTGCTGCCTTTTCAGGCTGACCGGTTTTTTCGAAACATTGGGCGAGGACCCAGTTACATTCTTCGATGATGTAGCGATTGTCGGGACCGGAAAGAAGGCGCGTCAATACCGGCTCGCCGATTTCGATAGCGGCCTGGAAGTGTCCCTGCGCCCTTTCCAGATACATTTTGGCAACGGACGCCCAGTCTTTGGCTGTCGCTGTTCCTGAGCCTATTTCGGTGGCGCCGGTACTGTTTGTGGTGCCGGCGAGTTTCTCCATTTCTTTGAGGTAAATCTTTGCTTTGTCCATCATGCCTGTGTCAATCAGATGTTTGATGACGAACTCCAGATACACCACTTTCTCGTAAGGGCTCTTCGCTACCGAAAGGGCTCTGCGCAAAAAACCATCGATCTCGTTCTTGCGTTTCTGCGTAGTCAGGCTGGACAGACCGATCGTAAAAGCTACGGCGGGACGACCTTCATAGGTGAGCTGAGTCTGATCCATCGCGGCGATGATCTCGTCGGCATCTTTATACAGACCGGCGCTCAACTTATATTCCGCTACCTGCTTGCCCAAGCCTGAGCGGGCTAATACTTCGAAGTTATGGGTGCCGTCCGGATGGCGCGGATACTCTGCACAGAGCTCACGGCAAAGGCTTTCTGCCTCGTTTATCTTGTGCATTTGCACTTTGATGCGAATCAGTTGGATGTACTCATCAATGCGCAAACTTTTGTTGGGATTTTTTCGCTTGCGTATGATGTTCACCATTTCTTCGGCGATCTTTTCAGCTTCTGAATATTGTTGGAGCTGATAGGCGGTTCGTGCTGCTTGATTCATCACCACATCACGTTCGCTCTCGGGAAACTCCGGCATCTCCAGGACTTCTCTGGCTACCTTCAGGCTTTCTTCGTTTTGACCTTCAAAAGAAAGAACCCACGCCAACATGGTCTTTGCTCTGGCCAGAGTTGATCGGTCTGAGCCGGACTGCGCAATGGCGACCAGTTTGCGCACTTCGGCGAGTGGAGGCAATTGCCTTCTTTTGTGCCACTGCACATCGAGATCCCGCAGGCGCTCCTCGACAATTTGCATGTCGGACTCGACCGCTGGAGATTGCTTCGGCGCAAGGGGTGGTCGCAAATAGAACCAGGCGGCGCCGGCGATCAGCACCAGTGCACCGGTTATTGCCGCCGTCACCAGAGCGTTCTGGCGTGCCCAATTAATTGCGCCCGCGGACCCTGGTAGCGTATGCGGTGCCGCAACATCGAGATGTGGATCGGTGACAAAATCCTGCAGCGTCTCGCGCAACAGATTGAATGACTCATAGCGTTTTTGCGGTTCTTTGGCGAGAGCCGTCAGCGTAATGGACTCTACTGATCTGGGCAGCCCGCGCTCGGCGGCAAAGGGTTTCGGCTGCTCCGATATTTGCTTAAACAGCGATGCCACCGGCGTATCGGATAGAAACGGCGGGCGACCTGTAAATACCGCATACATCAAACAACCGAAAGAATAGATGTCGGACCTGGCATCAAGCGGACGCCCCTGGCACTGCTCCGGACTCATATAGTTGGGATCGCCGATGACCTCTCCTGTCTGAGTCAGGACTTGACCGGCGCGATCGCCGGTCAGGCGAGCCAAGCCGAAGTCGACAATTTTGGCTGTCATGGCGCCGGTTGTTTTGTTGGTGACGATGATCACATTGGCCGGTTTCAGATCGCGATGCAGCACGTTGTTGTCGTGGGCATACTGCATGCCTTTGCAGATCTGCTCGAGAATCGGCAAGGCGTCTTTGGAGTTAAAAGGACCGTGTTCCGCCAGTATTTCAGCCAGCGAGCGCCCGTCCACGAATTCAGTGGACATGTAAAAAATGCCATCGCTGGTGGAGCCGAAAGCGTAAACTTCGAGGATGTTGTCGTGGCGCAAAGTCGAGATGATGCGCGCTTCTCTCTGGAAGCGATTGAGAGCATCGGAGTCGATTGCCATGTTCGGGTGCAACACTTTGAGGGCAACGATCTTATCGGTGCCGATGTGGTGTGCCTGATAAACTGAACCGAAGCCGCCTGTACCCAGCAGTTTCAAAATCTCGTACTTGCCGTCCAGAAGCGCACCACACTTCAGTGGCGACTTGTAGCTGCTGACTGGCTCGGTAAAATCCACGGGACTCTCGAGAAGCGTACTTCTCTTATGTACCCCCGACGGTTACTCGCGCTTATTGTGCTGCGAGTTGCCGCCCCAGGCGGTCCAGCCGTCTGCATCCGGATCGCCGGTTTCCAGGCACATCACTTTGCCGTTGGCGGTGCCGACGTACATCTTGCCGTTCGCAAGCGCCGGCTGGAATGTAATCGGATTTTGGACGTCATACATGAAATTGACTTTGCCGTCGTCTTGTTGCATGGATACAAGATGTCCGGCTGCACTGCAGAGAAACATGTTGCGCTTGCCCAGTGCCGGCGGTGCGAAGGCTTGCGATTGCGCATCGAGTTTGCGGCTGGTGGCATTGGCGCTCCATTTAGACTGACGAGCGCGGTCGAGACTTTTGATGTTCATACCTTGCGCCTGCACGAAACCGGCTTTGTTGGCGGCCGGGCGAGCACCCTGGTAGGCCCAGGCTTGCGCGACGGTGTTGACGCCGACGTTTTTGTAAGCCTGTCCCATGCTGGCTGCGCCCGGGGCCCCTCCACCGAAGCCCACGGACGCGTCCAACTGGGCCGCCTTTTGACCCAGGATCTGGGTGGATTTGGCGGACTTGTAGTAGCCCACCTTGCGCGGTGCACTCCAGCCTTGTGGGCCGATGGTACCGTTGGTGGCGCCTTGCAATGCTAATGCTTCTACGTCTTCCGTTTTGGCATCGTAGTTCTTGAGCAAGTTGCCCATCGATGCAGCCAGTGCCGGAGGCGGCGGAGCCATGCCGGAGTGCGCTTTGGCAGTGGTCAGAACGCCTTCGTTGCCCAGCGAAAGCGGAGCGCTGGTTGCCTGATCGAATTTCTTCCACTCGATTTTGCCGGTGTCTGCGTTGAGGCAGAAGGATGTGCCGTCAAAACAGTTGAACAGTAGTTTCTTCCCGTCGATGACTGGGGCTGTCTGCACATCGCCGGTGATGTCCTGGGTCCAGAGGTGCTGCCCGGTTTTCAGATCGGCGCAGAGCATGACGTGGCGGCCGCCTTTGGCTTGCGACATACCGGCGGCAACTTGCACGGACTTGCCGCCGGTGCTGGGCGGTTTGCTGTATGAAAGTTGGCTGAAGGTATTGCTGGTATTCGGTGCCGTTTGCACACGCGCAGCAGCCTTGGGTGAATTGCCGGTCTGGACGTTCTGCACCGGTTTGCCCGCGCAAGGATAGGCTATGTAGAGTTTGCCGTTGGACACCGCCGGTTGACTCATGAGCGGGTCACCCAGCCATTCTTGCCAGACCATCTTGCCGGTTGCGGCTTCGACGACCATCACAGTGCAGCTTTCAGTGTTGAATGCTACCAGTCCCTGTTCGGCAACGGCGCCGGTCGGTCCGTCATCGCCTGTTTTGATTTGCCAGACGAGCTTTCCTGTTTCGGCATCGAAGCAATAGAACTCATAAGACCCGTATCCGCCGCCTACATATAGCTTGCCTTCGTAGTAAGTAGGGGTGGCAATCGGGCGGTCGCCCGGTATATCAATGATCCAGCCTTTTTTCAGGTCTTTGGTTTTAAACGGTGCCGGAGTCAGGGGTTTGGCTGGTTTTGGCAGGTTTACATCGACGGCTTTGTCTAAGTCGAGTTTGACTGTCTTCTGGGTGGGAGTCATGACAGTGCCAGGTGCAACGGGCATGATTGCCGGGCCGGCAGCCAGGTTGGGATTAATAGAGACTCCCAGGGCAACCAACAAACTGGTTGCAGAGGCGCCAAGAACCAAGTGACGAGCACGCATGAGCCGTCAACCTCCGGTCGAAATTGTGGTAACAGCGTCATCGTACGGCCGCGGTTGGGGGCTTCGCACCGCCCTTAGGCCGTTCAGGCATCTGGGGTTTTCCCTGTGGTGCGGTTCTAATCAAGAAGATTAGCGCGGATGCGGGCAATGGTCGGTGGTACCACATGTAGTGCCAAGTGCGCCGCTGATCTATCGACGATTGACTGTGTAATTCGACAGTTTCAACGCCTGGCGAAAGTGTTAGATTCGCGGCAGGGATATCAGAGGCGAGGTAGACACCTTTATGTATCGTGGCGATTCCCCAATTTCCACCTGCGATCCGGACGGCACAGGTTGCCGTGAAGCCCTGCTGAACGACGCCGACGGACCGGTCGTGCGGACAGCCGGCAACGATAAGCAATCCGGCGACGGTAAAGACCAGGACATGGGTGATGAGTCCATGGACCGGGGCGTGACCATGGATGCCGACGCTTTAATAGATCAACTCGGGTCCGCCTCATTCACTGTGCGTCTGGATGCCAGCAAGCAGCTGTCCGACATGGGCGCCGACGTACTGCCGGCCCTCGACAAGGCGTTGACTTCGGAGAACCTGAGAGTTCGCACTCTCGCTCGCCAGCTGATCAATGACCGATTGGGACACTTCAGCAGTGGAGACTCTGCCGATGAACATTTCTCGGTAGCTGAGTGGCGCAAGAAAATAGAAAGCATGGATTGCACGCAGGAATCGGCCAACGATGTGCCCGGCATAAGACACCTGGGTGAGACTGTCAAACGCTTCGCCGCCCTCACTCCTGAGCAGAGGCAATCGCAAATCGGTGAACTGACCCAGTTGGGTGAGATGGTAGCCAAAGGAAATTTTGGAAAGGATCTGTCGCGAGATGAGAGGAGTCATCTGCGGCAAAGCATCACTACTCAGATTGAGGGACTGCGTGAAGGAAACAAGCTGCTGGATCGAATTCCACTGGTAGACTATCGCAATTCGGAGGTCACCGATCAGGAGCTGGTCGGTGTCAGCAAGCTGCATGGACTCAAAGACTTGCGCCTTTCTCACTGCGCCAGCTTGACCAACGATGGCTTGGCTGAGATATCCGGCATGACGCAGCTAACCAATCTGGCTTTGCGCACTATGAAAATAGATGATGGCGCAATGGTGCATCTAAAAGGGTTGACCAATCTGGAGAGTCTTCACCTGGGGATGACCAAGGTGGGCGATGAAGGACTGAAGCAACTCAAAGATTTGACGCACCTGAAGATGCTCGATCTTGTTTCCACCGAGGTCAGTGGTGCCGGACTGGCCAGCATAGCAAAGGCCAAAGATCTGGAAGTTCTCGATCTGGATCATTGTCACAACATCGACGACGAGTCGATCGCCAACATCGAGAATTTCGCTAACTTGAAAGAATTGCGCATCAGAGAAACCTGCATCACGGCCGAAGGACTGGAAAAACTAAAAGCGGCCCTGCCCAACTGCAAGATACTCTGGGAAGAGTCGAAAGGTAATTTCGAAAGTCCCGCGCCTCTGTTTCAGATCATGCCGGTCATGGGTGGCTGATTTAGCGTGAAGATGCGAACGAGCCTTGCAGCTTGAGAGCCTCATGTACAGCCAACTTCGACACGTGCTGTTCGATGTCTTTCTCTTGCAGAATGCCATGTTCTGTGACCAGACCGGCTATCCATGAGAAGGGAATCAGTTCAAACTGGTTGTTGAGGACGCGCACTCCATTTGGTGCGTCCGACCATACTTCTTCTCCCGGGCGCGAGAAATCTTCGAACTCGAAAAGCCGTTCGTCGGTGACGAACTTCTCGGTGCCTGCCAGCGCATACAGCGGGATGTTCAGCTCACGGCAGGCGAGCGCCAGAAGCCAGGATCCGACTTTGTTGACTATCCCGGGATTGGCAACGGCATCGCAGCCCATGAAAGCGGCGCGGCACTGAGGCAGTATCAGTCCCATCGCCGAATCGAACGTGTGAATCACTTCTACGCCGGACTGGGCGAGCACCGCGGCCAGTTTGCGGCCTTCCAGACTGGGTCTCGATTCAGAGCAGACGACCCGGAAGAAACGCCGCTGCGCGCGCGCGTTCATCAAGCTGGTGACCACCGTGCTGCTGAATGAATATGCGAAAACCAGCTCTCCTGGTGGTATCAACTCGATTGTCTGGTCGGCGATTTTTGCCGCACTCTCGCAAAGCCGTTTCTCAAACTTTTCCAGCGCTTCGTCGCACTGCATCTTTAGTTGCTCGACTGTTTTGGCGCTTTCGACCGAGAGCAGGACATCATTGCCCAGGTGGAACAAGGGCGCCATGGCCGGTTGCGCTTTGATTACCGCTTTGGCGGTTTCTGCCAGGTCCTCGCGGATTTTATTGACATCTTCCGTGCCGGCCTCGGCAATAACGGTGCGGAAGACATTGATTGCCTGCAAAGCGATTTCGGCGGCTCCGGACATGAGGTCGTCGCGGATAGGCTGAACCAACGCTTCCAGCTCTTTCGGGGTTTTCATGAAGTACCTGTTTGTGGCCGGGATGTCGTGCTTAAATATATTCGATCGGACCGCCGCCGGCCTATCAGACTCTCCGGCTCGTTATAGTCATCAGCTCCCGGCCAGCGCGTCGGCCGCGTGGCTGTGGCGGCTGAGAATGGTTAATTTTGCCGGCTCAGTCAGATGCGACCAGGGTAATGTTTCGTCATATGGTATTGTCCTGAAAATGTAGAAGTCAGCCGACGGACAGTCGTCCGGCAGATTTTTCAGAGCACGCTTCCAAGATCCCAGATTGGCGGCCGAGTCGGCGACTGCCACCAATACTGGTGTCAAGCGTCGATCCCCCCGCGAGAGCAAAGTCTGAATATCGCTCCAGTTATGGCTCTCCGGGCGCACCTCTATGCCTATTTTCGAGAGGTGCTTGCGCAAATATTCGATCTTCTTAGCGCAGTGGCGATCGCGTCCTGCCCACTGGAAGGGTGTTTGTGCTTTAGGCACAAAGGAGCTGATGCCGAAGGTGAAGCGCAGCTGTTTGTGTTTCTTCTTGAGAGTCGTGAGCAGCTTCACGGTCTCGTCGAGGTCTTCCTGCGTCTCACCAGGCAGCCCGACGATGCCGTAGAACTTCACTGCCTGCAGTCCGCTGGCGGCGATCAGATCCAGAGCTTCGTAGATTTGTGTCTGCGTCAGGTTCTTTTTCATGATCGAACGCAGTCGCTCCGAGCCTGATTCCAGCGCGATGGTGACCGACTTCTGTCCGAGCTTGACCAGCATGCCGAGGACAGTTTGATCGATTGTATCGATGCGAATCGAAGCCACTGATATTTGCAAGTCCTGGCGCTTGAGCAATTCTTGCGCGATTGAGTCGAAGTACTGGTGCTCTGTGACTGATGGACCCAAGAGCCCGATTTTGCGCGTGTGCTGGAGACCGAGATCGATTTTGTTCATTAATGTTTCGACGTTGGCACCGCGGAATGGCCGCGTCAAGTAGCTGGCCAGGCAGAAGCGACATTCTTGCGGGCAACTGCGCACCACCTCGACCAGAAACATGTCGTTCCAGGCGCTGTCCTTAGCGAGGACGACCGAGTGCGCGACATAATCAGACGGCGGTTGGAAGGCGAACCGCTTCACCGTTCCCGGCACCGCAGGCGCAATCGGCTCGATGGCGGCGATTGGCCCCGCTGGCGATTCCAGTTTGTACCGGTAGAGGCTGGGGACGTACAGACCTTCGACGGTGGAGAGGTGGGCGAGTCGTGCTGCCCGATCCGGCAACTGGCGCGCTGTTTTCCATGCTTCCAGGAGTCGGGGAATAGTCTCTTCCGCATCACCCATCAGGACGACGTCGAAGAAGTCGGCAAAGGGTTCCGGATTGGCCGACAGAGCCGGACCACCGGCGAAGACCAGTGCCTGGTCGTCGGTGCGTTCGCTGGACAACCAGGGGATGCCGGCTTCCTTGAGCATGGCGAGGATGTTGCCGTAGTCGAGCTCCCAGGACAGTGTAAAGCCGAAGAGGTCGCTGGACTGCCAGCCCTCTTGCTTCATGTCGCTGAACGCCCGATAAACCGTGACGTCTGGATGTTGCTCCAGCAACCACCAGATGAGCTGATAGCCCAGCCCGGCCATGCCGACTTGATATTCGTTGGGGTATCCCCAGGTGACGCTTATCTCCGACGCCCCTTTGCGGGGCGCCGGCAAAACGAGTTGTTCTCCTGGAAATAACTGCACTGGAGCCTCAAGCTGCCGTCCAGTCCATATTTTAGCGCTAAAAATAAGCGGGCTTCCGGAGGGAAAGCCCGCTTGGAGGAGGACTCGATGGAACAGGTGGGATGAGAAAGACTAGTCGGGACAGCGCCTGATGCCGTCCGGCACCATATTTAGTGGCGTATCGGTTGTTGACGCAGCCTGGAGATCTTTGGCAGGTTGGCTGACCAATCATCACCCAAACCTTGCACAAACTGGTGCGCATTGAGAACATCGTCGTAGCTGATTGCCGGTTGATTTGACAAGCGCTCTATGTCGCGCTTTGACCAATCAGTGGGGAACAGAGGGGCTTCTTGCTTGGCCGGTTGGCCAGCAAACGGATCGTTAGTTTTGCTCAATCCGATCAAAGCGGTGCCAAGTGGTTGGTGGCATTTTGAACAGGTGATGCGCACCACATAAGCACCAGGTTCTTCCCGGACGAGTTGGATACCGTCGGCAGCATATCGACTGGTGCAATGACGGCAATGACGCCGTTGAAAGTAGTCTTGCACTGCTTCGAAACTGCCTGGATACGGGCCGTTTTGAACGTCTCCGTCGTGAGATGACATGTGTAACCGCTTTCTAGAATCTTTTTTATGGTGATACCAACTGCGGTTTCACCGGAATTTTGCTGAACGGTGTCTTAGTCAAAAAATTATACTCAAACTTTGGATTACGCAAGCATTTTCTAGAAAAAATTTTGGTGGCAAATGAATATCGCATTTGGTGGCATGCATTTTGTATATTCGAGCGGAGATGCCCATCCCATGGGGAGATCAAAGGGATGCCACCATTTCAGTAGCGGATATGTGGTGGCTCTCACGCTAGCACTAGTGGTGGTGCCCAAGAGTGATACCACCTACGATGCCATGCGGAAGTATGTGTCGTATATTTATCGGAATGATTTCGAGCCATTAGCGAGGCACCAAAATGATCGTCCGCGATATTTGCATATATAAGTCACTAGATGCCGGCAGCGACTTATACATCGAGTCGCTGATGTCGGGTCGACTACCGGCTGTCAGGTCTGCTTACAACTTGTTATAAGCTGGCGCCCTGCACTGAGTTGCGCCCTGCTCTGAGCTATACTTATGCCGCCCAGTCGGCATTTGTCCGCGGCAGACAAGATCAGGAACTCTATTTAAGAGTTGCCTTTTGTATTCATGGGGAATTGTGATGACGCACATTGAAGAGATTTCGGCTCTTGAGATTCTGGATTCAAGAGGCAACCCGACTGTCGAAGTGACGGTCCTCTTGGCAAACGGAGCCGCCGGTCGGGCGGCCGTGCCGTCGGGAGCATCTACTGGTACCTTCGAAGCCGTAGAACTGCGCGACAAGGACAAGAAGCGCTACCTGGGCAAGGGCGTGCTGAAAGCCGTGCAAAACGTCAATGACGTAATTGCCAAAGCGCTGGTCGGCGCGAATGCCCTGGAGCAGACGGCCATCGACCGTGAACTGGTGGCATTGGATGGCACCGATGACAAGTCCAAGCTCGGTGCCAATGCTTTGCTGGCGGTGAGCCTGGCGGTCGCCAAGGCAGCCGCTACCTCGATGGGAATGCCCGTTTTTCGCTATGTAGGTGGCGTCACAGCGTGCATTCTGCCTGTGCCCTTGATGAATATCCTCAATGGTGGCAAACACGCCGAAGACGGCGTCGACTTCCAGGAATTCATGATCGTGCCGCTCGGCGCACCGACCTTCGCAGACTCGCTGCGCTGGGGTACCGAGGTTTATCACACGCTCAAAGAGCTTTTGCATAAGAAAGGATTGAGCACCGGGGTTGGTGACGAAGGTGGATTTGCGCCGGCTCTCAAGTCCAACGAAGCCGCCCTCGAACTGATCGGGCAAGCCATCGAACTGGCCGGATTCAAGGCCGGCACCGACATCGCCATGGCTCTCGACCCGGCATCCAGCGAGTTCTACAAAGGCGGCAAGTATGCTCTGGAGAAAGAGGGACGCACCCTCAGCCGCGAAGAGATGGTTGATTTCTACGTGCAGCTTTGCGACAAGTATCCGATCGTCAGTATCGAAGATGGTGTCGCGGAGGAAGATTGGGACGCCTGGAAATTGATGACTGAGCGCCTTGGCGATCGCATTCAACTGGTCGGCGATGATCTCTTCGTCACCAACATCAAGCGCTTGCAGAAGGGCATCGATATGCATGTAGCGAATGCGATTTTGATCAAACCAAACCAGATCGGCACGCTGACGGAGACTCTCGATGCCATTTCGCTGGCTCGCGAAAGCGGCTACGGCAACGTCATGAGCCATCGCTCCGGTGAAACGGAAGACTACACAATCGCCGATCTGGCGGTGGCAACCGGAGTCGGACAGATCAAAACCGGTGCACCATGCCGCTCTGAACGCACGGCTAAGTACAATCAATTGCTGCGCATCGAACGAGATCTGGGACCGACAGCGCTCTTCCGCGGTGCCAAGTCGTTTGCTCAGTTCCGCAGGGCGGCTAAGTCTCCGTCACCGGCAGCGGTGCGCTAGTTACTTAGACCGAGCGTAAGAAAGAGTTTGCATCGGCTCAACGCGCTTCAGCACTGATTGCGTGGTGTAGGTGCCGATGTATTGACCGTTGACATACTGCTCGACGCGGCTGGTAGCGATCAGTTGGTCGTTGGAAACTTGCGTGTAGCGGTCGCGCGAGCTGGCGGTCCAGCTGCCGTCGCAATAATGGTTGAGGCGGCGCGTACTGGCATGGTTTTCACCTTTGACGCGCAGGCTGGTGAGCGTCGACGTCCAGCCTGACTGGCTCCAGATCATAGAGACCAGACCTTGAGGTGATTTGACAAAGTTGACCTGCGAGCGAATGTGTTGTCCGGGCACCACATCAGGCACCGCAGATGACACCACGATGCTTTCACATTGCCATTCGCCTGCGAAGGAGACCGGAAAGGTATTGCTGGGATGGCAGCGCGGTCTGGCAGCGCCTGTGTTGTCTGTCTGCACTGCTGCGGCGGAGAAGGAGGCGGGACCAACAGCGGGGGCGGTAATGGCGGGAGCTGCCGGTTCAACCGCCGATGCGGTGAATGTATTGTCTTCCGGCAGTGGCAATTCTTCGGGTTGGGGAGCCAGCGTGGTGGTTTTGGCGAGCATCGGCTTTAGTTCAGTGACGTGGGCGTCGCCTTTGAGTGTGAGTGCGTGCGCCGGCGATGAGAGCAGAAGAGCGATGGCAGCGGTCAAGCAAGCCAATGCGGCAAGCAGCAGGAGTGTTTCTTTGACTGCGTTGTTTTGATTGGTCTGTTCGAAGGATGCCATTCGCTTAGATTCCGTTCTAGTAAAAGGGTTGCCAAGAGGAAGCCGGCAGCTGGATCAAGTCGTCCCTGCTGCGGTTTCTAAGTTCCAAGAAGCTCTCTCTAGCTATCTTGTGCCCTTGTGAACAAAACTTTAAACTTTCGATGGTTGAATTGCAAGTGTGAATGTGTTAGTCGCCGATGGGCTTAATGGATGTCCATAAGTGCCGCACTGTGAGCCATTTGGGCCCTGCTTTTTGCTACCATTGACACTTCTCCGCGATTATTTAGTGAGGTGCCTTCGGTGAGCAATACGACAGCAGTGAAGTACGACGTTAAGGATCTGAATCTCGCCGAACAGGGGCAGAAGCGCATCGATTGGGCCGGCGCCGACATGCCGGTGCTGAAAAAAATTCGTGAGCGTTTCGAGAAAGAAAAGCCTTTAAAAGGATTGCGCATTTCAGCATGTGCTCACGTCACGACTGAAACCGCCAACCTGGCACTGACTTTGAAAGCCGGCGGTGCGGATTGCGTGGTCATCGCCTCAAACCCTCTGTCTACTCAAGATGATGTAGCAGCGGCGCTTGTCAAGAATGCCGAAATTTCTGTGTTCGCCATCAAAGGCGAAGACATTCCTACTTATCACAAGCATATCCAAGTCGCGCTCGACCATAAGCCCCAGCTGATCATTGATGACGGGTCGGATCTGGTCGCCACGCTCGTTCAGGAGCGCAAAAATCAGATAGCCGACGTCATTGGTTCAACGGAAGAAACCACCACCGGTCTCACCCGCTTGCGCGCCATGGAAAAAGACGGTGAACTGCCGTTCCCGGCAATTGCCGTCAACGACTCGCAAACCAAGCACCTGTTCGACAACCGTTATGGTACCGGTCAATCGACAATCGATGGTATCATCCGCGCCACCAACCGCCTGTTGGCTGGACGCAACGTTGTCGTGCTCGGCTACGGCTGGTGCGGTAAAGGCTGCGCCATGAGAGCGCGCGGTCTGGGCGCCAACGTCATCGTTACCGAAGTAGATCCGGTGCGGGCATTGGAAGCAGTTATGGACGGCAATCGCGTCATGTCTATCTCTGATGCAGCCGCGATCGGTGATGTATTCGTCACCGTCACCGGCAACCGCCACGTCATCGATGTCCCGCACTTCGAGAAAATGAAGGACGGCGCTATCGTTTGCAACTCCGGTCACTTCGACCTCGAGCTGAACCTCACCGGTCTGGAGAAAGCCGCCAAGTCCAAAGCGCCGGCTCGCCAGTTCACTGAAGAGTACACACTGAAGAATGGCAACCGCATCTATGTCCTGGCCGAAGGACGTCTGGTCAACCTGGCTTGCGCCGAAGGTCACCCGGCCTCCGTCATGGATATGAGTTTTGCCAACCAGGCGCTGGCTGTTGAGCATCTCGCCAAGAACAAAGGCAAACTGACCAATGCCGTGCACATTCTTCCGGAAGCAGTAGATCGCGAAATCGCCACCATCAAGCTGCAATCGCTCAATGTCGGCATCGACAAACTGACACCGGAAATGCTCGAGTACATGAGCTCCTGGAAAACCGGTACATAACACCTGCACAAGTCAGGCTGAGAAAGAAACTAGAAGGCGGTGGCGTTTGCCACCGCCTTCTCTTTGCCGCTTCGCTTCAGGCACCGAATGTGGTGCGGGTTGCAGGCATGACGCTGTACGGTCGAGACCGCTAATCCGTGACGGGATTGTGATTGAACGCGGGTTTCGTATTTTCACCATTGCGGTCGGGGGAACCGGGGGTTACTGTCAAGTTCCCGCAAAGCCCCGAGGTGCCACCTGATGTCGCACGATCAGATTACTATTGGGCCGTCTGATGATTCCGGCCCGCCGAATGGCGTACCCAATGACGGTTACAGAAGAAATGACCAGTTTCCAGACGATTGCCAGGGAGTTCAAATTTGTCATGCCTGGGATATGAACCGAGACGGGGGTCCGGGTCCGCAGGACGGGGGACCATGGAACGGTGATCCGGGCATCTGGGCGCAAGGTCCCAGAGACGGACGCTTCAATGGTGATCCGGGCATCTGGGCCGAAGGTCCTAGAGACGGACGCTGGAATCGCGATCCGGGCATCTGGTCTGATATGCCGCCGGGCGGACCGGGACAAAGATTTGATGGAGGCTCGACTGATACCGCAGCGGTCATGAAAGCTGCCTCTGCAGTTTCGCAAGCTTATGACTACTCCGGTGATCCGACGCTAAACACGGGCGGCGATCCGTCCGCCACCAACAACGGAACGGTCGGTGACGGCACTTACAACCCTACTTATGAAGGTGACGCCGGTACCGGCGACGGCACTACCGTTACGGATGCAACCACCAGCGATACCAGCACTGCGACTTCACCCTTCCAGGCTGTTGTTGCGCTCGGGCAGCAAGTGAGAGAGGCGGGGCAGATGACCCCTGAACTGAAGCAGCAATTCGAAGCTGCTATTCAGCAGGCAGACAGCGGTCAATCGCCGCGGCTTGCCGGGCTGCAAGCCGAATTCTCACAGAAAGATCAAGAACTCAATGCGGCACTCACTCAGGATGTCGTCACACAAATCAGCGACATAAACAATCAATTGATGACAGGCATTTCGCAATTGCCCGATCAAAATCAGCAAGCCCAGGGGCAGGCTTTACTCTCCATGCTGGACTCAGCAGTCTCTGCGGAAGACAAGGCTCAGATCCGCGGTCAGCTATTGCAGTTGTTGCCTAACGCCGGATCGCTTCTCGATCAAAGAGACCAGGTGACGGCACCGTTCCAGGACAAGCTATTCGCCATCAGTTCGCTCGGACAGGAAATTGCCGCTGAGCAGAACCAGGCGGTGTACACCCGCGTGATTTATGCCCAGGCGCTAGCCGCCTCAGGTGATGCCACAAGCGCCAGTGGCATCATCGATGAAGCCCTGTCCAAGAATACCGATCAAACCATGGTTGGTTATCTGCAGCAGGTCAAGCAGAGTTTGAGCGGCACGGCGGCACCGACTGGCGACACCACATCTGGTACCGTGACTGATAACACTAATGTCGGTCCTGGTTCCCCGGATACAGGTACGCCTCCCGACACCGGCAGTGTCACTGTCCCGGATACCGGCAGTGTCACGCCTCCCGACACCGGCACCGGATTGGGAGATACATCCGGACAGAATTCAGATAATCCTTACGACTTAGGTAGTTGATTCGCCCGCAAAGAGACCCGCAGCTCTGAGGTGAACTACTCGCTCAGTTCCGAACGCCCGTGCGATGCGCGGGAGCGCTCAGGAATTGGGCGAGTCTCTTTTTATTCCGCAACTGGTTTGGACGATTCAGTAGTGGGCTGGTCCTGTTTGGCGCAGACCCGAATCGCGAGAGCAGCTAAGACGTAGAACGCAATGCCGCAGCAGTATGAGACAGTGATACCGCCAAACATGGCAACGATAATAGCCAGGACCGACGTCCACACTGAGGCAGCGCCGTTGATCCCCCAGAGCCACGGAGCCAGGGCGGGATTGATGCGAATTGCGGCTCGAATACCGACAGGAAATGCGCTGCCTAATGCCAGCCCAACCGGCAGAAGTAATGCGGAGGCTGTGGCGATGCGCACCGCGATTGGCTGAGTATTGGTACTTTCAAGCATGCTGCCGGAGACGAGGGCATACAAAATCAGTATCACTACAATCGAAAGTGGAGCAAGTTGTGGATTTGTTTGTCGGCGTACCAGCCAGTACTCCGATATGAAGCTTCCGAGCCCTGTGGAAATCAAAAGTGCAAACAAAACTACGGACAGCCCGTACACGGGATGCCCGAGAAAGATGGTCAATCTTTCGATTTGCGAGATCTCTATGAACATAAACCCGGAGCCGATGGCAAAAAAGTAGGCAAAGAGTGGTGCTGCCCGTACCACCGACTGTTTGTCCGAAGTCTGCAAATATGGAATGCGGATGCAGTAGAACGTGATTACCAGCGTCGCCAGTCCAGCGATCAGCAGCATGAGACCAGCCATAATATTGGTGACGTTCATGGTTGGTGCCAGTGCCTGACGATCGAACAAGTGACGCAAGCTGATCGCCTGGAAGAAGAAAGGGCTGTCATCGGTCGGGGCCTTCAAGTTGAAGGGCACGCTGGGCGCCGCGACATTGGGATCCTCTCCAGTCGCTAAACGAGCTATGTTTTCGTCGCTGTGTTTGGGACCGGCGAATACCAGATCGAACTGCAACTCCTGCGCGACTTTCTCGGCCGTCTTATAGTCGTCTTCCGTGAATGGGTCTTTGCTGATCAAAATGGTGCCGATGCCGTCGGGAATCATCAGCTTCATGTTATCGGGCGGCATGTTCCGGAATGCCATGATGTGTTGTTCCGGGTGCTGGACACCCTCTTGCTTGAGACTTTCCGCCGCCAGGGCGGTCAGCCTGTAGAACTCAGACGGGATGCCGTGCGAATACCAGCGTGAGACTGTCAGGATGCCGTTGGGCTTCAGGTGATTGAGGAGAATCTTGAAGCACTCGGTGGTGTACAGACCGTTCTCCGAGAGAGAGTAGGCACCACTTGAAGTTGCTGCCCATGTATCTATCATCGAGATTTGAATGATGTCGAACTTTTGATCAGTGCGGGTGATGAAGCTGCGAGCTTCGTCATTGACGAGGCTAATCTTGGGATTCTGACGAAGATGCCCGCTGTAGTCGCCATATCGATCGTGGACAGCCTTGAAGATGTTCTCATTGATATCGATAGCAGTGACGTGATTTTGATCGAAAACCAGTGCGGAGAGAACATCCTTCCCGCCGCCGGCACCAATTACCGCTACATCGGCGTGTTTGCGAAAGTGGTGCGCCAGATTGGATATCTCGTACCTGAGATGGTCGACGGCTTTAACGTCGCCGTCGAATTTGAGAATCGGTGTGGCGGCGCCACCATCGATATCCAAATAGGCGAAGCGAGCTTTGGCGGTTGCAGCTACCTTCGGACTCAAGCCATAGGCATCGGCTGGCTGCATCTGATCTGGACTGCCGAACACGCGCACGCGCGAGAACGAGTTCCACAACTGGTAGAGGTTTTCCGCTTCCGGCAGCCCCTTTGTCCAGTGGACTGCGACAAGCGGGTGTTGCTGTTGATAAGAAACAGCTTGCGCCCCCGATAAAAGTCCGAACAGTGCCACTGCGATTGTGCTGGAGGCGATCAGCTTTTTGCTGTCGCCCTTTAATGCAAAGCAAAGAGCTGACAGCGAAGCCAGAGCTGAAATCGCAAAAACATCAGTGATACCGTCCACAAATCTCAGGGAAAAAACGACGGCAAGACAGCCCAGCCCCGCTCCCAAAAGATCGACGGCATACAGCGAATTGACTTGTCTGGGAAATCTGGTCAGAGCCAGCGAAATGGCCACGCCGCTGGCCGTCAGGGCGGCAATCGTGAAAGGCAAGGTGGCCATCAAGGAGGCAACGATGATGATCGCGGCATTGGCATTGCCCAGCAGGTAAGGGCCATACAAGTGCACCAAAACTGCGATTGTCGAAAGAGCGGCAAATGCGAGTGAGCTGATTGCCAGGTGTTCGTTGGTTTTCTCTGGCTTGAAGTAGTTTGGCTTCAGATAGACCGCGATGCCGCCTGCTGCCAGCCCGAACAATGTTACCGATATCGACAAAAAGGCGAAGTGATACCAGGTTGTGACACTGAAGATGCGTGTAAGTAGCACCTCGTACATGAGCGTGGACATGGCTACGAGAAATAAGCCGACGTATGTGAATACGCTCGCTGACATCAATTCTCCCCCGACTTTGCATGTGCATTATAGCCAGCATCAAGCCAGCGGGACGACTTTCGCAGCCTGCGCGATCCGGGGATTAGCGCCGCCCGCTACTGTTGCGACGCGTTGTCGGCGGCCGCCTTTTGCTTGCCGACCTTGGGAACGACCTGGAAGTCTAATTTCTTATCGCTATCGTGCACGACCTTGCCGGATACGTTTGAAGAATCCTTGCGCATCATGCGCGTGATGTATTTGTTGTCCGTTTCCCACATTTTGGGAGCATGACCGGTGAGTTTAATAAGTTGCTTCTTTGCGATTATGCCGCGGTCGTCGTCGGCATAGCGATCTGTCATGAAGCCCATACCGTGGAAGGTCAGTCCCTTTTCTTCGCCAACTTCGCCGCGGTAGACAATCAACCATTCCTTGAGGCATCTTTCGTATACGTAAGGATCGCGCTCATCTTGTCCTTCCAGCTTATCTTGCAAAGCTTCGGCCAGGAGCCGGTGGGAGTCCATATCGTCGTCATTGATCTCGAGCGCGCGCGTCAGCAACTTTATCGCTCGGTCATAATCGCCTCGACGAATCGCTTGCTGAGCCACCAGCGTTATCTGCCGGTTGAATTTGCTGCGCGTAAAGACTTCATCTGACTCGATATAGCCCTTGGAGGTCTGCTGCTTGAGGGTCGGTTTGGGATCCTCTGACGCCAGAGCGGGGGCTGCGGACAGGCACAAAATCGCCAGGACGACCGATATGGGGAGTCTATTCATAGCCAGTCGTACCTCGCGAGTGTCAGAAAGTGCGTGCAAGCACTTCCTTATTAGTTGATCTTTTGGAACATGTAACCGATACCGCGGGCGGTGAGGATCAGATCCGGGTTGGAGCTGTCGTCCTCGAGTTTGCTGCGCAAGCGGCTGATATGCACATCGACAACGCGAGTATCGATGCGGTGATCGGGTGGATATGCCCAAACTTGCTGCAGAATTTCGCTGCGCGAATATGGGCGTCCCGAATTGGTAACGAGTAGTTCCAGCAAGGAGAATTCCATGCCTGTCAGACGAATACGTTCGTTCTTCTTCATCACCTGGCGTTTGTTGAGATCGATCTTCAAGTTGCCAATGGTAATGACGTTGGAGGTCTTGCTCTGCGACGTGTCTTGCGTGCGCTCCACGGTTCTTCTCAGCACCGCTTTGATACGCGCTTCCAGTTCGCTGGGGCTGAACGGTTTGACGACGTAGTCGTCGGCCCCAATTTCAAGACCTTGAATTCTGTTTGAGACGTCCGCTACTGCGGTGAGCATAATGATCGGCGTATCCGAAGTTTTGCGGATTTCGCGGCAAACTTCATAGCCGTCCATTTTTGGCAGCATGACGTCGAGAATGACCAGGTCCGGTTGGAAGGCATTGAATTGATCGAGTGCTTCCTGACCGTCCGCGGCAGTGGCTACGTTATAGCCCGCCATCTTCAGTCGCGTTTCCAAGATTCGTCGAATCGACGCCTCGTCATCGACGACCAACACTTTTTCTTGAGCGGTTTGGCTCTCCATGTACTAAAACTTCTCCCCATTTCCGAAATCGCCGCAGTCATTTTAAAGCTAATGTCTGCCCAGCGTAACTTCCGAAGGAAACAAAGTCACGCGATCCTCTTATATGTATCACAATCCGACCAAACTCTCCTGACATGATATTTAGGACTATAAATGCCCACTGCTGCAGCATTTTGGCAATTGTGAAGAGCATCTTTTCAGTCCCGAAAGTCAAGTGTCGACGTTTCCGGCGAAACATCCGCAATCGATCACTGGAGTTGTATTTCGAACGCTTTGCCACCGCCTGTGCCACCAGGTTGAAATGAGGCGGCACCGCGTTTGGTATCACCGGCGGCGGCAATATTGTTGTCATTACCTTGACTGACCGATAACCACCTTGATTACGCTAAACCAGTGCTAGACCGAAAAATTTAGGTTTGCCACTTGAAGTTTTGCTGTTAGAATCCGGTCACGGTGTGCGATTGCAGCAGTCAAGTCGCTTGACAATGAATCCGGTCTTAATTAAAGCAGCCACCAAATACGGTTGTCATAGCTGTGACGCCGTGTAGAATGACCGGGTATTTCGCGAACGGAAGCGCCGACTGGCACGCGTTTACAAGCAAAATAAACATCCGTCGTATCAGTCGCGAATATTCAATTAAATAGAAGGGAGCAACACATCAAACCACGATATATATCGACCGTTTGTTTTCCGTTCGTGTCGAAAGAAAGGTTTGTGTTTGAAAAAAATTGTGCCATCACCTGAGTCGTGTTAAGCTCATGGCTGACTGAATGGTATCGGTTTGCGGTTACGGACTTACAGAGGTAAGAAAGAGGAAGATATGAAGAAGCCCCAGTTGTGCTTAGCCTTAAGCATTTCCATTGCACTGGTGCAAGCGAACTTACTACAGGCTAATGCTGAGACGTCTTCGCAAGCGATCTGGCAGAAACTCGCCGGTGTTAAAGCGAATACGCAAAAGCCCGTGGCTAAGAAAGCTGCACCATCCGTGGTTCATCGCGCTCCAGCTGTCACCGCTAGTGGTGTCGCTATCAGTGGCGCTAACAACGGACAAGTCGCCTTGTTCCTCGGCAAAGACAAGGATGCCAAAGCACCGGCTGCCGCTCTCACCATTCACTCCTCCCTGCCGGTGACCGAACCGAGTGAAGCAGTTGCTTCGACTTCGGAAGAACCCAAACTGATTGCCATGAGCGAAGCAGTCGCCAGCGATGCTTCTTCGGAAGCCGCCCCTGCGATCGCCGAAACATCGGAAGCCGCCGCGCCTTCGATTCCAATTCCGTCGCTGACTTCGATTTCTTCGAAGAGCACCTCTAAGTATTCCTCTAAGACTCTTCTCGCCCAGCTCGCTCCCGATCAATTGATCGCGCAAGCCGACGCCAATGCCACCCCGATTCCTCCAGTGGTTTCCGGCACGGTCGACCTGGAAGAGTTCAAACCGAGCAACACGATCGATCTGAAAGTTTCGCAGTCGCGTACATTCAAACTGCGCAACAAGATCATCCGCACCTCGATCAGCGATCCGTCCATCGCTGAGCCGGTAGTGGTTGCGGAAAACCAAATGGTCTTGCTGGGTAAAGCCCCGGGCGGCGCCACCCTGGTTATCTGGGATGATGCCGGCAACTCGGTCGCCATCGACGTCCGCGTATCGCGTGACTTCGGCGCCCTGCAATCGATCATCCGCGAAATCGATCCTCGCATTATCGTCCGCACGTTCTCCGTCGGCGGCAGCGATCGCATCATTATGATGGGCGACGTTGACCACCCCGAATCGATCATCCGCGCCTTCGCAGCAGCGAACGCCTTCATGGATGACCGCGGCATGAACATCATCGTTGCCGGCAGCCGCATCATGGACAAGAGAATCGGCGAAACTGGCGGTACCTCGCAAGGCGGTCAGCAGACCGGTACGTTGTCCACCATCGGTCAAACCGACCGTTACACGTTCTTCGGCAACCAGAACAACAACCTCTCGAGAGCGCAGAGCGTCGTCAGCGACGGCGGTCGCGTCACCTCGCTGGTTCGTGTTCGCAAAGCTCCTTTGATCGTGCTGCACTGCACCTTCATGGAAATGAACTCGGCTGCCGTGCGTGAATTGGGCGTCCAACTCGGCGTCGCCTTCACCAGCGACACGTTCACCTTCGGCATCGGCGGTAACAACGCCAATGGTGGCACCACCAACATCGGTCCAGTGCTGCCGGTCTCCTTCGGCGCAGTCCAGAACCCAGGGAATTCCTGGTGGTGGCACCGCTCCTGTTACATTGGCAGGCTATAACCAGATCACAACGACCGGCAGCTGCTCAGCTCAACATCCGGTATCGGTCAAGGATTGCTCAACGGCGCTCCTCCGCTCCTGAACGGCACCACGCTGTTTGGTATCCCGGGCGGTGCTACTTTCAACTCGGTTGGCGGTCTCGCCAACCTGTTCACAGCCGTCTCCAACTTCGCCAGCGGCAATAACTCCCGTTGGTCGATTTCACCGACACTGCAAGGCGTGATCACTCACTCCCGTGCCCGTGTCTTGTCCGAACCAACCTTGGTTACGATCTCCGGCGAAAGAGCAGCGTTCCTGGCAGGCGGCGAAATTCCAATTTTGCAATCTATCGCCACAGCCGGTACAGCAGCTCAGTCGGTCGTGTTCGAGCCATTCGGTATGCGTCTCAACATGATTCCGGTTCTGCTGGAAAACGGCACCATCAACCTGCAAATTTCGCCTGAAGAGCGTCTGCTCGACAGATCGAACGCCTTGAACCTGTTCGGTGGTGGAACGTCAGCTATTCCGGCGTTCGTCACCCGCAGAACACAAACAACCGTAGAACTGAAACCTGGTCAAGAGCTCTTCATCTCTGGCTTGGTCACCAGCAACCACGGTCGTGAATTGACCAAGACTCCGATTATCGGTGAAGTACCTGTACTCGGCGCTCTCTATCGTTCGAAAGCATTCGCCAAGAACGAGTCGGAACTCGTAGTTGCCGTCCGTCCGGAAGTCATCCTTCCTGGAACGCCTGGACAACTCAAGTTGCCGGAAGAAATCAGCAAGGTGGAAGGTCCTCGCGACACCAACATCCTGCAAGTCGAACCGACAATCCTCGACGAGCGTTACATGAGAACTGGTCGTTCGGAACGCACCCTGGCACTGCCCGGCACGTTGCCTCCGGATGCTCCGATTCCCGACAACAAGTAATCGCAGTCAATCGAATCAAGGTACAAAGGAGGGGAGCGCAGGCTCCCCTCTCTTCTTGCTGAAAGTATTGGTCGAAACGAGACTATGCCTTCCAAAAGCGGCGGTGCTGATCCATCCTTTGTGGAGATCAACACTTCTGTTTAAACGCCCAAAGGAGAGATCGCTGTCCCCCGACCGTCAGGCGATTAGCAGCTAGTTTCGAGCTAGCGTTTCTTTGAGGATGACTTCTTAGCCGGCTGAGATTTGACGCCGCTCAAAGCGCGCTGAGACTCTTCCGGAAACTCTTTCATGAAGACGATGAAGACTCGTGCCACAGCGTTGCTGATGAACTCTTCACGCGTCTCTGCCGGTGTGTAGCAATTGGCCAGACCGGCTTTATCTACGATGCGCAGGAGCCCCTTTTCTGCCAGGCGGACCATCGTGGTCATCACCGTCGTGTAAGCAATCGGGCGCTGCTGTCGCAGACTCTCGTAGATGTCGCGCACCGTCACGGTGGGATTGGACTTCTTCCAAACCAACTCCATAATTTCGCATTCGAGGTCGCCGAGAAACTTTCTCAGTCCTGTTTGATTGAAGCGGAACGACGCGTTCTCGTCGTTGAGTCTCATAGATTGCCGTTGATTCGGGTAAGAGTGCCAAAAAATCGTATCACGAACGCGGCGTTTCGTGGGATCTCGTTCGCAGAAGATTGTTTGAAAAAGCCAGCGCGGGAGCGGCTTTCGTCAAACAGCCTAATTTCGACTGTAGCAACTAGTAATATTAGGTATTGCAAACGAGCTGCGCGTTTTAGTGTACGCTGTTGAAAGCCGTTCGGCGTGCTGCCCCTTCTCATGCTCATTTCACGAGGATTTCATCAACTTGACAGTTTCGGAGAGCGCATTGCGTCCTGTCGTGTTCCTAGATCGCGACGGCACGCTTAACGAAGAGGTCGGCTACATACGCAACTTGGACGATCTGCATTTGATCGCCGGTGCTGCCGATGCTGTGCTGCGGTTGAACCAGTCCCAAGTGGCTGCGGTTTTGATAACCAACCAGACAGGCGCTGCCCGTGGTTACTACGCAGAAGACCACATTCGCAACTTGAATTCTCGGCTGGTTGATTTGCTCTCAGCAAGCGGAGCGCATCTCGATGCTCTCTACTACTGCCCGCATCTGCCCGAGGCAACGGTCGCGCAATATGCTCTCGCTTGCAGCTGCCGAAAGCCGGAGGCGGGGCTTGTAGAACAGGCCTTTGGCGATCATCCTTTTCTCGATCGTGCACGTGCGTATGTCGTCGGAGACAAAGCAACAGATGTGGAATTGGCGCAGAACTGCGGTGCCAAGGGCGTACTTGTGACAACAGGGTACGGAGCCCGAGTGCAATCAGGTGAGTATCAATGGCCCGTCAAGCCGGATTTCGAGTGCGCCAGTATTGTTGAAGCAGTGACCTGGATCCTTGCCGATCTCAAGATACTTGTTTAGATGTGAGCAACGCAGATCAGCGACGTGCCGAACGGCAGGTCATGATCGGGCAATACCGACGTTTCCCAACTGAATGACTTTTCCAGGACTGCATTCAATGGTTTGGGGGGCATGCCGAAATCCCATGGCGACACTTCTTTGCCGGCTGCCAGCCAGCGATCGATGCGGTCTTTGATGTTGCGCGATATCCAGACCGGACCGAACATGAGTGCGTTGCAGTACGAGATCTTATCTACTTTGAAGTCGGCGGCTTGCAAGGCTTTGGTCAGGGTCTCTTTGGTGTAGCGCCGGTAGTGGTGGCTGAGTACATCGTTGATGCCCCACAAAGAGGAAAACGCCGGAATCGTAAGGAGCAGCGAGCCGCCCTCATGAAGCCAGGATCCCCATCGTTTCAGCGCCAGTACGTCGTTTTCGCAATGTTCGAGGACATCGAAGGCCGTCACCAGGTCAAACTGTTGTGGTGGCAAATCGAGCGACTCCCAGCCGCCGTGCAAGAACTGGACGCGGGGATATTCCTTGAATCTGCCGCTTGCATATTCGAAAGTCGCTTGGTCAGGCTCTGTAGCAGTCAGCTGTCCGTATTTACTGAGCAGCGGCACCATGCCACCGCTGCCGGTGCCGATGTCGAGAATCTGCAAATTCTCTTTCGGACTGATGACTGAAGTAATGATGCAATCGACGATTTTTCGGCGCGCAACGAACCACCAGTGATTCTGGTCGATTTCCCAAAAGCGTTCGTATTGGCTGAGGTCCATTGGACTAGTCCTGGTCCTCACTTAGTCCGATGGTTTCGGACAAAATGAACAGGGGGCGATCTTTGACTTCATCGAAGATCTTACCTATGTATTCCCCAAGAACGCCGATCGTCAAAAGCTGGACGCCGCTGAGAAACAAAAGAATGCTGGCGGTAGCCGCAAATCCCGGCAGGGACCAGGTGGTGAAGATGCGAATACCGATCACGACGATAATTGACAGAAAACTCAAAGTCGAGACCAGCACGCCCAGCGCCGTTGCAAAACGCAGTGGCAACACGGAGAAGGACATCAGCCCGGAAAGGGCGAGAAACATCAATTGCCGCAAGTTGTACTTCGGCTTTCCTTGAAAGCGTTCGTCGCGGTCTACCGGTATGCCGATCTGGTTGAAACCGACCCAGGCTCTCAGTCCTCGCACGAAGCGGGTTTTCTCGGGCAGCCGCTTGATGAGATCGACTACCCGCCTGTCCATGAGCGAGAAGTCGCCGCTGTCAAGCGGAATGTCGGTGTCGGAGGTGGCTTTCAAAATGCGGTAAAAGGTCCGGTAGGCCAGCTGCTTGAAGAAACCTTCTTTGCGCGTGCGCCGGATGGCATAGACGACCTTATAGCCCTCTTTCCACTTGGTAATAAAATCCGGAATTACCTCCGGGGCATCCTGCAAATCCGAATCCATAACAATCACGGCCTGTCCGTTGGACAGAGCCAAACCGGCGCTAACTGCTCTCTGGTGACCGAAATTGCGGGACAATCCTGCCAGTTTGCAGCAGGGGTCGGTCTGATTGAGTTGCCTGATCATTTCGCGGGACTGGTCGCGGGAGCCGTCGTCTACAAAGACCAGTTCGTAGGTCTCATTGACACCCTTCATCACCTCGGTCAGTCGACGGTGCAGTTCAGGGAGGTTTTCTTGTTCGTTGAAGACCGGCATAACGATGCTGTAGACAGGTTTGTTCGCCGATTCGTCTGCAGCCATTTTCGCTTACCGCAAGGTGACTTTACAAAAGATGATACCATTCAGCTGCTGGTACCAATTGGTGGCATTTGTGGTGCTGGTATCGCTTATTGCTTGCGACTGCGCAGAAGCAAACTGACTTCGCTAAGCAAGGACGGCATGTCGAACGGTTTCGGCATATACAGATCGGCGCCTGACTCCAGTGCCAGAGACTGGTCTGGGTTGCTTGTCACCATGACAATTGATATGCCGCGCAGTTCTTCGTCTTGTTTGACGGTTCGGCACAGCAGCCAGCCGTCCATGACTCGATCAGGCAAGTTGGATTCCAGAAGAATCAGGTCCGGTTTTTCATGGCGGGCGAAATTGAGGGCGTGATCGGCGGAATTGGTCACCTCCACAGTGTATCCCTCCAGAGAGAGGATCTCCTGCAGAAGACACGCCATCGCACCATCGGGCTCTACGACCAGAATCCGTGAGACGCGCACGTCGCGGCGTTCTTTGCGTTTTTTCGAACGCGTGGTGTCATCGACCCAGCTGGAGCCATAGTTGAGTTTGGCCGTGTACCGGTAGTCACGAGAGGTGGTGAGGACGTCGACGTATCCTTGAAATCGACGCGTCGAACTGGACACGATACCGATGGCAATCGACATCAGTGGCACACGTCTGCGGATGCCCCCGCGCCCGGTGGAGACCAGATAGCCGCGGTCGATCACATCCGGCGGATAAAAGCGTTTGCTGATTTCATCGAAAGCCTGGCAGATGCGCTCCGCTAACTGGATGCGCCTTTCCGGCGAGGTGATGACGAGAAAGTCGTCGGCTTCTATGTGCCCGGCAAACTCATTTTCAGCCACGGTCTCTGTAAGAATGGCTCCCAGTGCCTTGATCAGCTGGTCTCCGGCGATATCGCCGTAAGTTTCGTTGTAGACGCGCAGATTGTTCAAGTCTATGGAAAGAGCAGCCCACGGACGCTCCGATACCAGACATTGCTCGAGCATGCGGCGAATTAAGTTGGCGCCCGGCAATTGCGTCAGGGAGTGAAGCAGCTCTTCCTGACGGCGTCGCAAGTGAGCGAGGACGCGAATCGCCAGCTCGCTTTTGTCGATGTCTTCGGCGAGCACATCGTCTGCGCCATAGCGAAAACTGCTGATTCTCTCAGTTATGTCATTCGATTGCTGCAAAAGCACCAGCACCGGCCGTGGTGGCGGTAGGGTGGCGCGGATTTGCTGGCAATACAACTTGCCGTCGCCTTCCGGCATGTGCTCGGAAAGCAGGATCAGATCCGGATGCACGAAAGAAAGCAGCTCATTGGCGCTTTCGAAGGAAGTGACTGTGTGGATGCGGGCGCCGGTCAATCCCAGAACTTCTCCGTATTCGTCGGCGCGTTCCTCGTTGTGGATGACCATGATCACGGGGGTGGGCAACAGCATCAGCCACGTCCTCGGGCTGCCTGCTGTTCGAGACTGGCGGCCGGTAACCTGACGGTGAATGTGGTGCCGCCTGAACGGCTGGAGACGACGATGGTGCCGCCCAGTGCCACCACCAGCGATTTGGTGATGTAGAGCCCCAGTCCGGTGCCTTCGGTTTGGCGGACCAGAGGATCATCGAGCCGGCTGAATTTCGTGAAGATGTCGGGAATTTTTTCAGGCGGTATGCCGGCTCCTTGATCGGTAACAGAGAATTCCACCATCTCCTGCGCGCCCTCAATGGTGCGGGCATTGACTGTGATGGTCGTGTCCTGCGGCGAGTACTTGATGGCGTTGTCGATCAAGTTGGTGAGTATTTGCTCCAGCCGGTCGCCGTCGGCCCAGATGGCCGGCAGTCCCTGCGGAATGCGTTGCAGTATCTGGTGATATTCGGCCTTGTCTGAGAGATTTCTGACCACCCGATTGACGGCTTCTTCCAGATCGAGTGCGCGGATTGTCAGCTGCAGGCGCCGTGACTCCAGTCTGGACACCGCCAGCAGGTCTTCGACCAGGCGGGTGAGCCGGTCGGCCTGGTCTTTGATGATGCCGATATAACGCCTTTGCTGCGTCGAATCTAATCTATCGCCGGCGCGCAAAATCGTGTCGGCGAAGCCTTTGATGCTGGTCAAAGGCGTCCGCAATTCGTGGCTGACAGTGGAGACGAACTCAGTCTGCGCCTGCTGAACCGTATTGGCCTGGACGATGTAGACAACCGTCATAAAGCCTTCCAGTTTGTCCGATTTGTCGTAGAGCGGGATGTGACTGACCGGCATGGTCAGGTCTGTGCCCGCCCGGGAGATGACGATGCCGTTGTGGACGGCGGGATTTTCCGGGCTGGCCAGCGCCAGTTTCTCGAACTTGGCTTCGCCGCTGCCCGTTTCTCCGGCGCAGGAGCATTCGACTAAGCTGAACAGGTGCTTGCCGACCAAATTGGCTTCCGTGTCGCCAACTGCCCGCGAAAGCGCCGGGTTGCAACTCAGGACCTGTCCGCGTTCATCTGAGACGAGGATTCCATCTGCGGCATGGCTAGCCAGGCTGCGGTAAATATCTTGCGACAGGGCAGTCACGCGAGTATCTCTATAGAAGTCAGCGAATAACTCTCCAGACCTAACTTAACATCGCCAGATCCAGGGTCACGCCATTACAAGGGTTTCTTTTAAGAATCCCCTTCAGCCTCACTGGATGGGCTTTCTCGGGTTTGCTGCAAGACCGCCAGCAGCCGGTCATAGTCAGTCAGATACAGGTATCCCAAAAGTGCTTCGAATGCGGTCGCCTTGCGGTACGCGGCCATCGACTGCTTGCCGGTTGCCTGTCCTCTGACATTGCGGGCGCGCCTGACTACGTCCTTTTCTTCTTGGGTGAGCGAGTCGTGTATGGCATCCAAAATCACAGCCTGGTGCGCGGCGGAAGCGCGTGACACCATGCGTTCGTGCATTTCCTTGACGGTGACCACATGCAAAACTTCGTTTTCACGCTCGAAAAGGTGAAAAACGGCATCACCCAGATGGGCGAGTATGCGGGGAGCGATATCGCGCGCTTGCTGAACCGGAAGCGGTGCCGCCCGCAAAAACATGGGGGCGTCTAACCGTCCTTACTGGATCGCGACTTGCGCGATTCATCGTGATTGTGCCGATGTTTTGATTGGCGCATCGAATGACGCAACACTTGCAATCCGAAGCTGGGCAGGGAAGAGCCCATGCGACGCCAGCGCCAGGGCTCCACTAAAAGCCGGTAGAGCCATTCAAGATGCATGCGCCGCATGAATAGCGGTGCGCGCTTGACGTTCCCTGCCCAGACATCGAAACTTCCGCCAACGCCAACCAGGACGGATTTGGAAAGAACCGCATTCCAGCGGTCGATGAAAAACTCTTGTTTCGGTACGCCCAGTGCCACCAACACCAAATCTGGTGCCTGTTCGGCGATGTTCTCGACGATTGTTTCTTCGTCGTCTGGTCCGAAGTAGCCGTGTTGAACGGCGACTATTTCCAGACCAGGATAGCGAGCGGGGAGTTCGCGCTTCAATTTTTCCAGGACTTCCGGTTTGCCGCCCAGAAGCGCGACGCGTTTTTTGCGCAGCGCGGCTCGCGACAACGATGCTTGGGCCAGCTCGATACCGGGCAGGCGGTTGACCGAGCCACCACCGAGGCGGACAGCCCAGACCACGCCGGCGCCGTCGGGAATGATCAGATGCGCGTGGCGAATGATACGGTCGAGTTCGGAATTCTGCTGCGCTGCCACCACCATTTCGGCGTTCAAGGTGACGATATGCAGACCGCGACCGGCGCGCCATGCATCTTCGATTACTTCCAACGCCAAGCCTTCATCCACGACATCGACGGGATAACCGAGAACTTGTTGGCGAGACCTGTTTGTAGCAGACAAGGTTGACATCACATGTGGTGCCCGCTGGCGGTAGCTTGGACTCTCTCTAGCCGTCTCGATGAGATCGGTCTAGTAAGTTTTGAAGATAAGTCGGCAATCAGAAATAGCCGCGATTCAGGCTGGGAGAGAGTTGAAAGCTTTCTGCCTAGCTTCCGCTTTTAGTGTTAAGAATTCTAGCGAGCACGTCAAAGTTCTGGCAAGCGAGATTTTTTGCAACTTGCGACTTCTCCGATGCTAATCTGGCCAGGTGGGAACGGCTTGCCAAGCCACTCTTGAGAGTGTCGGTCCACAATGCTTTGTCCAGCTCCTTGGTCAGATTTAAGATCGGTTGCTGAAACTCCCTGAGCAGGTGGGTAACTTTGGGATCGTAGTCAATGCCGACTACCGGCACTCCCATCTTCAATGCAATCAAAAGCGCGTGTAACCGCATGCCTACAAGGAAGTGGAAGCGGCTGAGCAATGCTACCCACTGGCTGGGTAAAGTGAGTGCCGTCACATCGAGCACGTGAATTGTCGATGCCGGGCGGCCGGCCGCTTGCCAGTGGGCGGAGAATTTGCTGAGCGGCTCTTCATCTTGAGCGCCCTGCATCGGCAACAGATAAATATGATTATCGGACGGGAGGCAGTCGGCAAGCGCTTCCGCGAGTGTCTTGATGTGCTCGTCGGTGAGGTCGGCGGAGGGGCGCAACGACAGTCCGACGCTTTTCTCTTTGTCCTGGAGCTTGTCAGCCAGAGCGGCCGGCAGCGCAGTTTCCTCCAGCAGCCAGACTGGATCGGCGGTGCGCTTGCACTTGAGTTTCCACTCATCGATCAAGCCTGCCGAAACATCGTCGCGCACAGTTATCTCGTCGGCGTACTTGAAGAACTCGCGCGTCAGCTGTGTGGCCAGAATTCCCCGCAAGGGTCCCAGTCCCTGCGCGTAAATCATCACTTTGGCGCCGGCAGCCTTGGCGGCGATGATCTGCATTCCGTAGAATAAGATCGATCCAATCGTTTTGGTGTTCTGAAAGAGCCCGCCGCCGCCGCTGACAAAAATATCAGCTTGTTTGAGCGTCTCCAGAAGCGTCGGTATTTTGCCGCGCGGAATTGAGCGCACGCCGAACTTTTGCGCCGTCCGCTCCGGATTAGCCGACAAGACGACAATCTCTTCCGGTTTGCGCAGCCGTTTCAACTCGTTGGTGAGCTCTTCGAGAATCGCTTCGTCGCCCAGGTTTTCAAACCCGTAGTAGCCTGAGACCACCACTTTGCGAGCACCTTTTCCAAAAGCCGCCGCGGGCGGATCTGCAGATCGATTTGATGTTGTCATGCCATGCCGGAGGGCGAACAGTGGTTCAATATGTAAGACTCAAGGATAGCAGGACGGCCGCGCCCGGACGACGCAGGTACGTGAGAGAGTACGTGAGAAAGCAGTGAAAACAACTCACCAGCGCTTCCCCGACGCCGAACAGCTGAGCGCGTTTTTTCGCGACACTAAAGGTGATGCTGAGAGCGTCGTCCCCGGATCGCCGCGTCCACTGCCGAAGACGCCGGCTGCTCAGGAAGTAATTTTTGCCGACCTCGGTGCCGGGTTGAGTTCGATCACCGAATACACCAGGTCGGATCAAGTGATCAGCGTCCAGTGCGGCATCACGATCGGTGATTTGCAAAACGAGTTGGCCGGCAATCACCACTGGTTGCCGGTGCAAGCGGCGCCCGAGCAGACGCTGCTCTCGGTGGTGTGCGGAGGCGATGCCGGTGCCCTCGAACACGGCTTCGGCGGTGTGCGCGATCTGGTGCTGGGGCTGACGGTCATGCTTTCCGACGGCACAACGATTGTGTCAGGCGGCAAGGTGGTGAAGAATGTCACCGGATATGACACCACCAAACTCTTTGTCGGCTCGCACGGCTGGCTGGGCATTCCGCTGGTGGCTCACCTGCGACTTTATGCCCTGCCGCAAAGGCAATTGACTGTGCTCTATGCCTTTCCCTCGCTGGATGCGGCGTTTGGCGGATTGCATGCTCTTTTGGCTCTGGGATTGCCCCTGTCCTGCTGCGAGTTATTTTCGGCGGCCGCTCTCAAAGCAAAAGGTCTGGCACCGCCAGCGGTGCCGGAAGGCTCATCTTATTTAGCTCTGCAAGTGCACGGACATACGCAGGTCGTGGATGAAGTGTCCGCTGCCGCGCACAATGCCTTGCAGTCTGACGGTACGCGCGCGGACGCGGCGGCCGACCACATCTGGTCAAGTCCACCCGCTGATGCCGCCGCCGGCAATGCCAGAGTACAAATCACTTTGCCGCCCGAGAGCATGCGTCTGGTTTTAAAGGATCCGGAGCTTCTGATCCTGTCCTGGCAGGCGCGCCCCTGGCGCGGCGGGCTGACATTCAGCGTCTTGCGCGCCGCTGTCGACTCCACGGTCGCCCAGTTGAAGGCGGTGGTGGCACGCTTGAAGCTGACGGCGTCTCTGGCTCATCCCACCGACCGCCACTGGTTGAATGTCGACCGCGTCCCCGAGCGCGACTCTGCTGCCGACCTGCTTAAAGATGAGCTGAAAAAGCGTTTCGACCCACCCAATAAATTGAACCGATTGGTGCGCCTCTGAGTTTGCTATAACCTCTATTGCGAGAATCATGAGCGATCTGGAAAACATTGTTGCCAATCAGACCGAGGCTGTGCCCGGTGATGCCGCCGGCGTGCCGGGGCGGGAGCCGGTGGGCGCAGCCGACGCTGATGCCCAGCAAACAGCCGGAGGACCGGTGACGGCACCCTGCCAGTCAGGCAAAGGGCTGATTGACCCGGAGCTGCTGTCGGCATGCATTCACTGCGGGCTTTGTCTGCCAGCCTGTCCGACCTATCTGGTCACCGGCAAGGAAACCGAGTCGCCGCGCGGGCGTATTCAACTTTTGGCGCTCATGGAGAAGGGTGAACTGCAGGGAGATGAAAACCTGCTCCGTCACATCGATACCTGTCTGGGTTGCATGGGCTGCCAGACTGCGTGTCCGTCCGGCGTGCACTACGAGCACATACTCGACCAGGCGCGCCCGCTTCTGGCTGAGCAGCGCAATCCCACTACCCGCGCACTGATGCGCACGGTTTTCAGCAAGCTCTTGCCCGACTATCCCAAATTGCAGTGGATGGGCAAACTTTTGCGCATCTGGCAGATGACTCATCTGGATGCGGTGCTGGATGCGGTGCCGCTGCTCAAGCAATTGCTGGGCAAGCTCAGCGACTGGCGCATGTTCTTGCCGCCAGTGCCGCCGCACAAGACGCTGCCCAAGCAAGCCTGGCGCTCCGGAGAGAAAAAGGCTGAAGTGCAACTTTTTTCGGGCTGCATCATGGACGTCTTCTACAACGACATCAACCATGCGTGCGTTCGGCTTTTGACCGGGCAAAGAAACATTGTCTACACGCCCGAGCAGACCTGCTGCGGCGCCCTGGCTTTTCATGCCGGCGAAACAGACATCGCCGTGCAACTGGCCAAAGTGAACATCGAACTTTTCGAGCGCACCAAGGGCGATATCATCGTCACGTCCGCCGGCTGTGGAGCGATGCTGAAGAATTACGGCACGCTTCTGGCTGCCGATCAAAACTGGCGTGAGCGCGCCCAGGATTTCTCGGAGCGCGTCAAGGACATCACCGAGGCTCTGGCGTCCGGCAACTTTATGGAAGCCCCGGCGCGACTGAAGAAGAAAGTCGCCTATCATGCCGCTTGCCACCTGGCCCATGTGCAGAAGGTGCGCGAGGCGCCCGCCGCGCTTCTGGCGCAGATTCCGGAAATAGAGCTGGTTCCCCTGGAAGAAGCCGAGCATTGCTGCGGCAGCGCCGGTATCTACAATCTCATACACACCGAGCTTTCCATGAAAGTTCTGTCACGCAAAATGGCTTGCTTGAAGGATACGGACGCCGACATATACGTGACCACCAATCCTGGCTGCCTATTGCAGATACAGGCCGGTGTTCGCGAGCAGAACCTGCCGGTGCGGGTTTGCCACCTGGCCGAGCTGCTCGACGAGGCCTATTCCTGAGGTCTGTTCCTGACATCCGGGATTGCCAGCTTTATAGCTTGTGATGCGGCGATCAGGCGCTGTCCGGCACCGCTATAATTACCTCTTGCGCTCGAGAAGCGCATGCAAGCGGCTCCGGAGACCATCCATTTGAAAACTGACGTGTCCGTGCAAAAGAAACAATTCGATGTCTTCGACGGCGACCTTTCCGAAGAGCGCCTGCAGCACTACATGAAAAAGCCGGTCCTGGCGATCGACACCGAGACCCGAGGGCTGAACATTCATCGCGACCGACTCTGCCTGGTGCAGATGTGTGACGATGAAGGCGTGCTCAGCATCGTCAAGATCAAGAAAGGCACCGATGCGGCCAACTTGCGCAAGCTGATGGCCAACAAAAATGTCGTCAAACTTTTTCACTTCGCCCGCTTCGATGTAGCGGTGATGAAGCACTACTTGCAGGTGGACGTCGCCCCGATCTGGTGCACCAAAATCGCCTCCAAACTGGTGCGCACCTACACCGATCGGCACAGCCTCAAAGATGTGACACGGGAGTTGATGGGCATTGAGCTGGACAAAACAGATCAGTCCAGCGATTGGGCGCGCGAAGATCTCTCCGAGTCGCAAATGGAATATGCGGCTAATGATGTGCGCAACTTGATCGAAATACAGCGCAAGCTGAAACTGATGCTCGACCGGGAAGGTCTGACTGACCTGGCGCAGAAGCTGTTTGATTTCTTGCCGACGGTCGCCCAACTAGACCTGGGCGGTTGGCAGAATGTATTTGAACACTGATAGAACTAGACCGGACGGAAACAGGCATTTACAGCGAGGAAAGTCATGTCCAAGTTGATTTACGAAAAATCCACCCGCGGTCGCCGGGCGATTCTCATGCCTCAGGCGGGAGTTCCCGAGACCAAGCTGGATTCGCTCTTGCCCGCCAAGTATCTGCGCAAGAGTCCGGCGCGCTTGCCGGAAGTCAGCGAACTGGAAGCCGTTCGTCACTTCGTCAAACTTTCGCAGTTGAATCATTCGATCGACACCGGGTTCTACCCGCTCGGCTCCTGCACCATGAAATACAACCCGAAGGTCAACGACGCCATGGCGGCGCTGGAGGGTTTCAGAGAATTACATCCCTACCAGCCGGAAGATCAGATTCAAGGCGCGCTGGAAGTGCTCTTCAATCTGCAGCAAAACATCGCCGAAGTGGTTGGTTTGCCCTGCGTGACGCTGCAGCCCGCTGCCGGCGCCCACGGCGAAATGCTGGGCTTGATGATTATCAAAGCTTACTTCAAAGCCAAAGGCGAGACCAAGCGCATTAAAGTAATTGTTCCTGATACCGCCCACGGTACCAATCCGGCCACCGCTGCCGCTGCCGGTTTTGAGGTCGTGGAAGTGGGCTCGAATGAAAAGGGACTGGTCGACATCAAGGCGTTGAAAGCCGCTCTCGGCGATGATGTGGCTGCGATCATGCTCACCAACCCGAGCACTCTCGGTCTCTTCGAAGAAGAGATCAAAGAAATCGCCAAACTGGTGCACGAAGCCGGCGGACTGCTCTATTACGACGGCGCCAACTTGAATGCCATTATGGGGCTGGTGCGACCTGGTGATATGGGCTTCGACGTCTGTCACCTCAACCTGCACAAGACGTTTTCCACTCCTCACGGCGGCGGCGGACCGGGCGGCTGTGCCGTCGGTGTGCGGGCGACGCTGGAGAAGTTTCTTCCCAAGCCGGTCGTGGTCGAGCGCAACGGTCGCTTCGCGCTCGATTGGGAGCGTCCAGATTCGGTCGGCAAAATCAAAGGATTCTACGGCAACTTCGGGATTCTGGTGCGGGCGCTGACCTATATTCTCGCGCATGGTAAAGAAGGGCTCTGCCAGGTTTCGCGCGACGCGATTCTTTCGGCTAATTACATCAAGCAAAAGCTCAAAGACCGCTATAAAGTGCCTTACAGCCAGCCCTGCATGCATGAATTCGTCATGTCCGGATTGCGCCAGAAAGAACGCGGCGTTTCCACCGCCCACATCGCCAAGCGTATGCTCGACTACGGCGTGCACGCCCCGACAGTCTACTTCCCGCTGGTGGTGCCGGAAGCGATGATGATCGAGCCGACAGAAACGGAATCGAAGCAGACCCTCGATGAATTTATCGAGATCATGCAGAAGATCGATGATGAAACCATCGGCTCACCGGATGTGGTGCTGACCGCGCCGCATAAGACGCCGGTCGGCAAACTCGATGAAGCTCTGGCCGCACGCAAGCCTAACCTGCGTTGGACGCCGGACGCTGAGTAACACAGCGCTGCTTTCCAGTTCTAGATCAGGTGTCCGTACTCAAGTTTGAACTTGACGTACGAGATGCGTTCTTTCAGTCTGGCGATCTCTTTGTTCGTCCCATTGATGGTGACGATGCAAAGGAAAGCGCAGGAGTTGATAAACAAAAGCGGTGTGGTGGCAATGACGACACGCGTCACTTCGTCCCCGAGAAACTCGTTGTAGCACTTCATTGCTAGCCACAAGCCTACGAGGTTGCCGGCAAAAAATGTGAACCAGTGCAGAGCCAGGAGCATCTGTTCACGCATCAAAGTCAACGTCAGCGTATTCATCTCATCGTGCAGTGCGTTGCTTTTCTTCGCCGGCGCGGTCGTCACCGTCGCGAAGTTGGGCACCGTCAGTGGGCCTGTGCCGCCGAAATTCGGGATTGTAATCGCTCCCGCATCGACAGTGGGCCGCGGCTGAAACTGCGGTACGGGCTGCGCCGCCAGTCCACAAGAACCGCAAAACTTCGCATGTGCTTCGTTTACTTGCGAGCACTGCGGGCAAACTGCATATTCGATTTGTCCCTGGTAGGACGCGGTCACGGGGCTTGTTCCTTGAAAAACCGGAGAACCTGGACGAGTACGGGTGCCATTCATCTGTTGATCCCCTCTAATCGCCCCGCTTACCCCTGCTGGTTAGAGCGCGGGTTCGCCACGATTATCATTAGAGCGCATTTAATCTTTTAACGCGGGAGTTCAGGGGGGTTTTCCCCACGATTTGCGCTTCGATCTGTAGGAGATCAGTAATAGATACCAGTCGGGATACCTGCGGTCTGATCAAAAAGTAAGTCAAAACAACCTGCAATGCAAGCTAGATGCCGTTTAACAAGCCTTTTTGCAGCCTGTTTTTAGACACTGCTTTCCAGGGACGAGCAGCAGAAAACGCGCTGGCTCCGAGGGTCCAGCCGCTCAGCTCGTTATTTCGGATCTCAACCGCGCCGCAGTCTTAAACAGATTTATAGCTGCCGTTGGGTTGAAACGCCCATCGCTGAAGACTTCTTTGAGCAGTGCTTTGCGGATGTCGGCGCCGCCGTCACGAAACACCAGCCGTTGGGCAAAGGGCATGGCTGCCTCGACAAAGTTGAAGTTGGGGTTGATGGATACAGCCACTCCCTCCAGAGTCAAAAGCGCCCGCATGATGTAGGTGAACTCGCTGGGCAACCGGAATGGGTAGCGATAAACGACATCGGAGAAGTCGAAGACGACCTTGCGGAACCGCACTTTGGTCAGCCCTTCATTGAAGCGGGCTTCCAGAATCGGTGTCAGGTCGGCGCACAGCGCATCGCGGTCGACGTCGGGCTTGAGGAAACCCATGTCGACAAAGTCGTCGACCAGGAGACGATACTCCCGTTTGATCACGTGCAGGAAGGAGTTGACCAGGCTCTGTTTGAGATCGCCGGAGAGGCGGCCCACCATGCCGAAATCGAAAACTCCGATGCGCCCGTCTGCCATGATGCGCAGATTACCCGGGTGCGGATCCGCATGGAAGAAACCATCTTCAAGCAATTGCCGCAGGTAGAAGTTGGTACCAATGGCGGTGAGTTCGTCGCGATCCAGTCCCATTCTCTCGATGGTTTCCGAATCGGTAACGCGTGCGCCGGCCACGTATTCGATGGTGAGCACGCGACGTCCGGTCAGTTTCCAGATAATCCGCGGAATGTATATGCGATCGAAACCGCGGAAATTGTGACGGAATCGGTCGGCATTTCGTCCTTCGCGCAAATAATCGATCTCTTCGAAAATGGTGCGGGCAAATTCTTGCACGACTCCCGGCCAGTCTGTGTGTCGGCAGAGAGTCGGATATGTCATCACCTCGTCGGCAACTGCTTCCAGCGCTTGCACGTCGAAGGCGATAGTCTGCCCTAAATTTGGGCGCTGCACTTTGACGACCACATCGCGACCATCTTTGAGGACGGCTTTGTAAGCTTGACTGAGGCTGGCGGCGGCCAGCGGCTTTTCGTCGAACTCTGCGAAAAGCTCTTCCGGAGTGGCGCCCAGTTCGTGCACGATGGTGGCGCGGGCGACGGACAGCGGATATGGTGCTACTTCTTCCTGGAGTTTAGCCAGTTCGACCAGCGCCGGCAGCGGCACCAGGTCGGCGCGGGTGGACAGCGTCTGTCCAATCTTGATGAAAGTCGGACCCAGCCGGTAGAGATGCTCGCGCAGCCAGGCACCCAACTCGCGATATTCTTCCATCTCGACGCTGGTCAGCGCTTCTTCTTCGAAGTCGCGGCCGCTCTGTTTTGCCTCAACCATGCGGGCAAATTCACGGGCGTGATAGCGTGAGAAACCGCGCACAGTCACGATGATCAGCTGGATAATCGGCACCACGCGCAGAGCCTGCCGCCAGCCCTGCAGAGCGCGGATGCGCCAGAATACTCGCCAGCACGACACAACCAATCTGGACAGCGTCACTTCTGCAAACAGATTCGCTGTGTGAATGGAATTAGTTGCCGGCGCTTGCCTTTCCAATTGAGTATCCAAAAAAAGGGATTCCTTTCCGCTTTGCTCCGGTTCTACGCCCAGACTTCTTGACCACTATCTTATGACGAGAAGATCTGATGTCAGAGGGTCGGAACATAAAATTAACTTTGCCCGCAACGTTCCTAACACAGCAGAGGCTCACTGCAACTGCGTCTCACTGCGAAACCCTGTGCAGCTGTCTATTTGATCATGTCGCTGCGTGTGAAGACGATTTAGCGGCCGCCCAATGCCTGAAACTGCAGCTCGATGATCTCTTTGACGCCTTTTTCAGCCAGGGTCATGAGGTCAGGCAGTTTTGAGTTGTCCCAGGGCTTTTCTTCGGACGAGAGTTGCAATTCGAGAATCTTGCCCGACTCGGTGAGGACGATATTGCTGTCCATCCGTGCCTGGGAGTCTTCCTGATAGTTGGGATCGAGCAAAAGCTGCCCATTGACGTCGCAGATGCTTACAGCCGCCATGTGTTCGATCAACGGCAGCGAGTCCCAGAAACAGGTCTTTTGCAGTTTCAGGAGGGCGTCGTATAAAGCCAGAAATCCGCCGCTTATGGACGCCACGCGTGTGCCGGCGTCGGCCTGCAAAACGTCGCAGTCGATAGTGATCGTGCGCTCTCCCAGAGCCTGACGGTCGATGACTGCTCGCAGCGTGCGCCCGATCAGGCGTTGAATCTCGGCGGTGCGCCCGGAAGGCTGTCCGCGCGTCACTTCACGCACGGAGCGCTGAATGGTTGAACCCGGCAGTAGTGAATACTCAGCGGTCACCCAGCCTTCACCCTTGCCCATGAGAAACGCCGGCACCCGCTCTTCCACCTTGGCGGTGGTCAATACCTTGGTGTCGCCGAACTCTACGAGAACGCTACCCTCGGCGTTCTTGGTGAAGTTGCGTGTAAATTTTACGGGCCTGAGCTGGTCCCATTGCCGATTGTCTCGTCGGCGAACAGCCATCCCAAACTCACTTTCTAGTTTCGAAGCTGTAGATATTAATCGGGCTTATTTTAGCGCCAAAGCATATCGAAAGTCTGAGAAAGTCTGGACTTTCATATGCTTGAAATGGGGTTGCAAACAGAAGGACCGCCCCATGAAGGTGGCGGTCCAATCTTTGATCTTGTACTGTGCCGTGCTACCAGGCGTGGTATCACAGCCGCATACAGCTTTCGACTATGAGCCAGCGTCCGTAGCGGTACTGGTAGTGGTATCAGTAGTCGTGGTGGTCGTGGTGGTCGTGCCGGCGCCTGCATCAGTGGCGGTGCTGGTGGTCGTGGTCGACGAGCTGCCATCGGTGGCGGTGCTGGTGGTTGTGGTGTCTCCACCGCCAGTGGTTCCGCCGCAAGCGGCGAGCGAGGCGACCAACGCGAGGCTGGCTGTTGCAAGCGCGATTTTCTGAAGATTCAAAGCCATAAACTTATCCCGTCTCCTTTGCTGGATATCTCAGTGCCTGGTTGATCTAGCGATCTTTTGCTTATCTCACTTGCCGCAACGCAACGACAAGCTTAGTAATTGCCAACCTGAAGCGGCCGCAATAATAACAGGTAAATTTACTAGGAGCAAACTAAATCTACTAGTGATTGCATCAGCGTTTTTACAATGCCGGTAAGCACAAGGATCGCTCGCTGACTCGCTGTGCAGGATCTTTCGTTGCGGCGGATAAATCCCACGCACGTTACATTGCGAGCATTTTTGATCCATGCCGCGTTGTCAATGTTGGAGTAAACAGCTACCTGTCATCTCCAATGGTTTAGGAATTCTCATCACTTCCAGAACCGTGGGCGCCACATCGCAAAGCGCACCATTGCGCAGCTGAGTGCCGGCAGGGACGCGGCCGCTGAAGTCTGCCACTATGAACGGTACCGGATTGGTTGTGTGGGCGGTGTGCGGCTCGCCCGTCTTCAAATCGATCATCTGCTCAACGTTGCCATGGTCCGCAGTGATCAATAGAGTCCCTTTTGCGTCTCTGGTTGCGTCCAACAGTTTGCCGAATGCCAGATCCACTGAATCGACGGCGTCGACGGCGGCTTCCATGAAGCCTGTATGCCCCACCATGTCCGGGTTTGCGAAATTGAGAACGATGAACGGATATTGACCGGATGTGATCGCTTTGCAGGCAAGATCGGCGACACCTTCAGTTTGCATAGACGGAGCCTGGTCGTAGGTTGCCACCTTCAGTGATGGCACAAGTACGCGCTCTTCTCCTTCATTGGCGGCTTCTTTTCCGCCGTTGAAAAAGTACGTAACGTGGGCATATTTCTCGGTTTCCGCCAGATGAAGCTGTTTGAGGTGGTGGCAGGCCAGCAGTTCCGGCAAAGTATTTTTCATGTCCTGCGAAGGTAGTTGTTCCGGACTGAAAGCAACCGGCAAATGCAATGTCGAATCGTATTCCGTCAGACATACATAAGTGATACTGGGCACGACCGGCCGCGGGAAATCATTGAAATCGAGTTGTGTCAGGACGCGTGAAATCTGGCGTACGCGGTCAGGTCGGAAGTTAAAACAGATTACGCTGTCACCGCTTTGTATCGGACGCTTAGTCACCACAGTTGGTAGCACGAACTCGTCATTCTCTTCGCGGGCATAACCGGCCTCAACGGCTTGTACCGCCGATTTGGCTTCCAGCCCTTCTCCCAGCACCAGCGCTCGCCAATACTTTTCGACGCGATCCCAACGCTGGTCGCGATCCATTGCGTAGTATCTCCCCGATACCACACCGATAAACCCTTTGCCGGCCAGTTTGCCTTCCAACTCGCGCATAAAACGCAAAGCCGAACGGGGCGGTGTGTCGCGACCATCGAGAATCGGGTGGATAACCAGCTCCGGCACCTGTTCTCGCTGAGCAAACTGGATGAGCCCGTCCAGGTGATCCGGACTGGAGTGGACGCAACCGTCGCTGACCAAACCTATTAGATGCAGCGCTCCTTTGTTTTTCTTGGCCGCATCGGATGCGATTTTGAGCGCCGGATTCTGAAAGAACGTTCCGTCGATTATCGTCTGGCTGATCTGTGTCAGCTTCTGAATGACCACGCGTCCCGCGCCGATATTCAAGTGACCGACTTCCGAATTGCCCATCAGCCCCGGCGGCAGCCCGACACACTCACCGGAAGCTTCCAGCAAGCTGTGGGGAAACTTATTGAGCAGGAGTTGATAATTGGGTGTTTTGGCGGCAGTCACCGCGTTTCCCTTTGTTTCCGGCGAAACTCCCCACCCATCCAGAACCAACAACGTAACTGGTTGCATACTTTATTCCTGCCTGATTCCTGCCCTGATTCTTGCCCTGATCTAAGCGATATAGCAGTGCAGCGCATAGCATATCGTGTGGGCGGCCCCTTCCGCCCCGATACACGAAGGACCGGGCGCACTTATAATAATGTCGCCTTGCCTGTTGAAGGATGTGCGTCGCTTGCCGGACTCCAGAGCCACTGGTCCCGTTAACATCTCGAAAAGAGGACGCCAAGAGCCTGCGTCGCAGTCCACTGCGCCTGCGGGCGAATCAGCAGGCGCCGACGCACCGAAGGGACCTCCACCCGATATATCGAATTGGATCGCTGAGGTCAGCCACGAGCTGCGTCTGCCGCTGGCCAACATTCGCTTGCTGGTGGAAACCTTGTTGGACGGCGCTCTGGAAGACGAGGAAGTAGCGCGGCGCATGCTTAAGCGCGCTTATCAGGAAATCGAACGTTTGCAGTCGCTGGTGGTGAACCTGCTTTCGGTGGAGCAGGTGGCGGAAAAACGCGGCGAATTGAAAGCCGAATGGATATCTCTTGTCGAGCGGGCTGCCTATGCGGCGGAAACCGTTGCCGAGCAGGCGAATGCCAAAGATATATCGGTCAAGATCAGCGTGCCGTCCGGTGCTCAGATTCTGGCCAATGCGGAGCAGTTCAACCAGGTGTTGCTTAACCTGGTCGAGAACGCAGTCAAGTTCACGCCTCAAGGCGGCACGATTGTAATCAGGCAGGGGCGGACGGCGACCAGTGTTGCTGTGGAAGACACCGGTATCGGTATCGCCGAGGCCGATCTGGCGAAAATTTTTCAGCGTTTCTACCGCGTCGATCGGGGCAAAGGCTCGACCGGACTGGGGTTGTCGATCGTCAAACACATCGCAGAATTGCACAATGCAAAAATCCTCGTCGAATCTATTGAAGGCAAAGGCTCGACATTCGAACTACAGTTTCCTGATGGTGGCAATATATGAGCACGACGACGAAACAACGAGTGATGCTCGTCGACGATGATCTGACAATCATCGAAACTTTGCAGTACAACCTCAATCGTCATGGCTATGAGACGGTCACTTTCAATAACGGCAGCACGGCGCTGGCGGCGCTGTCCTCCACCGAAAGCCCCGACCTGATTATTCTTGATTGGATGTTGCCCGATATGGTCGGTCCGGAGATCTGCAAAGTGATTCGCAGCCGGTCGATCGAAGTGCCGATTCTGATGCTCACCGGCAGAGCCGCTCCTGCCGATGTTGCCGAAGGGCTGACCAGCGGTGCCGATGACTATCTCGCCAAGCCTTTCAGCACGGTGGAATTGATGGCTCGCGTCCAGGCGGTGTTGCGGCGCGTCAAGGGCGTCAAGAAGGGCGCGTCGACCAAACTTGTCATCGGTGATCTGGTGCTCGACGAGGATTCACGGCGGGTTACTAAGAAAGGCAAAAACGTAGATCTCTCCCCCAAGGAGTTTCAACTATTGAAAGTGCTTATGTCGAATTCAGGGAAAACATTGTCCACGGAGTCGCTGCTCAATCAAGTCTGGGGCTATGATTTCACCGGTGACGTGAAGACGGTGGCGGTGCACGTCCGCTGGCTGCGCCAGAAGCTGGAAGCCGATCCGAAAAATCCGCAACTGTTAGAAACGGTGCACCGCTCAGGATATAGATTGAACGCGCCGGAAGTGGAACCCGGAGACTCCGCCGGGACTGCAAACACCGGGGGACATGCCAGTTAAATGAAGACGCAGCAAATCACACTGGTCAAAGAAGATGTGCTCTCACTGGGGCGCAAGGTCAGTCGTCAGGTCGTGGAACTGTCTGGGTTGCTGGTCCGCTCCCCCGGCGTGTCTTTCGAGTTTATTCAGAAGCAGGAAGATGAGATCAACGACCTCTGTCTGGGCATCGAAGAGAAGTGCCTGGATGTCTTAGTGGAAAAGCAGGATCTCAGCCCGCAAGAAATTCGCACCGTCGTTGGTAGCACACTGATCGCCGCCAAGTTCGAACGTCTCTCCGATCACGCTTACCGCACCGCCAAGTTGATTACCTGGATCCTGGAAGATGACGTGCCGATTCCGGAAGAACTGGCGCAGATGGCCAACGTCATCGCGCGTATGGTGGAAGACGTCCTGGTCTGTTTCGTCAGCGATGCCATCGACCGCGTCCCCGAGATCTCGCAGCGGGACAGTCAGGTCGATTACCTCCACGACATGATGCACAAGCGACTGCTCTCAGATCTGGGCGTGCAAGATCAAGAGCAGGCTCAGACCAACACACAGTTTCTTTTCTGTGCCCGGTATCTCGAGCGCATGGGCGATCTGGTCGGCTCAATCGCCAGACGGATTCACTTTATCGTCACCGGCGAGCGCATGGCGCAGCATTAAGCTTCGGAGGAAAATTCAGTGCCGGCGATTATTCTGGCAGGCGAAGAAGAGTTTGAAATTGCGCGACGCGCTGAGGCGTTGAAAAAGGAACTCGTCGACCCTCAATGGCTGAGCTTCAATTTCCAACGCCAATCGGGCGGGGGACTGCGCGAAGCGATCGATGCCTGTGCCGGTGTGGCTTTCGGACCGGGCAACAAGCTGATCGTGCTTGATCGGTGCGAGTTGTTTACCAAAAAACGCGGCAAGGGCGATGACGACGGCGAGTCTAAATCGGCTGCCAAAGCCGCGAAACTGCTAGATGATTTTGCCGGCGCCCTGCAAAATATCGCTCCGACCACCTATGTGATCTTCGCTTGCACAGCCAATTTCGACAGCACGCTCAAAGTCTCGAAAGTGGCGGAGAAACATGCCCAGATCGAGAAGTTCGAAAAACGCAAGTACACCGCCGGTAGTGCCAACCGCGAACTGGTGACATGGGCGGGCAAGGAAGCTCATCGGTTCAAGGCGGTTATTGACGACGATGCCATCTTCTATCTGGCGGAGAGCACCGAAGTCAACTTGCGGCAAATGTCCAAAGAAATAGAAAAGGCTGCTACCTATGTATTGCCGAAAGAGCGCATTACGCTCGATGTGGTGTCCAGGCTGAGCCCGCACTACTCTCACGTCTTTCAGCTGCTCGATCACTGGGCCTACGGTCGCAGAGCCCAGGTGATCGGCAGCATCCAAGAACTGCTTTCCAGGCAAAGTGCATTGCCGATCGTGGCTCTCCTGCAGACAACTCTCAGCAAGTGGATCACCATCAAGGCTGAGGCTGAGCGCATCGAAGCCAGTGCACCAGCAGCTCGCGGAGGACGCCGCCAGATTCCCTTGCCCGACCTGGCAAAGCGCATTGCGGCTGACTTGAGGATGAATGCCTGGGTGACCGAGATGGAGTTAAAGCGTATGAAGATGCTGACTCTAAGCGAAATTGTCCAAAAAAAATCACAACTCACCCAACTTGAGTTGCAGATGAAGACTGGACAGATGCCTGAGCAGGACGCGCTTATCGTGTTTTTTACCGTCTGATTTTCGTAATAATTTCCAACAGCATTGTTTACAGAGCTAGAGCTATGTTGGTTCTGGAAATGGTTCTCTGGGAGTTCCGGCAATGCAACACGTCAGTCCGACCGATATAGAGAAGGCGCTTGTCGCTGCCAGCCGCCAGACGGCAGTCGATCTGGAAAGGATGGCGGAACGCGCTTTTGCTAACGGTTCTTACCATAACGCTGAGGTTCTACTCAAAAAACAGATTCACGCACTGCGTGATGCCGAAGGAGTCAATCTGAACAGCCCTCTGCAAGCCGAAGCAACGGAAGCACTGGGGACGGTTCTGGCGAAGCAGGCTAACTGGAAGGAAGCGGCGCAACTCTGGGAAGAAGCGTATCGCCGCTATGAAAAGGTGTTTTCGGTGGAAGGTCTGGATGATACGTCATCCGAATTTTCCGATACCACATTCCGGCGCCTGGAGACTCTCGAAAGAGTGGCTCGCAATCTGGTTCTCGTCTATGACGCACTGGGAGATATTCATGCGGCAGGCACATGGCGCATCCAGATTGATCTGCTTCACCTGATTTAGTGGCGTGGCACCAACTGACCTAATGACGCTGGTGGTGGCGGACTTTGGAAGCGGTGCCCGGAATTGAAGTTTCTAAATTCCGGCACTGCTTCCATTTTTTCAAAGTTGAACATCGAATGCCGAAGCAAGTGGGAGCTCCGGCGTCTTGCCGGCTTGGCTTTTTGTAAGCCGGCTGCTCAAAGCCGGTTTGACGGCCGGTGCTCCCAGAGTGCTTTGCGTATGTCAGGAAGAGTTCTGCGTGCCGACTACGCACGGAACTACGTGCCGATCAACGACTTGTCCAGGTCTTTGACGTCGCGCTCGATGTTTTTCAAATCGTCGATTTTGTATTTGAGCTCTCTTTCGAGATCCGCTTGAGCTTTAGTTGTATCAGTATTCGAGGTCCGCTTAAGCGTGTCGATCTGGTATTTGAGATCGTCTGTTTCTTTCCAGATGCGGTCGTACTTCTTGAGCAACTCTTGACGCTGGGCATTGATCGCTTTGTATGCTGCATCGTTCGTGGATGCCATTGCCGGCGAGGCTGCTCCGACCACGATGACACTGGTGGCGATGGCAACTGAATACTTCTTGAACAGCTCTTCATAGCGCGGCATGAACTCAGGCGGTTTCTGGCCTTTGAGCAATGCCGCTAAGACTTCCAGGTGAGTATGCCAACCTGCCGCCACCTTGGCCATGAACTCGGCAGGCAGATGGGTATGCGTTACCTGCAGCCAGGTCTGATCAGCGCCGTCAGGTTCAAGCTGGAACGTCACATGCGAATAAACGTTTTGCGAGGGTTCCACCCATGAATAGGCAATCACCCTTGGTGCAACGCATTCGCTGACCAGTCCGCGCGTGCAATATAGCTGGTCGTTCTCTGGATCGGGCGTGCTGAACTTCAACACTACCTGACCGCCCTCTTCGCAAGCGAAGCTGACATCCGCGAACAGCCATTCACCGATCGCCTGGGCGTTGGTCAGTCGTTCAAAGACTGCTGTCGCTGACCCCGGCATCAACTGCCGGATCTGAACGCTGTGCGCGTTCAGAATCGTGCCTAATTCTTCCGGCATGATTAGATGTTGTCCGGCATCAGATCTTTGGAGCGCACCAGCAAGAAGTCGATCAGCGGGCGTACCGACTGAGGAATGCTGGGGTCGTCGTAGGTCACCGAGTGGATGCGGTGATCGTCGGTGACGATATCGATGGCATAGTAGTGCACATCGCGCGCGCCGGCGATCTTGGCGCTCTGCAACTGCAGAATGCCGCTTTGCTTGACGAGTATCTCCAGTTCGCTGCCTTCAGGACCAGGGTCAGTGGCCGTATCGATGCTGCAACCAACTGCTGACGGTGCGAATCCACCGGTTCTGCGAAATGTCACTTTCATCTTCTTTGCCCCAAGCCGAAATGACCGATTTGTTGGGCGCAACTTTAGCACAGGCTAATACTAGATTTAAAGCGGCTCTTGATAGCCGCGATTCCTATTAAGTAATTCGGTAAAAACCGGCGATTTCGCGCCTCTCTTCATACAATGCCCATTGCTAAAGACCGACCTGGGAGGTGCGTCCTTTGAAAATAGCCGTATGCATCAAGGCTGTACCGGACACCGAAGCTAAGATCAAAATCGCCGACAGTAAGACCAACGTCGATTTTGCCGGTGTGCGTTTCATTACCAGCCCGTATGATGAGTTTGCCATCGAAGAAGCGCTCAAACTCAAGGAAAAGCACGGTGGCGAAACCGTGGTTGTTTCCGTGGGTGGCAATGAGGCGACTGAAGTCTTGCGCGATGCGCTTGCTCGCGGCATCGACAGTGCTATTCACATCAAGGACGAAACCGGCTTGACTCTCGACCCACTGAGCGTCTCCAAAGTACTGGCGGCTGCCCTCAGCGATGGTTACGACGTAATCATGTGCGGACAGCAAGGCGTGGGCGGCGACAACAGCCTGGTTCCGCCGATGCTGGCTGAGCTTCTCAATATGGCGCAAGTCACATTGCTGATGAAACTGGAAGTGGAAGGCAACAAATTCAAAGCCGAGCGCGAAATCGAAGGCGCGCACGAAACCGTCGAAGGCACGCTGCCCGCAGTCTTCAGCGCTCAGAAAGGTCTCAATGAGCCGCGCTATCCGTCTATCAAAGGCGTGATGGCAGCTCGCAAGAAAGAAATTGCCGTCAAAGACGTAGCAGCACTTGGCGTAGCCGGAACGGAGCCGAAGATGCGCGTCAAAGAAATGGCGCTGCCGGTGGAGCGTCCAGCTGGACGTTTGCTCGAGGGTGATGTTGATGCGCAAATCAAAACCCTTATTCAGTTGTTGCGCAGCGAAGCCCAAGTTATCTAAGGAGAGCCGCCACCATGGGAAATGGCATTGTCGTATTCGTAGAACAGCGCAACGGACACCTGCGTAAATCCAGTCTGGAAGCGCTTTCGGAAGCCCGGCGCCAGGCGCCGAAAGGTCAGAGCGAGGTGGTTGCAGTCCTGATCGGACACAACGTCAAGACGCTCACCCAACAGATCAACAAGTGCAAACCGGACACGATCCTGGTTGCCGATAACGCAGACTTCGACGCTTACAGCACCGAAGGCTACGCCAACGTGCTGGCAGAAGCTGTGAAGAAACACAGCCCGCGTGCGGTCTTCGCCTCGCACACAGCGATGGCTAAAGACCTGATTCCTCGCGTTGCCGCTCGCGTCGATGCGCCCTGCGCCTCTGACGTAGTGGAAATCACCATAGCCGAAGGCAGCGCCAGTGCTGTGCGTCCGATGTACTCGGGCAAGGTGCGTGCCACGGTCGAATCGACCGCGCCGACCACCTTCTTCACCCTGCGTCCGAATGTTTTCGCGATTACCGAATCGGAAAACGGCACGCAAGCCGCTATCGAAGACCTCGCCACTCCGGCGGGCACGGTGCGCGGCAAGGTCACCGACGTTCACGCTGCCGCCGGCGGCAAGATTGAACTTTCGGAAGCGTCGGTGATCGTCTCCGGTGGACGCGGTATCAAGGGACCGGAAAACTGGCCCGTGTTGCAGAACCTTTGCGACGTGCTGGGAGCCGCCCTGGGAGCCTCGCGCGCCGTCGTCGACGCCGGCTGGATCGACCACCAGCATCAAGTCGGTCAGACTGGCAAAACGGTCAGCCCGCAGCTCTACATAGCCTGTGGTATTTCCGGAGCCATCCAGCACCTGGCTGGCATGAACTCCTCGAAAGTGATCGTCGCCATCAACAACAACCCTGATGCGCCGATCTTCAAGCATGCCACCTACGGCATCGTTGGCGATGTTCTGGAAGTGGTGCCGAAGCTCACCGACGAGCTGAAGCGCACGCTCGCCTCCAACAACTAACCAGTACAAGTTTGGGTCCGGGCACCAGTAATGGTGCCAGTGCCGCCGTCACCATCTGTGGTTACGGCGGCATTTGTTTTCCGGACAGCGGTCACTTGGTCGATCTATACATCTCGCTGGCGATCTTCTGGAATTGGGCGATGGTCACCTGGAAGCTGCCGTCGGCTTTGCCATCCTTGGCGGTGCCGTCCGGATTGGTTGGTTCCGGAATCCAGTCACCGGAGGGTTTGTTGGGATTAGTAAGGGTGACCATGCCGGTTTTGGCGTCGTATGAAACCGAGTATGCATGCCGTCCCTGGATGCCGCTGCCCGGCTCTTGGCGCTCGTCGGTGGCGATGCTGACGATGCGCCCCTCCTTCGCGGCTTGCGTCAGCTTGGCTTTGATGTCTTCTTCAGTCATGCTCGCGGGCTGGCTCGATTCTGCCGGCTTGCCGGTGAGCAGCTCCATAGTCGGTTTAGACAGCCCACCGTTTTTGAGCTCGTTCTGAATCAAAGTCGGCGGTGTGTCCGGCGCCTGACCCATGTATTTGGCTCGCTCTTCCGGCTTCAGGTTGGCCATGTACTGAGCGAATGCTTTCTCTATGATGCCGGCGTTGCCTTTGGCGAACTCCACCTGCTCGCCTTCCGTGGGCTTATCGATGGTCACGGGGTGGGTTGGATCGCCTGGGAAGGTGACGGTGACTTTGCCGTTGCCCTCGTCTTTGATCATGTTTTGCAGGGACTGGGGGTCCTGTTTGTGCAGCGCCTCTAAAGGACCAAGCAGGAAGCAATCGCCATCGTCGCCCTGATTAACGGCGTAGTCGGAGCGGGCGCGATCTGTGTGCGTATTGATGCTGTCTTGCATCCGATTGATCAAGGGTGCTTGCCCGCCGGCATATTTCTCCAGATCCAGCTTGCTCACGTAGTCTGGAACTTTGCCGTTCTCGTCAGGTTGCGGTTTCTGCGTGTAGCCGGGATAAACACCGCCGCCGCCTGCATCCATAGGTGGCACTTCGTCATCTGTAGTGGCGGCAACGTCTTTGAACTTCTCCTGCAGTTTCTCCAGGCTGGCCCGTTGTTCCGGAGTCCAGTCGTCACGCTTTAGCGCAGTCTCCAGCTCGTCTTTAGTGATGCAATTGTCGCCGTCGCCGTCCAGTTTCTTCATCACGTCTTTGCCGGCAAGGCTCGAGATGCCGAGCTTCTCTTTGACTTCCGGGCTGTCCTGCTTGCCGGCGGCTTCTTCGATCGCTTTCAGGCTGTCGCGTGTGATGCCGCCCGGCTCTTCACCGTCTTTCTTGCCACCAAACTGATCGCGCATGTCGGTGACCAGATCGTTTGCCGATGCCAGGAAGATGGCACCATTTCCGGTGGCAAGTTTGGGATCGAGCAGCGCCTGGTCCATTTCTTTTTTGGTGATCGACCCGTCGCCGTCTTTGTCGAGTTTGTCGAAATTGTCCTTGAACCAGCTGGTCATTTGCGAAACGGAAGGGCGGTCGCCGGCGGCATTCTTGGCGGCAGCGGCATTTTTAGGGGCGGCATCGCCGATAGCTGTTTGAGTTAGCTCGGTGGAACCGAAATCGATAAATCCGGCGCCCTTGTCGACGTTGAACTTGGGGAAGCCCAATGACGACTGTTGGTCGAGCGGACCGGGATTAGAAGGTGGCGGCGGTGCCACCATGTGATCGCTTGCCTCAAACGACGCTGCACCATCTTCCGGGGGAAGATCGCGCTCAACGTCGTCGTTAGCGGCCCGAGGGCTTCTATCGTCGACTTCTGCCATTACTAAGAAGGTGGGTTCGAAGGGGGATGCTGGTGCTTGCGATAGACCAGGCTGCCACCATACGCAAAATTTGTGACCGAATTGTGGAACGGCGTACCGTTTATATTAAAATCGGTGGAATTGGAATTGACTGAGAGAAATGCCTCGACGACTGAGCTACTTGCTCAATGCTACGCTTCGATCGAATTTTCTGGCGACGTATTCATTTAAAAGCGCGATGAAATCGCTGACCAGGGTCGGACCCTGCAGGGTCGTGACGTGTTCCCCATCTATGTAGACGGGAGCGCGCGGTTCTTCACCGGTACCCGGCAGCGAAATGCCGATATCGGCATGCTTAGATTCGCCTGGACCGTTGACGATGCAGCCCATGACGGCGACTTTCATGTCCTCGACGCCGGGATATTGCTCTGCCCAGACTGGTCGTTGTACTTGCAGGTAATCTTGAATCTGCTGTGCCAACTCTTGGAACAGCGTGCTGGTCGTACGACCGCAACCGGGGCAGGCTGTCACTTGCGGAGCGAATGAACGCAACCCCAGCGACTGTAATATTTGCTGGCAGACGATCACTTCCTGGGTGCGGCTTGAACCTGGTTCCGGCGTCAGGCTGACCCGAATCGTGTCACCGATGCCTTCGGCGAGCAGAATGGAGAGAGCGGCGCTGGAACTGACGATGCCTTTCGTTCCCATGCCCGCCTCGGTGAGACCGAGGTGCAGTGCGTAATCGCAGCGAGACGCCAGGCGTCGATAGACTTCCAGAAGATCAGGGACTTCCGAGACTTTGGCGCTGAGAATGATCTTGTCGTGTGCCATACCGAGCGATTCGGCAGCTTGAGCCGATTCTATGCCGCTGGTCACAATCGCTTCGATCAACACTTCGTGCGCATCTTTCGGCTCGGACAATTTGGCGTTGTCGTCCATCATGCGTGCCAGCAGGTCTTGGTCGAGAGATCCCCAATTGACGCCGATGCGCACCGGCTTGTCGTACTTCAACGCCACGTCGATCATTTGCTTGAAGTTTTCGTCGTGCTTGTGCGCGCGTCCGACGTTGCCCGGATTGATGCGATACTTCGCAAGCAAGCGGGCGCAGTCGGGAAACTCCGTCAGCAGCAAGTGCCCGTTGTAATGGAAGTCACCAACCAATGGAACGTGGCAGTCGAGTTTTTCCAGCTGCGATACTATATGTGGTACCGCAGCCGCCGCCTCTCTAGTATTGACCGTGATGCGGACAATTTCCGAGCCGGCATCAAAAAGTTCTTTGACTTGTTGGGCGGTTGCCGGTGCGTCTTCGGTGGCCGTGTTGGTCATCGATTGGACGAGCACCGGTGCGTGGCCGCCGATCAGCTTATCGCCGACCCATACACAAGTTGCTTTCCTGCGAATTCTTGACTGCATTTAATGCGGCTCCTGCGCCGAACACGCCATCTGAAAGATAGCACACCTGGGCGCGGAAAGCCCCACCGGCGCTTATTCTTTGCCGCATTTTTACCGGAGGCTTACTCAGGAGAGGCTTTGTTCCACAACTGTGGATAGTTTTCCTTGATGCTGTAAATAGCATCATTTGGTCCGATGATGATGTGATCGAGCACGCTAATGCCGATCATCTCTCCCGCTTTGATCAGCATCTCGGTCGTGCTCAGATCGTCGCGACTGGGCTCCAGCTCCGACCCGGAGGGGTGGTTGTGGCATACCAGGATGGCAAAACTGTTTGCCAGAACAGCTGCCTTAAAGACCTCTCGCGGGTGAACCAGCGAACTGGCGATGGTCCCTTTCGATACTTCGTGCAGTCCGATCACTTCGTGTCGGCAATTCAGATGCAGCGCGACGAATTGTTCTTCCGAAGCGTATCGTAATGGCGCCAGTAGCTGTGCGGCGTCGGCCGGGGTGGAAATGTGCTGCAAGCGCGACATTTTGCGGTCACTGACCAGACAAAGCCGCATCTGCGGCACTTTGTATTTTAGTTGCATGGAAATAGAGGCGCGTCCCATTGGTGTACCTCATCAAGTTGCTATCTATTTCTTTAACGCTAAAACCATGCCAAGGGTTCAATGCTTGGGCGATCTTTTTGTATAAAGCAGGGCATGGAATTTCCATCGTATTTTGAAGCCGCTCGCGACATGATTGCGCAAAGCACTTTTGCCATCATGCCGGGCGTTTATGTCTATGCGAAGTTGAAGTCATATCCGCCCAACGCCGGCGAACATTTTATGGTGACGCGCGACGCGGATGAAATCACGGTTGTGACGACAAGCGAAAAACTTCCGTTCTTCGCTGATGATGATTTTCTCGAACGCAATCGGGACGACTATTTATTGATCTCGCTCAACGTTTCCGTGCCTTTTTATTCCGTTGGATTTCTGGCAACGGTGGGCGATGCGTTTGCGCGCGCCGGATTGAACATACTTTTCGTGTCGACCTATTCAAAAGACTACATGATGGTGCGTGCGGACCTGAGAGAGCGTGCAAGGGAGATTTTGCTGCAACTCGGGTTTCAGGAAACATAAAAGAGAGGCGATGCTTGCGCACCGCCCCTCCGTTTCTTCCAGAGATTTGCGTCAGACCTCTTGATGTTTCCAGGTTCCTCGTCTGTACTGCCAGACCATAATCGAGCCGACCAGGAAAGAACTGAAGGCAATGGCGAACCATGTGCCGATCGGTCCTTGCTTCAAGTACACCGTCAGCAAATATGCCAGCGGCAATCTGAAGACGACCAGCGAGAAGATGGTGGCAATCGAGGGCCACTTGGTGTAGCCGGCACCTTGCATGGCGCCCATAAGAATGAGCCAGATTGCCACGAAAGGCTCGGAAAGACCGACCACTTGCAGATAGTCGCGCGAGTACTGAATTACGCGAGGATCAGTGCTCATCAGGTGAGCTATCAGATCTGCTCCGAAAAAGAGCGATAATCCGACTAGTGTGTTCAGTCCGGCACCGATCATGGTGACTTGCCAGCCGGCTTTTTCAGCACGTGCCGGTTGTTTGGCACCGAGGTTTTGGCCGACGATGGTGGCGACTGCCATGCTCAGCGCATAAACTGGCATGCCTCCAAACATCTCTTCTACTCTCAGTCCTACCGCCCAGGCTGCCTGGCAGGCAGTGGGATAGGCAGTAAGAGCAAATATCAAGAAGAGAACGAAGTTGCCGCCCACCCACGACAGGTCTTGCAAGCAAGCCGGTATGCCGATTTTCATCAGACGCACAAACCACTCGCGCGACATGCCGTGCTTGATCATCTCTTTCATATCCAGGCATTTGCCGATTTCCGACTTAGCCAAGATATAGAAGGATACTGCGACGCCGAGAACAGCCGCCAGTCCCCACGACATGCCGATGCCGGCGATACCGATGTGGAACGGCCAGATGCACAGTCCCAGGTCGAGTACGATCACGATCGCTATAACCATCGCCATCGTCCACATTGGCACGCGTGGATCACCTTTAGCTCTGAATATCGAGTTGGCGATCCAGAGAATGGTGAACGGCACGTGTGCGGCCATGTCGTACTTGAGGTACTCCCAACCTTGATCCTGAACAGCCTGCGAGGCTCCCAGAAACGCCAAAGTGGGGCGAGCCAGGACCAATCCGACCAGTGCAGAGCTGACACCGAAGATGACTGAAAACATCAGAGACTGACGGGCAGCGATGATCGTGTTTTCCAAGTCGCGGGCGCCCCAGAAACGGCTCACCAGCGCGTTTGTGCCGGATGACAGAGCTACTGCCAGCAGCACGAAGAAAAACCAGACCTGCCCGCCCAAACCAATCGCGGCCTGTACATCGGATCCCAGTTGTCCAGCTACCCAGATGTCGGCAAAGCTGCCTACAGAGATGGTGATCATGTTCACGAACAAAGGCCAGGACATGTGCCAAATGGCGGCCCATGTCGATCCTTTGGTGATCACTTCATCGGCGAATCCTGCATCGTGTGCCTTGATGTCGTCGAGCGCCACCTGACTGTTGTTTGTAGTTTTGATGTCCTGCTCGGACGTGAAATTAGTGCTCATGATTCCAAACCAAAAAAAGAAGCTCTAAAGACGTTTGTCCCGAATGCGGGGGGACAAAAAATCGCCTGGCAGTAAACTCTGGCGCCGTTTTGGCGCCTTTGTACAGACATCGCGGGGGCGGCGTCTCTGCTTTCTGGCGATTACGTCAAGGCTTCATAGTTCTAGGATAGTGATTTTTACGGAGAAGGCAAGGGGGGTATCATTAATTGGTTACGTTTTTGAACGCATGAAGTCAGAACAGCAAGACACGAAACGCGCCACTGCCGAGCAATATTGGATTTGCTTGCAGCGCTATTTGCAATTTGACGATCCCGAAAGCAAGTGGGAGAGACAGTTGCAGCTGGCCATCAAGCATGCGACCAACAAGCGCATCAAGATGAAACAGGCTGAGCGCTTGCCTCTAGCCGATCAGCAGGTCTACTTTACAGAAACATTTGGCGCCGTCACGGAAAGCCGCCGGCAGGTCAGCACCGTATTTAATACCATCCTCGGATTGCAGGACATCGATACTTTTGCTCCGCTGGCGTTCGATGCCTGGCTTACTTCTTACGACCGGCCTGTCGAGATGGTGGAGGCGACCGCTGAAAGTTTCTTCGCTGCACAGATCAAAGAGATTGCCGCGAGCCGTTCGCTGACGGCGTCTCAAACTGCGTGGCTGATGCATTGCGCGCAAGCGGCGCCAGACTGGACGGTGCTTCTGGAAGAAGGACCCTGGTCGGACGATAACATTCGCCAGTTTATTGTCGATTTCATGTTGGCGGCGGATCTGACTTCAGTGAAAAGCGGCAGCGATATTTTGAGCGCCAGCGAAAAGTTCAAATCGAGTCTGCTGGATGTGCGCGGGAATTTAGAGTTGCCCGCACAGTTTTTCCCCAGACTGATTTTGCTTGTGGAAGGCGCAACGGAAACTATCTTGATGCCTCACTTTGCTCGCCTGCTCGGCAGAGACTTCGATCGCCTGGCTGTGCTGATTGTGGGCACTGGCGGTGCCAATCAGACCTCGCGCAAGTATTTGCTGTTGCGCGATGTCACCAATCTTCCTATTTATGCAGTGCTCGATGCCGATGCCACCGAACAAGTAGAGGTGATTTCGGACATGCTGCGTGAGAGTGACCGCTTGCACGTCTGGCAGGCGGGCGATATCGAGGATACTTTTGCTGTTCACGTTTTTCTGCCCCAGATAAACCACTACGTTGCCGGGCGGGGCGGCGAGCCGCTGATCGCAAGTGAACTGCCGCCAGGCGAGCGTCGCACCGTCATGCTGGACAGAGCATTCAGGAAAAGAGGACTGGGCGACTTTGATAAGATTGGATTTGCCAGGTCGATTGTCGATCGGTTGACTGACCCTGGCGAAGTTCCGCGCGACGCGACCGCCGTCATTGAAGACATTGCCAATCTGGCGCGCAAATCATGAGCGAAGAAGCACCAACAATAAAGAAAGTCGAGAAGTCGCGTGCGGGAAAGATCGCCAGTATTGTTTCTTGTGTGCTCTGGGTGGGCGGCTTTGCGCTGGCATTTGTAATCCCGCCGGGGAATCCTTTTATATGGGTTCCTGATACGCTGCTTCTGGTTGGCTTCTTACCGCTGCTTTTACTGTGGCGGTTCAGTTGGCCGTGGATAGTGTTCGGACTATTCAATTTTGGTATCGGATTTGTTTTGTTGTTATTAGAGTGCATTCCAGATGATGCATTTCCTGCGCAATTGCATGCCGGCAAGCATCATCTGGCGCAATATCATGATTGGCGCGTCTGGGAGCTGTTGGGATTTCTCGCTTTTGTCTACGGCGCCGGACGCATGACCAAGAACATCGTTTTGTGGACGATTGCCCGGTCAAAACGGAAGGGCTGAGCGTTTCAGAGTTTCCGTGCACGGGTAAGTACCAGTACCAGCGGGAGCATTGACGTGCGAATACGGTTTCTTCCTCAGGCAGTTCTGGTTGCGTTCATGACGGTATCGCCGGCGCTGGCTATGACCGCAGCGCAAGAGCACAACCTGGAAGAAATACTGCATGGGGAGCGAGCTCTCCCCTATAATCAGAATGTCTCACCGTATATGGTGTCACCGCAGGCCAGTCAGCAAATGATGATGCCTTCGCCCACATACCGGCCGCCTATCGTTCCCGACTATCATCGTTCGTACGCCAACAGCGCCTACATCCCGCTCGGTCAGCCGCCGGCCAATATGGTCTATCGCGGCGGCATGCCCAACGCTCCGGTTTCTCCTTTGATCAACATGTTCAACAACATGTTGCAGCGTCCGGGCGCTACTCCTACCGAAGCCATGGGGCAGATGGCCGCTGCTGCCACCGCTCGCAGTGGCATGGGAAACCTGCCGGCACCGAGTGCCGTCTCCGGAACCTATGGAGCGTCACCGGGGATGGTGTCAGGGCAGGGCGGCAACGTGCCCGTCGAGGCAGGCGGCAGTAACCCGTTCAATCTGTCGCCGTTCGGCATGCTGCATTACATGTGGGACGACACGACATACACGTCGCCTACCAACCCGGTGGCTCTATATCAGGTGCAGAACGACCTGCAGATTGCCAAGCAACAGTCGCAACTGGCTCAGTCTGCGGCTGCCCGCGCCAAATATTTGACCAACCCGGCGCAGCGCGCCGAGGCTGCCAAACAGGCGCAATACTATGCACAACAAGCCCAGCTGGCAGCGCAAAGAGCCCGTAATGAGTCGGAAGCCGGTTCGCTCGACCCGGCGCAGTTGGCTACCGCGGCCGGCAATGATGCCAATGCAGCCGCCGAAGCTGCCAATCAAGCTGCTTCTAGTTCATCCAGCTATTAGAAGTTCGGCATCAAGCCGCTGTTGTTGCCCATGCCGGTGCGTTTGATTTCGTTTTGCTCCGGCAGTTTCTTCTGAGCCAGCTTGGCTGAGCCGCGTCCGCCGATCAGCACCTTCACCGATCCATCTTCCGGGATCAAGACTTCAGCGAGGAACTTTTCCGGCTTGGTGTAACGCCCCGGGAACTTGCCGGTGAGATTCTGCAAGTGTCCGCGGCCAATTGCTATCTGGTCCGGAAACTCGGCTTTCTTGGCAATATACAGCCACTGCTTCACGACGAAGTTATAGAGCCGCGGATCGCGTTCGGGTTTTTGCTTGATCAAGTATTTTTCCAGCGCTTCTGCGTAGAGAATGCGCTTGTCCATATCCATGGGCGACATCTCGACGGAGCGCTGCAGCACTGTCAGTGCTTGTTCGAGGTTACCGGTGCGCAGGAGGCTCTCACCTTCCAGTTGCAGACAGCTGGAAGTGCCGACGCCCAACTCGAGAAACTGGTCGTTGCGCACGACCCCGTTCCTGCTTTTGCCGATACCGGAGTGTCTTTGATCCACTTCTTGTCGTTCTCGATGGCTTCGCCGTCGGCTTCGTCATAGTTTGCCTGCGCCCGCACCGGGGCGACGATGACGAGACTGATAGCCAGGGTAAGCATAAGCTTGTTGAACATTTCCTTCTCCTTCGACGAGATTGGCGAAGCCTAGGCGGCTCCAATTTTGGTCTGCCCTGCGTCATGCAGAGCTTTGATGGCTTTGGCGACGTCGCCGGAGCCGTAAACACTTTTTCCTGCCACCACGACGTTGGCACCGGCATTGATGACAATGCGCGCGGTATCGGGGTTGATACCACCATCGACGTTAATCCAGCAATTTTTATTGCCGGCTTCATCCAGCATGCGCCGGATGGCTGTGATCTTGGGCACCACGGCCGGTAGAAAACTCTGGCCCCCAAAACCGGGGTTGACGCTCATCACCAGCACTTCGTCCAGATCGTTGAGCACATAGCGCAGGCAATCTTCGTGAGTGTGCGGATTGAGCGAGACACCGGCTTTTTTGCCCAGCTTGCGAATCGCCTGCAGGGTGCGCTGCAGGTGCCGGCAGGCTTCGACGTGGACAATGATGTGATCGGAGCCGGCGTCGGCGAAATCACCGAGGTAGCGGTCCGGATCTGTGATCATCAGATGCACGTCCAGGGGCAGTCTGGTGTTGGCGCGCAGGCTCTTCACCACCGGTGGACCGATGGTGATGTTGGGCACGAAGTGTCCGTCCATGACGTCCACGTGGATCCAGTCGGCGCCGCCGTCCTCTGCTCTTTTGAGATCGGCGGACAGATTGGCGAAATCTGCCGACAGAATCGATGGTGCAACCAGTACTGACATAACCCTCAAACGTAAACTGGGGCGCCTTTGCCAGGTGTATCATGACTTCGCCGACGCCTTGTGGTCAAGTTGATTCTCCGAGAGTTTGACATCATTACGTGAATATCCTTTCAGAAATCGTGCCAACGTCAGATAAGCAGGCAGCTGGCGATGATCTGAGAAAGAAATAAACGAAGGTCTGTGCCTGCCGCGTGTCGGTGACCAACTGTCTGGCGGTAACGCAGTACAATCGCCGTGGCAAGGGAATTCACGAGTGTTAGAGATATGCCGGACTTAGTGCTCAACGACGATCAGCGCCAATATCAGGACCTGGCACGCGAGTTTGCCATGAATGAGATCGCGCCGCTGGCTGAAAAATGCGACCACTCCGGGTCGACTCCGGAAGATGTACTGCGCAAGGCGTGGGAGTTGGGACTCTTCAATGTGCGCGTGCCGGAGGCCTTCGGTGGTTTCGGACTGACGCTCACTGATGCCTGTGTGATCGCTGAAGAACTGGGCGCTGCCTGCTCCGGCATCAGCGCCGCTTTCGAAGGCAACGAACTGGCTGTGGCACCAATTCTGGTGGCAGGCTCGGAGAGCCAGAAGGAAGAGTTTCTCTCGCAATTGACGGCATCATTTACGCTGGCGGGATTTGCCCTGTCTCCGCTCAAATATGAGAAGAAAGGCGGGCAGTATCTAGTCTCCGGTGAAAGCGTAGTGCTCAACGCCCGCGGCTGGCAATGGCTGGTTGTCACTGCCCATGGTGCCGAGGGTGATTCGGTACTGATCATCAATGATCGTTCCGGCGTCCAGGGCGAAGGCGAAATCGTTTTTCCATTCGGCCGCAAGGCCGCCGACATTCGTCGGCAAAAGCTGGTTGCTGCTCCTGCTCAATTGCTGGGTGAGGCTGGTGCGGCCGCTGCGATTATGCAGCAGGCTAATGTTTCTTCCCACGCGTACGTGGCTGCTGAAGCCGTCGGCATTGGACGCAGTGCCCTGACTGCCTCGGTCAAGTATGCCAAAGAGCGAACCACATTTGGTGTGCCGATCGGCAACCATCAAGGCGTAGCCTTCATGTTGGCTGACATGGCCAAGGACGTCGAGGCTGGTCGTCTGCTCTGGATGAAGGCATGTTGGTATGCAGACGCCTCGAGCCAGACACGCAAATCGGTGACGCCATCTACGGTGGCACGCATTTTTGCGCTCGATGCGGCAATGCGCATCGCCACCGATGCTGTGCAAGTTTTCGGTGGCTACGGATATATGAAAGAGTATCCAGTCGAGAAACTGATGCGCGACGCCAAAGTCATGCAGATGATGGAAACCCCTGTTCACGCTGAAAAAGTGCAGCTGGCTCGCGAGTTGGTTCTCCGTTAAACGCTCAGGTGAAGCGCCATGCCCGATCGGCCGAGATTGGTGAAGAAGAATCAGCCGAAGAACGAACTCGAGCTGAAGAAGGGGCAAATCCTTGTAGTTAAGGCGCCTCCTTATTACGACAAAGAATATCTCTATGAGATTACGTCGGCGGGCGACAAGCAAGTGCGCGCCAATCTCTACAAGTCACCACGCGTACGCAAAGCCTGGGGGCGCGAAGAGCTGACAATTCTGGTGGAGATGGGAATCGTGCGAGCGGCTACCGACCAGGATACGCAGAAACACGCGGCTGAGAAAGACCCGGCTGAAAATGATCCGGGCAGTTCTGAAAGCGAATAACTCGCTGTTCGAATTATTCGGTCGCGGTTGCGCTGGTGGTGGCAGTACCGAAGGCTGCTTTTTTCTTTTTCTTCTTGGTGGAGGATTTTGCTCCGTATTTTTTGGTAGGGGTAGTGGGTTTATTTGGTTGAGTTTGTTTTTGAGCTTGTTTTTGAATGTCTTTATAGATCTTGTCGAAAGGCAGAGGCTGATGCAGAACGAAACGCATCGTGAAGAAGTAAACGAGAGCCAGCATCAGGAATGTAGAGCTGATGAAAAAGAAGTGTCGAATATGTCTGTGGAATGAGTAAGACTTTTTAGAGATCTTAGATTCGGGACGCTCTTCGTCTTCCACCTGTTGCCGGCTGCCCGTGCTCAGTTTCAAGCCAACGCGATTAGCATCCGAAGACGAAACGTGCCTGCCGCAAGACACGCAGAATTTGATGGGTGGATTCATAGCCGCGCCACAAAATGGGCACTGTAGGGCTGGCATTGGCGATTTCGACCCTGGTACCTCTAGAACTCGACCGGTTTGCCGTCGGCGGTATTCACATAACGCTTGTACATTTCTTCGATCGAGTTACGATCATGAACGAGCGTCTCTTGCCGGCCATTCAGCTCGACGATGCGCTCTTTCAATTGCTCGATCTGTTGCTGGATGATGGAAATCTCCTCGCCGATCTCGGTTTCGGTAAGCGTCAAAGCTTCCGCTAAGGTTCCAAACGCCTTTTCCAGCTCGCTCTCAGCCATGCAAAATTCCCACTTCACTCATTCAAACTGTCACCAGCGCTGGCCGCTGCCAAGCACCGGTGCCCTCTACCCATTCAATTGTACCCGCCACGTCGGGCTCGAATCAGCGCAGGCTAAGCGCTTTGCGTCAGATAACTTATATTCCGGCGCCATGTAAGAAGACATCAACAGGGTCTTCTACTGTCGACTCCAGCGCGCTTTCTTGCCCGGGCGGAGTGACGTCCAGAGCCGCTTCTTCGCAGCCTGTCTTTCTGGCGACTATGTCGACGCGCTTTTCCAGCTCGACGATGCTGTGCTTGAGCGCTTTGATGGCTTCGGCTTCGATGTCCGGCACTACTTGTTCAGAAACTCGCTGCCCGTCTTTATAAATCACACGACCAGGGACGCCGACGACGATTGAATTGGAAGGTACGTCTTTCAGCACAATCGACCCGGAGGCGACTTGTACGTTGTCGCCTACTGTGACCGCTCCCTGAATTTCGGCGCCACTGCCGACAACGCAATTTTTTCCCAGGGTCGGATGCCGTTTTACGCCTCTGGTCTCGGCACCCTTGCGGGCTGCCGCTCCGGCTCCCAGGGTCACTCCCTGGTAGATCACTGAGTTTTCGCCGACTTCGGCTGTTTCGCCGATGACAACGCCCATACCGTGGTCGATAAACACCCGCGGGCCGAGAGTGGCGCCTGGATGAATCTCAATACCCGTGAACCAGCGACCGAGTTGAGAGAGGCAACGTGCGGCGGTGAAAAATTCTTCTTGATATAGAAAATGAGAGATCCTGTGGATCATCACGGCATGAAACCCTGGGTAGCACAGCACGACTTCGAGCGAGCTGCGGGCTGCTGGGTCTTTGGTCAATATATTGTTGATTTCGTCCCTGATGCTCATTTTTTTTGGCACTTCCGGCAGTTTTTAGAAGAGGCGAGGCGAGCTATACAGCTTACCTTAAAACCGGCGCCAGGCTTGTCAAGAGGCGTGTTATGGGCGTTTCAAGTCTTACGGATGAGGGAATGAAATAAACGGTCGGACGCGTCACAGGGACAGAGTTTAGGGTGATTGAGGTACGTAGTTTCCCCATTTCATTCCGGTAAATACGCTTTATCCTCAATATTGTTCCCTTCGAGGTGTCCAAGGTTCGCCAAAACTGGATAGATGCGTACACCGACAAATCTCTCCAGATAACGGGCGACGCGCAACAAAGCGAAAACGATGGCAGGACTCGACGAAACGAAAAAACCAAACCCTCTCCAGTCTGACCAGGCTGCAGCAGGAACTGACACCGGTAGCAATAAGCCTGCTCCCGGTATCAGTGCCTTGGATGCGTTCTCGGGCACCCCGCAATCCAACCAGTTCGGTCTGGGCGCGGTAGGAAGCGGTCGTCTTGCCGGACCAGCCAGCGCGGCTGATATGTCTGCCCTGGGATTTGCCAAAGCCGGCGGACAGCAGATTGTCGATTTCGTCGCCAAAGACAAGAAGCTTGAAACCGGCATCGCTGCCGTCGATCTGGTCGGCAACACGGGTCTCGGGTTTATCAATACCACCTTAAAGATGAACTCGGCAGCGGTCGAGCTCATTGCTGTACCCAGCAAACTTTCGACCACCGTCGAGGGATTGAAGCATCTGCCATCTGCTCTTCCCGGGATGCTGGCCGAAACAGGCAACAATCTGTGGAACGGCGACTGGGCCACCAAAGGTCAGACCTTAGGTAATACAGCCGCTTTCGTGACATTGACGTTCGGAGCTATCGGCGGACCGAAATCGGGAGCTGCCGTCGAAGGCACTGCTGCTCGTTCGACGAGCTGGCTGTCGCGCGCCGGTTCCGGATTGAAGAACTGGTGGCAGGGCGCTGATGAAGCGGCTGTTGCATCGGCCGACGATCTTTTGGCATCGGCTATGAAGACGCCTCGAGGCGGCTCCGTTGTCGAACTGCCTGGTGGAGCCACCCGACCTCTGGCTACCGACTTGCCGATTCCTGTAGTGCGTGAGCCGGTGGTGCCGAAGATCGGTGAACCTGGTTATGTGCCGAAGGTCGGCGAGCCTGGTTATGTAGCGCCGAAAGTCGGCGAACCAGGTTATGTCGAACCGACTACTGTCGGACCCGCTACTCAGTTGCATGGACCGGCGGGCGAAGGTCCGCTGGTGAATGTACCTAATAGAGGTTTGGGAACGCTTCCCGAAAACGCAGTCGTTGCTCCGCTGCAAGATGTAGCTGCAACCACTGCTGCCAGCACTGTTGTTCGCGACATCGCCGAAGTCGCCCCCCGCATGTCTCGCCTTGGCGACGACCTGGGCACGCTCGGTTTGAAGGGCGAAGAAGTTGCCGCATTGCAGCGTCAGATTACCGCGTTCGCCAAAGGCGAAGTGGAAGGCGGCGCAGTCGAAGCGACGGTACAGGGATTGCGCAGCAAAGTCGCATCCGGAATGGCCGGCAAGTTCGACGAAATCGTCAACAACGCCGTTAAAGATGTAGGCGATCTCCGAGCTGCACAGCTCGCCGCCAAGACAAATCCGGCAGGCGTGGATGCACTGGTCGGCACGACCGGTACCAGAGTCACTGGCGGGTCGGTGGTCGACGAAGCTGCTGTTGCCGGCGCCACTCAAGATGTAGCAACCACCATCTCACGAGTTGAGCAAGCAGCCGCCAAGGCTCCTGCAACTGAAGTCAACGCACTGAAGACAACCATCGATGACTTCGCGAAGGGCACAGCCACCGCTGAAAAACTCGATCAAGCCGTGACCGCGGTTCGTCGCACTTTGTCCGGCGACGACCTGGCAGCTTTCGACACACAAATGTCCAATGCGCGCCGCGCCGCCGAAGCCGCACAACAAGCTCGCGGTATCGCCAGCGTGCGCCCGGTCGAAGTTGCACCGGTAGAAGTGGCTCCAGCTGTGAAGCCTGTAGAAACAGCCACGGTCAAAGTCACCGAAACATCCACCGAAGCCGCCACCGCTCTGCGCAATGTCGAATCGACAGCTGCGAAGGCGGGCGAAGCGGAAGTCTCGGCGTTGCGCAATACATTTGAAGATGTGGTCAACGGCAAGGCTGGTCTCAACAAGCTGGATGAAGCCGCTGCTGCGGTCAAAGCCAAGCTGCCGACCAACGACGTTGCCGCCTTCGAAGCCGAAATGGCGAAAGCACGCCAGGCTGCGCAAACCGCTCAAGAAGCCAGAGGCGCTCTCTCGACGCTGGACAATGCTGCTCCGGCAGTCGCCAAACCTTTCAAAGTCGCCGATGTGGCGCCGACTCCGGTAGAAACAGCTACCGTCAACGTCAGCCGTACAACCACCGAAGCGACGACCTCGCTGCGCAACGTCGAATCCGCTGCGGCCAAAGCCGGCGAAACCGAAGTCGCCGCTCTGCGCAACACATTCGAAGATGTGGTCAATGGCAAAGCCAGTCTTAACAAACTCGACGAAGCAGCTGCTGCAGTCAAAGCCAAGTTGCCGACCAACGACGTGGCCGCCTTCGAAGCCGAAATGGCAAAAGCACGTCAGGCTGCGCAAGCCGCTCAGGAAGCCAGAGGCGCTCTGCAATCGCTGGACAATGCAGCGCCGGCGGTCAGCAAGCCATTCAGACTGGCCGACGAGCCGGTCGTACCGCGCGACACAGCGCCGGTAGTCAGAGAGCCGGTCGTCAAAGAACCGGTGGTTAAAGAACCGTCTGCCACTCCGGCCGAAGCTACTTCTAGAGCTCAAACCAGCATCCGCGAAGCCGAGGATGTCGTTAAGAAGTCGCTTGGCGAAGCTGATGCCGCCAAACTGCGCACCGAATTCGACAACATGATGTCCGGCAAGCCCAACAAGTTTGCCGAGACCGTTGAAGATATCCAGGCGAGACTGCGCGCTGCTTCCAAGACCGATGACCTGGCCGCTGTCACGCGCAACACTGAAAACGCCGCAGCCGAAGCCGCACGGGCCAGAACCCTGGCAGGCGAACCGGCCGGCACACCGCCCAAAGTCACCGAAACAGGACCGCCCAAGGTTACCGAAACGGGTCCGCCCAAGGGCACCACAGGCGATGGCGTCGTACCGCCTAAGGAAGCTCCGACACCGGTGCAAGCGAAGCAGTCGTTTACCGATTCGGCTGGCTCGCTGAAAGACGACCTGGCCGGCGTCACCTCGCGCACTTCCACCAAAGCTCAACAAGCTCTGGACAAGTTTGCCGAGTTGACCAATCCGACCGTCAAAGATGTTGCCGCTCTCGAGCGTGCACTGGGCAAAGTCTCGGATGTCTCTCCGGAAATCGCAGCCAAAGTGCAACAAGCTCTGGCCGACGCGCGCACTGTCGCGACCGCGACTGCCGTCGAGAGAGCCGCGGCCCTGACCAGAGCGACCGAGGAAGCCGCTGCCGTCACATCCGCCGTTGCACCAAAAGGTGGCACGGCCGCCACTACCGATGCCGCCGCCGCCACCAATGTCGCCGGCAAGACAACCGATGCCGCCGCCGGCAGTGGTGCCAAGCTGGCACAAGCTGAAGCCAACCTGGCGAAAGCCTGGGAGAACTTCCACAACACCACCGTGCCTGCACTGGTGCAAGCTCTGAAAGCTCCGCTGGAGCGCATGGGTCTTACCGGTGAAGAACTGGCGACCAAGCTCTCCAGCATCAAACAAATTGAAGAACTGGCCAGAAAAGCCGGCAGCGCCGATGTCACCGGCGGACTGGCGACTAAATGGGCTGATACTCAGTTCATGGGCGCCTTGAAAAACCGCCTGGAAGTGTATAGAGCTTCTATCTCCGGATCGGCAACGGCCGGCGAGTTGGATGTCATCGACCGGGCGATCGCCTCGCTGCAAAATTCGCAGCGTGCACTGTCCGGTGCTCGCTCCGGTGTTCTTTCCGATATGACCTGGCTGCAGCAGATCGGTCGTTCGTTCAGCGATCACCCGTTCTACAACGCCTGGCGCACCAGCTTCCTGATCAACGCGCCGCTGCGTATTCTTTACGATGCCGGCAAATATCATCAAGATCAAGAAGCTGCTAAAGATGCCAAAAATGGCACCGCTAATGGTGGCGTCGCTGCTGGTACCGTAGTTGGTGCAGCCGCCGGCGCGACCGTCAAACCCGGCGACGCGAAAGCCGGTAGCGGTAACGACGGACAACAAGGCGTTCAGCCTGGTAATCAGGGCACCGGTGAGAAGAAAGTCGAAGTGCTGCCCAAGCAGACTGGCGACGGCACGGTCGAGCGCACCAGCATGACTCTGCCGGGAACCGGCGATCAGCTGAAGACCACGCAGATCAGCCACAGCGGCGAGCCGACGATTGTTGCCGGTGGTCCGTTCCGTGTCAACGCGGCTGAACCGCTGGACAACTACTCGCAGATGATCCTGCGCAATGCTCAGCGCTTCGGACTCTCGACACCGTTCGCCCCGCGCGGCTACGTCGCTCCGCCGGTCGAAGAAGCTCGTGTGGTCATGCCGTTCGCCAACCGGGCCAAGTTTGCCGGTATCGAAAGCGGTTCGGCTGATTTCGCCAAGACCTCTTACACACCATTTGTCGCCGCCGGCAAGTCGCTGCTCTCACTCGATGCAGTGCGTGTCATGAGCGCCAATCCAGCTTTGGCTCTGGGTACCGACAGCAAGGGACGCACCTTGCTCACACCGACCTCCACTGACCCGATCAGCGCTCTCAACGCTCGCGGTCTGGTGTTCGCCACGGCCGGTCTGGGCGGTGAAGGCAAGCTGATCGATTCCAAACAAAGAGAAGCCATGCGCAGGGTCAACACCGATCGTCGCACCAGAGGCGGCGGCGCAGTGGCCGGTCAACAAGGCATTCAGTTCACAGCTGTGGCCGCGCCTCCTGGAGCGCAGTTGACCACCGGCACGGGCACCAACGACCCGTCCAACAACGACGAAGACAACAATGGGGTCGCGCAGACCACCACCGTTGCCCAAACCAATACGAGCGCCGATCCGGATGACACCGGCATCAACCTGACGACGGTTTAACTAGCCTGAGAGTGATGACGCAAATGCTGTCTGTTATGCGAACTGACGCATGACGAGCACGGTGTTGTGTCCGCCGAAGCCCAGCGCTTCCACCATGGCGTGTTTGACAGTGGCTTCGCGTGAGACGTTGGGCACGTAATCGAGATCGCATTTGGGATCTGGATTGATGTAGTTGATCGTCGGGTGAATCCGCTGTTCTTTCAGGGTCATGGCAGCGGCGGCGGCACCGATAGAGCCGGCGGCACCGAGCATGTGTCCGACCATGGACTTGGTGCTGGAGATGGCCAGCTTATAGGCGTGGTCACCGAATACGGTCTTGATAGCCAGCGTCTCACGCTCGTCATTGAGCGGTGTTGAAGTGCCGTGGGCATTTATGTAGTCGATGTCGCTGGGTTTGATTTGTGCGTCGTCCAGCGCCTCACGGATGGCTCTGGCAGCGCCTGCGCCATACTCATCGGGAGCGACAATATGATTGGCATCGCAGGAGGCGCCACCACCGATCACTTCACTGTAGATCGGAGCGTTGCGACGTAATGCATGCTCGAGCTCTTCCAAAATCATGATTACCGAGCCCTCGCCAATCACAAATCCATCGCGATCGGCATTAAATGGACGGCTGGCAGTGGTCGGGTCGTCGTTGCGCTTCGAAAGCGCCATCATGTTGCCGAAGGAAGCCACTGCGAATGGGTTGAGCGAAGCTTCGGTGCCGCCGGCAATCATGACGTCGGAGCGACCGTGCTTGATGTACATGTAAGCATCGAAAAGCGAATCGAGACCGCTGGCGCAGGCAGTGGCATCGCTTTTGGCGCGACCCTTGGCGCCGAAGTTGATAGCTACTTGCCCGGAGGGCGCGTTGGGCATCAGACGAATAATCGAGCGCAGACCGATTTTCTTGGGTCCGCCTTCCATGAGTTTCAGCTGATCGGCGGTAGTTGTGATCAAGCCACCAACACCGGTGCCGATAAAAGTGCCGACACGTTCGGGTACTGTTTCGCGCACGTCGAGCGCCGCGTCTTCCAATGCCAGCTTGGCGGCCGCCATGGCAAACAAAGTCACCCGGTCCATCTCTTTGAGCATGGAGCCGACTTTGCGTTTGTCAGGATAGAAGTTGGCAATGTCGAAGTCTTTTACTTCAGCCGCAATTTGTGTCTCGAGACCGATTGCATCCGCGTCGAAGTGCGTAATGCGACCAACTCCGCTTTTGCCTTCCAAGAGCGCTTGCCACGTATCTTCGCGGCCGATGCCGATGGGACTGACAACACCGATGCCGGTTACAACAACTCGCCTGTTATTCATCAAAAAAGACTTCTCGTTCCGTTTAAACGCTAGATATTCTAACTTGCTTAAGCAGAGAGTGCTCTACTTAGGCAGTTCGCAGCCGCATGATAAACCATCTGGGCAGCCCAACGCTAGCATCTACAGCCATTCTTAGCGATGTATCGCAGTAATACGCAAACAGGCCGTCTCGGGCTTATGTCTTGTATAGCTGAACTGTTCCTAATTTAGGGCTTTGTCGACATCTGTTTGGTTGACAAGGATCGAGCGGTGAATGCAGAATGCATTGCTGTCAATGGTTATCAAGCGCCGTCACTGGCTCAATAGCCACCACTGACGATGCCCGGCTCATAAGAGGTCCAACCGCCGAAGTCGTCATCGTTGCAACTGGTCAGTTCGTCGTCGCAACAAATCAACGCTGCATCGTCCTCAGCGGCGCCGCTGTAGAGGAGATGAGCAGCTGCGGCACCCTGCGGCACCAGCAGGTTTGAATTTTCTTCGCGCACATTTTTGCTGAAGGCCACCTGCAATTCATGACGCACCTGGCGATAGTCCGGTTCGAAACGGCCGACGATGTCCCAAAATCGCTGATTATGGCTGGGTTCTATCACGTGGGTCAGCTCATGAATGACGAGATACCGTCTGCCTCTCTCAGGAACTTTCTCCACGGCAAATCTGCTGAATGTGATAATGCGGGATTTCAAATTTATTTGGGCCAAGCGGGTGTATCTGGCGCTGCCGATGCGGACGCCGCCTATATCTACATTGAGGGTCGATTCGTTGATGCGGCGTACATACCCAGCCATGAATGCTTGATAGACATTGGCACCCTTAGATGCGGACAATGGTGACTCCTGACGAACCGCTCTGTACGCCAATCATCAGCCCTTGATATGTTTTTCTCAAGCGCAGCGGGAGTAAAATTTTGCCATGCAAAACCTTACTTTGATCACCGGCGGCGCCCGGTCGGGAAAGTCGACGCTGGCGGAAAAGCTGGGGCGAGAAGCTGGCTCGCCTGTCTACTATTTTGCCACCATGCATGAACGCCCGGACGATGCTGAGCAATGCCGGCGCATTGAGCGACACCAGGCGAATAGACCGGCTGCCTGGCAGACGGTCGTCGTCAATGCCGGACTTGCCGCCGCCATCGATGCGCTGCCGAAGCAGAATGTTCTGGTGATAGTCGATTGTCTGTCCCTGTACGTGGCTGATTTCTTGATGCGCCAATTGGGCGAAGAAGCGCGAGGCGAGCAGGTCTACGAAGGTGAAGATCCGCTCATGGAGACGCTGCGTAAAGACTTACTGGCTATGGAACGCAGCGAGCAAGCGCAGTTTGTCGTCGTGACCAATGAAGTCGGCTCTGGCGTAGTGCCCGATCATGTTCTCGGCCGCGCTTATCGCGATTTGCTCGGTGCCGCCAATCAACTGTTTGCCGCCCGCGCGCAAACTGTATATATGATGTGCGTCGGCATTGCTGTTCGCATCAAGCCGGTATCCTGACGGTAATTAGCAGGCGTCAAGGTCTATAGCGGCCAGGTTTTCAAAACTTGTGCCAGCATCGGATCGGCTGGAGTCTGCGCGGTACTGCTGACTCCAGAAGCGGTAAGCCGGGAGAGCAGCGCTTTGCGCTGAGTTTCATCAGCGCCTGCCCAGAGCACTTTGAATTTCGCCCAGCCGATTGGGAAGTTGGTCATCGCCTGGCGATCGGCGTCGGATGGCGCATCTTTGTACTTCTGCATGATCACATTGGAGAACAGCGCGCGATTTTCCATGGCGTCGATGGTTTTACCGGGATTTTTCTGCTCATACAGGAAGCAAGCCATGTCCGCATAGGCGTCGACCGCATCTTCGGTGAGTGGCGGTGTGCCGGGCACGGCAATGCGAGTCGGACCTAACAATTCGCCGATTAATTCGGTCTCCGGAGCGCCACCACCTGCGGTAGTGCTACCGGGTCTGGTGCGCATCCGTAACAAGGAGAAAATCAATTGCGAATAGTTCTCTTGCTGGTCCGGATTCTTTTCCAGATACTTACGCAAAGCAGGCCAGAAGCCCATGATCGCGTTCGCTCGTGGATCCTTTTTCTCCAGCAAAGCGCCATAAAACTCTTTGATACGCACGATTTGATCGTCGCTCAGTTGCCCGGGAGTGGCCGCTTCGTACATCTCGAGCCAGGCAATCAGGATGCCCTGGCGTCGCTCACGTTCGGGGTTGGCATAAATAGAGCGCTGTCCATCGACAGTCATCGGTGGTGGCAGGGGCGTTTCCGAGCTGCTTGGCAGTTTATGCGGCACCGCCGTGCTGGCAGACGCTGGGGGAGCGGACTTAGACGGCAAAAGCGGAGCTTTGACGACGGGCTTGGCCGGCGCACTTGGTTTGACGGCTGGAGCCGTCAGAGACCGAGCCGGCGCGGCGCGCAGTTCGTCCTGTTTCTTGACGGGAGTTGGCGCTGCCGGGCTCTTGTGAGCCGGCGCAGATTGAACATTGTCGGTTGACTCTGCCGGCACGCTTTCGTAGCCCCAGTCGGCGCTTGAGGCGGGGCTGCCGCTGGCGATCATCGCCAGCGCCCCATATATGGTGGCTGTCCGTTGCATAGATTTTTTGCTCACGTCCAAGCTTTGTCACCGGCAACTAACGCAGACAATCGAGAATAACCGAAGTTTCTTGTTACGGGAAGCAGGCGTCTGCGCCGTGATGGACGTAACCGCGCCGGCTCTTGTGATACAGGGCTTTTTATAAGATGAATACTTGCCAAGCGTATGGTAATATCGGGCAATAGACCCATTTTTACAGGCATTTCGGTTATCTATGGCTAAGCTTCAACTCCAGTATTACCCGGCAGAAGTCCTGCGCGCCCAGGCAAAGAAAATCACGCGCGTTGACTCATCGGTGCGCCGTCTGGCGCAGGATATGCTGGACACCATGTACGCCAATAACGGCGTCGGATTGGCAGCGCCGCAAGTCGGGCACTCCAAGCGCATGATGGTCATCGATGTGGCGGGGGAAGATGAGGGACGCAAACCCATCGTATTCATTAACCCTGAGATTGTGAAGGCCGAGGGCGAAATGACCGGCACTGAAGGCTGCTTGAGTTTTCCAAATGTGTTCTTTGAAGTGAAGCGATTCTCTAATATCACGGTCAAGTATCAGAATCTGTCCGGCAAGGAAGTGAAGCTGACTGCTGAAAACAACCTGCTCTGTCGCGCTATTCAACACGAGCTTGACCACCTGGATGGCAAATTGTTTATTGACAAACCTCTGAACAAACTGGCAGCCGATCTGGAATTGTCCAAGAACGGCTTCCTGGGCGAGCCGGTCGACGTTGGTGCCGTGATCAAGGCTCCAGCTGTCAATCAGGGCGAGAAGACGTTAATCGGCTAACCGCTGACCAGGCAATTGCGAGGGTGTTCGTGAAAATCGGCGTGAAGGCATTCCCCGGTGGGTTGTGGCATCTGAGCAAAGGCTTGCTGAGAATGGTGTTGCTGCGACCGCGCACCTACTATCACGCACACTTTCAGCGTCAAAAGCTTGATTGCCACCCGGCGGTGGCGGACAGCGGACGCCCGCGCACATGCCCGATGTGCGGTTATGTCAAAATCAATGTTGTCTTGCCGGCTGGTTGGGCGGTCGAGATGTGTTCGGCGCTGCCGCGTTTTACCGACATGGAAGCTCTGAACGCCAGCCTGGTGGGCTACCAGAAAGCGGCCGCCGAATTGCCAACGGCTGCGCAAAGCTCCTATACTGTCACTGATGAGCAACGAAACTTATCCGCACAAACAAAGCAACCCCAGCAGCAGACGCGCTGCTGAATCCCCGAATGGGGATGGTAATGGGGACGGCGACAATGCTCCGAAAACGGTGCATGTCAAAGTTATGTCGTTCGGCTATAAGCAAGGTTTGCCGCCGGCCGCCAATGTCATCTTCGATGTGCGTTTTTTGAAAAATCCCTACTGGGTGGATGAGCTGCGTCCGTTGAACGGCATGCGCGATGTGCAGGTTCAGGATTATGTGATGAATCAGGACACTGCCATCGAGTTTCTCAATTCAGTCGTAGAGCTTCTGGCAAACTTGTTGCCGCGCTTGCCCGAGCTGAAAGTAAATGAATTCACCATTGCCTTCGGTTGCACAGGTGGTCAGCATCGCTCTGCCACCATGTGTGAAAAACTGGCGGCACGGCTCTGCGAGCGGTTTCCGACTTACAAAATTGAGCGCGAGCATCGGGAGCTGGTAAATCGCCTGTCGTCCACAACCGTGCTGGAAGATAGATGATGAAACGCACGTGGCAATACCAGTTGCGCGGGTTGATGCTTCCAGGATTGAAGCGCTGGATCGTGTTCATCGGACTGGGTATTTTCGGCATCGTTTTCGGTGTCTGCCTGTTGCTCGACTTGCACCCGGTCGATGCGACGCTGCGCTTCACGCGGGAACTGTTGTCTGATGCGACCAGGCTCTTGCCGAGCCGAGTCAGCGGACTGATGGCACTGTTAGCCGGAGGCATTCTGGTCTTCGCCTCGGTGGTGAAAATCCTGCACAACATACTCGGTGCTTATTTCCCTGACGACCGCGAGTCTATTCCTGATGTTCTCTATCGAAAGCGGCATCTGGAGCGAGGTCCGAAGGTTGTTGTAGTCGGCGGCGGCACTGGGCTTTCTACCTTATTGAGGGGACTCAAAGGTTTCACGCACAACATAACGGCAGTTGTCACCGTCGGTGATGACGGCGGCAGCTCCGGGCGCCTGCGACAAGAACTGGGCGTGTTGCCGCCCGGCGATTTGCGCAACTGCATCACTGCCCTTGCCGATGAGGACAAACTGGTCACCGAACTTTTCCGCTACAGATTTGAACGTGGCGATGGACTGGAAGGGCACAGCTTTGGAAACTTGTTTTTGACTGCGGTCTCGGCGATCACCAAGGGCGACATGCTGGAAGCGGCGCGCGTCGCCAGTCGCGTCCTCAACAGCTGCGGGCAGGTTTTGCCTTCGACGCTGGTGAGTATGACCTTGCATGCAGAGTTTGCTGATGGACGCACCATCTGTGGTGAATCAAGCATCACTGATGCCGACGGTCAGATTCGTCGATTGTCGTGTGAACCTGCCTGTCCGGAAGCCACGCCGGAAGCCATCGAAGCCATCAAGAATGCCGACATGCTGGTGCTCGGTCCCGGCAGTCTTTATACATCGATTATTCCTAACTTGCTGGTGAACGGCATTCCTGAAGCCATCGCAGAATCGAAGGCGCGCAAAATCTATGTGTGCAATGTAATGACTCAGAAAGGCGAAACCACAAACTACACGGTCGCCGATCACGTGATTGCCATCCTGCAGCACGCCGGGTTTGGACCGAACGTGCCCGGACGTCCCTCTGGAAAACTTTTGGAAGCGGTGCTCGTAAACGGGCAGCCACCGACGTTCGATGGCAATATGCCGGCGATTCCGGTGCGCTACGATCCCGATCGTCTTAAGGAACTGGGAGTGCGTGCGGTGGTCCGACCATTATGCGGTGCGGACTTCCCGGGGCACCACGACCCGATCAAGCTGGCTCAATCACTCATGCTCTGGTACTTTCGCCAGAAACCAGGACGCACCGGCAAAAGCTCGGGGCGGTTAGCGCGCGTTCAGTCCGTGCAACCCGGCAAGGTGCAGCCGCCAGAAACGGCGGCACCGGCTAGCACCAGCGCTCCAACACTTCCTTGAGCATCTGCAGGTTGTAGGGCTTGGAGATGTAATCGTCCATGCCAGCCGCCAGGCACTTTTCACGGTCGCCTTTCATGGCAAGCGCCGTCAGTGCAATGATCGGGGTTCTTTTGCCCTTGCGCTCTTCTGCCTGACGGATGGCTCTGGTGGCGTCAAAACCGTCGAATTCGGGCATCTGCACGTCCATCAAGATGATGGCGTACTCCTTGGTCAACGCCTGTTCCACCGCTTCGCGCCCGCCGGTGACGACATCGCAGCTGAACCCCAGTTTTTGCAAAAGGAGCAGGGCGACCATGCGATTGGAGTCATGGTCTTCTACCAGAAGAACGCTGCGGGATTGATTCGGTTGCAGGGCCCCTGACATAGGACTTATCCGCACTTTACTAATGGAATGGAAACATTGTCGCAGATGCCTGTGTGTGACGCCAATTCCTCTTGAAAATAATCTTCAGATGGAGTGGGCGGGCGGAAAGGGCTTTTTGAGCTAATATTCAGGGTGCAATTGGCGAGGTAGACCATCGTGTTGAACACCTCTACGACTTCCAGTCTGTTTGTAGACGCAGAAATGTCCTCCGAGAAAAAAGATGCAATCGGCAAAGCCCTCGGGCGATTGGCATCTGGCGTCTTTATCGTGACCGCCAGTGATGATGGGCTGCCAACCGGCATGCTGGCCACCTGGGTGTGTCAGGCGTCGTTTCACCCGCCGATGGTTTCAATCGCCATCAATAAAGAGCGGGGCATCCTTGCCGCTCTCAAGCCCGGTAGTGCCTTGACGGTCAATGTGTTGGCTAAGAATAACAATGACATCTTCAAAGCGTTTGCCAAGCCTCAAGAACCCGGCGTCGATCGTTTCTCTGAATTGCCGCTGACGGCCACGCAAAACAACTGCCCGGCATTCGCTGCCGCAGTTTCTTATCTGGAGTGTCAGGTGCAGGCGCTGGCTGAAGCAGGCGATCATGTCATCGCTCTCGCGCAGGTGCTGCACGGGCAACTGCTCAATGCTGATGCGGAGCCAATGGTGCATCTGCGAAAAAATGGCTTTCAGTACTAGCCACGATCTATTTTCTGTCCAGCTTGATCTTGAGCGCCATAGTGGTGCCGGTTTTAGGCTCTGATTTGACGCTCAGGTCGGCTTTGTAGAAACAGCGAATCAGCTCTGTGCGCTCGCGCATGCTGCTCATGCCTATGCCACCTTCTTTGGTGGCATGGCGGGCGCCCACTTCAATCGGATCGAAACCTTTGCCGTCATCGCGCACGGTAAATATCAGCTCGCTATTTTCAAAATCGATCGTCAAGGTGATGTGCTCGGCTTGCGAATGGTTGGCGCTGTTGTTCAGACATTCCTGCATGATGCGAAATACATGCAACTCGACGGACGGCTCCAGGGGCGGCATCTCGATATCGCAGTAGGCGGCGCACTCGGCAGTGGTGCGCCGGGAGACTTGCTCGACCAGCGCCTTTAAAGTAGTGGAGAGACCCCAGTCGCTTAGATCCGAGGGTGACAGTTCATAGCAAATCTCGCGCAGTCGCGCGGTAATGTGATCGAGCGACTTCATAATCTCATCTTTAGAGAGTTTCTCGTCGCCCGCCAGTCCGCGTTTCAACGCGGTGACATCGGATATTACTGCGTCATGCAAGTCGCGCGCGATACGTCCCTGAATATCCTCTTGTTGCGAGACGATCTTTTGCGCCAGGTTCTGTTTCTCGCTCAACATCTGCTGAAAGTGCTGTCCCGGCAAAGAGTGCATGTCGAGAGCGAATTGCCAGGTGCTGGTATTGGACTGGTCGTCGAACTTTTTGGTGGCCCGAATCAGATCTTGAAAGCAGGTGCGAGCAAGCAGCCGGAATTCGTCGTCGTCGACCGGAACGCCGTCGATTGCCCAGTACTCACCGCGCTCATCTTCACAAAGCAGAAGCCGCATCTTCAGGCGGTGATCGTCGGCCCCTCGCAGAAACAAAAACTGCTCGGTGCTTGGCACCAGATATAGTTCCAGCATGGCGCCGCTGCTGCGCGCCGCAAGGCTCCATGAACTGGTAGCGGCTCGCCAGCGGTGGATGGCGATTGTCTCGGATGAATCAGGTTTGGCTTCCCGAACTTGACCGAAATCAGAGCAGGTGACCTGCAGGGACGGCTGTTTAGTCAGGGCGTTCAGCTTGCCGGCATAAGACGTGATGTGCTGATAAAAAAGACGTGACAGCTCTTGCGCCTTTTTGTGCAGAGCGCCATCGACTGGTGCTTTTCCGGAGACTGCCCGAGTCGTCTTGGGTTGAATCAGACGGCTGACCCACTCAATGTCCGGAATCACCGGTTCTCTGCCCGTACGGCGGGCGGCGACCGAGTTGACCGTATAGATAATGCGCTTGCCCAGGATACTGAGGTCGGCTGTTTCAATCGTCCAGATTTCAGCTTCCGAGCCCTCCTGCCCAGGGGCGGCGGCTTTAGCCAGGGCGAGCTTCCAGAGAAGTTTCTTCTTGTCCTCGCGCACGGAGAGGCGAAAGTGTCCATCGTCGCTCTTCCAGGCAAGGACGACATCTTTTCCGGGCGCCTGCTGGGCTGCCGTGACCATCTTACCCAGGTAGGACAAATCCGGCGGCAGTGTCTGGTCTGAGCGCCAACCGGGCACTTCTACTGGCACATTGGAGGTCACATGGGGCTCCCGTCTCAGCCGACTCACCAGATGGTTTGTACCCGGTCGCGGCTTATCCACCTTCAATAAGGCGCGCGCGCGAACAAGATGCTGCTGCCGGGAATAATTTGTAGAGCTCGGTCGATATTACATGAAAGACCCGCAACACGAACTAAGGGATGCCGATGCGCTTGAACTGGCAGGTGAGGAGCCTGCGTTTCTGGGCGTCGTGCTGGAGGGCAAGTATGAGTTGCAGTCGCAACTGGGACGCGGCGGCATGGGTGTGGTCTACAAGGCGTGGCATCGGCTTCTGGACCGGCCGGTGGCGGTGAAAATGTTGCACGCTCATCTGGTCGCGGATGAGCAGCAGCTTCTGCAGATGCGCCGCGAAGCGCGCTTGATCGCAGACCTTGATCATCCCAATATCGTCTCCGTGCAAGCCTTTGGTACCACTCCCGAAGGGGCACCATATGTGGTGATGGAACTTCTGGAGGGGCGAACTCTAGCCGAGATACTGGAATCCGAGAAACAGCTGTCTATAGAGCGCACCGTCGACCTGGTGTTGCAGGTGGCGACCGCGTTGCAGTATTCGCACGAGAAAGGGATCATTCACCGTGATTTGAAGCCGAATAACATCGTTGTCTGTCCCGGCGAAAACGGTGCCGGTGAATCGGTGAAGATTGTCGATTTTGGCATCGCTCGCCGTGATGTGCAATCGCATACGGTGACGCAGGTGGTGGGTACGCCGCCTTACATGAGTCCTGAGCAGTGCATGGGAAAGCGTGGCACGGCCCAGGCTGATCTGTATTCACTGGCCTGTGTGATGCACGAGTGTGTCAGCGGGCAGCCGCCTTTTGTGGGCGAGAGTGCGATTGATACGTTGCGCATGCATCTCAGCGCTGAGCCGCCGCCTTTGAAAACGCTGCGAAAAGAAACTCCGGTGGCACTGCAAAACATCACTTTGAAGCTGCTGGCGAAAGACCCGCAGGCGCGCTACGAATCAGCTGCTGAGCTTCTCGAAGATCTATCGGCGCTGAAGAAGTTTTTAGCGGGAGGCGGTTCAGAGCCCGTTGTGTTTGTTCCGTCCGCCAGCTTAGCTCAGAAGCGAAGGCGTGTTCCGAAACGGGGTTTGTTATTGGGCGTTGCTGGAGTTGTCAGTTTGTGTTGCTTGGGGCTTTTGGCGCAGTACTTCTTCTTGTCGCGAGCAACTCACGATGACGCTGTTAGAGGGGCTGAACCGCAGTTAAATGACAAGGCTGAAGATCCGAAAATGGATGTCCAAGCGCGGTTGAGGATTTACTGTCAGCGGTTGGGTGCCGTGTCTGGTGAAACAGCTGGGAGTCTACCGAAGCATTTTGAAGAGGCTCTTTTAGAGCTGCGCAATCCCGGCACGCAGACCCCTAGACAGCTCAGTCCTAAGTTCATCAAGATGGCAACCTCTTACGAGATGCTCGCTGCAGAGTATTTCCTTCTGTCAAACAACGCCAGTCGTGCAGCCTATCATGCCGATCTAGCCGCTCGATACTCCCATTACAAAGAGCCTGCAGACCGCAGCAGCAGCTATGTGGAAGCGATGTGCCTGTTTGCCAAAGCCTGTCTCTCGGCTGGGAATGCGAATAAAGCCATGGAGGCTCTGGACCTGGCGGAAGGTGTATTGCCATCGTCAAGACCCGAAAACAGCCAGGCGTATCACGACTACAACCGGATAACTCCCGTTCGAATGCAGTCCTACTGGCAGCTCAAGCAATTCGACAAAGCCCTCGAGATGGCAGATGTGACAGCTCAAGCCGTGATCCCCTCCCATGATGCCGAGCACCAGGCGTCGAAATTGGAAGCCATGTGTCGTCTCGACGAGGCTAACGGTGGCAACTTCAAAGATGCCATTCAGTTGGGTACCAAACTTCTAGACCCGGAGACCGGTACCGATTGGCGAGAGGATCAAGCTAAGAAACTGGCTTGCCGCATGCTGGCTAAAGCGCTGCTGGCGAATGGCGAGGTGACTGAAGCGGAGGATCGCTTGCAGCTCGGCATCAAGGCTGCACGCAAGAATCGGCTCATGTTCTACGAAGAACAGAAGTGTCGCCTGGATCTCGCAGACCTGCTGATTCAGCAGAAGAGGTACAGAGAAGCAATCGATCTGCTGCAGGCGACCGTTCTCCTTCAGCGAGAGTTGCCTTCTCTATGCGAATGGAGAAGCGGCCATTCGGAGGTTGATGTGGGTGGCTTTGCTTTGCCTTCTGACGATGTAAGGGTCGAGGATTTGATGCTAACCGCCTTGGTCAAGCTGAAGGCGGCATACGAGGCTGAGCATAGTGATGGATTCAAGCCCTTCCAGGAGGAGTATGAAACTCGACTGGCAGCCAACAGCAGGTCGCATGAAAAAGGAATGCCCGCAAAGCTTTTTGCTCTGCCCAAACTGCCTGCTGAGGAATCTCACGCGGATTGAGCGGCTCGCTCGGGTGGCAGATCGGCCGGCTCTTCGGCATACATGGCAATCAAGTGCGCCATCGCATCTTCATAACCCTGGCGAATCATGCGGCGTGATCTGTCCGGATCGATTTCCAAGAGCGTGATGTCCACGGGGGTGCGTGGTTGAAACACTTCGATGTGGATTGCTCGCATGCCTTCGGCTTCGTTCGAACCTTCGGCAATCAGACGATTGTAGAGTTGAGCCAGCTCCAATTCCTTGCGTGCCGATGCGTCCAGCACTACGTCCAGGCAGCGCGCCAGGACGCCCCACATGTGTGAGGGGCAAACGCTGACTGTTTCAGGATGGAGGAGCACCATGAAGATTTCTTCGGCACCGCGATCCATAGCGGCGCGCATGGGAGTGTTGCGAACCAGTCCGCCGTCCACCCATAGACCGTGTCCCTGCACCTGCCTGGGCGGAAAGGCGATGGGAACGGCTGATGTGGCCATCAGTGCGTCGATCAATTCATCGAATTCATTGATGTCGTCGCTGCTTATCAGTCTGGTTTCCAGACTGCAAAGATCTGTCGTGAAGAAACCGACTTCCGTATCGCTGTTCTTCAAGCGATCGAGATTGATCTCGCGACGCAACACTTCTTCCAGGGGCGAAGTGTCGAGCAACCCCAGTTTTCGCCCGAAGATCATGCGACTTACCTGGGTGGCGTTAGGCAGCTTGAAGATATTCCAGGGTTTGATGCTGCACCAGAGCTCTTCCAGTCTGTCCAGCTGTCCCTGGGCCATCATGCAAGCATTGAGGGCGCCGATGGAAGTACCGAATGCCATGTCGAACTCGATGCCGACTTCTTCCAGGGCTTTGGCGACGCCCACCTGGTAGGCTCCGCGTCCGCCGCCGCCAGGAAGCACCAGTGCCCGCTTCCGCTTTGGAATGTTCAGCTTCGGTTTTGGTTTGTATCGACCGTTATCAGCCATGGTAAGGGATGCCTTCTGTGCACAAAAAGCCAGCATGTCAGCAGACCATAAATCCATAGTAACTCAGGAAGCTCTGATTTCCTAGGCGTAATTGCGCATGCCACTACCTGTGGTGGAGGGGGCTGATTCTCGAAGTGCGCATTGAGGTTTACGAAAATCGGGGACTGTGGTATACCGTTGTGTACACATTGGTCGACCTCTGGATTGACGTAGGTTCCTACTTGATGATCAAAAATCTGGTGAAACACGGAAATAGCTATGCGCTGGTCATCGATCAGTCGCTCATGCAGCTGCTCGGCATTGAGCCGGACACCCAGCTCAAGCTGGAGATACGGGAGGAAAGCTCCATATAGAGCCGATTCGCGCCGGCAAGTTTCGTGCCAATCTGGAGCTGGATTCGAGAGCGACGCCGCGAACAGGTGCGGCTTTTGCACAATCTGATGGTGGCTATGCCGGGAGCCGATGCTGAACCGATGAGTGAGATGTATGTACTCAGGTACGCAAAATGGCATTGAGAATGTGTATTCGATCCCGCTCCGCTCACCAAATTCGAGCAGGATTGATGCTCGAGCAGGTCCTAGATGAGATATTCGGCTTCGGACCGCTGACCTTTCTGCGCGACCCGGTCATCGAGAATCCCATCGAGATGATGCCCAACTACATGTGGTATTCGCAGGGTCAAAAACTGAACATTCAGTTCGACCACGACCATCACCGCGACGATCAGCTGCGCAAGCTCAAACGGCAAGGGGGCGCACCACCGACGATGGCATGTCGATGGAGTACATATTTAGCGGACGCAAGTCCGTGTTCCAGTTGCCGACATCGAACGAGTCGGCAACTAGGTTACTTGGTTTTTAACCGGCTGCTTGAGCAGCTTGCCCACTTTATCCCGCTACTTCTTTAGGAGTCATGGCGACTTCGATGCCCGCTTTTTCTTCATGGCGTCCATCTTGGATTGTGCGGTGCCCTTGCCACCGGAAATGATGGCGCCGGCGTGTCCCATGCGTTTGCCGGGCGGTGCGGTCTGTCCGGCGATGTAGCAGACGACCGGCTTCTTGATGTTTGCCTTGACGAACTTCTGCGCCTCTTCTTCGGCTGAACCGCCGATTTCACCGATCAAAACAATGATTTCGGTTTCCGGGTCGTTGTTGAATTGTGTCAGGACTTCTGGGTACCCATGCCTTTGACGGGGTCGCCGCCGATACCGACGCAAGTCGATTGACCGAGGTTGGCATCGCTGAGAGCCAGAGCGATCTCGTAGGTGAGGGTGCCACCGTGGCTGACCATGCCGACCGGTCCCGATTTGAAAATCGAACCGGGCAAGATGCCTAAGAGAGCTTGACCCGGGGTGATGATGCCGGGGCAGTTCGGGCCGATCATTTTGACGCTCTTCAGTTTGGCCGCTTGCACCAGCTTGGCGGTGTCCTGCGGGACGATGCCTTCGGTGATCACGACCAGCAAGCTGATGCCGGCATCGATGGCTTCCAGACCGGCGTCCAGCACCAGATAAGGTGGCACGAAGATGACCGAGCAGGTGGCGCCGGTTTTGGCGATGGCTTCAGCGACGGTGTCGAAGACCGGTACGTTCGTACCAGGCACTTTGTCACCGCCCTTGCCGGGAGTGACGCCGCCGACGATTTTGGTGCCATAGGCCTAACAAGTGCTTGGTGTGAGGCGCCCATCTTGCCGGTAGCTCCCTGCACAATTACTTTGGTGTCTTTGTTGACTAAAATCACTTTTCAAATCTCCGAATTAAATGGCGAGGGACCGATTACTTCGATTTGGCGACCGCTTCTTTGACCGCGTCTTCCAGGTCTGGATGGAGCTTGACTTCGATTCGCCGAGCATTTTTTCGGCAATGTCCTGGTTGTTGCCACGCAGTCTGACGACCATGGCGCGTTCAGGATGCTTCTTCAAGAACTGTACAAGCGCTCCCGCCACTTCATCGCAAGCGGTGATGCCGCCCAAAATATTCAGCAAGATGACTTTCACAGCCGGATTGTCGTGGACGATCTCCAATGCTTGCAGTGTTTTTCGATCCGAACCGCCGCCGGCATCCAAAAAGCTGCCCGGTTGCCCGCCGAAGTTCTTCACCATGTCCATGGTCGCCATGGTCAAACCGGCACCATTACAGATGATGCCGATGTTGCCTTCCAGTTCGACCAGGTTGAGACCGAGGCGCTTGGCTTTGCGTTCGCGTTCGGGCAGGTCTGTCCAGTGGGCTTCTTGTTGTCCGCTGAAACGCTTCTGGCGGCCCAGTGCATCATCGTTGGCGGTGATTTTGCCGTCCAACGCCAGCACGTCTTCGCCGGCAGTGATTACGAGCGGGTTGATTTCGACGAGGTCGAGGTCGAGGTCTTCAAAGATTTTGTAGAGTTTGGTGGCGACGTCTGCAACCTTGGCAAACAGTGAGCCGTGCAGTCCCATCTTCTTAGCCAGAGCCCGAGCCTGGAAGGCGCCGAACGGGTAGGTGATCGGTTGCGTAATGATAGATTCGTTAGATTCGATTTCGATGCCGCCTTCAGCAGCAGCGATGAAAATCGGGCAGCCGCGGGCGCGGTCCATGGTGATGCTCATGTACATTTCGCGGGCGATGGAAACCTTGGGTTCGCAAAGCAGGCTTTCGGTTTTGGAGCCGTTGATGGTCATGCCCAGCAATTGCTTGGCGATCTCTTCGCCTTCTTTGAGGTCTTTAGCGAATTTGATGCCGCCTGCTTTGCCGCGTCCGCCGGAGAGGACCTGCACTTTCAATGTCAGCGGCCAGCCGAAGTGTACTTTGCGAAGCTCTTCCGGTTTCGTGATGCGAGCGCCGGGAGGAATTTGAATGCCGAACTCAGCAAAGATTCGCTTGGCTTCGTATTCGTAAAGGTTCAAGGGTCTTACCTCCATCTGGCGATGCGCGGCATCGCCCGTGTTTCATGAATGAGGAGGCAATTGTAGATCTGAAAAAGATAAGCAGCGGCGAAGATCAGGTTTTATTTGCGGTTTACTTAGAAAGTGCGGGTTGGCAAGTGTCGGCTTGCTGTCTGCCTCACCGTCTGTCACGAAGTCTTAATTGAGGTGCCGTCATAGTCGCGTGTGCCGCCGCCTCCCCTGGCTATAATCAGCGCTGGCCGATTCGGCACTTACGAGGCTAGACATTCATGCGACTTGGCATCCTGACAGGCGGCGGCGATTGCCCCGGTTTGAACGCGGTTATCCGGGCTGTGGTCCGGCGCAGCATCCGCGATCACAAATCGGAAGTCGTGGGTTTTCTGGAAGGATGGCGTGGTCCTATCGACAACATCGTCATGCCTTTGACCATTGCTAACACCGGCAATCTCATTCAGCGGGGCGGCACGATATTGCGTACGTCGCGCACCAACCCGTTCAAAATCGACGGCGCTCCCGAGAAGATCATGGAAGCGCTGAAGAAAAACAATCTGGAGGCTTTGATTGCCGTCGGCGGCGAAGATACTTGCGGCGTCGCGCATAAGATGTATGAGCAGTACAAGCTGCCTGTCGTCTGCGTTCCGAAGACGATCGACAACGACCTCAGCGCCACCGATTTCACGTTCGGATTCGATACCGCAGTCAATATTGTCTGCGAGGCAATCGACCGCCTGCACACAACGGCCGAGTCGCACAATCGTGTTCTGGTCTGCGAAGTGATGGGACGTCATGCCGGTTGGATTGCCTGCTATGGCGGTATTGCCGGTGGTGCCGATTTTATCGCCATCCCCGAGAAGCCAATCAACATGAATGAGCTTTTGACGTCAATAAAGACTGGACACTCACGCGGCCGCAATTACTCGATCGTTGTCGTGGCTGAAGGCGCGCGCATGGAAGGTGACGAGGCTCCCAAATACGATGAGCAGGATCCGTTCGGGCACTCGAAGCTGGGCGGCATCGGCGATCACCTGGCGAAAGTAATTGAGAAGGAAACCGGCTATGAAACGCGCGCCATGGTGCTCGGTCATATCCAGCGCGGCGGTTCGCCGACAGCCTTCGACCGGGTGCTTGCCACCAGATTTGGTGTGGCAGCGGCAGACATCGCTCACCAGAAAAAATTCGGCACGATGGTGGCACTGCATGGCGGTCAGGTTACCGACGTGCCGGTGGAAGCCGGAGTCGGGCAATTGAAGACGCTGGACATGAGTTTGTACGGAGTGGCGGAAGTCTTTTTCGGCTAGTGTAGACCTGTCCTGCGCTCGGCGCTTCAGCAGGGAGTGAATTATGCACGAAAGGCTTATGCAGCGTTGCCTGGAGCTGGCTATTCAAGCCCACGGAAGGACTGCTCCCAATCCCATGGTCGGCGCGCTGGTGGTCGACGATGAAGGTATTGTGCTTGCCGAGGGGTATCACCAGCGGCGCGGCGAGCCGCATGCCGAGCCGAATGCTCTCAATTTGTTGGGTGAGAAAGCGCGCGGACAGACTATGTACGTCAGCCTCGAGCCCTGCAGTCATTTTGGCAAGACGCCTCCTTGCGCCGACGCTGTCATCGCGAGCGGCATCAAGAAAGTGGTGGCGGGGATGGTGGATCCCAATCCCAAAGTGGCTGGTCAGGGGCTGGAGAAACTGCGCGCCGCCGGCATCGAAGTCGTTGTCGGCGTGCTGGAAACCGAGTGTCGCTGGCTGAATCGCGGTTTCATCAAGCGGGTCACCCGGGGTCTGCCGTGGGTGCATCTCAAAATGGCGGTGACGCTCGATGGTCGCATTGCCGACCGGCAGGGAGCCAGTCGCTGGATAACCGGCGGGCTGGCGCGACAATATGTCCACGAGCTGCGCAACATCTGCGATGTCGTCATCGTCGGTGGTGCCACTGTCGCGGCTGACGATCCACAGCTGACGGTGCGCGATGTTGAAGGTGGACGTGATCCGCGACGAGCAGTCGTTTCTCCCAAGCTGGGTGTGCCGGCGGACCGACGCATCTTCAAAGAAAGCGGCGCGACTATTTTTACGGCGGCGCAAAACGTTACCGAGGAGGCGCGCCTGCAGTTCGGCGAGTCGACAACGCTGGTCGGAATCGCTGATTGCGAACCAGATGGCATAGATCTGACAGCCATGTTGCGGCATCTGGCTGCGAAAGGTGCCAACGAGGTACTTTGCGAAGGCGGGGGACATCTGGCGGCGGCGCTGTTACAGGCAGGACTTGTAGATGAGCTGCACTGGTTTGTTGCTCCCAGGTTGCTGGTCGACGGTCAGGCAATTGCCAGCCTTGCAGGCAGCGCATTTCGCGGCATCGGCGACGCGCTGGCACTGCATAAAGTAGAGATGGATCGCCTTGGTGAGGACATGCTCATCCATGGCGTTTTGCAACCATTCAATTGATTTAAGTAAGCCTTGCCCAAACCTCGTGTCGGGCATAGTAGCAGCGCTGTAAGGCTCAGCTGTAGCCTGTTTAACGTATCGAGTGAGTTACATTTCATCGTTTCGGGCATGCCTGCATACTACGCTTGTAATAGGCGCCCCTGAGGGACATAAATCCGCATGCTTACACCATCTCTACAATTTGCATTTGGCTTCGAAAAGGACAGCAACGGCGAGCACGTTGTTTCGTTCGCGGCAGCCAACGTCGAGGAGCTGGTCCCGCCGGTTTCGCAAGAAGAACGTCTTGAGTGGGTGCGGGCGTCCTATCAGCGTTTCATCGCCAAAGTGGCTGAGCTGGATGCGCTGCGCGCCGCGTTTTAGAGGTAAACTAATACCGCAGAGCTAATCCAGCTTCGTGCGTTGAGTACCTGTCGGTCTGTCCAGTCGTGACCCAGACGATTACATCCAAAAGCGATTCGCATTCGCAGTCGCAGGCTACCAAGTCTGTGTACATAGAAACGTTCGGCTGCCAGATGAATAAAGCCGACACGGAAAACATGCTTGGCCTGCTGGATGAGATCGGCTATGCGCCAACCGATGACGCGAAAAAAGCCGACCTGATGATCCTCAACACCTGTGCCATCAGGGCTGGTGCTGAAGATAAGGTGTACAGTTACCTGGGCGCCTGGCGGCGTTTCAAAATGAAACGACCGGGTGCACTGATTGCCGTCGGCGGTTGCGTTGCGCAAGATGCTGGGGAGAAACTGCTTTCGCGCTCGCCCGGTGTCGACATTGTTTTTGGAACGCACAACGTATTTCGTTTGCCTGATCTAGTGCGGCAGGCGCAGACAACCGGGCAGCCTGTCGTTGAGATACATCAGGAGTTACCTGAAGATCTGCCGGAACTGCCGATAATCAGGCAAAGTGCCATTTCCGCGTGGGTTTCGATTATCTATGGATGCGATTACAACTGCACGTATTGCATCGTACCTTTCGTGCGCGGCCGCGAGAAAAGCCGAGCGCCGGAAACGATCGTGCAGGAACTGCATGACCTGGCGGTTGCCGGCTACAAAGAAGTGACCTTACTGGGGCAGAATGTCACGGCATACGGGCATGATCTGAGTCCGAAGATCCATCTCGGAGATCTGCTGCGGTTGACTGGTGGCGTTGATGGTATCAAGCGAGTTCGCTTTTTGACCGGACATCCTCGCGATCTGAATCAAGAGATTGTCGATGCGGTAGCCGAGGTCGAGAATGCTTGCGAGTACTTCCACATTCCAATTCAAGCTGGGCACGATCGGACGCTGCGCCGCATGGCTCGCGGGTATCTGGTTGATTTCTACCGCAAGCAAGTGGATATGATTCGTGCCCGCATTCCGGACGCGGCGGTGACGACTGATTTGATTGTCGGATTTCCTGGTGAGACAGAGAATGAGTTTATGGCGACCATCAGTCTGGTTGAAGAGATCGGATTTGATGCCTGCAACACGGCTGCATACTCGCCCCGCCCCCACACGGTGGCAGCGAACTGGCCGGATCAGGTGCCGGAGCATGAGAAGTTCGAGCGCTTGCGTTTCTTGAACAGCGTAGTCAGCGATGTGGCACACAAACGCAATCTTCCTTATGTTGGCCGCACATGCGACGTATTAGTGGAAGGGCGCAGTGAGAAGAATTCAGAGCGTCTGAGCGCGCGCACCCGCACCAACAAACTCGTCAACTTTGAAGGCGACGACAGTCTGGTCGGGCAACTCGTGAACGTCAAGATCGAAGCCGCTAAACCCTGGGCGCTGCGCGGTACGCTTGTCTAACGAACCAAGATCATTCCAGAAGAAAGTGACGATTGCCAGGACGTTGTGCAGGCAGGGCGAACAGATCAGATAACCATTTAGGCAACTGATGAAAACGTGCGGCATACTCGTCCCAGTTATCTTCTGTCCAGCCGGAAATCGCATTTTCGATAAATCTTGTCGGGTCGGTATGTCTGCCCATGTGCCACATCGTGCGTAGCTGGGTTCCCACTGCGGAATCGGCAAGCCTGATCTTCCGCATGCTTGCACCAACATATTGAATAGGTCCCGACAATGACCAGATGCGGCTAGTGCGACCCGTGGTGGCGAAGGTATCTGCAGGCTCGTCTGGAGGAGGAAGACCAACCTGCATTGCGAAGTGAGCGCTCACGTGAGCGATTATTCTATGAAACGCGCGCGCTTTAGCATGGGCAATTTCCGTGGTGCTCGGTTGAGGTGCGTGAAGACCTCCTTTTTTGTAGAGACCCCATGCCACACGAGTTATTTCGTGAGATGCATTGAGTCTGGACATCGCCATGTCGATTGCGCTGCGATTTCTTGCCAGGTGAAGCAACTGACGGCTGGCGATCAGAGCGCCATCAGGCAACGGCGCAAGAAACTCTCTGATTTCTGCAATAGCCATACTGCCTCCTTTGATTGCGGGTGTGGGAGTAATAGAAGTTATAACTAAAGACGCTGATTGATTGCAAAAAGTTCAAATACTCGCACCGCCTATGGTGCAAGATTTTCTTGCCACGGGCACGCTTTACGCGGCTCCCGCCGCCCGCATCGCCTGCGCCGCGCCGCCCCGCCGGGGTTGTTGTATTTTGGTGCCAGAATCCAACAAACCCCGCGCGCGGTGCAAGCTTGTATCAAGGAAAAAGACGCGTGTGCAGGATTGCTCATTTCGGTAGGTCCAAATGAGCAATCCTGCACACGAAGCCCCAATTTAATCTGTTTTCGAACTTTGCGACCCTCCGAAATGAGCAATCCTGCACACGGAGAAAGTTGCGCCGAAAATGTCTTCTTGATAGATAGCACGAGTGGCTCGGGCGCGCCCCGCTCGCCGCGCCACGCGGCGGGGATTGTTGTAATTTGGTGCTAAAATCCAACAAACCGCGGGTGGTGCGAACGGCGGCAAAAAGAGTGTGGAAGTTCGCCGTAATCTAATGCGGACGCAGGTTGTTGTATTTCGGCACTAGAATCCAACAAACCCCGCCGGCGCGGAGCGCGAGGAACCGGGGCGCGCGACCTAGCTGGATGCCGATTGCAGACGGCGCGTGGGATGCCCCACCACGTTTCGGAAAGCCAGAGTCACTAGTTCCTGATCCATCGTGGATTGGCGAACCGTTGTAACCAGGCGCTTTCCTTTGAACTTGTGGGACGTCGAGCGGTAGAAAGCCGAGATGTCTTCACGCACGGGCAACTCGAGTTCCTGGCGACCGGCAACCTCGACGTAACACACATCGCCGTTCCAAGACTCCGAAAGTTTGCCCTTGTTCAACGCCAGCAACAGCCAGGCGAGATTGGCGTCCGCATAGTATTCTTCGGCGATTGTCTGGAGTGTTTCTCCAGGCTGCACCAGATGCCTCGGACGTTGAATGACATTTGTGTCGTAGTCGTCGCTGTTCGACGCGACCTGCTCGTCGCCGTCCTTCTCCTCTTCTTCCTCTGCGCCTTCGCGGCCCTCGGTTGCTCGAGCTCTGGCCACGGCCGCCAGAGCAACTGCGCCGATGGCCAACTCGAGACCCAGCAGGTAGCGCTTGTCGTTTTCGGAAATTTCGTGCAATGGTTTGAACGCTATCAGCTTGCCACCCAAAGGCACGACCTTGTCGCTCGCCAGTCCGAATTGAATTTGCCCCTTCTCAGGCAGAGCTCCGTTGCGAATATCGACTCCAAGTCCCAGTTCTCGCCCAATCGGTCGTCCTGCGATTGAAGTCGCAGCGGCCGCGGCGCTGCGATCGCCGACGGTGAAATGGTTAGCACCATTAGTGGTGCTGTGTCCGAGATCGATTCCCTTGATGCTCCGTTCGCTGGTTGCGCTGGTTGCGACCAAGTTCGCTGGAACTTTTTCGCCGGCAACGGAGCCGGTTGTGCGGACCAGTCCTTTGTCAGCGAGGTTGATGCTGATTCCGTTTGCATTAGCAGGAAGGGCGGTCAAGTGGTGCCGCTCGCCGGTGGTGATAGGAATGGCTGTCGGAACACGATCCGGAAGCAGTGAACCGACTTTGCTGCTTGCGGCGGCAGCGATTGCGCTGGTGATATTCAATCCTCGCTCGCCGATTGCACTGGCGCCACTCAATGTGTTGATAGCCGGAGTCAAACGGGCGCGGTCTGCGACGATCGTTGGTTCGAGAGAGATAATTGCGCATCTGCTGCCGCTGGCACCAGGCAGACTGGCTGCTATGCGATCGGCGGGCAACACGTTCAGTTGGCTTGTCAGAGCGACAGGTGGGAATGTACGTGTGGTCAGCGAATCGCTGGTTTGCAGCCGCGCGACTGGACGTTCATTATTTGGACCGCCGACCAAGGAGGCGACACGGTCTGAAAGTTGAGTCGGCAACGGCACGGGCGTCGCCGATGTTGAAGAAACCTTCTCCCCTGCCAGAGCCATCTTGACGGTCGTCGGGGCGGTGATGGTGGCTGTGCCGGCGGTGACTGTCTGCGGCAGAGATTTGTCGGCAATCGGCAGGACGGTGCGCGGTGTGGCTAAGACAGCTGCGTCGCTAACGGGTGGTTTCGCAAGTGCAGTTGTGACATTGGTCGGCTGGTCCAATCCGCGCACGATGTTGGTTGCCACTGGAGCTGGTGGTTGCTGGCGGATCTCCGCAAACGTGTTCGCCGACGTCTGGGTGAATGTCGCGGTGACGCCGCCCTTCTCTGATATTTGAGTGGTGACTGGAACCGGCTGCTGCACTCTGGCATCAAATCCTGCTGCGGCGAGAGTGTTGGTCCCGACTTGTTGTGGCTTAAAGTCAAGCGGTTTCGGATCCAGCGTCAGCTGCTGCGTGCGAGCCTCGGTAATCGCTCTGGCGTCGAGTGTCGAGGGCTGTTGAAATCGGTCTGTCATCGCGCGGCCGTCTAGCGCTGTCTGCAGCTGCTGCCGATCTACTATGGAGCGCCCGTCGACGCTGCTGACTCTGGCTTCGGAGCCCACCAAAGTGAAGTCCCGGTTAGGTTCCGGTTTCGCGGTGCCGATCATCGTGAAGTCACGATTCGGCTCTGTTTTCGTGCCGATGCCGATGCTGTTTGGCGGCGCATCTACGCGCAGCCTCATCAGGTCGTCGTACGATTTGCTGCTAGCTCCCAGGGTGCTGGCAGAAAGTCTGCTAGTGTCAAAATCGATGCCGGGTTGTTCAATTAGTGCGCGTTTGGCGGCAATAACCCCATCTTGCGAAGACTCAAATTTGTTTGGGACGTAACCGGGGTTGAAGTCTTGTTTGAAGTCTTGTTGTTTGTAACTGGTAATTTGAGGTTCTGTTCTAGTAAGTATTTGCGGTGACGGATCTCTATTGAACGCTGCAATCAAATCGTTGCGCGTCGCGTAGCTCGTCAGACGGTCAGCCGATCCCGGAGCATCCAGAGTCGGCATATCCTGGGGTTTGGCTAATATGCTGCGCGGTAATTCGGCGACTCCGATCTGCGGAATCTGCTGAATGGTGTGCTGTCTTTCCACGCTGGTGTCAACAACAGCGAAACTAACAGCTGCCGGATTCTTGAAGGTTGCTGTTTCAAGCAGGCGGCTATCAGGTTGTTGGCGAAGATCAGTGCTCGCCTGGATCGGAGCGAAGAGGGTTTGATCGGTGGTCCTCTGCACAACAGCCCGATCGATAGTTCTCGGCATTAGAGCCGGATCAATCGACCGCTGGGCCGAGGCAATTTGAACGGTTTCGCTGGGGACGTAGCTTTTCGCCTGGCTGACTTCATCGGCGCGCACTGCAGCGGTGTTGTTCACCGTAATCGGTTTGATCACGTCTGATGCGGTGACGGGTACGACCGGGACGACCGGCACGACAGCAGACAGTCGTTCGCCGGGGACGGACGCCATCGCCGCCGCGGTGCGCACATCCTTATAGTCCTGCATTTTGGTTCGGTTTGCATCACCAGGCTGCTGCAGGTCGAACGGCGAAGTGAATCTATTGGTTTCAAATGCCGAGCGCGCCAAAAACTGGCTGGGCACAGTGATAATCAGTGAATTTCCTACCTGAGGGTTGATCTCGGTCACGGTAGGCAAACTGGGTCGTGAGCTGGCAGCTTCATCAATAAGCGGTGTGCCGAAGTCGGCGGACACAAAGTCCGTCTCGACTTTTCGTTTTTTTTCCAATGCGGCGTTGGAGCCGTCTGGTGGTAATTCCGACATCGGCGTATTTCTTGCTATGACACAGGTCCGCACGAATTATGAGTAAGATTAGCGTGGCATGTCAAGTGCCCAAACCTAGTTTCGGCGCTGGTTTTTGGAAAAACGCTGCGTTTCACGAAAATTCCACAATTGGGTGCCGATGCGGCTTTCTATAAATAGATGGTATTACGGGCGGTTGTAGACTCGCGGGCACGAAACCGGTACGTAATTACGCACAGTTGCGTACGTGATACCGCAGATGGTATCACTTTCACAAATTTTACACCTTTGCTCCGCTATATTGGCAGCATCCGAGAAGGCAAAACAAACAACGACGCAATGCGCAACAAACGCGCAATGCCAGTGTGCTGATCAGCGGTTCCGTCTTACCACACCCCAGCACCAGCTCGCAATCCCCACGTCACGCCCATCCATCCCAATTGCAACACCCAATTCTTTTCTCTTAGTGCACCTTGTCGTGCACTAATCTCCAGGAGTTTACATCTATGACAGAAGGTCAAGCATTACAACAAGGTACCAACACATCCGGTGGCGAAGCACCGGTCGTGGGCAGAACAGTCACCACCCGCACCAACAACGGTGAAGGCGCGATCACCTTCACCGATGTGTTTCCGTCAGGTACTACTGCGCTTCCCACGCAAGGAGTAGCTAACGGCGAACGCGTACTGACGCCTGCGGATGGGCGTACACTGCCAGTGCCCGGCGCAGACGGCACGATCAATCAGATCGAAAAGATCAAGATGATCGAACATGGACAAATTTCGATGAAGAAGTTTGGACCAAAAGAAACCGAGCCAACTCCAGAAGAACGCAAGGAAGCGATCAACCGTGCACAGAAGTCGCTCGAGAATAATCCGCTCTTCAAACTCATGAGTGCCGACGATCAAAAGGCGGCGCTCAAGCTTCAGGACGCCGTCCTCAACGGTGATACCAAGGCGCTGGGCGAGTTGGTCAAGGCTCTCGGCGCCAATCCTGAAAGAATGGCCGCTTTAGCTGGTGCGATTGCGGACAACCTTAAGAAGGTAGGCGCCAACACCCAACTGGACATGGGACCGGACGGCAGCCTGCTGATGTACAGAGACGGAGCCAGCCACGCCGTGCAGATTGGCAAAGATGGTTCCGCTCAAGTTCGGGCCATCGAACATCATCCGGACGGTAGCCTGGACATATTGAATGATCGCACAGTAGTCAGACCAACTGCGGCACAACTAGCCAGATCCATCGGTGATTCGGCAGTCAATCAATCGAACTGGAATGGCATGTTCTTGCGTCAAATCGAGGGCATTCCCAAGGACATTCCTCCAATCATCAACAGACCGCGTCCGCAATCCGGCAGTGGCGGACTCAGAGGCACACGTCCTGAAGACAACAACCCCTAATTGCTCGAAATCAAAGTTCGGTTAGTCCGCGGAAGCGGGGTGGTTAGCTCCACCCCGCCTTCTTTTGAGCACTTATTAACAGAAGTTTAAAAAGCTGCGCGGTAGTCAAGAGGAGTGATAAAGTCAGCGTTCTGAACGGTCTTTTGAGATCAAGTTCAACCAGTTACCAGCTATCGAATTTTCTCCACTGTCAGTCAGTAGCATCAGCAGGGCACCACAAAGATGAATCACGGCAATCCCCCTGGGGACGACGACTCTGGTGACGAGTCATCGTCTAACTCTTCGGCGGGCGATGATGACCCGCACCAGCACCACGAATTGACCTCACGAATCCAAGAATTCAAAGCATTGATCGCGGATGCCCGCGATCCCAAAGTCAAAAACGAATCTCGAATCACTCTGTTCGAACGCGCGGCAGCCTTTGCACAGGAATGGATGCTCGCGGAAGAGGCGCGTATCGCCACCACGGAACTCAGTCGTGTGTACATCGAGCGGCGAAAGTTCTCGCAGGCGCTCAGTGCCATCAATAGATTACTCGAACAACAAACAGCCGAGTTGGGCGCGCGCCACGCATCGCTGGCGCGCATCAAGATGTTGCGCGGCGAGTGTTTTCTGCAAATGCATCGGCTGGAGCCGGCAATCGCCGATTTACGCGATGCTGTGTTGCAGTGCCAGACCGCCGAGGGGGTCACCGAGGATGACCTGCTCGAGTCGCTTTGCATACTGGCGACAGCCTACCGCCATAACGAGCAAAACGACAAAGCCCGTAGCTGCCTGAAGCAAGCTTATGCGATTTTGTCGCCCGATGATAAACCCACTCCCTTGCGCATCCGCGTCCTCGAAGAAGTTGCAAACATCATGTTCGCCTACAAGAGAATGCCGGCGGCCAGGGCAGCTTTCGAACAGGTCGTGCAGATGAAACGCGAGTTGTACGGCGACTCGCATGAGGAAAACATCGACGCCCAGATTCAGCTCGGCATGTGCTATTTCGGTCTGCAGCAATGGAGCCGGGCTGAAGAAGCATTTGTGCGCGCGGTGGACATCGAACGATTTAATAAAGCCGATCCGAAGCGATTAGCATTCACTCTGGAAAAACTGGCCGGTGTGTACCGGGTCAACGCTCGCTTCAGCGAAGCGACTCTCGTTGAACAATGCGCCGGCGAGATTCTCGGTCGGGCGATCAAAATGCGTCTCGGCTACCTCAAATCATTTGAGGCGGGAGTTGCGGCACATCGCCGCCGCAAACTCGATATCGCCGCCGACTGCTACAAAGCGGCGCTCAATCACCTGGAGTTTCTTGGCGACAAACATGCCGCCGACCGCATTCCGGTACTGGCTCGCATGTTGCAACTGGCACTGATTCGTAAGCGCGCTGTGCAAGTGAGATCGCTGGAGGCGGAGATCGAACTGGGGCTGGCCGCGATGTTCCCTGGTGACTCTGCGCCCGAGGCACTGCTTAGACTGGGACGTCTGTTCAGGGTGCTTGGGCTTTATAGCGCAGCGGACGCCTGCTATACCCAGACTGAGTTTCTATTGCGACGCGTGGATGACCCGCAGCAGTTTCTTGCAGTCCTGGAAGAGCATGCTCGCCTGCTCAAATGCATCAACTGGCTGCCGGAATTAGAGCGGATGGATAAGCTGCTTCGCCGGCTGCACAGGTTGTGGGACGATGACGACCAGGTTGTGGACGCAGCATTCACCATCGAGCAGTGCGATTCTCTCTTAGCGGAGCAGCTCGCTCTGCCCTAGAGGGCGGTCATTTTTACACGCGCTTGCGGCTGTGCTCCGTGCAACAGCGCAGTCGCCAGCGCAGACATGGCCTGCTCGCTGGGATCGCAGGTGGCGATTGCGGTTTCCCATTCGGGCAACGCCAGAGCATCTTCGGGAACGTCGGTTGCCACCAGCACGCGGGTGGCAAGATGAGGGGCGAGCGCATGCCCCAGCGCAATCTGTCCAGGATTACGAAGCCCCTTGTAGGTCACCAGAATACCGTGGTGCCCACTTGTTTCTTGAATGACCTTCTGAATGTCGTCACTCGATGGATCGAGCGCTACGCGAATTTCTCTGACGCCTGATTTCGTGCCGGCGGGCAATTCGGCTGCGATGCTTCGCGCGAGTTCCAGCCGATATCGCGGATGATCGGGAATAATCACGAACCAGGGTATGGTTTCTTCAGCAGTTCGCAGATCTGGAATCGCACCACGCAGCACTGAGATTGCTCTGCAAGAAACTTCCAGTGAGCGGCGGCGATGTTGGTCCTGCAGTTTGCGCAGTTTCTCGACGCGCTCTGCCGCGGTGCCCGCGGTCGGTTCGATGAGTTGCAACGCCCGGGCGCGGCGTTGCATCGAAGCCAGTATCTGTTCTTCGCTGATACGGCCGTCTTTGACGGCTTTCTTGATGGCTGCATGCACGGCGCGCACAGAGTCGGCATCAGTGCAGGCAAGCAACTGATCGTTGCCGGCGATCAACGCCAACACACATCCCTCGGCCAGCCCCCAGCGATCGTCAACTGCTTTCATCAACATGTCGTCGGTGAAGACCAGTCCGTCAAATCCCAGTGAATTACGCAAAAGGTCTGTCGTAATGCGCGCAGACAGGCTGGCCGGCAACGGTTCTTTTTCGAACTCGGTCAGCCAGACGTGAGCAGTCAGCACTGCAGGCAGTGCGGAGATACAGGACTTGAACGGGGACAGCTCCACGGCATCCAGACGCTCTCGATCGAATGGAAGCGCCGGCAAGTCAGTGTGCGAGTCCTGTGACGTATCTCCGTGACCGGGGAAGTGTTTGCCGACCGGCAGCACATTGTGCTGCAAAAATGTGCGGGCGGTCAAAGCTCCAAAGCGCGCTACCAGATCTGGTGTGGAGCCGTAGGCGCGTGTAGCTATTATTGGATTACGTGGATTGGTTGCCACATCCAACACTGGTGCCAGCACGCAGTTGATGCCGAGCAGATTGAGCTCTTGCGCTGAAATGGCGGCGATTTCCTGAGCGGCTTCCTCGTCGAGAGAACCTAGTGCCATGGCCGAAGGCAAATCGGTGATGATGCCATCGAATCGCTGAACCGCTCCGCCTTCTTGGTCGACAGTGACGATAGCCGGTTTCTTCCAGCTCGCCTTTTTGACATCGTCGATCAGTGTCACCAGTTGTTCGAGATCGCAGGCGTTGTCTTTGAAGAGCGTGACGCCGCTCATGATGCCGTCTTCAAGACCTTTGCGCGTGCCCGCATCCAGCTCCGTCCCCGAAACGCGCCCGAGAATCAGTTCACCAATGGCGGTATCAAGGTCCACTGCTTATGCTTTCAGTTTTACCAGGCGGTAAAGATCGACTGGACGCTGGCGCCCCTTGACGGTAACCGGGCCCAGCGACTCGACTTCGTACTGAGTCTTGATCAGCTCGTAGGTGGTGCCGTCCATGACGATGTCGCCCGGCTGATCCGGTCCGATCAGTTTTTCCAGACGAAATGCCAGGTTGGCGGTGTCACCAAGCAAGGCCGGATTTGCTTTCGAAGATCCAAGAATGCCGGCAGCGACCGGACCGGTGGCCAGCGCCACGTCAACATGCAGCGGCCAATCCGGGAAAGGCCAGAAGTTCGGATTGCCAGCCAGTTCCACAACCATCTTCTTCATCTGCAAGGCGGTGTAGCAGGCTTGATATGCGCACATGTTGGTCTCGGCGCCAGGAGTGTCGTCGCCTTGCCAGTAAGCCATGATCGCATCGCCGGCGATTTTTTCCAGCTGACCGTGCTGCTTGCGAATCTCGCTGTTGAGCTGCTGAAACACTTTTTGTGCGCACGCCATCACCATATCCGGTTGGTCTGAGTACGCTTCCATCAAACTTGTGAAGGATCGAATGTCGCCGACCAGAATCGTCGCGTTAATTAGCTTGATGTGAAACTGAGTCTTTTCGTGCTCGTCGGTGTGCTGCACTACCATTCCATCGTCATCGCCGCTGATCGGTAAATTGACCAGCAAATCGATCGAAGCGATGGTGATGACATCACCATTTTTCAGCTTGTGGTCCTGTCCAGGCGACAACCAATCGCCATTCAGACGAGTGCCGTTCGTAGAACCCAGGTCACGAATCTTCCAGCCGTCCATATCGCGCAATTCTGCGTGGACGCCTGAGACTTCGGGAATCGGCAACACAAGCTTGCGCTGGCCTGAGCTGCTCGGCTTGCGGCCAATTTCAAGAACTTTGCCGTCTTCAAGCTCGACGAAGTAGGCTTCGGGCGTATCGGGATTAACGACGAGGTAACCTACTGCGCCGTTTTTCGTTTCTTCCATCCGGGTATCCGGTTTCTATCCTGAGTTCCATGGGAATTATATCCGCTCAAAGGGCCTCGGGCCCTTCTTGAAACCAGGCTTCTAGAAACCGGAGTGTCCAGACTTGGTTACTTGCCGCCTGCAACCTTGGCAAGCGCCTGCTTGAGAACATCGACTTTGTCCAGTCGTTCCCACGGCAACTCCAGGTCTGTTCGACCGAAATGTCCGTAGGCTGCGACACGCTGGTAGAAAGTTCCACCGTTCACCTTCGGCAACTGGTTGAGGTCGAAGTGGTGAATGATCGCGGCTGGGCGCAGGTCGAAGATTTCGCTGACGGCGACTTCCAGGTCGTCATCGGCGACTTTGCCGGTGCCGAAAGTCGTGACGTTGACCGAAACCGGTCTTGCCACACCGATGGCATAAGCAAGTTGAACCTCGCACTTGGATGCCAATCCGGCGCCTACGATGTTCTTCGCAACGTGGCGGGCGGCATAGGCAGCGCTACGGTCGACTTTTGTTGGATCTTTGCCGGAGAAAGCGCCGCCGCCGTGCCGAGCATAGCCGCCATAAGTGTCGACGATGATCTTCCGTCCGGTGAGTCCGGCATCACCCTGCGGTCCGCCTACGACAAAGCGACCCGATGGGTTGATGTAGTACTTGGTGTTCTCATCCGGCTTCACGGACAGATCCTGGAAGGTCGGTGTGATCACATACTTCTTCAAGTCTTCCGCGATGCGTTCTTGAATCTTGTCGTTGTCGGAGATGCCGTCAATACTTGGTTCGTGTTGTGTCGAGATCACGATCGTGTCAACGCGAATCGGCTTGTCGCCTTCGTATTCGATAGTGACTTGCGACTTGCCGTCTGGACGCAAATATTTCAGAATGCCCAGTTTACGCACTTCCGACAGTTTGCGCACGATGCGGTTGGCCGCCGAGATCGGCAGCGGCATCAATTCGGGTGTTTCGTTGCAGGCAAAACCGAACATCATGCCCTGATCGCCGGCGCCGACTTTGTCGAATTCATCGGATGAGCCTTCGTCGCGGCGCTCGAGCGCGCTGCTGACACCGGCTGCGATATCTGGAGATTGTTTGTTGATGGCGCTGACCACACCGCAGGTGTGAGCATCGAAACCACCGCCCCGCTCGCCTTCATAACCGATGTTGGCGACGACGCGACGCACCAGCTCGGGCACATCGACGTAGGTCGTGGTTGTGATTTCACCGCTGACCACCACCAATCCGGTGGTCACCATACATTCGGCAGCGACTCTTCCTTTCGGGTCTTCGGTGAGAATTGCATCGAGAATGGCATCAGAGATCTGATCGCAAATCTTGTCCGGATGACCTTCGGTCACTGATTCCGAAGTAAACAAATAGCGGTGAGACACAGGAATTTCTCCTTTGGTACGGTGAGACCGCACACTTACACTGGACGCCTAAAAGCGCGGGCAAACGTGCATCGTACCATTTATCAATGACGCAGAATTAAACCGGCTCAACAAAAGGCGCGCCGAATGGCGAAAAATGCGGGTTTTCGTCATTGGGAGCAATCTGGATGCAAGACCTTCGCCCGCTCGGCATGCCGTTTTTCGCCGCCTGGCTGAAGAAACTTTCCAAATTGTTGCAAGAGAAACACGATTTTCACGGTCTCAAAAATGTTGGGATTTTGTTGGGAACATGGAGCAATGTCGGGCGTCGACCTTAATAGCAGCGGCTGACTGCGGCGTGAAACCGCCGCGGACGCTTAATCGGTTCAGCGCGCTGCCACAGAGATGCCATTGATAGCTTCGATGGCGTGCCGCCTCGTGGGAGCATTTCCAATGCACAGTGCTAGGATATTAGCGCCTGAAACAGAGCCTCCGAAAGGCGGGCCACGACTGGTATCTCTGATGAAAGAGGAACGCATGGCAACTGCATATAGCCAAAAGAGCGACCGCGATTTAGTTCTTGCCTGCCAGCGGCGCGAGCCGCAGGCTTTCGAAGAACTGGTGAAACGGCATCAACGGACCGTATATGCGTTGTTGTATCAATTGGCGCCTGAATGGCAGGACACGTCCGATCTTGCACAGGATGTGTTCATTCGCGTCTGGCGGTCCATTGGCAATTTGAGAAATCCGGGCGCATTTCGCTCCTGGCTGACTCAGATAGTCACCAACCTCTTCTATGACGAACTGAGAAAGCGCCCGCGTCGCGTGCCCACCGTCTCTATGGACGAGGGTATCGACGACCCGGATTCTGAAGAAGGTGGCGGCGCCAGCCGCGACATCCCGGACTCGTCCATGCTACCGGATGAGAGAATTTTAACCGATGAGCTTGCGGTTGTAATCCGTCAAGCCATGGCTAATTTGCCGGAACAGTTCAGAACAGCCATCGTCTTGAGAGAGTTGGAAGGACTGAGTTACGAAGAAATTGCGGTCCTTACCAAGACGGAAATGGGAACCGTCAAATCTCGCATTGCGCGAGCCCGCTCGAAACTCCAAGAAATTCTCACTCCGTACCTGCAAGGTCAGGGTACGCAACGAGGGGTCACGGACTGATCATGGCAATGTCCTGCACAGATTTAAAAGAAGAACTGTCGCCCTACGTAGACGGTGAACTTGATGAGACGACGCAGTTTGCGGTGCGCAAGCACCTGGAAGCCTGCTCGCCGTGTCAGCAGTTTCACGATGATATGCGCGGCGTCGGTGTGTTGCTCACCAAGGTGCACACCAATGTAATCGAGAACGCCCCGGACATCTGGGCGAGCATCTCCAGCAAGATGCCCGATGTTTGCGAATGCGTCCAGGACGATCTCTCGGCCTATCTCGACGGCGAGTTATTGCCTTCCTCGAAAGAAGGAGTAACTGTGCACATGGAGACGTGTGCTGTCTGTCTCGAGAAATTCAATGAATTGAGCCGCGTCAACGGTGTGCTCTCCAAGGGGCTTGAACTGCCGGCCGACTTCCAACTCGATCTCTGGTCGAACATCAAGCAACGTCTTGATGACGACTGCGTATTGATCCGCGAAGAGCTTTCCGCCTTCGTCGACAAGGAAGTCACCATTCTGCGGCACCGCGCCATCACCTCACACCTGACTGAGTGTGGCGAGTGCTGCACGGTCTTCAACGGACTGGCCGAAACCGGCGACATGTTGCGCGCCAACTACCAACCGGAAATTCCAGACGACTTTGATCTCTGGCCTGCAATTCAAATGAAAATGAATGTGGTGCCAATCACGGCCGCCAAGGAAAAACGTGCCGGTGCTCCTGCCTCGCGGCGCTTGCTGGTGGCTGCTGCGGTTGTCGTAGCGGGTATCCTGGCTTCGTTGGGACTCTTCGCTAACATGCATCCGCAATCGCAGCTAAATCCGGTGACTGCCGAAGCCTACTTGATCGATTCCTCGTTAAATGAACCATCTGATGTTGCTGAATCATTCGCGTACGACAATCAATAACCTGAGTAAAACTCTGGTCACGGCTGCCGTGGTTACGACCACGGCTTTGCCCGTCTATGCCGATGATCCCGGCGCCGCCGGCGCTTCCGCCATTAACTGGAGTCGCCTCAATCTGACGGCGCAGCAACAAACTCAGATTCAAACTCTGGAAGAGGAGTGGTCCGCGAAATACATGCGCCTCCAACCGCAGATTGTTGAGGGCAAGAAGAAACTGCAAAAGCTTTTCGCAGACCCGAAAGCCGATCCCTTAGAGATCATGAACACTCATCAAACAGTGATGCGCTTGACCGAAGAATTGCGCACGGCAGCGACTGCCAATCACTTGAAGAAACGAGCCATTCTCACGCCGCCCCAACGCAAACAGTACGAGATGATGCTGCAAACAATGCTTGTCGAACGCCAGCGCAGCAACCTCGGCAGCGGCAGCTCCGGTCAATCCGGATTGATGGATATGATTCAAAAAGCCCGTTGGGCAATCGGCGGACAGCCAAAGCCTGCCGGCGACGCTAAGCCGCAAAACGTTTCAGCGCCGGCACCATAGCAAACCGAACTGGTGCCACCGTCATTAGTGGCACGTCTCTTTGTTACTGTCGGGCCTGGTTCCGTTTCTTCCCCGCTGTTGAAATGTAAAGCCCGCTGCAGATGCCGGCGTGTGCAGGAACAGACCGGGCTTTCGGGCGTCGATCTACTCGTAAGGTAGTTTGATGAGCTGCTAGTTATGAATCGTCCTCGAGTAAGTAAGAAATCTATTTTGTTTATGATACTGGCAGTGGTGGCAGCAGCGCTTTCAGTGCCCGCGCAAGCTCAAAACTGCCCGGCTCCATGCCGCGATCCCTATGCGCAAATGCAGCTCAGCCCGCAGCAGCGCCAGCGAATTCAGGGCTACCAGCAGCAGTGGAACGAGCAGTACGCACAATTGCAGCCGCAGCTGCGGGTTCAGCAGCAACGACTGGTTGCACTGTTGTCCAATCCTCAGAGCGATGCGCTGGAGATCTCTCAAACGCAGCAACGCATATCTTCGTTGCAACAACAGTTGAGCACCCAGGCGACTATGAATATTTTGCAAAAACGTCGCATTCTGAACGACCAGCAACGCCAACAATTGCGCCAGATGATGACCGGTATGCTCGGCAACCGGCCGCGCCCCAGAGGCTTTTAGAAGCTCTAGCTGTCCTGTAAACACGATTACGTCCCTCCAAGGCAAGGAAGCGCCTGTAGATGCGAGAATACGCATTACAGTCACTAGTTCGTTCCTTCAGCGCGTGAGGATGTATCCCGTGGGCAAGTCAAAGCCAGTTGACGCTAGTTCAGGTCAGCAGCGGATGGCCACCAAAAAGGTCAAAGGTTCAGGTACGGGCAAGGTCGAGTTGCCGACTGCAACCGAAAGTAATGCTGCCGCCGACTCGAAAGCTCAGATGCTCTGCACCGCGTTGATGATCGTGTTTGGCATCATGCTGCTGGCTGGCGTGGGCTTCTCCCTGGCGCAGCTCTATCAATCGATAGTCGTGAAGGTCGATGTGCTGGGCATCTTCTTCGGTGCCGCCGGATTGATTGTCTCTGTTTTGTTGGGACGGGCACTGCTCTGGCTGACCTTCTTGCTGCCGATTCTCTACGCATCCAAGATGAACGCCTGGAAGGCTGAGGAAGCGCTCTCGAAGAAAGCCCTCGGATTGCGAAAAATCATCCCGACTGCCGGCTCAACCGCCGCGGTCATGCTCATGCAGGGATACATTAAGCGGGGCGACTTCGACAGAGCACTGGCTTTCGGTGAAGAACAGTTTCAACAGAACGAGAACGACAAAAAATATCTGCAAGCCCTGGCGCCGGTGTTTTCGGGAGTTGCCCTGGCGTGCCAGACCAAGGCTAACTGGAAAGACTCGATCACATGGAACGAGCGTGCCATCACCGCCTTTGAAGGCATCCAGACCGAGATGACCGCCAAGAAAGGTCTGCTCCAGCGCTTTGCTGCGCAGCAAGATGCGCAGGTCTCGGGCAGCGTCAAAACCCAACTGGCTCTTTCCACCTTCAGCAACGCCAACAGTTATTTCAATCTGCGCAACTTCCGTACAGCGAAAGAGCTGTACAAGAAGGCAATCGATCTCAGTATGCAAGCGCCTGATTCGCCTGAGAAGGCAGAGATCATGAGGGTGTCCAAGGAACAGCTGACGCGCCTCAAGCACCAGTAGCGAGCATGAGCATGCCGAAAGAAGGGGCTCCGAAGAAGCTGAAGAAGCTGATTCGCTATCCGATCTTCTTAACCGCCCTTGCTCTCACTGGTGGGATCTTATGGGTCAATCGTTGGATTGATTCAGACATCATTCCTACCAATCAACAAGACGAGCAGGACTGGTCACGGCAAGTTGCCAAAATGGCTCCGCTGGAGGCAAACCTGTTGCAGCTACGACTGCAATTGCGGGAAGCTCGAGATCAGCGATGGAGACCGGACCTGGCAGGAAACACTCGCGCTGTTCAGGGCTTGTTTTTCCTCTCTCGTGGCGATGTTGCAACGGCAATCAAAACTCTCGAAACCGCTGCAGATGAATACTTCAAGTCAACAGATCACTCTTCCATGGAACTTGCCATTCGTCAGGATGTTCCGCATAACTTTGCCGGCATGAGACGCGTATCAGTGGCCGACATGTATATCGCTCCGTCCGAATGGCGCTGGAAACGGCTGTGTAAGCTATATCTGGGTGAGAAACGGTACGATAAAGCCGCCCGGCTCATGGACAAAATCTTGATAGAGTCCGGCAGCGACAGAGAAGTGTCCAGTGGCGATATGGTGGCACTCCATGAACTAGCGCTGGAAGTCTATACCAGCGCAGGACAGAAGGCGAAAGCCGAAGCCGAGCAGAAGGTGCTGAAGACCTCCGGCTGGATTCCGCGCAATTGCTCCATCACGCAAAACGTTGCGCAGGCGCACGCCGACTTGCGGACCGAGACATTTCAGTATGGTCTTAGTCTGATGCATGCTGGTCGGGGTCAGGAAGCTGCTGATGTCTTCAAGCAGCTTGCCTACGACGAGTATTCGGTCAAACATCGCACCGACGATCCGGATTTCCTGGCGTCGACACACATGATGATTCCGGTGGCACTGGTCTCGGTGCAACGCTGGGATGAAGCGCAGAAATATTTTCCGAGGGCGCTCAGACTCGCAGAGAAACAGGGCATCACCTTCGACATAGACGCAAGAACCCCTTTGTGGCGCGCTTACGCGACGCTCTTGCACCATCAAGGCAAAGCATCAGAAGCCGGTAAGTATCTGGATAAGATTAGGAAACAGCCGGACTTCCCCATCGACGTCGAGTTCATTAGCGTCGATCAGCCGGCGCCAATTAGATCATCCGATTCCTCTGCGAGTGCGCTACCGGCTCCCACCCCATCCAAGTTCGACGACGCGGATCTGTACGCTCCCGAGCCCGGCAAGTGAGCCATGCGCGCGTGAGCCACTCGTTAACGGCAACCTAGTGTTCCCACCAGATTGGAACCTCATTCTGAACGCAAAAATCAACTCGCTGCTGAGGTGTTTGAGTTTCTCGATGTAGCCTTTGGCTGCCTGCACAGATTGCATGTGCTCACCATAGCAGGGTGAAAAGATTCAAGCGAGAGATTGGAGCGCGGCAGAAAAAAGTTTTCCCAGAGCGTTGAGATTGGCAGCGAAGGAACGCACTCTTGTCACCGGTGAGGCAGATGGAAAGCCGTCGCTGTACAAAGCCTATGCAGAATTGCTGGAGCATCAAGGTAAATCTTCGCAGGCCAAGCAGTATCTGCATAAAGCCGAGGTCGCAGCGAATGCTCCTCGAGAGGATATAGTCTTTTATGAGGCGACGGGCAAAACGGAAGGACCCGCACCACCAGACTATGATCAAAACGATCTGTATCCGCCCGAATTACTCAAGTAGCGTCACCGAATGCGGTGCAGCTAGCGAGTCCTTGTGTATCTGAACATCTGGTCCAACTCAAGCTGCGATACTTCCCGCCACTCACCAGGCGCCAGTCCCATCGACAAAACGTTAAGCTGACCAATCTGAACACGAAACAGTCTCAACGTGGGGTTCCCCACTGCGGCAGTCATCTTGCGTACCTGCCGGTTTCTTCCCTCAGTCAATGTCAGTTCGATCCACGCAGTTGGAATATTGGCGCGATAACGAATCGGTTTCTCCCTTTCTGGAAGCTCCTGCGGTAGCGGGTCGAGCAATCGCGCGCGTGCCGGCGCCGTGCGTTTCCCTTCGATCATCACACCGCGTTCCAGATGATTCAATGCCGCCTTAGCCGGGATGTTCTCCACCTGCACCCAGTAGCGGCGCTCGTGTGCGTGAGCGGGGTCCAACAACAGCTGGTTGAGCCGGTTGTCGTCAGTCAGGAGCAGCATCCCCTCGCTGTCATAGTCAAGCCTGCCGACGGGGTAGACACCCTGCGGAAAGCCAAATTCGGCAAGCGTCCGCTTGTCTGACTCTTCCGGCTGGGTAAACTGTGTGAGCACTGCGTAGGGCTTGTTGAAAACGATGTATGTGCGGTCGCCACGGGCGGCAAACTCGTGGCTGGACTTTAACGATTTTCGGGGATCGGGCAAGGAAGAAGGTGCTCGCGAAGCTTGGAACGGTATAATGACGCGCTACATTCGATGCAACTGGCTGGAGGGCAAGTAAATGGCTGACAAGCGATTGGCTGGAACGCGGTTCCTAATGGTAATTGCTCAGAGCGATTTCCGCGATGAAGAATTACTCGAACCGAAGCAAGTTCTTGAAGCAGAAGGCGCGCAAGTAACAGTTGCGTCCACTAAAGCCGGCGAAGCAACGGGTATGCTTGGCGCCAAAGTGACGCCGGATACAACTCTCGATGCAGTCAAATCGGCTGATTTTAAAGGCATTTCGGTGGTTGGTGGCATGGGTTCGCCCGAGTTCCTCTGGACCAATGCGACCTTGCACAAACTGGTGCAAGAGTTCAATCGCGATCAAAAAGTGGTGGCAGCCATTTGCCTGTCCGGTGCCGCGTTGGCTAAAGCTGGTGTATTGCAGAACCGCAAAGCCACAGTCTGGGAAATGCCCGAGTCTGTCGCGGCGCTGGAAGAAGGAAAAGCCACATTCGTGAAAGAGCCGGTAGTTCAGGACGGTCACGTGATCACAGCTAATGGACCGGAAGCGGCGACCGAATACGGCAAGAAGATCGTCGAGCAATTGGCAAAAGTTGCCGTCAAATAGCAGAAACAAGGAAACATCATGATCAAAGAAAAGCTCGGGGAGCTGGTTGAACAGGCGCTGTCCAAGGCCATTGGCAGCGGTAAGCTGGGAGCGCTGGAGAGCGTTGACGTGCCGGTCGTTATCGAGCGACCGCGCCTCCCCGAGCATGGTGACTTCGCTTGCGGCAGTGCCATGAAACTGGCCGGTAAGGCGAAGATGCCGCCGATCAAAATCGCTGAAGCTATTCGTGCGGAACTCACTCCTGATGCCGATCATGTGGCGAAATTGGAAGTGGCGCCGCCTGGTTTCATCAACTTCAGATTGCAGCAGAATATTCTGGCCGAAACTCTGAACGCGATTCATCAGCAAGGCGAGAACTTTGGTCGCAGCAAATGGGGTGTCGGTAAGCGCATCAACATCGAATATGTTTCTGCCAATCCCACCGGTGATTTGCACATCGGACACGCTCGGGGAGCGGTTTTCGGCAGTTGCCTGGCGAATCTTTTCAGATTCGCGGGCGCCGATGTCGAAGAAGAGTTCTATATAAATGATGCCGGTGCACAGATTGCGCAATTAGGAGGAAACGCCTGGGCGATCTATCAGAGACTGCACGGAAAGGAAGTTCCATATCCGGAAGAGGGCTACCCTGAAGAGATGCTTCAGGACTTCGTCAAGGCAATTGTGGAACGCGAGGGTGACCAGTATCTCGCGCTATCCGATGCTGACGGACCGCAGAAGCTCGGTGATCTGACCAAGCAAGTGATTCTCGATATTCAGCGCGATCTGCTGCACAAAATGGGTATCGAGTTCAAACGCTGGTTCTCTGAAAAGACGCTGCATGCCAGCGGCGCCGTTCCAGCCGTGATCAATAAATTCAGAGAGCAGGGCACCGCATACGATGCCGATGGCGCAGTCTGGCTGAAAGCTAAAGAGTTCGGGGACGAGCGCGACCGCGTGTTGCAAAAGAGCGCTGCGCAAGGCGCCAATTACACATACCTGGCTGCCGATGCGGCTTATCACCTGGATAAATTCAAACGCGGCTACGACCTGTGTATCAATATCTGGGGCGCCGATCACCACGGTCAGGTTCCGGGGTTGAAAGGCTCGATGGCAGCCCTGGGCGAAGACCCGAATCGTCTCGAAGTAATTCTCACTCAGATCGTCAATCTGCAACGGGACGGACAGCTGGTGCGCATGTCCAAGCGCAAAGGCACGGTCGTTACTCTGGAAGAACTAGTGGACGAAGTAGGCGTGGACGCCGTTCGCTATTATCTGGGCGAATCGAGTCCGCAAAACCCGATCAGTTTTGACCTGGAGCTGGCCAAGAAAACCAGCCGGGAAAATCCGGCCTTCTACATTCAATATGCACACGCACGTTGCGCATCTATATTGCGTCGCGCGCTGGAAAGCGGCGTCGATCCTGAATCAGGCAAGCAGCAGCAGGCGCCCGTGAGCGAAGCCGACTGGAAGACATATCTGGAAGAGTACAAACAGTCAGCTCAGGTGTTCGTGCCACTGTTCGACGAAGACCCAGCCGTTTTTGCTCACCAGAAGGCGCTGGTGATGCGGCTCGATTCTTTTCCCGAGGAGGTGGAAGAAGCGGCTCAAACCCGCACTCCTGGGCGCATTGCCAGGTACGCATATGATGTCGCTAACGACCTGCAGAAGTTCTACGAAGTTTCGCGGGTGATCACGGACCAACCGGCTGTCACTCAAGCCAGGCTTGGTTTAATCGTTGCGACCCGGCAAGTGCTCGCAAACGCACTGGCCATAATCGGTGTTTCGGCGCCTGACCGCATGTGAAAGCCGGGCGCTAAATCATCTGGGTCTCGATCGCTAAAACTGGCTCTGCGTCAGCGTCACAATATAGCTTGAAGATATGCGACGGAGTCCTCGCGGAAACTCTATTTAACTAAGGGATAACCTTTACGATCGGTTCCAACTTAGATTAAGAGGGCTATCATATTTAACAGGTCAACTTACTGCATCGAGCGTCCTGGCGGAAGGACGAGTTCTCGGGGCGTATTTTGGCGTGCGCAATACAGGCCAACGAAGCTGGGGGCACTGCTTAGTGAATACACAACAACGCGATTACATCTGGAATAGTTTCTTGACGGCAAACGAAGCCTTTCACGAAGGCCGCTACAGTAAAGCGGGACGTTTGTTCAAGGAAGTATTGCAGGAATCGGCGGAGTTCGGAGAACTGGACCCCCGGTTGGATGGTAGCGCGTGTTCACTGGCCGAGACGTATTGCCGACAGGGAGCGTTCTCAGATGCTGCCGCTCTCTACCGAGCAGTAAGCGCGGTGCGCAGAAAAATTCTCGGACCTAAACATCCTCAGGTATTGGAAGCTGAGCGTAAGCTGGCCGATGCACTCTGGCAGGTTGGTTGTCTGACTCCTGGCGTGTTAGCGCGTCAAAACTGAAGTCTTTGTTGCACTCGCTTACATCTCTGCTGTAAACGGAACTCGTCCTCTGTCGGGTCGTCTTCTGGTCTGTAATCAGATTGGGAGTCGAATGATGGGCACGTCGAATTACATTCCCAGAGAAGGTGAGATGAACGTATCGCTGCACACGCTCGCGCTTGATTTGCGGCGCATGCTGTCTGTTCAGTTCAGAGAATTCATTCACCACATTGAAGATCACGAAGTTGAACCGGTATTTGAAACGAATCCGGGAGTCGTGCATTTCCTCGAGCGTTGCTGGGTGCAAGCGGCGTAGCAAGAAATTCCAGGAAACTACTGAGATTAATCCGGTAGTTTCCTCTTAGTATCGGATAGACATTTTGTTGATAATATAGGCGCGCCTCACCTGGCTTTTTGCTGTGCCCAACTTACTTATCGCGCCCACTGCCTTTAAAGGCACGTTCTCGCCGCTCACCGTGGCTAACGCCATGTTGCAAGGGGCGCGCGATTCCCGGCGAGCGCTGTCCTGCCGCATTGTGCCTCTGGCTGACGGTGGGGATGGCACCATCGAGACTCTCAATCATGTTCTCGGTGGCGCACTGCACACGGTAGATGTGACCGGACCGATCGCCAAGCGTGTCTCTGCCCCCTGGCTGAAGTTGGGCGATACCGGAGTGGTAGAGCTGGCTGGTGCTTGCGGAATTGCTCACCTTCAGGGGCACCTGGAGCCGATGCGCGCTCACACGTACGGACTGGGCGAACTGATGAAGCATTGCATTCACAGCGGTGTCCATAAAGTTTTTGTGGCAGTCGGCGGCAGTGCCTCCACCGATGGTGGCATGGGTGCGCTGCAGGCATTGCGGGCGGAGTTTCACGGCGAAAGTGGAGAGCCGATCATCGAGCGTGGCGGTGCTGCCCTCAATCGTGTTGCCTACGCCAATGTGACTGGCTGCGAGCGGCTGGTCAAGGATGTGCAGGTCACCATCGTCACCGATGTCACCAATCCGCTTCTCGGACCACAGGGCGCTGCCCGCATATTCGCTCCCCAGAAGGGCGCTTCGCCTGAGGAAGTAGAGTTGCTGGAGCACGGACTTGAACGCTTTGCGGACGTGATGGAAGCGACAACGAGACGCCACTGGCGCGACCTCAAAGGGGCTGGAGCCGCCGGCGGCACGGCTTACGGTCTGGCGGTGGCACTTGATTCCAAAATCGTGCCCGGCTTCGAGTGGCTGGCGGATTTGCTCAAACTCGATGAACACTTGGAATGGGCGGACATGGTGATCTCCGGCGAAGGGCGCTTTGACAGCCAGTCGTTGCAGGGCAAAGTGCTCGGCTCACTGATCGACCGTTGTGTGCACTGGGAGAAACCACTTACTGTTGTCACGGGTTCAATAGATGAATCGGTGGCGGTACCCTATGGTGTGCAAGTCGTCTGCGTTGAATCCGACCGGGCCAGCGAATACGACATTGCGCGCGCCGTCGAGGCTTCGCTCAGTACCCAGGTGGCTGGGTGATCAGCGTCTGAAATATTGAGGTGATAATTGGGGCTTCCCGATAAGCAACGCCGTTTTCCACTAGCGGTATCGGATCTCTGGCGTTGGGACGGCAGCATCGATCGCGGTCCGTATATTTTCTACGGCGTCACCCTCAGTGGTATCAAATACGGTATCGATTCCTTCGTTTCCTGGACATTCTTTCATAAGCCCTGGTCGTTTCTCAATTACATAATGCCGGGGCAATCGCTCGACCTGCTGGCATTGCAGCCGCAGGAAGTCACCTACCTGCTGGCGATGATTTCCCTGGCGCTGCCCTTCATCTGGACGGGTACCACGCTGACGCTGCGCCGGTTAAGAGGGGCGGGGTTGCCGCCCTGGTTGGTGAAGCTGTTCTTCGTGCCCGTCGTCAATTTCATCATGTTCTTGACGCTGTGCGTGATGCCGACTCAGGAAGAACCTGGAATCAAACTTATCTCCGAGGACGATCGCTCGGCATTGGTGCCGCTGGAGCGAGGAGAGATCGACGGCAAGAAACCGCCGGAGGCTGCCACGGCGGCCGAGCAGAAACCGCTTCCTGTCCTGTACTCGAAGGACGAGCGTTCGCGCAGTGCGCTGTTCGCCATCTGTTCGACCGTGCCGATTGCCTCGCTGGCTCTCTGGTTCGGCACGATCTATCTGCAGGGTTATGGCTGGTGGTTGTTCATCGCCTTGCCTTTTGCCATGGGCATGGCACCGGCGTATCTCTATGGCAAAGAATATCCGCGCCCATTTAAAGAGTGCGCGCTCGTCTCGATGGCGGCGGTCACCCTCTTCGGTATCGCTATTTTCTTTTATGCCTGGGAGGGTGCGATATGCCTTTTGATGGCGGCGCCGATCGGCTATGCCATCGCCATGATCGGCTGCTGGCTGGGTTGGAGCATTCAGCGGCGCCCGCTGCCGGCGCGCGAGCAAAAGCTGATCATGTCGCTGATTCTGCTGGTGGTGCCGGTGCTGATGGGTGCCGAGTACTCCGAAAAGCCGGAGCCGCCACTATGCGCGGTGACAACTTCGATCATTGTGCCGGCGCCGCCGGATAAGGTCTGGCCTAACATCATTGCCTTTCCGGAGCTGAAGCCGCCAGATGAGCCGATTTTCTATTCTGGAATCGCCTATCCCGTCGGTGCCACCATCAACGGCAAGGGGGCGGGCGCCGTCCGCAAATGCCGTTTCTCCACCGGCGCTTTCGTAGAACCGATCACAGTCTGGCAGGAACCAAATCTGCTCAAGTTCTCCGTGATCGCCCAACCGCCGCCGATGCGCGAATTCAGTTGGCGCCATGAAATTCAACCAGCCCATTTGCATGGTTATCTAAAGATACATGGTGGGCAGTTCCAACTGACGCCGGTGGTCCAGCCGGACGGCTCCGTTTTCACAGAAATTCGCGGCACGACCTGGTATCAAAACCAGATGTTCCCGGCATCGTACTGGCGTTTCTGGACGGACTACATCATGCACGAAATTCATTCGCGCGTGCTTCGACACATCAAGTCAGTGACCGTTACTGCGGGTTCTTCTTAAGGAACGACAGATCCATCGACTGGCTGACCACCGAATTACCGGCCGGAGCTGGCGGCGGCGGTGCGGCTTGTGGTGCGGCAGCGCCCTGTATTCCGCCTTGCAGGCTGTGAGCCGAACCGGCGGCTGACGGCATGGTGGCAGCCGCGGCTGCACCGGAACCGAATTGCGGTTGCACCGGCGGCATGTTTTGTGGAATGGCGACATCGTAAGGAATGGAGCCTGTTTGCGCGGCTGGCATCATTTGCATGCCGGCGTCTTGCATGCCCCAATTGCCTGCAGCTTGTGGTGCCGGACCGCTCATCGGTTCCAGACCACCGCCTGCTGGTTGACCATAACCCTGACCGTAACCTTGTTGCGGTGCTGCCCAGTCGCCTTGTGGTGCGCCCGGTGCGCCCGGTTGCATCGGTTGAATACCGACGTTGTTGGAGACCGGAGCCACTTGCGACATTGCTGGTTGCATGACGCCATTGGCGGCATTGGCCGCGGTCCCCATCGGCACTTGGGCCAGCCCGGCGTTGATGCCTGTGGTGCCGCCGGCTGATGCCACTGCTTGTACTTGCGAGCCGGGAATCGTCAGTTGTTGTCCGGGCAGGATCAAGCGCGGGTTGGCGCCGATCACGTCGCTGTTGGCGCGATAGAGTTCGCCCCAACGCGAGCCGTCGCCCAGATGTTTTTGCGACAGATCCCAGAGATTGTCGCCTGGTTGAACTGTGATTTGTTTGCCGGCATCGGCAACAGTGTTGATGGCACCGTCGGCGCCTGGAAGTTTCAGTTCGGTACCCGAGAAAATCAGATCAGGATTTTGACCGATCACATCGGAGTTCAGTTTATAGATTTCAGTCCAGCGTGAGGGATCTCCGAGTTGTTTCTCAGCAATATCCCACAGGCAGTCGCCATGCTGAACGGTGTAGCTGCCGGCCGGTTGATCCGTGACTTGTGGAGCTTGAGTGGCATCGGTCTGCGGAGCTTGCATCGCATCGTTTTGCTGAGCGGCTGGTTGAGCAGGTTGCGACTGCGCCAGTTGTTTGTGCTCGAGGTTGACGTGCTTGGGTGCGGCTGCGGGAGCATGATGTTTCACATCGAGATGCGATGTGGTTGGATGTTTGAACGACTGCAACGGATGCACTTGACCGGTGTGCGGAATCTGTCCGACCTTCGCGGCCTGAGCCGGTTGTGCCAGGTTGGTGACCGGCGCTGCATGGTGTCCGGGCGGTGGCATCGAAACACCGGACGAACTGCCGATCGGCTGATGTCCGCCGGGAGTCAGCTTGTTCAGGCTGCCGCCGGATTGTTTGATGCTGTCGAAGGAAAGTTGCTTGGCGCGCAACGGAGTTAATCCACCGCCGCCGTCGCCCATGCCCATGTTGTTGCCGCCCATGCCCGGGCTGCCGGCTGTGGATGCCGATGGGCTGAAGCCACCCATGGGTACGCCGCCGGTGGTGTCGTAAGCAATCAGTTGCTTGCCGCCCAGAGCATCGCTGACGCCACCGGATGGTCCGAGCCCGGAGGTGTCGGCAACTGCCTGTTGCGGTTGACCCATCGTATAACCGACATCGGTCGCCGGCGCTTGCGCCATTTGCGAGGCGTCGGAGCCGAAGGGTGAGCCATTGACGTTGAGAGCGGAAGCCGGAACGTTGCCGGTTGCCTGTGGCACCGCATTTGATATCGTCGTCGCCGGGACATTGGTCGCCGAAGATGCAACTGCTGTTTGCGAACGCATCGCTCCGGTCATTTGATCTGTGAAGAGACGCTGGCTGCCTGCCAGGTGTGCAGTGACGCCATTGCTGGAAAGTCCGGGTCCCGAGAGCGTGCCGTCGATGCCATGCACCGAACCGCCGCCGGAGCCGACGCCTTCGAATTGCGGCTTGTGCAGATCGAGGTGTCCGGAGACGTTGAGCGAATTGCTGTTTATATGATTGAAGGAAGTTGCCGTTATGCCCGTGCTGCCGCCGTGCAACATCTGAGCATCGGCTATCGTATGCAAATTGGCATTCATCCCCAAATTGCTGAAGATTGGAGCATGTCCCGGCAAAAGCGAGAGGCTGATCGGGAAGTGTCCGCTGGGGATGGCATGGAACGATGAGGTCAGTTGTCCCGGCAGGGTATGCGCCAATCCAATTACATTGTTGGCGGCGCTGCCGAAGGAATTCCATAGATTAGTTGGATTGAAGAGTTCGACCAGATTGCCCGGCATGAAGAAAGCGCCCAATACTTCAAAGAAGGAATTGGCGAGTCCGGTGAACCCAGGCATCCGCATTATTAATTGAATCATCGGCGAGATGGCCGCTTCGCTGGCGCCGGCGGCACCGGCCAGTGAGGCTGCCAGGGTCGAACCGCCGCCGCCTGCCGCCGACAGAACCGCGGTTTCGGCGCCCGGAAGTGGACCTGGCACGATTGGAGCGACCGCTGCTGCTTCGACGCCGGTGACTGTCGGCATCTGGGCGACCATGGCTTGGTTTCCTACCGGCTGGAATATCTGATGAGACGCGCCGATATCGGAAGGACCGGAAAGATGAGTTTGAGCTTCGATATTGAGACTGTTAGCTTCCGCGGGCGCAGCACCGGCACTTTGAGACATTTCGGCGCCGGTTGGGGTTGGTTCTGATGGGCGGAAGAGCGACACGGTTTTTTCGATACCTTGCAAAGGGTGGAAAGTCTCCCCAATTTAGCGGTTGGAAATGCCCGAGTCAAACGATTCATGGGAATCTTCCCACCTTGAGATCATGGGGAAATTCCCACTTTCACGTCCTGAGATATCTATCTTGTAATCGAAAACGTATACCCAAGACGGTATTGCAATGAGGTCACGCCAAAACGGTAAAATTGAGGGCTATAAAACGCTGAGGATGCTCATGAGAACACGGCCTATCTTGGTGCTCACACTGGCGGCGTTGACCGCCTCGCTCTCATCGCTGGCTCAGCCGGGCGGTGATGGGCTGAAAGCCGCAACGGTGGGCTCTCCCGGCTCTCAAATGCCCGCCTCACCGACACCTGCCGTGACCGCCGAGCCGGTCACCCCTCCCCTCTTTTCGCCTCCCCTGGCGCAGGCGGTGGCTGCCTACCGAGCCAACCCCCAGTCGCAGACCTTTGGCGAGGTGCTGCGCGTTCTGAAAGCGATTTTGGTCAGCGGACCCGGTCAGCACGCCTCGTCGCAGGCAATTGTTAAAGCCAATCCAGCTCTGGCTGAGCTGGGTCCGAAGGTGGTTGATGCTGTTGAAGGGCGTATCTGGACGTTCAACAAGGTCACACACGACAACGAAGCCCTCGTTCAGTGGTTCGAGGTCAAGTCGCAAACAGTGCGCGTGCGCCGCAAGATGGTTACCACCCACTCGGTGACGACGCATTTTGAAGGGCTGCGTCTGCCTTCCGGTGTGATTCTGCGCGAGGCCCGCGTAATCGGCTCGCCCAAGCAGCTGATTCTCTCAGGAGAGAGGCAAGGAGCGCTATTCTTGCGCTCATACACACTGCAGGAAGGCGGCGGCTGGCGCGAAGAAGAGGGACGGTTTGCCACGATTCCATCGTTTCTCACAGATAACGTCTCCGGCAAGGTGACATTCAAGGGCGCCGATCTGGTTTTCGTCGTTGCTCGCATGCCGCAAAAACAAACGCCGGGCGCACCCAATCTACCTGAAGCCGATTCTTCGACCTACAAGTTCTGGCTGCATTACGTCGATGGAAAGTACGCAGTCTACGCAAGAGTGCCCAGCGAAGAGCAGTATGCAGTCGTCTACTCCTTCTTGCAAGCTATGCAAAACGGTCAACTTGAGCTGGCCAAGAACTTTCTCGCCGATCCTAAGCTCGCCAGCCTGCCGAAGTATGTGGGTCTGACCCGCCCGCCGAGCCAGACTTACAAGGTGGTTGAAATGGCGGTGCCGCCCGCCGGCTTGCACCGGTACCGGCTGGTGACCTTCGGCAAAAACGATGTCATCTTCGATGTTGGCAGCGTCAGAGGACGCACAGTCATCAAAAGCATCTTCTTCGCCCCCGCCGACTCCTACTTGCGCGAAATGAAGCAATATCTGGCTAATTACGACAAGATCGCGGCGCCCGTGGCCCCTGCTTCGGACAAAGAAGCCGATCACGCGAAATAGGGTTAAACACGCGGATGGCAGGCGATTGAAGGGAATATAATTCCTGTATAGAGCGTTTGGCGGTTTGTTCGTTGACCAACCTGTCCTCACAGCAGCCTAATTCGGACGTCGGTTCACCGATCGACGAAACTGACGGCTTGGCAGAGAGCTCATCCAAAGAGAGCGGTACTTACTACCCGCCCAATTTGTCCTATCGGACTTATTCGTACCGCGAAAATCTCTTTGCTGAGTTCGACCGTTTAGTCGCGGAAAACAAGCGCTTTGACGGGCTGATTATCGACGTCAGCCAGACCGGCTTCACATTGCCCATCGACGCGCTGATTAAGTTCCACGGCTACGGTAAGCGGCTTCTAAAGCCGCAGGCCGTCATGCTGTTTATCAAAGCCGATGGTGCCATCACGCTCACCAAAGACGATCCAGGCGGCGGTTTGACGCTCAACGTCTACGACAGTCCCTTCGGAATTTTTGCTCGTTACCCGATGCTTGCCGATTACGTCTGTGCCACCGTATCTGGTATCGACCGCCGGCGCCTACGTGGTGGCGGCAGCACGCTAGCCAATCACATTCTCTACACATCCACTCCGGTTTTGACCGCGCGCGGCGTCGAGATGAAACTGTCTTTCGACGTGCCCGCACCGCAAAACTGGCTGCTGCAATTGATCGACGATTATTCGACGACCGAAGCCATAATTCGCGCCATGGAAGCCAGGCATCATGTGGCTTCCGATGAAACTCTGCGCATGCTGCAGGAACTGGAAGGCGATGGTGTCATCTATCCGATTTTCTCGCGCATCCAGTTTTTGGCCAATTGCTATCACAACCGCAAACCGTTTCGTCTGGGGCGCTACATGGTGGCAGCCGGACTGGTGACGCCATCACAGCTGGAAGAGTTGCTGGAATTGCAGCAAGATGAAGGCTGGGGAAGAAACCAAAAAACGTTCCTCGGGCTTCTGGCTGTGCGCCGCGGCTATATCAACATGCGCGAGTTGGAGGTATTGCTGCACGATCAGTATCTCTACGGCGGCTATCACAAAACAGCCGAAGGCGAAAACGAAGAAACGCGCAAACAAACAATCGAATCGATGCGCGATTCGATGATCGGCAGCCTCGGTGCCATCGATAGTGCCGGTCTTTTGCAGTCTTTTGCCACCGCCAAGAAAACTGGTTTGCTGACCGTTGAAAACCGGGACAAAGCAGTTGTCGTGCAGTTCGAAGACGGTAAAGCGACGAACGCCAAGCTCGGCAAATTGAGCGGCTATTTCGCGCTGGTTGAGTTTCTCGTCACGTGGACGGAAGGCATTTTCGTATTTCGGGACAAAGGCAATACCAAGGACTTTGATCAAAACTCCAAGCTGAACAACGTTCTGGAGAAGATCCTGCTGGACGCGGCGCTGGCTCAGGATAATACCGCCACCATTATTAATGCCCTGCCGGGCGGACGAAACGTCATATTGGAGCGCGTCTGGAATTTCGATCAACTGTTTCTGGAAGTGCGGCACGAGCCGGCCAAATATTTTGATGACACACCCATCCCCGACGAAGATAAGCCGCGGGTGCTGCGTATAGCGCAGATGGTGGACGGGTTGACGACCCTCGATGAAGTGATCAAACAAGCTGACGACTGGCCGACGCACATGGTACTAAAGGCGGTGCAGTGGCTGATCGACCATAAATTGATCACGGTGCAGCAAACCAGCCTGTTCCGCCCGCTGACAGTGTTTCAGCGTGTCGCCATGGAATTGCAGGAGCATATCGGCGTAGAGCACAACAAAGCAATTCTGGATGCCAGTTTGCAGTACGTGCACGGTGAAACTCCAGCATTGCAGCGCTTCAACATCGACAGAGAAGGTCGGGTGAGCGTTAACCTGGCGCAGGTGAAGAGTTCAGGAACGCCGGTCTCGGTGGTCTTAATCGAATTGCGGCGGTGGATGGAGGCTTATCTCGCCTATTGCCGCCGGCAGTGCGATCCGAGCCTGGTGGACAATATTGTCGCCAGTATCGTGCACACGACCACGTAGCTCATTGAAACCGGGTTAGTCAGGTCCGGCAGCCCGTGAGCGTGGGCGGCGGACTGGACCGTCGGTGTAGCTGTCCGTTCGGCAGGACGACGCGGTAAAATTGGCTACCCAACCGGCAACCAAGAGTTCTTCATTTATGGAATTTACTAGAGAAACCAATCCCATCTCCGCCTGCACTGCAGAAGCTGTCATCATCGGCGTTTTTGCCGATGAAAAACCTGCGGAAGCGCTGGTTAAAGTGGATCACGAGATGCCCCAAGACGTCTTGAATCAGGTGAAGGAAGCCGCCGAATTGGATGGTTTTAAGGGCAAGGCGAGAGAACTGCTGAGCTGGAAGTCATTCGGCAAGATACCGGCGAAGTCGCTTCTATTTATCGGGCTCGGAGACGAGAAAGAGTACGACGTTTCCACATCCCGACGTTATGCTGCCATTGCTGCGCGCAGCGTCAACAAAACGGCAAAATCTGCCTGCCTGGTTCTGCGCCGTCCTGCTCTTTTAGCTGATGTGCAGGCGATGGTGGAAGGCTGGCACCTGGCTACTTATTCCTTCAACAAATACAAATCACAACCCGATGAGGCGAAAGAGAAAAAAGGTGTTACGGCGGTGGCAATCAAAGCCGAAGGCGTTGAGCATGCCGACTTTGCCGCCGCGCTCAGAGCCGGCGATGTGATTGGTGAGGCGGTCAATTTTGCGCGCGAGCTGATCGCCGAGCCGGCATCATATATGACACCAACGCGGCTGGCCGAAAACGCTGTGGCGCTCGCCGGCGATAGTCTGACCGTCCAAGTTCTGGAAGCATCGCAGGCGGAAAATCTCGGCATGGGAGCTTTCCTTGGTGTCGCCCGTGGTGCTGAGGAGCCGCCCAAATTCATCTATATGCGTTATACAGGGGGCGCCGAAGCCAAACGAACTGTGGCTATCTGCGGGAAAGGCATCACTTTTGATTCGGGTGGACTCTCGCTGAAGACGGCGGCGGGCATGGAGCACATGAAGTACGACATGTCCGGTGCGGCGGTGGTGCTGGCAGTCATGAAAGCGATCGCGCAGCTCAATCCGCCCCTGAATGTATTGGGCATAGTGGCGGCAACAGAAAACATGCCCGGACACCGGGCGCTGCATCCCGGTGATGTTCTCGTAGCTATGAACGGCAAGACGATCGAGGTCAACAATACAGACGCCGAAGGGCGACTGATCCTGGCTGATGCGCTCTCTTATGCGGTCAAACAAAATCCGGACGAGATCATCGATATCGCCACTCTCACCGGCGCCGTGGTGACGGCGCTTGGACGAGCGGCGGCCGGCATTATGGGCAGCAATCGCAAGCTGATGGAAAGTCTGGTAGAGAGCGGCAAAACTGCCGGTGAGAAACTCTGGCCGCTGCCCCTCTTCGACGAATACAAAGACAGCCTGAAAAGCGATATTGCCGACTTGAAAAACGCCGGCTCCAAAGGTGAAGCATCGACTTCATGTGCCGGCATGTTCTTGAGGGAGTTTGTGGACGGCAAGCCGTGGGCGCATCTGGATATCGCCGGACCAGCCTGGATGGACAAGGAGAAGGACGAAATCAACAAAGGCGGCACCGCATTTGGTGTGCGCCTGCTGATGTACTACCTGCTCAACGGCGCCGACTCATCTACTGATCCCTCAACCTAGCCTGAGAGTAGTTCAGTGAGCTGCTGACTGAGGGGTCCTGCGAATTTTATTGAGCGACCAGTTGAGTGATGCTGCGCATGAGCGGAATCAACTTGTCGGTTTCTTGACCGTTGCTGACGGTTACCAGAATGCCACCGCCGAAGTCGGCGACGACCAGATAACCGAAGCGGCTGCGTGCCACCAGCTGGTGCAAATGGTTGTGTCCCAGTTTCTTCGTCGAGTTCAAAGTGTTGACGTAGATACCGAGCGACCAGATGCCCACCGATTCCGGATCGACATCCGACGGCAGGTTGCTGGCGATTAAGATGCCGTCGTGTCCGACGATTACCGATCCAACAACTCCCGGTTGCGTGGCGATGTGGTTGAGCAGCTTGTTGATTTCATCGGCTGCTTCCAGAGTCAAAACGCGTACTTTCGCATCCGGCAAGTCGGGCGTGGAAGCCAGGTTGCCGAGTTTGTTGAAGTCGGAGCTGTCCAGCAAGAATTTACCGATCTGGGCAATCTTGCCTGAAGTAGGTTCGGCAGTCTGATCATCTTTGGCGAGGCGACCGATGCCTTCCACTTTCGGCACGTCAGGCGCGCTGGCTTGATCGACTACAGCTTCACGCACGGCTTCCACTGCGCGGGCGACGTTCAACGGTTGTCCGTCGGCGCCCAATTGCGGAGGCTGCGCCCCACCGCCCATGTCGCCGGAGAATATCGCTTGCATGGCAGATGCTTGCGGCTGAGCTGCCGGCTGTTGCGGCATGCCCCAACCACCTGGTTGTGGCTGCTGATCCATGGGAGGCTGTCCGGCGGGAGCCGGATTCCAACCGCCTGTTTGCGGCGCTGCTTGCGGAGGCAATTGCGGTGGTACCGGTGCTAGTTGCGGCGGCGCTACCGGTTGCTGCGGCTGAGCATTCCAGCCCGCCTGCTCCGGCACAGCCTGTTGAGGCGGTGCGTTCCAGGTAGGTTGTTCGGGTGCCGGTTGCTGCGGCGGCGGAGTCCAGGCGGCGGGCTGTTCCGGTGCCGGTTGCTGCGGAGGTGGAGTCCAGGCGGCGGGCTGTTCCGGTGCCGGTTGCTGCGGAGGTGGAGTCCAGGCGGCGGGCTCGGGGGCAGCTTGTTGCGGTATGTTCCAGCCGGACTGCTGTTGTTGCTGTTGAGTCTCTGGACCGGGAATGTTCCACGCCGGTTGCTGTTGCTGCACCGGCGGAACCGGCTGCTGCTGTATCTGTTGAATCTGCGGCGGGATGTTCCAACCACCGGTTTGATCCACGTTAGTCGGCATGCCGGCAAACGGCGGCGGGGCTTGCGGTGGTGGCGCCAGCGGAGCCGGAGCCGGAACTGGAGCTGGTGCTGGAGCTGGGACCGGAGCCTGCTGTGCAAGTGCTGCTTGCGATTGAGGCACCATACCTTCCAACCCGGGCGGCGGTTGCATCATGGGTGGTGGCGGTGCGGCTGCCTGTTCGGCTTCGAATTCTTCACGGCGCACAGCTGAGGCAGCCAGCGAATCGCGAATGCCCAGGTTCTCGGCAAAGATGCGGTCGATGGCCTGGTCGTCGATTCTGCCCAGCAAACCGGCCGGTTCCGGCGTGGCTGCTGGTGCCGGCATCGGAGCTTGGGCCGGTGCGGCTGCTGCTTGTGGTTGAGCCATGACACCGGGTGCAGCCGTGGCTGCAGTCGGCATTACCGGCGCCGCGAATGCGGCCGGTGCTGCCACTGGTTGCGGTGGAGAAACCACTGCCGCTGGTGCAGCATGGATGCCGTCCTTGGTGCTGAGATTCTCACGGAAGACGGTGTTGATCGCTTGATTGTCGATATTGCGATAGAGACCGCCGACCGGCGGTGCCGACGGACCGGCAGGTGCCTGTGCCACTGCTTGCGATGGCGCGTTCCAACCACCCTGTTGCACTTGCTGTTCAGCCGCCGGAGCCCAGCCGCCCTGAGCCGACGCGCTGGGAGTTTCCCAGCCGCCGTTCGGAGGCGCTGCCGCTGCGGCTGCCGCTGCGGCCTGAGCCAGTTGCTCTTGAGAAACTGCGCCGATTTGTTGGGTTTCCCACTGCTGATTGATGGGCGGTATGCCGGCTGGTTGTGCCGGTGGTTGATCGCCGCCCCAGTTGTTGCCTTGTTGTGCGCCCCAGGCTGGTTGCATGCCGTTGCCGGGTTGCGGTCCCGCGGCCGGTGCGCCCCAAGCTGGCTGGGCAGCTGGGTCTGGTTGACCTTGCTGGGCAGCCATCTGCTGGCGCCGCAATTTTTCCTGTATCGGTAGATCATCATCCGGACCGAATGAAGACGCTCCCTGATCGGGTGCGGCCCAGCCGCCCTGTGGTGGCTGTCCTGGAACCGGTTGTCCTGCTGGTGGCGAGCCCCAGGGCGGTGCTCCCTGTGCCGGTGGTGCTTCCGGAGGTGGAGTTGAACCGGGCAGCGGTTGCGTGCCGGCGGCCATGCCTTCCAGTCCGTCACCAAGGATGGTGTGCAGCCTGTCCATGATGTTTTCACCCATGGCGCTCAATTTCGGCTGCGGTTGCTGTCCGGTATTGGATTGCGGTGGTGCGGCCGGTTGCAGTGGTGTCACATTCGACGGCAGCTGCGTGACATTGCTCGGCACCGGCGAATCGGCGGCCGATAGCGGTGTCACATTTGGTGGCAGCGCCGGTTGCGGTCGTGAGCCGGCTGCAGCCGGACCCTTGGCGCCGAGATTGTCATCGACGGCAAACACCTGCCACATGCCGGTCTGTATCTGGTCTTCGTCGTGCGGGTTCCATTCCATCGGCGCACCAGCTGCTGCGGGCGCGGGTGCCGGCGGCGGCGGACTTTGAGCAGGCATCGGCACTGCTTGTTGGTGCGCGCCAGGCATCGGTGCATCACCGCGCAGTATGGTCGTTGGTGCAGAATTGTCGGAAGATTGCCAGGCGGGTGGAGCGCCCGCGGCCGGGTTGGCCCAGCCTGCCGGAGCGGTGCCGGCGGCGCCGACATTGGCATCTGGTGCAGTTGGAGCCCAGCCGCCGCTGGCCGGCTGCGGTGTACCCCAGGCACCAGGAGCGGTGCCAGCGGCAGCTGTGCCACCATTATCGCCCCAACCGCCTGGTTGCGGTTGCTGCTGGCCCTGACCGCCAGCCCACGATGTGCCCGCTTGCGGCGTGCCCCAGTTGTTCGCTGGTGCGGCGGCGTCCTGGGCAGTCACACCCCATTCATTAGATGTCGGTTGCGGCGGACCCCAACCACTTGCTGCCGGCTGACCCGCCTGATCGGGCGGCGCTGGTTGCGGTGGTTGCGGCGGTTGTGGAGCTTGTTGTTGAGCCTGTTGCGCGGCTTGTTGCGCCGCCTTTTCGCTGGGGTCGTCCCAGCTGGAGCCCCAACCTGGCTGAGGCGGTTGCTCGTTTGGTGCATCCCAGCTGGATCCCCAGCCTTCAGGTTTGGCACCGCCTACATCAGGAGTGCCCCAGTCACCACCGGCTCCGGGCTGATTGCCCCAGGCATTTGGTGCGCCCTGCGGTTGTCCCCAGTTGTTTGGACCGCCGGTGCCGGGAGTTGGAGGATTGTTCCAGTCTGTGGCGCCTGGAGCTGGTGGCTGTCCCCAGACCGGTGCTTGCGGCACTTCGCTGGGACCGCCAGCAAAATTCGAGGTGTTGCCCCATTCCTGAGCGGCAGGAGTGCCCCATGCCGGTGGCGTCCCTGGTTGTGGTTGCGGTTGTGGTTGTTGAGCGCCGCCCCAGTCTGGTGCGCCGCTGGTCTGCGGCTGTTGCGGTGCGCCGCCCCAATCGGGAGCGCCGCCGGTCTGCGGTTGCTGTGGTGCGCCGCCCCAGTCAGGAGCGCCGCTGGTGGCAGGTTGTGGCGGCGGTGTCTGCTGAGATGCGCCGCCCCAATCAGGAGCCCCGCTGGTGGCAGGTTGTGGCGGAGGGGTCTGCTGGGAAGCGCCGCCCCAATCTGGAGCGCCGCTGGTGGCAGGTTGCCCCCAGTTCGATGGTGGTTGTGGATTGGCCCAATCCGGAGGGCTGCCCGGCTGCGGTGCAAATCCACTGGGAGCCGCCGGCTGTTGCCAGGCCGGTGGTCCGCCCGGTTGCTGACCGCCTTGCGGCCAGGCTCCCGGTTGAGGTTGCTCACCCCATGGTGGTACCGTAGATGGTGGCTGTTCGAAGCCGCCCTGTTGATTGCCGAATGCGGGTGGTCCGCCGGCACCAGGCATATTCATGCCTGGCGGCATGCCGGTTTGCTGACCGGGACCGCCGGGGAAAGTCGGCGGTGGGTAGCCGCCCCCTTGTTCTGGACCGGGCTCCGACATCTGCTCGCCGATCTTTTTGCGAATCGACTCGGCGAAAGTCATTTCGCGATCAGCTTGCTGGGCATCGCGGTTAGGGATGTCCATGCCGAACTTGGACCCGAGTCCGAAGCCGGTTTGCGACTGGTCTACTCCGTCATCGGAGACCATCTTAGATATGTTGCGTAGACGCGTGCTGGTGGCACGCATGTCTTCTTCGGCGTCATCGATCTTGGCAGGACCGCTGCGTCGAACGTGAGGGAAAGCACTGTTTTTATCGGCATCTTTGCCGGTTGGTCCAGCAGCAGCAGCTGGAGCGCCGGCCGGAGCTTTTTCCTTGCCTCGTTGCGAGGGACGCTCGCGTTTGGCACCAGCGCCGGCCGTGCCGCCGAACATATTTTTGATACCATCCATGAAACCAGGCTTGTCCTGCGGTAATTCCTGCATGACTCGCCGGGCCAGGGCTTCCAAATTCCCCGGTAAGCATTCCTCGGGAAGTGGAACTTCCGGTGCCGACTGTACAACCTGGTCGATCTGATGTCGAAAACGCTCGCAACTGTCGCAAGCGTCCAGGTGGGACATCAGCATTTGTTCTTCTTGTGGTTCGAGCTGTCCGTCGAACCACTGTTGAATTAGAAATCGAAAACGACTGCAATTCATGTGTGAGTGCCTCTATGCCTTTAACCCCGCCCCAGACATTTGATCACCTGCACTCGGGAACGGTGCAGCCAGGCCATCACGTTATCTGGATTTTGATTGAGTACGTCAACAACTTGATCGAATGAGAGCCCGAGCTGGTGCCGAAGCACGAAAGCTCGTTTTTGCTCGTCACTGAGCGAGTTGATGCAACGCTTAACGCGTTGCGTGCCGAGGATTACCGTTGTTTCCCAGTCCATCTGGGCAGACCCGTCGGCAGTCGGATCCGTCTGTGGTGAGCGCGGGGGAGGCGCAGAATTATTTTGATGATATTCGACGATGGCGTCGACGATGTAATCAGAAAGCCAGTCCCAAACGGCTTTGCCGCTCAGCTGCTTGACGTTCATAGATCGCAATGCAGAACACGCATTGCCGAAAGCTGCGATGGTAAGTTGCGAAGCCAGTTCGGTGTCGCCGGTCGAAATCAGTGCGATAGCGTAGAAACGTTCCTGGTTCTGCCAGACGAATTCTCCCAGTGCCTGCTTGTTGCCCTTTTTGACTTCGAGCAAGATATTGGCTGCTGCTACGTCGGATATGTTTTTCGATGGTAAGAGAGGCATCTTCTATCGCCGATAAAAAGAGATTTGAAAAGGGTGGGTGTGCCCCAAACAGAAGAGCTGGCACGCCAAGCCAGCACGCAGAGGACCTCTAAAGTTTACATAAAACCGCCACAAACGTCACCCAGGGACAGTTGTTTTGCTCCGTCACAATCCTCCGCTCCGCGCGAGCAAAGCCGGTACCATTTAAACGAGTTTCCCAAAAGACAGCCGAGACGGCTCTACGCTCCATACTTATGCCCAAAAAACCCAACTTTATCTTGGAAGTAACAATTCGCGTGTCGGAAGCTTATACTCTCGACACAGTTGCCCGCTCACCGCGCATGTTCAAGCCCAAGGATGTCTTGAACGCCTGTGACAACCTGCGCGTGGAGTTAAAATCCGGGCCGGCGCCGCAATTTATTCAGCCGTTCGCTGAGTGGATATTGCGCGACTATTTCGCTCTGGCCCATCGCACCGGCTTATACAATCGGCAAAAGAACCTCTGGGAGTCTATTTCCAAGATCGCCCGGGTGGAGATTGCGCAAAAAACTGTTGGCATCTTCAAGCGCGAACCGGTGCCGATTTATGAGTTCACATTTCAGGACATCAAGCAAAAGCCGCTGATTTTTGCAGTGGTTGTGGCGGGAGATCCCCGCCCCGGCGAACCTATATCGGACAAGAGCGACTTCGTCGGCGTATTCAAGAACTTTCTGGCCGATTCGCGGCGCCTGACCACAATCACGGGAATGTTCGTCTGCTTTGCAATCGAGCCCTTCCCGGATGCCGTTCTCAAGTTTCTCAAGAAGCAGACCGATTCCACACATCCTGTCGGGCGGTACGAGGCGCTGATCGAGGGCTATGCCGGCCCGGTCAATCTGGTGTCGTGCCGGCTGCCTGCCGGAGGCGGTGATCAACTACTGCCGCAATTGCAGCCGGAGTCCGAGGATTTCGCTGTTCAGGACATGTCACCGCAGTCTCAACCGGACGAGTCGGCTGAAGTCGAAAGCGAGCCGCCGAAAGCTGAACCCATCGAGTTCGAGCTGGTCTACCCGGACCTTTCTCGCAAACCGGCCGGACTTACCTTGTAATAGACAGTGCCTTAGAGCGGAATGTTGCCGTGCTTACGTGCCGGGCGTTCGATGCGCTTGTTTTGCTGGACGTCAAGAAAGGCTGATAAAACAGAGCGCGTTTCACTGGGCATGATGACGTCATCTATGTAGCCGCGCTCGGCAGCCACATAGGGGTTGGCGAAGCGTTCGCGGTATTCCTGCACCAGCTGTTTGGCGCGGTCGGCACCGCCTTCGCCGGCAATCTCTTTGCGGTATAACAGATTGACTGCGCCGTCGGCCCCCATCACCGCTACTTCGGCGGTCGGCCAGGCGAGGTTGAGGTCGCCGCCGACATTTTTCGAACCCATGACGTCGAAGGCTCCGCCGTATGCTTTGCGCGTGATGACGGTGAGTTTAGGCACGCTGGCTTCGCAGTATGCGTACAGGAGTTTGGCGCCGTGACGGATGATGCCTGCATGCTCCTGATTCTTACCGGGCAGATAGCCCGGCACGTCAACGAACGTGACGATCGGAATATTGAAGGCATCGCAAAAGCGGATGAATCGTGCTCCTTTGGAAGACGCATCGATGTCCAGCACGCCGGCCAGCCACTTGGGTTGATTGGCGACAACCCCCACGGTGTGCCCTTTCAGACGCGCGAAGCCGGTGACGATGTTGCGTGCCCAATAAGGTGCGATCTCGAAAAAGTCACCGTTGTCGAAAACACGTGCCACCACATCGTGCATATCGTAAGGTTTCGCTGAATCGGCGGGCACCAGCGTGTTCAGTCCTTCCATATCAGCGGGACGGCAGCCCTCTTCATCGCACACCACATGCGGTGGCGTCTCCAGATTGTTGGACGGCAAGTAGGAAAGCAATGTGCGCACCATCCAGAAAGAGTCTTCTTCATCTTCGGCCAAAAGTTGCGCGACGCCGCTCTTTTCGTTGTGGACGACGGCTCCACCGAGTTCTTCGAAAGTCACTTCTTCACCGGTTACCGTCTTGACGATTTCAGGACCGGTAATGAACATGTAGCTCTGTCCCTTCACCATCACCGTGAAGTCGGTGACAGCCGGACTGTACACGGCGCCGCCGGCACACGGTCCATAAATGACTGAGATCTGCGGAATCACACCGGAGCACCAGACATTGCGATAAAAGATATCCGCGTAGCCGGCCAAACTGCTGACACCTTCTTGAATGCGCGCGCCGGCGCTTTCATTGAGACCGATCACCGGGCAACCGGCTTGTTTAGCCAGATCCATGACTTTACAGACTTTGCGGGCGAAAACCTCGCCGAGCGAGCCGCCCAGATATGTGGCGTCGTGCGCAAAGAGGTAGACCGGCCGCCCGTCTATGAGTGCCTGTCCCGTGACGACGCCGTCGCCGTCGATCTTTTTCTCTTCCAGCCCGAAGTCGTTGCAGTTATGCAAGGCATAACGGTCCAGTTCGATAAATGAATCAGGATCGACGAGTTGCTCGATGCGCTCGCGGGCAAGCATCATGCCGCGCTCGGCGCGCTTAGCTCGCGTGGCTTCGTTGACGGCCAGAGCTTTCTGTCGGCGTTCAACCAGTTGCGCATTCGGATTCAATTTCGTTATCTCCATAAAATGTCCGTTGGTTATAGAAGCAGGTGCAGGCAAGAGTAAACGATGCTCAAGTAGATGGTGACAGTGCACACATCCAGCAAGCTGGTGATCAGCGGTCCGCTGGCGTGCGCCGCTTCAATGCCCATGCGCTCGAAGACCATCGGCACCAGCGTGCCGACAATTACCCCGAACGACATTGTGACGAAGAGAGATCCTGCCACAACCATGCCCAGCTTCAGGTTGGCCGAGTTGAAAATGCAGGTGACCAGGAACGTGATCAGCCCGCAAGCTATTCCCAGCAAAGCGCCTACGCGCAGCTCGTGAAACAGTTTGCGCGAAATGTGCTTCCAGCTCATGTGCTTCTTGCCTTCCATGATCGCGATGCAGGTGCTCTGCATGGCGACACTGCCGGTGGCACTATTCAAAAGCGGCATGAAAGCCAGGGCTATCACAGCCTGCTGCACTATGTGCTCGAAGCTGGTGATCACGGCGGCACTGCCGGACTCGATGGCCAGCGTGACGATCAGCCAGGGGACGCGCGCGCGGAACGCTTGCCTGACGCTGGATCGCAGGGCGTCACCTGATTCACCGGATGTGGTGTCAATACCGGATGCCTGCAAAATGTCTTCTTCGGCTTCTTCTTGCATGACGTCGAAGGCGTCGTCGGTGGTGATGATACCGCGCAGTTTGCCGGTGGCGTCGACGACGGGCAGGGCCAGCAAGTCGTAGCGGATCATCTTCTCGACCGCTTCTTCCTGGTCTGTATCGGTGGTTACGTAGATGACGGTGGTGTCCATCAACGATTCTACGATGGCATTTTGCGGTGCATTCAACAGATCTCTCACCGACACCATGCCGACCAGCATCTCATCGTCATCGACGACAAACAGGTCGTACACCTCGTCTTCCGAGTAAGTGACGGTTTGAGTAAACTCTTTGAGAGCCTCTTGAGCAGTCGCTTTGCTGTTCACCGACACCAGATCGGTGGACATGATGCCGCCTGCCGAATCGTCCTTGAACGACATCAGTTCGTAAAGGTCGCCGGCAGCCTGGTCGTCCGTCATCTTGGTCAAGATGGCGGTCACCTTCTCTTTGGGCAGCTCAGCCAGAAGGTCGGCTGCATCGTCCGGTTCCATCTGGGCGATAATCGGCACCACGCCGATGTCGCCCAGCTCTCTCAGCAAATTTTTCTGGCTCTCGCCGTCCAGTTCGGCCAGCACGGCTGAGGCATGGTCGAGATCAAGCAGGCGGAAGCAGGCAAGACGCTGAGCTATCTTCAGCTCCTGCAGCCATTCTGCAAGGTCGGCCGGGTGCTGTTCGTTGACCACCATGCGCAACTGCTGCTTGTCCCCCGTGTCAATGAGGGAGGACAGGTAGCCAGCATCGATCGCTACTACGTTTTCGATGTCCATGAGAATTGCGCGCTCGAACCAAAACCAGGGACGATTTTGAGCATCGTCCCAATCAAATTTATGATAACCGCTTCGCTGACCAACTTTCGATTAGCTGCATGTCATACAGACGCGCGCCACCGGCAGTTTTTGCTGGACTATTGCTGAACCGTTGTCCTAGTCTTCGAGGTAGCCGGCCAGTTTTGACGACCAGGCGGGCTGCCGCAGCTTGCGGAAGGCTTTGTGTTCGATCTGGCGAACGCGTTCGCGAGTGATGTTGAAAAGGCGCCCAACTTCTTCGAGAGTGCGTTGGCGACCGTCTTCCAGACCATATCTCAGGTGCATGATGTCGCGTTCGCGCGGCGTCAACTGGCTGAGCATGCGGTTAAGGTCTTGACGCATCAATTCTTCTTCGGTGTTGGCATCGGGCCGTGCCGATTCGTTGTCTTCGATCAGATCGCCCAGATACGTCTCTTCATCGCGATTGAGCGGCATCTCCATGGAGATCGGCTCGCGATCGGCAGCGATAATTTCCTGCACTTTCGCCACTGAAAGGTCCATTTCCTTAGCCAGTTCTTGCTCGGTCGGCTTGCGTCCGAGTTCTTGAGCCATGCGGGCGCTGGTCTTCTTCATCTTGTTGATGGATTCGACCATGTGCACCGGCACGCGAATGGTTCGTGATTTATCTGCCAGACCGCGGCTGATCGCCTGGCGAATCCACCAGGTAGCGTAGGTCGAGAACTTGAAACCCTTGGTGTGATCGAACTTTTCAGCCGCTCGAATCAGTCCCAGGTTGCCTTCCTGAATCAAATCCTGGAAGGGTAATCCGCGGTTGACATATTTCTTGGCGATCGAGATAACCAGCCGCAAGTTAGCCTGAATCAGCTTCTTCTTCGCTTCGCCGTCACCTTTTGCAATTCTGCGGGCCAGTTCGATCTCTTCATCCGGACGAATCATTTTGACGCGTCCGATTTCACGCAGATACAGTCTCACTGAGTCTTCTGTGAAGCCGTCTTCTTTCCCCGTCGGGCGTTGAGTTTCCTCATCATCCGACGACATGTTGTCTTCATCCTGATCGAAGAGTTGAACCTCTGACGACCAGTCTTCAGATAGATCTTCGCTGAGTCTCGAAGAAGCCAAGGAAAGAAACTCCTGTGAAATGAGATTGCCCGCCGAACTTAGGCTTTCAACCTAGAACCTTTTTACCCACTCCCAAACATTCTCTAGCAGTCAAGATAAATTTTAAGTTTTGCAACATTGGTCCCGAAACCCAGATAGAAATTCACTTTGCGAGAACAATCGCAGACATTTGAGCTGGTTGTGCCCTCTGTGATCGCAGTCAGGGAGCCGGGCGAACAAATTATAGTTCTTCTTGATTTCAGGGTGAGGTGTCGCCAATGCAGCTATCCAAGCTGATCTGGTATATTCAGCCCTCACATTACCAGAGCTAAGGGACTGTCATGACTGCTAAATACAACGCACGCATCAAGAAAAAGCGCAGACTGGCGAAAGTCAATCGCAAGAAAGCAAAAGTTCGCGAGCAGATCGCCAAGTCGAAGAAGTAACGTTTGAGTACGCAGACGAAGGCGCCACTGAAAACCAAACGCATCATGTCCGGGATGCGACCGACCGGTCGTTTGCATCTCGGTCACTACTTTGGTGCGCTGAAAAATTGGATCGAGTTTCAGGACAGCTATGACAGCTATTTCTCGATTGTCGACTGGCATGCTCTGACCACCAAGTATCAGGATCCTTCCGGTATACGCCAGGCAATCTGGGAGATTGCCCTCGATTGGCTTTCCGTGGGAATCAATCCGGAAGTATCAACTATATATGTGCAATCGGCGATTCCCGAAATTGCTGAGCTGCATCTTTTGTTCTCCATGTTCACGCCTCAAAACTGGGTAGAAGGCGAGCCCACCCTCAAGGACATGGTGAAGATGCTGGCCAAAGATCCCGAGGAAGCTCGCGACAAAGTCACTTACGGACTGCTCGGTTATCCGGTTTTGATGACCGCCGACATTCTGGCTTTTCGTGCCGATCTGGTGCCGGTAGGCAAGGATCAAGAATCGCATCTGGAATTTGCTCGCGATATAGCGCGCCGTTTCAATCATCTTTATGGCGAGGAATACTTCCCGGAACCGCAGCCCAAATTTACTACCACACCGCTGTTGCGTGGCGTCGACGGGCAGAAGATGGGCAAATCGTACAACAACGACATCAAGCTGGCTGACACCGAAGACGATACCATCAAGAAAGTCAAACAGATGATTACGGACCGCACCCGCATCGGGCGCAAGGATCCAGGTCATGTCGATCTGTGCGAAGTGCCCTGGCCGATGTACCAGATCTTCGGATCAGATATAAAGGATCAGGTGAGGACCGAATGCGAATCGGCTGCGATCGGCTGCGTCGACTGCAAGGTACGTCTGGGCGGACTGATAAACGAGTTTCTCAAGCCGGTGCGAGAACGGCGCGCGCATCTGGAAAAAAATCCTGACGAAGTGCGCAAAATTCTTGAATATGGGAATAAAAAAGCGCGCGCGGTGGCACGCGAGACAATCGAGAAGGTCAAGCAGCTTATGGGCCTGGACGTGTGGACGACCTAGGGGTTCGTTATTACTTGCGTTTTCTGGAAGGGCTGCTCGTCGTTCTCTTCGCCGCCAGCCTGCCTGTTTCACTGACAGCTTCGTGGATTTTGTTTACGGCCGGTTTGATCACCAGCATCGTGGTGTTTTTTGTGGAAAGACGCCAGGACGGCGCCACGCCTGCGCCGGCGCACCAGTTCCAGGTGCTCAGCCGCGCGCCTCTGACGCTGCCGATGTTTTTGTTTCTTCTGGTTGTCACCATATCCGGTGCATATAACAGCAGCGGCGGTGCCGACGTATTGAAGCAGGGGTGGCGTTCTCTATGGGCTCTGAAGGGACTGTTTATCTACTTCTGGGCGCGTTGGGTCTTCGCTCGTCACCCGGGCCTTTTGTTTTCAGCCTTGCAGGCGCTTTTGATAGTTGCCGGTGTGGGCGGTGTCTGGGGCACCATCCAGCAAGTTTTCAACTTCCATCCGTTCGGCTACCAGTATCTGCAAGGTACCGGCTTCCACGGTGGACCGATGCCGTTTGCCGGACAGATGCAGCTGTTTTCCATGCTGGCGCTGGCGCTGGTTGCTTGCCGCGGCTATGGCGCCTTCCAACCCGGTGTGGTGATATGCGGCAAGAAACTTCTGCCCGGCGTCCTGCACAAGGCACCAGTGATGGTGATTGTTTGCGTCTGCAATTGTCTGGGATTGCTGTTCGCCGGCGAGCGCAGCGCCTGGGCCGGCGGCGTTGCCGGTATCCTGCTGCTGGCAGCGCTTCTGGGGCGAAAAATCTTTGGCATCACCATGGCGGCACTGGCGGTGCTGGCTGCCGCAGCCTGGACCTTCGTGCCACTGGTGCGCGTGCGCATCGAGTCCCTGTTCAACGGTCAAAGTGATATCAGTGTGCAGGCGCGCCTGATCCTCTGGGATAAAGCGCGACTGCTCTGGCAGAAGTCGCCGCTCCTGGGTGTCGGTATAGAAAATTTCCCACCGCAAGCGATGCCGGAGGCGGTGGTGCCCGGACGCTCGTTTGTGCTCGATCACGCTCACAGCAATTACTTTCACCTGCTGGCCACCACCGGTGCCCTGGGGCTGGCAACTTACGCGGTGCTCTGGATCACGGCGCTGACCAGCGGCGTGCGCAATTATCTATCCGCACAAACTCCTCATTGGCGGGCTTTGTATCTGGGCGTGACGGCCGGCACATCTCGCCCTTATGGTCTCCGGGCCTTCGAATACAACTTCGGCACTTCGCATGTGCGCATCGCCCAGTGGTTTTTGCTTGGCATTCTGGGATTGAGCGCCTATGAAGCGGGACTGGTCGCCGAAGCTTCCTCATCCGAACACTCCGCACCTGATACCGCCCCTGGTGATAGCAGCGCCTCTAATCGCTTTTTGACTTCGGCGGCAGACTGAGGACGGCGGCTGGCTTCCAGTGCGGTGCAAGCTGCTACCAGCTCGTCCAGACCGGCAGAAACTTCCGGACGCAGAGAGCGTGGATGCGAGCTTTCCAGCGCATCAGGATCTTCACCAATCAAAAGGAAGTAGATCGTGCAGCCAAGCGCATATATGTCGCTCTGCGTCACCGACTTGCCGCGAAACTGTTCCGGTGCGATGTAGGCCTGTTTGCCAACCAGGGTGCCGGTGGCAGTGCCGACAAATTCGTTGGCGGCACCGAAGTCGATCAGCTTGATGCCCTCGGTTTCACTCAATACCAAATTGTCCGGCGTCAGGTCGCGGTGGATGAGCGGCGGATCCTGGTTGTGCAAGTATGTGAGTATGTCGCAAATCAAGATTGCCCAGGGGATAATCTGAGCCTCTTCCTGGGCGCCATTCTGTTTCACCAGTTGGCGCAAGTCCTGACCATTGATGTATTCAATCAACAAGTAATCGCGACCGTCTTCAGTAAAGTTGTCGAACACCTTGGCGATGTGCGGGTGTCTGAGTCTGATCAGAAAGCGCGCTTCCCGTTGAAACATTTCACGTGCCTTGGCGCGCATCGCTTCATCGCAACTCGCCGGTGTCACAGCCTCTTTAATGACGACCAGATCTTTGCCCTGGTTCTGAGCCAGATAAATCGCCGACAGTCCGCCGAATGCCAGTTGGCGAATGATCTTCAACCGACCTTCACGCAACGTCTTGCCGGGCTCGAGAGGCACGAACGACGTCGAGGAGAAGCGTCGTCCCAGCTCTTCTTCCCACATGGCTGTGTAGCTGAGTTGCTTCGGTGTGTTGTTTGATGCTTGCAAAGACTCATGCAGAACGATCAGGTCGGTGCCCCGCTCAATATGATTGCCCCAGACGTCGGCGGCCAGCAGCAGTTTCTCCAGATCTTCATCGGTGAGTCCCTTCATATTGAGAGCAATCTGGCGGCCTTTGTCGAAACTGAAAACCAGTTGTCTCTGTCGCAGGGGCAGCTTCTCGGCACCGGCGATGGTGAGTGCTGTGACTTCTCCCCAGGTCTTTTGCCGTTCGAAGAAAGCCATCGGAGTGCGGAACAAAAATCGTGGATAGGCGATACCTTCTTTGGTGGCAATCAATCTATTGTCGCCGAAGTAGAGTGTGCCTAAAGAGCCCATGAACGTCAGCGCGAAGGCTCCGAACGCTACTTCCCAAAATTCCATTTTGCCGAATGTATAGGCAAAGTCGGGCCAGCTGCCGTGCGACAGGCTGATGACGATGCCAATAAATAAAAACACGAGCAGTGCCGGGGCTGAGACTCCCCAGATCGGCAAGCCCAGCAGCATAGTGCCGAGGGCAATGCGAGCCGCAGTGCTTTTGTAGCGAACGGTCAGCTCAAGCTCGGTCATCGCTTACTCCCGCGTTTGCTTCTCTTGTGCAGCTCTCAGGCGATCGGCGATTTCTGCGACGTTCTGAAAGCGTTCTGCCTGATCGAGAGCGGTGCAGCGGGAGACGATCTCTTCCAATATGATCGGAGTGTCGTCATTGGCGAGCAGTGGATGTGAACAACTGAGCGGCTCCGGGTCTTTTCCGGTGAGCAAGAAATAAAGCGTCGCTCCCAACGCGTAGATGTCGCTGCGCGGGGTGGGCTTGCCGCGAAATTGCTCCGGCGGCAGGTATGAATGTTTTCCGACCACGGTGCCGGTGGAGGTGGAGTCGCTTTGCTGAGCGACGTTGAAATCAATCAGCTTCAGACCCTCAGTGCTATCGGTAATCAGATTATCCGGCGTGAAATCGCGGTGCACCACGGGCGGTTTCTGCTCGTGAAGAAACTGGAGAATGTCCAGCATGTTCTCGAGCAGAGGAAAAATTTCATGCGTTGAAAGTGGTCCCTGGCGATTGACCTGGTCCCGCAGGGAAGTGCCTCGAATGTACTCCAGAACCAGGTAAGCACGGTGGTCTTCGATAAAGTAATCGAGCAGCTTCACGACTTTAGGATGATCGAGAGTCTGCAGCAGTTTGGCTTCGTTCTCGAAACGCTCCAACGCTTGTTTGCGTACGGTGCGCTCGACATACACCGGCAAAATGAACTCTTTCAGCACCACTTGATCTGCCGAGTCCGCGTTTTTCAGTCCGGCCACGGTTGCACTGTATGCGGTGCCTTGCCCGCCGACTCCCAGCTGACGTTCTACGGTGTAGCGTCCACCGTAAAGAGCTGTGCCTTCCGCTACGGGATTGAGCCGCTCGCGCTTGGGCGGCGCTGCCAGCGACTCCAGCCAGAGTTCTGTATAGCTGCGTTTTTGTGGAGGTTCGAATACCTGCAAGATCTCCGGATCGACAGACATCATGCCGGCGTATTTGTCCACAGCTTCCAGCAACCGCTCGCGGTCTAATTGCGCGGTGAGACCAGCCAGCTTCAATTTGAGTGGATGCCCTTTGCTGTCGAAGGAGATGAGCCAGTTGTCTGCTACCGTTGTTTTTCGAGGTTTCTCCAGCTTGAGACCAGAGAAATCGCTCCATGGCTTTAATTTGCCGATCATTTTCAGAGACCAGAACTGCCAGCGCAGTTTGATGCCCTTTTGTCCGATCAAAATAGCGGTCGGCTGTATTGAAAGGCGGGCGACAACACCGGCTAGAACCACCATGCTAGACGCTGAAACCATTGCAAAGACGGGGTTGATGAACAGATTATAGAGACCGTTCATGCCTGCGTTGACTGCATAGCCGGTGTTCTGGAGCAGCAATCCGCCAAAGCCGGCGGAGGCATTCTGGATCAGCTGGGCCAGCCATTTTGGTTCACCGGAGCGAGAGATATAGTCTGCCACGAAGACGCCGCCGACCAGTAAGGTAATCAGCCCGGCGAGCGGTCCGTAGATGCGCCAGTAAAACTTCTCCTGAGAGGCGAGGAACTTGGCTTGCCGTTGCAGTCCCACATATGGGTTGTAGGGAATTTCAATGCCGTCGGCGGTTTCGACAGGCGGCAACTTAACAGCCGGGTAGGCACGTGGCTCGCTCTGCTCCGATGCCCTGACCGGCAAGGCGCTTTCATGGATGGAAGCTTCCATCTTGCAAAGGAAACGCTCGGCCATCTTGCGTTTCACCATGCCAGAGTACTGCTTGAAGGCTTTTCGGGAGAATAATTCCATCGGAAATCGACAACACCGGGTGCTTCGGCCAACTCTAATCTAGTCTTACCCGATCAGAAGTAAGGACATACTCTCCTAAAGCCTGAGTTATGACTTCTAATTTTGATGTTGTTTAAGGGCAATCCCCGAGACTAGTGCTTGAAGCAGCGCTGGCCGGTGAAGAGCATGGTTATCCCGTGCTTGTCGCAGGCGGCAATCACCTCATCATCCTTGATGCTGCCACCCGGCTGAATGATGACTTTGATGCCGGCCGCGGCCGCCGCTTCGATGTTGTCGATGTTCGGGAAAAAGGCGTCACTGGCCAGTACAGCGCCCTTGGCGTTGTCGCCGGCTTGGGTCAATGCGATCTTCACCGAACCCACCCGATTGGTTTGCCCGATGCCGATTCCTAACGACACGCCGTGGCGCGCTACGAAAATGGCGTTAGAAGTCAGGTGCTTCACCACGGACCAGGTAAACTGCACGTCCTGTTTGTACGATGCATCAAGCGCGGCTTTTGTGACGGTTTTGAATGTTTCGACAGTGGCCGGTTCCTCGACATCGCGGGAGACGAGAAAACCGAAGTCGGACAAGTCTTTGAATTGCAGCGTGTCCAGGGGTGGTTGCTCAAGAGCCGCAGGCGAGAGCTTCAGCACGCGGACGTTTTTCTTCTTGGCGAAAACAGGCATGGCGGCTTCATCGAAGTCAGGTGCAGCGATGATCTCGACGAAATCGCGGACCAGGCGCTCGGCCAGTTTGGCATCGACCTTGCGGGTGAAGCCGTAAATGCCGCCGAAAGCGGAAACCGGATCACAATCGTAGGCCTTTTCGAATGCTGTGGCCGTGTCCTTATCGATGGCGACGCCGCAGGGATTGTTGTGTTTGATGATGCAGGCGGCGTTCTCTTTGGAGAGCTCCCGCAGTGTGCGCAGCAGCGCATAAACATCTACGATGTTGTTGAAGGAAAGCTCTTTGCCTTGCAGCTGCTCGAAGGGCGGAAACGCTTTCGCGGCTGCCGCGTTCACCGCCGGTGGTGCATACCAGGCAGCAACTTGATGGGGGTTTTCGCCGTAGCGCAGGCTCTGGTGGACGGGCAGTCCAAGCGTCAGATGCGGCGGTAATTTTAGGTCCTCACCGTTTTCCGGCTGCGAGATGCGCTCGAGATACCCGGATATTGCCCGGTCATACTCGGAGGTGCGTTTGAACGCCGACAGTGCCAGCGCCCGGCGCGCTTGTGGCGACACCTGTCCGCCACCGGACTCCATTTGTTCGAGCGTCGGGCCGTACTGCCCGGGCTCTGACAAAATAACCACGCGCTCGTAGTTTTTAGCTGCTGCGCGCAGTAATGTCACACCACCGACATCAATCTGTTCGATCATTTCGCTCTCGGAGAGGTTTTCCTGCAGTTTTTTCTCAAATGGATAGAGGTTGCAGACCACGTAATCGATTTCCAGAATGTCCAGCTCCGCCAGGCAAGAACGGTCTTCTTGCGAGGGACGAGCCAGCACGCCGGCGAGCACTTTGGGGTGCAATGTCTTGACGCGTCCGCCGAGAATCTCAGGAAACTTGGTGAGTTCTTCGACTTTCATACACTGGAAGCCGTTCTCCAGGAGGTATGCGGCAGTGGAACTGGTGCCGATGATGCGCAGCGTGTCGAACTTCTCCAGTCCTTTGAGAAGCTCTTTCAGTCCGGCTTTGTCCGAAACACTGACCAGTACCGTTCGCATTGTGGGTGTCCTCCTGACTTATGGAATGGGGATTGGGATTGGCAATTGGGCTGCTATCTAATTGGACAGAGAAAAGTTTTTGCCGGCGATGCGTATTCGCTTCGGCTCGTCAGTCGTGACGCCGATCAGGGCTGCTTCAAAGCCGAGGGTCTGGAAGGTGCGCAGCGTATTGGTTTCGTCGCCATCGACGATCACCGCCAAGCCCAGCCCCATGTTGAAGGTCTTGTACATCTCTTCTTCCGGCACGTGCGCTGCGATCAAGTCGAAGACGTGCGGCACCGGCAGTGGAGTTTGTATATCGAAGCCGACATGGTTGGAGAGGCGCAACAGATTGCGCCAACCGCTGCCCGTCACATGAACGATACCGGTGATTTCGGCGCGATGTGCGTCGAGCAAATGATTGACTGCTTTCACATAAACATGTGTCGGCTCCAGAAGCAGGCGCCAGTGCGCCACGTCGAGCACTTTGCGCGCCAGTGAAAATCCATTAGAGTGGATGCCGCTCGATGCAACTCCGATCACTTTTTGTCCGGGGCGAATGCCTGAGCCCGTGATCAGGCGTTCGCGTGACACATAACCGACTGCGAAGCCAGCCAGGTCAAAGTGCCCCGGCGCGTAGACGTCAGGCATTTCCGCCGTTTCTCCCCCGGCGAGAATCATACCCGCCAGGTCGCAACCGGCAATGATACCGTTAATGATGCTGTCGGCAACGCCTTCTTCCAGGTGTCCGACCGCGAAGTAATCGAGGAACAGGTTGGGCAATGCGCCCACGCAAATCAGGTCATTGGCGCACATTGCCACCAGGTCGATGCCGATGGTGTCATACACACCCAGCTCGATGGCCACCAATAGTTTGGTGCCGATACCATCTGTGGTGAGCGCCACGCCCAGTGAATCGCTGGATGGATACACACATGCATAGCCTCCGGCAGCCGGCCAGAGCTCTTCGTGACCGCGACGCTTGGCGGCACCCTTCAAGCGGTGGACGAACGCCTCCGCCATTTCGATATTCACTCCAGCTGCTGCGTATGATTTTGGTTCCATTGATGTCACTCGTTCGGTAACCCTTGCTCAGTTGTTGGCCAGATAAGCGGCGTTTTGCAAAATCTTCAGTCCGTGCGGCACATCGTCAGTGCTGCGCGCCGTGATGCGCAGTTCGCCTGGTTGATCTTTGCGCTCCTTTGGATCCGCCGGTCGTCCGGAAGTGGGAGCCCCCGGACGCGTCCATGCAGGATGTTGCGTCCAGCGAACAAAAGCCTCCGGATGCGGCATCAATCCAAATACGTTGCCCTGTTCGTTGATCAATCCGGCGATGCGATCGAATGATCCATTGACGTCTTCATCGTAGCGCAGCACGCCGTGTTTCTTGACGCGTTGCTTGACCGCCTCGGTGTCGCCTTCCGCGACCATCAGCCGTCCTTCGCCGTGGCGAATCGGCAAATGCACATCGTCGAGCCCGGCAAGGAACGACGAACGGCTCTCAGGAGTCGCTTCCAGTCTCACCCAGCGATTGATGAACTTGCCGCCGCTGTTGCCGCACAGCGAAACGCTCCGTTTGGCGTCAGCTGTGGAATCAGGCAAGATGCCCAACTGTACCAGCACCTGAAAGCCGTTGCAGATGCCCAGCACCAGATTGCCTTTATCGATGTAACCATAAAGGACGTCCTTGAGTTTTTCCTTCAGTTTAATTGCCAGCACCTTGCCGCTGGCAATCTCATCACCGAAGGCAAATCCGCCGGGCAGTGCGAGCAGTCTGGTGTTGAGCAGTCGCCCCGGCGTCTCGAGCAATTCGGAGGTATGCATGCGAGTGGCTTCGAAACCGGCGAGGTTGAGAGCGAATGCGGTTTCGGCATCACAATTGATACCGTCTCCGTACAACACCAGTGCTTTGGGCTTGCTCATTGCTTCTCGTTTTCTCTCCTAGTCGAAGGGCAGCATCTTCTGCCAGGCGAAAGTCAGATAGTCCACCTTTAGATCAAGAACTTTGTGACCGTCCTTCTGAGCCACGACCAGTTTGCCGTCGTCGGTGACTGTGCCCAATTTAGTGACTGAAAAGTCCTTCCACTGCGCGGTCCAGACAGCTTCGTCTTCCGGCGCGATGGTGGCGATCAAGTGCGCGGGACCTTCAGCAAATAGAGCAAAGTCGCGACGATCGTGGTTGCCGGTTGCAGCTACCAGCGCATCCATATCTATGTGGCAACCGAAGCCGCTGCCGATCAGACTCTCGGCGATGGCGACGGCGACGCCGCCTTCCGACACGTCGTGGCATGATTTGACGCGCGACTGCATGATCAATTCGTGGAGACGACGATACATTGAGGACGCCTTTTCGATGTCGAGGGAAGGCAAACTTCTGCCGGTCCAGCCGTGCATTGCCGTGTACTGGCTGCCCGCCAGTCCCAGTTCGCCCGCCGACAATAAATAGATAAGGTCGCCGGCTGCTTTGTAATCCATAGATACTGCCAGGTCGGCATCCGCGATTTTGCCCATAGCCGAAACCAGAAGCGTCGGCGGCACGGAGAGTTGAACGACACCGTCGTCGAAGTCGTTCTTCATGCTGTCCTTGCCCGAGATGAGCGGAGTGCCGTACGCCAGGCAGATGTCGGCGAGCGCCTGGCAAGTGCGCACCAGCTGCGCCAGTTTGTACTTCGCTTGGGGATTGCGCTTGCCTGTCACCGGGTCGGGCCAGCAGAAATTGTCGAGCAGGGTGATGGAAACCGGGTCAGCGCCGACGCACACCGCGTTGCGCACTGCTTCATCGGCAGCACACAAAGACATGAGGCGAGCATCGAATTCGCTCAGATATGGTGCCAGACCGTTGGAGACCACGAGTGCCGCTTTGTCTTCGTAGAGCGGCTTGAAAACGGCGGCATCACATGGTGCGGTCTGTCTGGGACCCATGAGCGGCTTGATCACGGAACCGGCCTGCACTTCGTGGTCGTACTGCCGGATGACGTTTTCGCGCGAGCAAATGTTGGGATGCGCCAGCAGATCGAGCAAAGATTGCTCGAGTTTTTCAGGCACGACTCCCACTGTGTCTTTGATGGTGGGCGGTGTCCATTCGCTTTCCAGATGCAGGCGCGGATTGCCTTTGTGCAGAAACTTCAGGTCCAGAAGCGCCACTTGTTTGCCGGCGCGCGTAATTTCGAAATAGCCCTCGGAATGAAACTTGCCGATTGCCGTCGCTTCAACATTGAAGCGGCGGGCCAGCCACGACAGCTCTTCGAAGTTTTTGGTTGAGATGGTCATGCGCTCTTGCGACTCCGAAATTACGATTTCGTAGTCGGACAGACCCGGATACTTGAGCGGGATGTTGTCGAGCTCCAGTGTGGCGCCACCTGTGATTTGCGCCATCTCGCCCACTGATGAGGAAAGACCGCCGGCACCGTTGTCGGTGATGCCGGTAATTAATCCGGCGTCGCGTGCTTCCAGAATGAAGTCGAGGACTCGCTTCTGAGTAAACGGATCGCCGATCTGCACGGCTGACACCGGTGAGCCCTCGTGAAGCGGCTCGGAAGAGAATGTAGCGCCGTGAATTCCGTCTTTGCCGACTCGCCCGCCGACGACGACAATCGTGTCACCGACATTGGTGTGCTTGCCGTAGCCGCTCTTACCGGCAACGGTTGTGGGCAAGAGTCCGCCGGTGCCGCAGAAGACGAGAGGCTTGGCGCGGTAGCCCGGATGGAAGCAAATGGCACCGTTGACCGTGGGGATGCCGCTCTTGTTGCCGCCGTCCTGCACGCCTTTGCGCACGCCGTTCATGATCGCGTCTGCCGGCAACAGTTTGGGACGCTGCGGCAGATCATCCGATGGGTAGGCGAAGCAGAAGACGTCTGTGTTGAAAATCGGTTTGGCACCAAGACCGGTGCCGAGCACATCGCGGTTGACGCCGAGGATGCCGGTGAGGGCGCCGCCATAAGGTTCGAGCGCACTGGGGGAATTGTGAGTTTCCACCTTGAAGCAAACTGCAAATTCGTCGTTCCAGCGCACCACTCCGGAGTTGTCCTCAAACACCGACAGCAAGTCATCGCGTTTTTCGCGGAGCTTGTAGGTCGGACCCTGGATATAAGTCTTGTAGAGGCTGTCGATCTCTTGAGATTTGCTTGCACCGTCGATGGTGTTGTCAGTGTGGTTGATGTAGGCGCTGAAGATTTTGTGCTTGCAGTGCTCCGACCAGGTTTGAGCCAGCACTTCCAATTCGACATCCGTAGGCCAGACTGGCAGCCCCTTGCTGCGGCGCAGTTCGCGAACATCGTCGCGTTCATAATACGTGCGAATCGCCTGCATCTCTTCCAGGTTGAGAGCCAGAAGTCGCAGTTGACTCAGTTCCAGCAACCGGACGTCGTCCAGATCCAGCGGCACCGTATCAGGTGGCTTCGGTGCCGGCAGATGCACCTCCGGATAAGTCAGAAATGCCGATTCGTCCCGGGTTTTGAATTTCTCGATTTCGTGGACGACAAACTTATCGGTGAGTGGATGGTAGAAGTGGTAGAGACCGGCGGCGGCGATTTGCTCGGCGCTGTCATAGGACCCTTGAGGAAACAGGAAGCCCTCGCCCGAGGTCACCTGCACATTTGGGAAACCTCTGAGCGACAGCGCTTCTTCCACCGTCTTGCCGAGGTTGTCGGTGACGCCGGGCAAAAATTGTTTTTCCGCCAGCCATTGAAAGCGCTCTTTTTCCCAGGTCGGCGCCCAGCCGAAACGGCTTTCCGGCGAGGCACTATGCAGGGTCTCGAGCAATGGATCGCGCAGCGTATCGCCGACCACCATCAACAGCTCCGAGTCGGCGAAGTCTTTGATGTCCTTGATCAATTTAGATGTGATCTTGAGCCAGTAAAGCGGGAAGCGGTTCAAGCCATCGGTGAATCCTGCTTTCGGGAAAACTGCGCAGCTGACGATCACCGTGAAGAATTCTTCTTCCTTGACCGGATGCTCCTGCATCGACTGGCTCATTTGACCTTCGCCTCCGTCTTTGTTTTGTCTGGTCGGGGCAAGATCTGTACCCCGTGCGTTGCGATGTTGGCCAGCACTTGCGGGTAGAGTCGATGTTCGACTTGCAATCCGCGTTGCTTGAAAGTTTCGATGGTGTCGTCGTCCTCTCTGGCAAAGGCTTCCTGCGCCAAAATCGGGCCGTGATCCACCTCCTCATCGACGAGGTGCACGGTGACACCGGAGATGCGCACGCCGTAGTTGAAGGCGTCTTCGTATCCGGATGCACCGGGAAACGCAGGCAACAGGGACGGGTGAATGTTGATCACTTTAAATATAGAACGCTCGCGGTCATAGAAAGCTTGCAGAAAATGTGGCGTCAAGACGCGCATATAGCCAGCCAAAACGACGAAGTCTACTTTGTACTTTTCCAGGCACGCCAGAACTTCACTCTCGTGATCGACTCGCGCTTTGCCTCGCGATGCGATTGCATGCGCCGGCACGCCGTGCTCCTCGGCTATCTTGAGCGCCAGCGCATCGGGGTTGTTCGATATGACGCAGACGACGTTGGCTTTCAGAGAACCGTCCTGAACGGCTTCCAGAATCGCTCCCAGATTGGAGCCTCTTCCTGATACCAGTACCGCATAGTTCATATCGTTGCGGCTGCAGCCCTCCTGCCAATGTCTTTGCGCCAAGCCATGCCCTTGAAGGAAACCTCTGTCAGCCCTTCGTAAGCCTTCTCGACCGCAGCGTCCAGGTCAGCCCCGAGACCGGTGACGCAAAGAACGCGACCGCCGGCGGTGACAAGTTTCTTTTCGTCGGCGCCGTCGGCGCTGGCGTCAAGTTTCGTCCCTGCTTGAAAGACCATGGCATGATCAGGCAATTGACTTATCTTGATTGTCTCGCCTTTCGAGCCTTTCTCCGGATAGGTGTCGGCGCATGCCACCACGCAGCATGCCGACTGCTTCGACCAGGTGACGGTGACCTCATCCAGCTTGCCGTCCGGTGTGTGCCAGAGAACAGGCACCAGATCCGATGACATCAGAGGCAGGACAACCTGTGTTTCCGGGTCGCCGAAGCGCGCGTTAAATTCCAGCACGTAAGGCTGGAACGAGGGTTTCTTGTCATCGTCTTCCAGGGGAGGACGACTCTCCAGCATGAGCCCGATGTAGAGCACGCCTTTGAAGGGCAGCTGACCGGACGCCAGCGCCTTTCGAATCGGCTCCAGTATTTGACTTTCGATGTCGGTTCGGGCGCGATCGAATAGATCTGCCGGTGCGTAGGCTCCCATGCCGCCGGTGTTCGGTCCACGGTCGGCGTCAAAACGCCGCTTGTGGTCGCGGGCAGCCGGCATCGGCAAAAGACGCTTGCCGTCGCAAAAGACCATCAAAGACATCTCTTCGCCGCGCAATTTTTCTTCGATGATGACGCGCTGTCCGGCGGCGCCAAAACGATTCTCTTTGAAGATCGCTGTCAGAGCATCGACTGCTTCATCTGTATTGTCGTCCTCGCAGACGAATACACCTTTGCCCAGCGCCAGTCCGTCTGCCTTGATCACGCGCGCCCACGGATGGGAAAGGACGAGCTCTTTGGCATCATCGAAGTTATCGGCGACGAAATAGCGGGCGGTCGGCAAGTGATGCGCCGACATAAATTCCTTGGCGTGCGCTTTGCTGGCTTCCATCTGCGCAGCATTCTTGTCCGGACCGAAAACCCGCAGACCGTCAGCGGACAGGTGGTCGACGATGCCCATGGCGAGCGGGTCGTCTGGTCCGATCACCACCAGATCTATCTGTTTCTCGCGGGAAAATTTTGAAAGCTGGGCGAACTCCATGACGGAAATGTCGACGTTTTCCGTTTTGTCGGTGGAAGCCGTGCCGCCGTTGCCGGGGGCGCAGTAAATTTTGTCGACCGACCGACTCTGGGCGATCTTCCAGCACAGCGCGTGTTCTCTGCCGCCGCTGCCGACCACCAGCACTTTCAAGTTATCGGGGACGGCGCTCATTTCTGCTTACCCCCGATGAATGAATTGAGTTTGTGGCTCAGTTCGACAAGCTCGGGTTGACCGCTGAAAACTGCTTCGCCGGCTACGGTGTTGAAGAGGCTGGGGTACAGGGCATCCGCAAGCGCCTTGCTGGGGGCATCCAGAGGGTCCGGAGTTTTTCCCAACTCTTCGGTGCAGACCTGTTTCCAGTTGTCGGCACCGCGACCGGTGGCAATGTTCTGGGCTTCTTTGATAGCCTTCTCCCACGCGGTGTCGCGGTAAATCTGGCGAATGAACTCTTTGGAAAGATGCGCGCCTGACGAGATCAACCTCAGTTCATCGGGACCAATACTGTCTGCCAGGAGAAGCTTGCCGTCACTGATGATGAACTCGAATTTGCCGTCCCACAATTCGATGCCGCGTTCGGCGAAGAGAGCGAACAGTCCGACTGCTGCTGCCAGTGCCAGCTCGGAGAGTTCTTCGAACTGTTCGACGGACAAAGTTGAAATGTTGACGGCCTCTTGCAAGGTGAGCAGGCGATCTTTAGGTTCGAGCTTGGTGAAAAATTCCAGCACGGGGCGGTCGAACCACTTTCCTTCCCGAGGCACTTCAGTCAGTCCGAGCTGACGAGCATACTGCGGATTTTTCTCAAGACGCGCTTTCAGCGATGACCCGCTGGGCATGCCAAAACGGAATACGACTTCCAGAGGAACGAGCCGCGTCGTCTCTCGGTGTGAGTCGAGCGGGTAGTAATAAATCGTCTGCCCGTTAAGCGATGCGGGAGAAACTTTCGGCACATGCGCGCGTACTACTTCTAGAAACGCTCGGTCGCAGGCGGGAAGCGATTTCAGCGGCAGCTTGCTGCCGGTTTCATCCACCAGATCTATGAAGTGACTGGGCAGTCCGGACTTTTGCAGTCCGGCGAACACCGGATGTTTCGTCCGCTTTTGCCACCAGTCTTGATTGAGCTGCTGCTGAAGCACCGGCATCGAATTGAGACTTTGCCAGAACTCTTTTTTAGATAGTTGCTGGAAAAAGTATGCACCGAATGCGGTGAGGGCCTTGCCTTTGTCGGCAATCGTGTCGGGCATCTTGCCCCAGTCGAAAACCGAATAGTCATCTGTAAACTCGAACCAGAGCCTGTCTGGCTTTGCCGCCGGTTGCCACACACGTTTTACCGAGCCTTCGTAGATGCAGTTCATCTGTGTGGTGCCTGATTTGGTCGGCATGGTTATGGTTCTCTGCTCAGCTGTCTCAATCTGTCTTCGGTACGCTTGGTTTCAAAACTCTCCCCGTGGGAGATGTCGGTGGGATACTCGTTGGTCACGCAGCCGGTGCACAGATCGCGCTGCGCCAGCGCTTTCTTCAGCCCGTCGACGGTCTGGTAAATGACACGGTCGGCGCCCAGAGCTTCAGCAATTTCTTCTTCGGTGCGACCGACCGCCACCAGCTCTTTGCGCGACGGAAAGTCGATGCCGTAATAACAAGGATTGGCAATCGGCGGGCAGGTAGAAACCAGCGTCACTTCACGAGCGCCGGCTTTTCTGATCAGCTTGATCAACTGGATGGCGGTGTTGCCGCGCACAATGCTGTCGTCGACGACCAGGCAGCGTTTACCTTCGATTTCAGAATCAATCGGGAAGAGCTTGCGTCTGATGGCTTCCTGACGAGTGGCTTGGTCATCGAGAATGAACGTGCGATTGACGTACCGATTTTTGATCAGCAGTTCGCGGAAGGGCAGTCCCAGTGATTCGGCGATGGCGATAGCCGCTGTGCGACTGGTATCGGGAACCGGCACCACGACATCCGCGCCGATGCCGCGCGCTTTCAGTTCTTCGGCGAGGATCATGCCCAGCTGGAAGCGCGCCTGATAAACAGAGATGTCGCCCATTTCCGATTCGACGCGGGCGAAATAAACCCACTCGAACATGCATGGTTTATAGGTGCGCGCCAGGAGCAGCTTTCTCTCGACGGTACCATCTTTGGTGACCAGCACCGCCTCGCCGGGTTTGACTTCACTCTTGTCGTCATAGCCGAGATAGTCGAGTGCCACCGACTCGCTGGAGAGCGCGTAGGAGGTCTCGCCGTCGCGGACGCGCTTGCCGAGCAATAAGGGCCGAATGCCATCCGGATCGCGGAAGCCGAAAATCGAGCCATGCTTGGTGATGCCGGCGATAGCATAGCTGCCCACTAACTCTTTCATGGCTTTGCCGATGGCGGCGAAAAGAAACTCCGGCGCCAGGCTGCGGTCGGTCAGCTCTTCGCAGATGAGCCGCAGAATCACTTCCGAATCCGACTCGGTGGCAAAACGAATGCGCCTGGATTGGTTCACCAGGCGCTCTCTAAGGTCGTAGCAATTTACTATGTTGCCGTTGTGCGCGATGCCGATGCCGACGGCGTTGTCGAGGAACGGCTGCAAAAGATTGGGATCGCGTCTGCCGATTGTGGCATAGCGAGTGTGCCCGAGTGCAGCCTCGCCCTTCAAGTTTCTGAACGAGCGCTCGGAGAAAACATTTTCTATAAGACCGGAGCCGCGCTGAAGATTGAACTGGTCGGTGCGCGAGTCAAGTGTCAGAATGCCTGCCCCGTCCTGACCCCGGTGCTGCAGGTTCATCAGCCCTACGAAGGTCTCGTAGGCTGCATCTTGCGTTCCAACAACGCTTATCAAACCGCACATAGACTCGGATTTACTCTCCGGGCGACGTGTTCGGTAAAAAGCATAGCCTGAATCGCGCTCAAAGTAAGCAATGTTGATGTTTCTTGTACATTGGTAAGCGTATATATAGAAGCGGCGATTTCGCTCAGACAGTAATTTTTATCCAGCGTCCCGATTGAAAACGGACGGCGATGATGATTGCCGACAGGCAAACTGAGCCGGTCATCGCCCACCAGACTCCTGACGGTCCCCAGCCCCACACCTCAGCCAGCACATATGCAATCGGCAACCTGACCACCCAGTTAGTGAAGAGGGAGACCCACATGGGAAATCTGGTGTCGCCTGCACCTTGCAGGGCGCCGGAGAGAATCATATTGACTGCCAGAAGCGGCTCGCAAAACGCGTTAATGCGCAGGTAGTCGGCTGTATATGCAATCGTGTTGGGATCGTGAGTCATGACGCGGGCAATCGGGTCGGCGCACAGATAAAGCGCGGTGCCCAGCAAAAGCATCATACCGACTCCGATGTTGCTGACGTTCCAGCCGGCTTTGCGAGCACGGTCGATTTCTTTGGCGCCCAGGTTTTGGCCGACAATGTTACCCACCGCCAGGCTCAGTGCCATGAGAGGCATAAAGAGTAGCGCCTCCACGCGCATACCGATGGTCCACGATGCCAGTGCGGCGGTGGGGTCGGCCAGCGCTTTCAAGATGAAGAATACGACCAGAGTGGATGCCGCCCAGCCCCAACGATGGAAGGCAGCCGGGATGCCCAGCTTCAAGAGCCTGCTCATTGATTTGATGGCGATGGGATACACGTGTTTGAGTGCCGGTGCCAACGGCGAATGCTTGATGCGATAGAGAGCAATCAAAGCACCCACGAAAGCGCCGACGATGGCAGAACCGGCGATGCCCCGCACTCCGAGACCGGGAACCGGCCAGTTGCCGAGCACGGTCAAGTAGTCGCCGGCGATGGTGATCACCAGCTCGGTCATCACCACATATAGTGGCGTGCGCGCATCGCCGATTGCTCGGAAGGCGGCATTGCTGATGGCGATCAAGCTAAATGGAATCAGATAAAGCGCGTAGACGCTCAGATAGTCGGTGCCGATCTCCTGCACGGTCTTGGTCGTCGTGAAGAGCGGCAGCAGGAAGTGAGCGGTGAAGTATCCCACGATCGTCAGCACCAGCCCGCCGGTGACTGAGAGGGCAATCGACTGCCCGGTCATGTATGCGGCTTCTTGCGGGTTGTTTTCACCGGCGGCGCGCGAGACGATGGCAGTGGTGCCGACGGCAATTGCCATGACGAAAACACAGAAGATAAATATCAGTTGCTCGGCGACACCCACGGCAGCCTGCGCCGGGGCGCCAAGATAACCGGCCACCTGTACGTCTGCCATGCCGACGATGGATGAGGTGATCGTCGTGATCATGAGAGGCCACGACATGTCCCAGATGGCGCGCCACAAGTTGCCGCGCACCAGAACGGCGCCCGGGCTGGCTGCGTCGCTCGCGGGGCGGGCCGCTAGTGCTGCCGCTTCTTCCATGGCCATCGGTTCAGCGGTGGCGCCGGCTACTTCAGAGGCGAAAAAATCTGCCGCGTCCGCACTTTCGGGCAGCACATCACCTGTCTCCGGGGTTTCAGTCGACATTTCAGGAAGTATATCAGCGTCCATACTTTGGGGCGCGCGCAGGATTGGTCCTTTGGACCCGCAAACGACCAATCTGCTCGCGGAGTCCGGATTTAATGTGGTTTAGAGTGTTTGCGCCGGAGAAACAAAGCGAGCGGGAGAAACCCCCGCCCGCCTTGCTAAGTGCGCCGGTAAAAACTTAGTAAGTGGAGGCAGCAAGTAGGTGTTGCTCTACTTGCTGCCTTTGTTCTCGAGAACCTAGCTGAACATCTCCCAGAAGCGCTTCTCTTTCGAGAAGTTGGTGGCTTCCAGAATGTGCTGCTTCAAAGCAGCCATGTACCGATCCAGAGCGGACGGATGTTGTCCGGCGTAGCGCCCTTGGCTTTCAAGGAATTGATCAACTCAACTGCTTGCGAGCGCGAAAGGTCTGCACCTGCAGTACCTTGTCGGCTTTTTGGATAAGATGCGAGCAAGGTGAGAGCGCGCGTTTCTTCTCAAGCGCATCGGCATCCACCGACTTGCCTGTCTGAAACTCGTTCCACGCATCGAGCAGAGCCTGGAAGAACTCAGCTATACTTCTGCAGGCAACTTAGCGACTTTGTCCGACTTCTCGGCTTTCGCTTTATCTTGTAGTTGCTCCTCTTCCGGTGCAGCGCCGAGCGCTTGATGTTCATGTTGAAGTTGCGGTAGGGCGATACTTTCGGCTGCGGTGCAGGCGGCGGTGCCGCAGAGGCGGGCGCCGATCCTGGCGTAGGCGGTTCCTGATGCGCGGGGGCACTGCCTTCTGCGCATTGTTGAGAAAGCATGTTGTCCATTTCGTCGCCTTGAGCGCTGCCGCCAAATCCTCCACCAGCCATTGGTGCCGCTGCCGGTGAACCCCAGCCGCCTGTGACTGTACCCCACTCGTCCGCGGCACCACCGCCACCGGCAGGCGGTGCCGACCAGCAGTTTGTTTGTTGCTGCGGACTCGGTGCGGCTGCTCCGCGTTGCCGCGTCAGCTGACCCATCAGTGAACTGCCTGGACGGGCGAGTGATCTGGTCGGATCGGCCGGGTCGACCCAGCCTGCCGGTTCATGCACCGGTTGGGTGACTTCCAGTCGCTTACCCGTAGTGTTGGCAATTTCGGAGTGATCGATAGCGACGAACGCAGTGAAGCGTGTCAGGATCGAATGCTCGATTGAAAGTGCAATCAAGTCTTTGCGCAATTGAGCCAGGTAGTTGGGCTGCATGCGCATCTGGTCTTCGATGTCGGTGATGCGTCCCTTAGCCCAGAGTTGCGAGATGGCTTTCACTTTCACCGCGACCGGTGACACCTTCTCTTCGAAGGTCTTGCCGTCGGGCAAGGTGCCTTTGATTTTGACGGTGCCCTTCTTGTTTAATTTGAGGAACACAGAGGCTCCGCGACCGGCGAAGACATCAGGTACGTTGTCGGGCGTCACCGAATCTTTGACGACAATCTTGCCGGCATCGTCGATGGTGATGTCTGTCAAAACCGGCGGTCCGATTTCTCTTGCCACCGCACGCAGTGCTCCTTCTATCTGCGCTCCGGGCTGCACAAACGTGGCCGTTCCCCCACCAAGCTGTGCAACCCGGCGCAGAAGCCCTGTGTTGACTGCGCTGTCCACGCCGAGAGTGAACAGGCGAGCCCCCGCAATGCGGGACTGAATCAACTTGAAGATGCGGCTTTCGTCGCCGACATCTCCGTCGGTCAACAAGATAACAATCGGAATACGTGCTTCGGTAGCCTTGCCGTGCACCTTGAACAATTCGTCGAATGCCTGGTCGAGAGCCCAGTACATTTCGGTGCCGCCGCGGGCATTTATGGTCCGCAGATAGTCGCAGCCGAGTGCGATGCCGGCTTCGTCCGCCAGAGCGAAATTGCCGTTGCCGTTACGCACTTTGTTAGGGCTGTACCATTCAACTGTGTCATCGAATGCCGCGATGGCGAAGCGATCGGTCGGACGCAAGGTCGAGATCAAGTTGGCGCAGGAGCGCGCTGCCCAGACCATCTTTTCACCTTCCATAGAGCCGGAGCGGTCGAGGACGAAAACCACGTCTCTAGGAATTGTCAAAACAACTTCGGAAGCCGGCGGCAAAATGGAGAGCATGCCGTAGAGGTCGCCGTTTTCGGTAGTGTAAGTAATCAGGTTGCTGGTGATCTTATTTGTAGATAGCCGCCAGCTGAGAACGAAGTCGCGGTCCATCAATTCGTCAGAGCGCGACAGTCCCACTTTCAGCGAGTCGGCACTCATGCCGACCTTTGTGGCGTGCTGCGAGCAAGTCAGATCTTCGACTATCAGTCCTTCGACGGCGGCGATATCAACTTCTATATTGAGTGCCACCTTCGGATCGAACCCCGGCGCCAAGCGAGGCGGAGTGATGCGCGACGCATCCGGAACGATGTCCGTGTCGCTTTCTGTGCCAGTGCCTACACCAGGTCCCTCTTCGGCTTCGCCGGGGATATATCGCGGTGCCACCACCAGGGGTAGCATAATTTCAGTGCGTCCATCTTCGAAGAAAACCAGTTTTTCCGAATAAGTGAGGACAACTGAGACTTCTTCATTCGGTGGAATATTGCCGACTTGTACGGTGAAAACGTCGTCACGCTCTTGCTCGAGCAGGGCGGCGCGCTTGCCTTCCTGTAATGCCTGCTGATAGTTGGCGCGGGCTTGTCCGCGCTCTTCAACGACGCCTTTGACGACGCGAGTGCCGACGCGCATTTCGAAATCGCTGACGGCGCAGCCGCCCGAGAGAGGAAACACATAGGTGCACTCGATGGCTTCAGCGTGGTCGTTGACGAACTTCTGATGCACTTTTACCGTGGCGATACGGTCAGCTACTTGAGCCTGAATTTCGACGCCGGCAAGCGGCAAACGAATCTTAGTCAGTGCATCGGCTGCGGATACCAACTCGCCGAGTCCGCGCTGATGTTGCCCGACCGGCAACGTGATAAGTGGTAGTTTCTGCATACTGGCAGCGGTACTCATGTTAGTTTCCCCTCCGTTATTCCCGTCCCCGGGAATTTGATAGTGAATTCAAGATCGCGCGCAGCCTCTCCACGGCTGCATCCACGTCTTCGTCCGGAACCCAGGTTGCCTCCACCATCAGTTTGAGACCAGGCTCGACTTCGACTTCGCGCCAGATAACCGGTTGGATTTGATTGCCCTGTCCCGCACGCGATCCGACGGCAGTGATCGGTGCGCCTTGATCGGCGGCTTCGGCAAATGCGGTGAGCATCAGCTCGAGTTCTTGATCCGTGCGGCCGTAGATGCGTGACTGGATATCGGACAACGGCAGCAGCCGCGCTTGCAACGCCTTGATAGCAAGAACTTGCAGAACGTGCCGCTTGGTATAGCGCGCCTGGCGCCCTTCAATAGTTGGCCGATCAATTAATCCAAGACTTGTGTAGTAGCGAATGGTGCGAATGTCGGGTGCCTGCGAGACACGATGGTCCTGCTGGGCGCCGAGCAGCTGGTAGGTAGCCAGTGCTTGCTCGACTTCGATACGAAGCTCCTCCAGTGATAGCGATGGAATTTGTGTGACCATGACAGTAATATAGCGCGATTACTGTAATGCTGTCAAGGTCGCTGTAAACATCCCCCTCGGCGCCGCTGGGCGCCAATCTCGCCGCCCTGTTATGCGAAATCTCGACAGTTTTCGCATATTTACTGTCACAATCGACGCTGAGTGTCAAGCGAGAACGGTTTCTTAGAAGTTGATTGTCCGACCGTCCTGGGAAATACTGGTGTTTAGCGTTTGGCCGCCACGGCGGTCACGAGTGATCTGGTCCGCCGAGCGGACAATCCTCTGATGTGATGGCGATGGGGGTGTCAGCCGGATCGGACGCTATGCGAGAATAGCCCTCATGGCCGCCAAGAAAATCAAGAATAAGAAGAAGGGCGACGACTCGGCATCCGGCGGGCGCGGCGAGGGACCAGGCGGCGGCGCACTCAGTGGTGCCGGCGCGTCGGCATCGTCACTTAATCCGCAGTCGGTGACGTACAAGCGGGCGCGCTGGAAGCACTTCATGAGGTTCGGTGCGTTCATGATGGTGCTGCTCATGGACAGCAGTTTCGTCTATACCGCCTGGAAAGCGCATGCCATCTTGCACATGGCGTTTCGTCCACAGGAGATGTTCGGGTACTTCCTGCTGACAGTAATGAATATGTTTCTTCTCCCCTCAATGGTGCTTGAGGTCGACAAAGTGATTGTCACTCCGGAGAAGATTGTTCTTCATAACCTGGTCTGGAAGTTTCAGGAGAAGTGGGACGAGCTGCGCAAATTCAGCCAGCCGATATTTCTCAAGTTCGCCATCCTATATGGAAGCCACGGCGTCTACTTGATCAATAAGAAGGACCTGGGCGTCGAAGAATACCAAACACTTGTTGAAACTATTGAGCACAAAGCGGCGCATCTCCAGAAATAGCTTATACTTCCCTTTGCGCTGAAACCCAGTTGGCAAGGCAATCAAGCAACTCCGCCGCAGCGCAGGCAGAGGGAGATTGGATTCACTCAGTCATGGCTAAAGGAAAGATACGCGTTCTCATTGGCAAACCCGGTCTGGACGGACACGACCGTGGTGCCAAAATTGTCGCGCGTGCACTGCGCGATGCCGGCATGGAAGTGATTTATACCGGGCTGCATCGTTCGCCCGAGGAGATAGTCGAGACAGCCATTCAGGAAGATGTCGACGCCATTGGTCTGAGCATCCTATCCGGCGCCCACATGACGCTCTTCCCGCGCATTCTGGAATTGCTTAAGGAGCAGGACGCGTCAGATATTCTCCTTTTCGGCGGCGGCATTATCCCCGAAGAAGACCGGCAGGCGCTGCTCGACGCTGGAGTTTCCGAGATATTCGTCCCGGGTGGTGCCACCCAGCGCACTATCGAGTTTCTGAAAGCCCATTTCGCTGCTAAGCCTGATGACGTCGAAGAACCAGTCAAGAAACGATAAGCAAAAATTGGCTTGCCAAGAGCGTATTTACCGTGTGTCTGAAAATGCTCGGGGCGGGGTATATAAAGAGATGGGTTCTGATTCGAATGATTCGAAGCTTAATTTTGCCCGGCAAAGTTAAAAAAAGCGAAACAAGCCCATGACAGCCGTGTTATATTCTGGACACTCATCTGGTTGACAGGAGTCACCTTCGTTGGACCAACCTGATAACACCAAACAAGGCAAACCATCGTGGCAAGCTTTTGCTGAAGCGTTCTTCCCCCTCGAAGCAACGTTAATCAGAGAAAGCATCAACGTCGTCAATGAGGCCCTGCCTCAAAGAAACGAGGCAGTTGCTATGACCGCTTCAGCAAGCGCTCATGCCTTCCTCAGACATGCTGGCGACAGCGTGTACGACACCTAAGTCCCGGTCTCACGCCTGAAATCGACGAATTGCACCCGCCTGAGTTATCAGGGGGGCTTTCGCGTACTGGTACAATGAATTGGCGTTCCTGTACCTGAACTTCGAGCAAAACTTACTATTACTGAGCCTTCTTCGCCTGCTTCCGCCTCAAAACCGCCTTTGTACCGCAAGGGCGATGTCGTGCTGGTCGCCTTTCCGTACACAACCGACGACGGTCAGACCCAGACGAAGCGCCGACCCGCGGTGATTATTTCCAACGACTACAACAACGCCCGCCTCGATGATGTGCTGCTGGTGCCCCTGACCAGCAACGTTTCCCGCGCCACGCGCGAGCCCACCCAGGTCACCGTCGAGATGAACAGCCCCGAAGGGAAAGCAGGCGGATTGCGTCTCGATAGCGTCATCGACTGCACGGTCATCGCCACCATTCCCAAAACACTTCTGGTCAACAAGATCGGCGCCTTTCCCAACGAGGTGATGGAGCGGGTCGACATGTGCCTGATGGTGGCTCTATCGATCGGGCGCCCCGTGCAGCAGGATCGCACCTCCTACCCTGAGTTCGGTCAGACCGCCAGCGGTGGCGAACGCAAGTAATTCGATCGGGCAATAGCCCATCAGTTGACTGTTTCGCCGGTTGCGGAACAGGCGCTCTTGTCTAGCGTCGAAGTATTCAGGTCCAACGAACCTGTCCACCAGATTACCAACACAGACCAATATCGAGAGTCCGGAAAACTGGAAGAGATTTCTCTGGCCGATTCACGAAGGCGCCAGATGGGCTTAGAAGAGTGAGACGCACTATGCATCCGTTATCCCACAGACACCTTTTTACTACGCCTATTACCGAAACGACCACACCGCAAGCGCAAGCCGGGAAGCCGCCCTTGTACCGCAAGGGCGATGTTGTGCTGGTGTCGTTTCCTTACACCACCGACGACGGGCAGACGCAGACCAAACGCCGCCCGGCAGTGATTATCTCCAACGACTACAACAATGCGCGCCTTGATGATGTGCTGCTGGTGCCTCTGACCAGCAATACCTCCCGCGGTGCGCGCGAACCGACGCAGGTTTTCGTCGAGATGAACTCCAGCGAAGGCAAAGCCGGCGGGTTGCGACTGGACAGCGTCATCGACTGCACGGTCATTGCCACCATTCCTAAAACGCTTTTGGTCACCAAGATCGGTGCGTTTCCGAATGAAGTGATGGAACGCGTTGATATGTGCCTGATGATCGCGCTTTCGATCGGTCGCCCGGTGCTTTAGTCCCGCGACCTGATAGATCTAGGCTTTGGTAGAAACCACTACTTTGGCGCCCACCGTCGAGGACAGTGCTTCAGTGGCGCGCCCGCAGTTCACGGATATTTCGACGAAGCCGTGGCTTCCCACAAAGGCGTTCGGCTTGCCGCGCGCTACCGACGAATAAGTGGTGCCCAGCGTCAGCGTGGTGCCGTTGATGGTGAAGCGCACGTTGGTGGCTTCCGGATTCAGGCGAATGTTGGTGATCAGGTTGCCGAAGCGGTCGACATAGATCACTCGTCCGGTCATGACCGGCGGTGCTTCGACGAATTCGTAATGCGACAGTTTGACGATGTCCGAGACTGCCATCTCTTTGCCGAATTCTTCCGGACGCATCCCGCAGGCAAGAAACGCGCACACAGGTCCGAAGATATCGCGGGCATGGAAGCTGCTGGATACGTCGCGGCGCCAGAAGTTCTGGTTGGTCAGCTGGTATGCCTGCCACTGCTCGTGGTGGTCGTTGAGCAAGTACGAGCAAAGCCCGTTGTCCGGACCGACGAATGAGTGATGCTTGCCGCGCAGAAGAATGCCCTTGCGATCGGAGCCGACGCCGGGATCGACGACGCCCAGGTGAATGCTGCCGGCGGGAAACTGTTTATACGCGTTATAGATGATGAATGCGCCAGCGCCGACATCCCACGCTTCGATGTCGTGCGATATATCAACGATCGGCACCGACTGCGAAATCGTCGTCATGACACCTTTGACGATGCCTGTGTAGCCGTCTTTCTGTCCAAAGTCAGTGGTAAATGTGATGACGCTGTTTGTCATTGTGGGGCACTCTCGCTCTCGTGTTTGTTGCATGTTCAGGGACTTTCACTTCCGGTGTGGGCTAAAACTGTGGCGCAGGCATACTCGCGCTCGTGACTGATCGACACTTCCCAATCGGTCAACTTTCTGCGCGCGGCAATTTGCACGGCGCGTCCATGCAGCTTGACCGTCGGTTCGCCGGACGGCTTGTGCACGATTTCCACTTCCTTCCAATTGAGACCGTACCAGCCGGTGCCCAGCGCTTTGGCTGCCGCTTCTTTGGCTGCGAATCTTCCGGATAGACGACTGACTGTGTGCTTCGGGGCGCTCAATACGTAGCGCATTTCGTGCTCCGTCAGGATGCGACGCAAAAGCCGTTCGCCAAACTTGGCGTACGCCTGGGCAACGCGGGAGGTCGAGCAAATGTCAGTGCCGATTTTGATTGTCACGATTGCCACCAGACAGATTTCTAGGCGCCCAGATCGTCGGCGTCGACGCGCGTTCCATACAAATAAACTTGCTCGGGGGCCGGCAACTCGGCATGTATGTCGCTGACGGTTTTGCCCTTCGTCGGATGCTGCAAGTCCGGTGCAATCTCCAGTAGTGGAACCAACGCATAAGCGCGTGTATCCAGCCCGGGGTGAGGAACTCTCAGGTAGGACGTCTCGACTTCCTCTTCGCCGTAAAACAGAATGTCCAGATCGATGATACGCGTCTTGGTCATGCCGTTCGGACCCGCATGGAAAATCTCAGGCGATTCTGAGCCGGCCAGCACGCTCAAGCGCATCTCGATTTCTTTGCAGACGTCGAGCAACTCGCGTGGACGCAGATTGGTTTCAATTGCCGCCACGGCGTTCACAAACCATTCGCTGTACTCGCGACCGACTGGTTCGGTTTCGTACAGGCTGGAGCACTCGACAACTTCGATGTTGTCGTGGTCCTTGAGGAGCTGCATGGCTTGCTGTACAAAGCCCAGCCGGTCTCCTTCATTGGAGCCCAATCCGATGAAGCAGCGAACCCAATTGCCGTTAGCGTCGGACATCGGCGGCAGCCGTTCCTTATATCAAACAGAACACTCGTTTCCCGGCAGATTATATCTACTGGGAGCACTTGTGTGGGCCCCTTGGCGTCGCATCAGCTGCCGATTGCCGCCACCAATTTTGCCGTCTCGCAAAGCGTGTCGAAGAGGTGATCCGGGCTGAGCGCCTCCAGGTCTGACTTGGGCGTGCGCCCTGTCGCCACCGCGATCGAACGCGCTCCATAACCCTTGGCGCAGAGCACGTCATTGACCGCATCGCCGATGATGACGATATCCGCGGGCGTAAAGTCCTGCTCGAAGTGGTCTATGGCGCGCTTATGAGCGATCGCCGGCAATTGCATGCGGTCATGAGAATCGCTGCCGTAAGCGCCCATGGGGAAGAAACGGTTGAGGCTGAACGGTTGCAGCTTAATGCGCGCCCCCGGCTCAATATTGCCCGTCAATAAACCCAGATTAGCCCAGGAAGCTGTCGCCAGTTCTTCCAGCAGCTCGATGACGCCCCCGTGCACGGTCATCTCGCGCGACTTAGCTACCTCGCGCTCCAGGCGCGGTAAGTAGACCTCGAATGTCTTGAGCAGCAGCTGATCGAGATCATCGTGGTCGTGACCGTTGTGAATCAGTGCTTCGCGAATAATTTGCGGGTCAGTTTTTCCGGACAGGCTCAGTCCATCCATGTTGATATGCCGGCCGCAACTCTCGGTGAGAGCGGCTTCCAGAGCCCGTCTGCCCACTCCTGCGGAGTGCAGCATTGTTTCGTCGATATCAAACAGAATCAGACGCTTCATTGCTATCGAAATCTCTCCTCGGGGGTGGCTAAGATTTTACCGCATCGGCTTCGGCAGAGGAAATTGGTCGCTTTCCCTCGCTGCACCAAATATGGTGGCAGCACCAGAATGCTCCCTGCCGGTGTAATTGATCATACCCAACCCGCCAATCCGACAACTGGCGGCGCGTTTTCCCGGGACGGCAGGTAAAGTCATGCAACAGCCTGCTTTTGCCAGCTTGAGGCGGTTTGCGGACGGGCACATATGAATCAGCAGGAGCCCGATTCCGCCGCGTTTACATGGAAAATCCCGACAAACTCCAAGAGCAGGTACACACCCTAGCCGGGCAGCAAGCGTTCCACGTCTGCCCCACCTGTGGTTTGAAGCTCTCGTTATCCACCAAGACTTGCCCGAACGACGGCACCGAGACGGGCGAGTCGCCGAAGCCCGGGACCATATTCAAAGGGCATTACGAGTTCGTCGATATTGTCGGCGAGGGCGGTATGAGCGTGGTTTACAAGGCGCGGGACAAGATCCTCGGGCGGACGGTGGCGATCAAACTGATGCACGCCCACGTGGCCGCCAACAGTAAGCAGATTCTGCGCTTTCAGCAAGAGGCTAAGGCCGCCTCGCTCCTGTCTCATCCACACGTCATTTCTGTCCACGAATTCGGCACCCTCGACGACGGGCAGCCGTTCTTGATCATGGACTACGCCGAAGGCAAAAGCCTGGCCGAGATTATTACCAGTCGCGGTCGCCTGCCTGTGGCCCGAGCGCTGGCAATTTTCGTTCAGGTCGCCGATGCCCTTTCGCATGCGCACCGCAAGAACGTCATCCACCGGGATTTAAAACCCAGCAACATCATGCTCTGTCGCGGCGACCGGGGCGAAGATGTGGCGAAGGTAGTCGACTTCGGAATCGCCAAGATCGTCCAGTCTGATGCCGACAAACGCGGGCTGACACAGACCGGCGAGATATTCGGCAGTCCGCCCTACATGAGCCCCGAGCAGTGCGCCGGCTGGCCGATGAACAATCGCTCCGACATTTATTCCATGGGTTGCCTGATGTATGAGGCGCTCTCTGGACATCCACCGTTCGCAGGCGAATCTCTGGTAGAAACGGTTTACAAACACATGCACGAGCCGCCACCGCAATTGGTGGCAGAGGGCGAAAAGTTTCCCGAGATGCTGCAGATGATTGTGACTAAGACACTGGCTAAGGAGCCGGGCGAGCGCTATGAAACGATGGAACAGCTGAGCGCCGACCTGCAGCACGTCCTCGATGATGTGGAAGGGCGCGACAATCAAGCGAAGTACATCTGCAACGAAACATCCACACCGACATCGTTCAAAATACCCTGGGTGGTTGTCGGTGGAGTTATTCTCGTCATTGTCTCCGCCCTGTTTGCTACGCTGAGTTGGCCCACCGCAAAACCACCGGAAGACAACAAAGTGCAGGCTAGTCTAGAGCAGGTGGTGGCACAATCAGCACCGCAAGATTCTATGTTGAGCAACCAGTCGCCGAGCTGGTCTGGCGATGACAACGATCTGAAAGAGTTGATCAAAACCAACCCCAACGCCACCAAGTTGCCTCGCGACGGCAAGCCGCTCACAGATGCAGGATTTATAGACGTCGGCAAGATGAAGTATCTGCACACGGTCAGCTTGTGCGACACTGAAATTACGAATGCCACGATGAAGAGGCTGGGCGCGGTTTCTTCTTTGAAGACATTGCGCGTTGCACGCACCACCGTTAACGATGATGGCGTGAAAGCGCTGGCAGGGTTGGGTCTAATAGAACTGGACGTATCCAACACTGGCGTCACCCGAGCGTCATTGCCGCTGATCGCCAATTTCAAGAATCTGCAAATCTTGAATGTTTCGGGACTCAACCTCACCGATGCTGATCTGATGGTGCTCAGTCGGTTGCCGTCGTTAGAGAATCTGACGATTTCAGGCAATCACATTGCGGGACCTGGGCTGGCCCGCTTGCGAAACCTGAAACGACTGGATGCCGCCGGCAATCCCCTGGATGACGAGGGAATTCCGTTTGTCGTTCAGTTGCCCATGCTGAAAGAGATTGATTTGAGCGACACACCAATCACAGAGAAGGGTGGCGTGTTGCTCGGCGCCAAGTCTAATCTGGTCTCAGTGACCCTGAACAAAACTTTGATTGGAGACAAAACTGCGCGTGAGCTGGTCCGGCTGCCTGAGCTCAAGGTCTTGAATCTCGATGAAACAAAGGTGACGCGCGCACTAATCCCGGCGCTGGTCAAAAGCAAATCAATAGAGAATCTCAGCCTGCACAAAGATGGGTTGGATAATGCCAGCGCTGCCTTGATCAGCACCATGGGTCAGTTGCAAGTACTCAATGTCGGTGGCAGTCAAATTGATGATGCCGGCGCCAAAAAACTTGCCAATCTGTCCAAGCTCAAAGATCTGTCGCTGGACCACACGCTGATTACCGACGCCTCGATGCCGGCGCTGGTTGGAAAACTGAAGAAGCAACTGCAAAGCCTGAATATCAGCGGCACCATCATCACCAATAAAGGAGTGCGCGCACTGTCCGAAATAGACGGACTCGCCGATCTGAAAACAGCCGATTGCCGCGGCATCGATGATGACGGACTGCAAGACGTCAAGCACGCACATCCCTATTGCCACATGGATCGCGGCGATGCCATGTTCTAGATTTAAGCGTTGCGTGGCGCTTCTTCTTCGCCGGCTTTAGTGGCGCCGTTGGTCTGAGTTATAGCCGGCAGCTCACGCACCGGTGGCGGCATCGGATCATCGACGGCTACCGTGACGGGTTGCACTTCATCCCAGACGCAGACGCGATTGCGCCCGCCGCGTTTGGCGACATACAGGGCTTTGTCAGCGCGGTCGATCAGTTCTTCTCCCGAGGTGGCTTGCGACGGGAACGAAGCTACACCTATCGAGGTGGAGATGTGTCCCAGTCCAGGCACCGGATTGCGGTTGATGTTTCTGCGCAGACGGTCTGCGATCATAGTGGCCTCGGCGAGAGGCGTTTCCGGCAAGATGACGGCGAACTCTTCGCCACCATATCTGGCGGCAGTGTCGCCGCTTCGCAGCAGAGTCTTGAGCATCGTTGCCACCTGACGGATGGCAGCATCGCCGACCGGGTGACCGAAGGTGTCGTTGATCTGTTTGAGCTTGTCGAGGTCGAGCATGAGCAATGAGCAGGTCTTAGACTTACGATGGGCTCTGTTCAATTCTTCTGCCAGACGATTTTTGAAGTAGACGTGGTTGTAAAGTCCGGTCAAGCCGTCTGTGATCGCCTGGTACTTCACTTGCGAGAAGAGCTGCGCGTGGGAGATTGCCACCGCCAGCTGGTCAGCCAGAGAAGAAACCAGGTGCACATCGACGCCGTCCCAATCGCGCACTCGATCGCACTGATGCAGGATTAAGATACCCAGGACGCGATCGTCTTGCAGCAACGGTGCCGCGACTACGGACTTGGAGCCGATAACGTTGAGAAACTCCGCAAATGGCTCGGCGCGCTTGTCTTCCGTGACGTCCGAGATGACGGCAATCGGTGCTTCCTGTGCCGTCACATCAATCTCTTTCAACGAAGCCAGATCAATTCCGAGCACGGTGCGCAGTTCGGCTTTGCCTTCATCGCTGGGGTCGAAGTCCATGCGCGGACCGTAGAGTCCCAGACCTTTGCGTGACTCCAGTCCTTCGCGTACATATTCATGCGTAATCACCAGCGGACCTTCCGGACGCGGCTGTGCGATCTGGCAGTAATCGGCGTCCAGAGCGCGACCCAGTTCGGAGGTCACCGTATTCAGTATCACGTCGGTGTCCAGCGAAGATCTGGTGGCGCGGACGATTCTATTTATCAGCAGCTCTTGCTCTGCCAGGCGCTTGGTGTGCGCGAACAAGTTGGCGTGCTCCATCGCCAGTGCTACGTGGCGGGCGACCGCTTCTACCAGTTGCAGCTCCAGGTCGAGCCAGGCTCGGCGGTTGTCGCATTGATGCACGAGGATCATGCCTACCGGCGTGTCGTTGAGAACGATCGGGCAGGCAATCAGAGTTTTGACCGAACGCCAGTCTTCCGGTGATGCTTCGTCGCGTTCGAACATGGGGGCGAACGTCGACTGGTCCATCACATCCAATGAAAGGATGGCTTTGTGTTCGAGAATAGATTTGAGAATGCTGCGGTCGGTGACGACGATCGAGCGGTTTTGCAGAGCGGTGCCCTGGCGTTGAGGATCCCACCACACATAATTGAATTCCAGGTGCGAGCCACCATCGGTGACATCAACAATCGGTTGTTCGTCTTCGACCAGTGCCAGGCAGCAACGGCTCGCACCGAGGGCTTTTCCCAGTTCGAGCACAGCAGTATTGAGAATCTCATCCAGGTCGAGAGATTGCCGCACGGACTCAGCGATTTTTTCGATCATGAGGCTGTGCTCCTCATGCAATTGCAGATTTAACGCCATGTTGTTGAAAGCGCGTGCAAGTAGCCCGAGCTCCCCACCCTGTACTAGAGTAACACGCTTTGTCAAATCTCCACGGCCGACTGCCACCGCTTCGCGCACCAGCTCATGTATGGGTCCGGTAAAATGTCCGGTCACCGCGTAAGCCAGAAGCACGGAAGAGCCGATGGCCAGTACCGCTGCGAAGAGCATCAGATACAGGCGATCGTGCGCTGAACCATAAATGATATTGGTCGGAATACCTGCCACCACGATCCAATCGGTTTCCGGAACGCGGTCGAAGGCATAAGTGCGCTGGATACCATCGGCGATACCAACCCCTTCCAGGGTGCCACTGCGACTGTGCGAAGCGGCGGTCACCGATTTGGCATTGGAAAAATCTTGCCCTTGCCATTTCTCATTGTCGAGCGTGCGCGCCAGGACTTTCTTGTCTTTGTCGACCACAGCAATGACGGAGCCTTGCTCTTCGCCCAGGTCCCGGAAAAGATGCAAAATCGCTCCTGGATTCACAGAAGCGATCAAAATGCTTTTCACTGCTTGCGTCTTCGTGTCCCTTACTGGATATCCGAAGAGAATGGCCGGCTCATGGGTGATCGGACATAGGACATAGCCGGACACTCCGAAGTTAGCGGTCTCAACCGTCTGTCGGAAAAACGGCAGGTCCTTCAAGTTGACTGGCTGGTTAAGTGGTTGGCTGGCTGCGCTGACGTCGCCGGTGACTGGATTCACCAGCGCCAGCATGTTGACGTCGGGGCTGATGCGAGTTTGGGTTTCGAGAATCTGACTGGTTTCTTCCGGAACCGCAGCCTGGATCTCAGGCAAAACTGCCAGAGCATGCAATTCTCTCTGGTGAGTCGAAATCCACTGCGAGAGGCTGCGTACCGCCAGCTGATCGTGGAAAGTCGTGGCCCGTTTGGCGGTCTGGGTGAGGCTCTGGTATTCCTTCCAGATGATCACCCCGCACATGGCGACAAGCGGCGTTGCTACTGCGATGCACAAAAGCAGCAAGCGAGTCCGAATGTCCAACTCTCGAATTAGCCTAAGTAGCCGCACTGCCGGAATTTTCTCTTCAAGGACGCTCGAGCAAATTATATGGCTTTTTCGGCGCTTTCCAAGGGGATAATTACGCAGTCTTTTGCCCTATGAGAAGGGTGTTATCCTTTCAACCAATGGAAGCGTCCGACACACCCAGGACAGCATTGACACAAAGCCGCCGGCATATTGTGTTCGCGTGGTCTGTATTCATTGCTGGGCTTGTGATTACGGCTTTCTGCCTGATGCCCGTCATCTATCCCGACCGGCACCCGCGATCTTTCTTCCAGAGCTCCGGACTGGAAGACATATTCTTTGACGTCTTCGCGATCAGCAGCGGTTGCTGGCTTTTTTCCTGGGCCGCTGCCGTCAATGGCTGGAAAATCGCCACGAAAGCCGGGCAGTGGCTGGGCATTACGCTGATTTGCCTCAACCAGGCGCTGCTTCTGGGTGTCTGGTGGGACCTGGTTCAGCAGCCGCAAGCGTTGTCGTCAGGGCTTTGGGCGGTTCCCTGGCTCATACAGTCCTATATTCTGGGCTGCTTCGTAGGTTTCTTCACCATGCCCGAGTTGACTCTGTCGGGCAATCGGTCGCTGACCGCGCTCGGCACCCTGGCGATTTTGCTGCCGTGGCTGGTTGGACGCCGCGAAGTTCTGATGGGCACTCAGATTCTCAACGCCGAGATTATGCGTTTCCTCGGCGGCTAGCGCGCTGAGCTGACCGGCGCCTTCTTCGCTGCCGCTGGCTGCAGTTGCTGCTCGAGAGTCTGAACGCGATTGAGTACGCGCTCGCTGTCCAGCGGCAGTTTGTTATCAAGATTCAAATCCAGTCCGCGTCGGATGGCGTTGAGAATTTCTTCTCCGGCCTGTTCTTTGCTGCCGGAGCGCAGGAAGACATCGACCTTCACCATGCGTGCCACCACGCTCGCTTCGTCAAATTCCAGAGCGCGCTCGGCGAGATTGAGAGCCTCGTGATTGTCGCCTTCGGCAAAAGCTGCGCAGGCAGATGCTGCCAGCAACACGCCTTTCAAGGAAGTGTCCACGTAAGGAAACTCGGACGCTTGAAGAAACGATTTACGCGCGGCTTTGAAATCATGCTTGTAATAAGAAAGCATCGCCTGCACGAATGGAACATAGACACTGTCCGGAACTAAGAAGCGCAGACGGCGGAAGTGTTTGCGCGCTTCACCGGCCATGCCGGAGCGAAGAAACAAGATGGCAGCGCGGGCGACCAGATAGGGATTGTTTGGTTCGTGACGAACCTGCTGCGCGGCGTCGCGCAACTTTTCCGAGAGCGCCGGGCGCGATAAATCCACGAACCACATGCGCACCGTCCGGTTGGAGAGCGCCATGAAATAGAGAATGCCGAGCACACCGTAGATGGAGAACATCATGATGCGCTCTTCGGTGGTGGATGTCTGCATGAACAGACTCCAGCGCGAACCGCCCAGACCGACTGCGGAGATCACCGGTTCGATGATCAAATTCAGCGCCAGGATGAACGAGATGGTGTAACCAATGATGGTGGCAAGAAACGGATGCGGGCGGAAGAACAGCGCAGGCAAAAGACAAAGTGCCAGCGCAAACTGCACCGCCGCGCCGGCGAACAAAACTGGGGTGAAAAGATGCTCGGAAGGCAAGCCGGCAGGTACTGCCGAATACCAGAACACTCCGTATGACCAGGTCTTGATGTATCCGCCCAGCCATTGCGACGCAACCATGGTGGCACGCAGATCGGTGATGGTGAGCAGCGGAAAAATCAGGAAGATCACGACGCGCCATGCGAAGGCGCGGTCTTCTTCTTGTAGATCGTCGCGCCAGAGGCGTTCGCGCTCAGACCAGAGTCTGACGATCGTATTCAAACCGACGATAGTTACTACCGCAGTTATAAGCCACAGGTAGAGTTCGTTCATAAGAGTGGGCCGAGACTTCCTAGATTTCCGAGAGATTCGAAAGAACCGCCCGCATTCTACTGACCCGATACATTGACAAGCCTGAGAAAGAAGTTATGGATGGGAGATCCGGTAGGCGCGAGTCTCGTAAACCTGCGCCTCTGCGGGGCGTTTACGGCTCTTCAGATACTCAGCGTACGTAACAAGAGCGAAAACCGTGTTCTGTCCGTTGGGCGAAACCCGCTCCGCGTTCGATATCGCCTCCTGGTAGAGGCTTTCAGCTTTTGCGTAGTCCCGTTTTGTCGCCGCCTGGCGAGCCAGGTCGATATAGCCGACAGTCGTATTATCGAAGGAAAGCTCAGTCAGGAGAGGCTTTCCGAGCATGGTCAGGGCGACGACCCCGACTATGAAGAGAACGATAAAGACTGCAATGGTGACCGGTACATTGATTCGCATGTCGCCATTTTTAGGTCTCGCCACCGGTGATGTCCACCCGACGCCCTTAATCTAGGCGCCCGCCCGGCGATGGCAGGACTCGCTAGCCAATCTGGCTGAGCGCCTTCGTCAGCAGAGACTGATATTGCATTTTATTGCTCTCATCAATCCAGACCAGCGGCAGGGGAGCTATGGTGCGCAATTCCTGCAGCGCTTCCGGCTCTTTGCCGGCGGAGAGAAGCAGAGCAGCCTTAAACAGGCGGGCGTCACCGAGAAATGGGTCTTCGATGATGGCGTGGTCGTAAGCCTCCAGTGCCTTGCCGATGTCCCGCAATTCGCGATAGGCGTGTCCGACATTGATCCACGCCATCGCCCGCAGGCGTGGTGGCTGCTGCAAATCGTTGGTGATAGTTTTGCAGAAGCGGATGACGTCGTTGAACTTGCGTTCGCTATAAGCAATCGAGGCTTGCAGGCGCGCCACCTCGGATGAATTCGGTTCCATCAAGTTGGCGTTGTCGGCGGCGTCCTTAGCCATCCCGTAAAGACCGGCGCGCACGTAGGTGTATCCGAGATTGACCCAGCCCTCCAGACTGGGAGCTACAGAAAGCTGGGACAGCCAGCGTTGATACTCCATGTCCCATCTCGGGTCGGTGCGTCGGCGAAACCACAACTTCACCCGATTGCTGAACGTTCCATATATAAAGAAGAAAACCAGCAGTGCATGAAACGCGGCAATCTCCACGTTCAGCTTGCCGGCTGGTGTGGCGTAAATCATCAACCAGTCGCCCTGAAAGCCGGCCAGCGAAAGTATGGGATAAAAGATGATCGTGTTGGCCAGATTCAGCCAGCCGATATAACCGCAAATAGCCACCACCGGTGGTGAACGCAGGCAGCAGGCGGCGACGAGAAAGAGAAGAGACGCGATGATACCGGCCAGGTTGCCGGCGAAGGCAATCCAGACGTCTTGCGTATCTGTGAAATGTCCAGCGTAACGCACCCACGAGTGAATGACGCTGTAATGAAACTCGATGATCTTGCCGCCATATTGCAATGCTGCCAGTGCGTGTCCCGCCTCGTGCACAAGCGTCAAAACGGTAAGGGTGAAAACCAGCGCCGCGCGCAGCAGCAAAGCACGGTCAGCAGCCGTCACATCATCGTCCCAAACCGACTGCCAGTTCCGCTTCAAATCACGAAGGGTGATAAAGATCAGCGGAATGAAAACTAAAGTGGCGAAGTCGTTGGTTGAAAAATTATTTGAGAACACGGGGGTCCATCTATAAATAAGACTGCTCGTCATGAGACTGCTTGGATAATAGCAAACTCAAGGTGTGCCGATTTTCTCCTTGTAGGTTTCAACACTTCTGTTGAAAGTCAAGAGGTTGCGCCGCACGAAGTTATGGGCTTTTCCGGCTTCGCAGCGCGTCTCGGGTTACAACACTTTTGTTGTAGGTGGTGCTGGAAGATCAAATCGAATCAGGGCACCCCTGAGTCGCTCGAAAATCTAGTCCGCGAAGCGACGCAGCTGGAAGACATCGTTAGTGAAGCTGCCGGATTTCTGGGCGGGATCAAATGATGCCGCGGCCCGCCGAGTGGTGTCCGCCATCCGGGCGACGGTATCAAATGCGGTGCGATCTACAGCTTGGTCTGGAGTGACGGCGAAGCCGAAGTTGCCGTTCGGATTGTCCGGCGTGGACAGGCGTTTGTCGCGCACCCAGTTCATTTGCATGCTGCCGCCCGATCCGCTCATCGAGAAATCATTCGAGTCGGTGACCACATTCATTGATTTGGCAAGCATCTCCACGGCGCCTGCTGTTCTGAGATCGGGGTTGGTGGCGCTCAGTTGATCCAAGGCTTGCGTGAATTTAGCTTGCATCTCGGACGGGTCGGCAAACGCGATGCTTCGGCCGGCTTTCAATAAATCTGCGGCTAGCTGGTCTGACACATTCGGGAAAGCGGCTTTCAGTGACGCCAGTTGCGCGGTAGTATCGGTGCCTTCTGGTGGCTTGCGTGCGCCGATGTCGGGTTGTCTCTCGAACAGTCCGGCGCTCTTCATTTGATCGGCGATTTCATTCAGCGACGCGTCAAACCGGGCGACCTGATCCGGAGGTATCCCGGCACGTGCCTGGTCTTCGATTTTTGCAATGCTCAGTCCGGCGTTGAATGCCGCCTGGTCGCGTTGGACTGTGTCGGCTCCGTAGCCCTGGAAAGCGGACGCAACGATGCCGTTTTGATTCTCGGGTGTCGCCGCGTTTTGGTCCGCCAGCATCAGGACTGTGCCGTTAAAAATGGTGGATAGTTTTGATCCTGGCTCGTTTTTCAGAGCATCATTGAGGACCCGACCGAAGGTGCCCGGCAGTGCTTCCGGATGATTCTTCAGAGCATTTGCCATGATCTCCTGAAACGCCTTTTCCCGTTCGGCGGCCGGTGTGTTCATGAGCCTGTCGGCGGCATTAAATGCTTCGTTGACGAACTGGTCAGGGTTGGCGACACCGCTGGCGCGAGCCAGGTCCAGATTTATCGCCCGTCGGCCCTCCAGAGCCGCATTTTGGTTTTCGGGAATCTGAGCCCCGAAGGTAAAACTCGTATCGCCCACGCTTGAGGGCGGAAAGCCTTTCCCTGTTACCGATTCCTGGGACGTGATGCTGGAAGCTTGAGAAGGCGGGCCGTCGTTTTGCCCGATCGGCGGATTGCCTTCAAGTGCCAACGCGAGGCGCGGGTCGCCCTGTTTCTGGACGTCGGGAGCTTCGCCCACATCAGGGGTGACGGCAGGTCCATCGCTGTTTTTGGGAGGAGCCACAAATTCACTCGCGCGTGGTTACTGACTATATTCCCCGGCGCGTGAAAGTTGAGTGAGCGGCAGAGCGGGAGGGGTGCGAATCGGTGCCTGGTGAGAGGTCACGGATTAACGTAATACTCTCGAAGCGGGCATAAGTGTTGAGCGCGCACCGAAATGGGCTTGGGTTGGGCTTCTTGCACTCATGCCGCCTCCCAGCGGCTCTTCCCTGACAATCCCGGTATTCCGGGACATTTTCCCAGGTGGCGATCCAAGACCCCCCGACCAACTCAATCGATTACTTGCCAAACAGGCGCAGCAAGAGCACTGACCCGAAGTAGAGTGACACCAGTGCCACCATAACGATCAGCATTGAGATCACGGTCGGATCCGGTGTCACCACTGCTGCCACCATGGAGCACACCACGATCGCATATCGCCAGACCTTGAGCAATTGCCGCGAGTTGACGATGCCGGCGAAGGAAAGGCAGAAGAGCACGATGGGCAGCTGGAAGCAGAGCCCCATGTAGAGCATCACGCTGAGCACCAGAGAAATATAGAAATCCAGGCGCTGATGAATTGGTGCAACCGCCTGACCAAAACTATTGAAGAAGAAAAGCATCGGGGGCAGTGCCAGGTAATAAGCGAACAACGCGCCTGCCACAAACAGCAGCGGGCCACCGATGATGATCGGCATCAGCACTTGCTTTTCGCGTTTCTTCAGCCCAGGCCAGATGAAGCCAGCGAACTCACCGAGTATGAAAGGAGATGCCATCACGACTGCCAGATAGAAGGCGACTTTGAAATAAACAATCACTGGTTCTTCCAGCGATAGTGCCTGAAATTGCATGTTGCCGGCTGGCTTTTCCAACCAGACGATTACATCTTTTCCAACCCACAACGCCAGCGACATGGTGACGACAAAAGACCCGAGACCACGCAAAATGCGCGTGCGCAGTTCATCGAGGTGTTCGATGACGGTCATCACGGTGCCGGGTTGGTCTTCGTCCTCCTCTTCTTCCGGTTGGTCGTCGATGCCGACCCAGGGTTCTTCCTCGGCGATTACCGGCAGCGGCGCATCAGGAGTTTCTTCAGCGGCACCAGAATCGGCGGCTGCTGCCAGCTCTTTCGGCACTGGATGTCCGCCGCGCGGATGCACAACCGGCAGCGGATCGAGAGTGATTTCCCCCTTCGGTATTGCTGCTGCGTCCGACGGTTCTGGAGGTGTAGGTTGCTTGTCCGAAGGCTGAGTCATGTTGCCATTTTACTTGGGTTTCTTGAGGCGCTGTTCGACAGCCGCAAACAAAACTACACCGGCGGCGATGGCGACATTCAACGATTCGCTGGCTTCATTCATCGGTATAGATATGATTTCGTCGCATGACTCCAGGGTTTCCTCTTCAAAGCCCTGTCCCTCGTTTGCCACGACGACCGCGCAGCGTCCGGTAAGGTCCGCTTCGAAGTATTGTTTCTCCCCGTGCATGTCGCAGGCGAGAATGCGCACGTCATGTTCCTTTAAAAGGCTGATGGCATCGCTCATGGTGACATCCCAGAGGATTGGCATGGCGAAAAGTGCTCCCGCAGCCGATCTAACCACTTTCGGACCGTAGGGATCGACGGTGCCTTTAGTCAAGATAATTCCACTTGCTGATGCCGCCAGTGCGGTGCGAATCAGGGTTCCCAGATTGCCTGGGTCTTGCAGTGCCGCGCCCACGACGATCAAAGGGTTCGCCGGCTTGAACATGGAGACGGCATCGCGCCGCGGCAGCGCGGCGATGGCAGCCACTCCGCAAGGCGAGGTGGTGGTCACCAGCGTCTTGAAGAGCCGATCTTCCACGACCGCCACTTCGGCGACGTCGACGTTGCCGAGCGCGCCGGGGCCGTTTTTCCAGAACGACTCGCTGACGACGACGTCGCGGATGTCGATGCCTTTTTGCTGTGCTTCATCTAAAGCCTTGGGACCCTCGATCAAAAAAAGCCCGCTCTTCTCGCGCGCGGCGCGTTGATGCAGGCTGCGCATGCGCTTGAGGAGCGCGTTGGCTTCGCTGGTTATCGAGTTGACTTTCATGCCAAAGAAAAATCCGTGCCTTCACTGCAGTCGGGAATTTCCCGAAATGCCGAACAGCACGGATTTTATAACACCTTGCTACTTGATGGCGGCTTTCGCTTTTTCTACCAGACCGGAGAAGGCTGCTTCGTCATGGATAGCCATTTCGGAGAGCACTTTGCGGTTGAGGTCGATGTTGGCTTTCAACAGGCCGTTCATGAAACGGCTGTAGGTGATGCCTTGCGAACGGCAGGCGGCGTTGATGCGCGCGATCCAGAGGCGTCTGAAATCACGTTTGCGCTTGCGGCGATCGCGGTAGGCATTCCGCCACGATTGAATTACAGCCTGGTTGGCTGAGATGAATAATCTGGATTTGCTGCCACGGAAGCCCTTAGCGAACTTGAGGATCTTCTTGTGGCGCTTCTGCAGTACGTTTCCGCGCTTGACTCTGGGCATTTCGATTCTCCTTGGGATTTATTAGATCAGGTGCCGGCGCCGTCGGGGGAGAAACCCTTATGCTTCCGACTGTTGTCAAACCGGGCAAACGAGCCATTCCGCTGCGGGCGAGCCGCAAGTCTGAAAGGCGTAAACCCGGTTCAGATAAGGCTTAACGAAGATATTTCCGGTAAGGAAACATCGACATGATGTGTTCTTTCAGCTCGGGGGCGAGAGCCGCCCAGCCGCGCAGGTTGCGCTTTTTGTCCGGCGACTTCCACTCGTTGATGTGGCGTCTGCCCGATTGCTTGCGCAGGATTTTGCCGGTGGCAGTGACCTTGAAGCGGCGCGCAGCGGCTTTGTTGGTCTTCATCTTAGGCATTGTCGTCTGTATCCTGGTTAACGGCGCCGTTGTCTGATTGAGCCGGAGCTGGGGCTTTCGAACCTTGTCCGCCGCTCTGCTCAGTTAGGCGCGGCCGTTGGGGGTTTGGCGAAAGGATCATGATAACACTTTTGCCTTCCAATCTCGGCTCTCTGTCAATGATTGCGTAATCTTTCAGTTCATTGAAGAACTTGTTCATCAAAGCCAGAGCCATGCCGGAGTGCTGGACTTCGCGACCGCGCAGCATGATCAGCACCTTGACTTTATCGCCTTCGTTCAAGAACTTCTGGCTGTTGCGGAGTTTGACCTGATAGTCGTGCTCCTCAATCTTGTAGCGCATCTTGACTTCTTTGACGTCAACGATGTGATGCTTTTTCTTCTGCTCCCGGGCTTTCTTTTCCAGGTCGAACTTGTAACGACCGTAGTCCATAATCCTGGCTACAGGCGGGTTGGCGTCCGGTTGCACAAGGAAAAGGTCAAGACCTTTCTCGCGGGCAGTATTCAGGGCTTCTCTCGTCGGGACAATGCCGAGCTGAGCACCTTCCTCATCAATGAGGCGTACCTCGCGGTCGCGAATACGTTCATTCAGTAATGGCAGCTCCCTTTTGGGGTCGCGGGCAGGAGGTTGTCCTCTATTGTCGGTGCTCAAGCTATTCGGATGTCCTCGAGGAGGGGTTGACGTTTTAAAAGATTGCCGAAGGTGGGACTTGAACCCACAAGCGCTAAACGCGCACTACGCCCTGAACGTAGCGTGTTTGCCATTTCACCACTTCGGCGCGCGAGTCGCAATTTTAATACAGCTGGGACTGTATTCGCTACTTCTGGAATTGTACCCGGCAATATCGCCGGATGGTCAAGCTCCCGGGAAAATGTTGCCGGTGCGATTACACGCACAGCGAAGTGCGTATTCACGTACTGACTACACCCCCCTGATTTAGTAAGTTACAGAAACACCGCCCGCACCGTTCCCCAGACCTCTACTTTGAGGAGACTCTTTACTACGCTCCGATGGCGATACTACCCGCGGTACCGCCCGGATCCGACCGCTTTATGCACAACCCAGACGGAGAGGGGGCGACGCTTATGCGGCGCCCTTTCTTTTGGTGTGCCACGCATGTTCAACAACTGGAGGTGAGAGTCCTCACACAACCTGACGATGGTGAAATATGGCGAATGCGCAAGGGCGCGACCGTGAGGGACGTCTGAAGGAAGCGCTGAGCAAAACTGCGATTTGACGGACAGAAACCAGATACGAGGCAGGCGCGCCGCAGCTTGAGCAATGATCGCGAAGCGCATAATCGTCAACGGACGCGAACGTAAATCTGGCAGATGCGCAGTGAAAGTGGTTGAACTTACCGTGGGAGATCTGCGCCGTGTCGAAAGCAAACGGCTGGGAATCCGCAGAAACCGACCGCGGTGCAGAAGTCAGCAAAGGACGTAGTAACTCGAAACACCGACCAAGCGCGGCAGCACACCAAGCAGGCGGAGTTAAACAGTGAAGGTCCAAACGACAGCGAGGTCACGTGACATGAGTTGCGACAAACAACAGAAAACCAAACAGGACTCAACGACAAGTGGCAAGACGGGAAACCTGCGAGACTGGCGACCGAGGCGAAAAGTTTGAAGCAACGAGTGAAGCGCAAGACCAATCATTGATGGAGGAAATTCGTCAGGAGAACTGAAGATCGCCTACGCACGCGTCGTCAAAAACGGCGGTGCGGCTGGGATCGACGGGCTTAGCACCGACGGCCTACAAGCGTACCTCGCAGCAAACTGGAAACAGATCAAACAAAGAGCTGCTTCAGGGCACTTGCAAACCAAGACCGGTGAGACGGGTGAACATCAAACCCGGCGGAGGAAACGACAGCTGGGGATACCGACGGTCATGGACCGTTTTATTCAACAAGCTGTCATGCAAGTGCTGCAGCGCAAATGGGACAGCACATTTTCCGAGCACAGTTACGGTTTTCGACCAGGTAGATCGGCGAAACAGGCAATAGAAGCCGCCGCAAACACATTGAGGAGGCTACCGGTAGTCGTGGATATTGATCTGGAGAAGTTCTTTGATCGAGTGAATCACGACGTCCTGATGAACCGGGTGGCGGCGAATTTCCGATAAAGCGAGTGCACAAGTTGATCCGTGCGTACTTAAATGCCGGAGCATTGGAAGGCGGGCTGACCAGCGCGAGCAAAGAAGGGATACCACAAGGCGGACCGCTTTCGCCGCTACTCTCAAACTTGCTGCTTGATGAGCAAATGAGAACTGGAACGACGGAACCTTCACTTTGTGCGATACGCAGATGACTGCAATATCTACGTTGCGAGTCAACGAGCCGGAAGCGCGTGATGAAAGGGATCACGGAGTTTCTAGGAAAACGGCTCAGGCTACAAGTGAACAAGGAGAAAAGTGCAGTGGGAAAGCCTTGGTCAAGAAGCTTCCTTGGAGTTAGCTTTTACGCTAATCGAGAGGTGTAAAACCGCGCGTGGCTTCAAAAACCTCGCCAGGTTCAAGCAGCGAATTCGCGAGCTGACCCGACCAACAAAAGGTAAAAGCGTCAGTCAAATGATTGGAGGTCTACGCGAATACCTCTTGGGCTGGCGCGGATACTTCGTTGTCTGCGATACGCCGAAAGTGTTTCGCAATTTGGATAAATGGATTCGGCGTCATGTTAAGATGCTACATCTGGCGCCAATGGAAACAGGGACGCACCCCATTTTACCGAGTTGCTTCGGCAGGGAATCCACCCGCAGGATGCAGCACGTGCTAGTGGTTCGGCGAAGGGACCATGGCGACTGAGCAAAAGTTAGCTCCACCATGCTATCCCGAGCGCTGCCCTGCACGCTCTCAGCTCCCGAAGCTAGTCTCCGCATCATGACCGCCCGCCGAACCGCCGTGTACGGACCCGTACGCACGGTGGTGTGAGGGGGAAAGTCCGCGAGGACCTACCTATCTCGATCGCGCGCAACCAGCGAGCAGGCTAAAATTCCACCACCCTTTACGTGGAACCGGATATGACAACAGAAGAGATAGTTGCCAAACTGAAACCATGGCTGACGAAACACCTGCGACCCGCATGGAAACCGGTTGTAGAAGAGCGTGCCGACGCATCCAAGTCCAAGTCGAAGTTTGGCGGCATTCCATACACCACTGCCGAGCACGACTGGCCCGCCTGCACCGAATGCGGGCAGCAAATGCAGCATTTTCTGCAACTCGACCTGAGCGACCTGCCAGCCGAACTCGGGGATCGTCACGGCACGGGTCTGGTGCAATTGTTTTACTGCACCCGCGGTGATTGCCAGGGCATGGGCGGATGGTTTCCCTTCGAAGACACGATGAGCCGGGTACGTGTCCTGCCAATTCCGCTTGCCGAATACGTTGCGCCCGCGGAGATCGAGTCGCAGGAAGAAGAGTTTTCAGAATTTTGCATTGTCGACTGGGAGAAGTCGGATGACTTTCCTGCCACCGCAGAGCAGGAAGAACTCGGGCTTGATTTCGATTACGACTTCGACTCGCAGCCGAATCTGGTCAAGGTGAAGTGTCCGGAACTCCAGTTCGAGAGCGACTACATTGTTGATCCGCTGCTGGCGGAAAACATCTCCAGCGCTCAGTTCGGCGACAAGTTGTCCGGGTGGCCTCTTTGGGTTCAAAACGTCGAGTATCCCAATTGCCCGCGCTGCCAGGCGCGCATGATTCTCTTGTTTCAAATGGACTCGGAAGACAATGTGCCGTTCGGGTGGGGCGATGCGGGAACGGGACACATAACGCAGTGCCCTGAGCACAAGGATGTGGTGGCATTCGGCTGGGCTTGCGGCTGATCTAGTTAGACTGCGTTTCGCTGCCCTTCGGCGCACCCGGTGCGGCGATTTGCAATTGACCGGCATCACCGGAAAAACTTGCTACCGGTGTCTGCGTAGCTTGCCGTTCCGCACTGACTTCGGTGGCGACGTTGGCGGCGGCGGCATCGAAGGTTTCTTTCAAACTGGCTTTCTTTCCGAGCTGGCGAGCTGCTTGCATAAACTGATAAGTAAAGGCGCTGTTGCTCTTTGTTTTGCATTCGTATGAGCGCTGATTGGGTTGGCTGGAGCACAAAATGGCACGTCCGGCGCCTCCCCAGTCCTGCATTTTCGAATGCGCACGGGCGGCGCTACTGCCCTCTGCTGCGGCGCCACCACTGTAGGAAGCATCGACGATCAAAATCACGCGATGAGCATGGCAACGCTGCTGAATCGATTGATAGAGGCTGGCGGCATCGATGCCGGTGCTGAAAAGCTTGTCGGGCATAGTGTCGTAAGCGCAGAGATAATTCAGTCCTGCCCCGTCGCTGCCGGCGGCGGTTCCCGCCGTCGAAATGTAGACCACGACCAGGTCTTCAGGAGAAGCTACAGTCGGAAGCCATTTGTTGCCCAGCTCGGCTAAGATGCCAGCTCTGGTCGCCTGATCGTCGGTGAGCAGCTTTACGTGATCGGCGTTGAAGTCACAATCTTTAGTGAGAAACTGGGCGAAGTCCGTTGCATCCTTGGCGGCACCCGGCAGGCTTTCGATGCCCTGGGCGAACTTGCTGACTCCCACAACCAGAGCCCATTTGTCGCGGAAGGCATTCGGGGATGATGGCTGAGGCGCAGGAGAAGAAACGGAATCGGCGAATGACTTCGCCGATCCCGAAATAATCAACAGAAACAGACTTGCCACCACATATCGCAGAATCAGAGTTGATTGCAGTGTCGGGCGGCGCGTCATGGTTTCGCTCTTTTTAGCCGTCAGCGGTGTAGGGCATCAGGGCTATGTCGCGTGCGCGTTTGATGGCGACGGTGAGGAAACGCTGGTGCGTTGCGCAGTTACCCGAGATGCGGCGGGGCAAAATTTTGCCGCGTTCGGTGACGTACTTCTTCAGTTTGTTTGGATCTTTGTAGTCGATGTATTCGACTTTGTCGGCGCAGAAGTTGCAGGTTTTTCTACGACGCGGTGCGCCACCGCCTTCTCCAAAATGTCTGGGCATAAGTTATTCAATTCCTTAGTTAAAACGGGATTTCGTCGTCGCTGGCGAAGATTGCATCGATGTCTTCCTGCTTGTTGGCAGGACGGGCGCCGGCAGCGGCAGGTTTGCCTGCTGGGGCTCCGGCTTTGACGAATTTCTTCGCGGGCTCACCGCTCTCGTCTGCGTAGCTGGCTGCACCACCGGCGGAGGCAACTACAGCGGTCAGATTTTCAACGCTGATGGCGTCTATTTCTGCGTCGCGGCGTTTTTGTCCGTCGGAGCTGGTGAAATTGTTGACCTGGAGCCGTCCATCGACTGCTACCAGATCGCCTTTACGAATTTCGTTGGCGCAGCGCTCAGCCAGATCTCTCCAGGTGATGACTCGCACCGATTGCGATTCCACCGTACCGTCCGGACGGGGCGGAGATTCAACTGCGATAGCGAATTCCGTGACCGCCACGTTGGTGTTGGGGGTGAAACGCTTCTCGGGAGCGCGAACCACGCGACCGGAAACAACGATCTTGCTCATGCTGCTCATGCAGGGCTTACCTCAGAAAGGCGTGTGATGGGTTATCTGGTTAGAGTGACGTTTCCAGTGCAGCTTCTTCGAGATTGACGACCAGGAAACGGATGATGTCTTCGGAAAGTGTCATCATGCGTGTGATCGGCGCCACGATTGCCGGTTTGCCTTCAAACCGCGTCATGACGTAGAAGCCATCTCTCATTTTGTTTACTTCGTAAGCCAGGCGGCGGCGACCTTTCTTGTCGGTTGACATGATGGTAGCGCCCTGGTTTTTGATGAACTCTTCGACTGTAGCAACCGTGCGGTCCACGGAGTCATCATCGAGGTTCGGACGGACGACAAATACGCATTCGTATTTTCTGGGTTTCGCTTCTGCCAAGGTTATTACCTCCCTTCTGGTCCTAAGCGTCCTGCTTGCGCAGGCAAGGGAATATGTCCGCCCTAATTGCGGACAAGCGCAGATTTTAACATGGCGGTTGGCTTCGTAGTCTCAACATAGGCAGATATAGAGCCTTTGATTACACTAACCCTGTGACAAAAGGCTCTAAAGGCTCGTAGACAGGCATTATGCAAACGCAACGCACTGATTTGAAGTCAAGCTCGACACTGTATCGCTTCGCGGGATGGGCGCTTTCCGCTTTGACTGCGCTTTCGATAGCCTCTCAACCGGCACTGGGTCAGGGCTCAGCCGGACCGGGCAGCGGGAGCGGCATGATGAACACGGGCTTTGCCGGTCATCCCGGGCTCTGGCAGCCGGGACAGGCTCCTATGGGCGAGCAGCTGCAGGGCGCCCCGCCGGCTTTCCAGCCAGGCGGCAGCCATGCCAACAAATATCCAAAGTTTAATCCGGATTTCTGGAAGGGTGGGGGCATCAGCGGCAGCGCGCCGGCCGGCACACCGGGACAAATGACCAATTACGTCTCTTCGGGAACGGTCCTTTCGGCGGTCCTCGAACATGACCTGTCTTCTCGCACCGCCAAGAACGGGGATGTGTTCGCTCTCACTCTGGATGATGGGTTTGTCGTCAATGGACGGATGGCAATTGCGCCACACAGCAAAATCTTGGGCACTGTAGTCAACGCCATACCAGCGAAGTATCAGAAGCACGGGCATGCCGGCAGTCTGGAGATTGCCTTGCAGACACTGGTGTTGCCGGACGGCAGTCACATGCCGTTTTTCGGCTTTATCGACCAGAACCCCAATCATTTGCTGTCCGAGCCGCCTAAGAAGCGCTGGGCTGGATTCGACCTCAAAGATTACGCCGGGTCCGTGGCCGGCATGTTCAGCACCATGTTCACGGGTCCGGGTTGGATTCAAGCACGTGTGCAACGCGGCAATGAATTTCTGCTCGCCAAAGGCGAACTGTTGCCCGTCCGGCTGACGCGCGGATTGCAGGTGCCGGAAGTGCAGGTCGCCCAATCGCCGTTGCCCGTCAATCCATCATTGAGCGGCGTGCCGAACGGCGTGCCCGGAATGGCTCCGCCGACAGCGCCGGCAGTCGGCGGTGGCTTTGCACCATCGGCGGTGGCACCAGCGGGCAATTTCCCGGGACCGGTTTCCGGTGCTACAACATCCGGTGACGCCCCCGCAAGTGGTGGCGCGCCTGGTCTAGCAGATTCTAATGAGATTTTTAACGCGCCGCTGCAGCCCGTGCCTGCAAACCAGCTGCCAGACCCGTTTTAGGCTGACAGTCGGCTGATCTTAAATGGTCTAAACGAAGCGTTTTGCTCGCCGTCACGCGGCCGAATTATAGGTTTCTCGTTCGTCGGATTTGTTATCGAGCTTGAGTGTGTTTTTGCGTTTCAATTCCTCAAGCGCTTCTAGATAAATTTCATCCGTATAGGTAACTTCGCCTGCAACCACGTAGGACTCTTCTTCTAGCGTTACTTTTTCGATTGGACCGATTTTGGCGGCGTCTGTGAGCACTTTGACCGCATCTGCAATCTCTTGTTCTGTCCAGGGCATACAGGAATCTCCTCGCTACTGCTGACTTTCACATGTAAATTGACGAAATTCACCAGATTGGTTCCCTGCGTTTCTTCCCTTTGATTTCTCAAAACATGTTCATGTTGAAAAGACCCCGCCCTGCAATAGTAGGTCGCAAATGATGCCATCTACTGCACAGGTTGCATCCGCAGTGGTTGCCCCTCGCGCCCAGGAGGAGAGGCGCGTCGGGCGCCCTGCCACTGCACTTCTATTAGGGCTTGTCCTAATAGCTTGCGCAGTGCTTTATCTAACGCTCGCCGGCAATTGGCTGAAATTCAGTCGAGCCGAAGTGTTTTTCTCAGAATGTGCCCGAGAGATGATCGTGCAGGGGAACATGGTCACTCCGCTTTACCACGGGCAGCCATTCTTTGATAAGCCAATCCTCACTTACTGGCTTATCATTACCTCCTTCAAAGCATTAGGCGTGAGCCATCTGGCTGCACGCCTTCCTTCTATATTGGCGGCGCTGACCACACTCGGTATCACGGCTGGTGCCGCGAGCTGGATCGGGCGCACGGAAGGACGCGGTGAAAATCGCGTTGCCCTGTTATCAGTCATGATGCTGGGCTCGTCCTTCATGTTTTTATCCTTCGCCTACCTATGTATGTCGGACATGCTGCTCGTCATGTTCGATACGCTCACTATGAGTCTTTTATTCGCTGGCACGGTGGCTGCCACACAAAAGCGCCGGGATCTGCTCTTCTGGGCGGCTTCTTTAAGCGCCGGGCTGGCGTTCCTGGTTAAGGGACCGGTAGGCATCGCGCTGCCGGCGGTTTCCTTCCTTATATATCTCGGTTTGACCAGGCAACTGTCTTTGTTGAAACCGCGCCATTTCGCTCTCGGCCTGATTACTGCGGCGATGGTGGCATTCCCCTGGTTTTTCAGCGCCTACCAGGCAAACGGCTCCTGGTCGCTGGCTTACTTCTTTTTCCGTGAAAACGTTCAACGATTCGCCGGTTCGACATATGACACACACAAACCAATCTGGTTCATGGTGCAATCGCTCTTCTTAGGATTCTTGCCCTGGTCGATCATAGTACCACCAGCGCTTTATGCTTTCGCCCGCAAAGTGCGCGCCGGCGAGGTCTGCCACCCGCAGCTGTTTCTCTGGACCTGGGTGGCTACGATCACCCTTTTCTTCAGCCTGTCGCGCGGCAAAATCGACTACTACGAATTGCCTGCTTATCCGGCGCTGGCGATTCTGGTGGCGCTGTATTTGACCGACGAGAAATTAAGCGCCAGGGTGCGCCGTGGTATTTCAATCGCGGTGGCTTCGATTTTCATCGCTGTCGTTGCCGGAGGCACCTATTACGCGACCGTCTTTTTGCCGGCCATGGTCAAGAATCAATCGCTGGCTCTCTACTCGCAATGGGCTAAGGAAGCCACTCCCGGAGCACCGATTGGCGTGCATTCGCGCATTCATTATTGGCGCGACGAGATTACTTTCCAGAGCGGACGCGAAGTCACCGAAGTAGAGGACACCGACGCTGCGCTGGCGCTGCTGAAAACGCCGGGCGCGATGATCATAGTACCGGATACGGTGTACGCCGAGATTCAGAAAACGAACGCCAAAGTGCAGGTGCTCGATATCCGAGAGGTAGCATCCAAGCCGTTCACGCCCAAGCTGTTGTTTGATAAACGCGGCAAATTGAACGACCTGGTGCTCTATACACTGATAGCCACCAAATAGGCACGAACTACTGCTGTTTCCTGAGATACGTGGCGGTCAGCGCCAGCAATTTGAATGCGCCATCGACTCGATCCAGCGCATCGTCGAGAAACGCTTGCCGCTCTTCCGCCATTCTCTCGTCGAGCGCCTCGCCGGTGCCGCCTTTGGCGACAGAGACGGTCTCCAGTTCGTTCACAGCGGAACCCAACCGTTCAAGATATGCGGACAGAGGAGACTCAGCTTCCAACTCGCCCTTGTCCGTGAGCACTTGCTGATAGGCTTCCAAGACGGATGATTCCAGGGTTTCCAGCTTGTCGGTGAGCACTTGCAGATCGCTGCGCATGGCGGCGGTGGATGGCGAGTCTGTCGGTTGGTCGGCTTGAGCGGAGCCGCCGGTCACCTGCTTCAGCAGATCCTGCATGCCCAGCGCCACCTCCACGAAAGTGGTGGAACGTTCTTTGGTCGATTTAGGCAGCGCGCGCATCATGATCTTCTGCAGGTAGAGACGGGTGATCAACGCTTCCGTCCGGCAATAAAGGTCCCATGTCTGCGTCAGCTTTTCTTTGAAGCGGGTCTGCTCCTCTTTCAGTTCGGCGGCCGATTGCAGGAAATGCTGACGCTTCGTCTCGCACTGAACGACCATGTCGGCGTGGTCCTCCCGGGCGGCGTAGTCTTCGGCGCGAGCCTGCCAGGTGGCGGCGGAGTCTTCGTGACGCGTTACATAGACACCCAGTCGATTTACTTTGGCCAGCGCGTCGGCGCTTTGCTCTTTCCATGTTTCCCACAGCGGAGTCAGCTTCGACCAGACTCGATCGACGCTGCCGTCGGCACCGAAGAATAGCTCTGACAGCCCTTTGCGCAACGAATCGGTGTTTTTCATTTGATGATCTTGAAGGTGTTGAAAAACTCGTTGGCGTCCGGAGAATTGACCTCGTCTTTGGAGCCGACGCAGATCATGCGATAAGAAATCTGCAGGTTCTTGTCCAGGTAATTGCGAATGCGGTAATACTTGCCATCGCGGGTGGTGCCTTCCACGTGCGTGCCGAAGTAAGTGCCGTCGTCGCTCGTCACCGGATAGGTCTTGGTGGGGGTGGGCAGAGCCTGAATGTCGTTTTGCATCATCAAGATTTCGGACTGCTTGAGGCGCTTCAGATTCTTCGGTTCCCACACCATGCTGTTGGGTATCTTCACCGTGGCGACTACGCAGGTGAGATTGGGCGTCTCGTATTTGACGCGCTGTCTGGCATTGGTGGTGGTGATCTGGTACTCGCGGTTGTGCACCGGCGCGCCGGGTATCTTGACGTCGAAGTTACCCTTGGGCGCGTTGTACATGTGGGTGTTGGGTTCGAAGGTCGCCCCCTCGTCGCCGGGCGACGGCGCCCAGTATTCGCCCAAACCTTCGGTATGCTGCGAAATACAACCCGCCAGCGGAATCACCGCCAGCAATGCCGTTATCGCAATACCTATCTTCCACCGGGTCATCAAATAGTCTAGACCTTTGCCAGTGGGGAGCTATTCCTTTTCTTTGGCACCGGCACCAGCTGTTGTGTTGCCGGCTTTGTACTCGGACAGGTGCCGCCACCCCTGGTGCAAAATCAGTTGGTAGGCGTAAATCTGCTCCAACCAGCGACGCTCGGCTTCGGGCAGATCGGGTCGCTCGAGACGGCGTTTGAGGTTGGCGGTAATCGTGCGTGTTTCTTCGATGGCTTTGCGATAGTTGCGCACCTGATGACGGGCGGGCTGTGCACTGATCGTCGAAGAACTCTGCGGACGGACAACTTGAATCGGTTGTTCGCGCTGCTCGCGTTCGACGCGCGGTTCGCGCCCGCCGCGTCCTGTGGGGGCAGCCGGCGCCGCCGGCGCATCTTCGGATGGCTGTCCGTCTCTTTGTGCCTGCTGCGATTTGTTCAACGCTTGCTGAGCGAGCGGGTGCTGGATGACGTTCTTATGCTTGTCACCGCCACGCCGACGCTCTTTGCGCTTGGCGCGGTAGCACTCGAGGCAGTCGCGCAGGCGCGGATTCATGTGCTCAAACACTTTGCTGCAGGTCTGGCAAGTGAGCGTGTGCTTGGAGCGACCATCGCCGTCTCCTTCCCCTTCCTTTGCTTCACCCTCGGCTGCTTCGACTTCGGCTTCCGGCTCAGCGGTTTCGGTCTCGGCGGGAGCGGCCGGAGCTTGTTCTTCTTCCTCCGGCTCTTCGTCCTTGGCGCGCCGTCCGCGAGCAGCGGTGGCGCGTTTTTTCGCCGGTGGCTCTTTGGTCTCTTTGACTTCGACCTTTTCCGGCTCTGCCTTCTCGGCCGCGGCGGCGGCTGATTTTGTCGACTTCTTGCTGTCGGTTTTCTTTTCGGCTTTGCTGGCTTTGGAGGCGGCTTTGCGATGGGTTTCCAGCTCTTCCAACACTTTCGGGTTGGTCATGCCGTCTTCTTTGAGCTGGCGAATCAGGTGCAGCTCTTCCATGGCTTCCGGAGGCAGCACCTTAATGCCGTTCTCGTCGGCGGTGGTGGGAATGTCGAATTCGGCAATGTACCGCCGAATGGTCACGGACGTGACATTGAGATCTTTGGCGGCTTGGGCGATCTTGGTTCCCTCGCCTTTGTTTTTTGGAGGCATCAATATTCTCTCTAAATGACGTGTTTGATAGTCCTGCAAGGTCCAGCGGACCCTTGCTCTGCGCTTTTTCGGGTGAACACCCAGCGACTCAGAACCCGCAAATCGGTGACACGCGGTTCTTAATGTAAAAGGTAACCGATTCAGTATATGGAGCGCTGGCAATGGCACATTAAATCTTATTGAGAGATGCCAATGTCAGCTGGAGCCGTCACCGACGGCTTGTTTGAGAGGTTGAGCTGGGCGGCGGTATAGGCGTCGCGTAAATGTTTGCGACTGACGTGCGTGTAGAGCTGGGTGGTCACGACGCTCGAATGTCCCAGCAACTCCTGTACAGAACGCACATCCGCCCCGTTCTCCAGCAGGTGGGTGGCGTAGCTGTGCCTGAGCGTATGCGGGGAAAGCGGTTTGCGCACGCCGGCTTTCAGCGCCAGTCGTTTGACTATCTGCCAGACGACCAGCCGGCTCAGTCGTTTGCCTTGCTTGTCTTTGAAAATCGGTTGCGGCGTCAGCGTCGGGCGCGCGCGTCCGCCACCGGTCGTTGCACCAGATGCGGTGCCGGACAATTCGGGCAAGAAACTGCATAAAGCTTCGATCGCCTTGGTGCCGATTGGAACTATGCGCTCTTTCGATCCCTTGCCGAAAACGCGCAGCGTTCCTTCACGCAAGCTCAAATCTTTGACTTCCAGGCGAGTCAATTCCGAAACGCGCAGTCCACCGCCGTAGAGCAACTCGAGAATCGCGCGGTCACGGGCACTCTCGGCGGCAGCGATGATCGCTTCTACTTCAGAGAGAGTCAAAACTTTCGGCAGCATCTTCTCGCGCTTGGGATTTGCCAGATCGAGAGTCGGGTCGATGGCGATGTAATCGCGCAGTTTCAGCCAGGAAAACCAGCCCCGCAAAGTAGCCAGGTTGCGGGACAAGGTTGACGCTTTGGTGCCGGATGATTTCAGAACACCCAGGTAGGCGGTCAGGTGCAGGCGCGTGACGGTCAGAAGTCCTTCGGGCAGCCACTTGAGAAACGCCTTCAAATCGCGCCTGTAAGCGGCGATGGAATTATTTGATAGCCCGCGTTCCAGCGTCAGATATTTGATGTACTCGTCGGCCCAGCGTCTCAACGAGGCATCAAATGCGGTGCGATCGCCGGTACGTGACCTGCGACTGTTGACATTACCTCTGGTGGCACTCTTTGACATGCCACCATAATATGTCTATTGCATGAGCAAATCAATATGTGCGGGTTTTTATCGGTCTTTCGCTCTGTTCAGGGCTTTTGAGGGAAGAGAAACCGGTAAGTCTTTTTGTTCATGTCGAATGTCACGACTCCGTGGTGGCGCACCGGCACCACCGCCATGCCGGATTTGACCACCACATGGGCGGGGCTGACTGC
>JAXLXI010000007.1:0-350854 GCA_046328035.1 Candidatus Obscuribacterales bacterium | reverse complement strand
GCGTGCGACTGTTGCGCAGGCGCTTGGCGCCATAGGTCCTGACGCATCTGTAGCAATCGGAGCTATACAACGATTTGGCGTGACACATCCGCATGCGAAAGAGATTTGCGAGCAGTCCCTACAGAAATCAAACGGTAGCATTTGATGGAGCTGGCGCTTAGACAGCGGCGCGAGGCGGAATGATCGAGATGATTGCACATTTCATTCTTTATATTAGAAATCAGGAGCTCAGCACGTTGTTCTACGCGAGCGTGCTCAATGCTCAGCCTAGTTTGGATGTTCCCGGCATGACGGAATTTCAGCTGAGTGATACCAGCATTCTTGGACTGATGCCCGAAGCCGGGATAAAGCGACTGCTATCCGAGCGGTTACCCGATCCTGCCGCCGGATATGGCATCCCGCGTGCAGAGCTTTATTTGCGAGTGCCTGATGCACCGCAATATCATGCGCGTGCGCTGGCAGCGGGCGCGTTGGAATTAAGCCCACCACTTCAGCGAGATTGGGGCGATACAGTGTCCTATTGTCTGGATCCGGATGGACATGTGGTTGCGTTCGCTGACGCCTGAAGATCAATCACCATGGCGACCAAAGTGACTGACGTCTCATGTCACCTTCGGACCTCAGGTCGTGATGCCAGCGCAGAGTGGCCACCAGGCGGTAACCAGGTGCATCAGCTGACTGACGGCGTTATACTCCTCACTTATGTTTTCTCGTATTCTCACTTATTGCTTTGCTGCATATTTTTTTACTTCGTCAGCGTTTCTGGTTTGTTTGGCGGCCATCATCTGTTTCTTGACGGCACCATTCGATCCCTTGCGGAGAAGCTTGCATCGCTTCGGCTGCTGGTGGGGGCACCACTACGTGCGAATGAATCCCCTTTGGCACGTGAGATTTTTAGGCAGAGAAAATATTCCGCAAGGCACAGCCTGTGTGCTGGTCGCCAACCATCAATCGTACTGGGATATCATGGTACTCTACGGATTGTGTGTGCCTTTCAAGTGGGTCGCCAAACAGTCGCTCTCCAAAATGCCTTTCATTGGCTGGAATCTGGCTCTCAACCAGAGTGTGCAGCTTCAACGTGGAGACTTGCGCAGCATCAAGAAAATGCTGCAGGAGTGTCGTGACTGGCTGCGCAAGGGTGCTTCGCTGATGATTTTTCCCGAAGGTACGCGTTCGCCGAACGGTGAAATCGCCGAGTTTCGCGACGGTCCATTTAAACTGGCTGTGGAAAACCGTGTGCCGGTTGTTCCCATTGTGGTCAATGGAACGCACAAGATCTTCCCAAAGGACAGCCGCATTATTGACTTCGTGTCCGATGTGACGGTGAAAGTTCTACCACCGATAAATCCTGCCGATTTTAACTTTAACGTTCAATTGTTCAGGCAGTCGGTGCACAAATCAATGAAGGCTTGCCTGCAAGATCTGCGGCAGCATTCAGCAGGCATCCGACAGCCCGCTGATTGATTCCTGATCAGTCCCGCAATCTCGGCAAATCAAAACCGCAGCCGAGCGATGTTGGATTTTGAAATCATTCCTTCGGACTATAGAATTTACACTTTCGTTCTTTATACTGGATATATGGGTCCAGAAATCCACAAGTGGCGTCACCGTCCCAAGGAGAAAAGCCATGAAATTCATATGTACGGTCTGCAATTTCATTCATGAGGCAGGTGGTTCGGCTGACTCCGGCAACAATGCACACAATCAATCGGATGGATTGGAGGGTCTGGAGAAAAATTGGACCTGTCCTCAGTGTGCAGCAACCAGGGAGTTTTTCCAGCCTTGTTCGTGTGTTTCTCTGCAGGCCAAAGAATCTAAGGTTCCGCACAGTCTGGAACAGACAGTTGGCCTGACCTACGAGATTTAGGAGATAACAAAGAAGGTATCCAAATTATGATTACTCAAGCTTTTCGAGATAAGACGGTGGGCACCTTGCTTGCCGAACAGCCAACCAGGGCAGCCGTATTTGATAAATACAAAATCGACTTCTGCTGCGGCGGCGGTAAGAGCCTGGCTGAGGCTTGTCTGGCGCGGGGCGCAGACATCGACGCCGTGATTGCAGAATTGCTCAAATCAGACCAGCAAGCAGAGGCGGCGGTGGAGCCGCCGGAAATCTGGCAGGACAAAACAATTACTGAGTTGGTCGATCATATCGAGCAACTCCATCATCAATTTCTCAAGCAGGAATTGCCGCGGTTAGAGTTTCTGGCAGAAAAAGTGGCGCGCGTGCACGGCGAGGCTCATCCTGAAATGATTGAACTGGCGCACGTTTTCGTCTCACTTAAGTCTGAGATGGAGACACACACGATGAAGGAAGAGAGAATTCTTTTCCCGTATTTGCGTGCTTTAGACCGCGGCGAACGCACCGCCTCCTGCTTCGGATCGGTAGCAAATCCAATCAGGCAGATGGAATTTGAACATGCGGAAGCCGGAGAAGCACTGCAGCAATTGCGCCAATTGACTAATGAATATACGGTGCCGGAAGGCGCCTGCAATAGCTGGCGGGCCCTGGTTGATGGGTTGAGCCGTATAGATCAGGATCTACGAATTCACGTGCACAAAGAGAACAGCATTCTGTTTCCTAAAGCGATTGAACGTGAAAGCAGTCTGTCGGCTATAGCATAAAAGCGAGGTCAGAAATGTCTGCCGCGTCTTTCTTGCTGCGCGAAAAACATCTGATCACTCTATTGCTCGCTTATGTGCTCTGCGGTATGTTTTTCATGCTCGTTCCGGGTACTCTCATCGGGGTCTTTAACTTGCTGACCATCAGCGGTCAGCACTCCTCAGCTGCTGCTGCTGCCGGCTGGATTGATGCCCACGGACATGCACAACTGTTCGGTTGGGTGAGCACCTTCGTCTTGGGCATTGGTTATTACAACCTGCCGAATCTGCGGAAGACAGCCGATGACAGGTTTGTCCTGGGCTGGGTAATCTTGATTCTCTGGGCGGCGGGAGTTGGACTGCACTGGATGAGCGCTATCTGGCAGTGGCAGCCGCGCTTGATGATGCCACTGTCGGCGGTGTTGGAAGTTATCGCGGCGGGGCTCTTCCTGTTTGCCTCGTTTCGGGGGCATGAGAAACAAAAGGCGGCCAATCGTAAGATTGATATTGCCACCATGTCTGTAATCGGAGGCACTTTCGGGCTACTGGTGGCGCTTCTTCTCATGCTCCGGCAGGCTGTCGCGTATGGTGGCTCACCTCCTGCCGATGCGCGCTTGCTTCCCATTATCACGGTCGTCTGGTTGGCGATTGTGCCCATTGCTGTCGGGCTGAGCGCTCGCTGGTTCCCTGCGATAGCAGGGACGGCTGCCTATTTGCCCGGCGCTTTCCTGATAGCTGCGCTTGCAGACGCTGCCGGCGTCGCCTTCTTCCTCCTGGGATTAAAGCCCCTGTCTGCAGCCTTGATCATGGTGGCATGCGCGACCTGGATTTATTCCTTGCGCATCTATTTGCCCGCCGTCACTGTCGCTAAAACTATGGGCGTGCACCCTTCATTCCCGGCTTTTTTGCGCATCTCCTACCTCTGGCTTTTCATAGCGGCTGCGCTGGCAGTCTGGGCTGCGTTCGCTCCGCAACTGGTTGGGGTGCCTGGAGCTTCCAGACATGCAGTAACTGTGGGATTTATGTCCACGCTCGTTTTCAGCGTCGGACCTCGTATGCTTCCTGCCTTTCTGGGACGCGACGAACTCTTCAGTCCGCGTCTCATGTTACTGAGCCTCGTACTCATAAACTCTGGCTGCCTGTTGCGCGTTATATCTCAAATCCTTGGCTATCAGGGCACCTTCGCTTGGGCGTGGTGCCTCTTGCCCCTTTCTGGGCTGACTGAGCTTGTGGGCTTCACGGTCTTCGTCACCAACATGGTCATGACCGTGAAAAAACCTGCTCGCGTTGATCAGTTGCTCGCGCCTACACCTTAGTATGGCTCCGGATCGCTAAATCAGCCCGGCGGCCGATCGCCGATCGCGGTTGCCGGCTGAAACACGGAAGTAATCATCCGTAAGAATGAGCATGCATTTTCGATCCTACGAGCGACGAAATTGCTCTGGCAATCAGGGACGATTGTCTTGTTGCTACTTGCATCTCGTATTGCTAGTTGCAGAATCTCCATTAGGATGAGCGCCATGTCTCAAGAACAACAACTGCTCAAAGAGCCCGACCTGCCCAAGCCGCATGTTCTTACCCAAAGTCACGGCGACCTCAAGGGATGGAACCCCGACGACGAACAGCAATGGGATTCCAGCGGAAAGCGAATTGCGCTGCGTAATCTCTGGATCTCTATTCCTTGTTTATTGTGTGCCTTTGCCGTCTGGATGCTCTGGGGCGTGCTGACGGTGCAGATGCTGAATCTTGGCTTTCCTTACAAACAAGACGAGCTTTTTACGCTCGCTTCCATCGCCGGTCTGTCGGGAGCGACGTTGCGCATTCCCAGCACTTTTTTCATTCGTATAGCCGGTGGGCGCAACACGATCTTCTTTACGACGCTGCTCTTGATCGTACCGGTAGTTGGAGCCGGCATCGCTTTTCAGGACTTGCGGACGCCTTTGTGGGTCTTCCAGCTACTGGCGCTGTTATCCGGCATCGGCGGTGGCAACTTCGCATCATCTATGTCTAACATCAGCTTTTTCTTTCCCAAGCGAGTGCAGGGTACATCGCTGGGACTGAATGCCGGGCTGGGAAATTTCGGCGTGACGACTATGCAGCTACTGATACCGCTGGCGATGACAGTCGGTTTCAGCTTTCAGGCACCCATGATTCTCAAGCAGGCAAGCGGCACTATCTTCGGCAAAGTGCCCGCCGGTGCCGAGTCTTACATTGCAAACGGCGCTTATGTCTGGCTTCTGTTCCTGGTGCCTTTAGCCCTTATCGCCTGGTTCGGCATGAACAATATCCGTGACGAGCATGTCTCGCCTTCCATCGGATCGCCTTTGAGCAGTTTCGCCAAAATCGGCGGCATGCTGCTCATCGGTCTGCTCACCGCTCAACTTGGTTTGTGGTGCATGCAACCGCCGGCGGCCATCGGAGTGACCTTTTCCCTCAGCAAGTGGTTGGTGCTGCCCGGCGTGGTGCTACTGACGCTGGCTTTGCTGAAAATGATTCCCGGCACAGTGCGCGCCAATCTCAGTCGTCAGTTTCAGATCTTCAAGAACCCCAATACATGGGTGATGACCGTCATTTACACCATGACCTTCGGTTCGTTCATTGGATTTTCAGCTGCCCTTCCTTTGTTCATTAAAGTCATATTCGGTTATCAGCATGTAGTCGCAGCAGATGGCGTCTTTACACATACATTGGCTAATCCCAACGCGCCAAGTGCGCTTCAATTTGCCTGGATTGGCCCCTTTATTGGTGCCCTGATCCGTCCCGTTGGTGGCATGCTCGCCGATAGGCTCGGTGGCGCGCGCGTCACGCAAGCGGTTTCGGTTGTAATGGTAGGAGCCGCGCTGGCAGTGGCATACTTCCTTGGTCTTGCTTATACCTCGGCCACACCGGAGCAATATTTCGTTCCCTTCTTCCTGCTTTTCCTGGTGCTGTTTCTGTCCTCGGGCATCGGCAATGGCTCAACCTTCCGAACGGTAGCCGTGATCTTCAGCAAGGAGCAGGCCGGACCGGTTCTGGGCTGGGCCAGCGCCATTGCTGCCTACGGCGCCTTCATCATCCCCATGGAGTTCGGCGAGCAAATCAAGCACATGACACCGCAGTATGCCTTGTACGGATTCGCTTCTTTCTATCTGGTTTGCGTAGTGCTTAACTGGTGGTTCTACCTGCGCAATCCCGAATACAAGAATGCTTGACGGAACGTACAAGAATGCTTGCACGTTCCGTCAAGGGACGATGTCGGTATATCCCAGCTGGTCTTGCTTGCTGGTGCAAACGAAGTGAGAATTACGTCGCTTCTGGCACCGCCGGTGGAGGCGTCTCGCAGCCTGCATCATCTGGATAGTCGGGCGCGTCTTTCCAGTCAACCTGGCCGGCTCTGGTGTGGACAGACTGCGTCGGCAGGACAGACATCCACGTTGTTCTTTACTGTTTCCGCACAGGCACAGCAAAGGTACAGCACTCAAAGAAATAGGCGGCAGATCTAACTGCCGCCTTCAGGCTCGGAGTTTCCTCTGGTGCCTGCTGCCCTTGGAGGTTATCTCGACTTTTCTTCGAGTATCCAATGCTCGATAGAATTGCTTTGAATGTCCTCCTTGGGTTTCTCTTGTGCTTATATAGTAACTCTCATACCATTCTTGCGCATCACTCTTTCGGCTGATCTCGTCCGACCTCGTTCGCTGGTGACTGCAGCTTCTGTAAATGCTTAATGAACCAAGCGGCGGCCATCTCTCCCACGAATTCCAATCCCTCGGAATCTGTCAAGATGTTCCGCAGCCGATCGAATGTTCGCAAGCTTTTCTCGCAGGACAGAGCAGATAATGCCTTTTCGCTGATTTCGCGGTTCAAATCATTATGGGCTAGCAAAAGCAGGATTGGAGCCTTGATGAACGGCCACGTTGCCTCGGTTTTCTCTAAGCACCCGCTCCTCGCGACCACCGCTTTAACCATATCAGGCAGCCGTGCAGCTGCAACAAACGCCGCCGCCGCGCCGCCATCGTCTCCGAAGAGTCCCAGTGGTAAAGAGCGCAAGTGGCGTTGCTCTTCCAACCAGATGATGGCGCTCACCAGACGATCTCCCAGCATCACCATATCGTGGCGCAAGTCTCCTGTTTTCTCATCGAAATTAGCTTCTTCGTCGGTCAACAGATCGAAAAGCAACGTGCCGACATTGTAACTGTTGAGCACACGCGCCAGGTGTACGTTGTCTGTCCCGCAAACTCCGCTGCCGTGAGCAAAGATAACGAGACACTTGGCGCCTTGCGGAATAGAAAGCATGCCGCTCACTGTAACATTCCATGCCAATTTGACGAGGACGGGCTCACCAGGTCCTAGTGTGGTTGGCTGCGGTAATACTCTGCGCTCCATATGTCCGTCTCCTTGTGGCTTCACTTTGCCAGTGCCGGACACGCCGTAAACGAATCAGCGCAACCGACATGCGTCTTATCGTACACACGGTTGACGCGCTATGCATGCGCCTTTAGGACGATTACGAGGATGGTTCATCGTCTTCCGGAAGGTCTGCTCGAATGCCGAGACGAGAAAAATCGGACGCTTTAATGTTCTGAATAAAATCGCGGAACTCAGGGGGTGGTGTCATATCCAGTACCGGAGAACCTTCTTTCCTTTCTTTTACCAAAAGGTCGTCGGCAACATAGATAGGAACATCAGCAGCAAGTGCCAGCGCAAAAGCGTCCGAGGGACGAGCATCGAGCTCGACGGGCGCGCTGCGCTGGTCGCCTTCGCCGGCACTCAAGAAGATGGTGGCATAGTAGAGACGGTTTTTGGAATGCGTTACCTCTACTTTGTCCACTCTATAGTTCATTTGTCTGATGGCTTCCAACAGAAGATCGTGAGATAGAGGTCTCGTCGCGCTTTTCTTCGAAAGCAACTTGCTGATCAAGACTCCCTCATGCATGCCCACCCAGATGGGCAGCGAAGCTTCCTCTTGCCGATTGCGCAAGATCACCACCGATAAACCTGAGTGAGTATCGATGCCAACGTCGGTTAATTCCATCTGCAACATGAGGTTAGGCCGCTGAGAGCGACTAGCAACAAAGGTCTTCAATGCTTTTGTAGCACAAACACACATAAAGTCGCACATAAAGTCGCACATAAAAGCGGCAGCCGAAGCTGCCGCCTTGCGTCCCCGAATATCTTGCCGCATTATTCTACGTGCCTGAGGAACACCTGAGGATCAGTCCAAAGATTGATTTTTGCGGAATTGCTGATGAGCGGCGCGGCTGACATCGTCTTTCGATGGCTTGCCCAACTTCAGGGATAGCAATATTGAGTCCGCTCTGACGCCGTATTTTTTGCGCACACCTCTTTCAAAGATTTGCCATGTGCGTACAGTGTCTTTTACAGCCAAGTCTTTCGCTAGCTGGTGATAAGTGAGCCGATACCGCGCTGAGACAACACTTCCTTCCAGCGTTCTGGCATTGTCTTTGTTGAGCTCTAGAAAACAAAGCGAAACCGGCGCAACGGCATAGCTCAAAACGGTGGACTCCGGGCAGTTGAACAGAGACCGCGTGCCAAACTCCTGCTCGGAGTGAAACACGAGCGCCGGATAACGTCGAGACAAAGATTGCACGACCTGCGGACGCGTTTCTAACGCCTCCTGCCGCAAGAGTCCTTCATAGTAGTAATAACAAGTCGTCAGTCTTTGCGGAGGGTTAGACCAGTCGGCAATCTCCAACGGTCTGTCGTCAGACAACAACAGCTCCAGATAATTCGAGTGCGAATAGAAATCCTGCACTGCATGAAAGGTTCGTCCAAGAGCTTGAAGTGTCTGTCTGCAGGCGCCGCCTGTGCGATCACACTCACCGGCAAGCTCTATAGCTTGCGACAGATTCGATTGAATGAACGAAAAAGTAGATTTAGCCTGATTATTCAGAGCATGGCATTCAGGACGCATAAAGTTGAGAGAACCAGGCTGGTCTTGTGAGTCTGAGCCGTTGCCAATTTGATCTAGAGCTTGTGGTGCAAACCCAAATTGTCGTAGCGCTTGCTCCGTGATTTCTCTGTGAATCCGCCCACCGAGTAGTCGAAACGTCGAGAACGCCTCCGCACAACAGAACAAGGAATGCAGAGCGAACCACAGCACCAAAGAGCAAATTAGAACCCAGGTTGCTGTTCGTTGTAACACTACTTACTGCTCCGTCAGATCTGATCCGCTAAAAGCGCACCGGCGAGTCGCTATCTCACAGTATTGCAAATCAACGTGCAACACGCATTCATCGCCCGGATGATTATTTTTGGCGTCGCGAGGTCCTGCTGCTCGTTCTTCCGGTGTTGCCGCTCTCAGCTTCCGGGACGAGGTGAGAAGCTCTCTTTCGTGTGATAGTGCAAGTAGTACCGATGAGACAAAGTCATGAGTTTATCAGCGCTAGTGTTATGTGCAGGAGCGATTAACCTCTTCTGGTTGCCCGCGACAATTGTTCCAGAAATTCCCGTCATCGCGCCTCGCCCGCTTGGTGAGCTACGTCAGGTCGATGCAGCCAAGACTCTCGACCTGGAAAGAAAAGGAGACGAGGCGTATGCACGCAACGATCTCGCTCGAGCCGAGAGCTATTATGGACAGGCGAAAGCTGCGGCTCAAATATACGGTCAAGCCAGACAGACTGCTAGTTCCTCAGCGAAGCTGGCAGTCATATTGGCAGAAAGTGGAAAGCTCTGGGAGTCCAGACAGATGAGCGTGGAAGCTTTGAGTTACTATCACAAAGCACATATTCTGGACATCAACCATGCGGCACTGCTGCAAAATCTTGGTTGGGTCTCGAATAAGTTAGGCATGAAAGATGAGTCCAAACTTTGGTATCGACAAGCGATCAAATACTACTCGGCAATCGATACGCAAACGTCGCACTTGCTCTCGGCAATGTGTGCACGGCGGCTCGCAAGACTGTGCATCGAGACAGGGGACGCCCGAACTGCCGTGCACTACTACAAACAATGCGTGCCTCTATACGAACAGTATTGTCCAGATCCAGATCTGGTCGTGTTGGTTCGAGTTGAGTATGCTGCCGCACGTCAATTAATGCGACAGCAAGGACGGCTTCACGAGAGGAATAAATAATGTCGATCAGCAGAATTGTCGTGGCAATCGAAGACAGGTTATTTGCCGCCGATATCAAAGAATTCCTATTGACGCTTTCGTTAAGTGCTGGCGCGGAAATCAAGGTTGTTCACGCAATCGAACCGACGGTTGCGGTGGAGACGTGGCCCAGCCAACAGCACCGGCAGGACTCCAGCGACCTGGTCACCTGGATGTGCGATTCTTTAAAATCCGCACTGCAAACCCGCGGGCGCGCGGTGCTAATCGAACCGGTAGTACTGGAAACATTTGCCAAAGACGCCATCATCGATACTGCTCAAGACTGGCACGCCGACTTGATTGTCGTCGGTTCGCATGGACGACGAGGACTGAGTCGGTTCTTGCTGGGCAGCGTTTCGCAGGCGGTGGTTGCTCACGCACCGTGCTCGGTGGCAGTTATTCGCCGTCCTCATGAGATTGATGAGAAAACATATTGCGCTGATAAGTTTTCCGCCTGAACCATCCACCTAACAACAACAGCAGCGAAAGTGCCGACTCCTTATTGCAAGCGAGAAGTGGCAGAAGCGAGAAGGCGGCAGATGATCACGGACGCTGCCAATTGACAAAGACGAATTTCTCGTCTTTGGACGGCGTTATCTTAAGTTTGCCTTTGAAGGCTTTGTTGATGGCCTTGCCCAGGCGCTCGGCGAGAGTACACGTCGTAGTGAGGATTCGAATCGTGTCATCCTTCTCGTGAATACCAGCTATTTGAGACAAAGGATTGTGCAAATAACCTTTCGCCGCAGCATGATAGAGCGTCCCCCAGACCATCGCTCTCTGCTCTGACAACAAAGGACTCTTCAGGATAACCTCACCCTCGAAGTGTTGGTCTTCCACACGCTGGCATCCCGGACAGATGACGTGCCTGGACAAAGGGTTTTCTTTGATCTGAACGGCTAGCTCGGAGTTCACAAACCAATGCTTTTGCATGCTCACGGCGCAGCATCTCTGGCAAACCATTTGGCCGGCTTGCGTTTTTCGCTTTTGTTTCATGTGACGATCTTCGTAAAGACGCTCGGTGCTGTGCCCGATCTCGGGTCTGGACTTGGCGCGATCTACAGTTTTCATCGAAAGTACCTCATCAATGCCTCTAAATAATGCCGCAAAAAAGCGGGTGCGATGCAGGAGAGCGATCGTTACTAACCTCGCTCTTGCGAGGACCTGACTCGAAGGTATCCTGCCCGATCCACGTTGACTTCCAAATTAGTTTCTCGTTTTGATAAGCATCGGCAATCATTTGCCAGCTGGCTACAAATCGTTGGTTAGCCGGATCGACAACCTGTCCGACCCAAGCCGTCATGCAGCCGTATTTTGAGAAATCCACACAAAATGAAAATACATCGTTGCGCACGAAGCCTGTCAGTGGAAATGTTTCGGACCGTCCGCCGTCCTTGCTTATACCGTTCACGAAGGAGCCGACAATTTTTCCGGTTTCGTCAATTTCAAGATGCATTTCGGAATTATGCTGGTTGTGCCAAACTCCCGCGAGGATCTTCGTGGGGGATGTCAGCGTTGTCATGATCACCTACTCCTATAGAACGGATAACGATTTGCAGTTGATCTTCTCTCTGCAGAGAGAAATACGCATTGTCTGTAAGATTGAGTTGTGTTCCTTCTTAAGGATGAATTAGACGTGTTGGCACTCACTAAGTTGCTGTAGCTGTAGCATTGATAGCAGATCGCTTGTGCTGAGTGCCTCAGCGACTAAAAGTCTCTCGGCGACTTGATAGAGGTGGTCTTTATGCTCCAGCAGTAACGCCCTTGCACGCTGAGCGGCGTCCTCAATTAATCCTTTTACTGCCCGGTCGATCTCATGGGCGGTGGATTCGCTAAACCGTTGGCGCTCCCACATTGTTGCCGGAGCAACGCCTCCATTACCTGACAGCACAGGCTCGCTGTCATAGGCAACCGGACCGAGCCTGTCGCTCATGCCATAGCGCATGACCATAGCACGCGCGATCTCAGTGGCCTTAGCGAGGTCGTCCGCCGCTCCGGTACTGGTATCACCGAACACAGCCAATTCAGCAGCCCGCCCAGCTAAGAGTCCGGCTAACTTATTGTGCAGTTCACCGGCGGACACCAGAAAACGATCTTCAGTCGGCCTTTGTAGGGTATATCCGAGAGCACCTAGCCCACGAGGGATAATCGACACCTTTTGAAGACGCTCCACACCCGGCAACAAAACCGACAATAAAGCATGACCAGATTCGTGAAATGCGACACGTCTGCGTTCCGCAGCATTGAGCAGCCGATTTTTCTTTTCCAACCCAGCCACAATTCGTTCAAGGGCGGCTAGAAAGTCAGCCGCATAAACCTGCTCAACTTCGCGTCGAGCCGCAAGCAAAACCGCTTCGTTGACCAGATTGGCCAAATCGGCACCGGTAAAGCCTGGTGTCATCGTGGCTATTTCTTCAACGTCGACATCCTGAGCGCAAACGACCTTTCGCAAATGCACATTCAGTATGTCCACGCGTCCTTTTTTATCTGGTCGATCCACCAGCACGTGCCGGTCGAAACGACCGGCACGCAAAAGCGCAGAATCCAGAATTTCAGGACGGTTGGTAGCGCCCAACAGTACTACGCCTCGAGTGACATCGAATCCATCAATTTCGACCAGCAGTTGATTGAGAGTTTGCTCTTTTTCATCGTGCCCGCCGGTAGCCGGGCTCAAAGCTCTTGCTTTGCCCAGCGCATCCAGTTCATCGATAAAGATGATACATGGAGCAGCTTTCCTCGCTTCCGAAAAAAGATCGCGCACGCGAGCAGCTCCAACTCCCACATAAAGTTCAACAAACTCTGAGCCGCTTATAGAAAAAAACGGCACGCTCGCCTCCCCCGCCACTGCTCTAGCGAGCAAAGTTTTGCCCGTGCCGGGCGGGCCGACCAGCAGAATTCCTTTTGGCAGGCACCCACCAAGCTTACTGTAGCGATCGGGCTTTTTGAGAAACTGGACAATTTCCTGCAATTCATCCTTTGCTTCGTCTACTCCAGCCACATCTGCAAATGTGATTTCAATTCTTTCTTCTTTGAACACGCGTGCACCGCTGCGTTCCATGGACGAAAGCACACCGCCGGGGCCGCCGCGCGCCGCGGATGTGCCGGCGCTCAGAAGAGCAAAAAGAATGAGTAAGGGCAACGCCGTCGAAAATATCATAGAAAGCCAATCATGCTCTTCTCGCCCTTCGAACTTGATGGGCAGCTTCGCCAGTTCATCAGCTATTTGCGGGTCGACTCGCACGGTCTCAAATGTACGGCCCTTATCTTTGCCGCCTGTGATATCTCCCTCTATGCGATGAGCAGTGACCTTGAGATTGGTCACTGCGCCTGCTCTCGCTCTTTCGAGAAACTCGCTATATGTCAGACTGACTCTCGGCAAGGGCAACATGAGCGGTATTGCCATTGCAAACAACCAAAAGACTAAGATAATCACGAACGCGACGACTTCATTGGAAGACCGGTTTTTCTCCTTTTTGCCGTCCGTCTCGGCTCCGGATGGCTCAGGCCTGTTCGGCTTCTCTTTCGGCTTCGGCTTCGGCTTCGGCTTCGGCGTGCTCATGATTCCGACCGTACTGTACTAACTGCCGCCAGTCTAATAATTCACAGAGCGTTCGACATCAATCCACGGCATGTCATCCGTGCGGACGAGCCAGGAAGGAGACAGCTTTCAGCAGCTAGATGGAGGCTGGAGAGGTACGAAATTGTGATAGTAGGAGCACGCAATGCCCACGAGGAGCAACTCGATGAAAGTAATAATCGCCATAGATGACTCGCCGATGACAGAAACCGTGATCGCCAATGTGCTTTCACGACGCTGGCCGGAAGACACCCAATTCAAAATATTGACGGTGCTTGAACCACTTTGTCTTTCGTCGGAAGAATATGATTACTCCGACGCTCTCGTGCAGGTTTACGACAAGCGAAAGAGCAGCGCAGCAAAGTGGTGCGAGAAGCTCCGCGACCGTCTGGAGTCTCAGGTAACAAGCGCTCACGTACACTATGACATTCGGGAAGGAACAGCGCCCGGACAGATTATAGACGCGGCGGTTGAATGGTCGGCTGACAAAATCCTGATTGGTGCCCACGGGCAAAATGTCTGTCCGCATAACCTGGTAGGCAGCGTGTCACGTCGCGTGGCGAGTCATGCACCCTGTTCAGTTGAGATCATTCGCTCCAAAGTACATGCAGCCAAGGGTAATTCGAACTCCAAGCAATCGGCAGTCACAAGCAAAAACCGAAAGGGCTAAGATGAATTTCGGTTTCTCTTTTCTGTCGGTCTGTCTGGTCATGAACCTGCTGCTGCCTTCGGCTCTATTCCCGGGGCGAGTCCTGCCCACGAGTCCCGAAAACCGCGCGCTCACCGCGGAGGAAAAGAGAGGAGGTCTCGGGGCAGCCGTTTTGCTGGAGTTGCTGGCGGACATGACTATGTCCGCCGAAGACTTCCTCGATGCCGAAGTGCTTTACCGCCGGACCAGAGAACTGTACCAGGTATGCGGTGATGCCAAATGCCTGGCTCGGTGCAGTGCAAAATTAGCCATTGTCCTTGCGGAAGAGAACAAACTTTCCGCCTCCAAAATTGAAAGCGAGCAAGCCCTCAAGTACTATTCACAACTTTCCACTCTGGAAAAAGACAAGGGAGCCATCCTGCATAACCTGGGCTGGATTGCTGCTCAACAGGGCGATATAGATGAAGCATGCAGTCGGTACATGGACGCCGTCAGGTACTACTCGCTATTCAAGAGCGACAATCTTGCCGATGTATTGGGAGCGTTATCCAAGCGCTCACTTGCCCGGTTGTACTTTCAACAGAGGAAATATGGCGCTGCTGCCGAGTATTATAGAGAATGTTTGACAACGCTCGAACGAAAACTCAAACGACACAGCTCGATGACCGAAGAAGTCAGGCGCGAGTATAAGCAGGCACTACTGCGAAGCAAGGATAGCCGATAATGGTTGACTTCAAAGCGTCAAAGCCGCCTGGTGCTTTCAGTTCTGTGGTTCATTCGCTTGTGCCTCTGTATTTCGCGGTATTTCATCGGGACATGCAAATTAGGGTAACAAGAAAGACCTTGTCGCTTTTTCGATCTCTTCAAAAGGACAACGTCATCATCTGTCCTAACCACTCCCATCATGAAGACGCAGAGATTATTTACTGGCTATCGTGCATCACACAGCAACATTTCAGCATTCTGACGGCTCGAGAAATGTTCGAACGGTACGGGCACGTTGCTGGACCAATTCTGCAAAGGCTAGGATGTTACTCGGTGCTGCGTGGGGTTCGAGACTCCGACGCAGTACGGTTCACTGAGCATCTGCTGGAACATGGTCCCACCAAGCTTGTGATCTTTCCGGAAGGAGAAATTTCTTTTGACTCCTCGAAGATCAATCCTCTGCAGGAAGGTGCAGTTCGTATGGGCTTGGAATCCTGTCAGCACTTGCTTCAACATCACAAACCCGCCGACATTTACGTCCTTCCGCTCGCGATCTCGTACAAATACAGTTCGGAGATAGACAGTGCTTGCCGCAAGAGTCTTCGACAGCTCGAGCAAAAACTTGCTCTGCCCGAGGACGAGAACCGCGATTTGCGACAGCAAGCATTTGCGGTAGCCCAGGAATTAGTTGCCAGCAAAGAGCGGCACTGGCAGGTACGCACTACCGGTACTTTCGACTCACGTGTTAAAGGCTTAGTCAAGGCGTGTATTCAAAATTGCGCAGAACGGCTCAAACGCAAAACCTCTCACCAAGCTAATCCTATTTCGCAACTGCACTCCCTGCAGGCAGCCGTTCTGGAACTAAAAGTCTCCGCCAATCGCGACAGCCTCAGCGCCTCAGAACTATCCGAGATAGAGCGGTCACTTGCAGATACAATTGTGCTAAGTTCCTTGCGCGCCGATCGATTTGCGCAAACCGCCGACGCCGAAAGTTTCGTCGAGGCGCTGGCGGTCCTCGAGGAAATACTGCTCGGCAAGCCCACTGCGAAGGGTCCCCGGCGGATTTTAATCAAAGCTGCGGAGCCGGTGAATTTACTTGATTACATTCAGGATTTCCATCACAACCGGACGGCAACTGTAGATGCAGTAACCAATTTACTTACTGCGCGTCTGCGGAGATCGCTCGCAGTGGACGCTAGTTACCATCCTTGACACGATTGGCTATTGCCTGTTTCTCCAACCGTACAGGCAGCTGATTCCCTGATTCAAAAGCTTCACCCTGCTGGCTCACCCAGTACTTCCCTTCAGAGCTATAAGTATTCGATCGCTTCGAAAGCCATTCTCTTTCAGCTTCCTCCGGAGTCATTGGAGTTCTGCCTGAAGCCAAGGTTTTCAGAATTTGATCAACGCGCTTTTCAGTCCCGTGTTCGTCCAAAGGAGCAGTTCCCGCCAAAAACCAATGCCTGAGCGCTGCCTGTATGGTGCGCCGTTCGTGCGACGCGGGTCCGTCAGGTCCTTTGCTCTTGTCTAAGAAGTCCAGACAGCTGTCGCATGCGGGCTCGCCTTTCTGATGCTCGTGTTTAAGCCGCATCTGCACCAACCTCGACCAATCGCTGCCGTCCAGAGGAAACGAATGCTCGTTGATATGTTCGAGCAAATAGGTACGGTGACGAGCTGTCATCGGCTCGCCCTCAAAAATGACATCCTCCGTGTCGACAGCAACGCGCAAGTTGTTCTCGACGGGTCGCTGAGGTCGAACGACAGCAAGAGGGCATCGGCAATGAATGGCGACTTCATGCGAAACACTGCCCAGAATTCTGCGAGCCAGCCCACTGCGCGCGTGCGAGCCCATAACAATCAGATCGGCGGGCATATCGACTGCTTCTTTCAGAATCACTTTGCCCGGAGGACCTTCGAGCACAACCGTCTCAATGCTGGCATCCGGAAACGACTTCTTAAACGCCGTTGCTACTTCGGCTACCAGCTTCTCAGCCGCCTTGCGGTGCGCCTCATTGGGCCAGGTGAACATTAACTCCACCGGACTCATCACATGCACGATGCGGAACACTGTTTTTACCGGCCAGCTTTCTTTGACGAGAAACTCTAGAATCACGTGAGCAAATAACTCGTCATCAATGGGTACCAGAATTTTCATAAATACCTCGACTTCAGTTTCATCAAAGATATAGCTGCGTGCGCACTATGGGGAAGATGCAGCTGCGCGACAGGGTCAGCGAACTATGTCCAAAATTAGCATCGAAGAGCAAAATAGGCGCAGGCACTCGCACGATCATAGACATGGTCACCTTGACGAACGGCAGCTGATCGGGACTCGGCGGTGTTCCACCAAAGTCCTGATAAGACGTTTGAGCGACATCAACCACAGGGCCAGTGAACCAGATACTGTTCAGCGCGCTACTTGCCGTGATCGTCTGAGCCGCCTGCAATGCGCTGGCAGGGTTGTCACACTGTGCTGCCGCCCGGGCCGCATCGCGACAGGCGCGCTCAAGATTGCAGGAGCCCAAAACGATGACGCCGGCATTCATACATAGAAGCGAAACGATCAGCATGATAAAAGCTGTAACTGCAATCTCGATGACGTTGGCACCGCGCGCCGTTCTATTGTCATTGGTGGCTCTCATCTTATTGATCCTCACTTAACGAGCTGTACCAGGCACCGGGCGATATGTTCGAACGTTTTGCGCAGGTTGTTCGCATCGGTGACAAGGAAGAACTTGCCGTTATTTCCTGCTATCGCCACCATGCCGCCAGTAGTAGGGTTAGGATTGGTATCGTTGAGAATAGAGATCTCCGAAGGAATGATCTCGGGATTCTGAGCTAGACCGATGGCATAGATTGGTATGCCCTCCGAGTGCGCCTCCACAGCTGCTTGCCTGGCATTTGACCAGGGGTCTGAGCTGAAAGGACCGCCGGCAGTTGGTTCACCATCGGTGAATAGTACGATCGCTTTATTAGCGGTTGGTCTGCCATTGCTCTTCAGCTGCTGGACTGCTTTATGCACAGCATCGCCAATGTTGGTTGAAGTGGTGGCAACCAGATTGGGAATGCGTTCGGTTATCTCCGCGAAGTTGGTTTGATTAACCGAAGGATTTAGCGGCACATTCGGAAGCGGAAACTGCCCGGTACCCGCTTGTGGATAGCTCTGATCGACGTTGTAGCCGAACTGAGTACCGCCGGCAGTCTGTCCCGCATTATCAGAGAACGCAACGAATCCGAAGTGGCACCGAGTATTCGTATTCATTATCTGGAAGAACTCGATAGTGGCATCCTTAGCGGCGTTAATCGGTTGCAGCTTCTTTTTGGCCAGTGAGCGGTATGCGGACTGATATCCGGCTCGCGGCTGCACCGGCACCGATGTGTTTGCCTTACTGCTTTGAAAAACCGTGGCGTTTTCTAGATTGCCGCGAGCGGCTTCGACCAGTGTCGCCAGATCGGGAAAGCCATAGCCGTCCTCAGTATGTCCACCGAAAACCTTATTGCCGTCAAGGTTCACAACTACATCAGTGTAGGTAAAGTTGTTTCCGGTTCCCGATGGGTTTGGCGGAATGTTCCCTGGGGGGGCACCAGCATCGGTGCGTCCTCGCAAGCCTTGCGAACTGCCCCCTTGCTCGGAAAAACTCAAGGGCCACCGCACACCTGACTGACTGGATGAAGATAGATAATGTGGATAGACCGCGTTCACACGGGTGCCTGTGGCAGGAGGTCCGATGATGTCATAGATTGGCCCCGAGGCTGAAGCTCCTGCCGGTGCCCCGGCCCGCGTGGGCGGAACGATATAAACGATTTTGCCGGTGGCGGCATCGCCTTGCCATTGGCGGCGCACAAAGGTGATTGGGGTTTGATCGTCAATCGACCCTGAAACATCAAAACACACCACAATATCAAGGTCGGGAACACCGCCCGTCGAAATGGCGTGAATGGGCACAGCTCCAATGCCCAGAAAGTTGCCAAAAGCTGGTTCCAAACCGAATGTAGATGTGACCCGGACACATTTCCCCTTGGGATCGCCAAGCTGCACCACCTGTTGGGTCGTGGGGTCGATGAACTCGACCATAACGTATGACTTTTCCGCTGCCGGATTGGATACATCTCCGGATGTTTGCTGGGCATCGGACATTACGTGCCCCATCACCAGATTTTGACGAAACATGTTGATGGCGCACCGAACCGCCTGGTTGTGCGCATTCATGGTGTCGGTATCGTCCTGTCCCGCCAATGACGCTACAGCAGCCAGGGCGGCAGCATCAGTCGCCGAAGACAACTGCAGGCGCGCCAGGTGGGAACGACTGATTTCAAATCCCAAAAGCCCCACAGGCAAAATCAAAAAGATGGCGATTGCAAAAACCAATGCAATGATTGCTTGTCCGCGGTTACGGAAAGTTGTCCCCGGTTGCATCATATAGTCACCTTGAGTGTAGTTACCTTGACTGTCGCTTCACAAAGGAAGTCTAGCGCCGAGCATATGTTGAAAAATCAGTCGAGCGGCTGTTTTTGCTCAAACAAAAGGATGACCAAACTTGCTACAGACGGCTGTTCGCTTGTCGCGACATTTTCAATGTCTTGCAGCGTTCAGCAATCTTTTGCGACAACGAGTTCTTGGACCCTAGTGTTTCATCGAAACTCGAAATAGCCCGTCTGTACCAGACGATAGACTGGGCGGGATTTTGTCTGAGTTCATAGATTTCCGCCATATTCAGAGCGGCCAGACCATAAGGTGTACTGGATTTACCTAAAGTCTTTTCCAGAATACCGATTGCCTGGAGAATATGTGGTTCTGCCGAATCGAGCTTGTTTTGCCGAAGTTCGGAGCAGCCTAGATTATTCAATTCCGATGCCATCTCCGGCGAATTTAACCCATAGAACCGCTCTACAAGAGGAATTGAATATTCCACGCAAAATGGGCAGCTGTTCCATGCGAAAGCGGGCAGGTGTTCCATGCAAGAAGGCCGGCTTGTCAGTTGGCATTGATAGTCGAACGCTGGCACTGAATTTTTCCTAGCTGACCAATTGGAGATCCTTTGCTTTTGTTTTGCGCCGGGATTCACCTTTGAGATGAATCTTGTGAGAGTTATGTACCACGCGGTCGAGAATCGCATCTGCAATTGTGGGGTCTCCGATCACTTCGTGCCAATGCTCGACGGGTAACTGAGTGGTGATGATGGTTGAACCCTTGTCGTATCGGTCTTCTAAGATTTCGAGCAGGTCGCGGCGGTTTTCTGCGGTCAGTGGTGCTAAACCGAAGTCGTCTAGAACCAGAACGTTTTTGCCCCGGATATCTGCCAGCAATTTGTTGTATCGCCCGTCGACCTTTGCGAGCAGCAATTCTTCTAGCAGACGTGATACACGCTCATATTGAGCCGTGAATCCGTCGCGGCAGGCCTTGTGCGTAAGTGCGCAGGCGAGGTAACTTTTGCCGACTCCGGTAGCACCGCTGATGATGACATTCTGGTTCAACCGCACCCAGTCGCTTGTTGCCAGCGACGCCAGTGTGCTCTTATCTATTCCACGACCGCCTTTCACGTCGAGGTCCTCGATCAAAGCCGCCTGGGCAAGCTTGGCTGTCTTTAATCGAGATTTTGTCTTTTTGCTTTCGCGGAAGGTAAGCTCAGTGTCGACAATCAGTCCGAGCCGATCCTCAAAGGAAAGGTCTTTGTGATCGGGCACCTGCATCTGAGATTCCAATGCATGGACCATGCCGAACAGCTTCAGCATTTTGAGGTTCTCAATCGTTGGTTGAATGAGCATGATGTTCCTCCTTGTTTGAGTAATAGCGGGCTCCACGAATGTTCTCGTGTACGATTTGAAGTTGCGTTGGCAGTTGCTCAGGTGGGAGCGGACGGCGATCAATACCGTGTTTCAGCATGGAGCTGATGCTGCGGTAGGATATGGCGCCGGAGGCCAGCGCACGCTGAGATGCCGCTTCCAGCCTGTCGTTTCCAAACGGTTTTGCGAGCTTGAGAATGCCGATGCATCTTCGATAGGAGATTTCGATATGATGTTCCGACTCCAAGTGTTTCTGAATGAGCTGCGCCGTTGCTGCCCCGATACTTGCGGCCCAAGAATTGAAGCGGGCCGGACTCCAGTCTGCATACCATCTGTGGTTGGGTGGCATGTGTTCTTTCAGCGTCGCTGGTTCTGGATCGAGTCGCCGCGCGTGAACTGCCGCGCGCCTACCTTTGAACAAGACTTCAACTGCTTTCGCTGTCAATCTCAGTTCGACCTTTTTTCGAGCGAGATGATGCGGCACGCTGTATGGCCGGCCGTCGACTTCAATGTGGTAACTGTTGTCCACCAATACCTCCTGAATGGTGGCAAATTCCCAGCGATCACAGGGAAGTGGTTTCAACGCAGGTCTATCCAGCAGATTGAACAAATCTTGTCGAGAGCCCGGCTGCTTCTTGAACGGCTTTTTGTTTGCCAAATCTACGAGTTCGCGAATGGCGACATTGAGCTCGCGCAGGGAGAAGAACGTCCGATGCCGTAGGCGTGCGATCACCCAGGTGGTATACAGCCGTACCGTCGACTCTGCCTTCGGTTTGTCTTTTGGATGTCGAACTCTTGCAGGTAACACCGCACTCCCGTAGTGTGCCGCCATCTGTTGGAACGATTCATTTAGCTCTGGTTCATACCGGGATGGTTTGATTACGGTCGCCTTCGGGTTATCCGGCACGATAAGCTGTGGCGCGCCGCCGAAATACTCGAATGCTTGAGTGTGCCCCTGACACCATGCTTCTGTGTCCTCAGACCAGAATGCTGCACCAAAGCCGAACCCGCTGGCACCGAGAGCGGTGACAAACAAATGTGCATATCTCACTTCCCCGGTCGCGGAATCGACGACCGGAATTTTGGTGCCTGCAAAGTCGGAGAATGTTTTCTCTCCAGCGCGGTGCACCTGTCGCATGCTGAGACTGTGATTGGACTGCCAGCGGCGGTAATGCGCGCAGAATGCGGAGTATTGGTACCCGTCGGGATGCTTTTCTCGATACTCGTACCAGAGAAGAGATAGATTCACGCCAGGTTGCTTTAATTGATCATGAATCCAGATGAAGTCCAGCTCGGGTCGTAACACAATTCGTGACGGTGCCGGCGGAAACAGAAGCGATTCCAGTTCAGCGTCGTCCAACTCTGATGGCAGCGGCCAGGTTAGTCCGGCCGCAGATGCGCGTCGAACATATTCGTCAACCGTTGTCCGTCCGATTCGTAAGCTCTCTCCAGTTTTTCGATTGCTTAGCTTGCAATCGAAGACAAGTCTCAAAACTTCGCGTATTCTTCTCATGGCTAACCTCTTGTTCGCCATCCCTGTTCCTTTCTGTTGTTGGTCGCAACTCGAGGAACAGTGTGGATGAGGGGTCAGCCAACGTCGACTATTTATTCACCCTTGGCAGGGTGCCCATTTTGCCCTGGAACACCTGCCCGCTTTCGCGTGGAACGAGTGCCCATTTTGCTGTGGAATCGGTGCCCGGATTAGCGTGGAATCTTCAGAATTGCTTCTCGGCTGAAATTCTCGGCCCGCTCATACTTTTTCATAGCTGAATTGAGAGTGACCAGCTGTGAGAGTATCACCGCTTCTCGCGATGACGCCATTTCTTTGCCGGCTCGAACGCACTTGAGATATTCCAGCAGAATGGCTTCTGCCGCCTCATAGTTGTTTTGGTCCGTATAGACGGAAAACAACGCCTCCAAAGTCGCGCAGTATTTGGAGGTATCCCTATTGCTCATATCACGCGCGGTACGCAGCAACGATTCGGCTTCTGCCAAGTTGCCTATGTCAAATTGATGCAAGCCCTCAGCATATAAGTTGTCCCATGTTTTTTCCGATACATCGACTGCGGCCGCCGCGAAATTTCCACTCAACAGTAATGGCGACAAAACAGCCAGCAGCCCGACTGCCAGTGAACGACGAAGTTGGTTAGACAGTAGCGGCATACCAATTACCTCGCTAGTACAGTCAGCTTAAGCGACTGTACAGTTCCGTCGCCTCCTGCCTGAGACGTAAAACCGACAGGTGCAAATAGACCAGAAGAACGAGGGCGACCATTTAGCAGCGCGCCGGTTTGCGTGGCTTCAATCCTGGACAACACCTTTGACTTCCGTGATTCCAGACTCGCCACTTTCGGCGTTACGAGACCATGTATTGCTATCGCTGTCCAGGATCACGTACATGCCCGGCTTTAGCAGAACATCCACTGCACAATACCAGTAAGCATTTGCAACCCCTCCCTGCCCTGCACGCCCCTTGCTTTGCCAGGGTCCGAAAACGGTGCCATCCTGGCGTACTATGGTTATGTTGCCAGGTTCTTGTCCTTTGCCATCATTCCAGTGGTAATTGCAAATGGAGGTCAAAAGAGTTGACTTCTGCACCATGAATGCTGTGGACGCCTTGGGTCGGTTGTGCACCAGATAAACATTGCCATTATTGAAAATCGTGCTTACCGGTTGTCTTCTCACGTTTCGCAAATCGCTTGAATTCGTCGGAAATCGAGGCACAACGCGAACGCGCGCAAAACCACATCCTCCCGACCCGCTATTATGCGACCAGGTAGCTGCGTTACTGTCCAAAATCGTGTATTGCCCGGCCTTTATCTCAACCATCGGTTCACATTCCCAATATGCATTCGGGACGTTTCCCTGTCCCGCTTTCCCTGTCGTTTGAAATGGTCCATAGGTGGTTCCGTCATCATGTCGGAAAGAGATAACCCCTGGCTTCATGCCACGCCCGTCATTCCAGTGATAAGTGAAAGCGTACGTGAGCAAAGATGGTAGCTCCGCTTCAAACTTCGTGTCCGCACTGGGTTGATTGAACACCTTATAAACGTTGCCGTTGTCCAGTATCACTTTCGGTGGCAGAGGGACTATGCCGGTTGCACCAGGTGAACCGATCGCCGCGCCATCGACACCGGATGCGGTATCAGCCTGATCGGTCGCATCGCGTAAAGGCGGCCGCGGTGCGACCAGATTGAGCGTTTCAATTGGAATTCCCTGTCGCGGTTGGCTGGGTCTCGTAGCTAAAACCAGGTCATTTCCCTGCCACTGACTCTTGATCTGGGGCGTCTGCAATTGCCCGCGTTCCAGAAGCACTTGTTGCTGCACCTTATCCTGAAGCTGCTCGAAAGCTTCACCCAACTTTGTGTGGTCGCCTCGCTTCTTCAATGCTTCAATCAACTGTTTAGTGAACACACCGTTGGCATAGGTTTTAGCTTCCCATGAGGTCTGGTCGGGCTTGCTGGAAGCAATAACCAGTTGACCGGTTCCGGCGACAATTTGCGACGTGTCGACATTACCGGCTCGCTGCAATCCTTTTGCCGACGACGAAGAAGAAACGTCAGCGGCACCGCTGTGACAAGCATCAAGAATCATGACCACGCGATTGCAGTGCACGCGATTCTTGACAGTGCGCATCAAATCTTGCAGCGCCAATCCTGTAGCGTAGAGGCAGTTCGTATCAGTATCGCTGGCAATTAAGTAATTGACGCCGCCGACATCCAGGTCAGCCGGGCTTCCGTGGCTGGAGAAATAAATGATCACCAAGTCGTCGGGATTAGCTACGCGCGGCAACCATTTGTCTCCCAGAACGGAAAGAATGTTGGATCGCGTAGCCTGTTCATCGGTAAGCAAAACAACATGGTCACTTGCGAAGTGCGCCCCATTCACCAGGAAGTTGGAGAAGTCTTGTGCATCCTTCGCAGGATATTTGAGATTGATTCGGGGATCTTCAAACTTACTGATTCCAACTACGACAGCCCATTTATCTTTGATCGGTCTGTCTACAGCCTTTTGCGAAATCGCTGGACTTTTACCGGTTGCCGCCGCAGCCAGGGCGCCGGAATGGCATATCATTGTCAAAGCGCAGAGAATCGGCAGGGCGTTTTGCGCGATACACTCGATTTTACGTACAGCTACCGGTACCTTTGCCATCTTATTAACTTGATTGTTTATCGATGGTTGCAAAAAGTGGTCCGTCAAGCCAACCGATTTGATGCACCGGAACAAATTCGGTTTTCGGGGCACCACAATCCGGACATCTAAAACTTTCCGGCACATCAGCAAAATCTGTCAGCGGTGCAATTCCGTAGCGCGGCTCGCCAAGCTTCTCGCTAAACACATATCGATGGCAGACGTCGCAAAAGTAAGACTCTTGATTGACCAGCTTTTTCATCGGTTCGCTCACAAAAACGAGGCCGCCCTTGGAAGGCGGCCTCCAGCTATTTCTTCAGGGGACTTAGCTCAAATCCTAGTTGTGCCGTTTAGAATATTGTGTGGGCACCATTGCTTTTCAGAATTGCCTTCCCTGAAGTTGATGTTAGTATGATGCCACCTTACGCGGTCCGGCACCTCCTCCATACGGATGAGAACGGGATGATCTTCTTTGTCCCGGAGTAACCTGGGCTATCGCCGGGACTTTTGCGGCAGCGTCAAAACCCAGTCGGTCAATTCGTCAATTTCAGTTGAGTCGAGTTTCGTCGCCGGCATCGAATAACCCCGAGAAGGCTCACCCGGCTTCGGCAAAAAGATTGCGCCCGCCGTTATCCGCGCCTTGATGAAGTTGCGAGAACGCCGCGCTCCAACGCCATCCAGGGCTGGTCCTATAGTACCGCCCGCGCCACCGATGGTATGGCAAGCCATGCATCCTTTGTCTCTGTAAAGCAATGCTCCTCGCTTGCTTGAGTCAGAAGCAATTTCGGGGACGAAACGGGAACCTGCCGGTGCTCCGCTGGGAACAACACTGCCTGTCGCGCCATGACCAGTTGGAGGAAACTCTCGCTCTGGCAGCTTGGACAAAAACTGAGCGATAAGTTTGGCATCCTTAGACGGGATAACAACATGGACCATGATTTCGGCCGGAACCGGATAATTGTTTAGCGGACCGGTTTTATCGCCCTTAAGCCGCCCTTGAATATAGGAATCACTGCGATGTTTGCCGATTCCGTCCAGAGGAGGGGCAAGTAAAGAGCCGGAGCCGCTAATAATATGGCAATGTCGGCATTGATACTTATCGATCAAGGTCTCGCCAACGTCTGCCTGAGCAGCAGGTGAGCGGGCTATCGCCAACATCAGCAGGGACAAATAGAGAAGCGCCAGGGCCGATCGAGTATGTAACTTGCCGGGTTGCATGTTAAACCTTCGAATGGGTTACTATCGGTGTGCATTGTAATAGCTTTGCAAGCAACCATTTGTGCCCGAAATGAGCCCGAAATGAGCCCGAAATGAACGTCACCCAAGGGATAAAAATATGAGCGAGCAAACAGCCCCGGACATGCCGGCAGAGCACAAGAAAAAATGTCGAAATCAGCACTGTCACTGCATCGTGGTGCGAGCTGACTACTGCACGGAAAGTTGTGAATCCGCGTGCGACGGCACCGAAGTTTGCAACTGCAAGCACGAAACTTGCGCGACACGGGCACGTCAGTCCATCGTATCTTGAACCCTGTCTTCGCCGGCCACCCATTTCGCCGTTTTTTCCAACGGCTCCACTGCTTGTGTTTCTTGAAAGTGAATCACAGCGTCAAATTGATTGGCGAGCGAACAGAAAAAGTAATGGCTTGCGCGCTCGGTTTCCGGCTTGTAGAGAACTCCAATCGCACGCTCTAGTCGCAAACCGGACAATTCTGCAACCGGTGCCGGTGGATGGAGAGGCAGGATGAAAGAAGGCAATCCAACCTTATGGAACAGCGCTTCAACGCTACCCGGAAGAGCCGGACGCACATTCTTGCGCTCGGCTGGTCCGCCCCATTCCGAGGCGGCGGTCACGGTGCCGCTGTAGCCTGTGAAACCAATAGACCGGCAATCGTTGCCATAGTGTTCGCGGACCAGTTGACCGAGATTGAGCTCACCCTGCCGACCCATTTGGGTTGCTCGCGCGTCGCCTAAATGTGAGTTGTGCGCCCAGACTACTGCTTTCATTTGTTGTCCGTATTTCTTCATTTGTTCCTGGAGCGCAACCAGTGTTTCCATCATGTGCAGATCACGCAAATTCCACGTGCTGACTCGACCTACGAACATCTCTCGATAATATGCCTGCGCCTTTGCGACTAAAAGGGCATTCTGCTCAACGAAAAAATACTCATCAGATGCGACTTGTCCGTCGCGTTGCATAAGTTCGATCGAACGTTTCTGCAACTCGACAAGTTCGGCAACAACTTTCTCTTCGCAGGCGCGGGTCAATCCCAGCGAAGCGGCATAACCGTACGACTGCTCATCCTTACCAAAAGAGTAAAGACAGGCATAACGCTTGCGGGCGACCGCCGCCGCCAGCGGATCCACCCTTTCCAAATAGTCGATTACTGCCGCGGCAGAGCGATAGAGACTGTATAGATCAAGTCCATAGAATCCTACTTTGCTGCCATACTGCGAGATGGTGTCGTTGTGCGCCTTCAACCATTCGACGAAGGACAAAACATCGGCATTGCGCCACAACCAGGTAGGAAAGCGCTGAAAACCGCTGAGAGCCTCCTGCGCATGTCTGGCATCGCCTTTGCTTTTTACGAAACGGTTTACAAGCCATGAGTCCGGCCAATCAGCCTCGGCCGCCACAACGTTGAACCCACGTTCTACGATCAAACGTTTCGTCAATTCAATTCTCGTTTTATAGAACTCGTGAGTACCATGAGAGGCTTCCCCAATTAAGACAACCGAACGATTTCCGATCAGATTCATCAGCACATCGAGTTCGGTAGAGTCTCCCGTGAAAGGCTGTGCATGCAGGCGCACTAACTTACTCGTTTGCGCTTCCATGTCCGAGAAATTTCTGAAAGTCTGCGCCATCACATACTTCTCTTGAAACTTATTGCTTCAACTCGCAGCCGCTGACTCTTTGCTCTCCAGCGCTGCTTTCTTCGTTGTTTTCGGACGCCTTACCACCTCCACCGAACAAGGAGCTTTGTGAAGGACGGCCTCCGCTACACTGCCCATGAAAAATTTAGCCAGTCCGGTGCGCCCGTGCGAACCGACAACAATCATGTCTGCCTTCCAGCGCTTCGCCTCCTCGACAATCTCGTCGGACGGTGAACTGCCAACGGTCAAAACACTATTTACCGAAACGTCAGGCAGCCCCTTCTTCAGCTGAGCCGTTGCTTTCTGCAGAATACCCTCACCAAATCGCTTACCCGATTCATCGGCGAAAGCCAATGCATCCATGTAGCCACCGTAGTAGCCGATGTACGAAGGAGGTATAACTTGCACCACGTGTACCACCAGAATATCGGTCTTATCAGGCCAGGGACGAGCAAGCATGGAATCTATCGCTGCCTGCGCGTATTCAGAACCATCGGTAGCAAAAAGCACTTTCATGATTGACCTCGGTGACTACTCGCTCATTTTCTATTTTCGTGGAGCCGGATGTGCCTCGACATCGGCCTTGTTATGTAGCATCATCGGCCGACCGAGTGATTCCGTTCCTGATAACGGCTGTTCGCCGGTCGATTCGGCGTAAAAAGAGCTTGCGCGACTCATCCATGAACAGAATCAGAATGCTGGACAAGAATGCAAAGCCCACAACACGTAGATCGACAAAGTTGGTATCGAAGACGTTTTGCAACCAGGACATGCAAACTACAGCCGCCAACAAGCACACCTCAAGAACGATGCCCGCCCACAATAGCCGGTTTCGAAAGATCGACCGGCTAAATACCGTTTCTTTTCGCGAACGGCAGGCGAACGCAGTGACAATTTGAGCACCAACAATTCCGATTAACGTGGCGGAGGTTGCTGATCTATGCGCAGCGGATTCGGGAGCAGCCATCTCGACACTGGGCCAGCCAGAGAGCCAGACGGCAAAGAAAAAGCAACTGAGCCCGGCAATCGCTTCCAGCAGACCATACCAGAGTAAAGCCTTCAGAAGCAGGGCGCGATTAAGCAATGGTTCTTTGAGAGACCTGGGCTTCTCTGACATCAAGCCGGGCTGCGGGTCATCCGCTCCCAATCCAATTGCAGGCAACATATCGGTTCCCAGGTCTACCGCCAAAACCTGCATCAGATTCAAGGGCAGAGGAATCGCGCCCCGCGAGAACAACATGACCGCAAACGGAGCGGCTTCCGCTACATTGCTGGTAAACACATAGACAGCAAATTTTCGAATGTTTGCGTAAACAGCGCGACCAAGTTCAATTGCTCTTACAAGGGTGACGAAGTTGTCGTCTAACAAAATCAGGTCGGCAGCGGCCCGCGCGACATCCGTGCCACGGCACCCCATCGCAATGCCTATATCAGCCTGTTTAAGAGCCGGAGCATCGTTGACACCATCGCCTGTGACGGCGACTACATGACCCAACTTTTGGAAAGCCTGAACGATACGCAGTTTGTGGTGGGGTGAAACACGAGCAAACAAGACTTGCTTGTCCAATAGCTGGTACAGATCATCATTGGACATCATGTCGAGATCGTCGCCGCCAACAATACAGTGCGGACCTTGTTCAATAATGTCCACATGACGAGCGATTGCCTCTGCGGTCAGTGCGTGATCACCGGTCAGCATCACGACGCGAATGCCCGCTTGATGGCAGGCATCGACTGCTGTCTTCACCTCCTGTCGCGCCGGATCAAGGAATGCAATGAGCGCCAGAAATTCCAGCTCTCTCTCAACTGCTCCTATGGAATACGATTCCTGCTCGCCCTCCGGCATGCTGCGGCGCGCCAGTCCCAGAACGCGCAACCCTCCGGCGCACATGCCGTCGACCTGGCTGAGAATGACAGCGCGGAGCTGCTCGCTTAACTCAACCCTTGACTTATCGCCACAATACAAAAACTCACAGCGCCGCAACAATTCCTGGGGCGCGCCCTTAACATAAGCAACGACATCGCCACGCACTTCATTTACAGTACTCATCCGCTTGCGACGCGAATCAAAGGGTAATTCTGCGACGCGTGGACAATCGTCCCGAATGGCTCGGTGATTCACGCCCGCCGCGGCCGCGGCAAGCAATAATCCTGATTCAATTGCATCACCGTAAACAGTACTGTGCAGGCTTTGGGTGTCGATTTCGACAACCTCTGCATTGTTGCACAAACAGACACCTCTCCAGAACTCGGTGACAATCGCTCCACTCGTCCCGCCAACTGCTTCGCTGAAGAAACGGCTTTCCGCGCGCAATGATGTGCCGGCTCGAGTTTCGTCAGCATCGGGAATCCAGACTCTCTGCACGCTCATTTTGCCTTCAGTGAGCGTACCGGTTTTATCGGTACAAATAACGGTCGTGCAACCTAGCGTTTCTACTGAAGAAAGCTTTTTGATCAGGGCATTCTCACGGGACATCCTTTCCACAACAATTGCCAGGGACAGTGTGATTGTCGGTACCATGCCCTCCGGCACAAACGCTACAATCATGCCAAGCGCGAACAGAAACGATTGTGCGATAGAAACACGGACGAATAGAGCCGCACAGAGAAACATGATTGCACCGACTGATACGGCAATCAGACTTATCTGGCGCGTGAGACGTTGCATTTCCTTCTGTAAGGGGCTCAGATCCTCGCGCACTCCCACGGCTAGTTGCGCAACTTGCCCGAAGGCAGTAGACGTACCGGTCGCAACCACCAGTGCCTTTCCGTTACCGCCCGTGACCGTGGAACCGGCGAGCAACATATTTGATGCATCCTGGATCCGTTTCGCGGGCGGACCGGGTTGCGCATCCTTCCACTTTGAATGCGATTCGCCGGTCAAGACAGATTCGTCAACGGAGAGCGAAGACTGGCGTAATATGCGAGCATCGGCTGGAATCTTTTCGCCGGCACTGACGCTGATGATGTCGCCAGGAACCACCTGCGTAGCTGGCAGTTTCGTATCAACGTTATCGCGGCGGACAACCACGAAATGAGGGACTAATTTGGCGAGCGCCTCTGCCGCTTTTTCAGCTTTGAATTCCTGCCAAAAACTAAAACATCCGTTGACGACATTGACCATCCAGATCGCCGCACCGACTTGAGGCATTTGCGCTAATATCGCGATCGCTCCGCCGGCCCATAATAAAAGTGCCATCAGATGCATGAAATTGGCAATAAATTGTCCGAGCAGATTGGAAGAATGGCGGGTTACAAGACAGTTTTCACCACAAAGCTGAAGCCGCTCTCGCGCCACCGTCGATGAAAGACCGACAGGTGACGAATGGTAAGCAGCGAACAGGGCTTCCGCATTTAAAGAAACGGACTCAAGCGCGGATGGAAATGTCCTGAGCGCAGTGGGCGTAGAATAGTGTTCCACCTAGTTAGCAATATTGATTGTGGATTGAGCTTTGTGGAAATAGGATCGCAGGCAATCAAGCATTTCCTCATCCTCCACCTGATGGAAATCTTGATAAAAAGACCCGACCGATACTAAGTCCTCTGGAGCCAGGGCTGAGATGACGGCATCGCATGACTGTTCAAGCTGCTTTTTAGTGGAAGCGGGCATGACTGGTGCAGCGACGATAACGGAATGAGCTCCCGCTCTTCGAAGAGTCTCGATAGCCGCCCACGTCGTTAGTCCCGTCGCAATTCCATCGTCCACAACGATGCAACGCTTGTTTTTGAAGTCCGGGCAAGGAAGACTCGCAGCCTGCAACCACTTTGTTTCAAGTTCTTTGCTCCTGGCAATCAGGCGCATTGACTCATTTCTTATGTACTCACTCAGCCCCTGCAGATACGGCTGCATTGCAGCGCTAACCATGGTCAAACCGCTTGCCGACACCGCACCGATAGCAAACTCCGGCTGTCCAGGTGCGCCGATCTTTTTTGCCACCAATATGGTCAAAGGAGCCGCTAGCTCCGCTGCAATCTCTGCAGCAACAGGGACTCCACCTCGGGGTAGACCGATGACAATGTCGCTGACGCCGGGAGTTGAGGGCGCCGCCGCTACGAATTGCTTGACGCGCGATGCTAGAACTTTGCCAGCCTGGGTCCGATTCGTAAACACCTTCATCTCTCCACATTCCTACAGCTCTATGATGACCCAACATCTCTTGCGTTGCCTCCACCTGAAGATGGTTTTATGCATTTCCGGAAGAGTAATTTCCAGCATGAAAACTGAATATTCTAAGTTTTTCGGATGAACGTGAGTCTCTGCGTCCAAGAAGACGTAATCCGCCAGACTGATGCTACGCAGTCGGCATTGCTAAAGTAGCCGAAGAATAAGCGGGCGGCGTCGAATCGCCCTACTTGCACGACAGGCAAAGAAGGAAGTTTTATGTCTAGCGACGCAGCAGCAACCTGGACCAAAGTCGAACCTACCTGACATGCCGCGGGGGCGGCAAGAAGTTGGAAACTTGATTTCTGAGTACAAACTTGCGTTCTGGATTTTGCTTAAAGAAAGACCCGAGTTGCTGGCGGACATGCAGCAATCGATCTATTCACATTTCACTGAATTGATAAAACAGTCGATCTCGTGAAATATTTAGCGTAATTGACCGTCAATCTCGTTGGCGGCGAAGTTTCTATCTCAGGCAATGAAGAGAGCGCATCCATCAGTTATGCCCAGTTGCCCACCTGGGACAAAATGAAGAATCGGCTAGACCTGACCGACGCGGGACGTCTGCAGATGATGAATCTGCTCAATGCATCCATGCAGCGTTTTGCCGACGGATTCGGATTCGAATCCGAGGTAGAAGCAAATCTGGCACGACCGATCATGACTTTAAGCTTCAGAACAGCGAAAATTGCCGCCGCAAACTAGCGAATACGAAAGAACAACTTCATCCGAGACTGCAAATGCTATCAAGCAAGTCGACCGGACTGTGAGTTGCTACAGAATGAAAGTATGACCAGGCAGCAGCCAGCAATATCAATAGAATCGCCAGAACAGCCACGGTTATCTTGACGTTGCGCTCTTTGCTTTCACTGCGTCTTTCAGCCTTTTCATGCGCGATCTCAGCTAAGCGCATGTACTCCGAGCAGGTTCTGCCATTAGGGGCCGTAATTAACATGTTCCTGTCCTCCGCATGCATTTGCATGGTGACAGCGAATCTGCTGCAGCGCATCGACCGTAAGGCCAATTTTCTGATCGAAATTTTGCAGGCTGGCTGCAAGTGCACCGAATGGTCCATGTCGGTTATAACGGACAATCTGGGAGAAAACGGCGGGGGAATTTTTGCCTCGTCAACCAAGGGCGCTTGCGCCGCACTGTTTCTCAGCTTCTGGCTCTTTGGCGGAATGCTGTATCTCTGGCTGATTGCGTTGATCTTCTACGGCTACATGTTTTTTAAATTCGAGCCATCTGATCTGATTCCACCTTACTAAATCAACATGGGAGCGATGGCCCGTGGCTGGGGTTGAACTGATCAATTCAGCCGCTACCTGTGAGTTGCTGAAAAACCTGCTGCCGTTTCTCAAGGGTGTGACACTGTGGTATTGGGCGACCGCGACCTGGTGGATTCCGATGCTTCTGGTTTTGGGAATCTGGCGCCATCGGGTGCGTCGCTTTCGTTTTCGATATGATCGAACCAGCAAGCTCCGACTTCGGAAAGCTTGCCTCTTATACAATCTAGTTTAGCCGCCATTGCCAGTGGGTTTGTGTGCTGGCTTGTTGGCGTCTTCTATTTCAATTCGGCCATCGAAATGGGCGATACAGACATTTGCTCTAACGGAACCGAGGGCAATTAGTTGATCAACACAAGGACTACGGCGGATGCAGGTGATCGCCGTAGCCCTCAGGTTATGGAATGGATGAATGGCATATTAGTGAGAAAGCTTGCCGGGCGCAATTGGTTACCGCATGGTTTCCACCTCAAGAACTGTTCACTGCTTGTGTGATGGCAGTGAACAGTTCTTGAGCCCGAATTTTAGCCCGAGCGGATCACGTATATGGCGCTGGATCTTTGACACGCAGCACAGCTGACTCGTAAACGCGGAATCGGTAATTCATGTCGGATGGACCCAGATATGCAATTTGCAGATCCTCGGCGACCGCAATATCGAAGTTTTGCAGGCCGGTACATATCACACAGCAGCAGTCTCAGCAGGAATCTGCGGACTCCACAATATACCATCCTCGAAAAGCTTACTCAGTTGCTCCAATTCTAGCGCGGGAGATTCCTTCACTTGCTTCAAAAGTGCTTAGTACATATCGACCGATGCAACCAAAGCGTAAGGAAAGTGATGGTCGGCTCGCAATAATTTGCTTATCGCTGCATGGATATATTTGGCGGGCGTCCCCTCGATTCTCCAATCGCTGCGATTGACCGTCAGCGCGCCATGATGATTAAGCAGTCCATGCAACTGCAACTCTTTATGTCCGTTGAAAATCAACGCATCCTCAGCGTCGCCCATTCTATTCGCATCCCGCTCAGCATTCGTACTATCGAGTGGTGCCTGCATTTAGAGGCTCCATTGGACTTAACAGACCTGTGAAGACACATTGCACGCAGGCTAAAGTCCAGGGCAAAGAAGCCGAACGGCATTGTTGGTGGTTACAGCGAAGCGAGCCAGTCCAACTGCCGGGTGGTCACCGGACGGTAACTACTATTGCTCATCACCGATAAAGACTAGGATCTGTAAGTTCAGTTGGTGCTACGGGGAAATTCAGAATGAAATTTGCTACTGACCATCCAATCATAATTCAAGGGGGTATGGGAGTCGCAGTTTCCAATTGGCGCCTAGCCAGGGCAGTTTCGCAATGCGGGCAGCTAGGCGTTGTTTCAGGCACATTGTTAGACACCGTCCTTGCTCGCCGCCTGCAAGACGGTGACCAAGACGGCTCGATCCGGCGCGCCCTTGCTCACTTTCCACTGCGCGACGTAGCCCGGTGGGTCCTCCACAATTTCTTCGTGGACGGCGGCAAGGATGCACAAGCGCCGTACAAGCCGGTTTCCATGCACAGCATGAGAAGCGATCGGCGGCTGATAGAACTCACTATGGTGGCCAATTTTGTGGAGGTGTTTCTAGCCAAAGAAAATCATGAAGGCTTGATCGGTATCAATTATCTGACGAAAATCGACTTGCCTACACTGCCTTCATTGTATGGTGCCATGCTAGCTGGAGTAGATTATGTGCTAATGGGGGCCGGTATTCCCAAAGCCATTCCAGCAATTCTCGACCGGTTGAGTTTGCATCAGGCGGTCAGTTTGAAAATTGAAGTTCAAGGTGCTACATCCGATGACAATTTCGAGGTGTCGTTTGATCCAGCCGGCTATTCTCCTACTCACGCAAAGGCATTGAAGCGTCCCTACTTCCTGGCTATAGTTTCATCCTTTACGTTGGCACAGTCGCTGGCGCGGAAGGCGAGCGGACACGTAGATGGCTTCGTCGTCGAACACCATTCCGCTGGCGGACATAATGCGCCGCCGCGCGGAGCGCTGCAGATCGACGAACACGGTGAGCCTATTTATGGGCCCAAAGACGAACCGGAGGTGGAGGACTTTGTAAAACTGGGATTGCCATTTTGGTGGGCTGGCTCCTGTGCTTCGCCGGAACGGCTTCAGGAAATCGTCAGTCGCGGTGCTCAGGGCATCCAGGTAGGTACAGCTTTTGCTTACTGCAACGAGTCTGGCATCGCGGACAGTATCAAAAAGCGTGTAATTGAAAAAGTCTTATCAGGGCAAGAATCAGTATTTACCGATCCGCGCGCGTCTTCATCCGGCTATCCTTTTAAGATCGTACAGCTGGAAGGCTCACTTTCGGGAGTTTTTGCCGAAAGTTGTGTTTTGAGTAATTGAAAAAGGTGGCGTATTCTTTCAATCGCTGAACTGAAGGAGATACGCCTAATGAAGAAAGATACAGTCGTACAGCTGAAAAATCCAGAGGTGGTTGCTGAAGATCCGCTCATGGAAATACTTCGACAAGGAGCGCAAAAGCTTCTCAAATGGGCATTGGATGCAGAAATAGAGGAGTTTCTCCGTCAGCACGAAGGTGTGCGTGACTCTTCCGGCAAGCGCGCAGTCATTAGGAACGGACACTTGCCCGAGCGGACGATCCAGACAGGCATTGGTGACATTCCCGTGAAGGCACCACGCGTAGCCGACAGACGCACGGATGGCACTAAGGTGCGCTTTAGCTCTAGCATCTTGCCACCGTACTTGAGACGGACGAAGAGCATTGAAGATCTACTTCCGTGGCTGTATCTGAAGGGCGTTTCTACAGGAGATTTCAGTGAAGCTTTGGCAGCGCTTTTGGGGAAAGACGCTCCGGGACTTTCTGCATCGACCGTGAGCCGGCTGAAGGACGCCTGGAGCGATGAGCTTAAGGAATGGCAACAGCGCACCTTGAAAGGCAAGGAGTACGTGTATTTCTGGGTCGACGGAATTCACTTTGGGGCGCGCATGGAAGACGCGTCCCAGTGCATGCTTGTTATCATCGGTGCCACTAAACACGGTACCAAGGAATTGATCGCGCTCGTTGACGGATATCGCGAGAGTGAACAGTCATGGCTAGAAGCATTGAACGATTTGAAACGCCGCGGGTTGAAAGCCGCTCCGAAAATTGCCGTCGGAGACGGAGCATTGGGTTTCTGGAAAGCCCTCCCACAGGTCTTCGGTGAAACACGATGGCAACGCTGCTGGATGCACAAGACCGGTAACGTGTTGGACAAGCTGCCGAAGGCCATCCAAGGACGCGCCAAGCAGAACCTGCATCAAATCTGGATGGCCGAGACGAAAGCCGAAGCCGAAAAAGCGTTTGATCATTTTGTCGAGAGTTACGAGTCCAAGTATCCGAAGGCAACGGAATGCCTTGCGAAAGATCGAGATGTTCTGCTAACTTTCTACGATTTCCCGGCCGAACACTGGGTGCATCTACGCACTACGAATCCGATAGAATCGACGTTTGCGACGGTGCGGCTTCGCACCGCAAAAACCCGTGGTATGCTAACGAGAGACACAATGCTAACAATGGTGTTCAAGTTGGCATTGTCTGCACAACAGAAGTGGCGCCGTCTGAATCGACCAGAACGGCTTGGAGAGCTGCTTCAAGGGATCAGGTTCGTTGATGGTATCAAACAAGAAGAGGCCGCCTGATCAATGCTAGAACACAACATTTGAAACAATCTCCACTTTCGGAGCCGCACGAATATGAGCGTCGCACCAGAATTTGCGATCTAGGCTATTTGCGCTGCGCCTACAAAACAGAAACAGGTGGAGTAACGTTCCGATGCCCGGCAGAGCCCGTTGATGATTTTGTGAAAAAGGGCGGACAACCGGAGGAGACGGCAGGACGCAAGTGCCTATGCAATGGGCTTTTATCTACGGTCGGTTACCAGCAGGTGCGCCGCGATGGATATGTTGAGCCACCACTTGTGACGGCAGGCACGGAGCTGGATTGCCTGAGGCGATTCTTGCAGCCTGGTGAGAGAAGCTACTCAGCGCAACGGGCGCTAGAGCATTTGCTTGGTAAATCGCCACACTGCGGACAGCTTGTTTTAGAACCTGTGGCGACCAGACTGTGAACCTTGACCAACGACTCTCAGCGCAGCTACGTGCCGGTGGTGACTAGCTGTCGCTGCAAATGGTTGCTGGCCGATTCTGCGGACTGTTTGCCGGAAGCGATGCAGTCCGGGATGCCCATGCCATGGTAAGAGTTTCCCGCCAGAAAAAGTCCCGCATGGGTCGATAAAGTACTAAGCGTTTCTTGAATCCGCTTTTGATGTCCCACGTCATATTGCGGCAAAACATCGCGATGCCGCACCACGCAGGATTCAATCGGCTTGCCTTTTAGAGACAAATAACGACCCAGCTCAGCCATTACCTCTGACACCATCCGCTCGTCATCCCAATCGGCACAACGCTCGAATTGTTGAGCATTGAGGAAGATGCGCAAAAGTGTCTTGCCGTTTTCTGCTCGCCCAGCAAACTTGACGCTGCTGAAAGTGCAGGCACTTATCACGCATTTTTCGGAGGCTGGCACCACAAAACCAAAGGATTGCAGCCGACTGAGGATCTGCTCGCTCTCAAAAAGCAGGTTGATCAACACCGCTGGCACCGCGCGAATACTTTTTAGCTTCTGCGAAAGATTGGAATCTACAGAAGAGAGCAGATCGCTGGCTCTATTGGCGCCAGTGCAAATGATGACTGCGTCGGCAGCAAATGATCGCCCACCGGCACAAGAAACCTGCCATTGAGAGCGAATGCCAGGAACTACATATTCTGCAGCCGTATTCAACAGCAAACTACCCGGCGCCAAGCGAGAGACCAATTCATCGGTGAGCACCTGCATACCCTCGTCGAAACTGGCAAAAAGCCCGTAGCGAGGGCCGCCGCTGGCTCCTTTTTGATTGCGATTTTGTTTTGCAAGTCCTCGTATAATGCTGCCGTGCTCGGCCTCATAGCGCACCATCTGAGGTATCGTACAGCGGGCGCTGAGCAACTCCGGATTGCCACCATAAACCGCGCCGATCAGTGGCTGCGCCAACCGCTCCAAAGCTTGCCCGCCTAAGCGCCTGCGCACGAACTCAGCCAGGCTTTCGTCCTCTTCGTTTTGGCGCGGTGGTATGACCAGATCGAGTGCCATGCGTGCTTTGCCAAGCGGGCTGAGAAGTGTCGTCAAAGCCCATGGTCTCCACCCGCTGGGGGCAAACATAACAAATCCGTCAGGCAAATTGTGTAAAGCACTCTTACGCGCCACCATGGTGCGCCGGTTGATCTGACTCGTAGGTAACAGGCGACTACCGATGCCAAGATCCTCAATTAGATCTAGAGCCGCCGGTTTGCTGGTTAGAAAAGCCTCCGGTCCGAACTCCATCAAGCAGCCGTCACCGCGATGAGTCTTAATAACGCCACCCGCGGTTGCGCCGGTCTCCAGCAAGGTAACGTCGAGGTCTTCGCGCGACCAGCGCTGCCGCAAGTAATATGCTGCGCTCAGTCCGGTAATGCCGGCACCTATGATCACAACACGTTGAGCCACCACCAGACTCCTTGCCCCTGTGGTAACCGTAGCTCTTAGTGGCGTTTTGGTCATCATCCTTATGGAGTATTAGTGGATTACACGGAAGACATTTTTCATTCCATTACCAATTACAGGCTACGCCCTAAGGACGATACTGCTGCTGCACCAGGAAGACATAATTGCTCTATCGGAGCCATGTAAGCCGATGGGCTGCATAAACAAAAGAGGTCTTCGCTTGATACTGCGCTTCACCTGCTGCCTGTTTCTCACCGCATTGACAACATTGATCATCGTTTCGACAGTGTCTGCAGAAGATGGTGCTAACATTTTTACAGCTAAATGTGCCGGTTGCCACACCGTGGGCAAAGGTCAACTCGTCGGACCCGACCTTCTGAACAGCAAAGACAAAGATGCGGCAGAGGTGAAGGCTAGCGTTACGCGCATGCAAACTCAAGCCGGTCCACTCACCTCTCAAGAAATCGACGCGTTAGTGCAATTCATTAAAAGCGGCGGTGAGGCAGATGCTGAGAAACCAGCAGCCCCAGAGACCTCCAGGAATGCAAACAAACCGGCGTCAACAACACCGGGCACTGCCAGCGGCACCACTACCGCCACCGCAACCGAGAATGGAGATGCAGAAGAGGGTAAGCGCATTTTCATGGGCGCGCAGTCTCTGAAAAACGGCGGTATGGCCTGTGCAGCCTGCCATGCTGTGGAAGGAGTCGGGAATAAAAATCTCGGTCCCGATCTGAGTGCCATCGGCGGCAAAATGAATGAGCAGGCGTTGCTCATGGCATGCGAGAAGACGCCCTATAAGGTGATGAAGAACGCTTACAAAAATTGTCCGGTGACGCACGAGGAAGCACTGGATCTGACAGCTTTCCTGTTAATGCAAAAGGGACAGATTTCCTCCACTTCTGCGCTAAATGTGGAGATCGCTGGAGCAGCCGCTGCTGCTGTTCTGGTGGGCGCCATCGCATTCGGTTACCGGCACCGCAAGGGCTCTGCCCGGGACAAACTGCAAAGGAGATAACCTCATGGCCTGGATCAAAGACATCTTCGCGCCGAAAACCAGGCAGTGGGAAGATTTCTATCGCAACCGCTGGCAGTATGACAAAATCGTCCGCTCCACGCATGGTGTCAACTGCACGGGCTCTTGCAGCTGGAATGTCTACGTGAAAAGCGGCATCGTTACGTGGGAGTTGCAGGCCCTTGATTATCCGACCATAAGCAAAGCCATTCCACCGCATGAGCCACGAGGCTGCCAGCGCGGCATTTCTTGCTCCTGGTATTTGTACAGCCCGTTACGTGTCAAATATCCCTATATGCGGGGCGCACTGATCGATCTCTGGCGGCAGGCAAAGAAAGAGCATGCCGACGATCTGGTGGCCGCCTGGAAGTCGATCGCCGCAGATCCTGCATCGCGGAGGCGATATCAACAGGCGCGAGGCAAAGGCGGGTTTCGCCGCGTCTCCTGGGATGAAGCAAACGAGATCATTTCAGCGGCCAACATCTATACAATCTTGAAGCACGGCAGTGACCGCATCGTTGGTTTCTCGCCGATTCCTGCCATGTCCATGGTCAGCTATGCAGCCGGGGCGCGTTTTCTGCAATTGATGGGCGGCGTTTCCATGTCCTTCTATGACTGGTATTGCGACCTGCCGCCGGCGTCTCCTGAAATCTGGGGCGAACAAACTGATGTCGCCGAGAGCGCTGACTGGTTCCACTCCAAGTTCGTGGCAGTGGTAGGCTCGAATGTCCTCATGACGCGCACTCCCGATGCGCATTTCCTCGTCGAGGCCCGCCACCGGGGGGCCAAGGTGGTCGTCTTTTCACCCGACTTTTCTATGGCCTCCAAAATCGCCGACGAGTGGGTGCCGATCAATCAGGGACAGGACGGCGCTTTCTGGATGGCCGTCAGCCACGTCATCCTCAAGGAGTCATATGTCGAGCGCAGCGTAGAGTATTTCACCAATTACGCTAAGCGTTATACGGATGCACCATTTCTGGTGCACCTCGACAAGAATGCTGACGGCACTTATTCTGCCGGGCGTCTTTTGCGCGCAGGCGAGCTGACCGAGACCGAAAGCGAGGAAAACGCCGCCTGGAAGATGTTTGTCTGGGATGCGCTAACCGATAAACCGGTCATGCTTAAAGGCACCATCGGCCACCGCTGGCAGAAGAAGAAGGGCGAATGGAACTTGAAGCTGCAAAATGCTCTCACCAACGACGCGGTCGATCCCCTTTTGCAGCTTTCTACGCGTGCCGATCAAGTAGTGCAGGTAAAGCTGAACGACTTTTCCGATGGTGGCAACGACACTTGTCTTGCTCGGGGAGTAGCCGCTCGCCAGGTTGCCACCAGTTCTGGTGCGACGCTGGTGACCACCGTCATGGAACTGCTGTTGGCTCAATATGGAGTCGATCGCGGTCTGGGCGGAGAATACCCTCAAAATTACGAAGACGAACGGGCCCCTTACACACCAGCCTGGCAGGAAAAATTCACAGGCATCAAGGCCCAAGAAGTCATCACGTTTGCGCGCGAATGGGCTCTTTCGGCAGAGAAGAGCAAGGGCAAGTGCTCAATAATTATCGGCGCCGGTGTCAATCACTGGTATCACAACAATCTTATCTACCGCTCCGCCATCACCAGTCTCATGCTCTGCGGTTGCGTCGGTGTCTCCGGCGGCGGACTGAACCATTACGTCGGGCAGGAGAAACTGGTGCCGCAAGCGTCGTGGGGACCGATTGCCTTCGGTGCCGATTGGTATGGTCCACCGCGCCTGCAGAATACTCCCTCTTTCCACTACGTGCATTCCGATCAGTGGCGCTACGACAACTCATTCAACGAAATTTGCGCCGTCGCCGACGATAGCCATCCGATGTCGAGCGGCCACACCATCGACAAGCAAGCTCTCGCGGTGCGGGCCGGCTGGTTACCCTGCTATCCACAGTTCAACAAGCCGAATGCCGATGTGATCGCAGAAGCTGAAGCAAGCGGCGCGAAAAGCGACCAGGAGATCATCGATTACACGGTGGCACAACTCAAGAAGCGGACGCTTAAGTTTTCCATGGAAGATCCAGACACGCCGGCAAGCTTCCCGCGTGTCTGGTACATCTGGCGCGGCAACGCACTCTTGTCTTCAGCCAAAGGGCACGAGTATTTTCTCAAGCACTATCTGGGCACGCACAGCAATGTAATCGCTCAAGAAGCAGCGAAGGAGTCGGTCAAAGAAGTCACCTGGCATGACAAAGTAGACCTGGGCAAGATGGATCTGGTCGTCGACCTCAACTTCCGCATGGATTCATCTGCTCTGTATAGCGACATCGTTTTACCGGCAGCGACCTATTATGAGAAACATGATCTCAATACGACCGACATGCACAGTTTCATTCACCCGCTACAGCCGGCCGTGCCACCATGTTGGGAATCGAAATCGGATTGGGACATCTTCAAAGGAATAGCCAAGCGCACAGCCGAACTGGCTCAGCATTATTTGCCCGAACCGCGCAAAGATCTAGTGGCATCCCCTTTGCTGCACGACACGCCGGCTGAGATTGCGCAGCCTTCAGTAAAAGATTGGGCGAAAGGTGAATGCGAGCCGATCCCGGGCAAAACCATGCCCAATCTGAAAGTGGTGAAGCGCGATTACGCCAATCTCTACAACCGCTATATAAGCCTCGGTCCTAATTTCCGCAACAACGGACTGGCTGTGCACGGCACGCATTACGACGTGGCGGATTTTTACGATGCTTATATGCAAACCCATCCGACCGAGACGTTCGACGGTCACACGTATCCCTCACTCAAAGAAGCTCTCAATGTCTGCGAGGCAATTCTGCACTTCGCCGCAGAAACCAACGGTGAACTGGCCTACCGGGCCTACGAATCGGAAAGCCAGAAAACCGGCATCGACCACACACATCTGGCCAGTGACACCCGGGCTGTGCGCATTACGTTCGACGATCTGCGCGCCCAACCGCGCCGGGTCTTAACATCCCCCTACTGGACTGGTATCACCACCGGTGAGCGCACGTACTCGGCTTACTGCCAGAACGTGGAAGAACTGATCCCGTGGCGAACCTTAACCGGACGCCAGCACTTATACTTGGATCATGAGGTGTACAGAGCATACGGAGAGCACCTCCCGACTTTCAAACCGCGGGCTGAAAGGCATGTCACTCGCGATCTGGAAAAAACTGAAGTCAAAGGTGGCACGCTTGTCCTCAATTATTTGACACCGCACGGCAAGTGGCACATACACTCGACTTTCGGCGATACGCTGCGCATGAAGACCTTGAGCCGCGGTATCTACCCCGTCTGGATCAATGATAAAGACGCCGACTTGATCGGACTGAACGACAACGATTGGGTGGAGATCCTCAACGATCACGGCGTTGTTTGCACAAGGGCGATAGTCAGCGCCCGCATTCCGCGCGGCACCGCTTTTATCTATCACTCGCCCGAGCGTACTTTATCCGTGCCGAAATCGCCAGGACGCGGCAATCGCCGCGCCGGCGGCCATAACAGCCTGACGCGAGCGCGCCTGAAGCCGCTTTTCATGATCGGCGGCTACGGTCAGTTTACCTACGGTTTTAACTACTGGGGACCGACAGGAGTAAACCGCGATACCTTCGTGGTGTTAAAACGCCTCGAGAATCCCACATTTTAGGAGACCTGAATATGGATGTGCGTGCACAAGTCTCAATGGTCTTCCACCTGGATAAATGTATCGGGTGCCACACCTGCAGCGTTGCTTGCAAAAACGTCTGGACCGACCGCCCCGGCGCTGAATATATGTGGTGGAACAATGTGGAAACCAAGCCCGGAACGGGCTTCCCTACGCTATGGGAAGATCAAGAGCATTACAAGGGCGGATGGAAAGTCAATGGCAATAACGGCAAGCGTAAAATCGAGTTGCGCTCGCAGAACAAACTCGACTCATTCATAAAGCTGTTCTACAACCCCAACCAGCCCGGGCTAGATGATTACTACGAGCCGTGGACCTACAAGTATGCCGACTTGTTCGATGCACCGGAGGGCGACGACCAACCGACGGCAATACCTGTCTCTCAGATTACCGGTGAGCCGGTTGAAATCAAGGCCGGACCGAATTGGGATGATGATCTTTCGGGCTCACCCCTCTATGCTGAAAACGACATCAACCTGGAGGGATTGAGCGAAGAAGAGCGCGCGCAGCTGTTCGAGGTCGAACGCATTTCTATGTTCTACCTGCCGCGCATCTGCAACCACTGCGCCAATCCCAGCTGCGTCGCTTCCTGCCCCTCCGGGGCCCTCTATAAAAGAGGCGAGGATGGCATCGTTTTGATCAATCAGGACGTCTGCAAAGGGTGGCGCGCCTGCGTGGCAGCCTGCCCATATAAGAAGATCTACTACAACTGGAAAACCGGCAAGTCCGAGAAGTGCATTCTCTGCTATCCGAAACTGGAAACCGGACAGATACCCAACTGCTTCCAGTCGTGCGTGGGCCGCATCCGTTATCTGGGCGTCTTGCTTTATGATGCATCGCGCGTCGCGCAAGCGATGTCGGTGCCCGAGCATGCCCTTGTCGAATCGCAGCGCAACTTGATCCTGGACCCATTCGATCCCAAGATCATCGATCTTGCCCGCAAGAATGGTATCAGCGAGGAATTCATCGATGCCGCGCAGCACTCGCCGATCTACAAGTACGTCAAGGAGTGGAAGCTGGCTTTGCCCTTGCACATCGAGTATCGCACCATGCCGATGCTGTTCTATGTGCCGCCGCTTTTGCCGGTTATGGGCAAGCTGGATAACGGTCACTATGAAAATGCCGCCGACCAGTTTTTTGCCAGTCTGGAAAAATCACGGCTGCCCATGAAGTATCTCGCCAAGCTTTTCAGTGGCGGCAATGAAGAACATATAGAGTATGTGATGAAAAAGCTGATCGCAGTTCGGTATTACAAGCGCTCACAAGAGGTCGACGATCTCGATCTTGTTTCTATGACCAGATTGATGCGCGAGGCGAATGTTACGCCCGAGGAAGCCGAGCAGATTTATGCATTGACGGCTCTGCCGACCATTTACGAAAGATTCGTTCTGCCGCCGCTTCAACGTGAGGAAGCCATTTCCTCTAACTGCAATATGGAGATTTGCAAGGGCTCGTGTGGTCTGGGGGTCTCCGTGCAAGTGGAGAGAGGACCATGAGTGCGAAGTTAAAGCGACCGAAAGCATCGACATTATGCGGATTCGCTCCGCTGCTTATTTATCCTGATGACACGTACAAAAAACATGCTCTCGATTGGCAAAAAGCGGTGGGCATGTATTACGTCACCGCCGGCGATCTGCTGGAGAAATTCAATCAAGAGATCTCGAAACTAACAACCAGCGATCTGGAGGAGATATTCACGCGCACTTTTGATATGGCACCGGTTTGCGTTCCATATATAAGCGCGCACATCTTCGGAGACGAAAACTATGAGCGCGGCAAGCTGATGAGCGGGCTGTTGGACAGATACTCGGAAATTGGTTTCGACTATGGTCGGGAGATGCCTGATCATGTTGCCGTTGTATTGCGCTTCGCCGGTCAGTGCCAGGACGATGAGTTGCAAGAGCTGATTGAATATGTGCTCAGCGAACCGATCAAGCAGATGGCAGACAGCTTAAGCGGCAGCGACAATCCATATCAATGGCTGCTTTTGAGCATTTTGGAGATACTGCGCGCAAAGAGCTAGCTAATAAGGACGATCAGGGAAGCAGGGAAAGCAGGAAAAGCAAGGGAAAAATCATGTTAGAAACCGTACTATTCATAGCACTGCCTTACGTTGCTATCGTCGTTTGTATTGTCGGTTCCTTTTACCGCATACGCACGGCTCCCATGACATATTCCGCTCTCTCCTCACAGTTTCTCGAAAACAAAGCGCTTGTCTGGGGATCGGTACCCTGGCACATCGGCATCATTTTGATCTTGCTGGCTCACATTATTGTTTTTGTCGCTCCCGGCTTATGGAAGATGTTGGTTTCCGTACACCCTTTGCTTGTGGCAATTGAGGTCACCGGAATTGCACTTTCCATTGGTTGCCTGGTCGGGCTTTTGGTTTTGATGGCGCGGCGAATTGTCAGTGCCCGAGTGCAGGCTGTTTCAACTACCATGGACTTCGTTGTTCTTGGCCTGTTACTTGTCCAGGTGGCGCTCGGGCTGGGAATAGCAGTCCACTATAAATGGGGAGCGGCTTGGGCTCCCGGCACCATGACTCCATATCTCTGGAGCCTGTTGATGTTGCAGCCGGATATCTCAGTAGTACAAGAGATGCCTTTGATCCTGAAGGCGCACATCGTAGGTGCCTGGTTGATACTACTGGCACTACCATTTTCTCGATTGATTCATATGCTCTCCTTGCCTGTGCATTATCTATTTAGACCGCCACAGCAAGTTATCTGGAATACTGCTCGCAGAGCAGAAGCCGCTCAAGAGCACTACGTCGAGCAACAGGCGAGGAGGCAGTTCATTCAAGGATCGATTGGTATCGCAGCCGGTGCCGCCCTGCTGGGCATTGGCACCATGGACAAAGCTTTCCGCTTCTTTTTCGGACCCCGTCTAACCAAAGAGCAGGAAAGCGAAATGATGGAATTGCGTCTGAAACGGCTGCAAGCCACCGCCGACCAACGCAAATTGGAACTGGAGCGGCAGACGTCGCAGTATATCCTGGTGGCGGCGGTCTCCGACCTAAAAAGCACGGAAGGCAAATACTTTATTGACTATGAAATGCGTCCGGCGCTGGCCTTTAAAGGTGCTGACGGTCTACCGATTCTTCTTTCGGCCAAGTGCACGCACCTCGGGTGCACCGTCGGCAATCAGGTGAATAGCGAAGGAAAGATTCTTTGCCCATGTCATGTTTCTTTCTTCGACATCAAAACTGGTTTACCGAATGCCGATGCTCCGGCAAAAGCGCCGCTACCCATTTTAGGCTGGGTGATTATGGACAACCATGGCAACAAGCTGGCCGAGCGTGATCGGAAAGGAGTGGTAACTGGCTCGGTAGAGAGCACGAAATTCGCCGCTGCTAATGTGTATATTGCTCGTGCACATGCGGAGGCTGTCTCATGAACAGGTCCGACACGCTGACGCGGCTCACGCACTTTATTTCCGAGCGTTTCCCGGTAGAGAAAATGAACTTCCACTACATGGTGGAGCAAAAGGAAGTGCCGCTACACCGTATGACCTGGGGTTATTACACGGGCGGACTGACGATGTTCTTTTTCATCATCCAGTGCGTGACGGGATTGTTCCTGCTCTTTTATTATCAGGCGACTGTAAGCGATGCGCACATCTCGGTCGAGTATATTACCAATCATGTCAGCGCCGGCGCGCTGATCCGCAACATGCATACGTGGTCGGCTTCTTGCATGATTTTCTTTGCGGTGGTTCATTTGATCACGGCCTTTGCCATGAAGGCATTCGAAAAGCCGCGGGAATTTACGTGGATCTTTGGCGTTCTACTTTCATTTCTCACCTTCGCATTTGGCTTCACCGGCTATCTTTTGCCATGGAATCAGATTGCCGTCAACGCAACCAAAGTCGGCTTGCAATCAGTCGAAGAAGTCGGGCAGTATCTTCCTGGTGCCCTGGCAGAGCTGCCACGTATTCTCAAGGAGACTTTCCAGGGAGAAGCCAGCGTCGGGCAATCGACCCTGGGGCGCTTCTATGCACTGCATGTGGTGCTATTGCCGCTGATTACTTTCGCACTACTGGGAGTGCATCTTTTATCCGTGCAATTGCATGGCATGAGTCAGGGGATCGACAATCCAGGCAAGAAGTCCGAGCGATTCTTTCCAATTTTCTTTTTCAAGGATTTGACCGTCTGGAGCCTGGTATTTTTTGCCTTATTTGTCGTGTCGCTGTGCGTGCCGTTCGACTCATTTCTGCCCTTCCCGCTTCTGGAGCCGTATAACGCGCTTGGATCCACACCGCCCGGCATCAAGCCTGAGTGGTACTTCTATTTCGTTTACTTCCCTCTCGAGCTTCTGCCTTTCTGGGTAATTCTGCTCGCGAGCGGAGCGGTGGTGGCGGTATTGTTTGGCGCACCATGGATCTTCAAAGGCACTAGCCGCAGAACATTAGGCGCGATCGCGGTTGCCGTTACCGCTTATCTCGTAATAATGACGGTGTGGGGCGAGCAAATATACCATCTGATCAAAGGATAGACGGCATGCGAATCAGGTCATTCTGCGTAACACTTCTTTCTCTGGCGGGGATTCTGATCATTGCGCCGGCGGCGCTCTCGTATCCGGAGTTTCAACAATTTTGTGAGAAACATTCGGGGCGCACGGTCAATTGCGCTATGTGCCATATCAATGCGCACGGTCCCTCCGGCTCGGAGCCTGGGCAGGTAGGCGCTCTCAATCCTGAAGAAATGAAGCGGCTGGCGGCGGCACGCGCCGCCCTCGAGCCCGGGCAGCCGGTCGACAGCCCCATCCTGAATAAATTCGGCAACCGTATTATGCAAACTTTGGGAAAGAAGAAGGTGCTCGAGGCTCGAACAGATCCGGCTAAACTCGCTTCTTTCCTGGGCAACGAGAGCGACCTTGATGAGGACGGAATTCCAGATAGTAAGGAATTTGTGGATGGTACGGATTCGCTTAACCCGAATCACGGCGATCCAGCGGAATTACTGTTCATCAATTTAAAACGTTATGCACCGCACGTCTTATTGGCTGCGGCTGCGATTTTTCTACTGGATTTCGGTTTTACAAGAGTTTTAAAAGGCTTCCAGTTGAAGGCGCGTCGATCTGAAAGCGCTGAAACTGGTGAAGAAACGTGAGCAAGATGAGTAGCATGACAATTTCGGACAACCGGAGTCCCTTCAAAGCGGATTTTGCTCAAGCACCATATCTGGTGCTATGGGAATTAACCAGGGCCTGCAATCTCGCCTGCCGTCACTGCCGCGCCCGCGCCATTCGTCACCGCAGCCCGGAAGAACTTTCTTTGGAAAATTGCCGGCGGCTGCTGGATGATTTAACTCAGTTCGGCAGACCGTTGCTTGTCTTAACCGGGGGTGACCCTGTACAACGAGACGATTTATTTGAGATCATCAACGAAGCTCGGCAACGTGGGTTTCCCGTAGCTATAACGCCCAGCGCCACACCCATCACCACCAGAAGCGTGGTCGAAAGACTGAAAGAAAGTGGGGTTGAACGCCTAGCCGTCAGCCTGGATGGTCCGACCGCCCTCGTGCACGATCGTTTCCGTGGCGTGCCCGGTTCGTACGATATGACTTTGAATATTATTACGTGGGCAACCGCTGCTCAATTGCCGGTGCAAATCAATACGACCATCTGGAACGGTAACGTCGGCTGCTTCGACCAGATGGTCGCAACCGTGGCGAATCTCGAGGCGGTTTTGTGGAGTCTGTTCTTCCTCGTGCCGACCGGAAGGGCTCATGTGGACATGCAAATCAGCCCGCAAGAAGCGGAAGCAATCATGCTGAGCATGGCGCAGTTGTCCACTACCGCCAAGTTTGATGTCAAAGCGACTGCCGCCCCGCACTTCCGGCGAGTCCTGATTGAATATGTCAGTCAGATGTCTCCCGACGCCGACCACAACCTGGGCAATCTTTCTCCGGGCATGCGGCTGGGAGCACTGCGGGCTTACCGCTCCGTCAATGACGGCAAGGGGGTCATTTTCATCTCACATACAGGCGATATCTACCCCAGTGGCTTTCTCCCGCTTGTATCCGGCAATGTGAAGACCGCTTCGATTGTCGAAGTGTACAGGACACACCCCTTATTTCTTGCCTTGCGCGATGCGTCATTGCTGCGCGGCAAATGCCGCGCCTGCAGGTACAAGTCCATCTGTGGCGGCTCGCGGGCGCGTGCATACGGACAGACCCAGGACTATCTGGCTGCCGATCCGCTCTGCGCATATGTGGATTCCAACGCAACTGCCACTTGACGGTGCTATCCCTCGCGCCGCAAAGCTCGTTTTTCTCCGGTCCTGGTTTGCCCAGCGTTACTCGCTGGCGTAGAATAGCGGCTTAAGATAGCTCTTCCTCCTATCCCGGCAGTTGCCATGAATGTTTCAACCCTTGTTCTTGAACCAATACACGAGCACGGGCGGTTTACATACGACTTCATTATCGACGGAAAGTCGCTGGCAAAAACTCGGGAATTTCGTCAATATAATCTCGTCGGTTGTCTCGATGTGAACAATCAGGACTGGAGCAGCAATGCGGCTAATGCGCTGCGGCTGATGGCTCCCGCCGATACAGGTGCACCTACTCGATGCATGCTCTTCGTGTGCTCTGAGTGTGGCGACTTGGGATGTGGAGCAATCACTGCTCAGGTTAGCAGACGTGAGAACTGCTACGTTTGGAGCGATTTTCGATACGAAAATCACGACCCTGCCATGACAGAAGACTATGCGCATATTGGACCGTTCTTTTTTTTGGCAACCGCATATGAATCAGCATTGGCAGGCATCGGTGCTCTTGACTGATTGAATCTTCACGAGAACATTGCCTCGAATCAGCCGAGTCAACCCGGCTTGCGGTTTCGATCTACACTAGCCACTTGCATCAGGCTCCCTGAATTTGTATGCCAAGCAACGCCTGAAAGATTGCACCGAATGCGATACCAGCAGTGTGACCTGGCAGTCATGTACTTCTTTGATGGGTGCCGAGAATCGTGGCTAATCGATGCGCTGCTCATATGAGTGCATGGGCGCCGTATCGCATTTGGTGTGAGACAATTGAGAGCAATCTGGATTGAGTTGACGTTCTCGGCATGAACTATAAATCGCAACTGACGCTAGCAACCTTGTCATTTGCTCTCTGTTTTATGGCTTGGGGTCTAATCAGTGGATTGGCTCCGACGTTCAAGCAGCTGCTTTCCTTGTCAAGCACACAGACGGCTACTTTGGTAGCATTACCTGTCCTATTGGGATCTCTCGTCCGCTTACCCATGGGCATGCTTACGGATCGTTTCGGCGGAAGGATTGTCTTTAGTGCGCTGCTGCTTATCTGTGCGCTAGTTTGTGCAGCCGTGCCGTTCGCGGCATCATGGCCGATCATCCTGGTTGCGGCCTTTGCGCTTGGGCTTGCCGGTTCATCTTTCGCAGTGGGAGTGGGGTACGTGTCTCGTTGGACTCCTGCTGAGAAACAGGGCAGCGTTTTGGGACTGTATGGAGCGGGCAACATCGGCCAGTCTCTGGCTGTTTTTCTGTCGCCTGTATGCGCCGCGAATTTTGGTTGGCCGAACGTTTTTTACGGAACCGCTTTTCTCCTCGGTGTCTGGGCTGTTGTATTTGGATCAATTGCCCGCGACGCGCCAGGTGAGGTGAAGGCTTCCACCTTTTCTCAGATGTGCAAGGTACTGGTTGGGGAGCGTCTCTCATGGCTGCTTTCGCTCTTTTATTTCCTGACATTCGGTGGATTTATTGCTTTTGCTATTTACCTGCCCACATTGTTGCGTGAAGAATTTCATCTGGCTCCCGCCGACGCCGGATTGCGTGTAGCATTTTTCGTTATTCTTGCCACCTGCATGCGGCCGTTGGGCGGATGGCTTGGCGATCGGATCGGTGGTGCGCAAGTACTGTCTGCTGTGTTTTTGGGAATCGCATTGTTTGCTCCTATTCTTGCCTGGCCCAGTATCGTGCCGTTCACTGTTGGCGCTCTGGCTTGCGCACTGCTGCTCGGGCTGGGAAATGGTGCTGTCTTCAGGATTGTGCCTGAGATTTTTCCAAAACATGTGGCGACCGTAAGCGGATTAGTTGGCGCATTTGGTGGATTAGGCGGCTTTTTTCCGCCACTGCTTTTGGGAGCTTCCAAGCAATATTTCGGCGTTATCTGGCCATGCTTCGCGCTGCTGTCTCTGCTTTCGTTCCTTCTGCTGATCGCCAATCAAAGGGTTTTTGTTTCTCGCCAGGAAACGAAAGAACTTATTCTGCCACCGCATTTGGTGCGGGCCGCCGACCAAGTTCACGCCTCTTTCGTTGCCACGTTGGTGGCAGGATTTTTGGTGGCAGCTATAGTTATAGGCTCTCGCAAGTTGCAAAACTTTGATCCGGCGCTTGTCATTTACACCTTTGCCAGCATATTCGCGACGTGGGGCGTCACCTACCACTACTGCGTATGGCTGCAGAAACCACCCACCAGACGCTACTGGCGACGGGGCTGGCAGCTATTTTTTCAGGAGCTTCCGCTCTCGACGATCAAGTTGTCGCAAGTTTCCTTAAGCCACTTGTTGTTTCAAACTTTCATCGCCCGCCGGTCGACCTTGCGCTGGGTTACACACCTCTTTCTGTCGTGGGGGTGTATGCTCGCTGCCGCTGTAACGTTTCCTTTGGTATTCGGCTGGATTCACTTCGGAACATTGCCCGATGATCCCACGCAATACGTGCCACATGTATTTGGTTTTCCGACTTCTCCGTTCCCGGTGCATAGCGTTTTCGGTTGGATCATCTTTCATATACTGGATATTGCCGCCGGAATGGTTATCCTCGGTGTAACGCTATCGTTGTTTCGACGCATGAGAGATCAAGGCGCACAAGCTGTGCAGTCTTTTGCTGTAGATTTTGTGCCTCTGATTATGCTGTTCGCCATTTCGATCACCGGTATAGCCCTTACAGTGTCGAACATTTACTTCGCCGGCACGTTCTACGATTTTCTTTCCATACTGCATGCCATTACTGTGATCGGTGCTCTTGTATATTTGCCGTTCGGAAAGTTCTTTCACATCTTCCAGCGTCCTGCACAATTGGGCGTGAAACTTTATCACGATGTCGGCGACAGAGGCAGCGGCGCATTTTGTGCCCGCTGTGGAGAGCGCTTTGCCTCTCGCATGCACGTTGACGACTTGAATGAGATTCTGCCGCAGCTGGGTTTCGATTACTCTTTGCCCGGACCAGCTAAGACCTGGCAGGAGATCTGTCCTCGTTGCAAGCGCATATCGCTTGCCAATGCTCAGCTGCGATTGAAGGAGACCGCTGATGGCTAAGCCTCCACTTCCTCTCGACAAATTGATCGAGCTTTACGGGCCGACTCTAAACTACGAACCGCCGGGCGGGTGGCAGGATGAGTCGCGCAACCCCGCTGAGAAGCTGGTGAAGACCCACTGCTGTTTCTGCGGGATGCAGTGCGGGATACAGCTCAAAGTCAGAAAGAATCAAGTAATTGGCTTCGAACCCTGGGAGGATTTTCCTTTTAATAAAGGTATGCTCTGTCCGAAGGGTGTCAAACGCTACATGCAGGACAACCACCCTGATCGGTTGCCCGGTCCATTGCTGCGAACAGACACAGGATTCAAGCCAGTTGCCTGGAACGAGGCTCTCGATTTCACGGCAGCCCGTTTGGAAGAAATTCAGAAGCAGTACGGCAAAGATGCTGTCGCCGTGTATGGTGGCGCTTCTTTGACGACGGAGAAAGCTTACCTGGTCGGTAAGTTTGCTCGCGTTGCGCTGGGCACCAGGCATGTAGATTATAACGGTCGTCTGTGCATGGTATCGGCCGGGACAGCATACAAACTGGCTTTTGGTGTAGATCGGTCGCCTAACCCGTGGGAAGACATACCAGCGGCAGACGTTCTCATGATTGCCGGCTCTAATACCGCAGAGTGTTCGCCCATTACCACAGACTATGTCTGGCGTATGAAAGATAACGGCGGCAAGTTGATCGTCGTCGATCCGCGCCTGACTCCGATCAGCCGTAACACAGATCTCTTCTTGCCCGTCAGACCTGGCACCGATGTGATCCTTTATATGAGCATCCTGAATGTCATTTTACGCCAGGGATTACACAAGCAAGATTTTATAGACGCGCATACTACGGGCTTTGCCGAAGTCGCCGAATCGGTCGAGCAGTACACACCGGCTGTGGCGGCTGACATTACGGGAGTCCCGCCGGCGGCAATTGAGAAGGCTGCGCACTGGTTGGGCGAGTCCGAGTCGGCCATGATCTTGCATGCACGCGGTGTAGAACACCAGTCAAAAGGTGTTGAGAATTGCTCGGCGCTGATCAATATTTGCCTTGCTACAGGAAACATCGGGCGGAAAGGAGCCGGCTGCCTGATGATTACCGGTCAAGGAAACGGACAAGGCGGACGAGAGCACGGGCAGAAGTGCGATCAGTTGCCAGGGCAAAGATCGATCGATGACGAAGCGGGCCGCCAACATGTCGCGTCTGTCTGGAAGATTGAACCCGATGCAATACCGCGTGCCGGCTACTCGGCGATGGAAATCATGGCCGCTTTGCACAGCGGTGAGATTAAAGCTCTGGTATCAATCTGTTTCAATCCGGTCGTCTCGCTGCCGCAGACCCAATTCACAAAAGAAGCGCTGGAAAAGGCGGAATTCGTTTGCATCATCGATCCTTTTATGTCGGAAACCGCCCATTACGCAGATGTAGTCTTGGCCGGCAGCTTGCAAGAGGAGGACGAAGGTGTCGTGGCAAATGTCGAAGGCCGCGTGCTCCACATACAAAGGTGTGTCGACCCTCCACTGGATGCGCGCGTAGACTGGGAAATTTTTTGTGATCTCGCTAAGCGTTTAGGAAACGGAGAACGATTTTCATACGGCAGTTCGCGTGAAATATTCGACGAGCTGCGCGAGGCATCTCGCGGGGGCATCGCCGATTATTACGGGATCACTTACGATAAGATCGACAAGCAGATGGGCGTTTTCTGGCCGTGCCCGACGCTCGATCATCCAGGCACACCACGGCTTTTCGAAGGAGCGCAGTTTTTTCACAAAGATGGCAAAGCGCGCTTTATGTTGACGCCCTATAGAGAAAGCGGCGATCCGCTGAGCGACGAGTTTCCCATTTTCCTCACTACGGGGCGAGTAGTTAGTCAGTATCTATCCGGTACTCAAACTCGGCGCATCGGAGCCTTGGTCGATATGTATCCGCAACCGAGACTGGAAATTCATCCTCGCCTGGCCGAGCAGCATGGTATCGCAGACGGTGACTGGGTAACTGTCACCACACGCCGCAGCGAAGCCACCTTCCAAGCTATGGTGGTAAAGACAATTCGTCCTGATACTGTGTTTGTGCCATATCACTGGCCGGGCAAGCAAAGTATCAATCAGCTCACTCATCGCACCATTGACCCGCGCAGCAAGATACCGGAATTCAAGGTCTCGGCTTGCCGCATATCCAAGAGCTCGAGCGATCAAACGGAGCCAATATCGAAAGGAGATCATCGATGACCGAGTATGGTTTTTTTGTCGATCCTTCGCGTTGCATAGGCTGCCGGTCGTGCGAAAATGCCTGCGCTGAGTGCGAAACTCATCGCGGCTATCCGATGATTCAAGTGGATTTCATCGATCGCGCCAACAGCATCGCCACTGTGCCCACTGTTTGCATGCACTGCGACAACCCGACTTGCGCGCAGGTGTGCCCGGCCGACGCTATCAAACGGAGCGACGACGGCGTGGTGCAATCATCGCTCAAACCAAGGTGCGTCGCCTGTTCGAACTGCGTGCTCAGCTGTCCGTTCGGAGTGCCGAAAATGAACAGTAAACTCGACCAGATGATGAAATGCGACATGTGCTACGACCGCACTTCCGTCGGCAAGCGTCCAATGTGCGCCACCGTCTGTCCCAGCCAAGCGCTGGCATTTGTGCCGATCGAGCAGATCAAACGCGAACGCAAGCTGCAGCCCACAAACGTTTTTCACTTCGGTAATCAGAAGGTAACAACTAAGGTATTCATGATGGTTCCCGAAAATGCCGAAGCAATTTCCATCGACGTGGCCGATTACATCTGGGAGAAGAATGCGAAAAATGACGCAGCACACACCGCCTGAAGCGGAGCCTCTCTGGAAAGACGAATTCTCAATAGAATCGGCTCACGAAACGCTTGTCAATCGGCGACAGTTCACCAAATTTTTGACTCTCACCAGCCTGGCAATGTTCGTCGGCAATCTTTGGATTCTCGGTAAACGTTGGCTGGACAAAGCGCCTTTGTTTCCTCGCAAAGTGGTGGGCGACATCAACTTGCCGGTAGGAGGCGTCAAATTATTTCGCTATCCGACCGAAAACGACCCGTGCATTATGGTGCACACGGAAGCGGATAACTTCGTCGCCTTCACTCAAAAGTGCACGCATCTCTCGTGTCCCGTTTATTATTCAGATCAAACAAAGCGTCTGGAATGTCCCTGTCATGAAGGTTCGTTTTCCGCTGAAACCGGCGAAGTCATTAAAGGTCCTCCGCCGCGGCCGTTGCCCCGCATCAAGCTGGAGCGTCAAACCAATGGATTGCTTGTCGCAGTGGGGATAGAAACGGTTCATGAATGACCCACGCACAAGCACCCAGAAGAACCGCTCACGTCACCAATATTTGGTCGCCATTGATGGTGCTCTAGCGTTGACGGTTGTTCTCCTGGTCGTTCAGATGTGGCTTCTGACGGCATCTCTAGAGTCGCATCTGTCCGGAGATCGAGAAAGTGCTCTACCTGGTGCAATCTTTTCAGGAATGCTTTTCCTCGGCAATTTAGGACTTTATGTTTTCGTTCGCCAACTTGAGCGCAATGCCAGAGCCAAGCAGCTTTAAAGTTCAGTTGCATCAGTTGTAAGAATTCCATCGAGAAAGAATGATACACGCAGGTAACCACCCGCAGCAGGATGTTTTTTTGCAGCTACACGTTTAAGTTGAATTTTCAAGCGCGCTGTAGCGAGGTCCAATTGTTTCTCCAAGATATTGAAATTTGTTGCCGTGACTGTAGAACAAAGTTTCTATTCACAGTAGCCGAACAGGAATTTTTTGCACTCAAGAAGCTGGGTGGACGTCCTCGACGCTGCCAGCGCTGCCGGGAGCTGGTCGCCTGCCAGCATCGGCTGAGTTATCCTGCCGTCCTGACGAAAACTACATGTTCCCGCTGCGCGCAGCGGACACTGTCGATGGCGGACTCTAAAGGAACTGGGCTGAAAGTTTGTTTCCACTGCCTGTTTAAGCAGCGTTATGCAGACGAAGCTGAGCTTCTGATGAACTAATAGCTGTAATCACTCGACTTTTTCGTACGAATCCAGTTCTCGCGCATCGGCCAACACGGACGCGACATCATTGTAAAGGCATCGCGGCCGCTTCCAAGCGGCGTTGCACCACCCACGGTGCCCAGCGGCTAACGATGGCCGAATCGATAATCTGTTCGGCTTGCAAGCAGAGACCAGATCTTTCGCGCAGATTGTCTTGGACTATGTTGCCCAGATCATCGATGGTGTATAGATGCGTTCTTTCTGCTAGTCTTTGATCGACATTTCGCGGCACGGACAGATCAACGATAACCTGCGGCAGCGACGAAAATGGCGCCAGCGACTCGAATTTCAATACTGGTGAAGCGGCAGCCGTGGTGACAATCACTGCGTCCGACTTGGCGACCAGCTCATGCCTGCTTTCGTAATCCGCGCTCAAACTCAAGCGGCCTTCGCGGTCCAGATCTCGTATTTGTTCGAGACGTTGCCACCCGCGATTGACAACCTGAATCGCAGGACTATCTTTGAGCGAAAGTAATTGCTTCACGCACATCTGCGCGGCGTGCCCGGCACCGATGACCAGCATGCGTGCTTGGCGCAGGTTGCCCTGCTGTTGCCTGCAGACCTCTACGGCGGCACCGCCTGTGGAGACGGCCCTCGTAGCAATGCCGGTCTCCGTACGAACGCGTTTGCCACAGTACAAGGCCAGTTGAAACAAGCGATGCAAAGACGCGCCCGCGCAGCCGGCCTCGACCGAACTTTGATAGGCTGCCTTAACCTGCGCCATCACCTGCCCTTCGCCTAAAACCATACTCTCTAATCCGCTGGCAACGCGACACAAGTGAGCTACAGCCTGCTCATCGGAGAGGAAAAGCGTAGGCGCAAATGATTCATGCGCCGGCAGTTCTTGCAAATTGACGAAAAAGCCCAGCAATTGCTGGCAGCCTACAGAAAAATCGTCGGTAACTGCGTAAATTTCAAAGCGATTACAGGTCGAGAGTATGCCTGCTTCTTTCAGTGCCGACAAAGCGGTGATCTGCCGCAGAGCAAGCCGGCTGCAATCCGGGGAAATACTCAGCCGCTCGCGCAGGGCCAGAGGCTGTGATTTGTAGTCGAGTCCGCAAACGATTGGTCGATACATAAATCGGTCGTCGGTTGACTATTCCACGATAACAAGGCGACAGTTTGGTTCCCACGTCCGATCGATTGACATATTCTCTTTCAGCTTCTGGATCAATCAGTCGCGGGGTGGATACTTGAAAGTAACTATGCCACAAAAAATACAGCAACAAGCTGATGCGAGAGCCGTTTGCCTTCTTATAGTCTTATCTGTATCTGCGGCTGCATGAGGATCGAGGATGATGGTCAATCAGAATAAGTCAAATCTGCTGCACATATGGCACGCTTATCTTGACTCAGCTAGAAGAGCCTACCAGCAAGGCAATATCGATGAGGCGGAGCGAGAACTAAAATCCAATCTGGCGCAGTTGGAAAGTATCGTGCACGACCGTCAGCTGGTTATGTCGGAAGTCATATTCGAGTTGGCCAATATCTACCGTGAGAAAGATAACTTCGCAGCGGCTGAGCATTATTATCAATGGGCCTTTGAATTGCGAGTCGACGAAGACAAAGTCCCGGCAGTCTCGCCGATTCTCGAACAACTGAGCTTGACCTTCGCCATGCAAGGAAAGTATGAGGAGGCGTTGCGCACGGAACAGATGTTCTGCAATATAAGCCCCGATAATATGTCCGGTGATCGCGAACACTCGCTGCTTAGATCAGCCATACTCTGCCGACTGATGGGCAAATTAAGTGAGGCTGCTGCCTATTTCGGCCGTTACCTCGAATGGGCGAATACGCATCTACCTCCGGCTGATCCGGCGCTGCTGACGGTGCGGGAAATGTGTGCTCGCTGCCTCTACCAGTTGCGAGATTACGAAAGGTCCGAACAGCAATATCGGCAAATTATTGAAATCAAAGAGCAGTCTGGAACGGCCGATGATGAGCAGTTGCGGCGGGCGCTGAATGCGCAGGGGCTGGCTCTGTGTGCGATGGAGCTTCACGGTGAAGGTCAGGCTGCCTGCCAGCGGGCGACGAAACTTGGAAAAACTTGTGGAGATGCGCAAACTCTGAATGACCTGGCCGACGTATTTTGCGAGCAGGAAAAGTTCTTTGAGGCGCGCCCACTTTGTGAGCTTGCTGTCGCCACGTCTTTCGCCGGTGCAGGCGATGGCGATGGTAACCTTGCATCGCCGCCCAATTCCGTAGATGAACATGCTCGACTTTTAGCAGCTGTCGGTATGAATGAAGAAGCAGAAGTGCTGTGGCGATATCGCCGAAAGCCCAGTCCAGTAGCCGTATGACCAACTAGCGCGGCAAGACTCGCTCTTACAACGGTACTTGAAATTTCGCAGTTCCGGATAAGTGACCTTCGGGTTACCATAAAGCAAATAATGTCACCCGCGCGCCCAGCGACTACACTCAGTTTTTCAGCAACACTCGGAGGATACTATGCGTATTTTCGTAGCAATTTGCGTTTCTTCCAGGCTCATTTCGAACCCGCGCAAGCACAGCCGCTCGTAACCGCCGGCATTTCACTGGAGGAAGGCATTGCCCACGGTACAATAAACTTCGAAATCTAAAGCGCGACTTACTGTGGAAATCTCATCATTCAAACGCAGTCCTCCCACGTCCACGAGTGTCATCGCGGCGATAGGGGCAATCAAGCGCCTGGCTGCACTCGGGTCCGCAGGTTTGAAATGAGCAAACACAACTGGCGCCCAACCATTCGTTGCCGAGCACCTGCATTGCTTTGAAAATGTCAAACAGTTGCTTGCCCCGCTCAGTGACTGCATATTCCACGCGTAGCGGTCTGCCCTCATATTGAGTGCGCGTGATCAGTCCGGCATCCTCCATTCCCTGCAGGCGCTGCCTCAGGCTTTTCATGCTCAGCCCGGGGATGCGAGCCAAAAACCGGCGGGTGCGCACCGGTCCCAGCGCCATTTCCCGCAAGAGCTCAATCGTCCACTTGGCGTTGATCAGCTCTATAACATAGGTAATCGGGCAGGGCTGTTTGCTGTTTTCCGACATGGCGGTCCCATTTAGTGATAGTTCATCTAAGATAGCGGACAGTAACCGCTTGTTCATCATTCCAAAGGCGGAGTGCTGGATGATTTAGTATGCCTGCGGCAGATTTCGGGTCCTACTTGTGCTAAGATGCGCCCGAAAATTGTGGGAGAAGACCAATGACCAAATTGAAGCTGCCAGGACGCTATCTGCAATTTCAGAAAAACTACCCCGATGTGTTTGCAGCATATGACTCGCTTGGCAAAGCGATCAACCAATGCGGCCCCCTTGCGCCGCGAGAAGTGGCGCTGGTCAAGCTTGGTATCGCCGCTGGTGCCAGACTGGAAGGCGGCGTACATTCTCATACGCGGAGAGCGCTGGAAGCTGGCGTTTCGCCGGCGGAAATCCGTCATGCCGTGTTGCTCAGTACCACCACTCTTGGTTTTCCCAGTATGATGGCGGTTCTTTCCTGGGTAGACGATGTTTTGAATGAAGCTGCGGCTACCTCCGAAGGTTGAACGAAAACTTTCAGATCTGTCTTTCTACAACCAGACTGAATTCGGTGCCGTGATTGATTTTGCTCTGACAGGAGAGCTTGGCCTCGTGCGCCCTGGCTATCTGAGCACAAAGGAATAGCCCGACGCCCGTGGCTGGACTGTATCTTCCCGTGGCCGACATCTTATAGAACTGGTCGAACAAGTTTCGGATGTCTTCTTCGGGCAGTCCGGGACCGTCGTCGCGTATAGAGAATTTCACCGTGCGCTCCCCGCACTCGGTAGACAGCCAGACAGTGCTGCGCGCATGCTTGAAGGCATTCTCGGTAAGGTGCAAAAGTAATGCGGAGAACTCTTTGCGGTCGGCGTAGATAGAAGAGTTCTCAGCATCGGCTTCAACTTTTAGGGCTAGATTGCAGGCAGCGGGCTTTCTACTGAATCGCGCTAAAGCGTCTTGCACAACGCTGCTCGCCGTCACAATCTCGAATTGCAGTTGTTTGCGATTATTGCGGTATCTATAGATGTCCACCAGCATCACCAGCAACCTGTCGAGCTGTTCCGTATTGGAGAGCGAAGCCTCTATAATGTTGCGTTGCTCCTCCTGCAGTTCTCCAAAAGCACCTTCCAGGAGCAGCTTGTTGACTCGAATGTTGGCCAGAACCGGTGTGCGCAGCCGGTGGTTGATGATCTCTAGAAAATCTTCGCGCTGGATGCTGAGGTCATCGAGCAAGTGCCGGCTCTCGGTGATGTCTGTGAGAGTCAAAACGCAGCCCTGCAATTCTGGCGACTCGATCGGCGACAGCGTCCAATGCAAAATCAGTGCATTATCATCGCAAGTCTCATAAAGCGCTTCATCAGAACCAGGAGTGTGCCAGTCCGTTAAGGCTGATGCGAGCGGCACCGCATTCGGTGATGGTTTAAAATGAGCAGCTACTTGGTATATTGACTGCCCGACTATCTCCGCCGCCGGCAAGCGTGTCATCAGTTCAAAACTGTTGTTGGCCGACAATATTATTCCGTCGGCATCGATCTCCAGAACAGCTTCTGCCATCGATTGCATAACGGCGTTGATGCGCGTGGCTTGATACCGAGTTTTGCATAGAGAATCATTCAGTTGTACGGTGCGCTTATCGAGTTCTTCAGCAAAATGATCGCGTAGTTTAGTCAGCTCAAGCTCCTTGCAGCGCATGATTTGCCAGACGAACAGCATACCGCCGCTGGTAGCTAAAAATCCCCGCAAAAAGTGGAACAGCCGCAGTTCTTGCAACGATGCGCCAGGCAGTAAAGTCTGCTCAGACAAATCCAGGAGATAAAAAACCAAGAAAGCCAGAAACAGAGCCAGGACTATGACGGCAGGTGGTGACCAGCGTTCGAAGGCCCTGGTGAGCGAACCGAAGTCTAATTTGGATTTGTTCACAGTTCCAAAACTGAGAGAATCTATGTGCTCACCATGTGCCGCAACTGGCGCGCTCGTTCTGTACATCGCGCCTAAGTTGTTCGCTGGAATCCTTAACGACATTCTGTCTCAATTGTAAGAAACAGTCATCAACCCTGAGCATGCCTTTACGGCGCATTCATTCATCCTTTGGGAGGATTCGTCATGGAAACTGTGGACTTCTGCGCCCGTTTCTGTCCTGGATGCAGCGTGCTGTCGGGCACTGAGTTCAGTGGGCAGGCAGCGGCTTCATTGTTTGCACACGCGCTCGAGAGAGTCGATAACGGGTATAGCGCGTGGGCGGTTGATGCATATGCCCACTTGCCAGGCGCGCTCGCTCGACATGAGCAAATATGCTCATGGCAAAACTGGACAATTTCGCAGCCAGCGCCGGCTCTCCAAACTCTTTTTTGTATTCTTGCAAAAGGTAGGAAGCCAGATCTGCGGTCTTGGCATTCTCCGCCATTTTGAAGGCGACCTGCAAAACCGGACGGATGCCCAGACAGCGCTCTCGAAGGCGAGGAATCAGGCCACGAATGCGCTGGTCGTTGTGATGCAGGGCCGTGCGATAACCCCGCAAGCAGGTGTCGGACAGTCGCAGAAGCGAGGGTCCCTGACGCGTGTAATCTTGCTGAAATGCCGCTTTAAGATAGATGGAAGTTTGCTCGCGTGTGAAGTGCGGGTGCTTAAACCAGATTTTGTCCTGTCCATGCCATTCACGATAAGGAACATCGGAAAGGATGCGGCCCTGCAATTCCAGCTCTTCAAACAAAGCAGTACCTGGCAGTGGTCCCAATTCCATAAATTGCACGAAATCCGTTTGCAAATCTATGATGAAGTCGATGTCTTCCTGTATCGTTTCCTGACTGTGGTGATCGAAAAACAAGATGCCGCTGCCCAAAACTTGAATTCCGAAAGAGCGCAGCGAAGCGATCATTTTCTTCAAATCAACATCTTTTGTTTTCTGAAAAACGTGTTCTTTTGACTCGACTCCGATCCAGACAAAGTCGATGCCCAGCTTTGCCATGAATTCCACACCGACTGCGTTGATTGTCTCCGCCGATGAAAATACGCCGAGGTAAAAGTACTTGTTGTGTTTCTCCATCTCAGACAATAGCTCCTCCGCCCGCGGCCGGTGCTTCAGAAAGTTTTCGTCCATGACAAAGAATTCGTTGGTGCCGATCTCATTCTCGATCGCCTGCATAGTCTGGAATACGTCTTTGCCGCTATTAAGGTATCCTATGTAGCGCTTCTGAAAGTGATGGGACGTAGCACAGAAAGAACAAGCATTGACGCACCCTAGCCCCGGTATCAGCACTGCGGCCGTCCCCGGCAAAGGCACTCCCATAACGCGCCGGTTGATGGTCGAAAAGAGGGCTGGATGTACAAGTCCTTGATCCTGTGGCTCGCCAAGAATCTGCCTGAACCAGGCAACTCCCTCGCCCCGGCAGACAAAGTCGCAGTCAACCAGTTTTTCAATGTCCTTAACAGCGGTGCCGTGACCGCCCAGCACGATCTTCGTCTTGGGACTGATTTCGCGGATCAATTTGGCCATTCTAGCCGCTTTGGGAATATTGGCGACGATGAATGATATTCCTATGTAGTCGTATCCTTTTTTTACTTCCTGCACGAAACGTTCCAGCGATGGAAAATCGAGTACAGCCGCCGGTGTTCTCAGGTTCTCCGCGATCAGATAAAGCCCGAAACTGGGATGGTTCATGCGCAGCGAGAATATGCCTTGCTCGCGCGTCACCTGATTATGAAATAGCTCCATCACGTTCAGACGGCACCCGTATTCATCCTCCACACCGAAAGGACCGAATACCGACGTCAAAAGTACTTTCATCTATGCTCCTCAAAAAACTAAAACTGCGCCTAACTTTTTTGCAGCCCGCTCTTACAGAACACTGTTTATCCGGAGGCGTCCATACACCAGTCGCGGGTTACCAGCACCGCCTCATGCCCCGGGTGGATACCGGATGGTGGCCATCTCGCCCGATGTTATATGCGCAGCCACCACCTATGGTGCAGTACCACGAGTGGTGGCAAGGATTAATCAAGCCCGAGTGCGACAGCTGGGCGTGATTGCCGGCAATTCCAGGGAAGAAACAGTAGCACGACGGATTGCATTCTGCCTCCACCGGTAGTATCGTTGCCGCAGGTGGGACAAACTTGAACAGTGAGGGCGCGAGCATGCAAGGCATTGCCGGTGGTCATATTGCGTATATAACCTGGTGTCCGGATTCCGTAACCAAGCGTTCCGGCGAGACGGTGCCTTTCGATCTAAAAAAGATCGAAGAGTCGCTGCTGAAGGCAGGACAGTCCACGGGCGAGTATGAGGAGCCGGTAGCAAGACTCCTGGCACAATGGGTGGTGCGCTCGCTTGCAGAGAAACAGCAAGCGGCGGCAATTTCTATTGAACTGATTCAAGATGAATGTGAAGCAGCGCTGTTTGCGGCTAGGTATCTAGAAACGGCCAGGGCTTACATTGTATACAGAGAGCAGCATAAGAAACTGCGCGAAGACGCGCGCACTGTAGTCGATGTTTTTTCATCCATCAATGAATATCTCGACCAGCTGGATTGGCGCGTGAAAGCAAACGCCAACCAGGGTTACTCTCTGGGGGGGTTAATCCTCAATGTTTCAGGTAAAGTGGTGGCAAACTACTGGCTGCATCATGTTTATCCACCGGAGATTGGCCAGGCACATTTGAGCGGCGATATCCACATACACGATCTGGATATGCTCTCCGGTTATTGCGCAGGCTGGTCGCTGCGCACTTTACTGAATGAAGGATTGAACGGAGTGCCCGGCAAGGTGGAAGCTACGCCGCCGAGACACATGTCCAGTGCTGTTGGACAGATCGTCAACTTCCTGGGTACACTGCAGAACGAATGGGCCGGAGCGCAAGCCTTCAGCTCTTTTGACACCTACATGGCTCCCTACATCCGCCTGGACAACATGACCTACAGTGAGGTCAAACAAAATATCCAGGAGCTCATATATAACTTGAATGTCCCGAGCCGCTGGGGCACGCAGACCCCATTTACGAATCTTACTTTCGATTGGACCTGTCCCGATGATTTGAAAGAGCAAGTACCGGTGATCGGCGGTAAAGAGTTGCCATTTTGCTATGGCGAACTGGGCCGGGAAATGGCCATGATCAATCGGGCCTACATTGAAGTCATGTCCGAGGGAGACGCCAAAGGTCGTGTATTTACCTTCCCGATACCGACCTACAACATCGGCCGCGACTTCCCCTGGGACAGCGCCAATGCCGACCTGCTCTTCGATATGACGGCCAAATACGGGCTGCCCTACTTCCAGAATTTCGTCAACTCCGATCTGACACCGAATATGGTGCGCTCTATGTGCTGCCGACTGCAGCTGGATCTGCGCGAACTGCTCAAGCGCGGTAACGGACTTTTCGGCTCGGCAGAGCAGACCGGTTCACTGGGAGTGGTGACAATCAATTGCGCGCGGTTGGGCTATGTTTATAGAGCGCAGGAAGAGGTCCTCCTGTGCCGCCTTGACGAACTGCTCGATTTGGCGCGCAACAGTCTGGAGATAAAACGCAAAGTCATCCAACGCCACATGGATAACGGTTTGTTTCCCTATACAAAACGCTATTTAGGAACGCTGCGCAATCACTTCTCAACAATTGGTGTCAACGGCATCAACGAAATGGTCCGCAATTTCACAAGCGATCGACACGACCTCACCAGCGAATACGGCGAGCAGCTGGCTTTACGCTTGCTCGATCACTTGCGTGGCCGCATCACCGAGTTCCAGGAAGCAACCGGGCACATGTACAATCTGGAAGCCACACCGGCCGAGGGCACCACTTACCGCTTCGCCAAAGAAGACAGAAAACGATTTCCGGGCATTATTCAAGCCGGCACAGAAGAGGCTCCTTATTACACTAACTCTTCCCAACTACCGGTTGGCTTCACTGACGATCCTTTTGAGGCACTGGCGCGCCAGGAAAAGCTGCAGAGCAAATACACCGGCGGCACCGTGCTCCACTTATATATGAATGAGCGCATATCAGACAGCGGCGCCTGCAAAAAACTCGTGCGCCGAGCCCTGGAGCGATTCCGGCTGCCCTACATCACCATAACGCCGACGTTCTCCATCTGCCCCAAGCACGGGTATCTTAAAGGTGAGCACAAATTTTGCCCCCACTGCGACGAGCTCTTGCTGGCCGCCCAAAAAAGCCAGGCTCATGCCGACGAGTAGCTATCCAATACAGGACAGATCGACACAAATGATCAACAAAGAGATCCGCATAAAGAACAGAGGAGAAAACCATGGTCACCGAGAATGACACCTTAAATGTATGCCTGCTGAGCGACGACAAGCGCCAGCCTTGTGAGGTCTGGACGCGAGTCATGGGTTATCACCGTCCGGTCGCATCGTTCAATCGAGGCAAACAATCTGAGCATGCAGAACGTCTGCATTTCCGAGAAGAGCACACTGCGAGCGGAACAGGCGCCTGTGAGCACCGTGTATCGAACCGCACATCTACTTGAACTTATATATATGCAGATTGCGGGACTGGTTCCATTCAGTACGACAGACTGGCCCGGGCAGATTAGTGCAGTCGTGTTTCTGCAAGGCTGCCCCTGGCGCTGTCTGTACTGCCACAATCCTCACTTGCAGCCATTTTCCCGGGAGGTCGCCTTAGATGCGCCCCCCTCTTTGTCTTGGACCGATGTCGCCAGCTTGCTCGAAAAAAGGCGCGGACTGCTCGATGCAGTTGTGTTTAGCGGCGGCGAGCCGACCATGCAACCAAACTTGCACCGCTGTGTGCAGGAAATCCAAGAGATGGGCTTCCTTGTCGGTCTGCATACTGCCGGTACAAATCTATCTGCGCTCGCTAAGGTGGTTTCGCTTGTCGACTGGGTAGCTCTCGATATCAAAGCGCTGCCTGACGATTACGATGGTATCACTAGCTCCCGAGAAAGCAGTACGGCGGCATTCCAATGCCTGAGTCTGATCGAAGGCTCAGCAAAGTCCTACGAAGTGCGCACTACTGTGCATCCGGAATTCCTTTCAGAGCAACAGCAGCTTCAGCTGGTTGAGTTGCTTGCTTCCGCGGGGGTGCGCAATTATGCTCTGCAGGCATACCGCACTACGGGCAGTGCCCTCAAACTGCCCGTGGTGCCGCTGTCGGCTCGTGTCGTATCTCGCTGCGAAGAGTTATTTGAAAGTTTTTCACGGCGAGAGTTGTGAAATTGCAGTGCAAAGTTGGGATATGATGACTAAAGCAGACGGGGCCACGGACCGACCTGGTTTATGAGGCAGAATGATCCATGATTGCGCATTTCATTCTTTACGTTAGAGATCAGGAACTCAGCACGTTGTTCTACTCGAGCGTGCTGAACATTGAACCCATTCTGAATGTTCCGGGCATGACAGAATTTCAACTGAGCGACACCAGCATTCTTGGACTGATGCCCGAAGCAGGAATCAAGCGCCTGTTGTCCGAGCGACTTCCTGATCCCGGTGCGGGACATGGCATTCCGCGAGCAGAACTTTATTTGCGCATATCTGATGCCCCGCAATATCATTTGCGCGCGCTGGCAGCCGGCGCCCTGGAGTTGAGCCCGGCCCTGGCACGCGATTGGGGCGACACTGTGTCGTACTGCCTCGATCCAGATGGCCATGTGATTGCTTTTGCTGAAGCCTGATCCAACTGATCAGCAGCGCCAATGTTCGTCGCTTGTGCGCAGCTGGTGGTGATCACCAGCCGGTAACCAGGTGATTCATATCGACGAGCACGTTATACTCCACGCTAATGTTTTCTCGTATTCTCACTTATTGCTTTGCCGTCTATTTTTTCGCTTCCTCAGCGATTTTGGTTTGTCTGGCGGCCCTCATCTGTTTCGTAACCGCACCGTTTGATCCGCTGCGCCGGAGCTTGCACCGCTTTGGCTGCTGGTGGGGACACCATTACATGCGAATGAATCCATTTTGGCACGTGCGCTTTTTGGGCAGAGAAAATATTCCGCGAGATAGCGCCTGTGTCTTGATCGCCAATCACCAGTCATACTGGGATATCATGGTTCTTTACGGATTGTGCGTGCCTTTCAAATGGGTCGCAAAACAGTCGCTCTCAAACATGCCGTTCATCGGCTGGAATCTAGCTCTCAACCAGAGTGTGCAACTTCAACGTGGAGATTTAAGAAGCGTCAAGAAGATGCTCAATGAATGCCGTGACTGGTTGCGCAAAGGTGCTTCGCTGATGATTTTTCCGGAAGGCACGCGTTCGGCAAACGGAGAAATCGCTGATTTTCGGGATGGTCCATTCAAACTGGCTGTGGAAAGTGCTGTACCAATTGTCCCGATTGTCGTCAATGGAACCCACAAGATCTTTCCTAAGGACGGACGCGTCATTGACTTCTGCTCCGATGTAACTGTGAAAGTTTTGCCACCGATAAACCCTGCCGATTTTGACTTTAACGTCCGCTTGTTCAGGCAGTCGGTACAGACATCAATGAAGGCTTGCCTCCGGGATCTGCGCCAGACGACAGCCGGAACCCGTCCATCCGGCGGCTGAAGTCTGGAAAAAATTATTAGTGAGATCTACTGATTCCGGAAATCATTCTTTCGGACTATAGCAATTCTCTAAGCATCGCTTTTATACTGGATATATAGGTCCAGAACTCCACAACTAGCAGCCGCCGAAGGAGAAACACCATGAAATTCATATGCACGGTCTGCAATTTCATTCATGAGGTGAGTGATTCCAACTGGGACCGAGTTGAAGACGCGCATAACAAGTTCGATAAAATGCAAGAGCTCGACAAAGAATGGATATGTCCACAGTGCGCAGCCACAAGAGAGTTTTTCCAACCGTGTTCCTGCGTTTCTTCGCGAGATCAAAAGTCCCAGGCTTCGGACAAATCGGAACAGATAGCTGCCTTGACCTATGAGATCTAGGAGACAATAAGAAGGTATAGGTTATGATTACTCAAGCTTTTCGAGATAAAACAGTGGGCAGTCTGCTTGCCGAACAGCCAACCCGGGCTGCAGTTTTCGACAAATACAAAATAGACTTTTGTTGCGGCGGCGGTAAGAGCCTTGCTGAGGCTTGTCAGGCGCGGGGCGCAGACGTCGACGCTGTGATTTCTGAATTACTCCAAGCTGACCAGCAAGTAGAGGCAGAGGTGGAGCCGCCGGAAGTCTGGCTGGACAAATCAATTACTGAGCTGGCTGACCACATTGAGCAGGTGCATCACCGCTTTCTCAAGCAGGAATTGCCGCGGTTGCAGTTTCTCGCAGAAAAAGTGGCGCGGGTACACGGCGAGGCTCATCCGGAAATGATCGACCTGGCGCATGTCTTCATCGCGTTGAAGGAAGAGATGGAGACGCACACAATGAAAGAAGAAAGAATTCTTTTCCCGTATCTGCGCGCCTTAGATCGCGGTGAACGCACAGCCTCGTGTTTCGGATCGGTGGCAAATCCTATCAAACAGATGGAATTTGAACATGCAGAAGCTGGAGATGCACTCGAGCAAATGCGCCAACTAACTAACGAATACACAGTGCCGGAAGGTGCGTGCAATAGCTGGCGAGCTTTAGTTGATGGATTGAGCCGAATGGATGGAGATTTGCGCGTTCACGTGCACAAAGAGAACAGCATTCTATTTCCGAAGGCTCTTGAACTGGAACGCGGTCTGTCGGCACTAGCGTAAGGAAGGTCAAAGATGTCTGCCGGTGCGACAGCTGATCAATTTCCCGGGCGCAGAAGAAAACGAATTGTCTCAAAACAATCCGGCGTTCCGTCTTTCTTACTGCGCGAAAAACACCTGATCACTCTCTTGCTCGCTTATCTGCTCTGCGGCATGTTTTTTATGCTCGTTCCTGGCACCCTCATAGGGGTTTGGAACTTGCTGTCCATAAGTGGTCAGCACTCCTCAGCGGCGACCGCCGCCGGCTGGATCGATGCTCATGGACATGCGCAATTGTTCGGTTGGGTGAGCACTTTCGTTTTGGGCATTGGTTATTACAACCTCCCGAATCTCCGCAAAACAGCCGATCACAGATTTGTCCTGGGTTGGGCGATCTTGATTCTCTGGGCGTCGGGAGTTGGACTGCACTGGATGAGCGCTATCTGGCAGTGGCAACCTCATTTGATTATGCCACTATCAGCGGTACTGGAAGTTGTGGCAGTCGCGCTCTTCCTATTTGCCTCATTTCAGGGGCACGAGAGACAGAAAGCAGCCAATCGAAAGATCGATGTTGCTACCATGTCAATAATCGGCGGCAGTTTCGGGCTTCTGGCGGGGCTGGTTCTCATTCTCTGGCAGTCGCTCGCGTACGGCGGCGTACCGCCCGCCGAAACGCGCTTGCTTCCCATTATCACGGTTCTCTGGCTTGCGATTGTGCCGATTGCGGTGGGGCTGAGCGCACGCTGGTTTCCCGCCATAGCCGGCACTGCGCCCTACTTGCCCGGCGCTTTCCTTTTAGCCCTGCTCGCCGATGTCGGCGGCGTCGGCGGACTTCTTTGGGGTTTCAAGGTACCCTCCGCAATTTCTATCCTGCTAGCATGCGGCGCCTGGATTTATTCCCTGCGCATCTTTGTCCCCGCCGTCACTGCCGCCAAAACCATCGGTGTGCACCCTTCCTTCCCGGCATTTCTGCGTCTCTCCTACCTTTGGCTTCTCATCGCAGCGGCACTGGCAGCCTGGTCCGCAATTGCTCCGCAACTTATCGGTATGCCCGGAGCTTCCAGACACGCAGTAACTGTCGGATTCATGTCCACACTTGTTTTAACTGTTGGTCCCCGTATGCTGCCTGCCTTTCTTGGACGAGACGGACTCTTCAGTCCGCGTCTCATGTTCCTGAGCTTGCTTTTCATAAACTCTGGCTGCTTGTTGCGTGTCATTTCTCAGATACTCGGCTATCAAGGCAGCTTTGCCTGGGCATGGTGCCTGTTGCCTCTTTCTGGACTGATCGAGCTTTTGGGATTCACACTTTTTGTCAGCAACATGATTTTGACTGTGAGAAAACCGGCGCGAATCGATCAGTTGCTTAAATCTGGCACTTAAGATCGGGCTCAGGCTCGTAATTGATCAATCCTTAGGCCGATAGCCAAGCGCCACTGACGGGCTGAAACGCGAAAGTAATCACCCGCAAGAATGAGCACGCATTCTCGATCTTAAGGGCGACGAAATTGTCCTCATGATCAGCGACGATTACTTCGTCGCTACTTGTACACCGTTCGGTCCCACGCAGAACCTCGATTAGGATGAGCGCCATGTCTCAAGAACAACTACTAAAAGAGCCCGACGTCCCCAAGCCGCATGTTCTTACCCAAAGTCGGGGCGACCTTAATGGATGGAACCCGGAGGATGAGAATCAATGGGATTCCAGCGGCAAGCGGATTGCACTGCGCAATCTCTGGATCTCTATCCCTTGTTTGCTGTGTGCCTTCGCTGTCTGGATGCTCTGGGGCGTGTTAACGGTACAAATGTTGAATCTGGGATTCCCATACAAACAGGATGAGCTTTTTACTCTTGCCTCCATCGCCGGCTTGTCTGGCGCGACGTTGCGCATCCCTAGCACTTTCTTCATACGGATAGCCGGTGGACGAAACACGATTTTCTTTACCACGCTGCTCCTGATCCTACCGGTCATCGGAGCCGGCTTTGCCTTTCAGGACTTGAACACGCCTTTGTGGATCTTCCAAGCGCTGGCATTGTTATCTGGTATCGGCGGTGGTAACTTCGCATCATCCATGTCTAATATCAGCTTTTTCTTTCCCAAACGTGTTCAAGGTACATCGTTGGGACTGAATGCCGGTTTGGGAAATTTCGGCGTGACGACGATGCAGGTCTTGATACCACTGGCAATGACAGTGGGGTTCAGCTTCCAGGCGCCCATGATTCTCAAACTGGCAAGCGGCACTATCTTTGGTAAAGTGCCCGCCGGCGCGGAGTCATATATAGCAAACGGTGCGTATGTCTGGCTTTTGTTCCTCGTGCCTTTAGCCTTTGTCGCCTGGTTCGGCATGAACAACATCCGCGACGAGCACGTTTCCCCCTCCATCGGATCGCCATTGAGTAGCTTCGCGAGAATCGCCGGCATGCTCCTTATCGGTCTGTTCACCGCGCAACTTGGTTTGTGGTGCATGCAGCCGCCTGCGGCGAGCGGACTGACGTTTTCGCTCAGCAAATGGCTAGTGTTACCAGGTGTGGTGCTGTTGACACTGGGATTGCTGCGATTGATCCCGGGAACGGTGCGCACCAATTTAAGCCGTCAGTTTCAGATCTTCAAAAACCCAAATACATGGGTTATGACTATCATCTACACCATGACGTTCGGTTCGTTCATTGGATTTTCAGCGGCTCTGCCGTTGTTCATTAAAGTGATTTTCGGTTATCAACACATACTCGGAGCCGACGGCGTCGTTAGTCATACTCTGGCTAATCCCAATGCACCGGCCGCGTTACAGTTTGCCTGGATCGGCCCATTTATCGGAGCTCTTATCCGTCCTGTCGGAGGCATGCTTGCCGATAAGATCGGTGGTGCTCGCGTTACGCAAGCGGTTTCGATTGTCATGGTAGGGGCGGCTCTGTCCGTGGCATACTTCCTGGGTCTTGCTTATACGTCGGCGACGCCGGAGCAGTATTTCGTGCCCTTCTTTCTGCTTTTCCTGGTGCTCTTTTTGTCCTCAGGCATCGGCAATGGTTCTACCTTCCGCACAATAGCCATGATCTTCAGCAAGGAGCAGACAGGACCGGTTCTGGGCTGGACCAGCGCGATTGCCGCATATGGCGCTTTCATCATCCCCATGGAGTTCGGCGAGCAAATCAAGCACATGACCCCCCAGTATGCTTTGTATGGATTCGCAGCTTTTTACCTGGTTTGCGTCGTGCTTAACTGGTATTTCTACCTGCGCAATCCGCGGTACAAGAATGCCTGAACGTGTCCATCTAAGGGATGATGTCAGTTGCTCCTGGCTATTGTTGTTTGCTGATGCCAGTGATGTGAAAATTACATCGTTTCTGAGGAGTGCTTTTATGGTCTCAGTGGCTCGTCTGGTTAATAGCGCTTTGTGCCTGGCGCTTGTTACCGGCAGCTTGCCTGCCCAGGCAAAACTGGAGACGACATCGGCAGAGCTTCCAGAGTCGCAGCCGCCTGAGGCTAGCCAGCAGATAGCCACCGCTACTGCCACCCAATCTAAAGATTCCGGTGACAGCACCGCCATAGGTGGCAGCACCGCCATAAACGAAGTGGTGGCAGTCGCCGGCATCAGTGAGGGCGGCTCGCAGTCGGTTTCCTCAACCGGTTACCCGAATAGCACTTTGCTTGCGGATGCCCCGCTTACCAGTGCGCGGCTGGAAGCCGTAACTGATGAGATATTGCGGCATGAGATTGAGCTTTTGATGCTTAACACCCAATTCCGCATGGCCACCACGGATAAAGGCCGCTTAAAGGCGTGGCGCGTCTTTTTAGTCAACCTGGCCGGCTCGGGCGTGGCTACGGCCGGTATAACCACTATCGCCGCCGAACGCTGGCGAACCTGGCAACGGCCGGCAACTGCCAATCGCAGAACATTGAAAGCCGGTCCAATCCTTCTGCTAACCAGTCACTCGATCCTGACTGGTAGCGTTTTATGTGAGTCGCTTCTGGATTTCATTAAAGATCAGAAGCTGAAAAAGAAAGGACTCGATGCTAGAACAACTCAGAAAAAGGCCACCGAGCTTTGCACTATTATTGATGAGAAACTGGCGCAGAGAGATATCTTGGTGGTCCAGCTTGCTGGTCTTCCGCCGCAAGATCTATCTGCCATAGCATCTGAAGGACAGGTATTGCGCGATCTGCGCAACCGGTGTCTGAATGAGTATGAACAGTTTCACGTACGGGCCAAGAAACGGGTAACGGCCCGCAATGTGTCGTATTTGAACGGAATTTCCGCTGCCACCACAGGCGGTTATCTAGGCTCGCTTTGTGGACTTTTGGCAGTCGCCGACCGCAACCCCCGACTAGCTGGTCCGGCCGGCATCGGTTTCACTATCTCCGGTGCCAATATCGCCAGCGGACCGGTGCTTAGCCGGGCGGCTGCAGATCTTGCCGGCAAGCGAACGAAGAAGCGCCTCGAGCACCAGATGCCTGTCGTTGCTTCTTCCAGTCTATCTGAGCATATCGAAGCTTTGAGTTCGAGTTCGCAAGCGCTGCCGCAAGACGCCAATCTGATCGCCCGCATCTCGATTTACCGGACGGTGGACGCCATCTTCAAAGAGCAGATTCAGATGAATCTAAACGAAAAGAAGAAGGCCGACAAAGATTTCCGCGAGCGTCTCGTTATGAATGCTGCCATTGGTGGAAGCAAGATGGGCTGGGGTATTCAGTTGACAAATGCTGGTTTTGGATTCCATCCGGCTCCTGCGCCTCCCAAAGCATCGAATGCTAGGGCAAAAGCGCTTTTGTCGGACCTGGCGGCGAAGAAAAAAACTCCAGCGCAGCTCTTCTCCAAGCGCGTGGCGCAAGGTGCCACCACTTACATACCGGGCACCAGTCTCTGGATACTCGACACCTTACAAGCAAGACTGCGTGGCGAGCGAGACCTTTACACCATGGGCTCACAATCTTCGCTGCCCCACCAGAAGTTGCAGGACAGACAAAAGAAGATTGAACAAATGCGAGATACATTGAAGACTATCGCACCAAATCCCTGAGCGTTGCTATTCGTGCTTGCTAGACGCAAAATGATTGTCTGGATGCTGAGGAAAAGCTGCGTGAATCGCCAGTGATGCCATCACTCCAGCAACTAGCATCAGCATGACTGCTGAAGGGTAGTGCCACCAATGGCGCTTAACGAGCCCCGCAACTCGATACAACCATATCGCCGGAACTAGCACCATAAACCCATAAATAAGGAGCCAAAATCCCATGAAAAGGCTGGCTGGATTCATCGTCATCTCGGCTATCAACCCAGTGCTTCCGACCAGGAAGAAAATCTCTTTCGGCGAAAACTGCCATTTTTCTGCCAGTGCTGCGCAAACGGCAAACATCGGCACGAACATGATGACACTGTGATGCAAAACTGTATCCCAATAATCAAGCGATGGCGTGATGAAAGCATGTCCAACAGCAACGCCAAAGAACGAAGCGTGATTGGTCATGAACTGTGTGCACATCTCTTCGATAAGCGCCAGCCCAGTGGCCAATCCTACAAACATAATGAATTTCAGGATCGGCTGTTTTGGAGCTGGTCGCCTGAACCAAAAAAGAACACCAGGCGCCAAGTGCCGACGCCATCATCCAAATCTGGGCCCTATCTGCCGCAGCTATGGATTTAGAAGCGAACGAGAGCGGTAATACAATAGCCAGTGGTCCAAAAATCCACACCGCCAGAAATATGCGCAAAGCTAGATTTGTTTTGGGTCTAATAATGTCCATCATGGATTACTAAAGCAGCAGCCAACGACGGCATTTTTTAACTACTTCAAACTGACACCCTCACTTTGTGAATTTACAACGCCATGTGCCGTTGGACAACTAATACGCAATTAGGAGGCCTGCAAAAAAGATGCTACCTGCAAAAGACCGCGTCGGATGTCCCCCTCCAACGACGCACCGCAGCTCCAGACATAAAGCAAGATGTCCTGATCGTGAAGGGTGGTCGCTGTAGAGTCGGGGGCGATTGCGTCGAAGTGATGGTGAGCGTAATCCAGCCCGCGAAATAAGTTGCGAGCCATCAAGATATCGTACCTGGAAAGTCCTGTTGTCGGATCGTCTGAAACGAGCGCAGTAATGGCGTAAAACCGCTGCAGCATCCAAGCCAAGATCGTGAACGAAGCGCCGGAGGCTCGCTCGGTTTGCTCCTTCAGCTCTGCAAAAGACAGCTTTCGAAAATTGTCTTCTTCAATGAGTGCGAAAACCAACGCAGCTTTGGTAAGGATGTCTACAGCACAAGCGAACGCGCGGTCTGGATCAGGCTGATTGAGTGCACCGCAGAACTGTTGGGCTCGCTCCAACGCCGCCGGCTGATCTGCAAAGCCCAAGGTCTTCAGTCGCAAACGGAGGGGTGTTTCCATTTTTGTATTGGCTTGGGCAATACCGTTTTCATGTATGAAAAGCCTGTTACTCATGATAGTCACCCAGTGAAAAGAGATAAAAGGAATAGATTGCCACAGTGCTAGCGATCATGCAGGTGATTAAATCCCCAGCGATCCACAAAGTATGCCGTCACCGGAAGAGATATCATCAAAAGCAAAATAAACAGAGCAAAGATATCAAATAGCATGGTGGTCACCGCCAGATATCAGGATCGTTACGCAAATTGTATGTGGTTGCCCCAAACACCATGCAGAGAAGCCCGGTGGCATACAGAATAATCGCCACGAGCCAGCTCACTGGGGAGTCATCCTGTACCAGGGAGTTGGCGAGCAAGACAAAGCTGACGCCCAGAAGCGCTTCGATTACATAAATGAGCTTTTTTAGGAGCAAATAAACTTGCATTGTCTTGGACCTTACGAAATCTGCGTTTATTGAACCTCATAAAGCCGGCCCGTACATCGGCCTTTGGCTGTCATCCGAAAGGCTGATGCGGCCCCATCCACGGGAGGATGTACTTCAGAATAGAAACTATTACATTTATTGACCTGGGAGAAGGAAAAACTCATGGATGTTTCTGTTCAACGGCAAGAAGAATTTGATGAACAGCAGGCAAGCGCTGAGCGAACGGGATGCCATCTACTGAAGGACGCGCTTGAGTCAGTAGGCTTGAACAATTTCGAAAACGCGCTCGGCGCCGTGGAGGAATTCCTGGCTGACATCGACCTGTTCGACCCGGATGTTGCGTTCGGAGAAGCTGCTGAGGCTTTGGGGGCGGCAGCCCTGGCGTTTGTAATAATTGACCGTGACAGCGATCACCGGCTTTCCCGTGCCGAGCTGAGTCAGTACGCAAATCATCTCGATGGCAGAGCCAAAGAACTTATCGAGTGGCTGCTGATTCACTACGATGCCATCGGTCGCGCCGGTTTCTTCCATAAGACTCAGGGCATCAGCCGCTCCGACTTGCTCCGCGCTTACGGCGTTTTCAAAGGCATGGAGTACGTACACAAGCATTTCGATGAGATTGCAAGGGGTCTAGATTCTTGTGAGAGAAAGACGCTAACCCACGCGGACCTCGACGAGTTTGTCGAGGCTCGCTGCCATAACCTCGACGGGCATACACAGCGATCGCTTAATCACCTGACCCGTTACCTGCGACAATTGGAAGTCACTCACCGCGGAGGGTATAGCGCGGAGGAATTCGACGAGCTGACGCCGGAAATGCTAGGGACGGCTTAACTCTCCGTGGAAATGAATTATGTTTACGTTCTGGGTCGTAGTGGCATTCTATGTGGTGGCACTCATGGCATTCCTCTATATTCGATGGTTTTATCGCTTGATCAATCAACCAGAGTTTCGGGACGATAAAGGAGATGTCTCTACTGAAGTCGGCTATGAAGAAGACAGCTGCGGACACCAACTGACTGGCGCGTTCGACGACTTCGATCCGGCGACTGCTACGCCCCATATTCACACGACCGGAAATACACAGGCCGGACCAATGTGATGGAAAGATTCCGCCGGATGGACGAGACAAAATCATCCCCCATCAGGATGAAGTAGCGTCTTCGCTGCTCGACAATGAAATCTGTAGCGCTCAACCGGAGAAACTTATGAACGGCTCAATCTTGTTACCATTTAGCGGTTCGCGCGAATCTATGTTTGCCATGGATTTGGCATGGACGCTTGCCGAACGGCTGGAAATGTCCGTCGATGCTCAACACGTGGTCAACATCCGCGGAGCGCTGGATGTTTTGGGTGTCACCACCCCCGGTATCATCGGCTCCGGACCCTACGTTGGCGCCTTTGAAAGCCTGTGCAGCGAATTGCGCAACATCGCCACCAAACTCGAGGACTCTTATAAGGCCAGGAAGGCTGGTCGCGGCGTCTCCGGCGAGTGGTTCGTTGATGAGGGCGAACCCGTAGATATAATCGTAAATCGAAGCACTCAGCACGATCTTCTGGTGATGGGGCATCATCAACATGAACAGCCGGAGCAGCAATTGCTTAGACACCAAGCAGTTAGATTGTCTCTATCGGAGATCCTATCCCAGACCAGCCACGCGCCATTGCTTGTGGTGCAGAATCAGTTCACATCGATTTCCGAACTGGCTTTGATTTTGGCAGTGGATCATGTCAATTCAAAGTGGATAGGCAATTGCATGCAGTTGGCGAGCGCTCTGCAGGTAAATTGCTCGCTGACTTTCCTGGCAGCCGGATTACATGAAGAACCGCCGACGGACTTCGTACGTGATTTAAAAGATGCGAACCCGGCTCTCGTCGACTTAAAAATGCGCATAGTCACAAGAGAAGGGCATCAACCGGCCGCGTTAGCAACCCATCACCTACGTGGATTGCTGGGTGAACCCGGATGCCTGCCTGTTATAGCTACAATCGACAATGAAGAACGCCGAATTACCAGTTTCGGAGAAAGTCCCAGTGATATGTTGCGCCGGCTCGCCTTCGACGCATTGCTCATCTGGCCGGAGGAAAGCCGCTATCCGCTGTTTCCGGAAAGCGCCGGGACTAATGATGCCAATGAGCCGCTCCAATTGACGAGTTAGCTGTTTTGTTCTTCGTAGATCCGCACTGCGCGAATCTAGTCAGAGCGCTGAGAGCTCGTCTTAGTGGAGTCGTTTTCTGGCTCAGGTTGTTGCTCGACCGAGCAAGAACGGCTCATTCAGGTTTTGATGCCGAGTTTCGGCAAGATCCATAACTGCAAAGCCAAGTAAGCCGCAAAAAAACCAACTGCCCAAAGCCATTCCATCTTTCGTACCTCACAAGGACAGGTCGTCCTTCCCATGATAGTCAGATGTAGGAAATTTGCCAATGGTTCCGGGCATTGGCAGGCTTAGCGGCGTGTCAGCGCATCATCCTTCTAGCTCTTGCATGTCATTGATCAATCATTCTCCGGAATGAGGGCAAACCTGTGACATCCGGCAAGAATGTGATAACACAATGAAGTCAATCCCCTCATCCGGAGGTCAATATGTCCTGGCGTTGGAAGCTTTCAGTTCTCTTTGTGTTGATAGCAGGCTTTTCGACCTTGATTTTCATGGGGCACGAAACTTCGAATCAAGCACCGCCAATTCCCGAAAAGGTAGTCGATGCCTCCGGAAAAACGCTTTTCACGGCGGCAGACATTCTCGCCGGTCAGGGTGTTTTTCAGAAATATGGATTGATGGATGTAGGTTCCTTTTTCGGACACGGGGCATACAACGGACCAGACTTCTCCGCAGACTATTTGCATAGAGAAGCGGTGATAGTCCTGGACATGCTATCGCAGCAGCTTTTCCACAAACCGTTCTCGCAAGTAGACCGGTCGGGGCAAGCGCAAGTTTTGTCAGCTGCTCGCGGGCAATTCAAGACTAATCAATTCGATCGCAACGGCAACACACTCACGTGGACCACCGAGCAAGCAGCCGCATATCAAGACTTGCTCCAACACTACGATACCGAATTCGGTGCAGGGACAACTTTGCCGCTGCCGGCAAATTATATCAATGATCCGAAGGAGCGTTTGCAGTTAAGCCGATTCTTTGCCTGGGGCGCATGGGTGTGTTCGACCAATCGCCCCGGCAAGGATTATACGTATACGAATAACTGGCCGCCGGAATCGCTCGTCGGCAACGCACCCAACTGGCCAATCTTTTTCTGGAGTGCCATGAGCCTGATCATGCTCGTCGGCGGCATCGGTCTGACGCAGTTCTTGATGAGCGCATTTCCCAAGTTAGGCTGGGAGCCGGACGGCGGTGAACTCAAAGACAACGTCAAAGCATTTCAACCGCTGCGATCACAAACTTCGCTTTATCCTTACTTCGCGGTGGTGGTATTGCTATTTCTGTTTCAAACGATTTTCGGTGTCGTCACTGCGCACTACATCGTCGAACAACAGGGATTTTATGGATTCGATATTCGCAACATCTTTCCGTACAGCATCACGCGCAGCTGGCACTTGCAACTATCTATATTCTGGATAGCAACCGCCTGGCTCGCCGCCGGCATGTTCATGGCGCCAATGCTTTCAAAGCATGAACCGACCGGGCAACACTGGCTCGTAAAGGCCCTGTTTGTTGCCATCTTGATTGTTTCGGTGGGCAGCATCGGCGGCGAGTGGCTGGGCATCAAAAACATGCTTGGCCAATTTTGGTTCTGGTTCGGTCACCAGGGCTGGGAGTACCTGGAGCTGGGACGTTTCTGGCAAGCACTGTTGGCAATTGGCATGGTGCTCTGGGCATTCATTATTTTCCGCGCCATCGGACCTCTGCTAAAGGGAAAGGATCATGGCAGCCTGCCGTACATGCTGTTGTACGGCGTGCTGGCGATACCTCTGTTTTTCAGCTTCGGCATGATGTATCACCCGGGCACCAACTTCGCGGTGGCAGACTTCTGGCGTTGGTGGGTGGTGCACCTCTGGGTGGAGGGTATTTTCGAGTTGTACACCACGATCATCGTCGCGTATTTTTTCTGCAGTCTCGGAATGGTATCCGAGAAATCGGCCCTGTCCGTTATCTATGTCGACATCATCCTTTATCTCGGCAGTGGCATCATCGGCATCGGTCACCACTATTACTGGACGGCACAACCGGCAATCAACATGGCGTTAGGCTCGATGATGTCGGCACTGGAAGTGGTGCCTCTAACTCTGCTCACCATGGAAGCCTGGAAATTTGTGGAGTTGGCTAAGGTCGAGGGGTCCATAAAGAATTTCTCGCACTACTGGGCAATGATGTTTTTGATTGCCGTGGGCTTCTGGAATTTTCTGGGCGCCGGTGTGTTCGGTTTTTTGATCAATACACCAATTGTCAGTTATTACGAACACGCCACCTACCTGACCTCTAACCACGGACATGCGGCGTTGATGGGAGTTTATGGCATGCTGGCCGTGGCGGCGGTGCTCTTCTGCACACGCTATCTGATGGCCGAGGATGCCTGGAGCAACAAGCTGGCGGCCATCTCTTTCTGGGGATTGAACGTGGGATTGCTTTTGATGCTGGTGCTCAACATATTTCCAGCCGGCATCATGCAAATGGCAGCTAGCTTCAATCAAGGCTTCTGGTACGCTCGCAGCCCCGAGTTCATCCACTCGCAGCTCTATCAGCTGCTCACCTGGCTACGCGTTGCCGGAGACGTGACATTCGTTGCCGCGGGCGTTCTGCCCCTGGTGTTTCTTGTGGTGCGAGGGATGTTTCACCTTCGTCCCGCCAAGAACAGCGAATCGTCGTCTCTGGACATGACTCCAGCTGAAAGCTGACTCCGCTTGTCGGCGGTCGCCGACATGTCCAACATCTATGAGATCCGGATATAGACGTGTGAGGCTATTCCCACCCGGCGTGAACTGAGGTTCGGACATGAGTGCTGACTCTGTTGTCCAGGCGCGTCCGCATCTGGCAAAGTTTCAAGACCGTCTTCCGGATGGCAGAGAAGGCGAAGCATTAGATATGTCAGCCACCGACGCCAGTCGGGCCTGGCTCGTTGATGCAGTTCTCGATCACTTCGCCGCCGTTACCGCGGCAACAAAATCGTTCGGCACGGCTCTGGCACATACTGTAGAGACCGCCGTACAGACCGCTGTAGAAACCGCCACTGGCGCCATTACCCGCGAGGGAGATACGCCGGCGCAGGAAGTCGGCAATCTCAAGTTTCTCAAATTCGGCAATGCCACCATACCAGTAGAACTCGGCATCAAGCTCGCTGTGCAGCCGACCAAGTATGTTTCTCCCGGAGGTGAAAAGCTATCTGATATCGCGCGCCGGCAACTCGGACCGAAAGCGAACGCCGCCGATGTTGAAGCGTACACGCGCGAACTGATCATCGCAAACTTCGATAACTTCCCCGGCGATGACGAATTTCGCACCACCAAAGGACAGACGATCAATCTACTTGGACACACCCGCGACGGCTCAGTGATCTACAAAGACTGGCGCGGCGCGACACTGACAATCAACGCCGCCGACAGCACCGCCACCTTTCGCAATCCGGACAACACTGGACACACGGTCACCTCCGGCACAGACGGCGGCTACACGAAAAAATACTTCGGTCCGCGTCCGGAAGATAACTATACCGTCGTCATGGACAAAGACGACCTGGTTGTGTCAAACGATCGCGTCGATCCAAATCATCGCGAGGCTGGCGATCTCAATTCAGAGCGGTCGCGCCTGACGGCTGCGGCAGACAAGACGGTCTTGCTGCGCAAGGAGAATACCGAGTTTCACGCGGACATGAAACAGTTCGAGGAGCGCGCCAAACGAGCCGGGTTGAGTGACAAGGAAGTTGCGCAGACGTACGCCGAAGTTTCTCGCATTCTCGAGCTGAAAGGCGTTGCGCCTCTCACAGACAGAGAGCGCGCCCGCATGGCACTCGGTATCATGCGTGGTGCAGCAGAACCGACCTCCAACGATCAGGGCGACTACAACACCTGCCAGGTGACCGCAATCGAAAATCGCCTGTACATGACGCAACCATCGGCAGTGGCACGCACGCTGGCAGACATCGCCACGCGCAGCCAATTCGTTGCTTCTGATGGAACCGTCGTCAAAATGGATCCGGTCGATCTGCGCGCGCACGGACAGGCGGCTCTCAATGAACCGCGGGGCACATGGGTGCGCACATATGCAAGTCAAGTCTATCAGTTGGCGGCAATCAATGCCTTCCATACATTCGCCAACGAATCGAAAGTGCCACCAGGAGAGGTGCGCTTTCGCCAGGAGGCAAACGGCCCAGGTGATGACAACGGTGAGCACTTGTACGACTACTCGAAAGTGCCGGGTGAAGTGATCGGTCATCTGCCCGGCAATGTCGGCTATCCCAACGGCATAGCGCGAGCTCTCTATCTGATGAGCGGCAAATGGGCACCGGAGACCATCTTAACCGGCACGGCTTACGCCGCGATGACTCATGGATGGTCGGATCAGACCAATATAATCGGTGGACCGCAGGAGTTGGCAGTCCAACTAAAACGATTGCACGACGAAGGCAAACTGCCGGCCACGATCGTGGTGCACGTCAATTCGGATCCACTCCTTCCCAAGCGCAAACCCGAGCGTGTGCCGCTGGTCGGCAAGGCGGAATGGGGCCGGTATATCGCGGATGTGCACATCATCAACATCATCGGCTACGACGAAAAAACCGGTGCCGTTCAGCTCGACAATCAATGGAGTAACAAAGGCGACTTCATCGCGACGCCGCTTACCGTCGATCAAGTGTGGACAGCCATGAATCGGCCCAGCTGGAATACGTGGATGGATCGCCTGGAAGCCAAACGTCCGGCTATGACGCAAGAACAATTTGCCGCTCAATTGGGCGCGATCATGAAGGCAGCGGTGTATCAGTGGGATCACCAGCTAGAAAGCAACGACTTCCCCCACGACCGACAAGATGAAGCTCGCGTGCGCGCCCGTTTCAATAAGTTGGTCTCAGAGTTGCCACCGAAAATCGGTGCACCGGTCCGGCAAGAAACCAGCGTCCTGCTCGAAGCGTGGGACAAAGGAATGGCAGAACGCGACAAGAAACGCGCGGAGCACCAATAGCTCCAGCACTTCTTGTCAAGGCACTTGTTTCGATTGTCCACACCCGCGTTCTGGTTTTATCTGCAGGCTGATATACTGACATGCGAAAAAGAAATCCGGAGAATGCTCATGCAGACTACCCAGGCGCAAGCAACGCGTGAATCAGAAGCTCACATCGACATCGACGATACGCCATATACAGGCGTGATCGGTACGCAGCAGTCACCGATTGTGGTGCGGCATGAAAAGACTTTCTACGCCCCCGATTTAGCGGCGCCCGAATTCGACTACAAAGATCCGATCGTCGGCTGTTTCACTCAAGACAAGCCTGGACACAATGTGTTTCGCGTCGAGGACTCAGTGCGCGCGTCCATCAAATTCAGAGGACTGACGGCAAAACTCAAACAGATACATCTGCATGGGTTTCGTGAACATCAAACAGTACCCGAGATTTCGGCGTCAGGCGAGATTCATTTCGTGCATGCCATCTCGACAACACCACAAGCAACCGAGCCATCGAACTACATCGTGTTGAGCGCATTTCTGCAAATCGAGTCACGCTGTCAGAAAGCCGGCATGCTGCGACTCTTGAAATACGCCAGCGGACTCAGCGACGATCCCAATTGCCCACCTTTTCCGGCGGAAGATCTGACTGAACTCGGCACGCTCAAAGAGTTTTTCTATTACCGCGGCTCTCTCACCGGTCCGCCGTACTCCGAAGATGTGACGTGGGTTCTCTTCAAGAAACCGCTGACAATAGATCCTGATGCTCTGGCGTTGCTATAACCGGCGACACACGAGGCACGAAAAGTTCAACCGGAGAACCGGCGCCTTGTGCTGCGCAACTTTGCCTAAGGTATGAAACCAGACCGCGAAGACTTCACGCCCAAAGAGTGGCAGATCATCGAACGTCTGAAAACACCTAAGCAGGTGCAGGCGTATCTGCGCGCCATGCCGTACAACTACGAGAAACAAAAGAAGACCGTCCGCTCGTTTCGCGAAGTAGTAAAACACAACACCGCGCACTGTCTGGAAGCGGCGGTCGGAGCGGCGGTAATCATGGAGCAACATGGCTTTCCGCCGTTGCTTTTGAGCATCGACTCCACCGACATGCTAGGGCACGTGTTGTTTCTTTTCAAACAAAACGGGCGCTGGGGCACCGTCGGTCGCTCGCGCGATGTGGGATTGCATGGACGCAAACCGGTGTTTCGTACACCGCGCGACGTCGCCCTCAGTTATTTCGATCCGTATGTCGATTTCACCGGCCGCATCAACGGATACGCCGTCGTTCATCTTGACGAAATCGGCGACTATGACTGGCGTTTTACGCCGCGCAACATGAACAAGTTGCACGATTGGCTGGTCAATTACGAACACATTCCGATTGCATCTTCCGACGAGCGATATGAAAAACTGCTCGAACGATACAAGAAATTCAAGGCTCGTTATCCAGATAAGCAAGCCAGTTATTACGACAACAAACACACATGGTTATGACGGGGCGAAAAGCCAGCCTGTGCACTCTTTCCGTCACATTGCCCTGATTTCTCCACACAAATTCCACACTTTCTCCCCAGGGAGTCCACGTCCGTCCGGCAGGATGGAAATACCCCAGCCGGAGAGTGCCAACCAATGCAATGTATCGTCAACAGCGCGGAAACCGAAGTATGCCTGATCGTCTTTGAGGGTCTCAAAGAGCGCTTCTGGCTGAGCATCGAAGAATTAATCCAGCTGTCGAAAGCCCTGGAGCGACAGGTGATGATCAGCGAAGACAAAGTGGCGGCGCGCGACCTGGCACTGCTGCAGCTCGCCGTTACCGCCTGCTACCTGGACGCCGGTGATGCGGAGCAGGCACGCACGCACTTCCAGCACAGCCTGGGGACGATGAATCGCGCCGGCGAAGTGGCGGCACCGCTTAGACCAATCGCGTTGCGCCTGGCCATGCACATCCCACTGAAGACGTATTACTGCCTGAAGCAGCAGAAGCTCATGACCTCGGCGGCGTGCTGACGGCGCCGATGCCACCACCCTCGGTGCGCGAGTGCTGCACGGCGCGTCCTTCATAGATGCAGCCGGTGCCCACGATTACCGCCACCGCGACCAGGGCCGCGCCGGTCAGCAGGGGCTTGCCGATGTACCCGCGACGGGTTTTGCAAAACCAAAGTATGGCGCCAATCTGGACGATCAGTCCGGTGCTGGAAGCGAGCAGGGCTATGTCGCGATCAGCGAAGGTCAGGTTCTGCAGGGCGAAGCCCAGTAGCAGGAACGCCGCCTGCAATGCATAAGCCGTCCGATTCCCTATTGCTTGTGCTCCGGGTGCCTTGTCCATAGCCGTTTTCCAGCGATCGAAAGCCGTACTGTAACACAGGAGTGCGCCGAAGCCATCAACCAAGTGCCGCATGGCACCCGCTTTCGCAAGGTCCCTTTACAATCGCGCAGGGCGGCTACCAAGCGACGGGACCAATCCGCGGTCTGCAGATCAGCGATTTTGAGCTTTGAACAAAACTGCTCATTTCAGGGGGTCCAAGAGTTCGAAAACAGATTAAATGGGAGGGCTTTGAACAAAACTGCTCGTTTCACCCCACCAAAACGAGCAGTTTTGTTCAATCAACACAACCACGGTGCGAGTGTCTCGCCGGGTTAGAATAACGCGTCCCCCTTTCCTAATTAAAGATATGAAATCACCGACCAAGACTGGATTTTTCCTTGCTGCTGCGGCAGCCACAGCGATAAATATGACCGCAGTGGCAGCTCCTGATTCCGGTGGCGGCGGTGGCGGTGGCGGCGGCGGTGGCGGCGGTGGCGGCGATGACGGCGGTGGCGGTGCCTCGGTAGCCAAAGAGTCCGATAAAGACCCATCCATGCCGGCAACCATGAAAATCATGGACCACACCCTCACCCTCAAAGAGAATAAGTTGACCCCGTCCGGCTCGTACCTCGCGGAGTACATCCCGGCGGACGAGACGTTCGATAACTGGACGTGGCTTTACGGGTGCCGCCTGGTCCCCGATACCAGCCTGGAGCCCCAATCCTCTGCAATTGCCACGGCGCGCAACGTCATGGAGCGCAAGGCAAACGGCGACCAAGTGGCGAATGCGGCAGTGTTCAAGGACAACGACGACAAGCGGGTGGCGGTGGACTTTCTGGTGTCCAGCGACAACCCCAAGACCCTCGAGCACAATATCTTTGTGTATTACAAGACGCCGAAAGGGCTGGTCAGCCTGCAACTGGCACGGCGGCTCTATCCTGTGCCAGGCGGCAACGATAAGGTCAAAACCTTCATCATGGCCATCCCGGAATTACGCGGGAAGATTCTTAGAGAGCTCGCCAGACCAGACATGCCGGTCACCCAATACGCCAACTGAGGCGTTTTTTTGCATCCCTGTGTTGCAATCCTGTGAAGAAAGCTCTCGCCGTCCGTAATTTTGGGCACATAGAGGTATCGGCAACCAGGTTCTACAATGGCCCGAGAACGGCTGAAGCGGTGCCCCCGGTGCCGCGCCGAAGACACTACTGACTTTAGTACTTGTCGGCACTGCGGCGCCAAGTACAGTGACGCGCCACCAGTTCCCGGCGGGGCGAAGCCGCAGCAGCAGGGCTTTAACATCAACCTGGCGTTGATCGGGCTGATTGTCGTGGTCATACTGGGTGCGGTCGGGCAACACATGTGGATGGCGGACAGCGCCTCCAGGAAAGAGATTTCCAATTACAAGGTCTTCCAGAAGTCCAACAAGCCGCGGGTGCTGGAGTTTTACTCCGACTCGGAAGACTCGAAAAAGTATCACAACGTGATCGCCGGCGCCTCTCAGAGGTTCGCCGGCCGCGTGGATTTCGCCCAGATTAACTTCGACAATCCCGGAGCCAAACCGATCAAAGAGCTCTACGGAGCAACATCCGCGCCCTTCACCATCTTTCTGGATGCACTCGGCAGACCGTCCGGCACGGCAAAGGGAGCCCTCACCTCAGAAACGCTCGACAGCTACCTGCAGCCTCTTTCGGAAGGAGCCGAGCTACCCGCGTCGAACTAGCCCGAAATCTCATGGTAAGCTTTATCGTCCCCGCGGCGCGGGACGTAAGGGCGGCATGACAAACGACAGCTTCGACTTCGACGGAGAAAAACGCTCGGGCACCGCTGGCGGTGGCACCGCGGTAGGCGGCACGGTCCCTAAGGATCCGCTGATCGGCAAAGTAATCGGCGAACGCTATCTGGTCATGTCAGTGCTGGGCACGGGCGGCTGGGGACGCGTTTACGAAGTCGAGCACACCTTGCTGAAACACAGACTGGCCATGAAGGTGCTGCATTCGCGGCATGCGTTCGACGACGACAAGATCGTCAGATTCAAAAGGGAAGCGAAAGCTCTGGTGGCGCTCGACCATCCCCACATCGCCAGGGTCAGCGACTTCACCGTCAGCGAAGACGGCGACTTCTGCCTGATGATGGAGTTGCTCAAAGGCTCCTCGCTGGCAACGGAACTTAAAGAGCGCGGCGCGCTCTCTGCCGACGAGGCATTCGATATCGTGCTGCAAGTGTGCAGTGGTCTTTCCGCCGCGCACAACAAACACATCGTCCATCGCGACATCAAGCCCGACAACATCTGGATCTCCCGCGACTCGCACGGCAAGCCGGTCGCGAAAGTCATCGATTTCGGGTTGGCCAGCATTCGCGACGATGACGGCAACGCGTCGATGAGTCTGACCTCCACCGGCGAGACGCTGGGAACGCCGGCATACATGAGCCCTGAGCAGTGTCGCGGCAGATCCTCTGATGCACGCACCGATGTCTATTCTGTCGGTTGCGTTCTGTATGAGGCATTGACCGGACAGCAAGCATTTGTCGCGGAAAACGTTCTGGAGACGATGGTCAAGCACGTGGAGGGCGTTGTCGATCCGCTCGGCAAGGCGAACCCGGCGCTAAAAGACTCGACCAGTCTGCAGTCGGTGATGGACCGGGTGCTGTCCATCGAAGTTGAAGATCGCTATCAGTCTGCGGCCGAACTTGCCGAGGATATTGAGGCACTAAAAGCTGGCAAGACGATTCAGAAGAGCAATCTATTCCGGACGAAATGGCGCAAGCTGGCGCAGAAAAAATCACCGACCAGCCTGGTGTTTCTTTTCGGCATCGCCACTGTTTCGATGGTAATGCTGCCGATCGTGGCTGGCAAACGCTTGAATTATCAGTTTTTCGCATTTCAAATATTGTCACTTTTCATGGTCTGGGCTTTGATCAACAATGCCTGCAAGATATTTAGCCGCGACGCAACGGCGGCACAAAAGCAGGCTGCCGGCTGGGGTTGTCTGGCATATTCACTGATGTCGATCGCCGCGTTCCCTGTCGTTTGTTCCGGCTTTGTTCCGCTCGCTCTTCGCAAACCCGTATGGCACCTGTACACGGACAATCCCCTGGTTCAGTACGCGGGAATCGCCACCATCGCGGTTTCGATATTCATGTCTTTCTGGATTCTCAAACGTTCTGCGAAGGAAACCGATGCCGCCACAGCCGACCAGAAAAACTAGCTGGCTGCACCGCGCGGTATCGCTAATGGTGCCTCTGCTGATAACCATTGTCGGCATCGCCTCCGCTGCCGCCCCTCTCGACCACGCAATCAGCCTCTACTCCAACGGCAAGTTCGCGGAAGCGGCAAAATTTTTCGCCCCCTACGCAGATCAGCATCCGCGAGACAAACTGGCTAATTACTACGCAGCACTGTCCAAGGCGGCATTAAAAGATCCAGCCGGTGCCGCGCGGTATATGTCGCGCGTGGCTGTTTATTCATATCCGGATTCGAGCGACTACAATCAAGCGCTCAATTTCTTCCGCAGCTATTACTCGCAACTCGACGGCGTCTGCCCGTATTCGTGTCTGGCCAATGGCATGCTGGTGCGCTGGAATGTTCAGAAGAAACCGCTGCGCATCTTCGTTTCCGATGGCTGGCAGCTGCCCCAGGGGTATGGTGGCGGCGAACGTGACAGCCGGCAAATGCATGCGCTCGAAACGTGGTGTGGACAGCGCGACTTCTACCGGTCGGTTGGTCGTTGCGCCGGTTATGATCCCGAAATGCGACAGTGGGCACTCTGGGGTCTGGGTCAATGGGACTGGGCCAAAGCCGATGGATTGCTGAAGTACGAAGTGGTGACCGACCCGACGCACGCCGACATTCTGGTCTTCTGGTATCCGCAGTTGCCACCCGGCAAGGTCGGCTACACGACCTTTACGATTCCGGGCGAACGCGTGATTATCGAACTGCAAACCAAAGCGATCGGACCGCTGGATAGAAACGCTACGCGCCAGCTTTACGTGCACACCGCAGCGCACGAGTTCGGGCATGCGTTTGGTATGCAACACAGTCATACCAAGACCGATCTAATGGCTCCGTGCGCGGAGACGATCGTCGTTTATATAGGCCGCGGCGTCGGCAAACTGCCGAAGGGCATCACCAAAAATGACAAAGCCACCATGCGCACGTTGTACACCATGCCGGCCGATCATTACTTCACGCAGGGCAAGTAACCGCATACCTCTTCCGCGTTCTTGAAGCCTCGATCGGTGCCTGCGCATTCTTGTTCACGACACCGCAGGCAGTATCGCAGTTCTCTCGCCACCAAAACACATGCCTAGAGCAAGATGCTCTTGAATACGGGTTCAGACGAACACGACCGTACAGATCTGTTCGATAATATGCCGAGACATCCCAGCAGTTTTCAGGAGGTTGCCATGCGCGCAGCAAAATTAGGCATCACGGTTACCCTAGTCACAGCCATGACAGTCTCCGTGGGCTTGCTGCCGGCGAGCGCGCAGTTCAACTGGAGCGGATTGCCCGGCATGGTGGATGTCGATGCCCGACAGGAGCAGATGGCTCAGGACGTCAAACAAGCCGTTGCTCAGGGTCGTCTATCCTCACAAGCCGCGCTGCCTTTCACCGACGAGTTGAAACGCATCAAAGATATGGAAACGCAGTTTCGCACTGACGGCAAGCTGAGCGTCTGGGAACGCACCCGCCTGATCTTCGAACTGGACAACCTGCAAAAACAAATCGATGCGGGATTGACGGCGCGCACCACACCGATAGCTGACATTCCGGCGAAGCAAGCCAGTGTCGCCGCCGAGATCTCCGATGCGCTTTACACGGGTCGTTTGACGAAACAAGAAGCGGACTCGTTCAGTGCCGAGCTGGCACAGATCAAGGCCAAGGAAGCTTCGTTGAAAGCTGATGGCAGCTTGAGCAACGAAGACGTGTTGACGTTGTCGGTAGATCTGGATCGGTTGCAGCAAAACGTGCACACCAAGTCGCGTCCGCTGGTGGTATCAGATCCGGCGATCGGGCAAAAGAAAGCTGAGATCGCGCAGCGCATCGCCAAGTTGCAGGCAACGGGCAATATTCCTCCAGCGGCTGCCGAGGAGATGAAACAAGAACTGCAGCGCATCGAAGCGAAACAAGCTGCTTTCGAGGCTTCCGGGCAGAAACTGGACACCAATGAATCGCTGACGTTAGCTATCGAACTGGAAAGGCTGGCCGCCAATCTGGATCGCTACCAGCCTGTATCGGCATCGCCTGCTGCGGCAGCAGCCATCGATCAGCGCCAGGACAAAGTGGCGAAGATGATCTCAGATGCGTTGCTGTCCGGAAAGCTCAACTCGGAACAAGTGCTCGACCTCAAAAACGAGTTCGACCGCATCTCGACGCAAGAGCAGAGCATGCGCGCCGACGGAGTTTTGACCGAGCAAGAAACTTCCACCCTATCGACCCAATTGGATGCACTGCAAACTAAAGTGGAACGCGTGCTGGCATCGCTGCCCGGCGGTGGTGGAGGAGGCGGCTACGGCGGTGGTGGTGGATATGGCCACGGCGGTGGTGGCGGCTACGGCGGCGGTGGCGGCGGCTACGGCCACGGCGGTGGCTATGGTGGCGGCAGCGGCGGCATGGGTCCCGGACCGATGGGCGGAGCCCCTGCCGTGAACGCCCGCATCGCTCGCATGAAGAAGCGCTTGCAGGCAGCCGAGGCAAGCCGGCAAGTGCCGCCGGCAACCATTCAGGACCTCAGCAGTCAACTCAATCGCATCGAAGATAAACAACGCTACTTCCTCGTGGACGGCATGCTCAGCGACAGCGAAGCCCAGATGCTCAACGGCGACCTGGACACGCTGCGCACCGGCTTCGAGCGCATCGGATTCGTCAATGTTCCTGGACTTCCGGGCGGCTCAACACCGCCGCCCTCGGCAATGGATCAGAAGCTGGCAGCGATTCACGATCGCCAGGACGGAGTCCAGCGAAAAATCAATGACGCGATGAGCAAGGGTCTGCTCAAAGGGCGCGATCGCGCCGACATGAATCGCGAGTTGCAGCGCATCAAAGATACCGAAGCCGATTTTGTGCGTTCGGAAAACAGTCTGAGCGACAGCGAAGTTTCTTCGCTGAATCATGATCTCGACCGCCTGGAATCAGACATCGAGAAACTGGCGAGCGCCGGCAGCACACCGCCACCGGTGTCAGTGGATACATCCGGTGTGGCAGCGGACACACGCGGTCACTGGGCGGAACAATATGTGGCGCTGCTGTCCAAACGCGGCACCATCGGTGGTTTCCCTGACGGGACGTTCAAACCGGATGCGCCCATCACTCGCGCCCAGTTCGCCGCGATTGCGGTGCGCGCGCTCAACCTACCGCCGGCCGGTCGCCCTGCCAATTTCAAGGATGTGCCCGCGAAGTACTGGGGCAATACCGTCATCAGCCAGGTCAGTGACGCTGGTCTAGTCACCGGTTTTCCCGACGGCACGTTTCGTCCCGAAGACAAAATCACGCGCGCGCAAGCCCTCGTGATTCTCGCCAAGGCATTGCAATCCGGCGGCGGCGAAGCCAGCTCGCTCGATCCTTATAGTGATGGTTCGACGATTCCGACCTGGGCAAAACCAAGCGTCATCAAAGCAGCCAGCGCCGGCATCATCGTCAATCATCCGGATCCGTCGGCGATTCGCCCCAACGATATGGCGACCCGTGCCGAAATCGCAGCACTCACCTATCAAACGATGTCCAAACTCGGGGAGTCGCTGCCCCAGATCAGGGTCGGACTGGAAGCCTCCGGAAAGTAGGGCAGGCGAAAGCCGCCCTACCGCGCCAGATCGCTATCGAGCACCGCTTGACAATCGAATGAGATGTTGATCAGAATCCGATCTCATTAGTAGTTTTCCCACTCGACTAAATCGGTTCTCAAGATTATGCTGCGCGCAGAAGGCGTTAACACTCGTTCATATACAAAGGCAATCTGCTGAGCACCGCAGATGGCGCCGCTTGCCGCAACCCGGCTCGTCGCACTCTGCTCGCGAAAGCGGAGACGTTTTTGTACGTATGGCGTGCAAGCAGCGAGCGAGTGCATCTAATCCAAAAAGGTAGGGGACCGGGCAACCGGAGGATGAAGGGATGGGGTATGGGTTTGCGTCTGCGGAAGCAGCGGTTCAGGCGAATACCAGTGTGCTGCCGACACTGAGCGATACGCTGTTCAACAAGGTTTGGCAAAATCAGTCGGACAAGAATGCACCAGCGCCGGGGGGAGCGGAGGTGCTGCTCTCCGCCGCAAAACAAATTCCATCCGCGACGGTCGAAATGGCTCAGGAAGCCTGGGATCATCCCTGGGACACAGCCAAGCATGTCGGCAAAGAGTTGGCGACCTCGGCTGGCATAGGTATGGTGCTCGGTGCCGTGATACCAGGAAAAGGTGTGGCAACAAAAGTAATCGCGGCGGCGTTCACGGTGCCGATGGTCTGGCATGGAACGCAGCGACTGCGCTACTACTGGGACGAAGGCAATCAGGCTGGTGCCAACGCAGATCTTCTCGGGCACTCGCTGGCGCGCGAGACGGTTTCCAGCACGGCTAATCTGGGACTCTCGCTGGCAGGTGGTATGGCAGGTGGCTACGTCGGCGGTCGCATCGCCACCAGCGAAACCACCGCCGGTTTCATGGCACAGTCTGCTCAGCGCTCCATTTTGCGCGGGGAGAATGCCTTATTGCTGCGTCTCTACGGAGCCGCCGAATCGGCCACCGCGCCCGGCGCACTGGCGGGCACCGGCACCGGCGCTGTCAGCAGAGCCGCCGGCGACATGACGGAGTTGCCCACATTCGCGCCACAAAAGCCGATGGCTAACACGCGCCTGCAACAGCTCTTGCAACAGCCCGAAGAGTACAACATGTACTACGGCAGCCTGCACGGACACTCGCGTTATTCAGACGGCATGGGATTGCCGAAAGACATCTACGCGCGCGCCAAAGAAAACGGCATCGACTTCACAGCCATCACCGACCACAACCACCTGGCGGCGCGCGATGGCGTCAAGCCGGGCGACCCGCGCATTCCGGATCAGGCAGGCACACCGATATTGGTGGCATCACCGAAACAGTATGCGCAGACCTTCGCCGACGCGGCGGCTGCCACCAAACCCGGCGAGTTCGTCGGTCTGGTCGGCACCGAGCACGGTACCATCGGCAAAGTCGGTGCCGATCACATGGGCGGAGTCAACCACATCAATATTATGGAAGTGCCGTCGCTATTCGAGGCGGTGCGCCAGCCGAAAAACCAGAACTTCATCATGCGCGGCATTCGCCGTACACTGGGCATGTCCGAAGAAACCATCATCGAACCAGATTTGATCAAGATTCGAGACGGCGACTACAAAGCGCTGGTCGACCACCTGGACCTCTTGAAGGATACAACCGGCGAACGACCCGTTATTCAACTGAACCATCCGCGCCCGAAGGAAGACTTCAACATGGATCTCGATCCAAAAGTGCGCGGTCGCGACTATGGTCGCAAATCCTTCAAGAGTCCAGCCGAATGGCGTGAGCGATTCGGCAAATACGCCAGCCAGATCGAAGTGATCACCGGCGAGGCGCTCAATCCAAAACCGACCGATGTAGTGAAATCGTGGGACCTCGTGCCCGAGGGTCTGGCGCGCTACACCGACGAAGGCCTTTATCTCAGTCCGACATTCGGAAAGGATTTCCACTTTGGAAATCCGGAAGGTAGTCCAGCAGGGACGGGAATCTTCGCGAAGAGTCTAGACAAGGAGAGCATCATGGATGCATTGAGAAACCGGCGCACCATTGCCACAACGAGCAGAGAAAATCTGTCCGGGCACATGACCGTTAACAACCGTTTTCAAATGGGTTCGATTCTGGATGAGACCGCAGTGCATGATATCAACGTGAATGTCAAAGTCGGAGGCAACGTAGTCCCCGATGCGAAGTACACGGTGAACCTGCATCAAGACCCGCGCATCGGCGACGGCAAACTGGCCCGCGTCGTCGAGACCAAAGAAATGACCGGACAAGAAATCATCGATGCAGGAAACTCGGTGAACTTCAGCGAAGTCAAACACACGATCGGCAACAAGTCGGCATACTGGATCGAGATCCAGCGCGTCGACCCCATATCCGGTATCACCGACCACATGTGGACGGCGCCGGTCTGGGTGCAACCACATGGTTCCGAGGGCGTCCTCGGCAAAGGCATATTCGGCATCGGCAACCAGTTGTTTACTCTTGGTTCCTGACTTGCTTGAAGATCCGCAAATCGACTAGTGCGGCAATAACCTGCTGCACGAGCGTGTAGGAAATCATCGGCACCATCACCGCCGGATGATCGGCGAGGGCTGCTGCCGCGAGCACCAGTCCGGTGCCGTTGTTGTTCATGCCGAGGCTGAACATGAGCGCCGCCTGATCGGATCGGTTCGCCCTGAACAGGCGGGCAACGAACCAACCCGAAAGAAACGCCACCACGCAAACAAGCAGGGTGCTTGTGAAAACGAGCGCTAGAAAATCCCAATCGGGGTGACGAAACACCTGCGGCAACGAGGTCGATGCGTTGGAATAATTGAGCAGCAACAAGACTGCAAAATTGATCAATTTGAGAAACGGCTTCAGCCGCAGAGTAGTTTCTTCCCCAAGCAGATGGTGCACGAGCATGCCGAGCAAGGCGGGCGCCACCACCGATAAGCAGAGAAACGCATTGGTGCCGGTGGTCGCCAGTTCGAACAGGTCTTCCGAATGATCGCCGCCCGTGAGCAGTCCGAATATAGCTAAGACTAATGGTGTCGTCAGCGGGCTGAGCAGAGTCGACAAAAAAACCAGTCCCAAGCTGAGACTCAGATTACCGTTGGCATTCTGCGACCAGGCAGTTGATGAGCCGGCGATCGGCATCGCGATCACTAGAGCCAGACCGACCAGCAAATTCTGCAACTCCTCATCGTTGTGCCACAGCCCGAGAAATCCCCGCAGCGCCACCACAAGGGTGACCGGTATCAATATATTGGCCAGCAATCCGACGACGAAGATCCAGGGTGTCTTCTTGAGTTGAATCAACTCTTTTGCTTTCATACCTAATCCGGCATTGAACAGCAAAAACGACAACATCAAGAGTGACAACGAAATCTTTGTGTGCCCCAAGCCAGGCAGTGCCACATTGCCGAAGGAAACGTCGCGCAGCCAGATGCCGAAGTCGGAAAAGAGCGCCGCACAGACATAGCCGCCCAGCAGGAGCACCAGGAAATAGCGATGGAGAAAGGTAATCGCTTGAGTCATCTCAACCGATCATAGCGATCAGTTGTGCAGATCTCGTGCAGATGGAAGTTCTACTACAAAGGTTGTTCCGGTGTTCTGACTGCCGGCATTGCTGAGGACGCGGATGGTGCCACCAAGTTGATCTACTAAGAGCTTCGCAATAGAAAGTCCCAATCCACTGCCGGTAGGAAACGCGGACCGGGCATTTTCACCGCGCCAGAATCGGTCGAATATCCTGGGTAAATCGCTATCGGCAATGCCCAGTCCTGTGTCGATGATAGTCACGTTGACTGCATCGCCCTGCCGAACGGAGGCAGCGCTCACCTCGACCTTGCCGCCCGCCGGCGTATAGCGAATGGCATTCTCAATCAGGTTGGTGTATAGATTGCGCAAGTCGTCTGCAATGCCGAGCACTTTCAATCCCGGCTCGACCTGCCACTGCAATTCCAGGTCTCTCGACTCTGCCAGTGGTGCCAGCAACTGCCGCAACTCTTCCAGCAGATGCGAAACATCCACCGCACCACTTGCCACCAGTCCACCGGGCTGCTTGCTGTCGAGCCGGTCGAGCTGCAAAAGCTCATCCACCAGCGTCGCCATTTGCTGGCTGGCAGAAAGAATGGCTGTCAACTTCACACGATCAGCATCCCTCATGCCGTCGGAGTGTCGCAGTGCCACACTGCTATTGGTGACAATGGCAGTAACAGGCGTCCGCAACTCATGCGACGCGTCAGCGGTAAATTGGCGAAGTTGCTTGATATTTTTGTAGAGCGGTTGCATCGCCTTGCGGATGAGGAAAGTTATGCCGACTCCGCTGACGACGCTGGCGGTACCCACACCAAACAACATAGCGAACAAGAAGTGACGCACTGCACGATCAGCCTCATCCAGAGTCTGCGCGACGCGCACATATCCCAATAAGCGTCCCTGCATAAACACAGGCTTGGTGAAGAGCATGCCGCGCGGCTTTTCTTGAAACTGAAAACCACGACTCTTCCACAACGGCGTGTCGACATGGAAGGCGCCCTTTTCGCTGACCAGGTTGCCTCTCGTATCAAACCACTGCAAGCGCAAGTCTCGCAAAGACTGCAAGGACGGATCGGACAATCCCTCGGCAATCAAATCCGGGGCGGGCTGCCGATGCGCACCAGCACCGGCATCAGCGCTGGATTCAACATCGTCGTAATCTATAGAGGAAACGGCGGCATCAGCGAGTCGACTCAAATCGGACCTGATGTCTTCGTACAAGCCTTCGACGACAGCGCCGTACATCACCAGACAGAAAGCCAGCAGCACCACCGCGAACACGGCGATGTTGTAGCATGCCAATCGGACCTCTAATCGATTGAACATCCGAGTTTGTATCCAAAGCCAAAGACGGTTTCTACAACATCCGATTTGCAGCCTGCAGCGGATAGCTTGCTGCGCAGTCCTTTTATATGCGACTTCACCACCGACTCGGTCGGTGCCTCGTCGAAGTGCCAGAGACGCTCGATCAACTCAGCGCGGTTGAAAGTTTTTCCGGGGTTTCGCAAAAAGGTTATCAGGAGCCGATATTCGGTAGGAGTGAGATCAACTTTCTTATTTTGAAAAGAAACCGTGCAGGATCTCAAGTCAACCTTGAGTGCACCATGAGTGAGGTCGGACTCGAAAGCGGGGGCAGCAGTGCCGCGGCGTAACAGCGCCCGAATTCGCGCACCGAGCTCATCCATATCGAACGGCTTGACCACATAGTCGTCCGCACCGGAATCGAGCCCGCTGACCTTGTCGAACTTGTCCCCACGCGCAGTCAAAATCAAAATGCCACCGGCAAACCCACTCTGCCGAATCTTTTGACACAGCGTTAGACCATCGATTTTCGGAATGTTAAGGTCTAACAGAATTAAGTCGTACACTTCATTTTTGTGGAAGTGCCAGGCTTCTTCTCCGTCACCGGCCAAGTCCACAATGTAGTGATGACTCTCGAGTTCTTCTTGAAGAGGCGCCGAAATCCGCCTGTCATCTTCAACTACAAGAATTCGCATCGGTGATTTATCCGGGTGATTGCATGTATATGCGACGTGCAAAAACCCATGTTCGTACATTTGCCGGAAATACGCAAGCCACGGCTGAGCTGCGCCGATTGGCGCCTGCACCAATTCTGCACCATTACTCGCTACTATAGATGCAGGCGGCCCCCATCCTCTCGTGGGGCTGAGGGGGATTCCAAATTGACAGCAAAAACATTTTCCTACACAGCACTGACGTTGATGGCGGCGCTCAGCTGTTCTGTTTCTTCCACACATTCGGCGCTGGCAGGTGAGGCACAAGTGCGCACCGCTCAGGCAAATGTCGGCGACGAGGTATTGATCAAAGCCACGCCCAAGGTAGTCTGGAAGGCCATCCACGAAGAGCGCAATTTCGATCCTGGCATCGAATATAGCAAAGAGATTTCCAATGACGGCAACTCTACACTCATCGAACAGAAATTCGTGCGCATCCCGCTTCTAGGCAGTGTGGTGGCAACCACCAAGCAAGTCGAAACTCCCTACAGCCGCATCGACTACACTCTCGTCAAGTCTGATCGCTTCAAGAAGCTGGAGGGCAGCTGGACTCTGCAAGCGGTCGACGGTGGCAGAGCAACAAAACTGCGCCTGGCATCGCAACTGGATATCGGGATTCCGTTCTCGCAGATATTCACCCGCAACGCCTCGAACAAAAAAGTCGTCGACCGAGTGGCAGCCGTCAAACGCATGGCTGAGGCTGATCAGGCTCGGCTGGCAGCCACCGGCAAACTAGACTACTAAAGCGGAACACTGAGAAAGGTTGAGCGTCGGCTAAACAATAATGCTTGATTTGGGATCCTTACTGTTGCTGTCCCTGGTCGCCTTTATGGCGGCCATGTTATCTGGAACCATCGGCTTCGGCGGTGGCATTATCTTGTTGCCGGTGCTGTCGGCATATCTCGGCGTGGCTGAGGCGGTGCCGATTCTCACCGCAGTACAGATAGTCAGCAACTTCTCACGGTTCATGTTCTCTTTTCGAGAGATCAACTGGAAGCTCGTGCGCGACTTCTCTTTGATCGCCATCCCGTGCACGTTGATCGGTGGATTGATGTTTGTCCATCTCAATCAGCACTATGCAATGAAAGCGATTGGCGCGATTCTTCTTATTTATGTCGCCGCCATGGCAATTGGCAGCAAGAAGAATAACGGCGGTCAACCCGCTGATGCGAATGCCGGCGCGAGAAGCGTTGGACCATGGTTTCGTCCAACTGCCGGATTGGTGGGCTTCCTATCCGGGCTGGTGGGCACAGCAGGACCAATTGGAGCGGCCGCCTATCTATCTTGTAATCTGGCACCGGGAGCATACATCGCCAGTGACGCGATCAGCTCCTTACTCATCCACTGTTCAAAACTGGCCCTCTACCACAGCAGTTTGCAATTGCCGGAACGCGTCTGGACAACTGCGGCTGTGCTTTCGTTAGCAACAATGGCCGGCTCGCTCTGCGGCAAGCTGGTCACCGAGAAGCTTTCAAAGAAGACGTTTCGCTCCGTCGCACTCGGTGCACTCACCGTAGCGGGTGTGTCACTGCTCGTGTAGAGGGCGGCGCGCGTGGCGCGTCACTGCTTGCCGAGAACGTGCCGTAACGCAGATTCGAGTGTTGGGAACTGAAATTGAAACTGGTGCTCCTGCAACTTGGCTGGCACAGCTCTGCAGCTGGAAAGTAGCAGCTCATCCGCCATCTCGCCAAACACAAGCCGCGCACCAAACGCCGGCACGGGACAAACTGTCGGACGCGCCAGGACTTTGCCCAGCGTCTTGGTGAATTCGCGATTTGTAACCGGATGCGGCGCGGTCGCATTCACCGCACCGCTGATGGTGTCGTCAAACAAAACCTTACTGACGATGTGTGCGACATCATCTATGGCGATCCAGCTCATGTATTGCTTGCCACTGCCGATGACGCCACCTGCTCCCATCTGAAACGGCAACAACATCTGTCCTAACGCTCCACCCCGAGGGGAGAGCACAACTCCAAAACGCAGGTTCACAACGCGGATGCCGGTGTCTCGCGCCGGTGCGCACGCCTCTTCCCAGTCTTTTGCCAGGTGCGCCAGAAAGTTGTCGCCCATGCGTCCATCTTCGTCGACTGGAGCGGCGCCTGAGTCTCCGTAGTATCCAATCGCCGAGGCACACACCAAAACTTTTGGCGGATGCTTCAATTTAGCCAACGCTTCGCACAGTCGCCGAGTTGCCTGCACGCGGCTCTTGCGCAATTCCTCCTTTTTCTCCGGCGTCCAGCGCCCGGAAGCAATATTTTCGCCAGCCAGATGCACAACCGCGTCCAGCCCATCGAGTGAGGATTCATCGATGGCACCGCTGGCAGGGTCCCAGCTCACGACTCCGGTGCCACCGCCGGCGCCATTGTTGTCGGCATGGCCTTTGCGCACCAACCGTTTCACGTCGTGCCCGCTGGTACTCAACGCAGGGCACACCTGCCTACCTATCAATCCGTGTGAGCCACTCACTAAAATCTTCATTGGTTGCACATGCTCCTTCAGCAGGACGTGATTCAGCACCTCGCTGCGATAGCGAAACATCCTGTCCAACTCGAGGTCGATCAGTTGTGGTGCTACGGGTAGTTCCAGAGGTACTGCGTACTTTATGGTGTCTTGGATGGTGCACCGCTCCGCTGACTGTGCAGCCGGCGAGAAACTATGAGTGTGCTCCCACGATTCAAATGGACCTGAGACCTGACTGTCACGAAACTGCTGCCCCCGGATAAAACCGCTGTGTTGCAGCTTCCACCGGAAGTTCAACGGTCCGGCGCTGAGCTTGAGCACGACGATGCCACCATCCTGAATACCACCGCGCGACTCGACCACATCCACATCCGCCCATGGAGGAGTCAGCATCTCGAAGGCGCCGGGTCGCTCATGCCACTCGAAAACCTCTGAGGCTGGAGCCGATATGTTCGCTCTATGCTGATACCTGTGCATGCGTCTTTACCATTTTTCTCATACCAGTCTAACTTTGACCGGGTGAACATCCGGTGAACGAGACACCGCAAGCCCACTCACGATAGAATGGCTGAGTCGAGAGAGGATCTGCGTGACTCCGGAAGAAGAGCGAAAGGTCAAAAGTTTCCAGCGCGCAGTCGAGAGCGCTAGCAACGGCATTGTCATGACTGACCCCAACCAGCCGGACAATCCGATCATCTACGTAAACAAAGCGTTTCTTGAAATCAGCGGCTACGACGAGAGCGAAGTGCTCGGGCGCAACTGCCGTTTTCTGCAAGGTGAAGACCACGCACAGGAAGGTCTCGCCGTGGTGCGTCAGGCGTTGAAGAATGGCGAGTCATGCCTGGCTCTGCTGCGCAACTATAGAAAAGACGGCACGCTTTTCTGGAACGAACTGTACATCTCACCTGTGCACGACGACGCGGGCAATATCATCAATTTCGTCGGCATCCAAAACGATGTTTCGGCGCGCAAGGAAGCGGAAAAGCGCGTCTCCGAATTCTATTCAATGATCTCCCATGAGTTGCGGACGCCACTCACCTCAATCATGGCCTCGCTGGAAATTGTGATCAGCGGCGACGCCGGCGCCACCACACCGCAAACCGAGCGTCTCACTCGCATCGCGCTCAAGAACACATCTAGGTTGCTCAAGTTGGTTGACGATGTTCTCGATTTGAAGAAACTAGAATCCGGCAAACTGGATCTCGTGCTCAAAGCAATTACACCGCAGCAAGCCATCAATGAAGTAGTTGAGTCATTGAAGGAACTGGCTGCACCGCGAGACATCAAACTGGTGCCGGACATACGCAGCAAACTCGCCTGCGTCGGCGACATTGCGCGGGTCAACCAGGTGTTGACCAACCTGGTCGGCAATGCGGTTAAGTTTGCTCCGGAACACAGCCAGGTGACGATCACCGCAGAAACAAAAGAAGGGCGCATGCGCTTCGCCGTCACCGACGAAGGCCCCGGCATCTCCGCGGAAGACCAGCCGAAGTTGTTCGGGAAGTTTCAGCAACTTGATAGTTCGGATACGCGGCCGCAACAGGGCAGCGGACTCGGTCTGGCGATCTCCAAATTGCTTGTGGAACTGCAGGGCGGCGAAATCGGCGTGGAGAGCCATCTAGGTACGGGGAGCACATTCTGGTTCGACCTGCCGCTCGTTAAAGGGAAGGCTGTTCCCCTGTAGCAGGGGTTTAATGATAAGATATGCGGACAAGGTGCCGTTCGAGCCTCAAAGGTTAATTGTGGAAAAAAGAGCATCTGAACACATCACGAAGACGCCCGGCATCTGCGGCGGAAGGGCTTGCATTGCGGGTCATAGAATCCGCGTCATGGATATTGTCGTCTGGAACCAGCTGCGCGGTTACTCTCCAGACGAAATCGTGGCAATGTTTCCTGGCATTGGTTTGGCTGACATACACGCGGCACTGGCCTATTATTTCGACAATAGGATGGAAATAGACGAAGAGTTTGCTAGCGACGAAGTGGCAGCTAAAGAACTTCTCTCAAAGCACCCGTCAAAACTTTCCGGCAAGCTGAGTGCCTAGCCAAATTCGCTTTTTCCTTGACGAACACATTCCATCCGCAGTGGCTGCCGGGCTGGCGAGACGCGGCGTGGACGTATTGACAGTGCAGGAAGCCAAACGGCGCGAATTTGAAGACGCGGAGCAACTGCAGTTTGCCATAGCCGATAATCGTGTCATCGTCACGTTTGACAAAGACTTTTTGCTGCTATCCGATCAGGGTCTGCAACACACTGGAATTGTTTTCTGTGAAGCAACGAAGTATTCAGTCGGACAGTTGATCCAATCCTTGTTGTTGCTTCATGCTGTTGTCAGTGCAGAGGAGATGCAAAATCATGTTGAGTATCTTTAGCCTTAACCAACACTTCCCAGTGCCGACATTTGATGCAGGCTGTGCTCAGAGCGAGAATTGACTAATCCTGAGTCATCATGTAGCCGCGACCTTTAACGGTCTTCAGCTGCGCGGCACCGCCTGCGGTATCTAACTTTCGGCGCAGCAGTTTGACGTGCGTCTTCAGATTGTCGGGCGTCGCCAATGCATCGTCCATCCAGACGCGATCGAGAATCGCAGTCGTAGAAAATGCCTGATTCGGGTGACGCAAGAAAAACTCCAGCAAACTATATTCCTTGGGGCGCAGCGCTACTTCTATTCCACCGACCGTGACCAGCCCGCGCACCGTATCCATTTCGATCACACCGACTTTCAGCACGTCCCCGACCATCGTGTCCGGGCGTCGCAACAAGGCGCGCACACGCGCAGCCAGTTCCCGCTGATCAAATGGTTTCGTCAAATAATCATCGGCGCCGCTGTCCAGCCCAGACTCTCGATCATCAATAGTGGCGCGCGCCGTCAATATCAATACCGGCGTCGTGCCACCACGCGCTCGATATTCGCGACACACCTCAATTCCCGACTTGCCCGGCATCATCCAATCCAGAATAATCAAGTCGAACGAAGACGTCCGCAGATAGGCCAGACACTCCAGACCGTCATAGACAGGTTGCACAATGTGTTTCTTGCTTTGCAGCGCAAAACAGATGACCTCTGACAGGTCACGGTCATCTTCGGCTAGCAGAATCTTTGCCATGGGCGGCGCGTCTTCGTTACGGTTTCCCGCGCCTATAGTATCAGCGCGGTCAAATGTCGTCATGCTTGACTTCGTGCCGCTGCCGCAGCTCCACCCGTGATGCGCGCCCCGATCAATGAAGCAACATGCCGTCCAGACTCGAGGGCGCCGTTGATCGACCCCATCTGCATATGGTCGCCGCACACGTAGACGCCGGGACGCAATTCGCAGTTGGGCGGCTGGTCGGGAACGCTGCCAACAATCTGCCGCGGCAACGCGTTTTCGATACGGTAGGTCCGCAGATGTTGCCACTGCTGGACCTGAGCGCCGTACCAGTCTTCGAGTTCGCGCCGCACCTGCCGCTCTAGTTCGGCGTCGCTGAGTCGCGGATTTCCCAGAACCGACACTGATATCAACGATTTGCCTTGCGGCGCGTAGGCGCGCGACACATGGCTGGGGACGCAGAGGTTGTTGATCAACCCACCGTCTTCGCCATTGAGCACCAGGATGGGCTCCGACAGTGGAGGCGTATCCGCTCCGTAGTACAGGCACGTCACCGCATTGTCGGAATTCTCCGGAACCGCGTCGAAGAGCAACTCGCTCGCAGCACTGCCTTCGGTGGCGACGACTATATGCGCCGCCGACATGCTGGTGCCGTCCGCGAGAGCAACTGTATTTTCAGCGACCGCTACAACCCTGCGATGCAGCCTGATGTTCTCTATGCCGATTGCCAGCGCTAGCTGACGTGGAATCTCCTCCATCCCCAACTCAGGCAAAGTGGTATCACCGGAGGAGAACATCTGGAAAAGAAACGAGAAATTGCGGCTGGTCGTCTGCAACTCCTTTTCCAGAAAAATGCCGGCGAAGAAGGGACGGAAAAAGCGCTCGATAATCGAATCAGAGAATCCCATCTCGCTGAGAGCTTCCCTGGTACTCTGACGCCGTCCGTTCCGCGCGGGCGACTTGAATTTCAGTCGGGCTACCTGCAGCTTGTCCGCTAGAGTTCCGATTGGAGACGCAAGAGTCTCGATCGTGTGTGCGGGATCTCTGACCGGGTCGGATACGCGATGGAACCGCCCCTGATACCGCACCAGTGCGCCGGGAATGAATGACTTGAGGTTGAGCTCCTGGTAGTTGAGCACTCGACGCGCTTCAGGATACGCGGTGAGAAACACCTGAAACCCGCGGTCCAACTGAAAGCCTTCCAACACATCTGTTCGAATTCGTCCACCTGGTGCATTCGATGCCTCCAGAATCACGAAGGGGATACGCTGCTTCTTCAAATAATAGGCGCAGCTCAGTCCAGCCAATCCCGCACCGACAATAATTACGCTTTGCTCTTCCATAGTTTCACCCACTTTGGTCGCATCATCGCAGCCCCAAGTGAACAAGCGGTGAACGCTACTTCTGCGGTTTCAGCTTCTCCAGCAACTGTTCTCTGTAGTCGGGAGGCTCTGGAATGGGCGTCTGCTCTGCCTCTTTACCGTACCTCGGAAACAGAGATTCGAATGAAGGTTTTGGTTGAAACGTCTCGGCAATAGGTGCCGCAGTATTTATCTCATTCAGCACTTTAGCTATGCGGGCATCCTGTTCTTTTGTCTTCGAAAACTTAGGTGATCTGAGCACCGTCCCCAGGTCCCTAATCAAACCCCGCCGAACCTCAATGTCGTCCAGAATTCTGTGAAACAACGCGACCGATTTCGGAGTTGCCCATCCTGCCAGCACATACTTCGCTACCGATGATAAGCGCGTAATCTCACCGGCCAGCTCCTCCATGGTTTGAATGTCGGACTCAATCGAAACAGGCTCTGATTCCACTGCGGTTTCTACTTGTTCCGTCTTTCCATCACCTTTGGGAGCAGACTGCTGCGCCGGAGGCGGCGGCGCTGCCAGTACGACTGTAGCGCTCGCTGCCAAAACCATAGCAGCGAACACGGTAGTGATCGGAGGTAGATGTCCCGAGTACCGTAGCATGGCGATGCTCTCGGAAGACTATAAGTTCAGGCTACCACGAGAGCGAACATCACGCTCATCCTCAATGGTCCCCATCCGGATGCTTTGCTCTTCCTTCGCCTTCCTCATGCAGGACGGCGTCGTCGACGTGCAAATATTCGCGCATGAACTTGGCGTTGGCGGCGAACGTTTCGGGTTCGATGCTCCAGGAACCGGAGAACGGGCGACTGAGCATTATGATCACGCCGATGTTGGAGCCTAGCGCAATCGCAACAAACGACACCAAAATGCCCTGCAACCGGGACGGCTTCGAATCGACATACATATAAGTGATTGCCAGCACGATCAGGGCTGACACAACGAGGATCGGGAGCAACCTTTGCATCCAATCACTCTTAATGAAGACCAGGCGATCTCGCCTGCTCTCTGCCACTTTGGAGGCAGCGGTCAACATCGACTGTTGCAAGTTAGCCTGGCCGAGATCGGCAGGGTGGAGCGCGGCAATAGCGTCATTCAGCTTGCCGTAGGTGATTGTCAGAGCATCGCTCATTTTGCCGGAACGCATGTCCGGCCACTCGTCATTGACCGCGTGATCGCAGTACTCAATGCAGAGTGATTGCAGAATGAACCTCGGATCGTGCGGCAGCCCGCGCGCATTGCGATAGATGGCGGCAACGGTGGTGGCCTCGTTGTCTACACAAGATTCCATCTCGCGATAGCGGTCCACCGAAGTCGAGACCAACAAGCCCAGAACCACTGACACCAGTGTCCCAACAATGGTGACTGAAGCGAGCAGGAAGTCGGCGGTTTCCTTTACATCAATTGGCTTAGCGAACTTCTTAGTGACCAGCAGCGCAACGAGAGCGAAGGCAATCGAGCCTCCGACGTAAACCAAAATTTCAAGAAAACCAGCCATTATATTCGCGTGTGTTCGAGTTGAGTAGAGTGTGTCCGAGTGAGGGTTCAGAGGGGAGTGAGTTCAGCGATCAAGCTGATCATGAGAGCGATGCTCAAGATTACAACCAGAGAGCTGACGACTAACGAGACGGACCACGTGGTGGCATCAGGTTTCACCTTTCTCGCAAATTTGACGTACTCGAATGTGCCACCAGATATTGCCAGCACACCCAAACCCATCAAGATAAACCCGACGGTGCGCGGGTACCAGGGCTTAACACCATGGAGGATACCGTGCTCAATCAAGTCATGAACGAATTTGGCGAGCGTGAATCCAAATGCGATCAGTGTCAGTGAAGTGCGCATCCAGGCGAGCAGCGTACGGTCAAGCGCCATCATGGTGCGAATTGATGCCAGGTCACCCGCAGTTTCGCCGGCGCCACCCAGTTGTTCTGTCTCTGTTGGCATACAAGCACCTCGTCCTGAGGCAGCATGATAAACCATTCCAGTTTCAAAGATAGACCTAAGTCTGCGGCGGGGAGAAGGGCTGCCAGCCCTGGGCAGTGAGAACCTCTGCCGGGTGGTAATTGCCCTTGTATTTCATGGAGCGGCAACCTGCGACGAAGTAGCCTAGATACACGTAAGGGAAGTTGCGGCGTTTTGCTTCCTCAATCAAGGACAGGATCACATACACACCAAGCGAGCGATTCTCCAATTCTGGTGCCCAGAAGCTGTTCACAGCAGAGAACCCATCGGGCAGCTGGTCCACAACACAGAAGGCAACCAATCTATCACCGTCATAGAGCGCCAACTGAAGCACCGGCAGCGGTGACGACACCAGACCCTGCAAGACCTGCAAGGCATTGCTGCCACCTTTGGACCAGCCAACGGTTTCTTGCCTGTAATGCTCGTAGCGATCGACAAGCTTGATGTGATCGAGCGTGACCGCGAACGGGCTGATACGCATTTGCAGATCGGCGTTGGCACGCATGACGCGCTTGTGTATGCGGCGCGGCTGGAATTGCAACGCGAGGACACGAATAGACTCACACGCCCAGCAAGTCACGCACTGGGGACGAAACAGAACCGGTCCCATCTTCCGCCAGTTGCCGTCCAGCCATTCGCTGTACTCAGCGGAGGTGAGTCTCTCGACGACCGCATACTCCATGATCGCATCGCGATCATGGAGATAAGGGCAAGGCGACACCACATCCTTCCATCTCGCCCTGATGTGTTTATCTGATACCATGCCTTGCGCCCACCGCTGCGTTAATCCCTCAGCGTCCTTCGTAAGCGTTCTGCAGTGCGGCGATGTCCAGTTTCTTCATGCCCATAACAGCACCCATCACACGCTGCGATTTGGTGCTGTCGGGGTCCTGCATCATTTCGTTGAGCTTCGTCGGAACAACCTGCCACGACAACCCATACTTATCACGCAACCAACCGCACTGCTCGATCTCGCCGCCCTCGGAAAGTTTCTCCCAAGTGCTATCGAGCTCCTCCTGAGTTTCGCAGTTCACCATGAGTGATATCGCATGCGTGAACTTGAAGATCGGTCCGCCGTTGAGCGCCAGATATTTCTGACCATCGAGTTCGAACGCGATGGTCATCACGCTGCCGACGGGTCTGCCGGATGCCTTCGAGCTCTCTTCGTTGTAGTACGCGGTGGTGCCAATCTTGGAATTCTTGAAGATCGAGGTGTAGAACTTGACGGCTTCTTCAGCCTGGTCATCGAACCACAGGCACGGCGTGATTTTCTGCATATGTGTCCTTGTCGTCAGCGCGCAGCTTGGCGCGGGAATAGGCGATACTCGCCGAGGATCTTAGCAGCTTGACTGATTTCTAGTCTGCGCGCAGAATGGCATTCGGCTCCCTGGAACCCGGCGATTAACGAACCGGCCCCGTGCCGGGCCAGCCGACTCCGTTTCAGAGCCAAAAAAGCCGAGGTCGGCCCAGCAATGGGCCGGGAACCTCACTTTCGGCCACGTACTGGGACACCCTCCGGACCGAGAGAGTCACTGAGCCGCTGGCACACATGCGCAGCCACTAATCCGTCTTCCATGGTTCGGTGACACCACCGAATTCCAGAAGGATCTCGAACGGCAGTTCGGATTTCATGTCCTGCATTACCTTGTCCACGAGGCGCCGGACTTCGTCCATGTTGTCGCCCTCGACCTCGATGCGCATGAATTCCTCGCCGGGACGGAGGCGATTGTCCTCCGGGAGCGAATAACCAACCAGAGGAAACTCCTCGCCCGCAGCGCTGAGCGCGCTCTTGATGGCGTTGCAGAGCGCCTCGCCCTGTTTCTCTGACTTGACCGGAACATAAATCCCCAGGTAACTCGGCACCAAATCGGCGTCGCCGTCGGCTGGGCGCGGGCAGTCTTTGTATTTATCCAACCTCGCCAGCAACATATCCGCTTCGCCAGTGCGTTGCAGGTGCTGGAAGACCTTCGCCAACTCAGACAGACACTCGACGACGAACTGGGGGCGCTGCGCGAACTCACTCTCCAGGTCATCAGCGTAGCGCGCCACCGCAGTGTTTTGATTCTCGTGGAAATAGTCGATGTATCCGTAACCCAGACCACTCAGGCGCGTCGCCATCTCGGGGTGGGTGAAGCGCAGCCCGGCAGTTTTTCGTTGCGACCATTTGATGACCGGCTGCTCGTTAGGAGAGCCCGGACGGTCAGGAGGCGCCAGATTGAACATGGAAACTATCGACGCGAGCAGTTCGCCATCTGGACCTGCCGGTGGCAAGGTCACCGTCGAGCGGTCAGTCGCATCTCCGCACGTCGGCGGCGTGACATCAAATGCGGTGGCGCTGTCGCCGGACTTCAGGTTTCTCACGGGGGTCAAAATTTTGTCCACATGATACTGGACCAGGCGGTAGAACGCGGCGCTCGGCGCATCATCAGCCGGGATGGACTGCCAGCGTTTCTCCAGGCTGTCCGCTGTTTCGACGAGCTGATTATAAAGGGATGTGGACTGAGCATTCTTGTGCACGGAGGCGCGCAACATGGCGTCCAGGTTTTCCTTGCTGGTGCCTGCCATTGCCGGCGGTGCGCCATTAGATCCGTACAGTCCACCGGAAGCGGTGAACAACTGCTGAGCCAATCCGCCTAAAAGCGCCATGGCACCGGACGACTTAACATACTCAGCGTACAGACCGGTCGCTTTATACAGCTCGATAGTCAGATACGTGATCGCCTTGTCGACCTCTTCCAGATCGTCATGGAGTTTAGTTAGCTCAGACTCCCGATTCAAGTGCTGCAAGAAACATTTGTAGTGGTGCCCAACTTCGCACTGATAGTCGAGCTTTTGTTCCTCGGCTATGTGCGGCACCCATGCTTCCGCCCGCGTGAGCAGCTCTTCGACAAGCTCCATCTGTTCGAGCGCGAAGCATCTCTCGATAAAGAGAAACAGATAACCCGGATCGCCGTTGAACTCCTCGGTGGCATGCAACAGGTCCAGCCACTGGCGGGCTTGGGCTTCGTCGTTCCAGTCCAGATAGTCTTCAACAACGCCGATCAACGCCAGTCCGAACTTATCACCGAGCAACTCTGCTCGGTGAGCCTTGAGCTCGGGCAGTGCTTCTTCGTAGAACCTCTGCGCATCACCGCGGGTAGTGCACCCCAGCCCCTTCAGAAATGCGACAACCGGCGGCTGTTCGACTCCCTCCATGGTCAACGCCTGCCACGCAGCCAGCGCCTCGATGAAGTCATTCAGGTCGATCTGCAACGCAGGCGAGTCGCTATCTTTGGCAAGACTTGCCTTGCCGTCTTCCATCTCGAGGCTGAAGTAGTAGCACTCCTCAGCAAATCGCGTCAGCATTCCGGTCGCCACTCGCCGCGCCATCATCAAAAAATATGTAGCCGCAACATCGTTGTCGCCGACATCCTCCCCGAGGAAATCGCCGAGCATTTCGTAGGGAGCCGCGACCGAGGCGCGAAGCACGCCATCCTCGCCACGCCCTAATTGCATGTCGAACGCCGAAGTCGCCATGTTTCTCTCCGATGGTGCCAGTTTCTTGGCAGCCAAACTCTGGACAGTCGGGCGACAACATACCATCTGGGTCAGAGTGGCGTCTAACTCTTGGGTTGCTTGGGTTGCTTGGGTTGCTGCTCGCGCAGGCAAGCGGCGTGACCCAGAATTGTCGGACCTTCGACGAGGTCAGATGTTTGCGGATACCAGCCGCGTTCGAGGCGTTGCTGCAGCAGTTCGTCAGCGGAGGGCTGATGGTCCCAGACGGCGACCGCCGTCAGTGCACCAAGTCACGTCACACCGAGCGCGATGCACCGCGCCCCTTCAGGAAACGGCACCAGCACGTCATGACTGAACTCGTCTTGAGCCACGACATCCATTCTGTTTAATGGAAATCCCTGGGACTCGAGAACGCGCAGCGCCCGTTCCAAGGTGTTCAACTCCCGCAAGCTTTCTAATAAGAAGCCCTCGTCATCGCGCCCGTCATCGCGGTTATTGTTCGTGTCGCGTTCATTCGCCATAACCTACTTATAGATCGCACTTGAGATCCGGCGCAAGTCGAATGACTGGTTTATACTGCCCATCTAGCTGAGATTCATGGAGCAAATGGCATGACGTCAACCCTGCTGGACATTCTGGGCGTTAAGCAGAACCCCAACAAACTTAAAGAAAGCGCCCTCATAATTGTGGATGCGCAGCGTGAGTATCTGGACGGCAAGGTGCCGCTGCACGGGATGAAGGAGTCGATTGCGGAGATTCGCAAGTTGCTCGACCGCGCGCGCAAGGTTGGTGCGCCAGTGTATTTCATCCGGCACAGTGCCGGCGCGGGCGCGGCGGCGTTCGATCCGAATTCGCAGTCGTTCCAGATTGTCGATGAGTTGAAGCCCGAGGACGGCGAACAGATTATCGACAAGAACTACCCGAGCAGCTTCGGCAAAACCGATTTGCATGACCGCCTGCAGAAAGCCGGATTGAATAAGTTGATTGTCACCGGTTACATGACACACGGCTGTATCAGCGCCACAGTGCGCACCGGCGCAGAACTGGGCTATGCCTGCACCGTGGTGGCAGATGCGTGCGGCACGCGTGATTTGCCCGCCGCGGACGGCACCATTGTCAAAGCGCAGCAAGTGCACAATGCGGAACTCGCTGCGTTGAAGGACATCTTTGCCACCATCGTTCCGTCCGGCGAGAACATCGCGGACAGCTGACGCAGGTGCCTTGTGGGCGGGCATTACGAGCGAGCATCGGTTTTATACGATCAAGGCAATTACGAAGGCGCCTTGAAAGAGTATCAACTGGCGCTCGCGGATGATCCGAATTGCGCTCGCACGCACGCCATGATTGCCTGCTGCTACGAGCAGCTTTCCAAAGCGCACGACGCGCTGCAGTTTGCGAAGAAAGCCGTCGCGCTCGATCCGGAATATTCGCTTGCGTACCACATCCTGGGCAGGTCGCTGTACATGCACAGGGGGCACCTCGACAAAGAGGTGAAGGACGCATTTGCCACTGCGATCAAATACGATCCGATGGATGTGCAATCCTTCTCGTACATGGCGAGTATTCACAGCGCCCGCCGCGAATGGAAGGACGCGTTGCGCTGGGCAACCGACGGCTTGAAGCGGCGCCCGCAGCACGCCCGGTCTATGGCGCTGTCCGGGTGGTCGAAGTTTCACCTTGGAGAAACCGACGAAGCTGAGAAACTGCTGCACGAAGCCTTGCGCATCGAGCCGAATGTGGCGGCGCCGCATCGTTATCTGGCGCACGTGCAGATTATTCGCGGAGACCTGACGAAGGCGCGCGAACACATAACCGAGGCGCACCGCATCGACCCGACGCCTGTGATTGACAGCTATGCGTACGCGACTTCCTATCAGTACACCAGCCACGATCTGATGTGCGAAATTGTCAAAGCCGACGGCACGCTCTACGGCAAGTGGCTGACGATGGTGGCACGTCTGAATCACAAAGGACTGGTGTTCGAGGGCAAGTATGGCACCGCCTGGGGTGTCGCGCTGATCATCGGTGGACTGGTGCTGCTGTCGATGCTGAGGGTGGTTTTCAAAAATGCGGAACACGCTCATAACGAAACCCTTGATCTGATCGTCGGAATTTTCGGGCTAACCTTTCTGCTGGTCGTGGTGATCATCCCGCTATGTATCTGGTTTATCGCGACCGGGCGAATGGCGCTCAAGCGCTCCACGCGCCGCTACATGACGAAACGTCAGCTGACCGCCCTGGTGGCGATACCGAGCCTGATTGTCTTCGTGGGCATCGTTGTCGGTGGTGGGGTGCAATACTCGGAGCAGCAGGAAGCCGACATCAGGAAGGCTCTTACAGAAGTACGGGCGCTCGAGGACAAGGGCGACTTTCGCCGCGCCAGTGCGAACATCAAGAAATTAGTGCACGCCGCGCGCGATGGAGCGGTGAGCGGATACCGCACACAGCGCGCGGCGCATGACGCCGGGCTGCCGCTCCAGTCGCCGGAAAAATTCGATGACTTCAACGACACTCAATCTGAAGTTTTGGACCGGGTTATCGCCGAGTCATACAAGCAGCTGGTCGCGCGGGCGGGCGAGGCACTCGAAAAGGACCCTGACCTGAAGAAACAAATCGACGCGGACCGGCACGAAGCCGAAACCCGCAACGCCAAACCACGCCCCTAACCCGCCCCGAGTCCACGCCTAACCCGCCCCGAGTCCGCGCCCCGAGCCACGCCCGAGTCCGCGCCCCTAGCCACGCCCACGGTTGTCAGCAATCAACGGCGCGCAACATACCGTATTGGTATCCCAATCCCGATTTGGCATACCAATACGGTATGTTGCTGGGACACGGCAATCCGTCCGGACGTGTCGCACTGGGTGCAGGCATCAAGGACGGGTAATGTACGATTTTTCCGGGTTTGTCGCACATTCGCTGTGAACTGAGAATGCCGACACAGTGCGCCTGCTGAGCTTTCCCAGAATGTACGATTTGTCCGGGTTTCTCGTACATTCGCGATAAGAGCCAGCCGGCGCAGGTTTCTCCAGATGTACGATTTTTCCGAACTTCTCGCACATTCGACGGCGGGGTGCCGGGGCGGTGCCCAGCTACACAAACGCACACGCCTGCGGGCGCGGAGAGCGCTTGGCAAGCCCGACTGCGGTACAATAGCCGATTCTTGCCCGATTCCCGTTCTCCCAGTCGATTATCTCTCTTGCGTGTCGCAGAAAGGCAGCCCCTATGAGTTCGTCCGCCCCATCTCCAGCACCGGCGCCAGCTCCGGCAAAAGCCGGCGATTTCATCCGGGACATCATCAATGATGACCTGGAAGCCAAACGTCACGACAAGGTGCTGACGCGGTTTCCTCCAGAGCCCAACGGGTTTCTTCACATCGGACACGCCAAGTCGATCTGCCTCAACTTTGGATTGGCGCTGGAATACAAAGAGAAACTGCCCGGCAGCGGAACGCGGTGCCACCTGCGTTTCGACGACACAGACCCGACCAAAGAAGACACCATCTACGAAGATGGCATTCAGGAAGACGTGCGCTGGCTGGGGTTCCAGTGGGACGGCTTCTATCATGCCAGCGACTACTTCGAGAAGATGTACGAGTACGCCGAGCACCTGATCACCGAAGGCAAGGCTTATGTCTGCAGCCTCAGCGACGCGGAGATCAAGGAGTATCGCGGCGACGTCAAAACGCCAGGCAAGCCGAGCCCCTATCGCGACCGCAGTGTTGAGGAGAACCTCGAACTGTTCCGCGGCATGCGCAAAGGCGATTTCAAAGACGGCGAACACGTGCTGCGCGCCAAGATTGATATGGCGAACGCTAACATGAAGATGCGCGACCCGCTGCTTTATCGCATTCGCCACACGCCGCACCACATGACGGGCGACAAGTGGTGCATCTACCCGATGTACGATTACGCGCACCCGATCTCTGATGCCATCGAAGGCATCACACACAGTATCTGCACGCTGGAGTTCGAGAATAACCGCGAACTATATGATTGGGCAATCGACAATCTTATTGATTATGCGAAGTTCCCAAGCCGCCCGCATCAATATGAATTCGCGAAACTCAATTTGAACTACACCGTGATGAGTAAGCGGCGCTTGCTGCAACTGGTGGAAGGCAAACACGTGAGCGGCTGGGATGACCCGCGGCTGCCGACAATCGCCGGCATGCGTCGGCGCGGTTACACGCCGGAGGCGATTCGCGCTTTCTGCGCCAGCGTCGGCGTAGCCAAGGCTAACAGCGTGGTCGACATGGCACAACTGGAGTTTCATATTCGCGACGACCTCAACCAGAAGGCACCGCGCGTGATGGCAGTGCTGAAGCCGTTGAAAGTCGTGATCGAGAATTACCCAGAGAACGATGTCGAAGAACTGGATGCGTCTTACTGGCCGCATGATGTTCCCAAGGAAGGGTCGCGCAAAGTGCCTTTCTGCAAGGAGGTCTACATCGAACAGGATGACTTCATGCTGGAACCACCAAAAGACTACTTCCGGCTGGCACCGGGCAAGGAAGTGCGTTTGCGCTATGCGTATTGCATCACCTGCACCGATGTGGTCAAGGATGCGGAAGGAAACGTCACCGAAGTGCGCTGCACATACGACCCGGATGTGAAACCCGGGGACAATCCGGTCGGCCGCAAAGTGAAGGGCACCATCCACTGGGTGAGCGCACGCCACGCGGTTGATGCCGAAGTGCGTCTCTACGATCGGATTCTCGTGGACGAAGCGCCGCCGACCGGCAAGGACAGCGAGTTTCTCGATGCGATTAATCCGAATGCGCTGCAAGTGCTGCAGGGTTGCAAACTCGAACGCAGTCTCGGCGACGCTAAGAGCGGCGAGCGGTTCCAGTTTGAGCGCAACGGTTATTTCATTGTCGACCCTGATACCAAGCCGGGCGCACTGGTGTTTAACCGGATTGTGACTTTAAAAGATTCCTGGGCACGCGCGCAGAAGAAGTAGAACAGTAAGAACACGTGGCGAAATAGCGAAAGAACCTGACATAGGAGGTCAGTCGTGGGGAAGGTGGCAATCGTTACCGGAGCCAGCCGAGGCATCGGCGCTTGCGTAGCGGCTGGTCTTGCTGAGGATGGTTACACCGTCGCGTTGACTGCGCGCTCCAAAGAAGCGCTGGAGGAAGTGGCTGCAAGCATCCGAAGCAAGGTGGGCAGAGGCAACGGCAAGGACAAGGGCGGCAGCGACAAGGGCGCGGGATCGGTAGACGTGCTGACGTTCCCGCTTGATGTTCAGGATCGCGCTGCCGTCGATGAAATGGTTGCATCGGTGGTTTCTTCCCATGGGCGCATCGACTTGCTCTTCAACAACGCGGGCGCAGGCGGACAGGGTTCTGTCGACCTCACGCACGAAGAGTTCGATCACCTGGTTTCAGTCAACCTCAAAGGCGCCTTCAATTTCTTGAAGGCGGTCGTTCCGGTGATGCAAAATCAAAAAGAAGGAACGATCATCAACGTCGCATCGCGAGCCGGCAAGATTGGTTTCCTTAATTCTGGTGCCTACTCGGCATCGAAGTTCGGGCTGGTCGGTTTGTCCGAATCGCTCTATCGAGAGTTGTGTCCGCAAAACATCAAAGTAACTTGCCTCTGCCCGAGTTGGGTGGACACGGAGATGACGAAGGAAGCGCCGGTGAATAAAGACGAGATGCTCGTCTCCGATGATCTCCTGAAGACCGTGCGCTGGCTGATCTCGATGTCACCAGCGGCGGTGGTCAAAGACCTGATCATCGAATGCAAAACGCGAATTTTTTAGGCTTGCCAGCGCAGGCTGGCGAACACTTCGTCTAATACTGGTGCATATTGCTCGTACGCGTCGGGTTGGCAAAGACAGTAAATCTCGTCGACCTTGGAATAATTTTCGAGGGGCACGAACATGCCTACGGAGGTCTTGTTCAACGAGGTCCACTGCCCGCCTACCAAAAGAACGCGCTTGCCGTTGATATCGGTGGTGCGCGCCCGCGATATGGTGAACATGCTCTCCTTGCCCATGTTGGCGAGCACCTCGCTGAGCGATTCGATCTCGTGCGGTCCGAGTTCGTGCGCCGGTTGCGACAGGATAGCCGCGAACTTGATTTCGCTCCGCTCGGTCAGTGCGGTGCCGCGCGACCACAGGTTGAGCGCGAACTCGTCCTCTTTTCCCGGGGGCGAAAACGTGCGCACCGCGCTGCCATGATAGGGCGTCCTGACGAAACCCTCGCACCACCCCTCCGGCAATTCGAGACTCGATATGGCACCATCAAAATCAACGACCGTCATTAGTTTGGTCCCATCATTTTCCACAGCTCTTCGAGCGGCAGATTGCCGTCCCAATGATCAGAGCGCTGCCCGTACTGGTTGGTTTCCTGCACAAAGAATTTTCCGGAACCGGGTGGGCTCTCTTTAATTGCGTGCACATTGACCACGTGCCGAGGATAGACAAAAACTGTCGCCGGCAAACGATGCTGCTCTTGCAGCATCTGCAAGTGGGCAGCCAGAGCCTCAGGTGTAGCTACGTCCGTGCCGGACATCCGACCCAGACTGGCCTTGCTGATGTAAGCGCCCTTGTCGGTGGCGCCGATGATGTGCTGACTGATACCGATGATGTCCCAATCGCTCAGATCGGGAGATTCGGTCGGGCGCAAAAGTGGTGCTTCGCCGGATGTAAGCGGATCTACCCACTTGCCGCCTTTCTCGTCCGGCTTCAATATTCCTTCCGGCGGACTGCGTCGATATGACGTCACCTGCTCGCGCACGTTCGCAGTCGCCTGCGGGTTTTTCGGATCGGGATTGGGATTCGTCCATATCTCGTAGCGCAAATCCGCTGGTTGATACGGAACACCAGACCGCACCTGATCGACGGTCATGGCTGGTCTGAAGGTGCCAGGTTCGCCTTGCGCAACCGTTCTCGTTTGCCAGTGAATGTTGACCATTGTAGTTTGCACGATCTGGTCGAAGAAATTGCGACGACCTTGCTCGTAGTTATCGATATCGCTGAAGTCTTTCCGGTCACCGCTGAACGGCTTGGTGATGATGGTGTCGGCTTGTTCGACGAGTGTTCCGCGCGCGGCGGTCATGTCGATGATGTGCCCGTCCTTGGTGATGTATTTGCCGGTGATGGCAACTTGAGTTACCAGATCAGCCACCGCCGACGGACTCTTCACCATCAGTGGAACCTGTTGTCCAGCCGTGACGTTGCAACTCTTCCAGAAGCCCTGGTCGGTCATCTCAGGATGCGATAGACCGAGCATGAGTTGTTCGGCCAGCGTGCGGCGAGTTGCCAGCGGCAACAGCGATTCGTCGGCGCTGAGCAGCTTGTTCAACTGGTAGTATACGTTGGCGATTTCCTCGTCGCTGGTGCCGCGTTCTTTAGCGGTCTGCTCGAACTTCTTGACCATGTCCCAGAAGCGCGACTTCCGCTGCTGCGAGAACTCATCGTTCTGAAAGACGGTGTCTTTAAGATGCTCGAGGCGATCTCTCTGAATCTGCCGCGCATCAGCTCCGACACTCTCACGCGCGAACTCGTCTACTTTGACCCGGGTGCCGTCCGGATAGGTTTTCTCTTCCACCCAGGCGCGCCCCGGGCGCTCGCTGCCATCAGCCAGTTCGACGGTCTTGTCGTAGGCAGCGCGTTGAACAACAGCACCATCACTGGTGACATACAGTTCAGTTACCGGCTTGCCGTCCACGGTGAGCGGCTCGGTGCGCCCATCCGGATATACGCGGGCATACTGACCGTCTTTCTTCTGCAGCGTGTATTCCAGTTTGCCGTCGCGCGAATAAGCAATGCTCTCAGCCGCGGGATAGCCGTCTTCCGTGAGTCGCCCATCGGCGGCGCGCTTGTAAACTATGTCCTGACCTTGCGAGTTGCGCGCACCGATCGGCGTGCCGTGCGCATCATAAATCACCGCGTTGCCGGTGGTGTCTGCAGCAACGAATGTTCCGTCGCGTTGCGGCTCGACGTCTCCGCGAATTACGCGGGCCTGGAAGTTGGCGTCGACAGTATCAGTGTGAATCGGTTGATCCGGTATCTCGGGATTGTGCGCCCAGGTCACCTGCGACTCACCATTGGCGGTGCGGGTCAATCTGATGATACCGGTCTTCTTCACATAAGCATCGGCCATCTCGATTTCGGCAGTACTGGTCTGTTCGTTGAACGTCACCTTTTTGGCGATCGCCTCACCCTTCTCATTGACCCAGATGCCGTCCTTGTTCAGCGCCAGCTTCATCCCCGGGAAGTGATAGACGTTTGGATTTCCGTCCGCGCCGTATTCAACGGCGACGTCTCTGTCACCCCATGAATGCCGGAATGAAGTCACTTCTTTGCCGGCTGGCGTCTTAATAGTGTGGCGACCTGTCTTGCCGTCGAAGGTGACGGTATAGCGCGCAAATGTGTACTGCAGGTTGCCGTCGGCATCTATGGACGCCGTGCTGGCTCTGTACTTCACACCCGTTTCATCGCGAACCCAGGTGGTGGCATCCAGTCTCGTATAGCCGCCCAGCGGAGTTTCGAAGTGAATCAGCTGACCGTTTTCATCGAGCTGCGCTTTGCCCCAGATGGTATCGTACGGCGGTTGCGGCTTGGCGCTGGGAGCCTCGACAATCAAGTCGGTCGGCTGCAGCTTGAGCGTCTGCCCATCCGGAACCACTTCCTGCTTGCCGTCGGCATGCTTGACGTTGGTGCCGGGACCTGCCAGCAGGTCGCCTTCCTTGGTGCGTCCGAGCGAAGCCGTCACCGCGGCGCCGCCGGTGCGGAACAATCCATGGAAGAACGTCACACCGGCGATGGTGCTGGTGACGCCGCCTTGCAGACGTTCAAACAAGCTAGCGGGGCTCTCTACTCCGGCAGCTGTGGTGGCAAACTCGCCGCCGGCGTTGCCGAGTTCAGCGGCTGCCAGGTTTTGCAGATAGAGTTCCGTCTCGTTGCGCACACGATTGGTCAGTCCGCGCACCACATCTTGCTGCAGTTGCTGCGAAATGAATTGCTGCGCCTGTTTAAGTGCGGCGTCGCGCTGAGCGCCTGTCAATGCCGGGTTAATCGCTTGCTCGGCGATCTGCGCGATCTGCGCTTGAAACTCTTTGCCGCCGCCGACAACGCTGGTGCGCGACAGGGATGCCAGTCCCGTGGCGATCACTTTCTCTGCGCCTTCTTTGAAGACGGCGCCGGCAGCATCTTTGGCGACGATGGCGCCGGCGGTGGCAGTCGCCACTTCGGCACCGACGGACATGCCCTTGATACCGAGTTGGGCTGGTCCCAGCATCATCAGGAAGGCGGTGACACCACCCTTGAATCCCTGTTTAAACAGATTACCGGTCGAGGCATCGAAGTTGGTGCCCTGGATACTGGCCATCATGGCGGTGCGGTAAATGGCACCACCGCCGAAGGACAGTGCTCCAATCAGACCAAGGCTGGCACCACCGGTAAAGACGGCGCCGCCGAAGGCAGCCAGGGTAATGGTGGCATCGACGAGAACTTCCGCTGCTGCGCCCTTCGACTTCACATAAGCATCGACCGCGGCGTTGTAGTTATCTACCAGTTTGCGGAACTGTTCCTGCTGCTCCTTAGGCAATGCGGCAATGGCATCTGCATTTTGCACCATGAACTTGGACATCGCGTCAGCGGAGGCATCGCGTGCTACCGCAGTGCTGTCCCACCAATCCTTGAGGAAACCATCCCAGCTGCTGGTGTTGTTGTACAGATTCGTTCTGCCGTCCAGCGCAACCTGGCGCAGGTTCTGTTCGTATGGCGCGAAGAGCTCGCGTACCTGCCAGCGCTCGTTGGCAGGCGCCTTATTCGTCACTTCCGAGCCGATGAAGGTTCCGAATTTCGTGTAATAGATGTTAGCCAGGTCGCCGCGCTGCTCAGGCGTCATCTTCTGCAAATCTTCTTTGAGTTGCGCGTACGAACGGGACGAACCATCGAGCACGTAGGCGCGGAACATATCAGCCTGGTCGAACTTGCCCTGCAGTGCGCCGTTGAGGAGCAGCTGTCTGACTTGCGGATCGGTCCCGAGCACCGCATCTTGAAATTCCTTGGTTGCCTGGTCCGGGTTTTGCTGCAGCAAGCGCTGGCGATCTTCGGGGCTGGCAGATGCCACCAGATCGAACTTCGTCGCCTTGTCGGGCGCCAGGAATACTTTTTGATCGAGAGAAACTTTGCCGCCATCGAATAATTGATGATCCAGCACACCACGCGCTTCTTCCGGCCAGTTCTCATTCTCGCGTCCCTGACGGAACATCATCAAATTGGAGTGGTAGTCGTGAATGCCGTTCGCCAGGAAACCGGCGCGCACCACCGCATCGTGCAGGTACAACGCCAGTTTCTTGTCTTCTTCCGTCTGCGGCTTGTTCATGCGCTCGCGGAACGCCGGATCTGAAAAAGCCTGTTCCATCGCGTTGACGACGGCCAGCGGATTTTCATTCTTCGCCGAGAGATAGAGAGCCGCTTCCACTGGCGGCAACTTCGTCAGGTCGGCAGACTTATCGACGGCCCGCGCGATCAGCCGATCCGCCAGCATGCGATCGGCATAGAAGAAGGAATCCGCCACCATTCCCTGGACTTTCTTCAAGTACTCGGGATCATTTTGAAGTCTCGTGCGTTCAGCCGGAGTCATGTACATGAGCGCATCCAGGCGCGCCACGTTTTGTGTGCGGTCGCCCCAGTTGCTGTTCTGCGCAAATATGTCTTCCAGCGAGCGGCGTCCTTCGGTGCGCGACTGCGCATAAGTCCACTTTGGATCATCTAAGTGCAACTTGGCGTTCAGCATCGCCATCACTTGTTCGCGATCTTCTTTGCCGACAAAAGTGGCGAGCGCCGTGTCGATTTGCTTAAGGTCCTGCGGATTCGCACGCAGGCGATTGAAGTCTTCTTCGCTCAGTCCTTCCACCGCTCCGAACAACCGATTGCGATTTACGCCCGAGCCGATCAGTCCGAAGATATATCCTGAGTCGTAGGCTTGCAGCAGTTGTTGCGTGACGTTTTCAGAACGCGTCAGTTGCGCTTCCCAGAGTGCTGCCTCGCGTTTGTCGCCGGCGGAGGTGAGAGCTTCGTGCAGTTTCGTGTAAAACTGCAAGGCTTTGTCTTCGGGCGTCCCGGCGGCAGGCTTGGCACCACTATTGAAGAGGTCGCGTCCGTCCATGTAGCGTTTGACTTCATCGGGACTGGCGTTGGTCATGACGCGGGCGATTTCGTCCCGGTTGGTGTGCCACCAGTGGTTGTCGCCATTGACCAGCGTCGCCAGCGAAACGGTGCCCAGGTTGACGTAGTCTTTGGCGATTTGAATTTCGAGGGAGCCGTTCCAATAGAACTGCTCTTCGATGCGCTTGTCGACGCCGTTGGCTTTCAATTCGGTGCGCAGAGCTTCCGGTCCATCGCGCATCGCCATCTGGAAGATGTCCGGGCGTTTCTGGGAGAGGCCCAGTTCTGCAAGCTGGCGGTAATCATCTATGGAAAGCTTGCCGGCGCCCTTGGTAAGTATGTCTAATGTCTTCTTGGTGGCATCAGATAGATTTGGGTTGCTCTTCAGATCTTCTAAGAGATCAGTACCATAGTTCTGCTTGTACTTCGCCAGCTGATACGCCAGTTCGTTCGGCGGGAGGGCAGCCAGGGTATCGCGGATATCTTTTTCAATGCGCACGCGCGCATCGCCCGCCGGGACGCCGTTGGGATTCCAATCGCCGCTTTCCCGCAGTGTATTCAGCCTGGCGAGCGCCACATGAATCTGTCCGGCTTCGTCCGACTTGCCGTCCCAGCGCCGCATCAATGCTTCGACGCGAGCACCATTTACGACACCAAGCTTCGCCACCATATCCTTTTCGAGCGGAACCTTAAACTGACGCTCGTACGACTGAGCGACGCGCTGCCGGTCGGCGGCGCTGAGCGGTTCGAGTACCGACATCACTCCGTCAGAGTCCGGGTTCGAAAAAACCAGCGCAGTCGTTTGATTCGCGGCTTTGTTCAGTTGCACAGCCAGATCGTCGATTGCTTTGGCGCTCAAGACTTCGCGCGACGGCGGCGCCACTACCGAACCGGGTTTAGTATAGTCGATCGGTTGGACGACGGTGTCGACCGGTTTCGTGTCCGCCGGCTGTGTCACCGCCCCTGGTGCCGAAATTTCGACCGGGTTATTGGGATTGGGCAGCGTGTACACGCCGTCGGGATGCAGGATTAGTGACGGCGGCGAGAAGGCTTCGTCGCCCGGTCTGCCCGGTCCGGTGTTGGGCACCATGTCGATTTTGACGGCACCGTTGCTCAACAAGCTGACGCCGGCGATGTCGCCCGCCGGGTGGTTGTCGCCGGTCCACTGCCATTTGCCGTCGGCGAATTTCACGCCCGCCGAGCCGGAACTCTCCGGCGGCACAAAGCTGGTCAGCTCGCCGCGTTCGTTATAGGTGAAGGTGGTCTTCTTGCCGCTGCCGGGCGGATTCTCTATTTCAGTGGGTTTGCCGAATTCGTTGTGGGTGACCAGCGCGCCGCGCTTGTCCAGAATCGGCTTGCTGACCCAGGCTGCCAGTTCGCCCTGGCTGATGTGGGCGGTGTCGCCGTCGGTATTGATTCTCGCCAGCCGGTCGAGCAAAGCCTGTGCCAGAGCGCGTTCCGTCGGGGAGCCGGTGCCCCTAGCCGCTTCCTCGATCTTCTTGACCGAGAGCTGGTCGCCGTCTTTCCACGCATCCAGCCTGCCCGTCTCCAACTGCCTGAGGGAAAACGCGGGCAGAATGCCGTTTTGCTCCAGGTTGGTGGTGAAAATCCTCAGGCTGGTCGCGTTGTTGAGAATGGCTCCGTTGTCGGCAGTCAGCGCCGCCGCCACCTGGGTTTGCACGGCATCGCTCTTGGCGCCGCCGTCATTGTGGTTGGCAGCCTCCTCGACGTGCTGGGCGGCTACGTCTTCCTTAGCTTTGGGGGAAGTGGATTGATCGGTGGGTGCCATGCAGGCCTTGATACAGAGATCTCTATCACTAGTTATTAGTGTTATGCCCTGTAAGGCAAATGTAGCTGCGCCCGCCGCCCCTGTCAGTACGCTATTGAGTACATCGCCCCCGCGGTGCCTCCTCCAGTTACGAAATGCCGCCAGTTGGCGACGTCGCCCGATTGCTAGCGCGAATAGTATTCGATGACCAGATTCTCTTCGAAGGTCTGGTCGATGTCCTCGCGCGACGGAATGTGCAGGCAGGAGGCGGTCATATTTCCGTAGTCGGCTTGCAACCAGGCCGGCACAATCCCCAGCGACGGCTGCCGCTCCTTGAGATACGAATGCATGCCTCCCGCCACTGAAATCGTGTCGCCCGGCTTTACCAGCGCCGAAGGGATATCCAGTTTCTTGCCGTTGACCCGCACGTGCCCATGCGAAACCAGTTGCCGCGCTTGCCTGCGAGTGCTGCACGAGAAGGCGCGGTAAACGACGTTGTCGATGCGCAGTTCCAGCAGTTGCAACAAGACATCGCCGGTAATACCACGCGACCTGATCGCTTGCTGGTACAAATTGAAAAACTGCCGCTCCGAAACTTCGTACGTCCACTTGATTTTTTGTTTGGCTTGCAAGTGTTTGCCGAAGTCCGAGACCTTCTTGCGAGCGGCTCCGTGTTGTCCGGGCGCAGTGCCTCTTTTGAGAAACGCGCACTTGGCGCGACCGCAAATGCTGGCGCCCAGTGCGCGGCAGCGTCTGCATCGAGATTCGGTGTAGCGCATGATTCGCCTCCTCTATGTCAACCCGAGGGCGGCTTGCTCCTCAGGTTCGAGCGCCTGGTAGCCGCTGAAGATATATTTGAATGTGGTGGCACGATCCTCCAGATCGAGCGAGTCGTACCAGTAAATGCACCCGACTTTGTGTTCGATCTCCGGCAGCAATAGACACTGCGGCGGAACCAGCGGGCAGTCGACGGTCATGCCGTCATGCGGGCCTCCATACAATTCGATTTGCAAAGCTCCCTCCTTCCTTCATTCTTTCCTGCCTTACTTTCTTAGCGCGCAGCAGTTGCCGACGGAGCCGGCACTTGCGAACGAAGGGACGAAACCCATTCGGCGATGCGTTCTTCGGTGAGATGTGATTCGTTGACTTCGTCGATCACCAATCCGACAAAACCGCCATCGACCACCGCTTCCGAATGCTCGAAATCGAAGCCTTCGGTGGAAACACCGCAGCCGACAACTGTGCCTTGGCGTTCGACGACTTTGTCATAAAGTGTCTTCATGGCACTGACGAAGTTGTATGCGTATCCGCACTGATCGCCAAGTGCAAACAATGCAACTCGCTTTCCGGAAAAATCAATCGAATCCATTTGCGGCAAGAAATCCTGCCAGTCATCAGTCAATTCGCCGTCGCCCCACGTCGATCCGCCTAAGACGAGAAAGTCGCACTCGCGCAGTTCATCGGGTTTCGCAAACTGTATGCATTTGCAGTCGGAGATCAGATCGCCCAGCTGCGCTTTCAATGTTTCTGCGACACCAGTGGTGGTGCCGGTTTGTGTTCCGTAGAAAATCTTGCCCATATAAAAGTTTCCTTCCAGCCGATGCCAGAAAGTCTAGCGTCGACCAGGCTTATTGCGACTGTTCTCAATAAGTTCAAAAGGTCGAGAGAGGAGCCGCCCACGACTCAGTGGCAAATATGCCGGTACACAAACGGTTACGCATTGATTCTCAATAGGACTAATCGCACCTTTTGAGAATAAATATCATCACTTGACCACACCGGCGTTTTTGCGGCATCGCCTGATCGCCACCTGGGAAATTGTCCCGGAATACCAGGATTGTCATGAGGCGGTACCACGGACAGGGGCATAAATCCACTCAAAAAACACGCCGGCCTGCGGGATGGGTGCGGCCAGCGTGCAATGTGATCGTGTGTGGACGTCTAAATTCCTATCTATCGAGCCATCGGCGGAACAGTGGTCCGCTTCTGATCGATGTCAGTCATGATTGGAATCGGTGCTTCTATTCCTTTGTCGGTCAGCGAAGGTTTGATGCCGACGCCGTCCCAGGCTTTTTCTAGTTTAGGCACCAGATCCGTGTAGCCGAGTTGCTTGGCAGCTTCAATAGTTTGCGCAGCGAACTGTGCAAAGCTTGGTTGACTGCCGGCCAAACCGCGCGCTTTGTACCAGATTTGTCCGGGGCGTTCCCAGGCGAATCCGCCGACGTCTTGCGCGAAATCCGCGAACGCCTTGTTGGGGATGCCCGAGTTGTAGTGGACGCCACCATTGTCACCACGTGTGCGGTTGTAGTCCTTCATGTGTGCCGGCTGCGGATCTTTGCCGATCGCCGGGTCATTGTATGCGGTGCCCGGATTTTTCATGTCGCGCAGCGCGCGACCCTGGACGCCTTCCTTCCAGATGCCGTCGCCGACCAGCCAGCTTGCCTGTCCGGCGGTTTGTCCTCTCGCTTTTTGTTCGACCAGTGCGCCGAACACATCGGACATACTTTCATTCAGTGCGCCCGGCTGATTGCGATAGACCAATCCCGATTCGAATTCCGTGACACCATGGGTGATTTCATGACCGGTCACGTCGCGCAGCACAAAGGTCTTGAACGGGCTGTCCGCACCGGGTTTCCCGTAGGTCATGCGGCTGCCGTCCCAAAACGCGTTTTCGTAGTTTTGCCCGTAGTTGACGGTGGATTCCATATTCATGCCTTTGCCGTCAATCGAGTTGCGATTGTGCACCTGACGATAGTAGTCGCGCACATCGCCGGTGAAGTCATACACGTTGTCGACATCGGCATTGCCCGTCTTCGCCTGACCTTCCGAACGCACTTTGACGCCGGTGGTCTCCTGCCCCTGCGCATCATAAACTTCCCGCAGACCGCCCTGCATGTTCTCGACAGCGCTCTGTTGCCCCAGCCCTTTGCCGCGACCGCCCGTCACTTGCAATGCTTCGGTCTGACGCATGGTGTTGCGGAAGTCCGGGTTGTTCGGATTGTTTCTCGCCAGATCTTCCAGCAAGTACGGCGGCACGAAACCTGTGCGCGTGCCTGCGCGCATCACTGGTCCGCCCAGTCCAAAGCGATCGTATGCGAAGTTTTTCGCGCCGACGACGCCGTTGTCGAACCATGTATCGAGTTTGGCGTACTGCGCATTTTTGAAGTTGACGTAGGGCTCCATCGCGCGCAGTCCCATGGCGCGTCCCGCCAGTCCGCCACCTATATATGCACCGACGCCGCCTTCGACCATGCCCACCGGCAAACCACCGACGGTGTCACCCCACATGCTCGACGCGCGATGCATGTCAGCCATGGTGCGCGCGTGATACGCCGCATTATATGAGTCGAACATCGGCTTGCCGACGAAGTAGGTCGCAAGCAGACCGCCCGCCACTTTGCCGACTGGACCGCCGGCAGGCAGAAGGAATTTCGTTGCCGCACCGATGGCTATACCCATGCCGACGTTCGGCAGGATGTGGCTCGGGTCGAGCGAATGCATGAAGCCTTCCGGAACTTTGGTGACACCTTCCTTGGTGACATCCCAAAGCCTTTGCGCTGTGCTTTCGGGAGCGGCTGCCTGATCGCTTCCCGGCGGTGCTCCGAATGCTTCCTTGCGAGCCTGGTCCTGAAGATACTTATCGAGTCCCGAGAAAATTTGCGACTGACTTGTTGCTGGTCCTGCTGTTTCCCATCCCATCGTTCTTGCCCCCCAAGTAGTTGGACACGCCAATGCCTTCCGCTCTTCTGAGCAGATCGCGCGCCAAATACGGTCGGCACGACGGATCTGCGTGCTGAGCAGATTGGACTATGTATATGAACGAGTGTTAACGCCTTCGCCCGCAGCATAATCCTGAGAAGGATTAAAGTCGAGGGGGAAAAATACTAATGAAGTCGGAATCTGAATGACATCTCATTCGATTGTCAAGCGGATTAGTGCTCCTTGTTTCTTCTGCAGCGCTCCTGTGCTTTGAGCGTGGCCGCCGTGGCGGCCAGGAAAGATGCGGTTTTGACCGCCACGGCGGCCATGGCACCACGGTTTGGCCGCCACGGCGGTCAAATTCGAGTAATGCCGGCCGCCACTGCGGTCATCACTGCACCGCGATGGCGGAGGCTTTTCCGGTATACCGGATTTTCAGCCCTGGATTTTCCGGTATACCGGAATTTTCGGCGCACACTTTTCCGGTATACCGGAATTCCAGCCACGGATTTTCCGGCATACCGGAATTCCTGTCGCGCAATCGTGCGACAGGACTGAACCCAGCAAGAAACAGTAAGAAACAGTAAGAAACAGACGGGCGGCGCCCGTCCTACATACGTCCTAAATCCGGACTACATGGCTTGATACTGCGCCGACGCTGGATAACCGCTGGGCGGTGCGCTCGTGGCGCAGCCGACGAAAAACGTCAGCGCCACCGCCATCCCTAATAAAAGGATGCCGCCCAAGGCCGCAACAAAAATCATGTCGAAAAGATTGTCCACCGTGAGCGTGATGCCCAGCGGCTGACCGAGGGCATTGATGCCCGGTTTCACAAAGAAGAGTCTCATGGCTTTGCCTCACGGGACAGGAAAACCAGAAATGCGGGGTTTATGTACGCCAACCATAATGCGGAAATCGGCGCATGTAAAGTGGATATTTCCTCACCTGGCGTCTAATGTTACATCTAAGGTGCGAACCACCATCGACTAGTGCGGCGCATCACCCACCGAGACGCGCATCCCACCTCATTCGTAGGCGTGCGACTTGGCTTTCTTCGAGAGTTCGAACAAATCGCGCAGCACTTCGCTGACCACAACGGCATCGACGACACCCAGCGTGAGCGCGCCTTTTAACGCCTTGCTCACGTCGCGATCGAACTCCGGCTCCACCTTACCTTTCACGAAGAAACACGCATCGATGTACTGGTCCTCGGCATCCTGGTAGTAGAGCGGCACACCCTGATACACACAAATGGCCGTCACATCGGCATCACCGAAATACTTGCGGTGTTCGTTGAAAACGCCCGATTCCACAGCGCCGCGCACCCAACCTCGCTTATCCAGCACCAACGGAATCGAAACCGCCGGCAAAATGAAATCCTTCACGCGTAGGAAGTTTTTCTGAGTCTTCTCCTCAACCGTAAGCGCATGCACGTCGCGCTCCAATTGAAGAAACGGCTGTTCGATCTCCAGATTGGCAAACAACTCCCGCCACGCAGCCAACTCATCTGCACGCACGCGCAGCGGGTGCACCAGCCCCACTTCCGCAAACGAATCAACCCGTACAGGCTCGTGATTCAGGTCAACATAGGCACCATCCACCGACACACGAAATATCGCAGTCACGGCTCCGGACGCATCAAACCCAGTCCACGCAAGGCGTCGTATCAAATCGCCAACGACAGAATGTTTCACGAGGAAACGCTCGAATTCATCAGTGAACCAGCGGCGCTGACTGACCAGGGCTTGTTCCAGTCTTATCGTCTGCGCTCCTAAAGTAGCCTTCAGTTCTTTCTTATCAAGCTCGCCTGATGGTATCAGCCGATCCTCCAGGCGGTCCCGACTCAACCCGAGCGCAGCGGCAATGGCTTCCATAGACGCGATGGCTTTTTCGCGCAAGGCTTTCAGTCGCTGATCGCCGGCAATCAGGCTCAACTGAGTCAATGCCGTATCGGTGCCAATGGCACGCAATGCTTCCAATCCCGCCACCGCATGTGGTTGATTGCCGCCGGCACGCCATTCGCGAATCAATGGCGGCAAGCGCAGCGCCGCACGATCGCCGCCCAGCTGTCCAAGCGCGTGCACCATCCATCGATCTGGATTGGGTGCCTTGTGCCGCACCCAGGATTCGAACATCTTCAGCGCGAACCCTTCCAAGTTTTCGGCATCGCCGTGTTGCCGCAACACCAGAATCAAAGGCGCCGTATCGGTGGCGGTCGCACTTTGCATCGCCACTACCACCTCCAGAATCTGTTCACGATTCAGGCGGTGCTCGCCACCACCGTCACCAATCAAAATCGGAGGCAGTTCATCCACATTCAGCCACTCCGGCAACCTAGTCTTCCTGGCTTTCGCGGCGGCAATTTCCTTCGTTCCAACTGGAGCCGTCGCACTCAACACATCCTTCAACCATTTGGGCGTGGACGCATCGTCAAATTCCGGTGCCAGTGTTTTACCGGCATCCAGCACCTCGCTCTTAATACGCTCGCTGGGATTTGCGAAGTACGACAACGCATCCTCGACTTCGGCTGCGTGCCCGGCGCGCGCCAGAGTTCTCAGCTGCGCCAGCAGGTCGTCAGCCGACTTGCGCGACAGCCTGACAAAGGGCACCAGCCCGATGGCCGCGTTGCGCGGATGACTCTCCAGCCATGCCACCGCATTCGCCACCACGTTCATCGGTGCATCCTTCTTCCACAGTCCGCGGAATTTAGTGGCGAACTCAAACATAAACGGCGCTACTTCCGGCGCGTCCATGCGCCCGAGCGCGGCAAGCAGCTTCGGCAACTTTTCCGTCTCGCGCGCATTGGCATCGAACGTCGGCGCCAGCGCGTCGAGCGCGCGCGCGGTGCTCCGTGCGCCATCAACCGACCTGCCAATAAACTGCGGATCGTCGAACAACAACTTCAGGCGGCGCGTAGCACTGACTTCTTCCGCGCTGCCCAGTCCAAACACAATGTGTGCAAAACACGCAGCCGCAGATGCAGCCCTTGCCTGCCATAATCATCGGACCAGCTCTCAACGAGGGCGCGCGTCTCATCATGCATCGCAAGCGATGCCGCCAGGTAGTGCGCCATGTTTTTCTCAGAGTCCCAGCAGCGAGCGGGTTCGCGAACCAGAGGCGTCAGCAACGCGCGCAGCTTCTCGCGCTCGGCGGCGCTCAGGAAGAGCAGCACCCGCTTACGAAACTCGAGAAACGCGCTCAGTATAGTAGTCGACTCGCACATCCACAGAACGATGTCGTCGGGCGTCATCAGCGCCGCCAACACTTGCATCGGAATCAGCGCGCAAGCCCTTTCTTTGTCGTAACGCGACTTCGCAACGATCTCCTTCATCCGCGCCAGGGGCAACCTGCCGTCGACCATCCTGTCGCGAAAAACCTCGAAGCCGGACGACTCGCCACCGCCCTTGCCCATCATCACCGCCAGCCAGAACAATGCTTCGTCGTTGCACAACACCGCATCCAGAGGTTCTTGATACCAGTTCGGCGGCACCACCGGTTTCGAGCGCGCAGCGGACAGCTCGAATGGTTTCGGCTCCGGTCGGGCGAGCGGTGCTTGTTTCTTCCAGGTCGCCCACGCCCATTCAGCGGCATCGAGGTCGACAGCCCGCGTCGGCTCCTTGAGATAGCAAAACGCTTCTTTGAGAGACTCGGGCGAATTAATCAACTCAACAGGCGCTGGACACTCATGAACCAAGCACCTCGCTCATGACTCGCCGACCGTTGGGAACGCCTATCGCCATAGATTATGACGACGGCAAATCCGGTTTGCACGCGCTCAGGGGGATTTCTCCCCAGCCGGTTAACTAACCTTTCGATGCCGGTTAACTATCCTGCTCAATAACGACGCGGAAGCGCGCCTTGCCGCTCATCATCAACTCGTAGGCTTCGCTGACTTTGTCGAAGGGAAGGTTTCGATCATCGGGCGAATTCCGGTGAGGGCGCAGAAGTTCATGCAGTCCTCCGAGTCCGTAGCGGTGCCGCTCGGACAACCCGCCAGCGTACGGCGCTGTCCCAACAGTGCAATCGGCGAAATCTGCATCGGTTTCATGTGGGCGCCGACGAGAATCATCTTACCCGTTCACACTCAGCCCGTCGATCCATGGTGTCATGGCATCGGAGTTGGTGACTGTCGAAAGCAGCAGTCTGGCACCGCCGGCTTTCTTCAGTTTCTCCACAGCGCCCGCTTCTTCCGAATCGATATTCAAACGAGCTCTTTAGCGGCTTTCATATCTTGCCGCGCGCTGCACCGCCGGGTGACCGAGCCCAGCAATCCTGAGATTGCCGCCGTGTCGCCGCTGCGTGCGCCCGCATTGCGCAGCGCATTGTACGTGGTGACACCGGCGCACACCAGTGGTGCCGCTTCAGCCGATTTGAGTTTTTCCGGCACGCGCGCGCAGACATCTTCGGGGAAGACCGCGTACTCCGCATAGCCACCATGGATAGTGATGCCCGGCACTTGCAGTTTCTCACAGGTGATGAAATCGCCGCGGCGGCATGATTCGCATTCGTAGCAATGCCCTGCGTGCCAGCCGACACCGACGCGGTCGCCAACGCGCAACCGTCCCACTTCGGAACCTACTTCGTCGACTATACCGACAATTTCATGCCCGGGCACCATCGGATAACTCAGTCCGGGGAAGCCGCCATGAAACGCGAAGCTGTCACTGTGGCACACGCCGCAGCACTGGATTTTCAAGCGCACGTCGCGACGGCCGAGTTCGCCAAACTCTTTCTTGGCAAACTCAAGCGATCCACCCGGCTTGGAAACCTGCGCGATGCGCCCTACTTTCACGTCTGCCTTGGTTGCACTCATGACGCCCCTCCTGGAGATATCGGGCGATTATACTAAGCTTTGCGCGCGATGGAGAGAAACTCGCGCACGACAGGATTGCGGTCTTGCGTGCGCCAGATGGCGTGCAACGTCAACATGGCATTCATGTCTCTAAGTGGTGTCAAAATGACGTTGTCCGGCTTGCGGTGCTCGGCGGCTTCCGTTATGAACGTGACACCAATATCTGCCGACACCAGGCTGAGCATAGTGCTTTCGGTGAACGCTTCCTGCACGATGTTGAGCGTCAGCCCCGCTTTGCTGCAGCGAGAAACCACCAGGTCGTAGTAAAGCGGACCGCTCTCGCGTTTGAACCACACGAACGGAAGATCGTTCAAATCGCGCAGTTGCAGCGGTTTCTTCTTGGCGCCCGGCAGCTTGCGCGATGAGGCTGACGCCAACACGATTGCTTCCTTATTGATGGTGCGCGACTCGACATTGTCCTGATTGCGTGGCAGCCAATAAACGAAACCGACATCGATGGTGCCGTTTGCCAGAAGCTCAGCTTGCTCGAGCGAACTGGCGTTGACGAGCGCCACCTCGACGTCAGGCGCGTGGCGACGAAATTCCCGAATAATTGCCGGCACATGCCCGCTGAATGTGGCACCATCGGAAAACCCGACACGCACGAAGCCGGTCTTCCCCTTCCCGGCGCGCCTGGTGGCAGCGAGGGCGCGGTCGACATCGGCGAGCAGCTGGCGAGAGCGGTCGAGCAAAACCCGCCCCGCGCCGGTCAACCTGACGCCGCGCGGAAGTCGTTCGAACAACTCCACATCCAGCTCTTCTTCCAGTTGCTGAATCTGTCTGGTCAGTGCGGGCTGCACCACGTGCAGTTCTTGCGCCGCCTGCCCGAAGTGCTCGAGTTCGGCGATCTTGACGAAGTACTTCAGTTGTCGCAAGTCCACCATCACCGCGCCCTCGTCACATAGGCACCAATAGCAATCTGCTATCAATATACCCAATTTAGGTATTGGACGCTATCGGTCCCCGCAAGGCAAAATGGGAAGCGTCTGAACCAGGGTGCTAACATGCCAACAACAATAATGACTCCTCATCATCAAGAAACGTTCGAAATCGTCCCTTTCCAGCCGACCTTCCAACAAGAGGTCGAGGACCTCGTGCTGCCGATTCAACAGATTGAATTCGGCGTGAAGACCTGTCGCGAGGATCAGCCGGATTTGATGGACATCGCCGGCACATTCCAGGCGGGCAAAGGCAATTTCTGGGTAGTGAGAAACGGTGCCCAGATCGTCGGCACGGTGGGCGTCGTGGACATCGGCAACGACCAGGTAGCGTTGAAGAAGATGTTCGTTAAAAAAGAGTTCCGCGGTAAGGAAACCGGCATAGCGGCTAGCTTGATGGAGCGTGCGAAGTCGTGGTGCAAAGAACAGGGCATCCGCACAATATTCTTGGGCAGCACTCCGCCCATGCAAGCCGCGCATCGGTTTTACGAGAAAAACGGCTTCGTCGCAGTGACAGTCGAACAACTGCCGCCGAACTTCCCAGTGGTGCCGGTCGACAAAAAATTCTACCGGTGCGACCTGGGTTAGATCACTGCTGGTGATAGCCGTTTGCAGCTGTGTATGGATTGGGTGGCGAGCTGGACACCGCCATAAAGAAGAACGAGAACGCCGCGGTCATACCGAGCAACAAGATGGCGCCAAGGAAGAACACGATGATCATGTCCCACAGGTTGTCCACCGTGGCCATGACGCTCAACGGCTGACCCTGTCCGTTCAATACCGGTTTGACAAAGAATAGTCTCATAGTTGTCAGGATACGCCTGCACACAGCGGCGGGGTAGCGTAATAACCACACTCAGATCCGCAAATTAAGGTTGGGCAAGTCCGGGAAGATTAAAGCCCGGGACCTGGCTTGGTCGGAACGCACAGCAGGCGCAATTGATTGCCCTGCCACTTCGAACGCAACACCGGCGTCTGCAGAACGCCGCGCTCGCGCAATACGCTCCGCTGCACCTCATCCTGCAGAAATTCGAAGGCATCCTTCAATGTCGTGTCGGAGCCTTTGAGTTGCAGGGCCTTCAACAGATATTCGGTGAAAACGCTGTTCTGGGTCGTCTTCGATTCCCAAGAACTCTGATTGCCCGAACTCGAACAAATCACCAATTGTCCAGTGCCATCCGCGACCGAGCCGGCATCGAATGCGCCCGTGCGTTTCAGTCCTTTTTCGCCGGCGGCGGCACCACTGTGGCAGGCATCGAGAATAACCACCACGCGCTTGGATGAAACGCGTTCGCGGATCATATTGGTCAGTTCCTGCATGGCGATGCCGGTCGCGAACAAGTTGTCGGTGTCGGTGTCATAAGCGAGCAAGTAATTGAGCGTTCCGGTGTCATCCATCGAGGACGAACTGCCGTGCGTCGACAAGTAAATCACCACCAGATCGCCGGGTGCCGCAGCGTGCGGAAGCCAGCGGCCGCCGAGTTCCGAAATGATATTGGTGCGCGTCGCCTGATTATCGGTGAGTAGATGCACGTGGTCGGGAGCGAAGTGTCCTTGCGACACGAGCAGGTTGCGGAAATCTGTGGCGTCCTTGGCGGGATACTGCAGGTTGTACTTGGGGTCGGCGAATTTACTGATGCCGACCACGAGCGCCCACTTGTCTTTGACCGGCAGGCTGACCTCAGTGAGCGCACCATCAGTGGTGCTGGGCGGTGTGACAATTGCCAGCGGCGGAGTTACTGCCGGGGGCGGTGTGATGACTGCGGGCGGCCTCGCGGCGGGAGCCCCGGCGCGCTTCATGCTCCAATAGCCCCAGGCACCGGTGTTCTGAGTCCACTTACCCGTGAGATTGGTGCCGGTTGAATCCAGCGTCAAATCCGCTGTTCCCCACTCGGGCGGACTCTTGTATGGGCACTCATATTTGAAGGTGAAGGTTCCGCCTTGCGTCGAACCGACATACCGTCCCTCTTTGATAAGCCCGGTCTGAGTGGCAGCTTGATACCAGTTGCCGCTGATCATCTGCACGCCATTGCTGGTGCCCTCTGAACGCAATATCACCGGCCCCCATTCCGAGGTCCATTCGCCGGTAATATCAGAAGTCGATCCACTGACTTGTCCCTGTGCCAGCGCCAGTTGCGCCGGCATGATGCGCGCCACGTCTGAATGCACCATTTTCATTGGCGCCACGCCTTGCAACACCAGCAATGCCCCAGTCACAGCAACGGATACGCGCCAGCGCCCCTGCCGCTTTCCAAATCCGGATCCGAGTGTTGTGGACTTCGCAACCATGCCGACATTTTACCGCATGGCGCAAAGCAATCCGCGTAGCCAGGGCTCCGCGTCGCTATCTACCCGCAGCCCGGCGCGCAAGGCTGCCCAATCTGCGCAAAAGGCAGCGCGGGCGCGCCGGGTGTGCGAGTTTTTTCAAGCCGGCGTCAGGTGCATCTTGATCACGAATGCGTCCCAACCGGTAGCAGATTCCAGGGGTTGTCCGTGCAGTTGCGCCTTCAGCATGCGCTCGATCGCCTTGCGCGAATCTTCTCGTTGCTGAGCAAGCCACGTCGTGCGTTGTTCGGAAAGCGTGGTGCCGGTAGTCCTCAATTTGTCCCGCAGTTGAGACAGGTCTTGGGCGGTAATCATCGGTTGTCTCGTCAGGTCGCTCATCGCTTTCATCAAGTCCTGCATACCCGGCATGGCACCATCGTGCGGTCCGACCAGACGAAACGGACCCATGCGGAGAATCAGTCCTTCCTTCTCGGCAGGGTTGAGCGAATCCGCGACCTTTTTCAATTCCGTGCGCAATTGCTGCGGCGTCAGCGGTTGTCCGGATCCCATCTTCTCGATCAGCTCGTTGACCAGCGTCACAGCTTTATCCACATTGCCGACGGTTCCGTCGTAGCGTTTGCCCTTGTCCGGCTCTTGCCCCAACAAAAGCACATTGACTCCGCGAAAACCCGGCAGGGAAGAATAGTCGGCAGGTATCATCCGAGACTGTGCCGCGATCACGTTGACAGCCGCATTTTGCAAAGTGCTATTGCCGTCGTCTTTGATTTTGCCGCTGCGGATTCCGGCTAAAACAGCTTCGGCAAATTGATGCAGATCTTTGAGATCGGGCGGATCACCACCGGGCAAGCGAGGCAGGTTCTTGATGATGTCGTTGATAGCCGCGCGATTAGCCGCATTATCCAGCGACGTGCTAAGCGCATTCCCAAACGAGGTCAAAGCATCGCTGAACTCTTTGATCTTCGTGCCATCGTAAACAGCCAGCGTTTCAACACCGCATTGCTCCGGTCGGCGTCCGAGTTCCTGCGGCTCAGTCGGTCGCGTTCCATCGCATGTGGCACCAGATTGTCTGACCAACTCGCGTCCCAAAGCTTCGCCGTCGGTGGGCGGCTGTTTCATCATCGCAGATAGCGTGCGCGTAACTTCCTGCCCGTCGCCGCGCGAACTGGCAAACTCCAGCGCCTCAGATGCCACCACCGTCCGCGCCACTGGAGCGATGTCACCAAGGGCGGCGGCATTGCCCATCAGGCAGGAGTCAAAACTCAACATGTCCAGCTGTTGCCGTCCACTGGTCTGCAAGCCGTTCTTAATGGCGTTCGCCACATCAGCCACCGGCACCGGATCACGATCGCCGTCGCCGGAGACGCCCTCATTCGCCAGTCCGTGTCCTTGATTGATCAGCGCCACCTTGCCGTCGTCAGGCGCCATCGAAACCAGCCGCTGCAAATCTTCGGCGGTGCCCTTGCTGGGCGCCTCACCCATTTTCTCGACCTTGCCGCCGGCGATCTTGTACATCTCGATGCAGCCGGTGCTGCTGTTGCGGATCATGGCAATCACCTGCGACCGCCCGTCGGCAGTGAGAGGCATAAGTTCCGTGCGCATTTGATCGAGTTTTCGCAAGGCACCGAAGTAAGTGTTGGTGCCATTCAAGTCGGCGCTCAGGTTTACGAGATACGTCCACTGCGCACCATCGGAATGGCGCGTCGGCGCGGGCAGCGTATCCGGACGTTCAATTGTCGGCGGGTTGTCGCCATCGAACTCCCGGAGCACGGCTTCGCTGCCGCCCGGCGATTTGACTTCGACATTCGACGCGGGCGGTTTGCCGGCGTCGTAAACTCGATATACCAGGGGGTCCGGAAGTTCTTTGCCATCAGATTGTCTCCCGACCTCGGCGGTCCGGGCAGGTGCGCATCAACATGGGCCATTGGTTCCTCCTAAAACCGGCAAAGTATGTCCTCCCCGAGTTCCTGCCAGTTCGGGGAGACAAACGCGCGCACCACTCCGTCGAGTGCTGATTCCGGCGTCTGGTAATGCCGGAATCAAGACTCGGCAGTGCAGCGAACGGCACGTGATACTAAAGGTAGTATCACACCTTTCGGTTGTGTATTATGTGTTGCTCTTCTTCCAGGGAAATTGGGTTAGCGTCGGCGCACCGGCTCTACTAGCCGCGCCAAATCAGCGGGGATAACCCGAGACGGTTGGTATGGTAAGCAGGTACTCGACGACCTGCTCCTATTTGATTCCTCTTCGGCATCGTTGTAAATGGGAAAAATACGAAGAGCAGATTAATTCGAATCGGCGCCGCAACTAGATCTTGCGCGATCTGGTGCGGGTGCGCATGGAGGTCACATCAGCGTTCGCGGTCGAGTCGCCGGTGCCTCCGATTTCAATATCGAGCGCCAGCCCGTCGCGGTGTTCGCCGCGCCTGGCAAAGTCGGCGCTCAACTCCCGGTAGTCGATGAAACCTTCGACGGCATGCAATGGATAGCCTGCCAGCGGCTGGCCCCCATGCTGACTGTCGTCAGTTCCCAGACTCTTTACGTTATCTCTAAAGAAGATGATTGCGCTGGCACCATTTTGCAGACTGGTATCAGACATGATGGCAACCTGACCGTCGGCGGTCACAGACCGAGCGAACCTGGTGCCATCGATGACCGATCTCTTAATGCCGCCGTCATCAGCGAATTCGTAGGCGTACACTTCGTTCGCAGTGTATCTGAACGGCTCGTCGATCATAGCCAGCACGGCATCGACGCGGGCGCGGTTGCGCCCGTTTCTCAACCAGTAATACAAATGCTCGGCGAACTCCCGCGCGCTGCTGTCACTATCATCGGTGCTGGATGTTTCCATCCGCGCGTTTTTGTCGAACGGATAATCGCCGCCCACGACATCGTATGTGGTGATGCGTTGATCGCGGAAATATCGTCTGGTCAAAAAGTCGCGCCACGACAACAAGCCAGGCACCGGTCTGCCCGAGAAACGCACCGTCATCGCGCCGCGCATCGCCGCATCGGGCTGCGAATAAGGCTGGCAGCAAGCAACGCAAACAAAGGGCGCGTTAGAAGACTCTCCGCCGCCGTTGTCTTTGAGCTTCAACGTGCATTCTATTTTCACTATCGAACAAATATGTTTGCCGTCATCTTCGCGGAAGCTATCTGCAGAAACAAGATGCGCGCGCGAATCCAATCCGGCAAAAGAAAACTCTCGTTTGCCGACCGGATAGTTGGTGAATGCGCGATATTTTCCGTCTTGCTCCTCGGCAGGCGGAACATGCGCGAACCGCTTGGCCGGCTGCGGCACCGCTATCGTAGATTCACTGCCTCCATCCAGCCAACCGAGCGAGAGGGTGACTGACTGCAGTTCCACATTTGGTGGCAGGTTCTTTTTGAGAAACGCCTCGACGTTCTCCACCGGCTTAACCGGCTTTCCATGCATATCGAAACACTTGCCGCCCCGCGTGCGGTCGGAGAGTGCGTCTTCAAGCTTGTCGCCCAGATTAGATATGGTGCCGTCCAGATTATCCATATCTTCGTCGACAAGCGCCTGCATTGATTCGTTGCGCAACTCTTCCGCGATGATGGCGTTTTGGCGCACGGTGCCAATCAATGTGTTGATGCCCGTCACCGGCAACGGTTGTCCGTCGCGGGCGCGAGTGCCGTTGCCGAGCGGTGCATAGTTGCTCAGCGAAACATACCCGAAGTCCGGATCATCTATGACAATGCGAGAAAGGTCGTTGGCGGCGAGCAAGCCCGCCGCCTCGACCACATTCTTCGCCCGACCGCCATAGATGAGGCCGGGCACCAATGTCAGCAATATCATCACCGGAATGACGATGGCTGCGATAACGCAGACGACTAGCCCGAGTGTGTTACCGAGCTGATTGCGACATGGCTTTTTCATCATGCGTTTTTCTTCTTATGCTCCTTGGGCGGTTTTGGCGGTTTCGGCTCCTTTGGTGGTTTTGGTGGTTTTGGTGGTTTCGGAGGCTTAGGCGGTTTCGGAGGTTTCGGAGGCTTGGGCGGCTTCGGCGGCTTGGGCTGCTTCGGCGGTTTCGTCGGTGGATCTGTTGGTGGCGTCGTCGGCGGATCCGCAGGCGGCTCCGTAGGCGGCGGTGGCGGGGGTGGTGGCGGAGGAGGCGGTGGCGGCGGTGGTGGCGGCGTCGCCGAACCGAGGTTGGCGATCAACGTCAACATCTGCGGCGTGTCCTGCCCGTTGACCGGTTCCACACCAAAGACATAACCCTGCCACCATGGTCCCGCAGACCAGTACGTGTAGCCGTCCCACTGATCGGGATTGGCATGCATGTACTTGAGCATGGCATCGAGTGAATCCTGCGCAGCCTGGCTGGCCGGCACACCGATTTCGCTCAGGAAGGCAGTCCGGTTGTTGGCTTTGAGCCAGGCAGTGAAACCGCTGAGAGTGGCAACGCTGGCGCTGGGGCTGAGCACGTCGGAGTGCTGTCCTGAACCATCGTAATCCAGATATTGGTGAACGTCGTACGAGTAGTTGTTAGCTGGGTCAGTGACGTTGATCATGACGTTGGCGTTCAACTCAACGAAGTTGACCGGGTGTCCCCAATAGGTGGAGGGCACCAGAATCAAGTTGGTGGCACCAGTGCCTCTGATGGCATTGATAGCCGCCTGCGATGATGCCAACCAGGTCGTCGACGTCATGCTCGATCCGACCGGCTCGTTCATCAATCCGAAGATGACCTTCGAGTTGCCTTTGTATTTGGTGGCAATCTTGGTCCAGAAGTCGGCAAACATGGAGTTGGGCTGTCCACCTGGTACCCCGACAGTGGTGTTTCTGTAGGCACCATAGTTGTGCAGGTCGATGATGACGCTGAGATTTTTCGAGTTGGCATAGGTGATCACGGAATCGAGCCGACCGAGATAGGTGGCGTCGAGATCGCCGTTGGCGTTGGGCTGAATGCGTTCCCATAAGATAGGAACGCGGATGACTTTCATTCCTTTGGACGAGAAGTAGTCGATCTCTGTGGTCGTCGGAAATATGTAGTGCACCATGAAGGTGCCCGGGATGTTTCCTTCGCCCCACTCGGCGCCCGAGATGTTTACACCCTCGAGAGCCATGCCTCCTGAGGCAGCATCAGCTTGCCTCGGATTTGTGAATGCGGAGATCGCTGATATAGCGACAAGACAAAGTACGGTCTTTAAGCGCATGAAGACTCCTTTGCACGGCATGAGACATTGCCTCACCCCGCGCTATTGGCGTACGGAGCTTGGATTCACGACGAGTAAATGAAACGCTTTGGACCAGCGAAGCTATGTGCTTTTGCCATTGCAGCAGGGTGTTTTCCAACAAAACAAAGGGAAAACTGCTCGGTTCGGCAGGCTTTAGACCTATGCTGATAAAGCTTGAAAACCCGAGATTGTCTGCTGCGCCTGCTTATCGCAATTCGAGCCCGCGCTGACTGAAGGCTACAGCCGCCGAAAGTTCATGAAATGCATGAAGGAAACGATTTCCACCACGGTTCCCAAATTGCGTCGGCAAACTAACTGCACACCCCGTGCACCAGTTCGAGTGCAGGAATGCCGAATTCTGCACTCGGATCACGAGAAGGTCGACTCGACCGCCATTCTCCTGTTGGTATAAGAGAAGTGCAGGGTGCGATAGAATGCACGGTCTGGATCAGAATTGTACGTAGCGATGCGCTGAGGATGGCATGATGGTTTCGCGGATGAAACGCAGCTTGGAGCGGGCGGTGACGGTAGGCTTAGTTGCCGGATTGGTTGCATCATCGTTTTCGGGTTGGTCGGTTGGTACACCGGCGCAAGCTGCCGATAGCGCCATTGCCACCGCGAAGGGAGCCATCAACGTCATCACGGGCACCATTGATGCGGGCGGCGTCATCCTCGATGGCAGCGGGAAAGTCATCGGCAAGGCAAGCGGTGCTTCCGAAGCGGGAGCGGGAGCAGCCGAGAGCACCGGGGAAGAAACTGCTGCGCAGCCGCCGGCCGATGCGCCGATTGTTGGAAACATGGCGGACATCCTCAGCCTGTCACTGGACAACCGCCGCGCGGAACTCGACCGACTGATCGGCAACGCCATCGCCAGCGGCAAGATTAATGCTACGCAGGGAGCGGACCTGCGCTCAGAACTGGACACCTTGCAGCATGCCGAAATCGATGCGCGCGCGTCGGAAGCCTCGCTGACGTTTAGCCGCGCCCTCGGCATCGCACACGAACTGGAAACGATCAACGCCCGCATCACCAACATCATCAATGTGCCACCACTCGCGCCAATTATCATTACCGACGGCGACAAGAAATCAGAGCGCCTGGTTGTCACCACCGTTCGCAGACTCGGCACGCCATTGAGTTCACTCGGAGACATTACCGCCGGAGCAGTCGACGGCACCGGAGCGGTTATCGATGCCGCCGGAAAAAAGGTGACGACCATCCTTGCAACTACAGGCGGTGCCGCAAACGCAGCGCCAAAAGTCGGCACGACAGCCTTCGGCGTCCATTCGATTGTCGACATATTAGATGCCCGTCGCGCCGAGATGGAACGCCTCACCTACCAGGCGGAACGCTCTGGAAAGTTGACCGCCGACCAGGCGGCAGCGTTCCGCTTTGAGATATATGCCCTCGGCAACACGGAGTCCGAGATGCGCGGCGAAGATGGTGTCATAAGCTTCGATGAAGCCGCGTTGCTGGCGAAATCCATAGACGAACAAAGCATTCCGCTGGCACGCGCCCTCGGCATCACATTGCTGCCCTTTGCGTTGAAGGACGCCACGGGCAATTACAAGATTGCCCTCAACGCATATAGAGGAAGAACGGTCGACGAGATGCACGTCAACGATGGCGACGATGACGGCAAGAAAGGCATGCAACGCACCGGCGACGACACAACTGCGACGCCGACTAACACGGCTTCGGCTGCGTCTACCGATAGCGGGCGCGGTATCGCGCGAAACAACCCTGCCGGCGGCGGTGACACCGCTGCTGACGGTGACGGCGGTGGCGATGACTTCGCGGCCGGGACATCTTCATCCGGCACAGAGGCACCGGTCAAAGTCGCATCGGCGGCCACCGGAACCGACACGACCGGCACCACCTCCAAGGCCGCCGGATTCACCTCGGCACCGGTGAACACCGCTACCGTTCCAATCGGCACCACGGAGAGATTGGTGATCGACTACACCCCGGACAACGTGCCTGACACGTGGCTGGCCATTTTCGATTCGCGGCGCATGCAACTCGAGCAGGCGATTGCCCTGGCTTTCGCACGCGGCAAACTCGAGGAGCGTCAAGCTAACAAGTTGCGCCAGGAGCTGGCAGCCGTTTCTCGCGCGATTGCCCACGGCAGATCGGGACCAGAACCGATCACCATGGACGAAGCCACCGTCATCGCCGGCGACCTCGACAAGTTGTCCAAACACATCACCGATACAGCCGGCATGCCACCATTCCCGGTGCTGGTTGCGGACCCTGATGCACGCTTGCGGATCGTCCTGGAAAATTTCGGCAACATCACCAGCGTCAATTCAATTCGCAATGTCGTGTACGCCATCACGCTCGATTCGCGCCGTCAGGAACTGGAAAACCGCATCGAATCCACCATTGCTTCAGGCAAGCTATCAACGGATGAGGCGGGCAAGTTTCGTAACTGGCTCAACCGCATTGCCAATGTACAGCGTTCCGATTCGCAAACGGGAATCGTAGACGCGAATAAAGCACTTTTCCTGGCCGTCGAAATGGATCTGCTCATGAGCCAACTGCCTGCGGGAGTGGCTTCCGACTTGACACCGCTGGTGGTGGGCACCCGGTTTATGCTGATCGCCAATCAAGTGATCATGGTCGACGAAAATAGCGTGCGCCGCGCCGATCTGGAGGCGCGCATAGATCGCAAAGTGATCAACGGACAGCTGTCTGATGCGCAAGCAGGCAAGTTGCGCGATCAAATCAATCAGGTCACAGGCACCGCCGGTAAAGGCGCGGATGACGCCGGCGACCCCAAAGAAATGGCGCAACGCTTCGCCTCATTCGACGAACTGTACGCCAAGGTGCAGTAATGCCCGAAGCACAAATCGCCACGCGCACCTTCAAAGTTAAATCGCGTCTTGATTTGCCGATGCTGGTCATGCTGGTGATGTGCACAATCGGTGTAACACCATGGATGTTCTTGACCGCCATCCAGCACGAGTATCTCTGGATGCTGCTTCCCGTTCCACTTCTGGGGATGATGTACGGCATCATCATTCCCCGTCTGCGGATACTGGTGCATGAGGCGACCGTTTCTCCAGAAGGTATCGTTCTGAAAACCACCTTCAAAACGCACCAGTACGCATGGAGTGAAATCAACGACATCGAGCTGGACTTTCGGTCTAAGTACGGCACCTACAAGCGCTGGCTCAATCTCAACGTGCGGACGAAGGATGCTGTCTTTGCGATTCCGTTCATGATTGAGGACGCCGACACGCTGCTCGAAAACATCGAAACCGCCGTCGGCAAGAAGCTCGAACGCGACCCCAAAGAATGGGAAAAGCAACGTCGGCTTAAAGGCTAGAATTCAAGAGATACCCCTTTTCGTAGACGACAGGCTAAACTATGCATGTTCCCCCGGTATCCCGGCGCTCGGACAGGCTGCCACGTGTGTGGCTTTGCCGCCGAGAATCAGGGAGAGATGCAAAGTGGCTAACCCGAAGCCGAGTTCGAGTGACGGTAAGTCGATCCTGATCGTCGATGACGACAGCTACTTCCGCCAGTTGATTGTGCAGATTCTCAAGCCGTTCGGTATGGAGCTGCTGGAAGCCAGTTCAGCCGAAGAAGGAATGAACTTCGTCGACCAGGACATCGCCCTGGCGATTGTGGACTTCCGCAGCCCCGAGACCGACGGACTGACTTTTATTTCGCGCCTGCGTGATGCGGGCAAGCGGATGCCAATTGTTTTTGTCAGCGCAAACTGGACAGATGCCAGCACCTTCAACTGGCTGCGCAACATCTTGAAGGTGTCGTTGATTTTGCAGAAGCCGATTCAGCCGCAACTTTTCGTGCAACAGCTCGATGAGTTGTTGCCGGGGCTGCGCCAGGACACCAATATATATGTCGAGCCGATCGGCGAAGCGGCAACGCAAGCGGAGTGGGCGCGCGTACTGTCACAGAGCGCCGGACTAGCTGACAACTCACGCACCCTGGAAGAAATTTCCATCGGGGGCGAGTGGAATTCGGTCGATACCGACGAGAATCTGCCTGCTTATGTCGACGATGAAACTCCGTCGCATCCGTTTCCGACTTTGCCGGCACACCTGGCGGCTCAACAGCAGAAGGCAGCACAGCAACAGAAGGCAGAGGCAAAGCAAACTCCGGAAGATGAACTTCTGCGTCAACTCAGACAACTGCGCAACAAGCTGGAAGCCGAAGCGCAAATCAAGCGCGCCCAGGTTTCCCTGCGAAAAGAGTTTCCTACTCAGTGGTCGAGGTTGTCGCAATCTCTTCAACAGATGCAGGGCAATCCTACGATTGGCGAATACCGCCAGCAAGCGATCTATCTGGCGCAACAGCTGAGGGGTTCCGCCAGTTCGCTAGGCTTGAGCGGAGCCGGTGCCTGTGCCACAAAAATCGAAGAGATGCTGCGCATGTTTGGCGCCAGCACCGACGAAGACGACAAAGAACTGTGGCGCGAAATCATGCGCGCCGTTCAAGACGGGGAGAAGGGGCTGACGCTGGCCGATTCAGTAGACGTCGGCGACCATCGCTTTGGCGTCGGCAAAGTGCTGGCGGTAACGCGCGAGCCGGCACTCAAACAGCACCTCGACAGCCTCAAGCCTTTCATGGAAATCGATTGCGTCGTCGCTGAATCGATTATGGACGCCGTGTCCAAAGCCAGTGCCACGCGCCTCGACGCACTGATTATGGACGTGGCGGCGGTCGGCAAGGAAGACGCCTTCAAGTTAGTCAGGGAGATCAGGCTGACGGACGGCAACGATGCCTTGCCACTACTTCTGGTGGCACCCGTGAATGACCCGATGTCACCGGTCGATCTGTTTTTCTGCGGCGCATCTGCGCAGCTCAAGACTCCACTGAAAGAGGAAGCCTTCGAAGAAGCGCTGCGCAGGCTGGGCAGCGCCTGCCGATTGAAGACGGCACGCATTTTGACGGTCGATGACGACAACGTTTTGACCCGCTATATTCATTCGGTTTTGACCGGGCAGGGCTATCACGTCTCGGCGCTCAATGAGCCGATCAAGATTCTCGAAGCGCTGGAACAAGTGCAGCCCGACTTGCTCCTGCTCGACGTGTCGATGCCCGGCATCAGCGGTTATGACGTTTGCCGCATGCTGCACAATCACAAGAAATGGCACAGCTTGCCGGTGATTTTCCTGACTTCCAAGAACGACGCAGAGGGCAGAGCAGCGGCATTCCAGGCGGGAGGCAACGATTTCCTCAGCAAGCCGATTTTGACCGAAGAGTTGATCAATCGCGTCAAGATACAGGTGCAGGGCTCACGCGCCGAGCGCGACCGGGCGACTGCCGATGAGCTTTCCGGCGTACTGAAGATGGACATCTTCGAGCGCCGAGCCACCGACGCCTTCGCCGAGGCGCATGCGAAGACGAAGAAGGTCTCGCTCTGCCTGCTGACCATCGACGGGCTCGACGAGCTGAAGCAAGACAGCAGCGGCGCGTTTGCCGCCTGCTCGGTGATTTCGGCGGTGGGGAAACTGCTGCGCGCGCGCTTTAAGGCAGAGGAGTTGCGGGGGCGCTGGAACGACGGTTTTGCTCTGGCTATCTGCAGCGAAGATGCCCAGACCATTGAAGAAGCGATGGAGTTGCTCGCCAACGAGGTCGCCGAGCACTGCTTTGCCAGTTCTGCAGCCGGCGGAGCAGAACTTGGCATTACGTGGGGCATCGCATCCTATCCGACCGACGGACGCGACTACTCGACACTTTTCGAGCTGGCGAAAGCCCGCCACATCCAGGAACAACGGATGAAATCAGGCATAACGCTGTCCTGATCGTCTATAATCTCCCGCATGAAGCCTACGCATGACTTCAAGCGTGCGCACTCGCAAATCCTCCAGCAGTCCGCCGCGAATATCTCCAGCATTCAGCGCCGACACATCAAGGTGCAGCGGCTGTTGCACGCATTGTCACAGGGACTCTCGCAGTTTTTCGGCGACCGGACCATAACATCTAAGTTCGACCCGAAGTTCCGGGTCGCCGGCATCGTGCGCGCCAAGCCGGACGAGCCCGTCTACGTCTACGACCCGAACGACCTGCTCGCCGACTTCAATCTCGAATTGCCCAAGGCAATTGCGGCCGCCGAAGCCGAGATCGCCAGTGTGCCGGCGTCCGTTCGCAAGCCGTACGAGCCCTTTTTGCTTCAAGAGTGGTACATCAACGTGCCCGACGTATGCGGGCTGGTGCTGGCTGCGGACACGGTGCCGCTGGTCGGCATCATCGTTGAGAGCCCGCCGCTTTTGAGTTCGCAAGACGCCATCAAAGAGTGGATCGGCGCCACGGGACGCATCGCCTGCGAGCGACTGCACAACGAAATTTTTTCCTACCCCGATACGGCATCGATGGCCATGCGCTCATACGCGATGGAGTCCGTCGTCGGTGCGCTGCAACGCATGGCGGACGGCGTGCCCGACAATTCGATTCAGGTGCAATCCATCATAGAATCGCTCTGCGAAATCTCGACGCACACCGAAGAAGGCAAGCGTCCGACCGGCATACTGGCTGTGGTGCAGCAGGCTGAACTGGACAAGCTCACCTGGAAAATGCAGTTGCACGATCAACAGCGTCCCCGCCTGGAAGAGTCGAAGCACATCTCCAAGTTGTTTGCGCTGTGTGATGGACGGTATGCATTGATCACCGACGGCACCGAAGTTTACGGGTTGGCGAACATTCTGGAGCGCCCGCCGAATTGCATATTCGCCGAATTCTCAAATGGTAGAGCGGCGATCTTCTTCAACGATATCGCGGTGGCGGTACTGGCGAACGGTTCGCTGCATGCGCCATTCAGTCCACCAGAACATATTCTGCGCGAAACGCTGGAAGAGCTGCCGGACGGCGTCACCGATAATTGCATCCAGGCGTTGTTGAACCTGGTGGCACAGGCGCGCCGACTGGGGCATGGCACCACTCTCGTAATTCACCGAGGCAGTTTCCCGGAGCGCCTGTCGGGGTCGGAAGTGAAACATCCGTTGCCCGTCGACCAGCTGACCTCGCGCATGTGTGAAATAGACGGTGCGGTGATCCTGGATTCATCATTGCAGGTGCGCGCCTTCGGCTGCCTGCTGGACGGCATGGTCGACGACGCCGAGAATCGCGCCCGCGGCTCACGGTACAACTCCGCGCTGCGTTACACGCGATTGCACGGCGATGCGGTGGTGGTTGTGGTTTCGTCCGACGGACCGGTGAGCGTGTTTGTAAATGGCGAAGATTTGACCATCGTGAGTCCGCCTGTCGACAAACCGACGACTGTGGACCCGCCGACGCTGGAGCGTTTCTTGCAGGAGCAAGAGCAAAAACGCGCTGCACCGGCGCCTTAACCGTCGGATTTTAATGCGGACACTTGGGAAACTGATCGCAGTGTCAGGTTCTTGGCGACCATAACATGGAAAATGAGCGCAGTTGCCCATAGCCGGGAGTTTCTGTATGCAATCGCTAAGCGACGTTCAAAGAGAAATCGCGCCACTGCGTGCCGCGCTCGTCAATCACCAGGTGTACCGCTGCATCAGGTCGATTGAAGACTTGCAGACATTCATGCAGTACCACGTGTTTGCAGTCTGGGACTTCATGTCTTTGCTGAAGGCGTTGCAAGCTCGACTGACGACGGTGACGACGCCCTGGGTGCCCTCGCCGCAGGGCGCGCGATTCGCCCGGTTGATCAACGAGATTGTACTGGGCGAAGAAAGCGATTTGCTGGACGATGGAACCTGCGTCAGTCACTTCGAAATGTACCTTGCCGCCATGAAACAATGCGGCGCCGACGTGCGGCAGATTCAACAAGTAGTATCTGAGGTCGGGCAAGGGAAGAAACTTACGGAAGCCCTGCATGCAGCCGACTCGCCGCTGGCGGTCAGCCATTTCGTCGGCACCACATTTGGTTTCATCGACTCGAACCAGTCGCATGTGATCGCGGCGGCCTTCACTCTGGGGCGCGAGGATCTGATACCAGATATGTTCACCGGTCTGGTCGAGTCGCTGGATTCGAATCTCACCGGCGAGCGCACTCGGATATTCATCGATTACCTGCAGCGGCACATCGATGTCGACGGCGGAACGCATGGTCCGCTCGCGCACGAATTGCTGTCGGCGCTCTGTGAATCAGACCGAGCGAAGTGGCAGGACGTGTATGCCACCGCGCAGACCGCGCTGATCGCCCGCCGCAAACTCTGGGACGTCGCCCAGGCGCAAATCACCGCCGCGCACCGCGCTGCGCAGCCAAAATCATCTTTCGCCCCAGCCCTGCGATGATAGAATATCGGTGACCTCCTGGTTGCTGGCGCGGCAGAGCGATGATTACCGATACACCACCTCGAAAAGCTGAACTCCGGCAGGAGTACGCAAACAGCGAAACGCTGGTGACCTTTGCCATGCCGCCGATCGGTTCGTTGCGTTCGCTATCCGGCGAACTCGAGCAGGCAATGAAGAAGGAAGATCGCAAGGCTATCCAGCGCATATGCAATGCGATCGCCGTAGAGGTTTCGTCCTTCTACAAAGTGACTCCGCCGACGGTGCGCATCTTCGGTGCCCGCCCGCTGGAAGAGAACGGCGATATGGTCGACGAAACTTACGGCGACTACGACTTCAACACGCAAGTAATCAGATTGTGGATGCGGACGGCGGTCCTGGAGAAGGTGACATCCTTCGGGACACTGTTGAGCACGTTGTGCCACGAGATTTGCCACCACCTTGATGTGGTGCATCTGGGATTTCCGAGCACGTTCCACACGCGCGGATTTTATGAACGCGCCGGGCTGCTGTATCACCACGTGCGCGGAACGCCGTCACGCAAGCTCGTTTGGGACAGTCGCAAGGACGGCACTTATATTATCAATTGGCCGCAAACCATGCGCGGCGGCAGTGGTGGCGCGGGGCGCTACCGCTAGCATGTAGCACGTTTTTGGAACCTGGGTAGTTTTCGATGTCTTTTTGAGCTGCCTGCGAAAAGGCGGGGTGTTCAAAGTCGCGCTTAGAAAAAAGTTGATCTATACGATAACACCCGTAAGCTGAGCAAAAAGTTTGATGCTGAGCCGCAAAGGCATACCAGTTCATGGTTTGCGAGGATCGACGATAGCGTTTCTTGCCCTTACGCCTGTTATCGTATAACGCAACTTTTTCCAAAGGCGCGCCTGAAGCACCCCATCAGTCGCCCGGCGGGGCTAAAAACCCACCAGAAATCTCGCACTGGTGCGCTGCGACAAGTTGGTGTATCATCTACATATCTCCACCTGTTGCAATCGCGTGCAGGGAGAAATAGGACATGACTTTCAAACTCACACTCAGCCTAAAGATAAAGACGCCGCTTCGTCTCGGACATTGTCGAGATGAGCGGCGCGCGGAAATCTAACCGCGGCGCTGAGACGATTGAAGATTGGTTTCTAAATAACTGATTGCGTCTAGCGCCGACGGATGAGATTTCGCGCGAGACGAAACTCGCTGCGCATGCACATTACATAGTGCATTGCGCCGTTTTGTTTCGCATGCCATATCGTGCCGCGCGGCATTCAATGCCACGCGCGCAGAGAAACACACCCTTATTCAGGAGGAGTACCTGATCATGTCAAAGCAAGCATTCGAAAGAAACAAACCCAACCTCAATATAGGCACCATTGGTCACGTCGATCACGGCAAGACCAGCCTCACCGCCGCCCTCACGCTCGTGCTGTCGAAAAACGGCAACAGCGTGTTCAAGCGCTACGACGAAATCGATGCGGCGCCGGAAGAAAAAATCCGCGGCATCACGATCAACGTGGCGCACGTCGAGTACGAATCGGCTAAGCGACACTACAGCCACGTGGATTGTCCTGGGCACGCCGACTACATCAAAAACATGATCACCGGTGCCGCCCAAATGGATGGCGCGATACTCGTCATTTCGGGCGCCGACGGATCGATGCCGCAGACCCGCGAGCATATATTGCTGGCGCGTCAGGTCGGGGTTCCGCATATTGTCGTGTTCGTCAACAAGTGCGACATGGTGGACGACCCCGAAATCATCGACCTCGTTGAACTGGAAGCACGCGAGTTGCTCACGAAGTACAACTTCCCGGGCAACGAAGTGCCGTTCATCCGAGGCTCCGCGCTGAAAGCGCTGGAAGGTGACCCGGCGTACGAGCAAAAGATCCTCGATCTGATTGCCGCCGTCGACACCTACATCCCGACGCCCGAGCGAGAGATTGAAAAACCATTCTTGCTCGCCGTCGAAGGCGTGGTCAGCATCACGGGACGCGGCACGGTCGCCACCGGCCGTGTCGAGCGCGGTCAAGTCAAGATCGGTGATGAAGTGGAAATCGTCGGACTCGCTGACGCCACGCGCAAATGCGTCGTCACTGGTCTCGAGATGTACAAGCGCACGCTTGACGTAGCCATGGCGGGCGACAACGTCGGCATATTGCTGCGCGGTGTCGAACGCGATGCCGTCGAGCGCGGTCAGGTCCTCGCCGGACCCGGCACGATCACGCCCCGCACCAGATTTGGTGCCGAGATGTACGTGCTGAAATCCGAAGAAGGCGGACGGCACACGCCGTTTCTTCCAGGGTACCGGCCGCAGTTCTACATCCGCACCACGGATGTGACCGGAAGCGTCCAACTGCCGGACGAAGTCTCCATGGTTATGCCAGGCGACACGGTGAACATTGTCGTTGAACTGGAATACCCAGTGGCAGTCGAAGCAGGCATGAAATTTGCCATCCGCGAAGGCGGTCTCACCGTCGGCGCCGGCATCGTGTCTAGCTTAATGAACGAATAAAATCGAGTCACTCGATTTCATTCACAAATGGCAGAATGCGTCGGCTCCGGCCGGCGCATTCTGTTTCTCACTGGATGGATCTTGGGCACGAATTGAGAAGTCTCGCCGCACCAGCGGTGGTCAAGGGTTGCGATAACCCATCTTTTTGAAGCGAAAATGTTGAGTTATCGCAACCCCTGGCGAGCCGGCGCGCTCAGCATGATGTCGTCGCCGTTCCAGGTGCGCTTCATGATTGGAGTCTGTTCTTCGTGCCTGTCAGTGAGCACCTCGCTTTCGACCCGCGTGCGCATTTGCTCGAAGGCATCGCCCAGCTTCGTCGCGTTGCCGTTGCTGCGCAATGCGTCGATCAGACAACGCGTGAAGACGCTGTTTTCGTATTTCTTAGATTCCCAGGAAAGTTGATTAGCCAGACTGGAACAGACAATTATCTGCCCGGCGCGCGGCTCGACTTTCAGGCTGTCGAACATGCGCTCGCGCGTCAACCCTTTGCTCTCGGCGGCAGCACCGCTGTGACACACATCCATAAACATCAGCACGCGCTTGCTGATCACGCCGGATTCGAGAATCTGCGAGAACCATTCCATGGGAATGCCTTGCGTGAGCAAATTGGTGGCATTCGCATCGTACGGAACAAAAAAGTTGAGGCCCGACGTCTTCTTCAAATCAGTGCCGCCGTGACTCGAAACATAGACGACGACCAGATCGTCCGGCTGCGCCTTGGACCCCAGAAATCCCTTGCCGAGCGCATTCACGATTGCTTCGCGATTGGCATTTTTATCCACGAGCAGCTTGACGTTCTCCTTCGGGAAGTGTCCGTCGGTCTCCAGAAATCGCGCGAAGTCGCGCGCGTCCTTGGCTGCATATCGCAGGTTGAGCGTCGGATCTTCGAAGTTGCTGACGCCAATCACGAGCGCATACTTATTGCCGACCGCTTGTGTTTGCTTGATTTTGGGGATGTCCGCCGACGTGGAAATGACCGGATTTTCGGCGACCGCTGCCGGTGGTGCACTGGGCAGCTTCGATTGAATCTCCCCTAGCCGCTTTTTCACATCGGCGGCTTTAGCCTTATCGCCCGTTTTTTCATAAATGCGAGCCAGGAATTTCAAATCGCGCGCCACCTCAGCCGATTCGGCACCATGGCGCTTCTCGTCGAATGCCAGCGCTTGCGCGTTGCGCTCTTCCGCTACATCATTGCGCCCGGCATCGCAATTGTAGATAGAGAGCAGCAACAAGCCCTCGTTGACCTCGTCGCTATCGGCGCCGAAGAATTTCTCGACGATGGCATGTGCCCGCAACATTGCTTTTTCGGCTTCCGAGTAATTGCTCTCGCTGGCCATACGGTCGGCGTACTGCATCAGCAGTCCCGCATACCTGATGTCGTTCGGCGCCGCTTCATTGAAGATTCGAAAAGCTTCGAGGCGTTTCATCTCCGCCTCGTCGGGCTTGCCTGCGTCCCTGTAAATGTTGGCGAGCTTGGCCAGGTCGTATGCCGTCTGCGGATTCAGCCGACCGAGCACTTTGTCATCGATGCGCACACTATTCTCACCATACTTCGCGGCTTGCTCGTAGTCGCCCTGGGCATAATAAAGTGCAGCAATCGACGCCATAGTGCTGGCGGTCGCGGCGCTCTCAGGATTCTCGCGGCTGTAGGCTTCCAGTGCCGGTTTCAAACACGCCTCAGCCTTATCGTACTTGTGCTGATCCATGTATATCTGAGCCAGAAAGTCGTAAACCGCGATCAAGCCTAAATCCATGTATTTTGGGTGTTTGGCGAGAATGGCAACTGTCTTCTCACCGTCGGCGGTGGCTTCATCCATGTTGCCCTGTTTGCGATTGAGCAGCATGGATACCATCCAGCAGGAAGCCATGTTCAGCGAATCCGGGCTGTGAGCCAGTATCTCCTTCGCCTTCTTTACTTCGACGGCCGCGTCGTCGATGCGACGCGTGTCTACATAGATGCGCGCCAGAAACACACGGATGGCGGCGCACTGTACATCGTTGGGACCGAGCCGTTTCTCGGTGGCCTCCAGAGTTTCTTTGCAGAACTTTTCCGCTTCGGCGTACTGCCCGCCGCGCAGGTAGCCGCCCACGGTTTTTGCGACGGCGCCGGCGATCGCCGTTTCGTCGCTGCCCCTGACAGCGATGTCGTACGCTTTCTTGTACTCGGACTGAGCCAGGGGAATGTCGTTGGCGGCCGACGCGATATCTCCTAAATAGATATGCGCCACCACCGTCTGCAGCGTCTCGCCCATGCCGACGCGCTCTAAGGCGCCGAGCTGCGCGTTCAACAGAGGCTTGAGATTTTGCCCACTGCCATAGTGTCTCCACAGCGCCTCAAAGTTGGCGGAGAGTCCGGTGGCGGTTTCCTTCTGCAAGGCATTGCTCGCCGATTTGAGAGCGTCACAGGCAGCGATGTTGGCGGCAATCGCCTCATCAAAGCGCTTCTGCTTGATGTAAATCGAACCCAGCCAGAAATCGATTGCCGCAGGCACAGGCGTGTCGCCGAAATTTATGTACTTCGCCATGCTCTGGGCTTCTTTGCAAAATTTCTCAGCCTGATCGTATTGCTCGCGCAGATAGCAAATCTGACCGCGCCGTTGCAAAATGACGACCATACAACTATCGTAGTCAGGCTGGTCATTAGGCTTCTCGACTTTGGGCAGAGCCTTCTCAGCCAGATTGTTTTCCTGTTCAGCGAGATCGGCGTTGCGATTTAGAAAAGCTTGATTAGACAGTTTCATATGCGTCGTAAACTCTTCATAGCCGGCTGCCACCACCGGTAGCGGCCAGTGCAGCGGCACCATGAGCGCCAGAGTCAGCGCCAAGGTGAGTAGCCTGGGGCGCGACGACGAAGTGGATACCATTAAATATACTCCTGTCTACCATCTACCATTCTGACTTGGGCCAGTTGACCCAGACGCGCGACCAGAGGTGTTCGTGGCGGTCACCATATAAGGTGACCAGGGTGCCGCCGGTTTCATAATTAGATTGCGCGTCGTCGGCATATCCGGGTTTGCGTTCGCCGCATTCGCTGCCGGTCAGTCGCCTAATCCACTGCCAGGACTGGTCCTCGTCGAAGTAGGTGGCAACTCCGCCGTCGGACTGGCTGCCGGGCGGGTAAACGGTGGCGGCATAAGCATCCGGATGAGCAGGGCTGAACACCAGAAGCACCTCGCCCTCCTCTCGCACGTCGCGGCGGACAAAACCGCGTCGCAACGCCTCGGGATGCGCGACCCGATAAATATAAGCCAGGCTCCACGAGCAGATGCGGCTGTTCAAATAATTGCTCGACCCGGCGATCTCTTCGAGAATTTCGCGCATGCCCTCGATATATCGACTGGCATCCGCCGCCGCCATCGCAGCAATGTCTTCGCGTCCGCAGCGCATCAAGCGGCGAATAGATTGAGGCGAGCCCGCCAGCTCTTTATGCGCATGGAAGTCCAGGCTGTCGTACGCGGAGATGCATGGTTCATCGCCTTTGCGCTGCTCAAGTATGGTCAATATCCATTCGATTACCTGGTCGCGAGTGCAGTCACCGCGACAGACCAATTCAGCTTCGCTCCAGAATGGACCGGCGACGCCGGGGCGCTCCAGTTCCCATTCGGCGACCTGATTCATCAACTTGGTGAAGGAGGGCATTCCGGAAACGTCTTCGAGTTGCAAACGAGCCAGCGCACCAGCGGCGGAGGCACGCACATGGTCGTTGTAGCTGTCGATGCACGGCTGAATGAAAGCAATTGCGTCGTTCCATGTCTGATAGGGAAACATCCCCAATTCCAGGCGCGCGATCAGTTCTGCATCGCGGTGCGCCTTCGAATCCGGGAAACGCACCGGCAACTGAGAGAGCCATTGCCTGATTACGACCAGCTGCTCCTCGCTGTCGTTGCAAAAATGGAAAAACCTGGTGATCCACTCATCGAGAGGGCGCAGGGCGACAATGATGTTGAGAGTCTTGAGCAGCTTTGCGCGCAGATCGAGCGATTGAATCGACGGCCAGCGCCTGTAGTGATTGGCGCTCCAGAAGCCTGTCGTCAGACGTTCGAGGGCGCGCCACCTTTGCGAGTCATCGCCCGATTCAAGCAGCAAAATCGCATCATCAAAGAAGAATTCGACATCGCGCGCCGAAACCTCCGCCGTAAAGCGAAAAGCACTGATTCGATCAACTAAATCAGCTGCCGTGACCACGTTCGCCCGCTTCAGTTCCTTGCCCAGACTTCGGTCTATTTTACGCGAAACGCGAAGTGCAGACTGGATCGAGCCCTGCAAAATCAAGGCTCGCTCAGAAGACAAGATGTCCGAGAGAAAGAGGTTAGGCGTTAGCGACCGTTCTGTGAATGTTCTCGGCGTTTGCCATACGCTGACCGCGGGCGGCGCCGGAGCTACGCTCGAAGTACTTATCGAATGCATACGCTGCATCAGATGGGGTTTGAGCGGAAGCGATCTTCGAATAGGCATTGCTTTCGCTGCCCTTCAGCTCATGCAACAAGAAGTCGGCTTGCACTTTCCAGTCGGTCACCGGTTTGCCGGCATCGGCAGCGAACCGTTCCAGGTTGGTGCGGCGTCCGCCTTCCCACTGTGCCAGACCGATTGCTCCTTCACCTTTGTTGTATGCCTTGGTGTTGAAGCTGGACTCCGTCTGCAAGTTGCCGAGAATACCGGAGACTTGTGCCTCGTTGAGCGGAACGCCTTGTTCCTTACTGGCTGTCAGCAAGTAGTCATAGAGTTGTTTGGCTTGCACGGTCTCGCCGGGTCCAAGCGGCGCACCTTTGCTATCGGTGCCGCCGGTGTTCAATACGCCGTCGCCGGCGCCTCCGTTGCCGCGGAAGTTACCTTGACTGTCGAAACCGCCGTTGCCGGCAAATCCCGAAGAACCGCTACCGCGACCGGATGTGCCGCGATTGACGAAACCATTTTCCGGAGGCGGAGTAGGATTCTGTTGCGGAGCCGGAGTCGGATTCTGCGCGAAGTCGGGCAGATTGGGCTGGGCGTTAGCCAGGTCGTTCATCCACGCGGGCACTTCTTGTCCCGGGTGAGCTTTCTGGAACAACCGAATCATCTCCTTAGCCGCTGCCTTCTGCATTTCGGTCTGGTGCATAATGGCGTCTCTAAGGCTCTTATTGTCCTCAGGCTTGGCGGATTGAATCTCTATATTGATGCTGCCGTCGGCGCTGGGCTTGGCATTGGGATTGGCTTCCAACTTGCCTTCCGGCGTCAGGAAGTAATCAGGCTGCCGCTGCGCAGCCTGGTTTTCACCGGTGCTGCTGAACGTAATCGGCTTGCCGCCTTCGATGGCTTGCTGAACTGGAGCCGGCATCTCAGTCGCGGCTGCGGCGGGAGGCGCAGGCGCGTCTCCGACGATTGTTGCGTCGGTAGCCGGATATGGGGCAGGCGTGATAATCAACGAATCGCTGCCTGGCGCTTTGGCCGGAGCGAGACCAGCAGTGCGTTGCACTGGGGCGTTCGCGGGGTCGACAGCTTCGGGCAGGTTATGGCTTCCCAGCGTCAGGTCGGCGGTCTTCAATTGACCATCGCCGAACGGGCTGGAGCCATTGCTGCTGCCTAAGCCGCTGCTGCCTTCAAAATGATGCGCAGGCGCGCTAATATGCGGTTCTGGGGTACCCTTACTCAAAGGATATGCCTCTCGGGGCTGGGGGACTCATGTAGCCAGATTAAAGATATCCCCGCCTGATTACAATACGGGCATACGTAGCCTCCCCGAACCGACTACGTATTTCCCGCAAGAATTCGCCAAATTCATCGCCAACTGCATTAAATCGCCCCCCCACCCGCCGATTTTCAGGTTGTGAGCGATGTACGATTTTCCCGGACATCTCGCACATTTGCTCTGAGCCGGGCGTGGAGGTGCCCGCCCGCATTTAAGGTAGCCCGCGATGTACGATTTTCCCGGACATCTCGCACATGGGATGCAAATGAGCGTTGAGGGTGGGGGAGCGATTTAAGTTAGGAGATAAACGTGGCAGAAGTGCAGTTGCACAAAGGCAGGTATAAGCAATGCGCCGGGCGTGATGCGGTGCAAAAGCGCCTGCATTCTGAGGGCTACAGCACCTTTAGCTGGCAGGATGCGCCGGGCAGTTACTACTCGCCTCACAGTCACCCGCACCTCGAATACATAGTTGTGCACGCCGGCAGCATTACGTTCAAGATTGGCGGACGAGACTACGCTTTGGAAGAAGGCGATGCGCTCGTGCTGCCCGCCAACACGACACACGAGGCGATCAACGAGGGTGATACCACTGTTCGTTACTTCATCTGCACCGAGTGACGCGGGTAATTTTTGCTTGCCGAGATTGAAAGCCATACCCCATGTTTGCAGATTGGCAATTTTCGAGGTGGTGCGCATGCAATTCCAGATTAAACAGGCGGTTTCTTGCCAGATTGGCAATTTCTAGCCATCGAAAATTGCCAATCTGGCAACTGGTGACTGGTCGACCAGATGACGGAATGATCGGGAGCCGGCACCGCGCGGCTAGCGCGGTTTCTTCTCTTTTGGTAATTCGAACAGATTGACGAACGAGGTACCCGGTACCGACAAGGCTAGATTGCCTTTTAACACAGCGTCCAGATTGATCGACAGATCGGCGTTGCCACTACTGATGGTGTTCTTCGAAATCATCAATCGCACCAGTTCCGGGGTTACGGGTGCAGTTGAGAGCACTCCGCCGAACTCGCTGCCGGGAAGAAACACCTTCGAGCCGTCCAGGCGAAAGCCACCTTGTTGCTCGGAGAGCGGCGTCGGATCGAGCATGCGCACTGGCGTCGAATAGAAGTCTACCTGCCCGTTTCCGCCCACCGTCATGGTACTGGTTTGACTGTAGTCGGTGGGCTTGCCGTCCGGTCCCACAGCGGCAAACATCTTGTCTGCAGCAATGAATCCGATGTTGAAAAACTTGGGTCCGTCGTTGCCCGCGGCTGCCACCACCTCCAGACCGCGTGCTTGCAGTTGCTTGATCTGTTTGGTGATCTCGAGAACGCCCGTTATCAGCTGACGATCGAGAGGCGAGATGCGCGGATCGTCGACTCTCGCCCGGAACGCCGCCAGCACTGCCTCTCGATTGGAGGCGATGTTCTCGGGTGTGAGGTCGAGTCCGGTGATGTTACTGAGTCTGTTGTACGTCACCGAATGACTGAGACTGAAGTTGACTACATCACCGGGTTTGACGGATATCTGCCCGCTGTCGGCATGATTGAGTTGCCGAAGTCGTTGAAGTTTCTCAATGACAGCACGGTTTTGAGAGTTCCAGTCTGCATGCGGACAGCGTTGAAACCGTTTTCCTCGTTGATTCGCGCGATCAGTTCGCCGTGCGAAAAGGTCTTTTCGCCGAGTTTCAATTGGTCGGGGTTGCGGTAGTCGTCCATGACGATTACGGTGTGCTTGGTATTGTCGAACGGGACACGCGGCGTCAGCAGCGATGCGCTGGTTTTAATCGGCGCGCGCAGATGCAGGTCAGGTCCTGCGCTGGTGCCGTCTACCTGACCATCAACTTTCGATGAAGCATCAGGTCTACCTTCTACCAATCCGGGATACCTCGACTTCCCGTCTATATATACCCGAAAAAACGATGGTCTCCGTCTGGCGACACAGTGCTATCCTTAAGGGACGACTGCCCCGGAGGCGATGTGATGGAACCCAACAAGGACCTCATGCGCAACACTATTATCGCGGCGCCCTGCTCCGAGAAGTGGGAAGACATGACCGGCGACGATCAGGCGCGGCTCTGCGCCAAGTGCGATTTGCACGTCGTCAACACGTTCATGCTCACCGACGAAGAAGTGCTGGCGGCGCTGGAGAAGGTGCACAAGGGCGAACGCATTTGCATGCGCATCTACAAACGCAAAGACGGCACTTTCATGACCCGCAACTGTCCTGTCGGGATACAGAAGATCCGCGAACGCATGTTCAAAGCCGCAGTCTGGATGGCGAGCGGATTGTCGCTCTTGCTGTCGCTGGCAGCCAACGCGTTGCCGGTCGGTTCAACAAAGCCAGGCACCAGCACTGCGAAGAAGAAACCGGTCTGGCATTCGAAGGTGACACAACTGGACTGCGACGGCACGCACACTAAACCGAAGCCGCGAGGCGGTGTTCCAAAGATCAGCGCGCCGGATTTCATGGTGCCGCTGGCCGGCTTGCCTGCTCCTCCGCAGGTTCCGCAGGTTCAGGACAAGCCGAAGGGTCCGGAGTATATAGTTCCATCCAAGCCCAAGACCACCAGCGATGCCACCACCGGCGATGCAGCTCCTGCAGAGGAGAAACCTCCGGAGAACATCACACCCGAACAGCGCCTCAAATCCAAAGGCGTGGTACAAGTAAAACCAGCCGAATCCAAGTAAGCAGCCGTAAGTAGCAGGTACCAGTTCACCTATGCTGGAAGCAGACAAAGACCTGATGCGCAAGACTATGATCGCGGCGCCATGCTCCGAGAAGTGGGACGACATGACCGGCGACGACAGAGCTCGCCTCTGCGCGAAATGCGATTTGCACGTCGTCAATACATTCATGCTCACCGATGAAGAAGTGCTCGCGACACTCGCAAGGGTGCACAAGGGCGAACGAGTATGCATGCGCATCTACCGCCGCCCGGACGGGACGTTCATGACGCGCAATTGCCCCGTAGGCATTCAGAAAATTCGCGAACGCGTGTACAAAGCGGCGGTCTGGATGGCAGGCGGTCTGTCGCTGTTGCTGTCGCTGGCGGCGAATGCATTGCCCGCCGGCGGGAATTCCAATGGCGGCAACTCCACTGGCGGCGCCGGGAATGGCAAAACATCTGCGACCTTTAAGAAGAAACCAGTCTGGCACGCTAAACTGACGCAAAGCACGTGCGAAAGCAAGGCTACGAAGCCGAAGCAGAAAACCGGCGCTCCGAAGGTCAACGCTCCCAGCCACATGACACCGATGATGGGTCCGCCGCCACCGATCAACATCAGCCCGGATACCAAGCAATCAAAGTAGCTGTCAATCAATGAAACACTTGAAACGCTTGTCTTTGGTCGGTGCCTTCCTGCTGTCAGTGAATGCGCCGCCACAGCCAGGCGTTGCATCCGCAGAACAAAAACATCAGCCATCGGAAGCGCAATCCTCGCATCTTCTTAGCGATGACTATCTGAAGACGGTCGCTGCAGAAGAGGAAAAGGACCTGATTCTGTCCATTCGTCAGGCTCGCAAAGTCTACGGTCCCGCGAGCAAGATCGCATTTGAGCGGTTGCTCTTGCTTGCCGACCTCTATCTGAAGACGGGTCGTCCAGAGAAAGTGGTGGACCTGACAATTGAGTTCAGAGAAGCGTTTCCCAAGTTGATACCACAAGATCAGCGCTACTTCGCACCACTTATGCTCAACAAAGCGGAAACACTTGCAAAGGAACAGAATTACTCGTCCGCCGAAACATTGTATTTGCCGATACTCCAAGCCAGCGGTTCGCCCGGATGGATAAACACAGCTGATGTAGGCTCTGAAATGTCCTCGCTTGCACGTTTGCTCAAAGGAAAACATCGGGTCGCCGAGTCTGAGCCTCTGTTCGCCGCATCCTGGCGTATTCTCAAGCACCAAAAGCAATCATCTCGAATGCGCCTTCAAGCTATTCAAGACCTGGCGCGCGTTCATTCGGAAATGAAGGATTTCGATGCAGCCGAGGCGGACTACGAAGAACTCCTCGCCGACGATGAACTCCGGGCCGACGAGCAGTGGACGAATGTCATTGAGAACTGGATAGACCAACTGTCCGATCAAAAACAGAGCACTTTGCTGGAAGCCCTTGCCCTGAAGCTCGCACCACTCTATTCCGAATTAAAAACCGCAGAGGGCATCGACAACGGACTTGAGTCGCTCAGCGGATTTATAAACGGCGGCGAGATATCAGTGGCAAAGACTCTGTTCGACAAGCTGCTGGTTGCCTATGCGGCTTCTAGCACTTCCGAATCTCGATATCCGCATCCCTTGCGACTAGATCAGGCTGCCCAGGCTGCGGCGCGAGCCGGTCAGCCGGAAGTCGGACTGCAGTTCTATGACCGCTGGGTTGCCGCCGTGAAAAAGAAAAATGGAGCGAACAGTGCTGAAGCGCTGCGGGCAATTCAGAGTCAGCTGCGTTTCATGCAAAATCAAAAAATGCAGGATGCCAGCGAAGCATTGCTCACCGAAGTAGGCTCGGATGCTTCGACTCCAGATGTGGCAGCACGGCTTGAGCGCATCAGGCTATTGCAAAAGATGGATCGCCAGCAGCCAGACAAAGTGATCACGGCATTGAATGCAGTGCTTAAGCCGGAAATTCCTTTGACAACAGAAGGAGCGCGCATCTATTTTGAAGCCGCGCAAGTCTATCGTTGGTTGGGGCGAGATGACGAACCGCTGAACACAAAAGCCTTCTCCATCGTAGTCAAGCTGCTGCCGCAGAATAAGTCCTATCTCGGACCAGGCATCATGCTACTAGCCAAAGGAACAAACGATCGCTCGAGGTCCTTAGATAGATGTATGTCGGAATTGCTGAGCGCGCTCTCCCGCACTTCTGATGTTTCATCGAGCGACTTCGACGACCTTGTTTACCGCAGTCTGCGTTACCAGGGGCGGATCACCGCCGCCATGCAAGTGCGCGCTGATACTCTGCGAAATCTTGCAGGACGACGAAAAGATTTGAATCAGCTGCGACAGCGCATGAAATCGTATGTACGAGAACAGATGACCGAGAACGGCGCGCACGCCAATGATCAACAAGAACCCGACCCGCGTTTCGTCAAACAGGCTTTTCAGATCGTCATCGAGGCCGCTCTCCTGGATGCTTTCAAGCAAGCATTGAGCAGCAGCACAGTCTCCGGAGGCAAGGTGGTGGCTGTATTTGATGTCGATAAGGATGGCATCGCGAATGTGAAAATCGATCCGGCAAGCAATGGTGGTGAGACACGAATCGCATTAGTGCGCAAGAGTTTCAACGACATAAAAGATCTAAATGACGTTCTACTCGGCTTCGGCAAGATAAAGTTTCAGGCCACTTTCGACTACGGTTCGAAGAACGTCACTGTGTTGCCCATTTAGTGGGCGCGCCAGCGCAACAACGACTCATCGAAAATCAATCTCACGTTGCCGTCGGCAAAAATGTCTCTCGCCACCATGGCTCCCACAAACATCGAGTTATTTCTCCCCAACTCAATACGGGCATTCGGCGCATACACAATTCCGCGAAATTGTGAGTTGTGCTCGAAACGCAACGTGCCTTCTCCGTTGTACCAGATCTCCAGTTTTGCGTCCTCAGGCATATCTTCCAGTCCGTCGCAAATGAAGACTGGTCCTTCTGTCAAGACATCGCCCTCGATGAAGATGCGCACCCGTCCCTCACCTCGAATTCGATAACTCGTTACAAGACGTCGAACGGTGTAATCCCCCGGAGTCAGTTCGATCGCTCGTTGTTCTCCTTCTGGCAGGCGAATTGCTGACGCCGGGGCTTTGAGCGCCGGTTTAAAGGGAAGCGGCTGCACCACGGGCGGAATAGAGCCCCCATAGACAGATTCTATCCGTTGCACATCCACAAACGGTTGTCCAAACACCCACGAGAAGCCGTTCGTTTGCGCGACTTTGAACCTGTCCGCCACGCATCTGCCGAACGCGCCCGCAAAGCTGCCTTCGGAAAGCGACTCAAATGGCTCATCAGGTAGCTGGGCTCGAAGCGAAGTATTGCCACCAAAGTACGCTGAGTTCGAAGCAAGAGCCACGTAATCAAACCGATACTCATTTTGATCACCGAGCGTCAGCTGCGTCTGCCCAAGTGCCTCCACCGGCATGCGAACTCCCGGACGAAAGGCCGGCCCGGTCCGCATCGGCACCCTTTTTAGCATCTGTTGCTGCCGCTGGTTGAAACTTTTTTGCTCTTCACCCCGCGTCAGATCGTGGAGCAACCTGTTTCGTCGACGCACTGCCGACGCTTTTTCATCTCCCCACGTTTCAGCAGAGGAAATCAACGAGCAACCAGAGTCCAGGAGTGGAATCGCCCTGCTGCCTTCCCCTAGAGCAATAAGTACCTCCCCAATATCCAGGAATCGATTGCCGATAGCTTGCTTCTTCGGGAGCACGGCAGCCCTTTTGTCGATGAACGAAATCAGTCGCAACCCCTGATCGATTTTCCCGCACTTGACCAGCACCTCAGCTATTTGCAGCACTGATTCTGCTCGCTCGGCTGCTACGCCCGGAGGAAGGGCTGCATACTGGTCGCCGAGCTTGGCAATAAGTGCGTCTAGTTTCGACCACTGACGCGCATTGATAGTCGACTTTACCGCGTTCATTGATGCCAGCGATCCAAAATCAGCCTCTGCAGTGGGAGGAGTTGCCGCGTTCAAAGACAGCGGAGACGACCAAGCCCAACTCATCAGCGCGCACAAAAGCAGAGTCCGAGCCGCCGTTCCGCGGTCAAGGACCTCCCCAAATGCATTCCGGCTCGAGCAGACCACTTCTTACATCTTCCAGGGTGCTGGTCGAATTATACCGGTGACCATCCACTGTCGATTAAACTATCTGACAAGGAGAAGCGCCATGCCAGTCAAAACAGATCGCATCAAACTCAAGTCGCGCGGATACACCGACGTCATCGATGTTAGCTCGCAGCTATCAGATGTGGTGGCACGATCGGGAGTGCGCAACGGCGTTGCCACCGCGTTTGTCATAGGCTCGACAGCCGCATTGACTACCATCGAATACGAGCCGGGGCTCGTGCAAGACATCAACGTTGCGCTGGAAAAAATCGCGCCCAAAAGCGGCGACTACAAACACCACGATACGTGGGGTGATGATAACGGGCATTCGCACATTCGCGCTTCTCTCCTGGGCCCGAGCCTGGCGATTCCCTTTGTCGAGAAGAAACTGACTTTAGGCACCTGGCAGCAAGTGGTGCTGATCGATTTCGATACGCGCCCACGCGAACGCGAAATCGTCGTGCAGATCATCGGCGAATGACGCAATGTGGGGCTAATGACTCCGCTAGATCAAGCCTTCGCGCAGCGCTTTCACCGCGGCTTGCGTGCGATCGTTCACAGACATTTTCTGCAAAATGTGCTTGACGTGCGCCTTGACGGTGTCATGGGCAAGAAACAGTCGCTGCCCGATCTGCACGTTCGATAGACCTTCGACGATCAGTTTCAGCACCTCGCGCTCGCGCTCGGTGAGAGACTCCGCGCCGGCGGTCGTTCCGGATGTCGCCACGGCCGATTGCTCTTTGGGCAGCGCCGCCACGACCAGGTTAGCAATGGACGAATCCAGCCAGACATCGCCTTCCGCAATTGCCTGTATCGCCACGAACAGACGATCGTCCGAGATGTCCTTGGTGCAATAGCCATTGGCGCCCGCAGCCAGTGACGCAAACACCAGGCGCTCGTCTTTGTGCGACGTGAGCATGATGATGCCCACCTCGGCATCCTGACTGCGCACCTGGCGCGCTGCATCGATGCCGTTCATCTCAGGCATGTCCACATCCATCAAGACGACTGCGGGTTTCAACTTAGCCGTCAGCTCGACGGCTTCTTTGCCGTTGGCAGCCTCGCCGACAACGCGGATGAAGTCTTTGTTCTCGAGGAACATCTTCAGACCCAACCGCGTCACAGCGTGGTCTTCAGCAATGAGCACCTGAATAGGTCCGTTGATTGACATCTCGCTCCTAAAACTGGTCGCATTCAGTATACTTGTACTTCAGATGCAAATTCCGATTATTCAGGTAGCCATCCGCAACGATCAAGACGTTCTGCTTGTTCGACAGCGGTGCAAATTGCTCTCCAGTCTCGCCGGCATGTCTGAGTCGGATCAGACACGTTTCATCACAGCCATCTCCGAAATCATACGCGAAGGCTCTTCGCGCCCGCCCGACTGCAATGTACGTTTTACTCTCAGCACCACTCGCAGCGAAGAATATCTGGAAGCCGAAATCATCGGCTTGCCTCTTCTGGAAGAGCGGCTGAAAAGTGCCAGCTCCACTTTGCACACGGCCAAACGCGTCGTCGATGCTTACGAGCTGACACCGAGTGAGAACGGCACACGGGTGCGCATCAAAAAACTGCTGCCGATGATTCTGCGAGCCCGCGACGGCAAAGTAGTGCGCGAGTGGGTCGATGAATTGCATCGCCAGTCGGTGTCAACCGCCGAAGACGAACTGGCAGCGCAGAACAGACAACTCCTGCAAGCGCTGGAGCAATCTCAGTTTCTTCGCGAGCAGCTGGAAGCAAAACTCTTGCAAGTGCAGGATTTGAACAGAAACCTGGACAGCAACTCGCGCGACCTGCAGGACAAGTCGAGCCTGCTCGAGCGCACCGCCAAAGAGCTGGTGCACGCCAATCAATTGAAAGGTGAATTCGTCGCCAACATCAGTCACGAAATTCGTACTCCGATGACCGCCATCATCGGCTTGACTCGCATTCTCGAACGCACCACTCTCGACGATGAGCAGTCGCGCCTGGTGGGCTTGCTCCGGCAAGCGGGCAAGTCGCTTCTCAATTTGATCAACGACATACTCGATCTGTCGAAAATCGAATCCGGCAAGCTGGTCATTCACAATTTCACTTTCGAGGTTGCCGAGCTTATCCGCTCGTCGGTCGATTTGATGAGACCGCAGGCGACGGACAAATTGCTGCAAATTGCGCTGCACATCGACGATCATCTCGGTAAGACAGCCGTCGGCGACTCCGAACGCATAAGACAGGTGTTGCTGAACCTGATGAGCAATGCCATCAAGTTTTCGGACATCGGCTGGATCAATATTTCCACGTCGGTCGAGCGTCTGGATGGCGAAGGACTGATGCTTTGCTGCTCGATCGAAGATGAAGGACGTGGTATCAGCGAGGATGAGCAGAAACGACTATTCCAACCTTTCGTTCAGCTCGATGCCACTGCCACGCGTAAGCAAGGCGGCACCGGGCTGGGACTGACAATCAGCAAACACCTGGTAGAACTTATGGGTGGCACGCTCGGGGTCGAAAGCAACCTCGGCAAAGGTTCGAAATTCTGGTTCAAGGTACCGCTCAGCGAGTCCGCCCACGAGCCGGCGCACGAGGGCACCACCAATGATGGCAGAAGCGGCACAGCGGAAGAGCGGCTGCAGTCTGCAGTCAACACCTCCGACGGCGGCGCCCGTCAACCGGCAGAATCCGTCGCTACGCCCGGTGGCGAGACGACGCAACACCGCACGACGGCGGTGCCCGGAGCCCGAATTCTGGTAGTCGAGGATCACCCGATCAACCTGTTCGTTGCCAGCCTTGAACTGCGCGATATGGGCTACATAGTCGAAACTGCCACCACCGGGCTGGAGGCGGTGGACGCGTATCGGTTGGGAGAATACGCCCTGATTCTGATGGATTGCCAGATGCCGGAGATGGACGGCTTCGAGGCGACACGCACTATCCGCGGATTGGAAACGACCGGTGAAAGTCAAAAGCGGACGCCGATTGTGGCGATGACAGCGGGCGCCATGCAGACCGACCGCGAGCAGTGCTTGCGCGCCGGCATGGACGATTATCTGGTCAAACCGTTCGAAACCAATGAGTTGCGCGACGTCGTTTTGAAATGGGTAAGCGAAGAACCAGGCGTGGTAGCACCAGGCGAATCGGCAACGGGCGAAGCCGCACCCGCTGCGTCCAAATTGCTCACCGCCAGTGGTGGCATAGTCTCCCTGGAAGCACTGGTGGCGCGCCTGAAGTTGGATAACGCCCGCACCTTGCTGGACGCGTTCATAACCGACACATCAGCCAGCCTTTCGGAGTTGCGCAGCAAAATCGAAGCTCAGCAGTTCGACGATGTAAAGCGAATTGCACACAGAATGAAGGGAGCCAGCGCCATGGTTTTCGCTTCTCCTTTTCAAGCGCTCTGCATCCGCCTAGAAACAGCGGCCGCAGCCGCCGACTCCGGGTCGCTCATTGAGGGACTGGATGCCATGGAGCAAATGCTGAAACTCATCCAGTCCGACTACGAAAGCATGTCGACGATATACTGACGTCTACGATAATGTGCAACACAAAAGCATTTTATTGGAGCTTAATCGGATATGCTGATAGTTCGACCCGATAGCATCCCGGTGTCCCCACAAAGAATGACCTCGTGCAGGAAATGACAATATGAGCAACGCCGCTAAGAATCGCAATTCGCAGATACCGGAGATCATCAAAACCAACGAACGCGACTTGCTGAAGGAGTGGGTCAAAACACAGGTCGAAGCCATCGGTCGTCCCAGCGAGTTTCTCAACGAAGCAGTGCTGACGCCGGTGTCCACTGAGTTTCTCAACGCCATGCAACGCGCGTTGCAGTCGGGACACAACTTCGACAGCATCGAAGGACAAGAGTGGTCCGAAGTCAAAGGTATGCTTGGTGACATTTCTCGCTCGCGTGCGCTGCAAGGTTTCAGCCCGACAGAAACCGCACTGTTCGTGTTTTCCCTCAAAGAAACGCTATTCAACCGTCTGCGCACGCAGCTCAAAGATCCGAAAGAACTGGCGGAAGAAACTTTGATGGCCAGCAAGCTCCTCGACATGCTGGGACTTTATACTACCGAGGTCTATCAACGCAGTCGCGAAGAAGTTATTCGCCGTCAGCAGCAAGAGCTGCTCGAACTGTCCACGCCAGTCATCCGCATTTGGGACGGCGTGCTGGCCATTCCAATCATCGGCACACTTGACAGTGCGCGCACGCAGATCGTCATGGAAAATTTGCTCGAGCAAATCGTGCAGACCGGTTCGAAAATTGCGATTCTCGATATCACCGGCGTGCCGACTGTCGACACGCAGACTGCTCAGCACCTGATTAAAACGGTAGCGGCGGCACGGCTAATGGGCGCCGAGTGCATCATCAGTGGTATCAGACCACAGATTGCGCAAACGATTGTCCATCTGGGCATCGAGATTACCGACGTGATCACCCAAGCCAGCATGGCAGACGCCGTGCGTTATGCCATGACAAAAGGCGGCTGGGTGGTCGCAAAGAGAGAACGCGACAATGCCGGTGCAGCATCGTTCACCACGAGGGCATAGCGTGTCGGAAAAGATTGCCATCCTGAAGATTGGGCGTTTTCTGCTGGTCAGCATTCAGGTAGACATGCACGATCGAATGGCGCTGGAGTTTCAGGACGACCTGTCTCAAGCCATTGTGCGCCACCGCTCGCGAGGAGTTTTAATCGACATCTCCGCGCTGGAAATTGTCGACTCGTTTATCGGCAGACTGCTCGCCAACATTGCCAAAACAGCTCGGCTGCTTGATGCGGAAACTGTCGTTGTCGGCATGCGCCCCGCCGTGGCAATCACAATGGTCGAACTCGGTTTGAGTCTTACTGGCGTCAAAACGGCTCTCAATGCAGAAGACGGCATGCAGCTTCTGGAAGAACGCGATGCGGCCGATCTCGCTTATGAGCAGATGCTCAATCGGTAAAGCTCACACCTCATAGACTGAAGTCGACCCTTGAGGGCGATGCGCCTATAATTCCTTTCGGTCAAGATTGGATCACTGTGAAGGGAACGAATATGGGTGGGTCAGTAGTGCAATCGCGCGTAGCGCACGAGCTCAGGGCTGAGGAAGATATCGTCAGTGCACGAGCCGCTGTCAAGCGAGTGGTGGCATTGCTTGGAATGAGTCCCGTCAATCAGACCAAAGTGGTTACCGCCGCCAGTGAATTGGCTCGCAATACAGTCGAGCATGGTTGTGGTGGCAACATGGTCATGGAAGTGATCGAAGAAGGAATCAAGCAGGGCATACGGCTGACTTTCGAAGATCGCGGTCCGGGCATACCCAACATCGACCAGGCCATGCGCGACGGATTCACGTCCGCCGGCGGCATGGGACTTGGGCTGGGCGGTTCGAAGCGACTCATGGACGAATTCACCATCGACTCTACGCACGGGCAGGGCACTCAAGTAGTTGTCATCAAATGGACTTAGGCATCTCTCAACTCTTTCCCGTCACCGAAAATAGTCAGATCGGCGAAGCCCGCAGGCGAGCAGAGAAGCTGGCTCGACAGATCGGCTTTAACGAAGTCGAAACCGGCAACATCGCCATCGCCATCACCGAACTCGGCACCAACCTCATCAAGCACACCGCGAATGGTGGCGCATTAATCATTCAAGCTCTACGCGATGGCGAAACCTATGCCGTGGAAGTTATTGCCACCAACGCGGGTGGCGGGTCGATAGCAACGGATGCCTGGATGCAGGATGGCTACTCCACCACCAATACGCTGGGCACCGGTCTAGGAGCCGTGAAGAGGCTGTCCGATAGTTTTGATTTGTTTTCCGGGTCTGACCTGGGCACTACCGTTTCCGCGCGTTTCAAAAAGAAGACCAAGGTCAAGCCGCGTTTCGATGTTGCCGCTGTCTGCCGTCCGAAGCCGGGTGAAGAGGCCTGCGGCGACAACTGGTCTTCAAAACAACAGGGCAACCGATCGATGATCCTGTTGGCGGACGGGCTTGGACATGGTCCCGATGCCGCACTGGCATCTGCAGCAGCAGTTGACGCGTTCGCCGCCGTCAATGTCGACACGGCAGTGGACGAAGTGGTGCGGCACATTCACGTTTCATTGAAGAAAACCCGCGGCGCCGCGGTGGCGGTCGCCGCCATCGACACGCACGAGCAAACCCTTAGCTATTGCGGGTTGGGTAACATTTCGGGTGCATTGATTTCATCGTCCGAACGCAAGCACCTGCTCTCTGATAACGGTACCGCCGGTTTCGAGGCGCGAAAAATTCGAGCCTGGAGGTTTTCCTGTCCCAAACACGGCTTGCTCGTCATGTACTCCGACGGCATCAGCAGCCGCTGTCTGCAATCCAAATACGAGCCGCTCTGGAAACACTGCGCCGCCACCATCGCCGGCACTCTCTACCGCGACCACAGCAAGTCAATCGATGACGCCACCGTCGCAGCACTCAGGGAAGGAACCGACTACTGCGGGTAAAGAAACGGTCACTGCGTCTTGCATCGCAGCGACCGTTCAGAGTGACCATGCAGTGGAGGGTAGTTAGTGCATACGACTGCCTGGGTCAGCTATTTCCTCGTTGTACAGGTGACAGATGTCTTTGACTTTCATGGAATGAGCGGCGAGTGTGTCCTCGAGCTCGTCGTCACGGTTCTCACGACTGAGCAGGTCACACAGAGCGGCCATGAAGACGATGAAATACGGCGCCTTGGCTAAGCCGTCATGCTGCGTCAGATTGATGCCGGCCTTGCAGAAGCGCTCGGCGCGAACGTCATCGCCATCGCGACGGGCAGTTTCTATCTGACGAATCATGCTTTCGAAGAGCTGCTCTTGCGTGAGAGCCGGAGTACTTCGCGACAGTTGATCCAAAACTGCCTTCTGCCCTCCGGCTTCGAGAGTTTCGAAAATAGTGCGCAGTTGATGTTCGTTCAGATCCACGTCCGCCTCTGCTCCTGTTCGTTTTCTCTGGTGGCCTTAGCTACAGAGTACAACTTGGCAAGAGCGCTGGAGGGTCATTGGGCAAGATCACCCCGGGTGATTTTTAAGTCCTCCCCGGCGGCGGGCAGAAGTTAGCTCCTATGAGCGATGCGCCGACCGGCGCGCACGGATATGCTTACAACAGAATACACGAGCCGCGAATGCAGCCTCCTACCCTTAGCCGACCGAGCGTTTCGGACGGCGATGAAAGTGAATAAGTGAAACGTTGAAAGGACAAACTGCAGTGGCAAAGATTCTCGTGGCGCACACGGCTGAAGGGCAGGGTTTCCTGACGAACGCCCTGGCCGACCACACCGTCTCCTACGCCAAAACCATGGAAGAAGCAATTCGCTTGCTCGAAAGCGAGTCATTCTCGCTGATCGTCTGCGGCATGCAATTTGACGACTCGCGCATGTTCGATCTCTTGCGGCACTGTAAGTCGAATCCGAAACACCGCGATGTGCCCTTCGGCTGCGTGCGCCTGGTCGACAGCAACTACTCAAGCCCCGTCATACTTGAGAGTCTGGAGATCGCCAGCAAAGCACTGGGAGCCACCGCTTTTCTCGATCTGGTGACAGCCCAGGGAAGTCCCGTAGAACTGGTTCGCAACTTCATCAACACCAGCCTGGCTTCCAACACCCCGGTGAACTAGAGCGGAATCCTTCTGTGTTACCATCGTGGCCTTATGTCCACGTTTCGTACAAGAACAAGAGTCTCCAGTTTCGTCACTGCATTCTGCATGGCGGTAACTGCTTCATTGCAAGAATCCCAAGCCGTGGAGTTGCTCTCTGCATCAAATCGATCGCTGGATGACCAGGAACTTGATCAGACTCTCTCGACTCCTCTTCCGCCGCTCCATTTTCAACTGTCGAAACTCAGCAGAAACGGTGACTTTGTGGCGGGGTCCGATAGCGCGCTTTCAAAAGAACAGTTCTTAGAGAAGCTGCAAGTCGTGGTAAAGGAAGCCGGCAACCACGGGATCGTAGTTTTCGTGCACGGCAGTTTCAACGATGGACAGAGATCTAGGCATCAGGCAATCCGTCTGTCCGAGGCACTGCAGTCCCCAGTCATCTTGTTCGACTGGTCAAGTTCGAAGTTCAGTCCAGCCAAAGTACTGAGTGAAGGCAATTACATACGAAACCAGGTCGAAGCCGATCGCAGTGAAGACGATTTCCGCCAGTTTCTAGATACACTGGATGCCAGCGGAGTGCCACCGTCGGTGGTGACTTTTGTCGGTTTCTCCAAGGGCTGCTACATAATTCACCGTGGATTGCTGCATCGTTTCGATCACATGGGAGGACACGTAGCCGCGTGCAATCAGTTCAGAAAGGTGCTCCTCATCTCGGCTGACATTGACTCCAGGACTTACGCGGCCCAAGCCGAGCGCAGCACCGCAAACGCGCAGCGGACGGAAATCTGGGTAAACAACGCCGACACAGCAATGACCACTTCGTTCAAGATACATGGCAAGGAAGAGCGACTTGGCGGTGCGAAATACACACTACCTTATGTCCTGAGAAACAAATCGATCACCGTCATCGATTTCAATGACAGCTGTGTACTGGTCAAAGCGCGCTTGCGCCACGAAATGCCGTTCGAATTACTGAGCGCGCTGCGTCAGGTCCCCGAGTCCATGGCGTCGTCCCGTTATGGACTGGTGCCCGATCCCAATAGCGAAAACCTGCAACACGTGCGCTTGAAGTGAGCTTCGAGCCCCCCGACAAGATAAGCCGACTCAACGGGTGAGCCGGCTCATCGAAGTTTGTATTTGCTACAGCGGTGCGTTAGTTTTCGCTGTTCATCAGCGGGTCGTACTCGGCGATCAGTTGCTCGCGGACCGCGGAACGTTCCCACGTGCTCGAACTGGGCATGCCGTGATAGAACACGAACAGCTCGGTCTGATTGCCGCCCTTGTCCAGCCATGCTTCTTTAATCAGTTTGCACTGGTTATAGAGGTCTTTGGCAGTATCGGCGGTTTCACCGAAGTACAGCACGGTATGCGCTTTGGGCCGATTAGCGGCATCCTGCTTATACGTAATGGCGAATACGGCGGGGGAGCTTTCAGGCACCATACAGGTCGACACTTCGCCGGCTGGATGGAAGCGGAAACGACTCCTGCGTCCCCAAGAAATACTCATCGACTGATCCTTTAGTAGCGGATGCTGGTGCGGGGCTTCGGTTGGGAGATGCTGACCTTCAGTTGACGGCCGGCGAGTTCTTGTCCATCGAGACCCTTGATGGCGGCTTCAGCAGCAGCTTGCGAGTCCATTTCGACAAAACCGAAACCACGGGCTCTGCCGGTGTCTCTGTCTTTGGGAAGGGTAGCGGAGATGACCTTGCCGTGCTGGCCGAAGGCTTCGCTCAACTGTTCTTCCGTGACGTTGTAAGACAGGTTACCGACGAAAAGCTTGTTGTTACTCATTATTCAATCAATCCTCGACCAAAGCAGCTCAAACACAAGACATCGACTCGAAGATTGAGAACAAAGGTCAGTTAACTAAGACGAATGAGGATTATCGCATACTTCGGGCTGCAAACAGGTCAGCTGTGGGGCTTTCTTTGAGTTTTCAAGCCTGGAGAGCGTTTTCATATGTACTTTAGCTAACAAATTAGATGAAAAGAGCGCGGCTCTTTCGGCGCCGCGCTCTCGCGTCAGGTTTGGATTGGGGTTGAGGGAAGACTTAGCTGAACAGGTTGGCGTCGCGAGCGGATGCAACCAACCAGTTGATGCAACCCGGCGTGGCGAGACCGCCGGTGACACCACCGGCTCCCCAGAGCACGCGTTTCATCGCATCTTGTGTGCCGGCTGCCATATTCATGAAGCCCATGATCATGGTGGGTCCGCCCCATGCGATGCCGAGGATTTCCATGCCGTTGGCGATGATGTTGAGCAATGCCTCGAGGTTGGCGAGGTTGTTGACGCGCACGGTGCCGGCTGTGTTGACGCCCATGATCACGGTGGCATCTTCATTTTGCGGTCCGATGGTGCCGTTGGTGGCACCTTGCAATGTCGGCGCGGTTTGCACACCCTGCATCTGAGTCTGCGTCAGTGTCGTGTTGTTGCTGCTGTTTTGCATTCCGGAATTGCCGGTGTCGGCGGTTCCGAAGGCATCACCCATTTGCGCCATTGCTGGTGCGGTGAGAACGAAGGAGAGAGCAGCGGCGGCGGTCAAGATAGACAGTGTTTTCATAGGAAAGATCTCCCGGGGCAGTAGAAGAGGCAGAAATGTTTAGTAAATGAGTCAGCGAGAATCGTCTACGCTGCTGAAGGAAGCGCAGGTGGAAAAAGATGTGGCACGCGAGGTTGCGGGGTTGCTAATGACGCAATAGTAACCGCGATCCTGCATTAGTCAAGCGATTCTAATAGTTGTGGGGATTTTGTCGACGCGTTGTAGCACCGCCTGGCACCACTTGTGGTGTCTTTTCCAGAGACAGCGCGCACGCCCGGAGTGGCACTGTGACTAACTCTTAGAAGATGGAACCAGGGAAGAAACCTTCGGCAGCGCCCGCTTCCAGATGTCCGGCACCATATGTGGCGGCTTTGTGATCAAAGCTATGGATGTAAGCTCCACGTCAGGTATAGGAAACATGCCCGTCTTCGACGTGCGCGAACGACCTCAACTTATGCGGCTGCGTCCGCTCGCCGGTCATGATGTGTTCGACAGGAATGCCCCGCGCAACCAGTTCGTCGGCGATCATAGATCTATGGCAGCGCCACCACACAGCTTCGGAACACATAATTGCCACCTGCTTCTTCGCTGCCATCTCCAGCAATTCGTCGATGCCATCGCGGAACGCCTCGGTCTCCATATAATCCGCGTATCCGCGGAACGATGCATTCTCCCAGACCGTGTTCTTAGAGTCAGCCTTAGCTTTTCTCAGACCACCGAGCGCCTTCATGTGCTTGTACGAAATTTTGTGCGTTGGCAAAAAATCTATGAGGACGTCCCTATTGAACTGCGGATTCGTTCGCGATCTCGGGACGGTACGCACGTCCACCAGCAGCTCCACGCCGTGGGATTTGAGTTCGTCCACCAACTCTTCACTCGTGCGCGTCGAGTGTCCGATGGTCATCACGACGGATTTGGACATTCGCTTCTCAGGCATCGATATGCCCTTCTTTATAGAGGCGGTGCAACAAGAGATGGAAATATAGCATTCCGGAGTATGGCTTCCAGAGGTGCACCAGTTTTTCGAGTTCGGCGCGTTCCAGATCATCTGACAAATCGAGGAATTTGATCAGACGCGCCCGCGCGGAGTCATCGATCGGGAAGATGTTCATTCTGCCGTAACCACGCAGCATCATGTACTCGGCAGTCCATTTGCCGATACCGCGCATGCTCGTCAATTTGGCAAACATATCGGCATTACCTAGTGAATCATTTGCTGACACGCCACCGCCGCGGTGAACGCCTCGAATGGATCGGGAAAAATGGGCGGCTTCACCCCGGCGAATTGTTGCGCGAGGGCAGCGAGTTTTCGTTTCTTCCCGGCAATCTTATAGAACTCAGTCAGGTCGACCTGCAACCCAAGCAATCGATTGATTACATCGCTGACGGCGCGCTTGGTACCGCCGGCATCATCATGCACCGTAACCTGGACCCGTGGACTGGAGCCATGAGCAATCTGCTCCACCTCAACCACGACCGGACGCCCATCGATGACAAGCGTGCGCCGCAACACGCGTCCATCCCACCAATGAATTCGATCCAGCGGAATCCGCTTTAGCAGCCATGTCATTAGATCGAGGCGGAACGGTGGTATCGCGTCCAGCTCAAACGAGAACACGCAGCCTTAATCTCCTGAAAGCAGTATCGGCAAGCCGGCGCGCTGGCGTTCGAGCACTTTCTGTACTACCACCTCGGAGTCGTCGTCTTCGTGAAAAACTTCTGGCACCAGCACGTCGGCAAGAATGTCCTCATTCCAGTCGACGCTTGGTGCATCGAGGGCACCGGACACTCCAATGTCGTGGTCGAGGTTTATGAGGAGAGACGCTCGCAAGTCACAGCCGACCCTCATGAGTCCGTCGTTGTATTCTCCGATCACAACACCACTGGCGGTGACGTCTCCGAGTATTAGAAATGTCCCGCCACCACTGACTAAATTGACAACACTCAAGTTGCCTGTCACCACCAGCAGTGGTCCGCTGTTGATATTTAGATTGAGCAGGTCACCCGCGATAGACAGGTCGCCTTCACAGAACACGGCGGCGACGCCATGTTGCTGCACCCATTGTTGGTCCCAGTCGAGGCGGAGGGTTTCACTTACGGCTATGCCCGGCGGCAGCACGAGACACGTCGCTCCGGCGTCTGCTGTTTTCTCGTGGGCATCGACATAATGAATGTATGAGTTGGGGTAATTCTCGACAGCGATCCTGGCGAAGATCGCCTCCCTGAGCCGAGGTGTTGTTGCGACAAATGGTGCGAGGGTTCCCAATTCGACCGGGTTCATTTGGTCCGTTTCTCCTTTTCAGTCGGCTGCAGTTATAGCAAATTCGCGGCAACAATCGCTTAACGGAACCCCATTTCTCTCGGCACAAGAAGCGCGAGTGCGCTACGAATGGGGTATGGGGATCAATTCGAAAGCATGGAGACGGCAGTCCATCTGCCTGGCGACCGCATTGAGCTTGTTCGCCATCCTGTCCGTCGGTCTCGGCGGGTGGGCGCACACCGATTGGCAAATTCCCGGCATAGAAACCGACAGCTTCGCGCCGGTAAATGCCTACTTTCGAGAGTTGCAGCCATGACACTTTGGAGCACCTGAAGACCCTCGTATCTGGTAGTCTTATCACTTCAGCAATATGGGTTGTTGCTTCGGCGTTGGGCTGGTATTGGTTTCCCACCTGGATGTTTTATTGAAACAGTGATTGTTTGTGTCGATGTTCATTACTCAGAGACCATGGCGACGACGGCTTTGATTGTCTTCGAAGATTGGTCGAGTGCGGTGGCACTGAACGCATTCGTGCATCAGGGCGCATTCGCCGCGGAGTACGAGTCGGGCGCGTTTTACAAGCGTGAGTTGCCGTGCATTTTGGATGCTCTGGCGGTGAGTGGTTGCGAGCCGGAGACGATTGTCATTGACGGGTACGTGTGGCTCGACGGTGATGCGAGCGCTCCGAAACCGGGACTTGGTGCTCATTTGTATGAGGCGCTCGGAAAGGCGGTGCCGGTGATTGGGGTGGCGAAGAATCCGTTTCAGGATTGGCATGGAGAAGAGGTGTTGCGGGGGTCGAGTCGGCGACCTTTGTATGTCACCGCCGCTGGTGTCGAGGCGGCCGAGGCGGCGCAGTTAGTTCGCTGCATGCACGGTGACGATCGATTGCCGACGATGATCAAACTTGCGGATCAGGTGGCTCGGACTCAAAGCCTGGTGATATGAATTGAGTGATGTTGGGTCCGATCTGCCGCCATATCTGATAGGAGGACCGCACCTCGATGGCTTCAAGCTGTTTCCTCACCTTTATCCCATCGAACGGGAAGATTGAGCTGTTCGTCAGGTAGTAGAAATGTTCGTGCGTGAAGTTGTCCGCCACCGGATCAAGGAAGCCCCAACGCAGTCCAAGACCGAGTCGGTAAGTCGGCGGGATTTTCGCGTGATGGAGAATCGCCATCGCTTCGTCGAGGGCGCTTCGAACAGGACTTGAATTTGCGCGTGAGAAACGGCGCCAGCCCCAGGGCCACCACGGGCAAACCGGTGAGATCGATGTGCGAACCATCGGCTGAGAAATCGCCGGTGCCGATGGCGGTGGGGCGTCGCGTCCCGGGCCCGCCCCCGGCGGGCTCCAGCTGCAACTTAGGTTTAGGCGGGGACCGGTCGTCCTCGCCATGTTGCCAGTCAGGCTTCGATGGATAGTTCATCCATATCATATTAGCCTGACTGCTTCGATTTCATTCGCGTGGGCGCGGCTACGCCATTGTTTCGCGGTCGGTCGTGACCTTGAACTTTCTGTGCAGGCGCGGTCCGAGCATCTTCTTGAGCAACGGGTCGTCGGTGTGACCGGGATTCGGTTTGACGACGGGCGCTGCGCGCGGAATGACGGAAGGTTGCGTCAGGATTACCGGCGGCGCGTTCATGTAGACGGGGTTTCCCATCGCGGCTGCCGACGGCGGAATCATTACGCACAGGAGTGTTGTGACACAGACTATGAAAAGTGCAAGTAGGAATGTCATGGCTACCACCCCCTCAAACAGGGTTGAGGCGCCTCAACCGCGAGGCACCATTCTGCTTTAAAGCTGTAAAACTGGTGGACCTGAACCAGAACCAAACTCGATTGAAATCACTATCTATCTAGTACTGGGATACCACTTTTTGCCCTAACGCGCAATGCATCTTAATCCAAATTGTGAAGCTGGAAAGCCTAACTGGGTGCGGTTTTCGAGCGTCGCCATCCGTGGGCATGTCGAGCTCCCGTTGAGCCTATGTCCAGGGCGACTCAGCTGATCGAAGTTGTGAGCTACACGCCTTGCGCCATCGCACTTTACGATACACCGTAGCTTTCCATGCGCACTTTACGGTACACCGTAATTTATGGCGGCGCATTTTACGGTGCACCGTAATTCTCCTGCCAGCTTTTACGGTGTATCGAAATTTTCTGCGCCGCGTTTTACGGTACACCGTAATTCTCCTGCCAGTTTTTACGGCATACCCTAATTTCTCTGCGATGCGCTTAATCCGGAATGGGTGCGTGTCGCGGGATGCGTGTCGTCGGGTTGGCGGGACGACTGCCCAGCTATATATAAGGAACGGCAGCTCCCCCAAAAATAAAAGAATTCGGATTTTCGGGGTACCCGCGCCTCAGATTTATTAGCATGGAATCATGAGCGGCGGGGGCGGCTCTCCTCGACAAACACTTAGTAGCGCAGCAGCAGCTGAGCTGGCTTGCGCGTGAAGGAGAACCATCTATGACAAAAGCCGTAGGTATTGACCTTGGAACCACAAACTCCGTCGTCGCAGTGATGGAAGGTGGCAAGCCCACAGTTATCGCCAACGTCGAAGGTTCACGTACAACACCTTCGGTGGTGGCATTCTCGAAATCCGACGAACGCCTCGTCGGTCAATTGGCACGCCGCCAATCGGTGCTCAACCCGGAGAACACAGTTTATTCAATTAAGCGATTCATCGGGCGGCGCTTCGACGAAGTAGAAGCGGAACGCAAAATTGTTTCGTACAAGATTAAAGAAACGCCTGACGGCGCCTGCAAAGTCGTCATCAAAGACAAGGAATTCACACCGGAAGAAATTTCCGCCATGATCCTGCGCAAGCTCAAAGAAGACGCAGAGAAATATCTGGGAGAGAAGGTGACCGATGCGGTCATCACGGTTCCGGCGTACTTCAATGATTCGCAGCGCCAATCCACTAAGAATGCCGGCACCATCGCCGGACTGAATGTCCTGCGCATCATCAATGAACCGACTGCCGCAGCGCTCGCGTACGGCATCGACAAGAAGAAAAACGAAACCGTCCTGGTATTCGACCTGGGTGGTGGCACGTTCGACGTGTCGATTCTGGAAGTCGGCGATGGGGTCTTCGAAGTGAAAGCGACCTCGGGTGACACCCACCTGGGTGGCGACGACTTCGACCACGTCGTGATGAACTGGATTGCCGACGAGTTCAAGAAACTGGAAGGCGTCGACCTGCGCAACGATGCGCAGGCTCTGCAACGCGTCATGGAAGCGGCCGAAAAATCGAAGATCGAACTTTCGTCTCTGGCAGAAACCACCATTTCGCTGCCGTTCATCACCGCGAATTCCACCGGACCGAAACACCTGGAGATGCGGCTCTCGCGCGCCAAGTTCAATGAGCTGACGAGACCGCTGGTCGAGCGCTGCCGCAAGCCGGTCGAAGAAGCAATCGACGAAGCCGGTCTGACTCCGGGGCAGATTGACGAAGTGGTGCTCGTCGGCGGTTCCACCCGCATACCAGCGGTGCAGGAACTGATCAAGTCCATGACTGGCGGCAAGGAACCCAACCAGAGCGTTAACCCGGACGAAGTGGTGGCAATCGGTGCCGCCATCCAATCGGGCGTGCTGGCAGGTGAGGTGAAGGATGTCGTACTGGTCGACGTGACGCCGCTATCTCTGGGAATTGAAACCATGGGTGGTGTCTTCACGAAACTGGTCGACCGCAACACGACCATTCCGTGCCACAAGTCGCAAGTCTTCTCGACAGCGGAAGACAACCAGCCGGCGGTTGATGTGTATGTGTTCCAGGGCGAACGCCCGATGGCACGCGACAACAAGATGCTCGGCAACTTCCACCTGGACGGCATCGGAGCCGCACCGCGCGGCATGCCGCAAATCGAAGTTTCCTTCGACATCGATGCAAACGGCATCGTGAGCGTCAAAGGTGTCGACAAAGCGAGTGGGAAAGAGCAGAAGATTACAATCACTGCCAGCACCAACATGAGCAAGGAAGACATCGAACGCGCCGTCAAGGACGCTGAGAGAAACGCGACCGAAGATCGCAAGATCAAGGAATCGGCGGATGTTCGCAACGAAGCAGACCAACTCTGCTACGCAGTCGAACGTCAACTGAACGACTCCGCGGTACAGGAACACAACAAGGCTCGCGCGCAGCAACTCGTCGCCGATCTGCGCAGCAAGGTCGAGGCGAAAGCCGACGTCGAAACACTGAAGGGCGGAATGAACGAACTTCGCGGATTGATAGTCGCGCTCCAGCAAGACGCAGCCGCAGCGCAGCAAGCAAGCGCCGGTGCGGGCGCCCAGTACGGATCCGCGAACCCATATGCAGGTTCAGGAGCCGAGACAGGAAGCCACTACGGTAACGGTGGCGGTGGTGGCAGCGGTAAGGGCGGTTCCAATGACGACGACATCGTCGACGTCGAGGTATCGGCCGCCTAGCCCTGACCCAACCGCAAGCCTCAACTTTTAGTCGAGGAGCACGAGCGCCATCGCCGATTAATTCGGCGGTGGCGTTCTAGTTTTGGAAGTCTATGTCACCGTAAAACCAGATCTCTCCGGTGTACTCGAGATCTTCATCCTCGTCACTTTTTATCGTCTCTCTGTATCCAAGTTCAGGCAGACGAAGCTCCGGCTCCACAGGGAGACGCCACTCGGAAGCAAGACTGCGATTCTTCGGAAGCGGCGACCAAATTTGATATGGACCGGTTCGATTGAAGAAATCGCGGTAGTAATCATGGTCGAAAAACACCGTCACCCGCGACGAAAACATACTTGGCACACTAATCGAAGCAACGACTGTCGCGAATGTGTCGGTTGGCTTCTGCGAACGCAAAACTGCACACGTTTGGAGAAGTGCCACCATACATAACCGCTTCGTTTTCGTAGTTGCCCAATGACCTTCCACGAAGGACTGAGGAATTTGGAGCTTATAGTCCCAGAACGGGCGCGGCGAATGCTGCTCTGGGTCAGGGAAGAAACCATCGACAGATGATGGCATGGCCAAAACATCTCGGAGGTGCTTTTTAGCACCGCGAACCTTTTGTCTGGAAATCGTTAGTTGTCTTGCCATTGTTCTCGTAGCTCAAACTCTCATTCTGGAACAAGTGACTATACCTCGCCCGGAAGTGCAATACTATTAGGTTTGTTCTATGGCAGACTCGGCACTACAGGAAACATGATGAAGGCATCGATTAAGATTCGCGCGGGGGACTGGACCGGCTGGCAGCCGGGACAGCCGGAACCAACGGAGAAGGTCGTGGAAGTCGCGCCGGGCGACCACCTGGAACAGCACTTCCCCCATAACTTCTTCGAAGTGGTCGTGACTGTGCGCCTAATTAACAAGGAAGTGGTGCTGCTCGAATCGTGGAAACTCGCGCCTGAGCAACCGGGCGGCGGGATAGATTTAATGACGAACTTCAGTGGATTGCAATCGCGGCTGAAGAAGGACCAGCATGCAACGCTGCGGACGCAGACCATGGATGGTGGCACAAGCTACACGTTCACCGTGATGGACATCATGGAGTCGTGAAGGCGAACCGACAGAGCACTTCTTCGCTCAGGACTTTTTCGCCTTCGGGCGTTTAGCGGTTACCGTGGATTCGTTCAAGGCGATCGCCTCGCGAATCAAGGCTTTCAGCGCCTTCTGATTGATCTTGTCGCCATCATGAAAATCAATCGCGCGCCGCGTGTTTCCTTCCAGACTGGAATTGAACAACCCGGCCGGATCATCCAATGAGGCGCCCTTGGCGAATGTCATTTTCACGACAGCCTTGTACGTTTCTCCGGTGCAGATGATTCCGGCGTGCGACCACACGGGCACGCCGCGCCACTTCCATTCTTCGACGACCTCGGGGTCCGCAGCCTTAATGATCGAGCGAATCCGCGCCAGCATCTCGCCGCGCCAGTCGCCGAGTTCTTCGATGCGCGCATCGATCAATGCAGATGGAGAATCGTTCTTCATATGGTTGCTCGCGGGTTCATATCATCGAGGGATCGCGGTTTATCTTATCGCTAATCGCATGGCCGCGCCGAGCAGCGCAGCGAGCCGCCGCTCCTTAGCGCTGCAAGCCGCCGCCGCTCAGCGAGCCGACGACGCCGACGGATCTCAAGACCGCCGCCATCACCTTTGATAAACTAGATGCGCTAGCAAAGCCGCGACGGCTTGTCAGGAGACCCAATGCCCACGAATCTTGAGATCGACATCGAATTGAGTGCGCTCAAAAAAGCGCACGACAAGGTCGCGGAGAATTCGCAGCTCGTGATGCGGGAAGCGGAAACCACCGATTGCGATGGCGAAATCAAAACGAAGTTGCTTATCTGGTCGAGTGGCTTCGTCCAGAAGTGGAATCCGGTCAGCGCGGCTCTAGAAGAATTGATCTCCAAATTCTCCAATTACCACCGCATTCATCCAAGTTTGATGCGCAGCGCCGTCGAAGCCGAAGCTGAGAAGCTGAGCAAACTGGTGATGGTGGCGATGGTGGACCTGGGGTTCCAGCGCACGCTGCCATCCGACCTCAAACGTATCAGCCGCGCGCTCGGCAATATCATCTCCGGCTGCAGCGAAATCAATCGCGCCGCCGAAGAATTGCGCGCCTTCGTCGAAGTCGAAACCGCTGATCCATATAATGGAATGCCCTATCCATATTGGGAGTTCAAGTGCACCAAATGCGATGACATCGCGCTGGCGATGACACTCATCCCGGCGGACGCGCAGCACCCGTTGCAAAACGGCAAACCCGTCGCGTTGCTCTTCGCCACCCGAAAAAACAGCGAGCCGGAGCAACAATCTATCAACGCCTCCAAGTTCGAATTGCTGTCGACTTGCCTGAAGAAATCCGACTTCATTACGCTGCGCGACCACTCGCAGGCGGCGCTGATTTACTGCGTCGAGTGCAAGGGTCTGTACTGCTGGGATGACTGGTCGGACAAGTCGCCGGTGTACGAAGACGGGCTCTACGATCACACCGAAGCGGCTTGTCCCAAAAGGCACCGCCAGCAAATCGACGACTAAGGCAAGTCCATCCGCTCCTTTGGATGTTCCACACCTAATATGCATAAAACGAGTACCCAAAATACTCCGCCGCACTCCGCGCAAGTGTGGGTAGCCACACTAGTTTTCTCCGGCGCGCCGACCCTATACTCGTGCCAACCCTGCCAATTTGTTTACGCCATCCGGTCATCCGAGGAGGATTTCCATGGACAACAGTCCAGACCAGATAGATCGTTTTACGCACAGGGCAGACAGAAATTTTCTCAAGATCGAACCGAGATCACGACAACCGGTTTATTCATCCGAGCTTACGAGCTTTGCCGACCTGCAACAGCAATATGAGTTGCGCGCGAAGATGCTTGCCAGCATGGAGCTGCGCAACTCGATCGACGAATAACGACACACGGCACGGCACACACACAGCTTTTCTGGTTTAAAGGATTAGGTGGCACACTCTAATCCGATTTGCGGGAACTTGCAGGCGGCGCTAGCTCAGCGTCGCCTGCAGGACTTTTCATCATAAAAGAAGATCGACGACTGGTCGGAGATAAGAGCCCCAGTCGTCGATCATAGATGGAGAGAACGCGCCGCACCCGTGCTGCTACGCTGCTTCGCCGTGCTCAGACAACAATTACTTAGTGACGTAATTGCGATGCACCCAGGCGTCGTTCTTCTCCATATCCTGCGCTTCGAAAAGGACATTGTGTGGTGACTCGCGCAGGATATTTCTGGTCTTGTGCGTCACCGCTTGCGTCTTCGCCTCGGCACCATCGGCGTCATCCATGCAGTAGGCAACCTGTTCGACGGTCGGCGTCGCATGCGGTTTCTTATCGTCGGCGGCGAGCGCTTCCGTTGCCGCAGCTTTCAGCAATTTGCTGTACATCTTCTTGAACAACGCGTTGCAGGCATACACATCGGCGCTGTTCACTTTGCCGTTTATAGCAAAGGCGTAACCGACGACATCCGACTGTCCATCCGGTGCCTTCGCCAGATCGCCTACATATTTGTCGATTACCTTTTTGACGTTCTCGTTCTCCATAGTCTGCGGCAAGCTGCTCGGCGACGGACCGGAGACGGAACCAATCGACATCGCCAGATTGCTGGCGCTTTCCATTTGCAGGCGCGCAACTTGATTCCACACTTCGTTCTGATTGTTGTAATACTTCGCAGCCATTTTCATATCTTTGCTGGACAGATGGTGCCCGGAGCTGTGGAAGTTATCCACCGACTCGCCCTGGCGTTTTTGCCAGCGACCGCGTTCGACGCAGAACGAATTGATCGGCACAAACCCCGACTTCGGTGTCAGTATCATGTCGTACTGGAGGGCGCGGTCTTGTTTCCCGCCCATAACGATGTCGCCGGACTGGATGAACACCGCGACGTCACCCAGGTTTTTGATCGCGAGCGATCCGACGTTTCCCGTTTCTTTGACTTCGACGCGGTTGTCCGCCATCGCTTCTTCGAGCGTGATGAACTCGCGCAATTCCGCTTTGTCGGGTCCATGAATAAGAAACAAGGACAGGTTGCCGCTCGTATAGGGACCGGAAATTCGCGGAGGAACTAAACTGCCGTCCGAGCCCGGAACGCCGGCGCGACTCGCCGCACCTCCCGTGCTGCCCGCGCTACCGCCCGCATTCGCGCCACCATCCGCGACGCCACCGCCGCCGTCGCCTTCGCCACCGTTTGCCTGAGCTCTTAGCCACGCCAACCAACCCATATAAATCCCCCTCCTGGTCGCGGCACGGCAGCCGGCCGTTCGCAACCCAGTTCTGGCAACGTGCTGGGTGGGGGAGACCCGCGTACGTCACTTCTCTAATTATCGAGATGCCCGCCCAAATAAATGAAAAACCGCGCCAACGGTCTTCGCTATGGGACAATTCCATCCTAGCCGACGATGCTGATTCGCGCAGGACTTCGGTGCGTTTCTCTGCAACAAAACGCACAACTTCGCAACATTGGCACCGCATATAGTATCACCCGCCATTGCAACCGAGTTCCAGAACACCGACAAATCTTGGCACCCCAGTCACGCAAAGTCGCCGGCGGTCAACGTAACAAATCGGTTCAATATCGACCGGTGGGGCGCCTTTGGGCTAGTAGTAAAGAGAGATCGAACTTATAGTATGGTTTCTCCCGCAAACGGCGTCAGGGGTTCTCATGCAGACGTCCAGCAGCGATCGAACAGGAGACTGCCAAGCCCGGCTCCAGCAGCCAGGACAGGTGGTTGTTACCGGCGAAGACCTGACCATCGATGAGGTCATCGCTGTTGCTCGTCATGCCGCGCCCGTGAGCCTTTCTGACTCCGCACGCGCGCGCGTCAACCAGGCGCGCAAAGTGGTCGATGCCGTAGCCGAGAGCGCCGAGCAGGTTTACGGGCTCAACACCGAATTGGGTCCGCTGTTCGACATGCGTGTTTCGCCCGAAGAGATGGGTCAGTTCCAGTTCGCGACGATTGTCGGGCACGCCGTCAGCTATGGCAAACAGCTGCGCACTTCCTACGTGCGGGCGATGATGCTGGTGCGCGTCAACGGCATGGCGCGGGGCGGCACTGGTGTGCGCGTGGAAGTTTTGGAAGCGGTAATCGCTCTTTTAAATAACGGAGTGCATCCGGTTGTGAAGGCGGGTGGTTCCGTCGGGCAGGCCGACCTTGCCGAGATGTCGCAGATCGCGCTAGTCGTGGTGGGATTGGGCGAAGCGGAGTACCGGGGCGAAGTCATGAAGGGTGCCGATGCGCTGGCTGCCGCGGGGCTGGCGCCATTGCTGCTGCAACCGAAAGAGGCGCTCGGGCTGATCAGCGCCAATGGCTATTCATTAGGGCGCGGATCGCTCGTGTTGCACGATGCCATTGAGATGGCGGAGACATACAACCTGGCGGCCGCGCTTTCTTTAGAAGCGTACGGAGCCAATTTGAGCATCCTGCATCCAATTGCGGCGCGCATGAAACCGCATCCCGGACACGTTGCCGTTGCCGAGCGCCTGCGCTCTCTCCTGGCGGGCAGTTATCTGTGGAAGAAAGGGTCGGCGCGGAAGCTGCAGGATTCGCTGTCGTTCCGCTGCATTCCGCAGGTGCACGGTGTGCTCTGGGAAACCTGCGCCGCGCTCCGCAAGACCCTCGAAATCGAACTCAATTCCGGCGCGGACAATCCGATTGTTTCCGTCGAGGATGGCACGCTCGTCTCCACCGGCAACTTCGACGTGACGAATCTGGCGGTCGCCTTCGACACATTGAAAGTCGCTCTCATTCAGGTGATTCGCATGTCCAACGAGCGCCTGCACAAACATTTGTGGTCGAGTTTCAGCGAGCTGCCGACGGGACTGGCTCGTCCCGATGCGCCTAACTCGCGGCTTCTACCGTTGTCGCGTACGTGTTCGGCATTGACTGCGGAGGCGAACACCCTGGCGTCGCCAGTTTCGCTTACTTATGGTTCGCAGTTGGCTGAGGGCATGGAAGACTACGCCAGCATGGCACCGGGTGCGGTGGCAACCACCGGCCGCCTGATTCACATCGCTCGCCAGGTCGCGGCGCTCGAACTGATGATTTCCGCTTCCGCGATTGATATGCGGGGCAAGCCGCAACTGGGCGTCGGCACCGACACCGCCTACGAGATCGTGCACGCCTATCCGATGCTGGATGCGAATGTGTGGAACAGCGAGATTCCCCGCGTCGTGGAAGCAATCAGGAGCGGACATCTCAATCACTGGGTCGAAGACGCCCTCAACGGCACCCCGCACACCCCCAACAGCGGCACCGCCGACACCATCATAGAAGCAGCTGTCCCCACCGCAAAGCCGCAGACATCCATAAAAGGCAAACGAAACTCAGGAGGTGGCAAATGAGCACCGGCACCACCAAACCCGACACCGGCACGAAACGCGAGCGCATCTCCGCCGCGCGCGGTTCGCAACTGCGCTGCCGAGGCTGGCGCCAAGAAGGCTTACTGCGCCTGCTCGAAAACAACCTCGAGAACGCCGAGCGCCAGGAAGACCTGGTGGTTTACGCCAGTTTCGCGAAGGCAGCACGCGACTGGGACGCCTACGACAAAATCGTCGATGCTCTGAAGAAACTCGAAGACGATCAGACCCTGGTCGTGCAATCCGGCAAACCGATAGGTGTGTTCAAGACGCACAAGTTGGCACCGACTGTATTGATGGCCACAGGAAACATCGTCGGCCGCTGGGCAACTCCGGAAAACTTCTATTCGCTCGCCGACAAAGGGCTGACCATCTGGGGCGGGCTGACCGCCGCCGCGTGGCAATACATCGGCTCGCAGGGCGTTATTCAGGGCACGTACGAGATATTCGCCGCGGTCGCGCGCGAGCATTTCGGCGGTTCGCTCAAAGGGCGTTTCATCCTGTCGGCCGGAATGGGTGGCATGGGTGGTGCGCAACCGCTGGCCGGAAAACTCGCCGACGCCGTCATTCTCGTCGTCGAGGTCGACCGCGCCCGCATCGAAAAGCGCATCGCCGCCGGTTTCTGCGAAGAGATTGCCGAGACATTGGATGCCGCGCTCGAACGTGTTCGCGACGCGCAGAGCAAGGGCATCGCGCGCTCAATTTCGTTGGTCGGCAACGCCGCCGAGATCTACCCCGAACTGGTCGCCCGCGGCATCACACCAGATGTGGTGACCGACCAGACATCCGCGCACGACACACTTTACGGCTACGTGCCCGCCGGCATGTCTGTGGAAGAAACCCAAACCATGCGCAAGTCCGATCCCAATGAGGTACGCGCCCGCGCCTTGAAGTCGATCGCCCGCGAAGTCGAAGCCATTCTGGAGATGAAACAGCGCGGCGCCATCGTATTCGACAATGGCAACAACATTCGGTCGCAGGCGCGTGAAGCCGGGGTCACCAACGCCTTCGACATCGATATTTTCACCGCCCGTTATCTCCGTCCCCTGTTTTGCAAAGGCATCGGACCGTTTCGCTGGATCGCCCTGAGCGGCAACCCCGACGACATCCACTATATCGACAATCTGGTGCTCGAACACTTCGCCGACAACGAACTTGCCACCAACTGGGTAAAGCTGGCGTCGCAGCACATCAAATTCGAGGCACTGCCCGCCCGCATCTGCTGGCTCGGTCACGGCGAACGCACCAAACTGGCGCTCCTCGTCAACGAAGCCGTGCGCACCGGCAAACTCACCGCTCCCGTCGCCTTCACGCGCGACCACCTGGATGGCGCCGCCATGGCACACCCACACATCGGCACTGAAGGCATGGCTGACGGCAGCGACGCCATATCAGACTGGCCGCTGCTCAACGCATTGCTCAACACCGCCGCCGCCGCCGATCTGGTGGCAATACATTCCGGCGGTGGTGGCTACGCCGGCTACATGACCAGCGCCGGTGCCACCATCATCGCCGACGGCTCCGAAGACGCCGCACAACGACTGTCCACCGCCCTCACCGCCGACACCGGACTGGGCGTTCTGCGCTTCGCCGACGCCGGTTGCCAAGAGGCTCAAAAAGTAGCCGAAAATGACTCACTTGGACTTTAAGGAAACCCCACGTCTACAGATGGCACGATGTGCGAGATAACCAGAAAAATCGTACATTCGCCAGACCCTCACCAGTGCAGGCATCCCGCCCCTCAAGTAGAGAAGAGAAAAACAATGCGAAAATTAGTCGCTGCTGACGTCGCCGCCGCCGTAACCGGGGGGTCCGTGCTGGCGTCCGGAGGAGGAGGCTGGGTCGACCACGGCTATCTCGTCGGCAACACGGCGGTCAGCATGGGTGAGCCGACGCTTGCCTCCATAGATGAAGTTCCGGAAGACGGCATTATTGTCACCGTCACCGCCATCGGTGCGCCAGCCGCCAAGGACTGGCAGATGTTTCCTATCGATTATGTGCGCGCACTGCAGCTTTTGATCGAAGCGCTCGGCAAGCCAATCGCGGGCGTGATCACGGCGCAGAACGGTTCGTCGACGACGTTGAACGGCTGGAATCAGTCGGCGGTGCTCGGCATTCCGGTTATTGATGCGGCAGGAAACGGTCGGGCGCAGCCGACCGGCAAGTTCGGCTCAATGGGTCTGCTCAGCAAGAAGGACTATAAAACGATTCAGACAGCCGCGGGAGGAAACCGCGAGCAAGGCAGATATCTGGAAGTCACCGTCCGCGGTGAGGTGGCGCGTGCGGATGATGTGCTGCGTGCGGTCAGCTTGCAATCTGGTGGTTTCATCGCAGCCGCCCGCAATCCCGTTAAAGCGTCCTACGTGAAGAAACACGCCGCTGTCGGAGCCATCAGTTACGCGCTTAATTTGGGACACGCAATGCTCGCCGCCCAGAAGGACGGCGCCGAAGCCGTGATTCAAGCCGCCTGCACAGAAACGAAAGGCAAAATCCTCGGTCGTGGTCCCGTCAAGAATGCGCATGTAGACACACGCGACAGCTGGGACTTCGCCAAGTTCGAAGTGCAGGACAAAGATGGTCCCTTGGTGTTGCACACGATGAACGAGTACATGGCGGTGGATCGCGATAGCAAGCGATTGACCACTTTTCCTGATTTGATCACGACGCTGTCGCTGGAAACCGGATTGCCGGTCAGCGTCGCCCAGATGCGCGAAGGCACTGAAGTGGCGGTGCTCGTCAACAGCAAGGTCGACCTGCCGATCGGCACGGGCGCCCGCGAACCGGATGCCTACCACGAAATCGAGGCAGCCATGGGAATCGAACTTATCTCGTACGCACTCGCATGGCCCGAGGAGGCGAAGACGAAAAAATGACAACCGCAACAGATTTTGATTTAGTGGTTTCCGGAAAAGTGGTGCTCACGGATCGCATCCTCGACGAAGGTTGGGTGGCGGTGCGCGACGGCAAAATCGCCGCCATCGGCATCGGTGGCATCGGCAAAGCGCCCGGTGCCAAAGAACGCCATGACTTCAAAGGCTGCCTCGTCTTGCCGGGCGCCATCGATTCGCAAACACACAGCAAAAGCCAGAAAGACCAGGAAGACTTCATCTGGTCGACGCGTTCCGCCGCAGCCGGTGGTGTCACCACGATTGTCGACATGCCTTATGATGACGGACTGCTGATTTGCACCGCCGAGCGACTGAAGCAAAAAGCTGACGAAGCAAAAGCGCAGGCACGGGTCGACTTCGCGCTGTATGGAACATCGCATCCCAACGATGGTGCCGCCCACATCGACGAAATGGTGGAGGCGGGCGCGGCAGCGTTCAAGTTTTCCACGTTTGGAACGCACCCGGAACGGTTTCCTCGCATTCCACCACATACGATGTACGAGTGTTTCTCAGCCATCGCCAAACATGGATTGATCGGCGGCGTGCACAACGAGAATGACGAAGCGGTGCGCGCCTACGTCGCTCGCGTCAAAGAACAGGGCATCACCGATTACACAGCGCAGGGCTTGAGCCGCCCGCCGCTCACAGAAACTCTGGCGATCGCCGAGGTGTATGAGATCGGGGTGGCGTCGGGGTGTTCCGCGCACATCGTCCACTGCTCATTGGGGCGCGGATACGAACTGTGCCAGAGCTACCGCACACAGGGTTTTGATACCACCATCGAAGCGTGCATTCACTACCTCGTTCTCGACGAAGAGAATCACGTGCGCAAGCTGGTCGGCAAGGGCAAGGTGAATCCGCCGATTCGTCCGCGCAAAGAAGTGGAGGCGCTCTGGCAACACCTGGCTAAGGGCAACATCACCGTGGTTTCGACCGATCACGTGAGCTGGTCGGAAGACCGCAAAAACAAACCCGACATGCTGGAAAATTCATCGGGCGCGCCGGGACTGGAAGTTCTCTACGCGTTGCTCTTGAAGGGACTGGAAGAACGCGGACTCAGTCTCACCTGGGCACCACGACTGCTGGCAGCCAATCCGGCACGCCTTTTCCGCATCGACCATCTGAAAGGCGCGCTCGAACTAGGACGCGATGCAGACATCGCCGTCCTCAAACCGGAGCGTCACAAATACCATGCCGGCACCAGCGGACACAACGTGATTTCATGGAGCCCGTACGAAGGTATGGAACTGCCCTACAAAACAGTCGCCACCTTCCTGCGCGGACGCGAAGTCTTCGACGGTGGCAAGCAGGTCGCCGAACCCGGAACCGGCGAATTCATTCGCCCGCGCACAGCATCACAGATCATGTCGGCTGAGCGGGCCAAGCAACCCGTGTAGGGTGACGCAGTCCGTGTACGCGTTAAACGTGAGTCACTTCAAGCAAACGGTATAACCATGGCAAAAGCAACTTCAACCAAGACCACCACCCACGTAGACGCGCAGGCACTCTGGGATGACCTGATGAAGATCGCCGAGTTCACCGATGCCGATCAGCCGTACACACGGCCAGCGTTCAGTCAGCTGCAGGTGCAGGCGCGCGAGTGGCTGCAGACGCGTTTCACCGAAGCCGGTCTGGATGTGCACATGGATGCCGCCGGCAATCTGGTCGGTCGTTTACTGGGTACCGAAAAGGGTGCCGGCACCATATTGGTAGGATCGCATTCCGATACCGTGCCCGGTGGCGGACGTTTCGATGGTGTGGCGGGCGTGATTGCCGCGTTGGAGATCGCGCGAGCAATTCAGCGCACCGGTGCCAAATTAAAGCACAACCTCGAAATCATCGATTTCCTCGCCGAAGAAATGAATCCCTGGGGACTCTCATGCGTCGGCAGCCGAGCCATCGCGGGGGAACTCGACCAGAATCTTCTGGAATACACTGATACCACCGGCGAAACACTGGGGCAAGCCATCAATCGCATCGGCGGCATTCCTCAACGCATCAAGAGTTCCAAGCGCAATGACATCCGCGGATTCTTCGAATTGCACATCGAGCAAGGTCCGGTTCTGGAAAACGAAAAGATCGACATCGGACTGGTGACGGCGATAGTCGGCATCACGCGGCTTGAGTTATTCTTCCGCGGAGAGGCTGACCACGCGGGCACCACCCCTATGGATGTGCGCAAGGACGCAGTCGCCGCCGCCGCCGAAACCATGGTTGCCGTCCGCAAGCTGGCTGAGAAATATTCCCAGTCGGAGCACTATTTCGTTGCCACCATCGGTGTAGTGGAGGTGGTGCCGGGAGCGGCCAATGTGATTCCCGAAAAGGTGCGCATCGTAGTTGATGCCCGCAGCGACAATCGCGAACTGATGCTGAAGTTTCTCGAAGAAGTCGATGCAGCCGCCCGCCCCGCCGCGGAGAGCCTGCGCGTGGAGTACGAGGGCTACAACAAATTGTCCGATACACTGCCCGCCTGGTGCGACCAAAAACTGCGCGCGCTGCTGGGTGATTGCGCGAAGGATCTTGGTTTCAGCACGCGCGAATTGCCGTCAGGCGCCGGGCACGATGCTGCGTTCGTGTCGCGCGTGGCACCGGCAGCGATGGTATTTGTGCCCTGCCTGAAAGGCAAGAGCCACACGTCTCAGGAGTTTGCCGAAGCCGATGCGCTGGCGGCCGGCGCTGCCACCATTGCCGAGGCAATTATCAGGTTGGACGATCAGCTTGGCTAGCCATCGCGACGACGTGGTTCCGCAGGATGCGATCTCGGTGGAGCGTGCGGAACCCGATGCGGAGGCATCTCGTGCGCATGCGGAGGCATCTTGTGCGCGTGCGGAACCCGCGGCGCCGGAACTGGGCACGCGCGACATTATATTGATTCTTCTGATTGCCGGATTCGGTTTCCTGGTCGACGTGTATGACTCCGTTCTGTTTGCGGTAGTCAGGGTCTCTACGTTAACGGGACTGGGCGTGCCGCAATCGCAGGAACTTGCCACCACCGTCACCCTCTTCAACACACAGATGACCGGCATGATCTTGGGCGGGTTGCTCTGGGGCATGCTCGGCGACAAGAAAGGGCGGCGCGCTGCACTGTTCGGTTCCATCATCCTGTATTCGCTGGCGAACATAGCGACTGCATTCGTCAATGACGTTTCGCTGTTCGGGGTGCTGCGTTTCCTGTCGGGCATCGGGCTGGCGGGCGAGGTCGGCGCCGCCATGACAGTGGCGGCCGAAATCACACCGCGGAAGTACCGCAGTTATGGCACGGCTTTCGTTTCGACGCTGGGCGTACTGGGCTCGATTCTCGCCAGCACCGTTGCCGGTGGCTTGCCCTGGCGCACTGCGTTTCTCACCGCCGGCGCAGCCGGTTTCCTCCTCTTGCTCGCCCGATTCAGCATGAAGGAGCCTCCCATCTTCGCCAAGATCGTCAAAGAAAGCGGCATCACAAGAGGAAACGTCAAGTTGCTGCTGACGAAGACCCGCGCGTTTCGCCTGCTGCGCTGCGTGGTGGCGGCGGTGCCATTGTTCTTCGTATTCGGGATTCTCGTTTCGTTCGCGCCCGAGGTCTGGAATCTCAAGGCGAGTCAGACTCTCCACTCAGTGGCAGCCATAGCGTTCTTTTATACGGTCGGCGAAACTTTCGGCGAACTGATTAGTGGTGCTCTCAGCCAGCTGCTCCGGAGTCGAAAAAAGGTGATGCTGAGTTTCCTCGCCGGTGGTGCCCTATGTACGTTCGCGGCTCTGAATGTGCCGGCGTCGATGTATGGGGTGATGCTGCTGCCCGCAGGTTTCTTCGTCGGATACTGGTCCGTGATCATGACCACAACAGCAGAACAATTCGGAACCAACATCCGGTCGACCGCGGCAACGCTGGTGCCGAACTTGATGCGCGCCACTGTGATACCACTCAACTTCCTCTTCGGCGCACTGACCCAACATATGGACGGTCACGTCACGGCCATGATTCTCGGTGCGGTGTGCATGTCGCTTGCCGGCATCGCCATCTGGACGATGGAAGAAACCTTCAATAAGAACCTCGATTTCGTCGAGACCTAGGGCGTAACTGCCGCATACACAAATTATTTACGAGCGCTACAGAAATTCCCCAGAGAACGCGGGTATTGTTCATGCCATGCAAAACCCCGCACCTGAGGAAGGATGATATGAGCACTGGCAGCGAACTTACAAATGAGACAGACGGACAACGGATCGTCGACGCGATTGCAGCAGGCAGCACTGACAAATTGCAGGCGGCCGTCAATGGATTGAAACCCGAAGAGCTCCAACAATTATATGTTGAGATCGACAAAGCCAACGCGGAACGCCAGGCGGACGGACTGCCTGCCATCACAGTAATCGTCGCAGATCAGGATCATGACGGCCGGGTCGATGTGAGTGGAACCAATACGCAGAACGGTCTCACCATCGGCGCCGAAGGCAAAGATGTGTGGGGTGTGAAGATCGACGAATACCATTCGAACAAACAAGAAACGTCACCGCAACAACCCAAACCGGCGGGCTAACCGCTGTTACTTCAGCAGTTTCTGGTAGTCGGCGAGTCTGCGACGCCGTTCGGGGGTGGGCTCTTCTTTGACGACGCGTTGCATGTCGGCAACGGCATTCGCGTAATTCTTCTGGCGAGCGTACAACTCGGCGCGCAGTTCGATGATCCACGGATATGGAGTTCTGGTTATGCGTCGTGAATATGAATCGATCGCGTTTTGCACATCCGCTTTTTCTTTGGCGGCGTCATTGCGTTGCTTCCACAAATCGGCGCGCGATATATAGTAGATCTCGCGGTCGATCTCGTCCGGCGCTTTCATGTCGATGATGGCGGTGTAGTCCGCGAGTGCTTTGTCGGTTTCCTTGCGAGCCTCATAAACAGCCGCTCGCGAGCCGTAAAGTCCGACGACGTTCGCAAAATCGCGCACCGATTTGCGCGGCATGAAATTGATGGCAACTGTGTAGTCGGCAATTGCCTTTTCGGTTTCATCGAGTTTCGTGTAGGCGCGAGCGCGCAGATTGTAGAACGGAAGAATCTGATACGGATCGGTGACTTGCCGTTTGTCGAACAGACTGAGGGCATGCGTGCAGGGCGGGATCGCCATCTTATATAGCGGTGCGCATTGAGCTTCGGTGGCCGGCGACGGGTGCGACATGTTGATATCGGCAGCCAGCTGCAGGGCGCCTCCAGCCAGTGTCTGCATGGCGGCGACGTCGTTGGGTGTCTGGGCGAGCGTGCTCTTCGCGTGATTGATACTCTGCTGCGTGTGCCAGGGCGCGCCGCGACCGGAGAGCATCCATGGCGGCTCCAGAGAACGATCGAGTTCACCGGCGCGCGCCAAGTCTTCTATGGAAGAAACATATTGCCCCATCGCTTCGTGAACCAGCGAACGTTCTTTGTATGCTTTGGCGAAATCAGGTTTCGCTTTGATCGCCGCATCGAAGTAGGTGAGTGCGGTCTGCCATTGTTTCTTTGCCGAAGCGTCTTTGCCTTTCTGGTAGGCAGTCGTGGCGGCATCGTCGCCGACGGCGACTGCGCAGACCCGCACGAACGAAACGCACGCGACAACGAGCAAAACGGCTAGTACGGTAGCGCGCACGGTGCGCTAGTTTCCGATGCTCAGCATGCTGATGCAGAACAGAATCATCATGCCCGGCATTCCCGCACCAAAGAAGATAGCGGCGGCAACGCCAGCCCAGCGACCACCACTCATCGGATGGTGCTCGTAGCGGTATTTGCCTTCGCGGTCCCAGCGCGTGATGCCGTTTTTCGTCAACGATTGATAATCGACGACCATGGCGATCAGAGTTCCGAACGGCAGCCAGGACACGATGCCGCCACCGAAGACCCACACCCAGAACGAACGGCTGATTGCCTGTCCTGGAGTCAATCTGGTTCCGTTCGACTGACGCAGGCGAATGTTGTACAGGGCTTTGCCGAGGGTGGTGCCGAACATCATGAGCATGAGCGGCTCGAGCATCATCCAGACAAAACCCGCAGTTGAGAATGCGAGGAAACCAAACATCATGCGCATGTCGGATGAATCGCGAAACGCCATACCGGCGATCAAACAGATGAGAACCGCCGGAAGCAGCGCCACGTTGAACGACCAGTAATAATCGATCAGGCGTGCGAAGAAGCGGTGCCAAGGGTGCGGACGCAATACCTCTTCGCCGCTGAAGGAAGGTGCCTGCGGTTGCGGTTTCGGAGCTGGTGCCGGAGCCGGAGTTGCGGTCTTGCCGGTGGCGGCAGGTTGATTTTGCGGTTTTGCTGCCGGCTGGATGCTCGGTTGCATGCTCGGCTGCACGGAGGGCTTGACGCTCGGTTCCGCCGCCGGTTGGACGCTCGGCTGGACGGATGGTTGCACCGCCGGTTGCACGGATGGTTGAACACTGGGCTGCCCACCCGGCGACGGGTTGGCGCCAGCATGCGCTTTCGCCGGCTCGTCAAACTTACCGGACTCTTTAATTGGCGGCGGTGCGGCCGTAATAGCCTGCGAAGCGGTGAATTTCACCTTGGGCGGTGCGGTCGTTCCTGGTGGCAGCGGCGGCGGCTTCTTCTTCAGCTTAGCCGCGAAGACCGGCACCGAGGACGCGGGCTTCCAATCATCGAAGTCTTCACACCAGACCAGCGTGTCACCAAAAAGTTGTCCTTCTGCGAAGAGCTTCACCAGCTCGCTCTCGTCAACCGGACCTTCTTGTTTTCCATCTCTGGCAAAATGCCAAGGGGTTTCAGCCATGCGCGCTCCTAAACCGAATCTGCCTCCCTATGGTACCCCGATTTGCCGCTTAGCGCATAAGTGGATTGCGCAACGGCTACTGACTACCCTCAACCGATTGCTCGCCGGTGGTGCTTGCTGCGGTGTTCGCCGAAGTGTTCGCCGAGGCGACAAACGGCGCGAGCGTCTGCGGATTGCGGCTCTCAAGTAAAGCAGCCCGCACAAGCAACTTGTGTGCTTGCAATTGATGTCCCCTCTCAAGATATACCGATGCCAGTCGGCGCAGACTGTCTCCTACACAGGGGTCATCTTTGTCGCGCCTGGTGCACGGCGACGGGGCTCTCGATCAAGGTGAGAAACTCGCGCATCCATGCCGGATGTCCGGGCCACGCAACTGCGGTGACAAGATTGCCGTCGACGACGGCGTTGGCTGCGTCGGCGTCAGCCGGAGCCCAGGTGCCACCGCATGCGGTGACATCATGTTCGAGAGCGAAGTACGCGGTGCAGCGGCGTCCTTTTAGAACCCCGGCGGCTGCGAGCAGAAGCGGCGCATGGCAGATGGCTGCCACCGGTTTGTTTTCGTCGAAGAAATGACGAACGATGTCGAGGACCTGCTTGTTGAGGCGGAGATGCTCGGGCGCGCGACCACCCGGTACCACGAGCGCATCATAAGATTGCGGCTTTATAGAATCGAAATCTTCATTGATGGCGAAGAGGTGACCCGGTTTCTCTGAGTAGGTCTGATCGCCTTCGAAGTCGTGGATTGCCGTCTTGACGCGATCGCCTGGTTTCTTTCCGGGCGAAACCGCATGCACTGTGTGTCCCAGCGTCTGCAGAGTCTGGAAGGGCACCATCGCTTCGTAGTCTTCCACGAAGTCACCGACCAGCATCAAAATCTTCTTCGTCTTCGGCGCCATGGTTCATCTCTCCAGAGGATCAGAGCGCAGATCTTAGCAGAGTAGTCAGAGCGGAGCGGATGACGCGGTCGAGGAGGGATGAAACGAAGCGCGTGGCCGAGCAATTCGGTGCTCAACCACGCGCCCTACAGTTCACTCATCTGTTACCGGAGAAAGCCGAATAGGTACAGACAGAAAACGACGCCAGCTGGTACTCCCAACCAAAGCAAAATAATGGCTTTACCCATAACAGACACTCCTTTTTTGGTTTCATTTGTTTGTGTGCTGGGTAGACGCGGGTACACCCGTTGAGGTTCCAAACGAGTCAGGATTACAGCTGAGCCAGCCCATGAAAGTGCGAATTTTCGAGGGAAAATTGCACATTTAGGCAGGCAGGCAGGTCCATGTCGCGCAATGGACGAATGTGCGAGAAGTCCGGAAAAATCGTACATTTCGAGTATGGCTTCTTGATGAGCGTACTCGCTCGTTAGGTGGCGCGACGCCTGACATAATAGGCGCGGCTGAGGATGCAACCGGGCGGACCCGCGCAACACATATGGATGCTGAGCAAATCATCGAAACACTCTCCAGCCGCTACAAGCGACTGAAGACATATCAAGATGCGGGAATCGTGCAGTTCAATTCCTTCTCGCATGCCTCAACAATGTCCTTCAAGACTTACTTCCAGGCGCCCTCGCTGTATAAGTTTCAGTGGCACAACGAATTCACATGGAACGAGGATCCTGACGCCACCAAGGATCCTGGCACCGCTAAGGAGACTGAACGTCAGCCTGCCGGCGCGACTGCGGCAAATGCGGCCGCCACTGCCGGCACCAAGCCGCGCACCAGTTCTAAGGAATCACAACATAAAGAAAAGGGGGCCATGCTTGAGATATCCGTCGAAGAGCACGGACCAGTCCTGGAGCCGACCAGATTCGGCATGGTGTGGGCAAATTCGGAGGGCGTCTTCTGCAAGAAGTATTCCGATGAACCGAAGCGCAAACGAAACCTGCGCAGCGCCCTCACTGACAGCCCAATCATGGAACAGGTAGCCCAGCGCCCCATGGGTCTGATTTTTCCGAATCTGGTGCCGCACGACTCGCGCATCGACTTACTGCAAAACGGCTGGCTCAAAACTCGCTCGAGCAACCATAACTATCACCGACTAGAATTCGAGATACCCGACGGCACGCTAAACGTTTTCATCCATGCCGAAAATTTCTCTTTGATGCGCACCATCACCACAGTCCGAGCCGCGGTTCCTGAGGGAGACGCGGCTCGGACTGTGGTCATCTGCATCGACTGCTTCTACACCAAGGTGCATTTTGACGCGTATATCAACGAAGTCATGTTCACCGACAGCCCGTAGGGTTTCTTCATCAAGGTTTGCAGAATGTACGATATTCCCGGACTTCTCGCATATTGCGCGCGACCTGGTTTGGCAGGGGGACGCACTTTAGATGAAAGATCGGCTGACAATATAAACATAGCTCGGAAATACGTCAATGCTCACCTTGCAAACGCCGTCATCAAGTTGTTCGAAGATGCGGTGTTTCGGATCGGATGGCAGGCTAAACGAACGTGAATGCTTTCCATGCGGATTGCGCAGGATTACCATGTGCGATGCCGGATCGTAACCGATGATCGTGTACGCGTGGCGCGGGAACAGGATCATCGGCGCCTTGCCGAAGCCTGGATAAGTGGCGCAGACGATCGGATTTTTCGAACGCACCGCAGAATCGATGAACGAAGAAAGCTCCGCTTTGGCAGGCGCGCTTTGCCCCCACCAATCAAGCACTTCGGCTTTGTATCCGCTGACGGCGGTCAGTCCGACTTGTAGTCGCGATAGATCATCGTCGGCACCAGTGGAGCCTTCATTATTGGGAAACTTCCGCAGCTGCGCACATTCGATCAAGGACGCCCAGAGCGCACTGTCATGGATGCCGGCTTCCTGCAGGTCGAGTGTCGTTATCTGGTACTCTTTCCCGTCGCCCGGAAACCGGACTACATAGGTATCGTTGCCCTTGCCGCGAATCATGCTGGCGATCAGGCGCTGCCCGCGTGGGAGTTCCGCCATTGCCGCCAGGGAAGCTTCGAACCAGCAATTAGGGTGCGACATTTGATCGATCGCAGCGGCGCCGTCCTTGGCGATGTCTTGGGCGGTGAAGGGGAACTGTTTCTCGGATCCGGCGCGCGAAATAGGAACACCCTCGGCTTGCGCACGCACCGCCACTTTCTTCGGATCGAGCACGCCTTTCTTCTCGGCGGCTCGAATGGTCGCCATCTCGGACGCCTTGTCCTTCATCATTTGCTTGACGGCTTCTTTGCCTTGCGGACTATCGAGCATCGCCAGCATATCTTTAGGCATTAGCGCTTTGACGCTCTCCGGCAGTTCGTCGGATTTATCTTCGCCGCCTTTGCCGGCAGTGGCACTAGAAGCGGTGCCGGCATTCGGTCCGAGCGCTGCCTTGGCGTATGCAGCTTCCTGGCTGTTCGGAAATGTGGTGACGATATATTGAAACAGTTGCTGCGCCCGCAGCGTTTTGTGGCTCGCCTGATGCGCGAGCGCCGCGTAATAGCAGTAGCTCGCGGTCGGCTGCCGGCGAATCAAGTTTTCGAAACTGGTGGCAGCCTCCGCATATCTCTGCTGCTTGTACAGGTTGAAGGCGGTCTGCACCTCCGCTGAGGTCACCGCCTGCGCCATCGCGCACGGCGCCGAGCAAATCTGCAACGTCAAACTCAGTGCCAGACTTAACGCCAAACTCGACGTCGCACTCATTGCTACGGCAACCAATGGAGAATGTTTCGATAAGCGCATCGTCCTGATGACCCTGAGTGTTGGTGACAAATACTGGAACTGATTCTCGGACAAATTCCGGGTTTGACTTAATTCTACCCGTCCGCGCAGCCGAGAACATCAACCAAGCGCGTCTGCTCACGAAATGATAGAGTGAATTTAGCTCTGCCGTACTCTCCGGAGGCAGGTCTATGAACAGAATCACGGTCCTAGTTATCGCTGCGGTCTGGCTCTCGTCGCCAGCCGGGTGTTTCGCCGACGACGCCAATTCGGACAACACCAACGCCAACAACGCGGACGCGCCGGCACAGTCGGCGAGATCGCGTAATGCCGCCCTGACACCGAAGACCCGTCTGGTCGGTCTGGACAATGCCTGCCACCGCCGCAAACCCAAGCTCACTGCCAAGTTATCAGTGTCCGGTTCCGAGAATGCGACAACCATCGCAGCGCCAGGTTACACCGGACCGGCAAAATATGTCCCACCGCAGAATGGAGTCAGCAAAGTTTGGGCAGTCTTGGGACCAGTCGGTGCCTATGGTCCCCTGATGCGCAGCAAGACACTCTATCGACGCGGATGGTGAACACGACGCGCCTGGCAACCAGGTTTACGGCAACTCGATTTGGGATCATCGCGCTATTGCTGCTCGTTGTTGATTCTGCTCCAGCAACAGCATCATCTGAGGCGCTCGCTTCGGAGCTTCCAAAAATTCCCAAGGCTTGCTTCACCGGGATTCTCATCGCGCTGGACTCTGACACCGAAACTCTCATCACCGCATCTCCGACTCCATCCACCACCGGTGCGCGCTCTCGCCGATTCCTGCGCAGAGGGGCACGACCTCGCACCCGCGTAGGCACCAAGTTGGATGCCCAGCCTGAGCGCCTGAAGTGGCATCTTCCAGGTGTTCACGTCGGAGATTTCTGGGTCGGCAATTAGTTGGACGAAGAATTTGGATGCCCGAAATCGCTCTCGTAGCCCGGGGTCTGGGACCAGGCGCCTGTTGATTGTGGCGCGGGCGGCGCGTATTGCGCCGCGGGCTGTGCAGCAGTTTCTTCCCCTGCAGCAGACTGAGCTGACGCAGGTTGCTTTGACACAGCGTCGTCCGGCTGCCCCATGCCCGCCATATAGAAATCGAGCACAACGGGGACTGCAGCGACAATGAGGAACAGAACGATCAACAACCCAAACTGCCAGAGACCCGCGAACCTGCCGCGCTGAATCCAGCGATCCCAATACTGGCGCTGCCGCGCGTTCATTTGACCGGCTCCGCCCGCCGCAACTTGATCGCCGATGTTGGCGCTGATCATGTTTCCGTGGCCGTGGCTGCCGTGATGTCCGCCGTGATGGCTCATGTTTCTTTCCTGAAACGACTAAGTGCAGGGGACTGCACTGCTGGGTCGGTTCACCGACTGTTCCGAACGACTAGAACATAGTACTACATGACAAGCGGTGCGTAAATCGGTGCGCACCCGTCCCGATTTTGGGCGTTTTGGAGGCAGGCGGGCTGGTCTGTTTGGCGGGTTGGCGATTCAACTCTCAAGTCGAATGTCAAGAGAAGAAACTTTCAGCTCTTGTGCGGTGCGGTGCGGTGCGGTGCGGTGCGGTGCGGTGCGGTGCGGTGCGGTGCGGTGCGGTGCGGTGCGGTGCGGTGCGGTGCGGTGCGGTGCGGTGCGGTTCCCGAAAAACGCATCAGCGGGCAGATCGGCTCTAAGGAGCCTCCGCAATCTGTAGACTCCAGGCTGCGCACCTGCGAGAAAACCGTTAAAAAGTATTGGGATAGTGACGCGCCAGGTTGATCATCAATGAGACCGCCGCCGTATCGGCGAGCAATCCGTGAGCGAACGCAGTCGTGATGATGGAACCAGTCTTGCGATAGACGACCGCCAGAATGGCACCGTAGATCGCCAGCATCGCAATGCCGATCTCGGCATAGAAAGGAAACAGCACCAACTTGAAAATCAGATAGTGAAACAACGCGTAAGTGAATGAAGACCACATGATGCCGAAGTGCTTGAACGGCAGCTTCCAGCGATCTAATTCATTGAGCACCACACCGCGCCAGAAGAGTTCTTCGAGAAACGGATTGACGATCACCGCGTAAATACTGAGCATCCAGAATGAGTTGTGGCTCCAGCCGACACGATTGAGCAGTGCCACCACATCTTTGTGCGAGAGAAACAACGTGCTCATGATCTCGAAGCCGAGAATTGCCACCAAACTGTAGAGCACTGCCACCACAGACATCACCAACATGCCTTTGACAGTTGGACGCACCAGCGATTTGCGCCAGAGCGTGCGCCCAATGATGATGGCCGGCACCAGATAGACAAAATGGTAAAGCGCGAATGCCCAGGTGGCGCTGTTCAACTCATACAGCCCGATCCACATGGTAATGGAGGGTAGCAAAGTCCAGAGCAGAACCCCGAAAGCCCGCGCCGGGCTGGGTTCAAACTGATCGGGCAACGTACGAGTGGTTTCCATATGCAGGATTTTACCAGTCGCGCCAGACCGTTCCACTGGACAATTCGGGAATATATAGATTTGGTTCAAATGGCTGCGACACGTTATGCAAGACGGTCAGAACGACAAATTCAAGGAACCGCCGGAAGTTAAGGTGCTGCTCAATGAGGACGGCGACGGTCAGATGCGTTGCCCGAGTTGTGGACTGACAGTGTCGGCCAATTCACTGGTCTGCCCGAATGATGGCACCAGGCTGACGGCGACGCTTGGCGGCGACGCCCGCCTGTCCGACAAATACGAATTCCTCGGCAAGTTGGCGGAAGGCGGGATGGGCGCCGTATACAAAGTACGCCACAAGATGCTCGACAAACAATTCGCGATCAAGATTTTGCACGCAAACATGAGTTCACAAATCGGCGTGAAACGATTTAAGCGAGAGGCGCAAACCACCATGGAGTTGCGCCATCCGGGCATCGTCGGTGTGCACGACTTCGGTGTTTCGGATCAGGGACAGCCGTTCATCGTCATGGAACTGGTGAGCGGCCGCACTTTGTCACAGTTGATTGCGTCGGACACCGTGCTGCCCTTGCCGGATGTGATCGACATGTTCAAGCAACTGGCGGAAGCGATCGCATACGCACACAGCAAAGGCGTCATTCACCGCGACATCAAACCAAGCAATATCATCCTTGAAGAAACAAGCGACGGACGACTGCACGCACGCCTTCTGGATTTCGGAATCGCGCGCATTCCGCAAACCGAGGGCAACACGCTCACAACGACCGGCGAGGTGTTCGGCAGCCCAGGGTACATGAGTCCGGAACAGTGCGCGGGGCAGACGCCCGACGAGCGCTCCGATGTGTACTCACTGGCCTGCACACTGTACGAAACTCTGACGAAACAGCCGCTCTTCACCGGAGCAAACTCGCTCGAACTCGTGTACAAACACAGCAACGAGAAACCTTTGACACTGACGGAAGCCTGCGACAACGAAGTGAAGTTTCCTCAGGGCTTAGAAGATGTACTGGCGATAGCGCTCGCTAAAGACAAAGAAGACCGGTTCGCGTCCATGACGGAATTCGCGGACGCCCTGTCGAGAGCCGAAAGCGACAAGCGCGTCACGCGCAACAAATCGCGTGGTGGCGTTGCGGGAAGTGGTGGCGCCGGCAACAAACGTGGTGGCACGGACAGTGCGCGCAGCGGCATGCGCACCAAACTAATTTGGTCCGCCGTAGCGGGATTACTGGGAATCTTCGCAATTCTGGTCGCCTGCCTTGCGCTGACAAAAAATCCGCCCCCAGCCCCAACATATCAAGTCGGACAGAAACTCGAAGTCAAATGGGAAAACGCCTGGTATCCGTCCGAAGTGGTATCAGTCGAGGGCAGCAAAGTGAAGATTCACTACCTCAGCTATGAGCCGAAATTCGACGAATGGGTCAGACCGCAACGATTGCACACCATCGGCAACCCCGCCGGCGGAGCCCGAAAGATTATCTACGAGAATATCAAACGCGGCGGCGACTTCGAAGTCGAATGGCACGGTCACTGGTATCGGTGCGACGTTATGGACCTGAACGACGGAACTCGCCAGGCGTTCATCCACTTCAGCGGCTACGACCATAAAGATGATGAGTGGGTGACGCCTGAACAATTGCGTACACCCACTACTCCTGATCAGCCGGAAATCGGCAAAGACTGACGCGCGACTTAGTGCGAAGTCGTAGTCTGTTGCTTCGACTTCTGTTCGGCGGTGGTGGTTTCGCCTTCCGGCGTGGTGTTGGTCACCTTGGTGCTTTCTTCGTTGGTCGAAGTGGTGGTGGCCTTCTTAGCGGTCTTGGCTGGCTTCTTCGCTACTTTCTTGGCACCCTTGGTGGTGGTAGTCGTGGTCGTCGTCACCGGATGCTTCGTAGTTGTTGTGGTTGTCGATTGCGTCACGGGCGCCGAGGTCTCGACTTGAGTTTCGGTCGTGGTCGTTGAAGTTGAGCCGCCCTGCGCCATACCAGCGCCCTGCACCGCAACGCAAAGAACAGCGGCCAAGATTCCCGTCGATACTTTCATTATGTCTCCTCCGAGGCAAAATCAGATGTTCTGCTCGCCATGGTAACAAAAGACCACTTCCAGCCCAGCTATGGATTTCCCGAGCGAATGCTAAACAAGCCCCAGTGTGTATTCGCGTCATCATATGACGCAGCGTAGACGATATTCAGAGACCCTCGCCCACCCACATCGATACGCTGAACAAAGCCTCAAATCCGCGATCGCGAAATGACAGCGTCATGGTGCCCCAGTCGAAGTTGTATTCCAGGTGTGCGGGATCGATGATGCAACTGCCACCATCACGATTTGGTGCCAATTCACATGGACCGAAACGCGCCCGCACATCAGCAACCGAAACACAACAAAGATGCTCGTTCAAATGCAGATTCATGAAATTGCGCGTGGCATTGTAGGCGCCGGGACGATGTATTTGAATGTGCGTCCACAACCGCACTTCGCCGGGCTTTTGTCTGATGCTCTCGAACCAGTTGGAATGCTTGTGCGGGCGCTTAGCATAAGGAATTTCCCTCATACGCACACCTGTCAAGCGCGTCACCAAATCAGGTGAAAACGGTTTCTCCGACTCGACAAGTTCCTCCAGGACATCGAGCACCTGGTGCATTCTCTCCTTTAATGGAAAAGGTCGCTTCGGTTCTTTGCCCAACAGTTTCTTGAGAGCGATACGATGTTTCTCATCATCCCAACCACTCTCGAGTGCAATTCTATAAGCAGTGTAGCCATCCTCGATCGCTGCCTGGGTATTGCCGAAAGCTTGATGCAGAGCCGAACGCAACGTATATCCATCCGGTGTCAGGTTTTCCGCCAGCGCCGCATTGCATAACGCCATCGCTCGGTCCAGTCGCCCCAGACGCGCATGAAACTCCGCGCCTTCCAGATAAGAATCACTGTCGACTCCGTCGCAACGGAATGCGGCATCCCAGTCGGCACCAGCATCATCGATGCGCCCGAGCTGCTCATTCAATCGCGCGCGGTCGCAATAGAAATACGACTTCGGACAGGCTTCGATAGCCTGCGTAAATTGCGCCAGCGCGCCGTCCTGATCACCTTCGGCCCACAGTTGCAATCCGCGCCGATTGAACTCGGATGCCTGCCTCATCTCAGGCGTATCCTCGGGCACCGCGGTGCCCACCTCTAATATGGTTGACTCGCCATCCGAATAGAGCATCTCAGGGTCCTGCTTCCGATGCCACTGCAGAAAACGCTTCGCGGCTGGCTCTGACAAATGCATCAGCCAGATTGTCGAGGAATATGTAGTCGTGCGCACCCATGAACGTCATGACCTGCCCGCCGAACTGACTCTTGAACTGCGAGAAACGGGAATATCGATGCTCCGGTGAACGATGCGGTACGTAACCGTAGAAATCATACGTTCGGCATCCGCGTTGGCGCGCGCACTTGATCGCGGCCCACTGCAACGCGTAGCCGCCCATCAAGTTGCGTTTCTCATTAGTAATGCCACCATATAGATACGTGGCGCGGTCTCCGTAGGTGATTAGCAGCAAGGCGCCGAGCAGGTCTCCCTCGTGATGCGCCAAAAGAAAGGTCGCATGACCTGATGCACAAAGCACAGCGGCCAGGGTTTCAAAAAATGACTGCGGCTCGAGAGCAAACTGATCGCGCAGGCTCGCCTGCATGACGGCGGCATAAAACTCCGGCACCACATCCGGTGTACAGTGTTCCGTGACCACCACTCCGTGCCGGTGGGCGAGGTTTATGTTGTAGCGCCCCTTCGGTTTCATGCCATCCAGAATCAGCCGTTCGTCTTCACCGGAATGTAAGTCGAGATATAGTGTCTGTCGCGGAACCAGATCGAGCGGCGCCCGCCCGAACTCCCTGAACACAGGCGGTGGCGGCGAGGGCAGGCGCGGCTCGACACGCATCGAAACGATACCGTGCAGAGCGGCATACTCCTGGCAAGCGGCCGTCAGCCGGCGCAGATATTCTACGGAGCGGGCGCGATCTCCCCACGGAATTACCGGACCCTCCGGTGCCACCATGATCCCCGCGCCGTTCTGATGGCGTGATGTATAAAACACGGCTCCGCCACACAACCGGTCGTCTTCGAACACACCGAGATGCACGCTGTGAAGTCCCTGCCTGCGTTTCATCTCGCACCAGGCAAGACCCTGCATGATGCCGGCGTCAGGACTGGCTTTTACAAGTGCTTCCCACTGCACACCCAACTCGCTGTCCGGCGCCATTTCGGACAACGTCTTCACTACTGTTGACACCCGACTACGCATCAAGCGAATCGGTGCTCTCGGCAGCGAGCGCGTCCAGTCTCATAAAGATCGCCTGCAACTTTTTCTCAGCCTTTGCGATGAGCTGGCGGCTGGAATGTACGGCTTCCGCGCGAGGCACCAGACTCATGCCGAAGGTGACGGTTTCGTCTTCCGATTCGAGATAAGCGCTGAGTTCTTCCTTGAGCATCTCCAGGTAAGCAGCGACTTCGTCGCGCTCGCCGATCAGCATGTCGCGCGTGCCGCCGTCATTGTTGTAGCTGCCGTAGTTGCGAATCTCGGGCTCAATGGGTTTCTTCGCCGGCACTACTTTCTTGTTATTGATGATCACTTTTTCCGGGTGATTGCGCAGCCACTCGTCTTCACCGATCCAGCCACCACCGTTCCACGCCCAGCCGTTGCGACGTTCGCCCAGACGGCGCCCGCGATCATTCGGACGCGCACCACGATGGTGTCCAGCGGCCTTAGCGCTCACATGAGCTGGATGAGCAGCATGGTGCCCCTCCTTGGCGTACACCGCATCCGGATACATGAGGTTGCCGATGATCAGAAGCAGCGTCAGCAACGCCACCACGTTGTTTCCCATCTGAGAGAACGAGAGCTGGTCGCCGGTCCAATCGGCCAATTTACCGGCCAGCACCTGCAGCTCTGCCACCACATTCGCGGGCAGAGATGAGCCGGCGCGTTGCAAGACCCGCGACACCAGCGCCGCCAGATCTACCGACTGCAAAAATGACTCAGGTTGGTTGAGAAACTCTTCCACCATTTCCGGCGTCTGGCTGCGATGAAGCGAAGGCACCAGTTGCAGAATATCGCGTAGCACCGCCTGCGCATCCGCAGGTTGTTCGCTGTCGGCACCAGCATTTTTGCCGGCGCGATCGAGAAGTTTGGCAAAGGCGGCGCTTACTTCCAGCGGCAGAATTTCAGCCCCGGTATCAGCCTCAGGAACGATCAGATCCTGGCGCAGGAGACCGAGCACATCGCGCACGCTTCCAGAAGTGGCGGTCAATTGCCCCTTCTGGAAGTAGCGCAGCAGAATACCGCTGCCCGCGAAAGCAGGCTGCGCAACCGGCTGCACTGCAAACAGCTCTTCGGGTAAGATGAACAAATCACTCAACTGACTGTTGTTCATCAGATGAAAGCGCGGCTCCGGCAGATCCGCCGTCAGGAAATCTTCGCGAGTAATCGCAGAACGCGAACCGATGAAAAATCCCCAGTCGTCGCCATAGCCTTTCGCGGTGAACGAAGGAATGCGTACATGATACGGACGCGCATGCAGACTGGCGCTCAGCATGCTGTTAAATACCGAGCAGAAGGCCCATGGCGTTGCTTGAGGCGACAAGCCATTGGTGGCGACCACGCCTCGCTCACCAGCCAGCGCCGCCAGCATCGAATACCACTGCACACTGTGGAAGCGCGCGCTTTCAATATCTTCGGGAACGGTCAAGTCGCTGACAATCAGGTCATAGCGAGCGCTGTCGCGCACTGCTTCGCTGACGAAAGTCCAGGCATCGCGCGCATGCACCGTCAAACGCGGATCGGCGAAAGAATTTTCATTGAGCGTGCTGAAATCGTCGGTGCCCATCTGCAGAATGTCCGGATCGTAGTCGACCAGATCGATATGGGCGACGCGGGTGCACTTGAACACTTCGCGTGCGCACAATCCATCACCGCCACCGACGATCAGAACGCGCAGTCCACTCTCCATGCGACGGCTGCTGATAGCGAGCGCAGGCAGCACCAGGCATTCGTGATAGATGCGTTCGTCCACGCTGTCAAACTGTAGGTCTCCATTGATGCTGAGAGTAAATGAGCCGTTGCTCCGGCGCTCGAGTGTGCCAGTCATGTCTGGTCTCTCCTGGAATTAATCAGTGGTGGGGGGACAGACAATAAGTGTAATCAGTTGGAAACCTCCTTCGAGCATCACCTCTGCGAAATAATCTAAAACGCGGACGTTATCAAGAACGCCGGCGCCGGTCCAACCAGTAGAATGACCCCCATGAAAAACAAAGAAGTGCTCAAACGCATCCCGGGGCTGATCTCCCGCTACCGCATCACAAGCGGTAAGTCCTTCAAGATGAGCGACATCGACCCTGGCGACACGCATGGGTTGGATATCGAAAAGCAGGAGGCGGCCGAACTCCTGAGATCAGGCACCGAGCTTCTTGCGGAGTTGCAAGACAAGCTGTACGCCAATGACGAGTGGGGAGTGCTGTGCATCTTCCAGGCGATGGACGCGGCCGGAAAGGACGGCACCATCAAACACGTGATGTCCGGTGTCAATCCGCAGGGCTGCCAGGTCTATTCTTTTAAGCAGCCGTCTTCGGAAGAGCTGGATCATAATTTCCTGTGGCGCTATATGCGGTGCACTCCGGAGCGCGGACGCATTGGTATCTTCAATCGCTCTTACTATGAAGAAGTGCTGGTCGTGCGCGTACACGAGCAAATTCTCCAGGCGCAGCGCATTCCGGATGAGCTCAAAACCAAAAACATCTGGGAAGAGCGGCTGGAAGATATTCGCGCCATGGAACGACATCTGACGCGCAACGGCATCATCGTTCTGAAATTCTTTCTGCACGTGTCTCGCAAAGAGCAGAAGAAACGCTTTCTTGACCGCCTCGACAAAGCCGAGAAGAATTGGAAATTCTCAGTGGCCGATGTTGAAGAGCGCAAACACTGGAAGGAATATCAGCAGTGCTACGAAGAGGCGATTCGCGGCACCGCCACTAAAGATGCGCCCTGGTATGTGGTTCCGGCGGACAACAAATGGTTTACGCGATTGGTGGTTGCAGCCGCCATCGTCGACGCGCTTAGCGACCTGCCACTGGCATACCCGACCGTGGATAAGTCGAAAAAGCAGGTTCTGGAAAAAGCTCGCGAGATGTTGCTCGCGGAAAAATAACTTGGCGCAACCTCGTTATTCTTCGTCGCCGGAATCGCCTGAACGCGAAAGCGGCTTGTCGCCTTTCTTTTTCTTCTTCGATGGAGCCGGCGGCGAGCCCTGCGACTGCTGCATCTGATCCATCAGATTGGAACTTTGCGTCTTCTGCGGTTGCCCCGTCGGCGTGTAACTTTGCGGCGGCTGTGGATTGCCTTGCTGCTGCTGAGCGCCTTGCTGTTGGTCGTACGCCTGCGGCATGGGTGGAGTCTGTCCCTGATATCCCTGAGGCATAGGCGGTGCCGACTGCGTCGACTGCGTCGGTTGCATGTAACCCGAGTATTGCGTCGCCTGTTGTCCCTGCGTCGGCAGCGGTCCCTGCGGCGGCTGTTGACCCTGCGGTTGCTGACCCTGCGGTTGTTGACCCTGGAACGGTTGTTGTCCCTGTTGTTGCTGGTATCCCTGCGCCGTTTGCCGCTGCTGCGGGTAGTCTTGTTGACCATCCTGCTGCTGTTGCTGCGACTGCGATTGTTGGTCCGTGATTTTCTTCGGCTCCAGCTCGCCGCGGAAGTCGCGACGAGCCTGCTCCATCTGTTCCTGCAAATCGACGATGTCGTGATCAAGTTCGATCAGTTTCTCGAGATGATCGAGCACTGAATCGATGTAAAACCGGTCATACGGAATCTCATCCAGCAAGTGCACTTCGTACGTGGCAGCACCGACAAGTTTGTAGAGCTTTTCCTGATCGCGCTGTTTGCCGCGTATTTCCAACTTGAGCTTGCCGAGCTTGGTCACCAGCCCGATCGTTCTAACGAACACTTGCCCGTCAGCCTTCGCCTTGTTGAAGAAGTTCTCTTTGGCCATTTAGCGCAATCCCTAGGTAAGACCATTGTAGTTCATGAATCAGGGGCTTTTCGCAAGAGGCTGCTAAAATGCGTCCTTATTCAGAACTTGACGTCACGGCGGTTCCACATGACACAGCGAAGATATTTCAGCGTGAAACGACTGTCCATCCTGGCTGCAACGCTTTCCCTGTGCACCGGTGCGCTTGTTCCGCACAGTTGGGCAGCCGGCGGTCTGAATGTAAAAACGGTCGATGATCAACCGGGCATCGAGTTGTTCTCCCCGGCGTTTCTTGGCAATCAAGGCAAAATCGCCGTCGTCCGCAAGCAACACGAACCGGATGGACACGAAGCTGAATCCTACAGCGAAAAAGAGCTGGCGGAGTTTCATGACCGCACCGGCAAAAACAATCGCTGGGCCGACCCGGAGATCACGATTGTTTCCATCGACAAGGGCGAACCGCTGCAGGTAGTCGACTACGGATGGGCGAGTGCATCACTGCCGGACGGCAAAACTATGTTCTACGTGCACCAGGAAAAACCGATTTCGGGTCTCCGCGTGCTTGCCGAACCGCAAAAAGGCAATCAAGTCTGTGCGTTCAATGTCGAATCACGCAGCAAAACCGTGGTGGCAACACCGGAAACCGGCTACATGGACGCACCACTGGTCAGCCCGGACGGCAAATTGGTAGCCTACCAACTTTGTGACGCCACCAATGGTGAGTGGGGCGGTTCAGTTGGTATCGGCCTATACGATGTTTCGACGGGCAAGTCGAAAACCGTGATTGCACCTACCAAGCACCACGAGCTCTACGATCTGGTGCATCCTGTTTTCTGGGCGGGAAATCGTTTAATCGTCAGTCGCGAAACTCCGCTCACAGGCGGAACGTTTCTCGCGGACAAATACAAAAGCGAGATTCTGTCGATCGACGCGACCGGTGTTGTGAACCCGATTTACACACGCGACACTGAGAGAGCCGCTGCGGATGATTCGCCGGTGCAGGCACGCCCGAGTCAGGATGGAGCGAGCGTCACGATTGTCGACGGCAAGAAACTGCTGCAGATAGAACCCGCGGACGGAAAAGTCTTGTCGACATCTACGGTTAAAGAAGATGCAGCCGATGAGAAGGCGAGCGGCTACAGTCCGGATCGCAAATACATTGCATCGGTCGAAGAGGGACGTCTCAAGATAGTTTCACTAGCCACCAAGAAGACGCAACGCGCCAATGTGCCTGGTGAGTTCCGCGAATTGGCATGGTCACCCGATTCCAAACAGATCGCATTGATTGTCACCAAGGAGAAACCCAAAGATGGCATGCCGATTTTCGATCATGACTGCTTGATGGTAGTGACGATTCCAGCGGACTTCTAGAATGAAACTCGCCGCGACACTGCCTTTAGCAATGGCGATTATCCTCGCGACCGGGATGCCGCTTGTTTCTTTCGGCATGAGCGATCAGGTGCGTGAGATGTGCCAGCGTGCCGAGCAGCTGCTCAACTCGGGCAAATTCAAAGAAGCGATGCACATCCTGAATCAGGCCAACGGCATTGATCCGAACTGTGCGGAAGTTCACGGATACCTGGGAATGGCATACCAGAACAGTGGGCACACATCGGAAGCGATACCGGAATACACTAAGGCGCTGCAACTGAATCCACAGATGTCGTTCATCAACGTGAACCTGGGCACCTGTTACATGAACGCCAATCGCATGGACCAGGCGATGCCGTACTTCCAGCGCTATCTGCAGGACAATCCGAATGGACCGGAAGCAGCTCAGGTGCGCGGCTACATTCAGCAAGCCGGTGCGCGCGTCGGTCAGCAAAATTTGCGCGGCGTTGTGGAGCAGGGGCAGGCGCTACTGAATCAGGGTCGATTTCCTGAGGCACAGGCAGCGTTCCAACAGGCGGTTGCGCAGCAACCTGATTTCGCACCGGCCCACTTCTTCCTTGGTTTCGCGCTGGGGAACACAGGACAGTATCAACAGGCAATTACAGAGTTCAAAGAAGCGCTGCGGCTCGATCCGAATATGAAGGAAGCCAGTATGAATATCGCTTCCAATTACCAAAGTCTGGGCGACTGCCAGAATGCCATCACGTGGTATCAAACTTATCTGAAACAAAATCCCGGCTCGCCGAAGGCGGCGGATGTGCGCCAACGCATCGACGGACTTCGCCGCCAGATGTCCGACGGCGGCGGCGGTGGTGGTGCGTCATCTCAATATGATTATTTCGGACAGATCGCCAATGGTGGCAGATATTTCAAATGGGTCGGCGTGCCGATTCGCGTGTGCATCGCCCCTGGTACGGGAGTCGCAGGTTTTCAGCCATCGCATGCGCAGCAATTGATGGAGGCGTTTTCGATGTGGTCGCAGGCGTCGGAAAACCGGCTGGTCTTTTCACTGGTGCAGGATCCGTCGCAGGCGAACATCTACTGCGAGTGGACGAACGACCCGCGCAAAGTCGTGGAACCCGGACATCCGGTCGAAGGTGGTATCACCAAGTTGAATGCGCAGCCAATGCCTGACGGCAGCGCGGGCATTACCGGCGCGCGCGTGACGATTTTGACCAACCGCGGCGGCGCCCCGCTGAATAACGACGACATGAAACGCGTCTGCCTGCACGAGGTAGGACATGCGCTCGGACTGTCGGGACATTCCAGCGTCAATACCGACATCATGTTTTTCTCCGAGACGATGGGCATGGCGCCGGTGCTCAGTCAGCGCGATGCGGCGACCATCAAGCGCCTGTATGCCAACTTTCCCGCAGCGCCAGGAGCCGCGCAGCCGGGATATGGCGGCGGCGGCGCACCGGGATATGGCGGGGGCGGCGCTCCGGGATACGGCGGGGGCGGCGGCGGTGCACCGGGATACGGCGGGCGCTAAATTCCGGAAAGCTAAAAGGGGCATTAAGAACCCGCGTTGTCAAGCCCGGCAATGATAGGCTGGGGGCAACTAAAAAAATCGACCGAAACCCACCACCGTCTCGTCTCGAATCATGGCAATCCGACAAAAAATCATCGACTCTGTCGTGCGACTTGGCGGCAGGGTCACGACAGGTGACGTCGTCAAAAACACCGGCGCGCCACTGCATGTGGTGACCAACACTCTGAACCAACTAATTTTCAAAGCTCAAGGGCGTCTCGAAGTTTCCGAAAAAGGCGACGTCGTGTATGCGTTTCCTGCCGGCTTCAAATATCGACTTGCCGCAGTCGGTGTATTCGCCGCCGCGAGCGCTGTGATCAACGCACTCCTTGCATTTGCGTGGCTCGCTTTCCGCACCTTCTTCGGTGTCGCACTGATCATCTCCTTGCTGATTCTTATTTGTGTCTTCGCCCGAATCTTGGACAGCATCTGGAAACTGATGTTCAAAGACGATGAGTTCGGCGGCAACGGTTACCGCACCAACTCAGGCTACGACTATGGCACCTTCAAAAATGACGGCAGCAACTTCCCTTTCTTCGGAAACTGTTTCGCCTTCCTGTTCTCCGATGGTGATCCCAATCACAATTTTGAAGAGAAACGGTGGAGCACCGTCACCGAAGTGATTCGTCGCCATCGCGGCGTTGTGACTGCAGAACAACTTGCTCCCTTCATCGATGGAAGAGACCGCGACATCGATCGGAAGATCCTGCCTGTGCTGATCAGATTCAACGGACGCCCAGAGGTAACCAACTCCGGCAATCTGGTATACGTTTTCGAACATCTGCAAGTAACTTCGGTGACAGCCGAGATCCGCGCCGAAGTTTACTCCGCACAAGCGTCCAAAACTTCGACTGACTTGTACGAGTCGCAGTGGACCATCGGCGAGCGATACAACTTGCGGCTGGTCCGCAAGCTGGTCTGGCTCAACCTCGCACTCGCGACGGTGCATTTCGCTATTACGAGTCATAGTTCCGTCGGTATCAACAGCCGCGATATCTGGACTGCATTGCTATGGAACCATTTCCTGAGCGGACTCCTCTTCGCGAATGCCGTTGCTTTCGTGATACTGCCATTCTTCAGCTGTGCGTACGTGAACTTCAAAAACCACTTCATAGACAAACGCAACGAACGGCGCCGCGCGTGGTTCGCAACGCTGATGCATCCGCACCACACACTGAAGGTTAAACTGCACGAAGCACGAGCATATTCGCAGAGCGAACGATATGTCCACGATCAAGAAATTATCTATCGAAGCGACCGTGATTTGATTGAGCAAGAACCGACGTTCACGGGGAACGCTTGCCAAAGCGCAGCTGCCACCAACGACGCTGGCTCGACGATTGCGTTGCCGCCGCCTTCTGGTCGGCGCGGTCGCTATCGGGAGGTGATGGCTTCGTACGTGCGGAAACCGTCGCCAAACCATTTCGAGCTCTGACAATCTCAGTCGATCCGCATGCGCACGCGCAGCCTCAGCAAGACTGTTCAAACTCGATGCCACCGCCGCATGACCGGTTCCCAACTTCGCTTCGCGAATCGCTATGGCACGCTCATACAAAGGCACGGACTCCGCATAGTTGCCTTGCAGTTGATAGACCTCAGCAAGACCGTTCAGCGCTTCGGCAACGTCTGGATGATCCGGTCCACTGATTTTTTCTGCGACTGACAGAGCACGTTTCCTGAGTGCGACAGCCTCAGCCAACTTGTTCTCCTGTTGATAGACGAATGCCAGGCTACTCAAGCTGCGCAGCAGCCCCAGTGTCTCTGCGTTGTTTCTTCCAGACTGCTCCACCGCTTCCGAAAACCATTTGTCGGCAGCTATATAGTCCTTTCTCTGCAGGGCGCGATGCCCGGCACTCATCGATTTGCTCCATTCATCCGCCGCATCAGCAGGGCAAATGCCACCACAAACCAGTGCGGTCAAACAGAGCCACGATAGCCAGGCACTACCGATGATTATGTTCGAAAACTGATTTGACACGGGTTGCTTGCGGGTCATCCGTGACGAAAACTCTGGCGATGCGGAAGCCGTCGGTATCTCTAGTTACGTCGCATTTGATATGCAAGGCCAGTTCAGGTTCCTCATCACTCATTCGAACGAACGCACCGTCAATGTCCACCGACATCGAACCGTCGGCATTCGGTGTGCCTTCAGACATACTCGAAATCAAAAAGCGATGGTCGTCCTGGTCGAGCCGTTCGTGAATATAGAAATGCTTGGTCAGGTCCTGCGCAGCCGCGGGTAGACACCAACTCAGGGCTTCCTGCTGGAGACTGTGCCCCAGGCTCGGCGAAAAATTCAAAGCATACGGCATGACCCATCTGACGAAGTTGCGAGCATGCGCCGGAGTCAGCTCCTGCAGCGCATACTCCGGCGCGACCTGAACGACCGGCACAACCCTGAGCACTGCGCACGACCCGTTATGGCAGTGCGCCCGGAACGGAGCACTCACCAGCGCCACCCCCGCCATAACAATCAGCAGGACGGCTTGCGACCGCAGCGGAGGGAATACAGCACTCATGCTTGCACCTTTAGCTCTACTCTACATACCTAATTTTATGCCCAGCGGGTCATGTTTTAGCCTCGTTCGCTGCGAAACGCCTAGAAATGGCACCGGCAGTGGCACGTTCGAGTGTAGAGAATAGTTCAGGTGCTGGCAGTGTACGTGGCATTGTTTGCCGCGTTTTGGGCACGGTCGGCGGCGGCGCGCGCCTGGGCTGCTGCGTCGAGGGCAGCGGTCCCCCCGCCGGAGGCGGCTCCGATAGAACGATCGGCTGCGGCGCGGGCGGCGCTGGCGTGATACCGCGCGCGTTCTGCGGCACCGAGGCGCTGGGCACGGTCGCCATTGTTGGCGGCTGCAGCGGCGTATTCCGCCTGGGCGGCCTGGTCCATCGCCGTTTGCAGATGCTCGCGCGCCTGAAACAATTTCGCAGACGCCTCCGCACTGGCATTGGCATTGGTGCCAGACTCCACGCCCGCAGTCCGGCGCGATTTATCGCTCGTCGCACCACTTGCTGCGCGGGCGCATCGGCTCTGCACAACGAAACCGACGACGATCAAGACCACAGTCGCGATCATCAGAAATATGGGAAGTGGGTTCGGCATTTGCGTCGGTCGGTACGGGGAGTACCTCTCCTATTGCAATTATCGCCGCGCGAAGTTAAGAAGTAGTGAAGGAATCAGTGGATCAGACTGTTTTTAATCAAGTCGAACTGCGGTACGAGCCGGTCGAAAACAGATGATGCAGCGGAGCATTGCAGAATCACCCACCCGTCACTAACCGGAATCACGCACAGGCTGTCCGTTAGCATCGGCTCGGCATCCGCCGTCTTGTGTTTATAGATCAGCTCACCGAATTCTTTGTCGAACGGACTTTTGATCTCACGTGATACTACATCGAATGTCGCGTACTTCTTCTTTCGCAGCATCAGTTCGGCAGCTTTGAGATGTTCTACCGCCGTGCCCATGACCGCGGGATCCTGCCGTTGAATGAAGGCGCGAGCCTTATAGCCCTCGTCGGCCGTCGGCGCAAATGCGATGGTGCCGCCAAGAAACGGGTGAGGGTTCCATCCAGTTGGCATGTGAATATCCATGCCGCTGGCGCCATCTTTATAGAAGGCGGATGAGAAACCCTCGGCAGGCGCCACTGAAGTGGTTGTCACAGCCGCACTGCTGTCCGAGTGCTCGCCACCATTTCTGGTACCACTGCTACTGCAGCCGGACAACGGCAAGAAACAGGCGAGCAGCACCAAGGAACTGCACCAGACTCGGCGGCGATTTATCTTCAAGTTAGCTCTCACGCATCGAAAACCTGTTGAGACCCGCGCCGAATTTTAACATGTCTCAAATTGGCTCAGGCAGGGGTATATTCCTATGAGTTACCCCGGTCGACGGCAACGGGGCCCGGAGGTCGCCATAGACACTGGTGAAGTCGTAGACAACCGATTCGAAATCGTCTCTCAACTGGGCGAGGGCGGCATCGGCATTGTTTATCAAGCGCGGCACCGTGACATGGATCGCCAGGTTGCCCTGAAGCTATTGAAAGCGACGCTCCCGGCTACCCCCGAGCAGCAGACACGCTTTCGCAACGAAGCGCAAGTGATCAGCTCGCTCAAGCATCCCAACATAGTTTCAGTCTATTCAATTGGACTCACCACCATTGGTGCCATGTACATAGCCATGGAACTACTTGATGGAGCACCACTCTCCGAGCTAATCGCGAAAGATGGTGCCCTCGACTATCGCCGAATGATACCCCTTTTCATTCAAGCTTGTGATGCGCTTGAACATGCGCACAAAGCCGGCATTATTCATCGCGACATCAAACCAAGCAATCTCGTCATCACGACCGACGAGTCCGGCAACGAATGCCTCAAAGTCGTGGACTTCGGTTTGGCAAAGGTGCTTTCCGGCGCCGACATAACGCACACAACGGCGGTGGTCGGCAGTGCATACTACATGAGTCCGGGTCGCTGGGAGTCGCGCGTCTCCGATACTCAATCTGACATCTACGCATTGGGATGCAGTCTCTTTGAAGTGCTCGTCGGACGACCACCTTTCGTCGCCGACTCGTATTTGCAAGTCATGACCAAGCATCGGGAGGAGATCGCCCCGCGCATTTCTGCACTCAATGCTGAGGCACAGTTTCCACCCTCACTGGAAGACATTGTTGCCTGCTGCTTGCGCAAAGACAGCCAGCTGCGATACCAATCCGTTACAGACTTACGACACGACCTCGTGCGGCTCCTGGACGGCAAGTCACCCCAGCATATACCGGATGCTCCAGCGGAAGACTACCGAGCCGCGCCACCACTGACGCGTCCAAACCGTTCATCCTGGATCGGCACTGCTCTCGGTGTCATGGTAATCACCGCCCTCGGCATCACAGCGTTCTGGTTGTTCAAACAGCACGTACTTTCTCAAGACAAAGCGCTGGCAGAAAGAGCGCAATTGCTAGAGGAAGCGCGTCGGCTGTACAAGACGGGGGTAGGATACTCGCTTCAAACCAAGGGTCACGAAGGACAGCTGGTACTCGACAAGGCGTGGGCGAAGATGGAGCGGATCAACCAGATCCAGTCGACTCTGGCTGGCACAGATGCGGCGCTGGGGACCAAGGAAAAAACGGAAGCCGCGTTTTTGGAGAACGACATCGCCTGTCAGCTGGCGTACTGCAACAGTGTTCAGCTTCGTCAGTCAGACGTCAACCCTCAGAGAGACCGCCGCACGCTTGCATTAATCAATGCAGCAATGCAGGATGTAGAAGACTCCGGAGCGTTCGACGATCCCTCGACCAAGAAAACTGCCATGGACAAGCTTGCTTCTTCTTACTCAGCCATGACGTGGCCATACAGGCATTTGAGTCAAATGCGCAATTCACTCAGATCCGCAGAAAAGGCCAGAGACCTTTTGTCGAACGGCAATCGCGGTGAGCCCACTCTCGAAGGGCTGCGAGCCAAAGTCAGTGGCGACCTGGTTTTCTATAGCATAGCTTGCGGTGAGACGACGAAGGCTGTTCGATACGTTCAAGAACGCCTCGACAGGCAACAGAGCGAGGGATACGTTGTTTCGCGGCAGATCCATGATTTACAGGAAGCAATCGGAGTGGCGAAAACGTTCAAAAGAGCTGAGCTGGTCTCAAGCTTGGAAGAACTTCTCAAAAACCTTGAACAAACGAAGGGGCACTGACCGCGCCGCTTCCAGAATTGCGTCGGGGGATTTGAAGGATTGGGTAGTATAGATGCATGAGCCGATATAACCCGTGCCCGTGCGCCAGCAAGCGCTTCTATCATCAGTGTTGCCAACAGTATCACAATGGTGCGCTGCCGGAGACCGCAGAAAAATTGATGCGCTCTCGTTATTGCGCCTACGCAATGGGACTGGTCGACTACATAGTGCAAACGACACATCCAGACAACCCGAATTGGAGCGCCGACACTGACAAGTGGAAAGCGGACATCACTCTCTTTTGCCGGCACACTAAGTTTCCCGGACTGAGAGTCGAGAGTTTCGAAGACGGAGACGAACGGGCTTACGTGACCTTCACGGCGTTTCTAACGCAAGGTACGCAAGATGCGACCTTCACCGAGAAAAGTACGTTCGTCAAGCGAGATGGGCGCTGGTTCTATCTCGACGGTGACATGAATGAAGCGAAGACCTAACCGCCTTCTTTGACCTGCTGCTGCTTCTGTTTCTCACGGAAGTGTTGCATGGTTTTGAACTGACTGCTGGCGGCCCGCTGCAGTCTATCGATCGCGGCGGCAATGTCAGCTTCCGGAACGTTTTCGCGGACCTGCTGTTCTATCGCGAGATACGGCATGATGTATGGCGACACATTGACGCCACCAGCCTGCAATTGTCCAAGCACCTCGAGAATCTTCTGTCTTTCGATGAGCAGAACTCCCGGATCCGCGGACGGAAGATTGGAAGCCGGTGCGGCCACGGCAGTCGCGCCACCATTTCCGGGAAGCGGCGCGGAACCAGATGGTGCCGAAGCAGGGCTGCCGCCTAATTGCGAAACTGGTGCAGCGCTCGGATTCGAAGTCGACGAAACCGGAGCGGCAGTCGTAGAGCCGGAATGACCTGCCGGTGGACGGGCACCACCTGACGGAGGCGTAGCAGCGGCGGGTGAATCACTACCCGATTGCGTGCGCGCCGGCACCGGTTGCAAGTCGCCTGGCAGTTGCGCGATATCGGTAGAGCTGGTGGCAGCGGCAGAGCCTTGCGATGCCATGGTGACGGTTCCCTGGGAACCCGTAGGTGCGGTTGCCGTGGAACCTGATGGTACCGGTGCGGTGGAACCCGATGGTGCCGGAGCGGTGGATGATGCGGATGCAGGCGCTGACAACGTGGTGGCAGAAGCATGCGTGACGGGAGAATTATCATCCGACGGCGAAACATCATCATAAGCAGTGGCCAATGCGGTCACCGTGCCTGGTGCAGGGGTGTCTCCTGATCTGGTGGTGTCGGTAGGCAAATTCAAAGCCAGGATCGCATCCGCAAGGGTCGGAGGCTTGGCGGGTTTCTTCACGGCTTTCTTGGCGCCTTTTGCGTCGGCGACTTTGGCACCCTTCGCGCCCTTAGCGTCGGCGGTCTTCCCCTTCGCGTCGCCGGACTTCGCGCCCTTCGCGTCGCCGGACTCCGCGGTCTTGCCATCACCAGATTTGGCGTCACCGGACTGCGCGGCGTCCTTGCCATCACCAGATTTGGTGGCATCGGTATTGCCGCCGGCATCGACTCCGCTTGGCGAACCAGGAACATCGACAGCAACGGAAGCCTCCGCAATGCGCGCTGTTTTGGTTGCCGGATCCGGTGCCTCAACGAGAGCGTCGGGTGGGCGAGAAACTTCTGGCAATGGTTTCAGCGATGGAGTCGCCGGTCCGGTTCCACCCTTGCCTGCCACCGGCGCCGGTGCGGGCGGCGGATAGAAATCGGCGGCAATCGCGTTGGCGCGCCCAGCCACATTGGCATGGGCTCCGTGCTGACCGGAGTTCCAGTAGGCGATACCGAGTTCGCGCAAATAGGGCACCAGTGCAATCGACGAATAACCGTTGATCCGCTCCGACATGTGCAGCGCACGCGTGAGCACTGGAATCGCAGCACCAGGTCTCCCGGAATCTACATACATGCAACCGAGGGCAAACATGCAGCGCGCCTCGTCGCCGCCCTTGGACGGCGCTTTCTTCCAGTAGGTCTGCTGCGCATGCAGATAGAATGCCTCAGCTTCGGAATACTTCCCTTCCTTGACCAGGCACTTCGCCAGTTTCTCCAGGCGGTTATAGACCTCGGGGGAGTTGGGCTCCAGAACCCGCTCGGTGGTGGCTAGAGCATCCCGGAAGTAGGACTCTGCTTCTTTGTATTCTTTGCGTTCCATGCAGAGGACGCCGAGACTGTCGTAGCTATTAGCCAACGAGAGGTGGTCCTTCCCGAGCACGGTTGCTTTGATATCCAGCGCCGCCTTGTAGAGCCGGTCGGCAAGCGCGTAGTTGCGGCGATACCGGTAGAAGTTGCCCAGGGAGTCACACGTGATCGACCACTCCAGCAGCGGGTCGCGGACGCCCGGGTCAGCCAATCCCGCCCATGCATCCAGAGTCTGCCCTTTCTGGAGAACCACCTTGCCGCCCTTCTTGCTGAAGTCGAGCGGCTCGCGCATTTTGCCTTCCACGAAGTCGAGCAGCGTTTTAGTCATGGGTTCAGCTTTGCTGGCTGTTCCGTATTGCAGATAAAACTTGATGAGCGACCCCATTGCGGCGATAGTGTCTTTGTCATTGGCTTGGGCAGAGATGTCGCGGACGTAGAGCTCACGTTCCAGGACCTCTTCAGCCTCTTTCCAGCGACGGCGAATCGTCAAAAGCTTGCCCATTTCAGCCAGGCTCTGGGCCAGGCGAATGTCTCCGGCTCCAAAGTGCTCCGCCTGCAACACCGACTGCCTGAGCAGCGGCTCGGCGATCCAGTAGCGGTTGTTCTGGAGAGCTTCCGAGCCTTTATGAAACGTCGCCTGCCACTTCTTCTCCATGGGCGAAAGCGCCATGGCAGGCGGACCCATCAGGCTGGAAGCCAGTATCGCATTGGCTACCAACGTCACCAGCAAAGCTCGGTGACGTCGGGAAGGCTGCAGCAGTTGACTGTTTCGGGAGAAGAACATGGGAGCACTCAGGTATGATTTGAGGGCGCAAGGGCCTCATTTTAGCCGATGTTTTGGCAGTAGAATTAGGCGGGCCAGGACGGAACTCAGGTTTTACCTTGGACAAAGAAACAGCCACAGCCGACTCGACTCGCGACCAATACCTGATGAAGACGGCAGGCGTCAGCCTCGGAGAGTCTTACGACTTCAATACAGTCGCCGGCGCCGTGCATGGATTACCGCCAATCCCGCTCGCCGAGGGCATGCTGACGCGTAACGCCGCCGGCGATGTCGTGGAGATCCGCTATCCAGGCGGCGGCAGTCAGCAATTAATCTACGGCGAGAACGGTGCACTCGTCGAAATAAAACTCAATCACCCCGACTCCAAGCCAGCCGGGTCCTGGCGGGGCGGTTTGTTCAAGTGGCAGCATTTCGATGCGTCCGGGCGCCAAAAGGGTTCATACGCGCAGGCATACCTGGCGGTCGATCGCGACGGCAATCTCGTTTGCCGTCACCGGCTCTCATCGGAAGTCTTCGTGCAAAGGCCCGACGGCACGTGCACCACTCGCGATGCATCGCTCGACAAGTTCATCGAGCGCCAGCAACGCCATGTGATGCTTCAGCAATTGAAGGTAGCTCTGGGCACGTCTTTGTTCATGGCAGTCCTCGCCTTCTGGGCGATGTGCACCAGCGGCATCTTGACGTTGTCGCTGGTTGTTTCGATCGGGGCATGCACCCCCTTCCTGCTCGTGCGCTGGGGTCTCAGCGAGGAGTCGCATGGAGCACCATTCCACATGGTGTTCTGGTCACAGGTGGTGTTTGCCCTCGCCTGCGGTGGCATCACGCTCTGGATGAACGGCCCCTTGTTTGCCGTCTACGGGGTGTTGCTTTCGATTTATGCTTCGATTAACTTGTACATCCTGACGCGCGATCGCCCGCGTTTGATCGAACGGCAACTGGCGATTCCCATGGAAGGGGCGCTGACGATTGTCGGTCTGGCGGTGGTGCTGACCAGCGGCGGGAGGTGAAGAAACAAACATGTCCGACACGGATATAGATTTCGATCTGGACCCGAGCGATCTGCAAAAGATTATCGAATCCGCCGCGCGTGGTGACGCGCAAAGCCAATTCGATCTGGGCGTATTGCACGACACTGGATACGGTGTCAAACTTGATCATCAGGAGGCGGCGCGCCTCTATCGCCTGGCGGCGGAGCAGGGACACGAACTGGCGCAGCACAACCTGGCGGTGTGCTATTTCGATGCTGTGGGTGTAGACTTCGACGAGAAACTAGCAGTCCAATGGCTGACCAAAGCCGCCGAAAGCGGATTCGCGGATTCTCAATTCGAGATAGGGTGCTTGTATGCCGACGGCAATTTCGTTGAACGCGACGTGATGCAAGCCATGGATTGGTTCAGAAAGGCTGCCGAGCAAGAACACGATGAGGCAGCGCAAAGACTGAGTTTGCTGCAGGCGCAGATGCGCGACTCGGAGTTTTAGTTTTATGGATTTCGCCGAACAACACCGCCGCACTCTCGACATGGTGACTATCTGGTCCGAACGTGTCGAAATCGCCCGCCGCCAGAATCAAGACGAAATGGCGGCAGTCGCGCAATATGTAGTTTCTACCTATGAGAAACTGCAAAGCGCCGGCGAAGCCGGTGGTGGAACGCCGGGAGGCATGCCGGAACCGGCGTTTCTGGCGCCGGTAAATGTGCTGCGTAAGCGCATCGAATCAAGCGAGCAACACCGCACCATGTGCGTGGAGCATGGACTTTCGGACGCCGCAATCGATGCCACGTACGAGATTCAGCAAATGGAGAAGGAACTGATCGAACTCGTGCGCGCGCATCAAGCCGGCGATTAGGCACCGGTGCGCATGGCTCGGTGCGCATGGCTCGGTGCTCAAGGCTCTCGGCGGGGCGACCTTAGCCTGGTGGGCGAATCAACCACATGCGTTTCCCGAAACGCGGATTGCCGGGTTCGAAATTCCAATCGAGGGGATGCTGTTCCCAGCGACCGGTGCTGGAGCGATTCTCATAAACCGTCCATTGCCCGTTGACTTTGGGACCGACAATTCCGATGTGTCCGTTTATACCATTGGAGTCGACACCATCGATGATGTCTCCTTCCTTCAGTTGACTGTGCGAAGTGAAGTGGATGCGGTCCCATCCGGAGAGCGCATCCAGATTTGATGCTAAACGCTTGGCAAGAGCGGTTTTACCGAAACCTTCGCTGAGGAAATTGGAGTTATGTGGTCCGTCTTCTTCGCCTCTGTCGACATCGGCCATGCCGAGAATTGCCGATACTGACGCGGAGCAGCCCTGAACTCCATGATCGGTGAGACCAGCGTCTACTTCCGAATTCTTCTCGTCTCTCCACAGTTGTTTGCCGAGGCATCTCTTCGCCCAGTACAGCAGGTCTTTGGCGATGTTGCCGCTTCGGCCGTCCACCGAGGCGGAGGGCGGCTCTGGAGGTTCCGGTTCCTTCTCGCCGGCAAACTTGATACCGCCGGGAGTGACCGCATCGAAGGTGCCATCGGGCTTGTACAGATAAAGAACTCCGTCCTGACCGACTTTCGGAGTGACGCCGGTGGGATTGCCTTGTGCGTCGACCCACTGATCTCCGACTCGCTTCATCTGGTAGCCGAAGGCATTGATGGCTTGCAAGTCGTCGCCCTTGTAGTCGAACGTGTGTTCTTGTCCTTTGGCGTCTATGACGCGCGTAACGCCGGCCAGACCGGATTCAACGACAACTCCGTTGAGCTTGAACTTGGTGCACTTGTATTGATCTTCTGAACCGTTTCCTACTTCGGTGACGGCGAGGGTGCCATGATCGTCATTCTCCAGATTGCCCTTGATCTTCTTCTCGTTTTCGGTTCCTGCATCAATTATGATGTGTCCGTCTTTGGACTGGTACGTGTGTGTTACGCCATCCTTGCCGGTCATTTTAAAACCAGTCAAATGATGCTTGCGGTCATAAGTGAAGTCGGTGGCGGTGTTGCCGTTCTTATACTCGATGCCGGTGAGTTCGTTATCTTTGTTCCAGTGCGAGACTGTGCCGCCGATGCGTTGCAGGTCTCGACTACCATCCTTGTGAGTAATTTCGGTGGTGCCGAGATCACCCGTCTCTTCGAGAACCTTGATCTCCAGCGGATCGGTCTTGCCTGTGTCGGCTGCGGAATAGAATTTCTTCGTGGCAGGATCGAGTGTGTATGAGTTGGAAGGTTGGTTCGCGTCCTTAGCTTCCTGAGTTGGGAAGTCGCTGACGCCTACAAGTTTGCCGTTATCGTATTGGAACTCCCGAATATTGTGACCGCGCCGCTCTTCAACAATACGCCCATGGGGATCGCGTTCGATCACTGCGCCCCAGCGAAGAGTTTCCGTAGACGAGCCGTCGGCATGGGTCACTTCCATGCGACCCTTACTATTCATAATCACTACGTCGCCGGAAACATTGCCACTCGGCTGTCCATCGACCGATTCGTGATACTGTCCGTCTTCCTTACTATATGTCCAGACCGACTTGCCTTTGTCGGTAGAATACTTGGTGACGTGGCCACTCTTATCGTATTCGAAAGTCATGCCGCGCACAGCGGTAAGTCGCTGACCATGTCCATCGGCTTTGCCATCACCACTGATACCAAGCAAAACGGCATCGCCTTCATTGGTGGCGACGAAATCAACGCGCGGCAAGATTCCTTGCTTATGCAGCATTTCGCCGACCTGGCGCAGATCCGCCTTCAGTGCAGCTGGATTCTTATCATCAGCGTGAGCTTGTTCGAGTTTGTTCAGTTCTTCGCGAATGGCATCGAGACCGCGATCGTGTTTAACGTCGTTTCTGATCTCTTTGACGGCATTCTCTACTAAATTCTGCGGAGGCGACATGAGAGGCCCTCGTAGGGGAGCGAGGGTGGACTGCAAATAGGCGCGCAAAGATTGGATAGGTTGCGAGCGGGGACGCGCCAATGATGTTCCAATTAATGTACGAAGTCAACAAAATCTGCGTATTTCTCCCACACCCTAACCTTAAATACCGGACGACTGCCCCCACGCCCGAAATGCCAGAATGTGCGAGAAGTCCGGAAAAATCGTACATTTAGCGCAGGAACGGCGCAGCCAGGGCGCTTTCCAGCGCTAGCCGCAAATGTGCGAGAAACCCGGAAAAATCGTACATCTCGTCGAGGATGAGTTATTGGATGAGGCGAAAGTCGCGCTTGCGCATATCGCCGGAAGCCGCCTTACCGAGAGCTGGGAGCCCGAATTGCTCGACTTCATCGCCAAGTGCGGGGAGCGGAAACTTCGTCAACAGCAGATCTTTTAGTTGTGCGGATTGCGGGCTGTCGTTTGAGCTGGAGCTGGGGCTGGAGTTGGTGTTGGAGTTGGTGTTGGAGTTGGTGTTGGAGCTGGGACTGGTGCCTGACGATGAGTCGGCAGCCATGGGATATTGGCCCAGTTTGGAAACTACGTTGCCACCCTCGCGGGATTGACCGTAACCTGCATGCCCGTACTTCTGACCGCTGCCTGTTTGCCCATAGACCGACGGAAACAAGTTGGGCTGCGAAGCAGCCGTGCCTTGCACGCGCGTCCACTCGGTGAGTCCGAGTTCGCCGGTCGTTGAGAAGGAGCGACTGCTCAGAGTTTTGTAGGTTCCGGTGACGACTCCCTGCGTGGAAGTTTTGACGAAACGATAACCGTCAGTCGTCATGGTGCCACTCTCGGTTCGCTCGGATCCGTTGGTCTTGACCGTCGCTGTGTAATTGCCGTCCTCTTGAATCGTCCATTCAAGGTATGCAGCGCCTTCGGGGCGTTTAACCACCGTTTTCCAGGTTCCGCAAAGTGCGGGATCCACTGCAGCAAAACAGCTTGCGCACGAAAGAGTCAGAACCAGCAGAAGAGCCGCGTACGCGGCGGTCAGCGAAGAGCAATGAATGCGCATATCAATTCATACCTACTTCGTTTTCGCTTTTGGGAGTAACGGTTCGATTTTGACGTTGACCAGTTGCGCTTTTTCATCGGCGATGGCCTGGGCGATCTGCGACCAGGAGGTTTTCGTCGAATCGAAATTGACGAATGCCTCGTACGGCTCCCAGCACATAATGTAGACCTTCTTCACGCCCGGAACGCGCTTGAACTTGCGTTTCATGCGCTCGACGCACGTGTAGCAGTCGGTGCCGACGATGGTGAATGAGGCGCGCGTGTCAGAGGAACGATGCGGCGGCGTCGACGATTTGCCCATCGAGAAGTAGTTGACGGGCTTCGAGCTATCGGACTTGGCGTTGTCGGACGGCTTGCCGTCACTTGCCGACTTGCTCCAGGCAGCGGGCACATCGACGCAGACTGCAGACACAACGGACACGACGGTCACGAGGGACACAACGACGCACGCGAGAGCTGCACATCTGACTGCTACAACAACGACAACAATGGATTTCGGCGCGCGCGATTCGTTCACTTCGGAATGTCCTGTTTCTTCCGCCACTTAAGATACTCGATCAGCGAAGCAATTTGTGCTTCCGTTAAGGGACCGCCTTTCGCTTTGCCGAATCCCGGCATCGAACGATGCGTCGGGCTGCCGTCGGTGATGATCTTCGTCACCTGTTTAGCGACCAGTTTATTATCCAGATCGAGCCTCATCAATCCGGGTGCGAAACCGCCCTGCGCCTTGAATCCGTGACACATCGAACAATCAGCCAGGTAAAGATCCTCGCCCTCTTTATCAATACCTTCGTTGACATGACAGACCGCACAGCGCCCCTGAAAAATCTTCGCCTGCACGCTCCCGGTAAGCGACTTGTGCGGATCCAAGATATCCGCCTTGAGAAACAAACTGACGAGCGGCGCCTTCGGATCGTTTGACCGCACTGTGATTTCGCGGTCGACATGCCCCTGTTTCAGGGCGGTGTCAATTTCGACCGAGATGCTGGTGTGCCCGCCCGCGGGAACGACTGCGTTGCCCAACGTGACGGTGGTGCAACCGCATGTAGACTTGGCTTCCGTGATTTTCAAATCAGTACCGCCGGCATTTTGCACCTGAAACGAATGCTTGACCACCACTCCTTCCTCGACTGCGTGGAAGTCGTGCATTTTCGAATCAAACACCATCTGCGGTGGCGTCTTCGTGCATCCCTGCAGACACAGTAAGCACATCACTGAAATCGCCAGACAAATCGTGGAATTAATCGCCAGCGCAACCAGCGACCGGCCAGCGAAAAATCCGTCGCTTGGGTAATATGGAAAGCATGAACTCACGGTTTTCATATGCGGTTCTGTTTCTTCCTTTATGCGCCTCGCTGATGCGCGGTGCGTTCTCAGGCGAATCAGCGCTGTCGGCACCGGCGGCAAAGCAGGTCGTAGCAATTCAGCCGCTCGGCAACTTCGATACTAAACTAGTGCAGAAGGTGAAGCAACAGCTGATATCGAATTACGGGGTCGACGTTGTTGTCAAACCGGCAGTGCCTCTTCCGCAATCGGCGTTCTATCCTCCGCGTGGGCGCTATCGCGCCGAAAAGCTGCTCGACTACCTGGACGTCAGCGATGCACAATCGACAAAAGTACTGGGATTGACGACCGTGGACATCTCCACGACCAAAGGCGTCTATGTCGACTGGGGAATTCTCGGGCAGGGACGACTCGGTGGTCGCCCGTGCGTGGTATCCACCTTCCGCATGCGCGGTACGCAGGCGAACAAGAAGGTTTCCGAGACGGTGTTCAACAGCCGCTTTGCCAAAGTGGTTGCACATGAAATGGGACACACGTTCGGTCTGGAACACTGCCCATACCAGGGCTGCCTCATGGAAGACGCTCGGGGCACTGTCAACACCGTCGACGGCGAGACCGACTTCTGCCCGAGCTGCAAAACGCGTTTAAACAAAGTTCTGTCCAAATAGATTAGACTACTGCGATCGCCTTCCACGCCCAACAGGAGGTAGATGTGTTTGGTAAACCACCAGATCAGGTGCCCGACGACGGACTGACCGCGGAACAGTACCTCGAGCTGGCGCGGTGGTACGACGAATCGCGCCTGATTGCACAATGCCGCCAGTCCTTGCAGAAAGCACTGGCACTGCAGCCAAAGGGTCCGGTGGCAGTTGAATGTAAGCGCATGCTGGAGACGCGCATTCCGCGGGTAGACGTTCCGGACAGTGCGGTGCGACGCATCGAACGTGCCGAGCTGCAACAGGGACTTAAGCCTCATCTCTCGCGCCGCGTTGCCACCAAAATGATCGAAGAATTTCCCGACTACGAGCGCCCGCACCGTCTGCTGGCGGAACTGCACTTGCGCAACGGCGACGTACAGGAAGCAATTGCGTCGCTGGAGAACGCGCTGCAACTCAATCCGGAGTACGTACCGGCCATCGGACTCCTGGCACGGGCGCTGGTCATCGACATGGAATACGAGGCGGCGCGACCGCACCTGCAACGAGCCCTGTCCGCAATGCCCAATGATGAGAACTTGCGCGCGCTGCAGCGGGCACTGGAATATCTGACGCAAGTCGAGAAAGAACTCGCTGAATAACGGGACGACAGACCGGGACGACCGAGGACTACAAAATGTCGGATGCATCAATTATCGAGTCGTTGACCAGCGAGCAAGAGCAAAAGCTGCGCAGCTTTACTGCCCAATGGAACAATCCGACCCGTCCACAGCCGACTGATCGCGAGGCAGTGAAAGCCGCGCTCTCCCGGCTTTACGTTTCGGGGAAAGTAGATATGCCGTCGATTCTCTGGTGCGAGAGTCCCTGGCAACTCTGTGCAATGACGGGAATGTTGCTCTTAAGCGCCATCGCCCCTGGTGGCTACGCGGATCTGCACAAGAAACTGACCGCCGACTTTGCCTCAGACGCACGCTGGTCCTATATGTGGCGGAAGTTCCAGGAACAGTTTTCCCAACTGGACTGTCCGAGCGATCAGAAAACAAATCTGGTTGGTCTGTTAGGCAAACCGGTGACAAGCGATATACGCATTGGCGTAACCAGTCACATCAGCGAGTGCCTCACTTCATTCGGCGAGCAACTGTCCCTGCCGGTCCGGCTCGACCTGCGAACGGCGTTCAGGCGCCGCGACAACCTCGGCAACCTCAATCGATTTCTCGAGGAGCCTGTGCTCATTCGCGCGCAGTTCGGTCTGATTCAAATGCAAGGACTGCTGGGAGAGAACCTGGTCACCGATTTGATGTTGCAACTGTCATCGGACACCAACAAAGAAGTTCGGGCGATCTGCGAAGAGCGCCTTTCTGCCGACGGAGGCATCATGGGGCAGCTCTCGGCGCGCATGCAACTGCGCAATGCCGGCGCCAGCGGTGGCGGTCCAGTGGATGGTCTTTTCGAGTCCTTCAATCATCACATCAATCTGCCTTCCTCAGTGGGCAATTTGCAACCGACGGCATTCGTGCTGCAGAACTTGCCGGTCGATGTTTCGCCATCAGCTCGCCAACCAGTTGACGACTGGCTGATTATCAGGGACAACCTGTTTCATCTGGATTGCATGCAACGGCTGGTACTCGCCTGCGAGTCGCCAATCGTCGCCAGTCTCAACGACCGCGATCAGCTGCACAATCCTGATGGTGCCGCCCTGGAGTTTCGTGACGGATTCAAGATCTACGCCATCAACGGCGTGATCTTGCCACCAGATGCGATACTGGCACCGCACAAGCTACAACTTGCCGAAATCGAGCGCCAGGAAAACGTGGAGGTGCGCCGCATTTTGATCCAGCAGTACGGCATGGAACGATATCTGCAAGACTCCGGTGCCGAGCAAATCGACGTCGATGAATTTGGTGTCCTCTACCGGAAGTCCCTGCCCACCGACGAACCGATTGTCGTGGTCAAAGTCATCAACGCCACACCCGAACCCGACGGCACCTACAAGTATTACTTCTTGCGTGTGCCGCCACACATGACGACGGCGCGGGCAGCGGTGGCATGGACGTTCAACATGAACTCCGAAGAATATGCGCCGCGCACCGAGTCCTGACGGAGGTTGATTGAAATCATGAATCCGCGCGAACAGCTGGAACACTGCAAAAGTCTCTTCGCCAGGGGCCGTTACTTCGAGTGCGACAAGGAACTCGCAGAGGTTGTGCGGTCCGCCGATGATGAGAGCAGCGATCTGACCGCCGAGGAGCGTGCTGCCATCTATCTCGAGCACGCCCGCAACCAGACCAAGCTTGCACGTTACGAAGAAAGCAAACGCGCGCTGGATAGATCTCAGCAGTTGCTCGAACAAGAAAATCGGCAGCAGTCACTGTTGTATTCGGACTTCCTGCACGAACTCGGCAGGCTGGCATACGAGCAAGACCAGATGGAAGACGCTAAAAAGGCCTACAAAGAAGCGTTACAGATCCGCCGAGCGCTGTTTGACGGTGCCCACAATGAAACCGCGAAAGTGTTGCAGAGTCTCGGTGAAGTGGGATGGAGTCAGGGTGACTACAATACAGCGGGCGCCTACCTGAACGAAGCACTGGCGATGCAGAGTGCCACTGTCGGCGAAGACCACGAAGACTACGCCGACACCCTTGCCGATCTCGGACTAGTAAAGATGGGACTCGGACGCCTGGAAGATGCTGAGTCGATCTTGCGCAAAGCGTTAGCCATTCGCGAAGCGCGGTTGCCCCCTGATCATGCGTGGATCGGCAACAACCTGGCCAACCTGGCTCACGTAATCGGCATGCGCGGCAGAGATGAAAGCGTGGAGGGCATGATCAAGCGCGCTCTCGATATAACCGCTCAGGCATACGGCGAAGACAGCCCACGTACGGCAATCTGTGTCAACAATCTCGGTGGCTATCACCTCGATCGCGGCAATTTGCTGGAGGCACAGAAACATTTCGAGCGGGCGCTTGGGATAAAGGAACGGACGCTCGGCAAACAAAGTCCCGGTCTGATCAAGCAACTCAACAACCTCTCCATTGTCTATGAGCGGCTGAACAAGAAGGCTGAAGCGCGGGGATTGCGCGAGCGTTCCGAATCGCTGATGAAACAGCGCATCGAATCGACGGAGTCGAAGGACTTCGATACGATGATTCTATTGGCAGACAAGTTGTCTGTGGAAAAACGGCATGGCGAAGCGCGCGCTATTTTAGATAAGGCGCTGCTTGTAGCCAATCAGGAATTCGGCGATGACAGTTTGCGGGCTGCGCAAGTTTTGCAGTTCATCGCATCCGGCGCATTGAGTGCCGGCAATGCGGAGGAAGCCGGGCGCACATATTTGCGCGTGTTGAGTATCAAAAGAAAGCAACTGGGCAAGAAACATCCACAAGTCGCGGAAACGCTCAGGCAAGTTTCTCTCTGTTTGCAGATGCAACACATGCGCGATATCGCCGAAGTGGTATCACAACAGGCACGCGCGATTGAGAGAAGCGCGGGCATTGAAGATCCGCAGATTGCGGCGATGAAGGTGATATTCAACCAACGACGCGACTCCAAGGGACTAAAAGATCCGGCTGTGATACAAAACTTGCGCATGCTATCCGAGATGTATCGCATCGGCGGTGACATTGAAAAATCGGATGAATACTTCGATCAGTACCTGTCGGCACGCGAGGAGGAGGAAGGACCGGACAGCCTCGATCTGGCGCACGAGCTGGTGCTGAGAGCAACTTCGATACTGCCGGTGGCATCGATAGTGCTGATGGATCGGGCCAATCAAGATGATCTCGAGGCGGAGGAAGTTCTGCAGGGCATCGGCTATCTGGAAAAGGCGGTAGAAATTCAGAAACGCGCGCTCGGCGATACCAACGAAAAGAATGAGCTGGTCAATACGCTTGGACAGCTTGCCAGCGCGCATGCCTTGATAAAAAACTACGAGCGCGCCGAATCCATTGCCGGCGAACAAATCGCCCTGGTCGAAAGTACGCACGGACCCAATCACTGGACGATGGCGGGACCGTTGGCCACGATGAAATCGATTCTCGAATGGCAGGATCGCATTGAGGAGGCAGCGGTTTTCGACGCGCGCCGCAAGGATGTGCCGGAGCCGACTCGTGAAGAACTCGACGCCAGTCAATCGAGGCTCATGGAACGCATGTTCGGCGCGATGAGCAAAATGCTGGCCGGGTTGGGAGCGCTGAGTCAGCAAGAAGGCGAAGGCGGCGGCGATGGCGATGGCGATGGCGGCGGCGATGGCGATGGCGGCGGCAACACTCCGTAGCCAGAATCCGCTCCAAGCTGCAAGAATATGTCCGGGCATCCAAGTGTGCTCTGAGCACACGCGTTGCCAAGATGGCGTCCGCGACCGGTGACAGCGCGACGAACCCGGTGCCAAGACGAAAGCTGAAAGAGGCTGATGCCAAGTTCCGAAGACGACTCCATCAAAACAATTGACTTCACGGCGCTCTCCAAACCGTGGGAGGCGGAGCGCGAGGCGATTTATTCATTCATCAAGCGGCACATTTCCGAAGAAACCGGCAAGTTGTCGGAAGATGGAGACTCCCTGCCTGATGAGAATCGCATATACAAGGATGGGGGTATTCGCTGGGTAGCCGGGGGGCTGGACGGTGCGTTTGGGCATCATGGCGGCGCCGGGCAGGCGGAGGAGTCTGCGAAGAAACTGCTGCAGGCGCTGCAAAAGTTTCTTGACTCGCCGGACTCGGAAGCTCTGGCGGCATTCTACGCCCTCTTGATCAGCGAAGGCACCCTCGGCTTGATTGACCCATTTCTAGAAGAGGTCGCGGAAGCCGGCTTGATCGAAGATCCGTCACTATATGCGGTGGCGAAGTGGCTGCTCAAGAACGCTCCAGATCGCGAAGCAATCAAATCCTCGATCGCTATCCTTGGAGTCTGTGCCACCAATGACGACACCGAGTTATTCATAGAGATAGGCAAGCACGAGGAGTTCACGCTTTACGCCAGCGTGGCGCTGCTGCACAGCACAGACTCGCCCGAGGAGCCATTGTTCGAACTGGCAAGAGCTGTCGACGGCTGGGGGCGCATTCACTGCATCGAGCGCCTGCAAGGCACCGAAAACGAAGAGATCAAAAACTGGATGCTGCGCAGCGGTTACAAAAATAGCATCATGTACGAGTACACGGCGCATCCCTGTGCGGTTTCCGGCGACCTGCTGGCGGCGCTTACCGTCAACGAACCGGACGACGAGATCTTGGAAGGCGCCTGCGAGATTTTGTCGTCGATGTCGGAACCGGGTCCGGGACTCGAAGATTATGAGGACGGGCCGCAAGCCACGCTGTTGTTGCTCGAACATCTGGACCGTCGACAGATTTCACTCATCCAACTGGCATGCGTGAACGACATCAAGGCTTTCTTGCTGGAGATTCCCGCCGGTCACGAGTCTGAAGCAGCGTGGAATGCCATCCGCGAGCGCGTTCTGATTATTTGCGAACGAATTCGCACTCGCCCCGATTGGACGGAGCGCATCAAGCAGGGACTTCTCTCCGACGTCGATCACGAGTTCTGGGCGGCGGCACGCGCAGCGGATGTGATCGGACTGGACACCTGGGAGTTTCATCTCGAGCGTGTGCAGCACGGCAAAGACAGCTGGTACTACTTGATGCAAACCCAGGATGAAACGCGCGTCGAGCGCGCGGTTTCGCTAGCCGAAGAACTTCTCCCGCTGGACGAAATTGCCACGGGCGTCGATGACCAACTCGGTCTCGGACCCGATTATCGGTGGCACAGCGCCCTCGATTATGTGTTGCAGGATCTGCGCCATTGGCCTGGGCAAGGAATGAAGCTGGTGCGCGCCGGACTCAACAGCCCAGTAACTCGCAATCGCAACCTGGCATTGAAAGCCCTGCAACACTGGGGCAAAGAAAAGTGGGAAAAATCAACCGAGAGTCAACTCGAAACTCTTTTGGAGATTGAACCGAACGAAATGACGCGCGTTTTGATCGCGGACGTTTTAGCCGGGAAAGTTGACGACGACGAAGAATACGTCGAATTCGAAGAAGGCGAGTAAGTACGATTTTTCCGGACTTCTCGCACATTCGCCGGAGTTTCCTTACGGACTGCTGGTGCTGCTGCCGGCGGCAGCCACAATAATCAGCAGCAATACGAAAGACGCGATGAAGAATGGAGAAGTGAAGGCGAGAAATATGCCGACGCCGCGTCCGATGCCGATTGGATGATGCTCGTAACTAAAGCCACCATTTCTATCCCAGGTCGTGGCACCGGTGCGGTCTAAGACGCTGTAAGAGTGACACCATTGAATGATTGTGATTAGTCCGCTTATCGGGGGGAGAGGCACGCTGCTAGCGAGTCCGCCGCCTCGAATCCAGACCTCAAAGGCGCGTCTCGTGGCCCGGCTGAACGTCAGCTTTGTACCATCGCCGTTGCGCAATCGAATGTTGAAAAGGAACTTGCCGAGCGTAGTTCCGAACGCGGTCAGGCAGACGGGTTCCATCCAGACATAGGTGAGGAAACCGAGCACCATCCCGAAGTATCCGACGTTTTGCGACAGCGTCTCGGATTCGACCTTGAAGAGCCCCGTGATGAATCCAAACAGGAATGCGGTGAAAAGACCAATTCCAATTGCCAGAAATATCGACAGGTTTGTGTCGATCATGCGCGCCCAAAATCGTAGCCATGGATGCGGCTTGCGCAGCGGATCCACAACTGGAGAGGGCGGCGCGTCCGGCAGCGCGTCCGGCGGCGAGTCTGGCGCCGGTGTGTCAAGCACTGCGGGCACCATATCTGGTGCGGAACCAATCAATTCAGGCGGTGGTGCGCGTTGAGGTTCCGGTGGCGCGGCTTCGGGCGCCGGGGCGGGTGCGGCTTCGGGCGCCGGGGCGGGTGCGGCTTCGGGCGCCGGGGCGGGCGCGGCTTCGGGTGCCGGGGCGGGCGCGGCTTCGGGTGCCGGGGCGGGCGCGGCTTCGGGTGCGCCGGTATCTACTTGAATGCAAGCTGCAAACGCCGCGATTTGCGATGCGGGAGTCCACTGCCCGAGGTAGTCGGCCCAGACGGGAGTGTCCGCAGGCAATTCGCCCTTAGCCAACATATCCTGAAGTTCGCCTTCGGAAGCGGTTTGTTCTTCGCCGTCGTTCCGTTTGTAGCGCCAGGTACTCTCTGCCATGCCTAACCCGTCATTTATTGTGGACGATTGTTTCCGGTGGCAGCCACTGCCGGAGTTTCGGGGGCACCAGATATGGCGTCAGCACGTGCTCGCAACGCGTCGGTCTCCGGTTTCCTTCCCAGATAATACAAAACGTACGCGTATCTTTGCAGATAAGGTACGACCGCGATCGAGTTCGGACCGTCCGCGTCGATAATCGCTTGCAAAGCCTGTTCGAGCATCGGTGCGGCGGCCTGATAATTCTTCTGTTCCGAGTAGAGACATCCTAAATTGAACAGGTTACGTGCCTGATCTCCATTGCGGCAACCTTCGCTTTTCCAGAATCCTCTAGCCCTCTGATACAGCGCTTCCGCTTCGGTGTAGTTGCCTGATCTGGTCAGGCACTTGGCCAGTTTCTCCAGACGCCCATAAACCTCCGGGCTGTCGTGAGGCAAAATGCGTTCGGTGGTTTTAAGCGCGTCGCGCAAGTAGGACTCGGCATCCTTGTATTCTTGCCGATCCACGTATAACTGCCCGAGACTGTCGTAACTATTCGCCAGCGACAGGTGCTGCTTGCCGAGTACGGTCGCCTTCACATCGAGCGCCGCCTTATACAATCGATCGGCCATCTCATATTTTTTCTGCGCACGATAGATATTCGCCAGCGCATCGCAGGTGATGGCCCATTCAATCAACGGGTCGCGCATTACGGGAGCGGCGGTTCCCGCCCAGCCCTCAACCGTCATTCCCTTTTTGAAAATGATCTTGCCCGGCGTGCCGCCGACAGGCTGGCGCATCTTCCCTTCAATGAATTCCAGGATGTCCTCGCTCATGGGGTCGGCTTTGCTGATGGTTCCATAGTTGAGGTAAAACTTGACCATCGAACCCATTGCGGGAATTGTCATGCCGTCTTCGGGTCCGAGCACCTGCTCTTTGACAATCAACTCGCGTTCGAGAATCGGTTCAGCTTCAGAAAAACGTCCACGGATCGTGAGCAGCCGGCCCAACTCACCGAGACTCTTGGCGAGACGCATGTCGTCACCAAACGGCTCCGCCATCGTGACGGATTTTCTAAGCATGGGCTCGGCGATCCAGTAGCGATTGGTATCAAGGGCTTCGGTGCCGACTCGATATGTTTCCGACCACCGTTTGTTCATCTCGGTCGGGGTCAGTTTCGGCGTCGCGATGCGCGGTGAACCGGAAGGTGGATTGGCGGGTCTGCTCGCCGGCGCGGAAACTGGAGGTACTGCTCCGCGCGGGGCGGAGGCAGGCATGATGGATTGCGGGGCGGAGGCAGGTATGGATTGCGGGGCGGAGGCAGGCATGATGGATTGCGGCGCGGAGGCAGGCATGGACTGCGGCGCGGTGGCAGGCATGATGGACTGCGGCGCGGTAGGCGCGCTTTGCGGAGCCGCAGGCTGGGAATCGGACGCGAAGGGCAACCCGGGTCCTGGAAGAGGAGCGGTTCCTTGCGCATAAACGACACTACCGGAACAAAGCGAAACGATAGACGATAGCAGCACAAGTTGGCGGCGATTGCATATCAAATCAATACCGACATGGCTTTTGTTGCGCATTTGATCACTCGCTTCGAGATGGCCTCAAGGTTTCATTCTACTTGAAGATCGCGCAACAGAAACTTCTCGTTTATCAGAAACCAGTCTTGCTAGTTATGCTTCAGCTACTTGAGCATCTGTGACTTCTCACTGGCGATTTGCCATACGCCCTGCGCATTACGCCGCAATGTCCAGTCGGCTTTCATGTGCGCACCAGCAGCCCGAGCCGTAAACACAAGATGCGCCGAATTGTCGGTGACGTTATCGATCACCGGCTCATCGTACTGAGTCAAAGCGTTCACATCCGGCGCACATTTGTAGGTCGTTGCAATAAACGCCGCATACGCCGGCCGCGGATAGGGCACACCGAAAACATTGATCTGCGCATCATCTGCATACAGATCGATAATATGCGGATCGTTGGCCAGATCAAGTTGCTTGAAGCGATCGAACAGGGCCCGCGGAGACGTCAGCGGCGACTCCGTTGCGGCCAGCTTGCCAGCCTCTCCACCGGTGCTCTGGAAAGAGAGAATCGACTGCTCGATTACATTCAATGCACTGTCACCCTTCGGTGCCAATCCACTGAGAACAATAACCTTGCCATCAGATATGGTGACATAACAAATTCCCTGTGCCGGCACCGCAACATTCATACTCGCGCCAGCAAACCTCCGTTGCTTCGGAATGTCGGCGGACCATGCACCCTTGCAAAACTTCAATCCACTGATTTGCCCGAACTCCGCAGGTGTTTTCGAGAAGTTCTTGGTCTCAACGCCCAGCGAGTGAGAACTGATTTGCGCATCGCACAATTCCATGAGGTTCTGTTGACTGTTTGGTTTCTCGGACAAATGAAATTTGATGTCGAGTTCGTGCGCAACGGTATCGGTTTCGCATGGCACTATTTGCGTAGAACCAGGATACATCGGCGTGGTGCCGCGCACCGACGGAAACTGCTGGCTATCCTTCCAAACATATCCGTTACTCTGCGAATTGCTCTCACCGGGCTGATAATAAAGTGGCGGCTTGATGCTGAAGGAAGCCCCTACTTTCGCGCGCGGCGCGAGCGCCGTTTCTAGCGCAGAATTGCCCTGCCAGACCGCCTCCGGTTTAACACTGCCGGCGCAGCCTCCCAACACCGGGCTGACCGCTATACAAACTGCCAGACTGAAAGAAACCCAGGAAAATCCTGACTGCCCGGGTCGCCGTTTCTTCGCAGATTTCAGCATATTTTTGCCCTATTTTTATCACCAAAACGCTGGAGGCTCGCTCCAGGCTGGAATGCCGGAATGTACGATTTTCCAATTTTAATCGCATATTTGGTGCTGGCTGGTTGTACACGTGCCGCTTCGGCGACAGGCTCATTTTCCGGAGAAAATTACTCAGTCTTTTTCGAAATACGGATTGGAGAGGATCGGAGCTTTTTCCGAGTCTTTTTCTGCCTTTTGCAAATCGAGTTCCTTGACCAGGATGGACGGCGTGATGATGCTGAGCGCATCGTACTCAGGCGAGGAGCCGTGCCGGAACAACGAATACGCCTGTGTGTCATTTCCCATGGCGACGATATCGCGCATGGTACCCAGCCCGACGCCCGAGAACGGAGTGATGCGGGCGACGGTTTCTTTGCCGGTTTCTACATCCACTTTATAGACGAGCGCCGTCGGCAACATGGAGAAGGAGCCGGCGCCACCCATGCGTCGAGTGACGTTCGCTTTGGGGTTGAGAATCAGGCTGAGCGGCGTCTGCACGCGGCGCACCACCAGTACGGATTTGAGTCCTTCTTCCTTGCCCATTTTGCGCAGTTTGGCGTACATCGCCTTTTTGGCGATTGTCTGCTCGGGAAGGATGAACAGGTTGGTCACGGACGAGGTTCCGTGGAAATTGTGTCCATTGCTCTTTTTCACGTAACGACTGGGCGTGCGTGAAGAACAGAAGGTCTTCAATATGCCCTTCTCGACGAGAGTGATTTTTTCAGGACGCACGCCTTCATCATCGATGATGGCACCACCGTACAGTTTCTGTCCTTTGTAATCAGTGGCCAGCGGATCATCCACTACCGATACCCAAGCCGGCAGAATACGCATGCCCAGCCGGTCTTTGAGGGGCGAGCCACCACCAAAAAATGAGAAACCGCTGCTACCCAGAGATTCTACTGGATTGGCGAAGTTCGGGCTGAGAGTCTGGGCAAGAAACTCAGCAGCCGCAGAGCCCTCGAACAGTACAGGACCTGTGTAATCTTCGAGGAGGGGAGCGGACACAGTTTCGGTAAGGCGGTCAGCTAGAGCACGAATGCGTTTTTCCGCGTCTGCCGTGGAAGGCAAATCGGATTCCTTCTCACCATAGAGTACATCGCTGTCGCTGACGACGCTGCCGTCTTCAGCGCGCGCCGCGGCCACAATCATCAGTGAATACTCGGGCGACGCGGTGAATGTTTTGGTGCCTTCGCTGTTGAGCAACCAGCGATTGTTGCCGTCCTGCTCGTACATGACCATCGATTGATCGATTTTCGGATAGTCCTTGAAGACAGCCGACATATCGCGCACCGCATCGCTCCACTTCTTTGTGTCGCACTGCATGCGCACCGGTTTTTCCAGTTCGACAATCGCAGACTCACGAGTGAAATCGGGTGGTCGATCTTTGACGTCGTTTTGTTTGAGGTAGGCTTTCTTCGATTCCAGGTCTTCGACCGCTTGCTTGTATTCGGAATCGGTGTTCAACCAGAGCGTGTGGCGCAGCCCATCGTAGTCTTCGTCGAGGGTGACGTTGCCGCCGAACCCTTTGCCGAAGCCGCCGAAGAAAAATCCGCCGCCGCTGTAACCGGTGTTGTCCAGGTCGTAGTCGCCGACGCGGACATCGACATTCAGATCGCGGTCTTTGAATTCCTCATGCTCGGAGAGTGCACCATAGGAAGCCGAGATTTGCACGACGTCCTTGTCTTTGACCACGTAGGACATGAAGTACGGTTTCTGGTGCCCTTTCAGTTGCAGGCGGGAAACGGAACGATCCATTTCATCTTTGAGAGCGCGGAAAATTGTGTCGTTGCCGTCGCTGGCCGGTAGCGTGGTATCGGCGGCAAGGGCTGCGCCGGTGCATGGTGCCAGCATCATGAGCGGCATAAGCGACATGAGCGAGACGAGCGCATAGGCTGACCGCTTGATCTGATGTTTCATCAAGCTTCTCATTGGCTGCCTCCTTTGCCGGCGGCATCGAGGCTGGCCTTCTTGCCGTCGTCCTTCTTGCCGTCGTCCTTCTTGCTGCCGTCCTTGTTTTCCGTTGCCGGCGGGGGCAGAAGTGGTGGCTTGTCTTGCGCCTTATGCTGACGTTCAACCTCGATGGTATCAACCAGAAGACTGGGGGACGACGCCGATACAGGAACCCATCCCGACTCGGCACCACAGGTGCCGTTAAACGTGTCGTCGTCGTCGGCACCGCAGACGATGCGTTCCAGCGATGCCAGCGGCGTACCGATCAGGTCGACACCGCGCAGCAGTTCGTCGGGTCTGCCATCGGTATACACCCGCCAAACACGTAACGGCAATAGCTTGTAGACCTGAGGCATGTATGCGGCAGTCATCGTGAAACCACCGGCAATCTCGTCGAAGACCAGTCCGTAGGGCTTGCCCTGTCGTTTCGCTTCGGCGATCAACATCTCGCGCAGCTTCTCGTATGGGACGCGCTTGCTGCTGTCGACAATTAAGTTAGCCTGGCGCGCGACGGGATCCGCACCGGGCGAACAGCGTCCATGCCCATTCGAAACGGAGAAATCTTTGATCGGCGAACGCGACATCAAGAACGTCTTCAGCATGCCTTTGTCGACGAGCGTAACCGGCTGCGCCTGCACGCCTTCATCATCAAATTTGTAGTAGCCGTTGAGCGGCTTGCTGCCCAGTCGCTGACGAGTCGGATCGTCTGTGACCGTGATAAAGTCCGGCATGACTTTCTGTCCGACCTTTTTAGCGAAAGTGCGGCCCTCGTCTTCGTTTTTCTGACGATGTCCCTCGATGCGATGCCCGAAGGTTTCGTGAAAAAACACACCGGCCGCTTTCGCTTTTAAAATCGCGGGACCGACGTAGGGTTCGGCAACTTTCGCGACGCGCAGGGCATCCAGTGCAGTCGCCAGGTCGGTCACCATCTTGGTCAGTTTGGCATCATCAGGAATGTCGGCGAGATTTGGTGCCTCAACGCCGTCATATAACCAGAGCCGCATGCCGTCGTCGGCGATGGTGGTGGCAGTTGTGAAAACGCGATACTGAATATGTTCGTCTTCAATCTGCGCGCCTTCACTGGAAACCAGATAACGCACCGTGCGTGTCGCAGAAAACGAAACATTCGCATCGGTGATGTCCTTGTGCTGGCGATAGAGGCGGGCCAGGTTTCTGACCCGGTCTTCCCAGACCTTTTTATCAATGGCGAGTGAGTTCGCAACTTCCTTAAACTGATGAGGAGACTCCACGGAAAAATCAGCCGAGGTGTCTTCCTCTGCCACCTTCACGTCGCGGTTGGCTTGCACGTTGGCATACTTCTTCTGCGCGGCTTTGAAGTCCCGGTCCGTCATCGCCCAGAGGGCCACGCGAATCGCTTTTTCGTTATCCTCGATGGGAGTCAGTGTCGACCAAGATCCGCGCGACGAAAATTCGAATCCGAAGCCGCCGCCGCGAACTTTGTGCGTGTTGTCCTGTTCCGGAGAACCGACGCGCAAATCGACGTCGATACGGCGGCGTTTCTGCGAGTTTGAATCGTTGAGCAGCCCGCCGTAATTGGCTCTGATGTCAATCGTCTCTGTGTCATAAATTCTGTACGCCAGATAGTAAAGTGGCGCTTCGCCGGCATTCTTCAGCTTGGCAAGTGAGCGATCCAATTCGGTCTTCATGGCGCGCATGACTGAGTCATTAATCACAGGTTTCGTCGATGAATCGCTGTTGCTGGTGGCAAGCGCCGCGCTGGTGCCGGTTTCGACAGCATCAGCCGGTGCCGCCGACGCTGTGATGGTCGCCGCCATCAGCACTGCCAGTAAAGTGCGAAATTTCCGGAAAAATCGTATATCTGCAGAAACTCGCGCCGTGAACCCTGCCACGTCAGACCCTCCGATGAGTCTGCACATGGTACGGACATGCCCGATCCGGTGTCAAGAAGGCAGCACGCTTCAAAAGTGCGATTTCCGGGAAGCTATCATAGAGTTCGGTTTATAGATAACTCCCCTGGAGCGCCACGCTATGGGTCCCAAAACTGACACGTCGTCGCAAAGCACCCCCTTGCAGCGCCTGCCGGCGCCACCCGGACTGGCAGAGATTCACCAATTCCTGGCGCTGGCTATGGAGCATCCGGGGCAGTCTGTCGAGATTCGCTGGAATTCTCGCGACCTGATGACAAAGTTTGTTCTGACGGTTACATGCCAGATGCAGGGCAAAGACATCAAATGGGTCTTGCGGGGCGGGCAGGACGAACAACTGCAAACGATCTGGAACTACACAAGCAACGACGTGCTGCTCGTCTATAACCTGATTGCGTGTGCCTCGCAGATTGATGACGGCATCACGCGTGCCGACAATGTGCCTGGATCTGGGCGCGGTTTCGCCGACGGACCTGCCAAGAATCTCGATGCGCCGCCACCCGTTTCTCCGGACGGACCTTCTCTGCCGCACGAAACAGCGGCCGAAATTTCAGGACGCTATTCGCTGTTTGCAGAAACGACCGAATTGTCCGGCGACTTTTATCTGGTTCCACCATCTTCGGTGCTTCGTTCGATCGTCGAAGGCAAGATGACCGGTTGCCTGCAGATCCAGCACAACACAATCGGAGCGGTCACCGTTTACTTCAAAAAGGGCGCAGCCTATTTCGCTGGATCGCCTGCTCTCACCGGTTCCGAGTGTGTGATGGATATTTTGTCCTGGCGCGCCGGCAAATATCTGTTCAAACATCGCGCCACCACCGATAAAACTAACATCGACATCCCGTCCACGCATCTAATTGATCGCGGCATTCAACTGGCGCGACTTTCAGACATCTTGAAACACATGGGATTCACCATCGATTCGGTGCCCATGAAGAAGAGTCAGCACGTAGGTATGGCGGCCCTGTCCGCGACACGTCCGCCGGATGCGCCTTTTACCGTTGACCAACTTTGCAAACTTTACGACGACATCGATAATCGTTCGGCAGTCAAACAACTGGCGAAACGGTGCAATGCCCCGCGCAGCACCTGGGTGCCGGTGTTTTCGCATCTTTTAGATGCGGGCATCATCACGTTCAGCAACGAACAGCCCGCTGCCGCGAAAGAACCGGCACCAGAACTGGTCGGCAAAGTCATCGACATGTCGTTGATTCACAGTGTAATCATGGCTCTGCGCAGAGCCGACACGGGCATGTTCACTTATCCGGCATTCCTGTACTTTCTGGAGCAAGAATACTTCCGCTGTTACCGCACGGGCAGCGCACTATCATTGATGATTTTGGAACTGCGCGTGGTCGGCAACGAACTGGTCGGTCGCGGTCCACTGGACGTGCCCGCCATGGCAGAAATTTTCCGGCGCGTCAGTCAATTGAAGCGCGGCATCGACATCATTGCGCACTACGAGCACCTGGACTTCGCGATGATCCTGCCCAACACTGCCCATGCCGGCGCCTTCACTTTTGCGAAGCGATTGCACAAGGAACTCACCGACACGACCTTGCCAGGCATGCTACCGGGACAACTCTCTGTGGCGATGGGAATTGCTTCGATACCTAAAGACTGCAACGAACTGACTCGCTTGCTGGCTGCCGCGGAGGCAGCAAAAGCGCAATCGATTCAGCGGCGGACGCCGATCACGTTATACGAGCCGAGCAACGAGTAGTTTCTTCAAGTCAGTCATTATTTGATCGCTGCCGCCCATGGCTACATCGAAGGCGCCGGCGGCGCGCAGGGCGGCGTTGATCTGGGCGGCATCCGGGAGGCTGACTTCCGTTTCCTCAAGATGTGCGAGAAGTCCGGAAATTTCGTACATTTCGTGCGAGTCGAGCTGAGGCAGGTCGGCTAGGGCATCTTGCACCAGCCGCGCGGCAGAAACGACGTTTTCGGCGGTAATGCAATAGCCGAAGCCGATCGGCACCACGTTGAATTGCTGGCTGAAAGCGGCGCCGGCGGCAATCTCGGAGACAGCGTCCGCCACATATACGATGCGTTGACCGGCATCGCTCTGACCGGCATCGCTCTGACCGGCACCGATCTGACCGGCAACGTAAGCGAAGTGGTCTTTTCCTTTGGTGAAATTCTCCCGCTTGCCCAGCACTTCTGTCAGGTAGGGCGCGGCGGCACCGCCCGATCCGCTGCGCAGCCACGCATCGAGCACAGGCTGTTCCACAGCGGATGTGATGAAGTTACTCACGCCGGTTTCCTGCAAGTCTTTGAGCAGTTCGAGCGCGCCGGTGAAGTAGTTGCACGACTGCGCGGCCAGCGTCGCCACCTGATTGTAGAAATCGGATGCAGAGCCGATCAGGTCGTCAGCAAGGTAGGCATCGCCGCATTCGCTGTTGAAGAGCGCCATCTTTTCGGCACAGGAGAAACCAGATTTGGCAAACCCGAAATTGATCAGATCGATGAGGCGGAGATGCGAACGTTTTGATTTGTCCGCGAAGCGCCAGTATGCGGCAGCGAATGCCACCGGATTGACGTGCATCCTGTTAACCAGAACGCCGTCGCGGATCCACATTACTGCGCCTCTGCTCATATTGCACCGCTTTGCACTGCACGCCGCACCGTGCACCGCACGCCGCCCACGCCGCCCACACCTCAACGCACGCCGCCCACACCGCACCGTGCGCCGCCCACACCTCAACGCACGCCGCACCCTACGTGAGCGCAATCTCCCCGACGTTGGGCAGCACGACCCGGTCACCGGGGCGAAGCTTTCGTCCGCGGCGATTTTCATTTTCACCGTTGACGAGAGGGCTGTGGGTGGACAGGTACTCTTTGACGTCGCCGCCGCCGCCCACCTCGCCCGTCAACTTGAGAAGCTGCCCGAGAGTAATGTGGTCGCCGCGTACCTGAATTTGCCTAACAGGATATGACATGCCGACAGTTTAGCAAACGTGACCGCGCGCCACATCAACGCGACGGTACGCCATGTCAACGCGACGGTACGCCATGTCAACGCGACGGTACGCCATGTCAACGCGACGGTACGCCATGTCAACGCGACGGTACGCCATGTCAACGCGACGGTACGCCATGCGACAATACACAATATGGATTCTCCGGCAGCCGACGATCTTTTCGACGAGAAATACAAGGTTCTCGAAACACTGGGAAGTGGTGGCATGGGACGCGTGTTCAAGGCGTTCGATACCGCACTCGAGCGGGTGGTGGCAATCAAGTTATTGCATCCGCACCTGGTGTCCAGCGAAAGTTCGCGCAAGCGTTTCGTGCGGGAGGCGCGTTCGATGGAGGGCGTGCACCACCCATGCATAGCCGAAATTTATCAGGTGTCCACGCTGCAAACGGGCGAGATATATCTTGTTTGCGAGTTCATTGATGGGCTGTCGCTGAAGGAGCGAATCGCACGCGACGGCGCGCTTTCGGAAGCGGACGTTTCGGCAGTTTTCGCGGATGTTTTGCTGGGGCTCGCGGCAGCGCACGAACAGGACATCGTGCACCGCGACATGACGCCGGCAAACATCATGCTGGTGGCAGGCAATAAAGTTAAGATCATCGACTTCGGATTGGCAAAAAGTCTGGTCGGCGATCAGCAGCAACTGACCCGCGATGGGGCGGTGCTGGGAACTCCCGCTTACATGAGTCCCGAACAGCTGACCGGGGGAAGCGTCGACGCTCGTTCAGATATTTTCTCCGTCGGCTGCGCCATGTACGAGGCGCTGCGCGGTCGCCCACCCTGGGACGCCGCCGCGTTGTCCGATCTCTCGGCGCGGCTGCACAAGCCTCCCAATCAGTTGCCTGCATCCGTCTCGGAGCGCATGCGCGCGATCGTCATGCATGCACTGGCGCCGGAGGCGCAAAACCGTTTCCAGACCGCGAGGGAAATGCACGAATGCCTGACCGGCGCAGCTCCCATTCGCATGGCGGTATCTTCGGTGGCGAAGCTCCCTGGAAGTTTCGTCAAGAAACTGAACGGCTGGCAGTGGGGCGCAGTCGGATTGGCGATACTGTCAGTGGTGGCAGCGGCAAGCGTCGGTCTGCAATCAGCGCTTCGCAAATCAGCGCATGCGAGCCTGACGCAAGCGCTCGGCGAAGTTCAACGAGCCGCCAGCATGCGCAACGATCTGGCTTGCACTGCGGCGGCGCAGCTGGCCCTTTCCCAAATCGAGATCGCCGAAGCGTCGCCCGCTGAAATCGACCGAACCATCGGCGCACTTTTGACGGCCGCCTCACTCGATCGCGTTCACAGAACCGAATTGTGTGATGCTGCCGAAAAACTGGCACGCAAATACAAATCCTCATTGCCACCGGAAGCTTATGCAACCAGCATGCTTACGCTCTCCAGCACCCTTGAGCACGATGAAAAGACCGAGCAGGAAACGTCGGCTTTGCGCGAAGCCGGGTCGGGGTTGTTCTCGTCCCGCGCAAATTTTTTCAGCGAGCGAAACTACGAACAGTTTGACAGTCACGTTGGTCGCTTGTTCGACGAGCATTCGAAAGACCCGGCGCTCTTGTCCAAACGCGTGGAATTCCTCAATTCTATAGAGACCTCAAATCCCGACGAAAAGATACTCGCGCGGCTGAGGACAATAAAAGTCGAAAGTCTGGACTCGTTAGTAAACTCGATCAATCCTGCCGATTGGCAAAAGCGCTTGAAGCTCTATGAGCAGATGATCGAGCTGAGCAAAGAGAAACCGGAGTTGCCCAAGCTGGCAGACTGCGAACTCGCGGCGAGCGGAGTACTGAGAAACGCGCAACGAGAAAAGGACGCGATTCCCTATCTGAAAAGTGGTTTGCAAACGCAATGGGATGCTCGCGTTGCGGTGAATGCAGTCATGCTGGAGACCGAACTCGCGCTCGGCGATGCATATCTGCACACCGGGGATAATGCGTCAGCGCAAAACATTTACGAGTTGGTCGAGAAACAGACTGAGGGCAAGCCGCAGTTTCTGATTTTCTATAGCAAGTCGTTCAGCCGTCGGGGAGTTATCCAACAGGACATCGACCTTATCGAGGCGCTGGCCTTGACGGAGAAATCGTACAACGTGCTCACCAAATTCGGTGCCGGTACGGGAGAACTCCTCAAATACAAAAACCAGCTGCTCGCAAGAAAAGAGGACCTGGCAATCCGACTTGCCAAATACAAAGCGAAGGAACAGAGCAAAGCCGAGCTGCGCCGTCGGGAACCGGATGCTCGTTAACCGTTAGACCTATGCCGCTATATTTTCACCCCAGGAGAAACAAGATGAAGAAACAGTCTGTCCGCCGAGCCATACTGCTGCTCGGGTGCTGTGTTACGGTCGGCGCCGCCTGGGCTGCGGAGAAGGTGCACCCGATAGACAAATGGACGGAACAGGCAGCCGGTAAGGCGAACAGCACGGGCGACGAAATTGCGGTTCAGGAGCAGGCGCTCAAAAAATGGGACGCCGAGATGAACAAGCAATACAACAAACTGATGTCCGAATTGAAGCCGGCGGAGAAGACGAACCTGCGTACAGCGCAGCAGCAATGGCTGAAGTTTCGCGATGCCGAGGTCGAATTAATCGACAACATCTACAGCCACAAAGACGGCTCCATGTACGCGCCCATGCAGGCTGCCAGCCGCGCCCGCATCACGCGCGAAAGGGCAATATTGCTCGGGCACTACTCCGAAATCCTCAACGACATTTAAGTACGATTTTTCCGGGTTTCTCGCACATCTGCGGCGCGCGCTGTTTAATCCGGGCGCGCGACGGGCGGCACCCGGTGCGCTTCATTTAATGAAGCAATTTCGGTCAATTTTGCGGTATTTTGGGCGCGTTCCTTGTTATCCTGCCCGTATCCCCATGAATGCGGCCTTGCCCGGTTCTTGCCATGTCCCATCCACAAACTCGCCAGGATGATCGCTATGTCGGCATTTATTGAAGAATCCGCCTTTCCACGGCTGACCCGAGAAGAACTCGACGCTCTGTCCAAGATTGCCGTTTGCGAGGAGTACGCCGACGGCCAGACGATCTGGAAAGCGGGGACGCCCGACATGGATCTCTTTGTGGTTCGGTCCGGCAGCATCGTCATCGTCAATCCGGCGCAGAACAATCGCGAGGTTGTCACGCACCAGGAAGGGCAATTTTCCGGAGACATCGATGTGCTCACCGGTCGCCCGGTGCTTGTCACTGGTATTGCCAGGGGGGTGACGAAGTGCTGCCGCGTACCCAACAGCAAATTGCGCGAAGTGCTCACCCGCATACCGCGCCTCTCTGAGAAACTACTTGTAGCCTTTCAGCAACGACGGGAATTGCTGCAATCGAATGGACCAATCGGCATGTCCGTGTTCGGTTATGCGCATTGCCACCACACAACTTTGATCCGCGAGTTTTTGCACAAGAGTTTCGTGCCGCATACGTTTTTCGATGTGGGCAGCATGAGCGACGACGATGTGCGCGCGCTCAATTGCGGCAACGAATTCCCCGTGGTGCGCGGCGTCGATCAGGCATCGGATATGGTGCAACCCACTCCGCGCGAAGTGGCGAAAGCAGCGGGCATCTGGCGGCATTGCCCCGGTCGCAGTGTAGACGTGGCGATTATCGGCGCCGGCCCCGGCGGGATCGCGGCGGCGGTTTACGCCGCATCGGAAGGGCTTTCGACGCTGGTGCTGGATAGTGTGGGACCGGGCGGGCAGGCCGGCGGTTCGTCCAAAATAGAAAACTTCATCGGGTTCCCCGCGGGACTTTCCGGACAGGATCTATCGACCCGCGGCATTCTGCAAATGCTCAAGTTCGGTGCCACTCTCGCGGCACCAGTGACGGTGAAAAAGATTGTCCCGACCGCGCCCGGCAAACCGTATCACGAACTGCACCTGGACTGCGACACAGTGGTGCAGGCGCGCGTCGTCCTGATCGCCACCGGAGTGCGCTGGCGCAAACTGGATGCGAAGGGCGCGTCCAACTTCGAGCGAGCCGGGGTTTATTATGCGTGCACCGCCATCGAAGCCTTGCTGCACGACAACGAAGATGTGTTCGTGGTCGGCGGCGGCAATTCGGCTGGGCAGGCTGCGATGTATCTCGCGGAGTGCTGCACGACGCGCACGGTGCACGTGGCGGTGCGCGGGACATTTGGTCCAGCCATGTCCGAATATCTCTCCAAGCGCATTCGTGCCACACCGAACATTCGCATACACGAAGGCACGCATATCACCGCCGTGCACCCGAGCGAAACCGGCAACGGCAAAATCGGCAAAGTGACTTTGACCAGCGCTGCCGGTGTGAAGGAAATGCCGGCGACAGCGATCTTCGTATTCATTGGATCCGAACCATCGACGCAGTGGTTGCCGCCAGAGACAGCGCTGGACGACAAAGGTTTCATCCTCACAGGCATCCAGTTAGTCACTGCCGACAAATGGCCGCTCAAGCATCGCGAACCCTGCGCGCTGGAAACTTCCGTTCCCGGCATTCTCGCTGCGGGCGATGTGCGTTCCGGCTCAACCAAACGTGTTGGCTTTGCAGTCGGTGATGGTTCGCTGGCAGTTTCCTGCTTCCACACATTGCTCACCATGACCGAAGAATATGCCCTCCCCGTCGCCAAAACCTCACGCTAGGAGTTGACCTGACACCATGAATTCTCTCGGAATCCGTTTCACTCAAAGAGTTCTGGTGGCAGCCAGTTTGGCTATGATTGCGGGAGCCGGTGCTGGTACCGGTTTCGCAGCCTACGCCCAAAATGATGCCGTGCCTGCCGCCCAGGCAGCGCCGCGCAAGCCGGACCAAACGTCAGATATTCCCGGACTTCTCGCACGTGCGCACCAACTTTACGGCGACGAGCACTATGCGGCTGCCGTTGAGGCTTATAAGGACCTGGTGCCGCTCTGCGAGCAAAACAACCAACAACTGATCGAGGCATTGCAGGGGCTGGCAGATTCGTATCTGCGGATCGGAGAAAACGAGGAATCTCGCACTTCCTTCGAGCGCGTTCGCGACTTGCTCGAGAAAACTGATGCGCCCATTCAAAAACGCGCGATCAACTTGCGCGACATAGCTGCCACTTATTTTGGCGATGAGAAGTTTCCGCAGGCGCAGACGTTGTGTCAGGAAGCGCTGACGCTGCAGCAGCAAGACAAGGATTGCAGCAAGCTGCAGCTGGCTAAAACTACGGCGCGCCTGGGTTACAGCATATACAAGCAAGCGAATTACAAGAAGGCGGTTTCGATTCTGGCGGACGCGGTGGATTTGTTCGAGAAGGACCCGGACCGCAGTTTGTCGGCGAATGAGTTTCGGCGCCGTGTCTATCACATTGCCGGCGGGTGCTACTACCATTTGAAGGATTTTCAGGGGGCAAATCGTATATTTTCGAAGCTCGTGGAACTGGACAGGGGCATGTTCGGTCCGCGCGATGTGCGCACCGGCTGGGCGCTCCTGGCGCTGTCAGATACGGAGATGCGATTGGGGCACGAAGCGCAAGCCATGGAACCCTACCGCGACGCGATCTGGATTTTCCGCGAATGGAACTTTCGCAAGCTCTGCAAAGAGTACGGAGTCAAGCCGCAAGACGAGGGCACGAAGAAATACAAACATCTCCAGTATCTGGTGTTCGGCGATCAGAAGATGCCCGCCGCGCTGGGAGTGGAGCGGGGCATGGCACCGCAGGTTTCGTTCGAAAGTCAGTTGATTAGCTCTAACACCGCGCACGATCCGTGGGAGGCGTTGCGGATGCCGACTCCCGATGCACCGGGATTGGTGTGGTGCGACCCGTCGGTTCCGCGCAAGGGCATTCTCGTCTGCGTGCACGGACTGAGCTTGCACCACGGTGCCTATCAAGATTTCGCCGAACGGATGGCTCCGGAAGGCTACACTGTGATCGCGTTCGATATCCGCGGTTTCGGCAGTTACAACCAGGCATATGGCGCGGAAGAGGTGGACTTCGATTCGTGTGTCGACGATCTGCAGTCAGTGATTAAGGTGATGCGGCACGACAATCCGGGCATCCCGATTTTTCTGCTCGGCGAATCGATGGGTGGCGCCATTTCGCTGCGCGTCGCCTCGAAACACGAAAATCTGCTCGACGGGTTGATTGCATCGGTTCCGGCGGGAAAGCGTTTTGAAGAAACAGGCATGAAGTTTCAGGTCGCCAAACACCTGCTGAAGAAACGCAGCCGCCCCTTCGATATCGGAACCCGCGTCGTCCGCCAAGCGACCACCGACCCGGAACTAAAATCGAAGTGGAGCGAGGATCCCATGGTGCGCCTCAACATGTCGCCCAAGGAATTGCTACGCTTCCAGAAGCTGTGCAGCCGCAACATGGAAAGCGCCGCCAACATAAAATCGATCCCGGTCATCGTGTTCCAGGGTATGAACGATAAATTGATTCGTCCCGACGGCACTCTGCAAGTCTTCCACGCGCTTGGCACCAAAGACAAAGACATGATCATGCTCGGCAACTCCGAGCACCTCATCTTCGAAGAAGGACAGTGCCCCGATGACGTGTTGCGCACCGTCATCGCCTGGCTCAATTCGCGCCTGTACAGTCAGATTCCCGACAAGCCCGCAGAGGCGTCGAGCGGTACGGAGGCAGCGGGAGCGACCAGCATAGACGCCAGCGCTATCGACAATCCGCCCAGCATACCCGGAACGGACGGCACTACTTACGGAACGGACGGCACTACTTCCGGAACGGACGGCACTACTTCCGGAACGGACGGCACTACTTCCGGATCAGCTGCTGCAACAAATTGAGCATCTCGGCGTACTCCTCGGGATTCTCAGTCTGCGCTCGGTGCACGGCGAGCAATGGATTTCCAGTTGCCTTTCCAGTTGCCTTTCCTGTTGCTTTTCCTGTCGGCTTTGCCTGCGGCGCGGTGGCGCCGCGTGTTGTTTCTCCCTGATAAACGGTTCCGGCCGCAACAGCAACTTTCTCCAGTAGCCGGGGATCGAATTCGGACTCGCGCCGCAGGCGTTTCTTCACCCCATTGCCATGATTCGGTTTGGGATCGCTTTTCGGCAGATTCAATAAACTGCTCAACCATGACGGCAGTTGCGGGGTGCGACTGCGCATTTCTTCTCGCTGCAGACGGTCGAACCGAATAGTCGAAGAAACAATCACCTCTCGACAGGTCGATTTCAACAGGTCCTCTCCGATGTGCCAGAGTCCGCGCAGAGTTTTTCCTACCGGAGTTTCTCCCAAAACGAAATTGCGGTTCGCCTTCTGCTTCAGAGCCACGCGACCGTGCACGGTATTAAATGATGACGACCAACCGTTAACGGAAAACTCGACGATCTTCTGCTCGCCTTGCGTGGGCGGCTCGTCCTGCGTGGGCGGCTCGCCCGTGTATTCGGGCTCCGGCAGCTCGACTCCGAGAGCGGCAGCGTTCTCGCTCCCGGCGCTGATAATTTGCTTGCCGAATGCCTTCGCTTTTGCGACCGCGATTTCCATGAGTGAGGGATAGGAAACCTGCTCAAGCGGATTCGCACTCAATTTCATAAATAGTCCGTTGGCCAGACGTTCGATCATTCCTTTGGCAACGAAGCGGCGCAAGTTCTGGTCTACGGCAGAACGCCCGCCGTAACCAAGCATGTCTCTCGTCGCAAAGATTTCGCCAGATTTTAGCTGATTGACGTGGCGTCGCATGAATTGTACGGTTATACCCATTCTGCACCTCCTTCAAGGTGTACGAAAATTCCATCTATTACGTACAACGCTGCAGAGGTCGATTTAGTTCAATGGTGCCAACGGAATTAATATAAAACCTCAGACTGCACAAAACCGAGAGAGAAATTGATGTCGAAAGTCGAGAAACGAGACGAGCCAAGGCTCCTGAAACTCGCTAAGGTGGCAAAATTCACCGAGATTTCGCTGATTATTTATGTGTGTATTGGGGCACTGCAGGTGGTTGCACAAATCGCATCATTTTTCATCGGTGCACCGGTGGGAGAACCAAAGAACTGGGACATTCCACATCTGACCACAATCTTTCTGCTGATGGGTTTGGCGTTGTTGAGTTTCATCGTCTTTCTGGTTAGTGCGGCGGGCTTTCTGCAATGGATGTTTCGCGCCTATCGAAACTTGAAAAAGATCGAAGCCCCAGGTGTGAAACATGGCGAAGAATGGTCGGTTTTTTACTGGTTCGTTCCTTTTGTCAATTTGGTCAAGCCATTCGAGCTCGTGAAAGAGATGTGGGTGGCCACCAGCAAGCCAGGCACCACCGACAAAGTGCCCGGAATCATGCGATTGTGGTGGACGGCCTGGCTGCTTAAAGGGTTCTTCGGTTACGTGGCGGTCCAACTCGTTAGCGGTCCCCAGGGATTCGAAATCGGTACAGCAATCGATCTGTCCGGCACCATATTCGGTATGGGTGCCGCGCTGTTGCTAAGGCAGATTGTCAAATCGATCACTGCCCGCGAAGAAGAACTGATTCCCGAAATTACTTCGTCTTGATCACGGCTTGCACGTTGCGGGTGCGTTTGCCATTTCGATAGATCCACGGCGGCACGGGCTCGACCGCTACCCACAGACCTTTTTTCTCTGTGCGAGCAGAACGTTCCAGGTCACGATAGTCAGTTGCCTCAGGGGCGAATTTTTTCGTCCACCAGGCAAGTCCGCTGGTAACGAGTTCTTTGTTGAGATTGGTGCCGTCGTCGAGGATGACTTCGCCGATGGTGCGCCCATAGTTGTCGCGGCCATGGTCTTTAACGGTCACTTCCTTTTTCAGCACACGACCGGCGGTAAACTCTTTGGCGGTAGTCCCGGCATCCTGTCCAATCTCCGGACAATCGATGGCGTACAAAACGACCTTCTGCGGCGTCTGTCCGTTGAGGATCATCAGAGTATCCCCATCAATGACGGTCACCACTTTGCCCTTAAAATCAGCAGCCTGCACCGATTGCGGCAAAGCGCCCGCGAACATCAACACAGCTGCGATCACCGACATGACTTTGTGAGAAACTTCGATCACGACGCTGCCTCATCTCATGGAACAACACAGATTGCAGGATTGTAGCGCAGAGGCTGGAAAAAGAGAAAAAGCGTCGAAAAATTCGCGAGAAATTCATTAAACGGGACCATGCCGGGCAGTCGCGTCCGCCACGGCGAAATGTACGATTTTTCCAGATTTCTCGCACATTTTGCGGCAAGCGTCTCTGGGGCGCCGGTGCGCACGCCGTCCCTGCAAAATATACGATTTTTCCGGATAAATCGTACATTCGGCAGAGAGCCGGTCGGGCGACATGCGCCCGCCGGCTCTGCCTTTGTATCAATTTTGGGATCGGTAGTTGGTCAGTTACTATGAGAACAGGTTGGCATCGCGAGCAGAGGCGATCAGCCACGAAATCATGCCGGGCGTAGCAAGACCACCGAGGATGCAAGCGAACCCGATCAGGAATCTGGACACCGGCCCGTATTCGTAGTGGAACAGCCCCAGGCAGTTGCCTTTGAGCGGACGCTTCAAGACAGCGCAGACGATCTGGACCAGTCCGTAGCCGAGTCCCAGCAGTTCCATGCCATTGGCCAGGAGGTTGAGCAATGCCTCCAGATTGGCAAGGTTGTTGACGCGCACGGTGCCGGCTGTGTGGATGCCGGTGATCACCGTCTGGTCTTCGCCGATGGTACCGCCATTGGTGGCAGCGTTATTGACGGCGACCTCATCTCCGGGTTCGGCGTTCGGATCGTGCAGACCGTAACGTACATAGTCGCCCGTGCGCTCCAGCACCACCGCACCGGTCGTTTTGTTGACCAGGTGATAAGCAGTGGACAGTTCGATAGCCTTGTTGACCTGCTTCTTGGTCAGGTAGTCGCGGCATTCGTCTTGAGCAATCAAACGCCCGATGGCTGTCTGCAACGTCTGGTCGGCCAGGCAGTCGCCGTGTTTCGGTTGGTCTTTCAAACGTGTGCGCTTGACGGTGTAGTTTTTGGCACCGGGGCGCCAGGCGGCAAAGAAACGTTGCAGGTCATCGCCAACCGACGAATTGCGAACGATCGGCGTGAATGGACCGATCTCTTTGTGGTTGCTGAGGAACTCGCTGGTGTTGGTCCAGCCGTCATCTAGCGGCAGCTCGTAGAACTGGGGCGTGCCAACGTAGGGCGCCAGAATGTACATCTCACGGTTGAAACTGGGCTGCGGTCCATGCAACCAGAGTACGGCGCTGCGTTTAGTTTCTCCAGCTAATTCGGCTGCTTTGATCAGGGATTCCAGATTGTCCTGTCCGCCCTCGAACTGTAGTTTCTCAGCATCGTTGAGAAACTCATGCAAAGGCACCGGCTCCTTGCCTTCTTGCGTCGGCGAAGCCAGAATCACGGACGTGGGGATGTTTTGCGGAATGGACGCCAGGGCACTGACGATCTCCTTTTTGTATCGTGCCATCGCTTGCGATCCGTCCACGACGACAACGATTCGCTGCGGCGGCGTCGCCGGTTTCTCCTGAACCACCGATGCTATCCACGATGCGCGTCCTTTTGGATTCGAATCGACTCCGTACGCAATTTTCTGCTTGGGATTATGTTGGACACGCACTCCGACACCCGATCCACTCAGATCGTTGTCCTTGAACTTGCCCCCCAACAGATAATCGTGTTGATCTGTCTGGACGCTGCGTACTCCCGCGAAGTTTGTCAGGAAGTTGGTATTCGATCGCAAGCGTACCGCATGATCGCCAGAGACGCTAAAGTTGGAGTTGACGAAACGCGGCAGCGTCATCGAAGCCTCCTCCAGATTGTCCAGCCGCAGCGGCGCCGTGACAGCGATCGAAACTTTCGCTTCGCCGCGCGCCGGAATCGGCGAACACTGTACGAGCACGCGTCCGCGGCCGAGATCGGTGACCAGGGCCGGATCGCGTTTCTGCAAATTGATACCGCGATAGGCCGCATTGACTGTGGTGGCGTTGCCGAAGGCTGCTTGACGGGGTTCGCCATTGATCCAGAGCGTCAATCCCGTCACCGACGCGCCTTGCGGCAGCGCGATTTCGGCGCGCGCTTCCTGCGGTCTGAAGTCATCGTTTTTGAAAACGAAAGTCCAGTCCATCGTAGAAACCAGTCCATCTGCGGATACCAACCCTGTGATTGCGGATCGGCGCAGGGATAAGTTGGCGGTCTTGTCGCCAATGACATGGCGCGACAGGCTATCGTCAGTGAGCTTATCGAGATCGCCGGCGCGGGCGTCCACGTATGGCTTGCCGGTGGTATTGAAGTATAGTTTCGCCCGGGTCGAGGCATCGAACTTGGCAAACAGACCGGCGATGCCGGCAGTGGCCGGATCGGCGCAATCCATCCATAGTTCCCGATCCGGATTGGCGCTGCGCAAATAGGCAAGCGCCTCCTCACGCTTGGCTTCGCCGGCATCAGATGCGGTGGCACCGCGTTCTGCGATGCGCAGGCGTGCCGATTGTGTTTCGCAAGCGCCTCCCGCGATTAAAGTGAGCAAAACACCTATCAAAGAATAGAGGACGCTGCGGACGCGGGCGGCGCGGGTAAGTTTGGTGCGGCGAATCAGCTCCAGGCAGACGCCGCCCATGATTAGAGAACCGAGTGACACCAGCGCGGTAGCCATGAACGCGTTGGTGTGCGCCGTGCCCGTTTCGTCGATGGTCGGGTAACCAAGGAACAAGCACACCGATGCGATAATCATGGCTATCAACGACGTGGTGATGGACACACCGGCATAGATGCCGACCCGAATCGGATGCCGTCCGTCACAACGAGCGAAGGCCGTCCACAAGCGCTGATTGAGGATCGGCACCGCGACGATGAACCCCATTTCGATGAGCGTTTCGGCGGGGCGGCGTACCACCATGTGCCAGAGCGACTCGAAATTGACGACGGTGGCAGCCGCAATGGCTACCGCCGGAAAGATCACGCCGAAGAGGGTCGGACCAAGGTGTTCCCATTGCAGGCGCTGCGCCTGCTGCTGCGCCGACTCCGTATCTGGTGCGTCGCTCTCATCGAAGAAACGCGACTTGAGCGCCGTCGATGTCGCATTCGCGTTTGCAGTCGCGTTTGTATCGCGCTCGCCGTCGGGCGAGCCTCGTTCTATCCCTAGCATAGTAAATTCTCCGTGGCAAGAACGCGCCGGCGCCTCCGAAAGGAGCGAGCAAGCCGCCTGCCGGACGTAAAAGCCCGCAAGCGACCAGCGGCACAGACGTGTCGAGGTGGAAGTAGTAAGTGACTCAGTTGTCGTTCAGTGGTCTAGTAAAAGCGGACACGCGGCGAAAAGTGCCCCGTACCAAAATTTTAGACGGCGTACCGGCAGTGTCAAGTAGGGTAAGCCCTGTGCTCCGGGACAGCGCGCTGGGCAAAGCGCCGGCAAGACGCACTAAGGCAAAGCGCCGGGATAGAGCGCTGGGATAGAGCGCTGGATTGCGGTAAAATTAACGGTCCCAGAACATCAGTCATCGGCCGGAGGAGCATATGCGAAACGCAGGCGCGGTTGGGTCAAAGCTGGCATCCCGGTTTCTAGCTGCACTATTAGTTGCATTCGGAACGATGCATTCGCTCGCCGGATCACCGACCTCGGCAGCGGAGTACCCCACACATCCGTACGAAGCCTGGCTGGATTTTTACTCGCAGGGCAAGGCGGATCAGCACCATATGTGGTGCGATGGTCGCGGCAAGATCCGCAGTGAGTTTTCCGTGGGGGGACGGAAGTTTGTTTCCATAATGGATTTCCCAAACAAGGTAAGCTACTCGATTGACGACACATCGCGCACGATTACCAAGACGTCGCTCGATCCGCGGATGGCAGGAGTTCCCGATGAGAGAGTGAGCTGGCAGCCGCTGGGCATGAAACTCATCGAAGGGCGCAACTGCAAAGGACAACGCGCCGTGATCAGCGGGCATACCACCGAGCAGTGGAGCGACATTGCCACCGAATGCGGTGTTATGATGACCACGGACGGATCGCCCGTCTACAAACTGCGCAGCCTGTCGGCCGGCATACCCAGTCCGACGCTATTTATCTTGCCCGGCGGCTACAAAGTTATCGATGCCGGAGAGCTGATGCGAAAATACAGCGGTGCCGGATACCGCGGCACGGGCGGCGGTGCCTATGGCAGCGGCAGCTCCGCCGGTTACAGCGGTGCCGGAGGTGGCTATGGAACCGGCAGCAGCGGTCAGAGCGGCGGCTATGGTGGTGGCTACGGATCCGGTGGCACGGGCAGCAGCGGATACGGTGCCGGCTACGGAAGCGGAGGCAGCTTCGGCTCGGGAGCAGTGCCGGCAATTCCACAGATACCCAAGACGCCGGATGCGGACGACTGAGCACTGGCACTGAGCACTGGCACTGAACACTGGCACTGAGCACTGGCACTGAACACTGGCACTGAACACGGCGCACGCATACCCGAGTACAACCATGAAGAAACGTCCGTTCGGCTTTTTGCATGAAACCATGATTCCCGTAATCGGCCAGGGAACCTGGGAAATGCCCACATCCGGCAGCGCCGTCAAGTCTGCGAGCGAAGCCATGCGCAAAGCCGTCACCGATTTGGGCATGGCACACATCGACACTGCCGAAATGTACGGCAGCGGACGGTCGGAAGAATTGATCGCCGATGCTATCCAGGGATTGCCGCGCCAGGATTTGTTCATCGTCAGCAAAGTACGGCCCCAGAATTCCACCTATGCCGGTACATTGAAAGCTTGCGACGCATCCCTCAAACGGCTGCGCACCGACTACCTCGACTGTTACCTCTTGCACTGGCGCGGATCGGTACCGCTTGCCGACACGATGCGCGCACTGGAAAAACTCGTAGACGACGGCAAGATACGCTCTCTCGGCGTCAGCAACTTCGATGTCGACGATCTGGAAGAGGCTCTCTCCGTTTTGCAGAAACACAAAATCGCCTGTAACCAGGTGCTCTACAACTTGCACAAACGCGGCATCGAACGCGATCTGGTTCCCTTCTGCGCAAAACATTCGATCGCCATCGTCGGCTACACGCCCTTCGCGCGGAAGTCGATTCCCTCCGAAGGCACCGCTGCTGGTGCCACACTTGCCTCGATCGCCAAGAAACACCAGGTAACCGAACGCCAGGTCATCCTCTCCTTCCTGGTCCGGCTGGACAACTCGTTCGCGATTCCGAAGGCAGCGCGTTTCGAGCACTTATCGGAGAACGCCGGGGCAGGCGCCGTCCATCTAGACGCCGAAGACATCGCCGGGCTCGACGCAGCGTTTCCTGCACCCCAAAAGCGCGTACCGCTCGCTACACTCTAGCTAACTTTCGCCCATTTTTATCCCAAATCGCCGCCCTCGACTGCCATTCACGGCGTCGTCAAAATGTGCGATATGCCAGGAAATTTCGTACTTTGTCAGAGAAGCGGACCAGCCTTCGCCGGATCGCAAAGCGTTTCTCAAGAAGTGCGAGAAGAATGGAAAAATCGTACATTTCGCGCGGCGCACGCCGGCGCAGCTACATCGAGCCTATCTTACCCAGATAGAAGAAATCCCCGCTACGACCGAAGCCGACAACCACATTCTTGCCGTGCAGTCCCTGATATTCCGGTCTGGCAGCCAATTGACGCAAACAACTTTGCACAAGATGCGCAGCATAACAAAGGATAACGACATATTGTGCATCACTGCGAACCGAATTGTTGTCACCTTCTGCATCCAGTGTCAGGTGCGCCTCCTCCATCGAATCGCACTTGATGTTGCGTGGCTGGGGCTCGTAAGTCGCGGCAGAAACCCATTCTGTGTCTTCGGCATCGAATACAAGTGAGCCGACCATGAAAATGCCCTGCCCGACGCGGTCGACGTTGTGCCAGATTTCTTCGGTTCCGAAATATAACCCGATGATATCTTCACGAGGGAACTGCCTTGTAAACACATGTTCCAGCCACTCGACGACAGTCGGCACATCGGCTTCATAGTCAATCTTCTGCAGCGCTGCCCACAATTTGTCAGGCACTTCATTCTGCCCATACTGGAGCAGTCGGCTCATGTTTTCTTTGAGGGAGCCCGGTGTTTTCAAGCTTGCATCTAAAGTTGCCCAAAGCTCATCAAAATCAATTGCCATAAGAAGACCGCGCTAAGATCTATAGAAACGTCCATGTAAGTATACGATCGAGGATACCGTGCGCACTATCGTTTCCAATCGCCGCAGCAAAAAGACGAGTCTCGTGACAAGCGCCACCATCGCTGTTGTCCTCCCACTGGTTAACGCCTTGCCGCAGCCTATCGCTCTCCAGATCCCGATGGCTTTAGCCACGTTACCGCTCGCTTCCGCAGTCGGATCGTTGCAGCCTGCCAACGCGGCAGAGCAGCCAGCTTCCGCCAAGTCGCTCCTCGAGCAAGCCGCAGAACTGGCAAAACAAGACCAACTCGATCAAGCACTGGCAAAATACACGCAGGCAATCGAATCAAATGAAACGCTCCCCGAAGCCTGGGCGGGCCGCGCTGATATCAAAGAACGCCAGGGTAAACATCACTCCGCATTGCAGGATTACTCACGAGCCATACAACTCGATTCGAACAACGCCAATTATTACGCGGGTCGCGCGTTCTGCAATCTGGCGCTCGGTGCCGATATGGCAGCGTCAAAAGATGCCGAGGCGGCGCTAAAGATCGATCCTAAAAACAATCTGGCACGCACGGCGAAAGCCAAAGCGGGGCACGCCGCACACTCTGATACCCAGGCATCGCAACCGCCATCGGCCGCCACCGGTGCAAGAGCAGCGGCCACAAAGGCTTTCGCCGAAGGGCAGAACTTCGAACTAAACGGCAACCTGTCCGAGGCCATGAAAAAATACTCCGAGGCAATCAGTCTCGACTCAACGTTGCCATATCCCTATGCAACACGCGGTCGCGCTCGGCTGGATTTGCGGGATTTGACCGGCGCGCGCGCCGACTACGACAAAGCCATTTCGCTCACTCCGGATAATCCCGACCTGTACGCCAGCCGCGCACTTATCGATCGGGAGGAAGGCAACCTCGATGATGCAATCGCCAACATGAACATCGCACTGCGCCTCTCACCCAATGAGTCAAACTATTATCTGCAGCGGGCCGTCATGTACGTCGCTAAAAAGGACTACGCGAACGCACGCAGCGATGTGGCAAAGGCACTGGAACTTAACCCCAACAACGACCTGGCGTTGACCATGAAAAAACGACTCGAAGAAACGAAGCCGCAATAGCGCGGCAGCAGCGGGGCCGCACGCGAAACATCACGGGACACGGCACGGGCGCACGGCGCGGAAATCGGAAATGTGCGAGAAACCCGGAAAAATCGGACGTTCTTGTATTTGCGGTCTGGGCGACGTGCATCCCGTCTAATAGAATAAAAACACCATGTTTTTGAGCAATTTTACACTTCCGGATGAGGTGGGCGGCGACGGCAGGTTCGTTCGTCCTCGGCGCGAATTCGTGCCCGCCTGGGTTAAAAGTGTCCGAGAAGGCAAAATGAAGGATAAGGTGGAGTCGGCTCTGGCGGCTCTCAAAGATTGCACCGTCTGCCCGCGCGATTGTCACATCGACAGGCTGGCTAACAATATCGGCGTCTGTAAGTCGGGCAGGCTGGCGCGGGTTTCTTCCCACTTTCCGCATTTTGGCGAGGAGGATGTGCTGCGCGGCTGGATGGGCTCGGGCACCATATTTATGGCGTGGTGCAACCTGCGCTGTGTATTCTGTCAGAACTACGAAAGCAGTCAGCTCGGCGAAGGCGGCGAAGTGACACCACACCAACTGGCAGGCATGATGCTCGATTTGCAGGATCGCGGCTGTCATAACATCAATTTCGTGACGCCTGAACACGTTGTTCCTCAGATTCTCGAGGCGCTGCCGTATGCCTACGACCTGGGCGTGCGCCTGCCGCTTGTCTATAACACCAGTTCGTACGACAGCCCCCACAGTATTGAATTGATGGATGGCGTCGTCGATATCTACATGCCTGATTTCAAGCTCTGGACCAGCGAACGAGCTCGCAAGTATCTGCTGGCACCAGATTATCCGGATGCCGCCCGCCGCATCACAAAATTGATGCACCAACAAGTCGGCGAACTGGTTGTCGACGAACGCGGGCTGGCGCTGCGTGGTGTCATCGTGCGACATCTGGTCATGCCCGGCATGCTCGGCGACACGCGCGAGATTATGATGTTTCTTGCCCGGGAGCTCTCTCGCGACACGTTCGTAAATATCATGGATCAGTATTATCCGGCTTACCGAGCCAAGTCCGAGGAGAAGTATGCGGACATCAATCGCCGCATTTATCCGGCGGAACTCGATGCCGCCTACGAACACGCAACTGCTGCGGGACTGTGGCGATTCGATTCGCGCTGGCGCCAACGCTAGGATCGGCGCTAGAACGGCGCTAGGGATTGGTGCCGCCGGGTCCTTCGGGAGTGCTGGCCGGAGGTTCATTGGCAGGCGTCGGCGTTGTGGATGGTGGTGTCGCCGGCGGTGTCGCGGCCGGAGTTGAAGTCGGAGGCGAACCAGATCCGGTCCCGACCGCAGCCTTGGGAATTATCTGGTATGAGCGGCTGGTCTTGCGCACGTTTTGCACATCGTCTTCCGTGAACTTCACAACCAGACGATCCTCTTCTTTGTATACAGGTCCATCCAGCGCCACCGGTAATATCCAGACGTACGATTGCGCGCAATCTTTTTCGACTGCCCCTTCTTTCAGCTTGTAGGTGACGTCAACCTGCACGTCCAGGCAGTCCTCGTCGTTGATTTTGGTCACACTGACCAGACGTCCACGCGATTTGGTGGAGTTGGGCACCACCCCCGGGTGCGTGCGCGTAAACTTCAGGGTGCTCGTGTTCCAGCTGCCACCTACCGGTTGCGACGTCCACGGGTTGTATAGAATGTCCGCCGAAGACTGCCCCTTGGTTCCCTCTTCGATCGGCATCACGCTCTGAATCAGTTTCGCAGTGTCGGCGGCGATCGGCTTGCCTTTATATTTGATGCACAGACTTTTGTCGGGCATGATGATAATTTCCAGCGGCGCACCTTTGGGCAGGAGCGACTCTCCCCCCAACATGCAGGTTCGCAGATACAACCATCCATACGTCGTGTTCGGTTTGTTGCGCCCGGTCATTTTCAAAGTGCCTTCGACCAGGAAACGCATCTCCTCGTTTCTCTCGGTGCTGCCATTGAAATATGTCTGTTCGAGCGTTTCGTTACGACTGCCGAAATACGCATAGATACCGGCTTTGAAAGGGCGGTTCAATTTGAATTTGTATTGTTCTTCCGCCTGAACCCGCGGCCCAGCTAAAAGAGCGGGGACTAAAGCGGCGACGAGCAGCAGACCTTTCTGCATACATGAAACCCCAAAACCATCCACTAGTAAGGCTGTTTTTATTCTATACCATTGCATAGCCCTGCCAACCTCCCCAAAACCTCGCCGCAGCGCTCAAACGTCGCTTCAAGCGCCGAACCTGACTTCAAGCCCCCAAACTTTTAGTAGGCTAAACTGGGAGCTATGAAATATAGGAAACCAGTTGCGGCGTCAGTAAATGCACTCGGCATGGGCGCGCTATTCGGCATGGGCGCGCTATTCGGCATGGGCGCGCTATTCGGCATGGGCACGGCCGCCACCGCAGCCCACGCGGCTGACAATAGCAAGGATTGGACAGTTGTCAGCCAGGCGACCGGCGATCTGAACGGCGACGGACGTCCCGATCAAGTAAAAGTCATGCAGAACGGTGAGGTTTCTCGACTTGTCATTTCGGTGCGCGGCGCAGGCGGCAAGTTGCAGAAGACAGCAGAAAGCGACACTGCGACCATGCTGGCGTGTGGTCCATCAGGAGGAACACCCAGCGTCAGCATCACCAAAGGAGTTCTGCAAGTCGGGCAATACTGCGGCTCACGGCAACGCTACGACTTTTCGTACAAATACCAGTGGCGCAATAAAAAATGGCTGCTGATCGGATTTACGTGCGACACCAACGACGCAAACGCCGCCGCCTCATCCCAAAAAATAGACATCAACTTCGTCACCGGAGAGGTAGCCGCCAGTTTCGTGAACGGCAGCAAGAAGAAGAGCGAACGTTTTCTTGAAGTGCGCGCACCATATATAAAGGCAACTCAGCCTGCCATCACCGACTGGAGCGTGCCCAGAATCGTGCTGCGACCGCTCACCAAAACAGCGCCGGCGATCGCCACGCAAGCAGTTTTCAATGACAACCAGCTATTTATCAAGGTTGAATGCGATCCGCCTTCACAGGCGGTGCCCAAGAAGATCTCGCTGGTGACAGCGGACCACAAAACGGTTGCGCCCACCGCGATAGAAACCAGCGCATACGGATATGCAGTTGCTCGATTCGATTTGCACGCGCCGGAAATCAAGGCGGCAGCCGCGAAGGTCACCGATTGGTCATCCGAACATCCGCACCAGGTGTTACGTCTGACCCTGCAAGTCGAACCTGCTGATGGCGACGCTTCAAAAATAAGCACGTCCCGCACCAGTACCGGTGCCATTCTCCTCAGCAAAGCGCACGAACCTCTAACCCTATCCGACATCGATGTACAGGATCAGCCGCTGCCGCATCCATTCATTTATCCGTTCCCAGAGGACTGAAAATCCCACGCAAAAGCTGAGCTTAGAGAAACGGCTCAGCCGCTTGACCGCAAAAATCGTTCTTCGGAACGCCACTTGTTGACAATAGTTGAGATTTTTGACTCTCCCTGGAACAACTGGAGCATATGAGACTTCTGATGATTAAGACGTCGCGGACTGCGGCACGGATACCGAGAGGTCAACATATATGATGCGAATATGGGTTGTAGCGATGTCAGCATTTTGCGTAGGCGCCTTGTCGTTGCCTGCAAGTTTGGCACTGGAACCGGCTCCGCCGATCGGGGTGAAACCAAAGGCTGTGGCAGCCAAACCGAAGAACTGCAAGAAGTGCGATGAACCAGCGGCTACCAAGGCTGGCAAGTTGAAGGCGTCGGCCGTCTTTTCATTCGATCAGTCGGGCGGCTTTGCAGCGATGCATCGTACGTTCGAAAGCGCCATCAAAGATCTGTCCAAAGCAGACGCCGATAAACTGTCAGACTTGATTGTTTCCAGCGGATTGATGAATACGACCAGAGGCATCAAAGACCTGAACGGCGGCGCTGCTGACGTGTTCGTGTACAACTTCAAAGTCATCAACGGCAAAAAAGCGTATTCGGCGACTTACGATGACACCACGCTGCCCAAAAGCTATCGCCCGCTGCTCGACTACTTGAAAAATAAGGCGGTGGACGCCGGGCGCACATAGCGGTCGAGGCGCCAGCTGGGCGAGACACCCCGCACCGCGGTGCTCGCAGAATGTGCGAGAAATCCTGGAATTTCGCACATTTGGAGAAACCGCCAATTGGCGGGCGGCATCGACCAAAATGCGCTCTCTGGCGTGTGCGAAAAGTCCTGGAATATCGCACATTTGCGGACCACGCTAGAATAGACGGCGCACACCTCGCGTCGGGATGGGACCACATGGCAAGCCTAGTATCTACAGTGTTTGGGTCGCGCGCCGTTTTGTTGTCGCTGGCTATGGCAGCGACCACCAGCTTGCTGGTCATGCAGCCGGCAATCTCCGCAGAGGAAAAAGCCGCCGCCCCCACACCCTATGAGAAGTATTCCGCGCAAGCACAGACCTACTTCGACGGAGGTAAATTCGTTACTGCCGAGAAAAGCTTTCGTCGAGCCCTGGCGGCCGCACAGAAAGCCGGCGACGATGCGAAAACTTCGGACGCAATGGTGGCAGTCGGCAAATGCCTGGTGAAGGAAGAGAAGTTTCCATTAGCGGCGGACATGTTCAAACAGGCGATTGCCCTGGACAAAGAAAAGAACATCGATGCCACCGCAGCTAATGCGCAATTGAGCGAATTGGCGTCCGTCTACAAGAACATCGAATGGACCGGAGCCAGGCAGGAAATCAGCCGGCTCATCACTGATGCCGGCGTGGACAACGCCTATGGAACGCGCTCAACCGACGGTACCACTCATGTTTGCGCGAATCTAAAAGCGAAATGGGTGAAGAGCACTGACGACCTATACAAAGAATACGGACCGGACAGCATGAAAAAGAGTGACGCGTCCGGGAAACTGGTGATGCCGCCGGAGATGGAAAAAAATCCGCTCAAAGCCATTCGACTCGACAAAATTATCGAGTTCGATATCACGAGGGACGGTGGCAAGTACAAAGTGCTCAACATCAAAGGCATATCGGTAAACGTCGGCATCTGGGCAAAGATCGCCGAGATTGCACTTGATGTCGATGAAAACAACAGCCCGTTCGCATCGGTACGTGCGGGTGCCATGGGCGTTTCTCAAACGAAAAAGATCACCATGCCGCAAAGCGTGTACAGTCAGTTTCACGATGGGATCGATCAGGTAGACCCATTTGTTTCGGTGGCACCAAAAGCGCCGCCGCCGACGGCACCGTCTCTGGTGCCCGGTGCTCCAGCCACGGGCGACTCTTCCACCGGCTCGTCCCCCGGCTCGTCCACGGTCGATTCGTCCACTGCGACTCCACCGCCGCCGTCTCCAGAGCCAGCCACTCCCTGATTCAGGGAAGCTCGTCGCGCGGCTGCAGTTGCTTCTCGCGTAACAAAAGCTTGACGCCGGGATCGTTGATGCGGGGATTCTTGATGCGGGGATTGTTGTCCGGATAGGACGCGAGCAGCGCAGATAAATCAGCCTTCAGTGCAGCGGACGATTGATAGCGGGACGCGGCCTCGAGAGCGGTAGACCGCGCAATGATCGCCGCGAGTTCCTGATTAATACCTTGCGGGCGTGAGCAAGTAATGGCCTCCGGTTCATCACCGGTGACCATGAATGCCAACGTCGCTCCCAGCGAATAGATGTCGCTGAGCGGGGTGGGTTTGCCGCGAAATTGTTCCGGCGAGATGTACTCCAACTTACCGACTACCGAACCTGTAACGTTGGATACCACCTGCTGCGCCACCGAAAAATCAATGAGCTTGAGCAAGCCGTCTTCGGACAGCATCAAATTATCCGGCGTGAAGTCTCGGTGCGTGACCGGCGGATCAAGACCGTGCAAGAAGTCCAGAATGTCGCACATCTGCATGGCCAACTCTATGGCGACCCTTTCGTCCAGGGCACCACCAGCGGTGATGACCTGCTTCAGGTTGAGACCTTCGATCTTTTCGAGCACCAGATACGCGCGATGATCCTCGATGAACAAGTCCAGGAACCTCACAATCTGCGGATGCTTCAACGAGGCGATCATATCAGCCTCGACATGGAACCGCTCAGCCGCAGCCATCCTCACCCGCGGATCGGGAAACACCGGCAATATGAATTCCTTCACTGCCACCAGATTGCTGCCGCCGAATTGTTTCGCAGATTCAGCAAGGTAGACAGTCGCTTGCCCGCCACTGCCGATCTTTTCGCGAATCTCGTATTGACCTTCCTGCAATGTCATACCGGGCGACAGCGGAATCAACTTGTCGCGCTTCGGTGAAGCAGTCAGCTCCCGCAGCCAGAGTTCGGTGAAGCTCTCACGTTCGCCCTGCGAAAGAAAGACCTCGGTAATCTCCTCCGGGCACACTGTGGGCAGGTAGGTCGTCAACGCGCGAATGAACTTCATGCGATCGAACGGATTGTGAATGTCACCATATCTGATGACAAGTTCGTTTCTGTCTTTGATTCGCAGAATGATCTCGTAGTCGAGGTGCGATCGCCTTCCAGGCTTGCGGTTCAGTCGAACCGCTGTGACGTCATCCCACGAGAACATTTTTTGATACTTGTAGTAGATGCTTTTGCGATCCGCGAGTGACGGCACCCCGCCCAGGTCGTGCCGGATTATCATCAAGCTTTCCGCGGTCAGCACCATGTGGGTTGGTTTCAGCCCCTCGGCGGCAGTCAGCATCGCAACCGCCCCACCCAGGATCAAAAAGATGTACCAGCTGGCCGCTTCCAACATTTGCAATACTTGCGACGCCGCCCCGACCTGGTGACCAACCAAAAGCGGTTTCAGCGGCAGCAACAGAACTTTGGCAACCGCCATCAGCAGCCAATCAAGATGCAAACTGGAAAAGACGAGCAACGCACCAAGAGACGCCAGAAAGAAGAACGGCACCCACTTGTTGAAAATTTCGAACCAGCGCGTCACTTCCACACCCGGACGATAGGCAACGCACTCGGCATCGGATTCGCCATCTAGATCTGGATAAGCTGCCGTGCCGGCGGCCATGCCGGCGGCCGATCCGGAAAACCCGTGGTTACCAGGATGCCGCTGCAAGTCCCGGCGACGGCGCTCGTCGGTCGGATCAAATAGATACTGCGGGTCAACCGGCATAACTGCGCAACCCGTCTAGTTGTCTGATTACTTCTGCCATTTTTGCGGGGCGCTCGGCAAGCTCCAGTTTCGTGCACGATGCCACCAGATCGTCGAGTAGTTGCGGAACGTCCGCGTTCTCGCTGCGCGGATGCGATACCGCCAGCGGTTCCGGATCAACACCGGTCAGCAAGAAGTGCAACGTCGCGCCGAACGCGTATATATCGCTGCGCTGTTCGGTCTTGCCGCGCAACTGCTCCGGCGGCATATAAGCCTGCTTGCCTATCAGTGTGTGCGTCGCCGTCCCGATAAAATTGTTGGCGGCGCCGAAGTCGATGACAGCAATCCTGCCGTCCTCACGCAAAATTATGTTATCCGGCGTCAGGTCGCGATGCACGATGGGCGGGTCCTGCGCGTGCAGGTACGCGACAATGTCGGCAATCTGTTTGGCATAGTCAATCACGTCCGCAACCGCCGGTCGCGCCTTCTCCTTCACCAGCCGCCGCAAATCAATGCCTTCCAGGTGGTCCATCAACAGGTAATGGCGATCCTCGAATACAAAATAATCGAGCACTTTGGATAGCGACGGATGCTCCAGGCGCTGCAGATAGTCAGCCTCGCGACGCAGCATGGCAATCGACTTGCGCCGCAACTCTTCGTCGGCGTCGCTTGGTATCACGGCTTCCTTGAGCACAAACTTGACGTTGTGCTGATCACGCACCAGATAGATAGCCGAAGAGCCACCGAATGCCAGTTGTCGCTCCACAGTCAGCGCTGCACCGTCTGTGCCACCACTGCGCACCACATGCTGCGGTTCCAGGGGTATAAAATTCGTGGCGCCAAAGCGGCGCGCCAACTCTTCCTCCCACATATTGGTATAGGAAAGCCCCGGCATTGAGCCGCTGCCGCTCAAATGCAGACGCGCCTCCACCAGAGCGGGAAAACGATCCGCTCCAGATGACCAGACGTCCAGCGCAACGATTACCTGTTCAATCTCCTCCGCAGTCAAGTAAGCCAGATTGAGGGTCAGTGCTTTTCCCTGCTTGAACTGCAGTTTCAGCAAACCAGCCTTCCCCTCGGGCACGAATTTGACCGCCACCAGATTGTTCCAACCAAGCTGACTGCGCGGCAGTTTGTGCGGCAGCAAAAAGAAGGGCAGCGAGATACCGTCACGACTGAGAAACACCGACTTATCGCTCGAGAGAATCGTGACACCAACCAGGGCGGCATAAAACAGAGCCTGCATCAAGCACAATAAAATCGCGCGCTGGAAATCGATAGCGCCGCTAGCTCCCGACGCGATAATCACAACAGTGGTCCAGATGATGTAGACAGCTCCAATGGGCAGCAACACCACCAGTCCCTTATGCAGAAGAAACAGCGGTTTAGGCTGGTAGAAAATCTGTATTTCGGCTTCCGTCACTCAGTGAGACCAGTGGAGACCAGTTGAGACCAGTTGAGACAAAGAGGCACGTACTATGCATATGCCCTGGGGGATGCCCTGGAGGATGCCCCAGGCGATGCCCTGGGCGATGCTCTAGCTGACTGCTCCGCCCTCCTCAGAAGGCGCATACCGGCGAAATCTTCGTTTAGCGTAGAGACTCTCTGCTCCGATTCTATCCCAAGCCCGTCCACGGCGCTGTAACCAGCACTCCGATTCTCCAAACCGCCACCGGGTGGCACTTTTCCTATACAAATCCCCCCCAGTGCGGCGACTGGTGGGCGCCAAGCCGCTCAGCCGACAGAATGTGCGAGAAACCCGGAAATTTCGCACATTTCGGCTCCCTGGTCAGCCTGCTATATTGAGCGCCTGTCGGCGCATTAAATCAGGAGAAATTGACCATGCCGAGACCAGTGCACTTCGAGATACCAACGGACAACCCGGAGAAGGCAATCCAATTTTACGAGAAGACCTTTGGTTGGAAGTTCCAGAAGTGGGACGGCCCTGTCGAATACTGGACAATCTCGACCGGCGAAGGTCCGGGCATTGATGGCGGTTTATTGCGTCGCCGCGATCCTCAACAGCCCCCGTGTAACACAATCTCAGTGCCGGATCTGGATAAATATGGTGCCGACATCGAAGCGAATGGTGGCACATGCTGCCTTCCCAAAATGGCGATCCCCGGCATCGGCTGGCTCGCATACTACAAAGATCTCGACGGACACATTTTCGGGATTATGCAATCAGATCCAAGCGCCAAGTAGACTCGGTCACGTTTAAAGTTTCTCCGGTGTGAAAAGGTGCTTGCGAGAAACATGTTCACCGGAGAGCATGAAGATTCCGTCGCCTCGATAGTGGAATGTGCGAGGAAACTTTGGTGAAGCGGCGACGTGTGCCTTCACGACTTCCAGAATGAATAAGTTATATGGCTTGAGCATTTTGCGATCGTAGATCCGGCATTCGAAGTTGGCGAAGCACTCTTGCACAAGTGGTGCCTTCACTTTGGTGGCGCGAGCGGGGGTCAATCCAAAGTGTTCGAATTTGTCGATCTCCTCGCCGGTTGTGTTGCCGATGCCGACAACCTGATCGAGGAGTTCCACCGTCGGAATGTTGATAACGCATTCGCCGCTGCGCCGAATCAATTCATAGCTGTAGTTGGCGGCAGTGATCATGCACCCAATCAACGAAGGCTGGAACTCCATAACGGTGTACCATCCCATCGTCATGATGTTCGTTTCCCCTTTCCATGCCGAGCTCACCAAAACGATCGGCCCCGGCTCCAGAAAGCGTCGCACGTTCCACACTGGAAAATCCCGTTTCTTACTCGCCATGTCCTGTCCTTAAAGCTGTCCTAAAGCTGTCCATAGAGCTGTCCATAGAGCGCCCACGCATCCAGCTCGATTGTAGACGGGATTCCGCCGGGAAGATAGTTACCGCAGCGTAACCAGCAGCGAGAAATTCGCGGTCGTGCTACAACGATCGGCTATCAACGAAACCACCGGAGTAGCCACCATGAACAGGCTTCATCTCGTAGAGGACCTCCATCCTTTAGATCAGAATCCATCTCATTTCGACGCATCTCGCCACGATTCGTCCCCGCACCATGCGTCCAATTTAACCGACGACAGCATTTCAATTTCTGTAGACACCGGCAGTGACGCGCAATTGCTCGATGCGTACTCGCGGGCGGTTATCTCAGCGGCAGAATCGGTCTCACCCGCCGTCGTAAACATCGAAGTAAAGAAACAGCAGAAGTCCCGCTCAAGAAACATGCCGCTCTCCGGTGCGGGCTCCGGTTTCGTTTTCACCCCTGATGGCTACGTCTTCACCAACAGTCACGTAGTGCACGGTGCCACCGAAATCTCGGTCACGTTCGAAGACGGGCGCTCCGTACCCGCAACCTTGATTGGCGAAGACGTGCACACGGACCTGGCGGTCGTTCGCATCTGGGCACCAGGGGCGGTGCCCGCCACACTGGGCAATGCCCAGCAACTAAAACCCGGACAATTGGTAATCGCCATCGGCAATCCGTTCGGATTCCAGAGCACAGTGACGGCAGGCGTCATCAGTGCGCTCGGTCGTTCAATGCGCACCGAATCCGGTCGCCTCATCGACAACGTCATCCAGACCGATGCAGCCCTCAACCCCGGCAATTCCGGCGGTCCACTGGTCAACTCGCGCGGCGAGGTAATCGGCGTCAACACAGCAGTGATTCTGCCGGCACAAGGCATCTGTCTTGCTGTCCCGATCAACACCGCTACGTCGGTTGCGGTCGCCTTGATGCGCGATGGCTATGTGCGCCGGGGATTCATCGGCATCGCCGCTCAGAACATCCCGCTCCAGCGCCGATTAATTCGCTTCCACGAAATCGATAACCGCGGCGCCGTGTTAGTCATCGGCATCGAAGAAAATAGTCCGGCTGCGAAGGCCGGGCTACGCACCGGCGACGCTATCGTTGCCTTCAACGGAACCGCCATCAATGACGTCGATGCATTACACCGAGCCCTGCTGCGCGTGCAGCCGGAAATCGACTCAACTGTGACTCTCATCCGACACTCCGAGAAACTAGAAATCCCGTGTCGGGCAGAATTGCGGTAAGCATAATTGTCTAAACGCGGCACGCCACCCCACTAGTTACTACAAGTAACCGGTGCCGACGCTCGCTGCTGTCTCTTCCAGATGTCATAATGGGTTTAGACCGACCGCAGTTTCCTAAATCCCCGCGGAGTATTTGTTCGATGTCATCGGATGAACTTTGGACCGACCATTGGCGAAATTTGCGCATTCACGACGAGCAATGCTCAGCGCACACCACTCGTTTTCCGGAGGGCACCACTTCGCTCTGGAAAAATGTCGTCTGGATGCTGGAAGATACGCAACCCGGAGGTTGCCGCGACATCGTCAACACGATGGTAGTGGTGCCACCAAAAACGCAACGCGACTTTATGGAAAAATGCGCCACCGCATTCGAACCGCTCGGCTGGAAATATGCAGCCAAAGTAAAAAACTTCGGACTGCCCTACGAATCACACGCCGGCTCTGGACTGTTGGTCGGACAGCTCTACGAAAATTACGATATCGACGAACTCAATCGCAACGCACTCAATGTCTACGGACTGGAATTCGTTGGTCAGCATGCAAGCGCTCTCGTCTTCTCATTCGACCTCACCGCAAAAAACGCACCACGAGTCTTCCGACTAATCCGCAACGAACTTTGGCCCAAAGACTCCGACCTGCAGGCGTTCATCCGCTTCCATTCCGATAGTGGCTTCCGCGAAGAAAGCGCCAGCTGAAAGATGAACTGGGCACAGCGGCTGCACAGACACCGCTCGCTCGCTGTACGATTTTTCCAGGTTTCTCGCACATCTGAAGGAAACGCTGGCGCGCCATGGCGCCATTCGCTGTTCCATCATCCAGATATACGAATTTCCCGGACTTCTCGCACATTCCGGCAGCGTGTCATTCAGCGTGACGGTGGGCGCGTTTCATTCTTGCATATGGTCCAAAAACCGCTTGACAAGCACTTCCCGGGAACTTCATGCGCAGAGGCTAGTCTTCGAGTGTGAACCCTGAGAGAGGACCGAAAAATGAAACGCTGCTCACGTTGTGAAAGCGAAGCCCCCGCCGAAGCGTTGGTTTGCCTTGACTGCGGCGGCATCCAGATGGTGTCTAAAAAAGAATCGTTGTACGAGGAGCTGACTCAGCTTGCACCAAAGGTGTCGCGCGCCTGCCAGAAGGTAGTAGCGCTGATCACCAACCGCCAACCAGCCTTCGAACAACAATTCGACGAGTGGGTCGAATTGTGCCGCCTCGAGAATCAGGCAGCCGAAGCCGAAGTCGCCGCCGAACAATTGTTCGAAGCAGAAGTCGCAGCAGCAGCACAGCAGCACTGGAACTCGCGCCGCGACAAAGCTCTGCAAGTGGTGGCACTGCGATCAGAGCTGACCGCCGCATATAAGTGGTTCCATGAGCTTGGAAGAAACGGCCACATCATCGACGCGCCAACCAGTGCGGAGTCCTCGGTTGCACACTCAGAAGCTGCAATCGCGCACGCAGAAGCTGCCTAGTACAACCGTATCGCTCAGGAAGAACTCGGTGTGGCGCCTATATAAGGATGGGTTCCTCCTGACTATTGTATAGAATCCTGTAACATTCCCAAAATTGGCGGCGCAAATCGGCAATTTGCACTTAAGATGCTAACTTGCACTTATCTCCCTGGTGAGACTAAATTGTTTATCGCTTCGACCAGCTTTGATGTTTTGTCCCGACGACGTTCTATGAACGGCTCGGGTAGAGGTTGGCGTCGTCGCATCTAAATTAGTGCGCAGCTATTACTAAAGCCCCGAGTCGCGTACTTGGGGCTTTTGTTTTGGAGGCGACGATGTTTAGTTCAGCGGTATTAGGAGCAACGGGTTACACAGGGCAGGAGCTGGTCAGGCTCCTGGCTCAACACCCCGACGCCGAACTGAAAGTCGTCACCACACAATCGTACGGCGACGCGAACATCACTGATGTCTTTCCGCATTTGAAAGGCACCATCTCGATGTCGTGTTCCGACAACGACATTGAAAAGGCCGCGGAGTGCGACGTCGTGTTTCTTGCCCTGCCGCATGGCGTTGCCTCGAAGCTAGTGACATCGCAAATTCTCGGCAAAACCAAAGTCATCGATCTGGGCGCCGACTTCAGACTCAAAGACGTCACCACCTACGAAAAGTGGTATCAGACCGAGCACGGCAACCACGACCTGCTCCCGCAATCTATATATGGCTTGACCGAGTGGTATCAGCAGGATATCGCCAACGCTAAACTCGTAGCCAACCCGGGATGTTACGCAACCGCCGCCTCGCTGGCGCTGTTGCCCCTGCTTTCTCAAAATATCATCGAACCCGCCTCGATCATTGTTGACGCCAAGTCCGGAGTTTCCGGCGCCGGCAGAGCCGCAACACAAGCCGTGCACTTCAACGAATGCAACGAAAGCATCAAAGCATACGGACTCGCGACACACAGACACACACCGGAAATTGAACAGCAACTCTCGCAGTTTGCTCCCGGTGCCACCATTACCTTCACGCCGCATCTGGTTCCGATGAACAGAGGCATTCTGGTCACCGCTTACGCCACGCTCACCAAGCCGCTCGACACCGCCGGCGCGTTGCAAGTGTTCCAGAATCAATACGCGAACGCACCGTTCGTGAGAGTTTGCGGCATCGAAAAAGAAAGCGGCAACGGCAACGGGAACATCACCCCCAGCCAGGCGTCCGCAGGTTCTGTGCCCGCGAAAATCCTCCCCGAGACCAGATGGGTCAAAGGGTCGAATTACTGCGATATTGGCTGCGTTGTGGACCAACGCACCAACAGAATAATTGTAGTGGCCGCGCTGGACAACCTGATGAAGGGCGCCGCCGGCCAGGCTGTTCAGAATATGAACGTGATGTTTGGACTTGATCAACGACGAGGACTGACGCATGTACCGATATTCCCCGCGTAAGCGAGATTAGAGCCGGGCACCGGCACCGCACCAGATAACTGGTCCGCACCAATGACTAATCGCTGCACCGACGGAGGAGTATCGCTCCAGCGGTGGTGGGTTTTTGCATCTTTTGAAAGGGAACACAGAAATGATACATGCAGGTGGAATCACGAGCGCGAAGGGCTACAAAGCCTGGGGCGATCACGTCGGTCTCAAAAAGTACAAAAAAGATCTGGCGCTTGTCGTCAGCGACGTCTCCGCGCACGTCGCGGCCGTATTCACAACCAACAAAGCCAAAGCCGCTCCTGTGCAATGGAACCAGAAAGTGCTCGCCACCGGCGAAACGGTGAAAGCCATCCTCGTCAACAGCGGACAAGCCAACTCCTGCACCGGCTCGCAAGGCATCCTCAACGCTTCCTTGATGGCAGAAAAAACCGCCGTCGAACTGGGCTGCTCCTCATCTGAAGTCATGCTCGCCTCGACCGGTTTGATTGGTCCGCAAATCCCAATTCATAAAGCCCTCACCGGCATCAAACATGTCGCCGAAAAAATCCGGGACGACGAATTCGCCGGCAGCGCCGCCGCCGAAGCAATCATCACCACCGACTCTTATGTCAAGCAATGTGCCACCACCATCAACGTCAACGGCGTGGAGGTGCTGGTCGGCGCGATGGCTAAGGGTTCCGGCATGATTCATCCGAACATGGCGACCATGCTGGCGTTCATCACCACCGACCTGGCAATCGCCCCTGCACTCCTGCAGAAAGCGCTCAAAGCCAGCGTCGACATCAGCTACAACATGGCTTCGGTCGACGGCGACACAAGTACGAACGATATGGTCATCCTGCTCGCCAACGGCCTCGCCGGCAATCAAGAAATCGTCGACGAGTACAGCGAAGAGTTCGGCATTTTCTGCACCGCGCTTAATGCAATCAACTGCCACCTGGCAAAGAAAATCGCGTCCGACGTAGCCGGTTCCACCAAGAAACTGGCCGTCACCGTTAGCGGTGCCCTCAACCAGGAAGAAGCACGGATCGTCGCCAAGAAGGTCGTCAGCTCCAATCTGGTGAAAGCCGCCATGTACAAGCAAGACGCCAACTGGGGTCGGGTGATTGCCGCCGTCGGTTGCGCAGGCGTCGAGTTCGACATGTACGCGACCACAATCGGCTATGCCAGCGAAAACGGCGCCATTGTCGCTTTCGAAGGCGGCGAGCAACACGCACAATTCTGCCCGACGCAAGCCAAACATGTTCTGGCAGCGTCCGAGGTGGAGATCTGGATTTCACTTGAAATTGGTAACGGCGCAGCCACCGCCTGGGGCTGCGACATGGAGTACGACCCAATCCGAAGCAGCTCCACAAGCGGTGCCTCAAGCGGCGCCGGAGCCAATGGTGGCAGCAGCGTCGAATTGAATCATGTACTCGCGGAGGTTGGATAAGAGAAATGGCAAAGATCGTAATCAAACTTGGAGGTCAAGTTTTCTCACAGGGCGATGCATATTTGCAGGACATCGCCAGTGACCTGGTGGCGCTCAAAAATGCCGGTCATCAGCTGATACTGGTGCATGGCGGCGGCGTCCTCATAGACGCAGAACTCGCCAAAGCCGGCATCACACCGCAGAAAAGAGATGGACTGCGGATCACCGATGCCGCCACCATGGCAGTTGTGCAACCCGTTCTCGACGGAATTAATGAAAACCTCACCGGTAAATTCAATACCCTCTGCAACAGCTTCGGCTTGACCGTCAAAGGCATGCCTTCGGCAGCCGGCATTCTCAATGCCAAACATGTGCTCGCCGTCGACAGCCAGGGACTGGAGTTCAACCTCGGTTTCGTCGGTTCCATCACAGCCGTCGATGTCGACGCGCTCGAAACCCTGCTGGCACAAGGCATCGTTCCTTTGATCGCACCACTTGCGTACAGCGAAGAAGACGGCGGCGCCACCCTCTTCAATGTCAACGCCGACAACGTTGCATCCGCCGTCGCCGAACATATCAATGCCGACATGCTCGTTTTCATGAGCGATGTTCCAGGCGTCATCGGACCAGACAGCATCAACGTCAAGAGACTGGTGAAAGCCCACTGCGATCACCTGACGGCTGTTGGTTCGGTCACGGGCGGCATGCTTGAGAAACTGCACAACGCATTCAGCGCCGCCGAATCGGGAGTCGAGTGCGTGCAGATCATCGACGGCACCAAACCGCATTCGCTTCTCGAGTCTATTAATCAGCCAGGGGTCGCCGGCACCCTGATTGCGTGCTGAGCACGACGGTGGCACCGAGATCAGCCACCATCACGTTGAGTTTTTAACCCACACGAATCAAAGTTAGGAGAGTACAAAAAATGAAAACAGCAGCAACTTTTGGAACGGCACTCGCAAATGCCTCGTTCAAAAAGACAGTCAGCAAAGTGGTCGCACCGCTCAAAGTGGCTTCGCCTTATGAGCAGTACATCACAGCGACCGCGCTGCGTGGACGAGACATCACCGGCATCGAAGAGATGACGGTGGAAGAAATTGAACTGGTGCTCGAATGCGCCAAGGCTCTCAAGGTCAACCCCAAAGATCCAAAGCAAAAAGAAATCGCCACCGGCAAAACGCTGGCTATGCTCTTCGAGAAACCCTCGCTGAGAACACGCATCACCTTCGAAGTCGGCATGAACCAACTGGGCGGCTCTGCCCTGTTTCTTGAAGGCAAGCTCGGCATCAGAGAAGCCATCTGCGATGTAGCGCGCAACCTGGACAGATGGGTCGATGTAATCATGGCACGCACCTTCGCCCATGACACCGTCACTGAACTTTGCCAGTATGCCGAGATCCCCGTCATCAACGGACTCAGCGACCTGGAACATCCGTGCCAGACCCTCGCCGACCTGCTCACCATCCTCGAGCACAAAGACAAACTCAAAGGACTCAACATCGCGTACGTCGGTGATGCCAACAACGTCGCCAACTCGCTGATGCTCGGCGCGCTCAAGATGGGCGCCAACTTCATCATCGGTTGCCCGGCCGCCTTCGCACCAAGCGAAGACATGATTTGCGCCGCCGCCGCAGCAGCGCGCGAGTCCGGCGCCACGTTGCGCGTCGTCCACGACCCTGAAGTGGCGGTCGAACTGGCCGATGTCGTCTACACCGACACCTGGGTCTCAATGGGTCAGGAAGACGAAACGGCCTTGCGCAAGCTGGCTTTCGCACCGTTCCAGGTAAACAGCACCATCGTCGGATATGCAAAACCGGACGCCATCATCATGCATTGCCTGCCCGCTCACCGCGGCGCAGAAATCACCGACGAGCAACTCGACGGACCGCAATCAGTAGTTCTGGACCAGGCAGAGAATCGCTTGCACGCACAGAAAGCGCTTCTCACGCTCATCCTCTAGAGCACAGCTCTAGGACAGTCGGCGCACCGCCGGCAGTGAAGGAACCACACAGCACCTCACTGGCGGCGCCGCCACCAAACCAACAGCTTTTACATCCCAACTATTTTGAATGGAGCACAGACAATGAAAAAGATTCTTTTGGCATATAGCGGCGGACTCGACACATCCTGCATCCTCACCTGGTTGAAGGAAACCTATAACGTACCGATAATCGCTTACTGCGCCGACGTCGGTCAGGACGAAGACTTCGAGAAAGTCCACGCCAAAGCATTGGCTACCGGCGCCGAAGCCTGCGTCATCGACGACCTCAAATCCTCGTTCGTCAAAGAATACGTTTGGCAGGCGCTGGGCGCCAACGCCATCTACGAATTCGACTACTTGCTCGGCACATCGCTCGCCAGACCGTGCATCGCCGCCGGCATGGTGAAGGCTGCCCTCCTGCACGGCTGCGACGCCATCGCCCATGGTTGCACCGGCAAAGGCAACGACCAGGTCAGGTTCGAGCTGGCAGTCAAAGCGCTGGCACCGCACCTGGAAGTGGTGGCACCGTGGCGGAGCTGGCCGTTCCAGGGCAGACAGGATCTGTTTGCCTACGCCGAGAAACACAACATTCCGCTGCCTGTCACCAAAGACAAGCCCTACTCGATGGACGCCAACATGCTGCACATCAGCTACGAAGGCGGCATTCTCGAAGACGCATGGGCAGAGCCGCCGGCGGACATGTTCCTCTGGACCACCGATCCCGAGAAAGCGCCGGACACACCGGAAACAGTCACCATCGAATTCTCGGGCGGCGTTCCGATTGCCATCAACGGCACCAAATACGAACCGGTGCAACTGCTGCAAGAGCTCAACGACATCGCCGCCAAGCACGGCGTCGGCAGAGTAGACCTGGTCGAGAACCGCTACATCGGCATCAAGTCGCGCGGCGTCTACGAAACTCCCGGCTACACACTTCTGTCGAAAGCACACCTGGCACTGGAGTCGCTCTGCCTCGACAAAGAAACCGCACACCTCAAGCAAGAACTCGGTCTCAAGTTCGCTACCCTCATCTACAACGGCTACTGGTTCGCTCCCGAGATGCAGGTTCTGAAAGCCGCCATCAACACGACGCAATACAGCGTCACCGGCGAAGTCAAACTGAAGCTCTACAAGGGCAGCGCGCAGGTCACAGGACGCAAGTCCCCCAACAGCCTATACAGTACGCACCAGTCTTCGTTCGAAAACATGTCCGCCTTCTCGCCGGCCGACTCCGGCGGTTTCATCAACATCAATGGTCTGAGACTTTCCACCTGGAGCAAAGTAAATGGAAGTATTAAGGAAAGCGTTCTCGCAAAAGCTTGATCAGCAAGTTTCCGACTTCGTCAACTGTGTTGATGACGACACGGCAATCATCGATGATGATATTAAAGGCAGTATTGCTCACAGCCAGATGCTCGGTCAGGTGGGCTTGCTCACCGCCGAGCAGGCTGAGTCCATCAAGCAAGGTTTGCAGGAGCTGAACCGCCAGTTCAGCGAGCAGCAAATCGGCTTGAAGCCTGAGTTCGAAGATGTCCACATGAACGTCGAGAAGATGCTGGAGACGCTCATCGGCACAGATGCGCTCCGTCTGCATACGGCACGCAGCAGAAACGATCAGGTCGCCTTCGACCTGCACTCTTTTACTTGCAAAGCAATCAAGAAAAACATCGATCTGCTGCACGCCCTGCAGAAAAAGCTGGTGGCACTGGCGGAGGAGAACATCGAAGTCGTGATGCCGGGGTACACCCACGTGCAGCGCGCGCAACCGGTGCTCTTCTCACACGTCATGCTCTCGTATGTCTCGATGTTCGAACGCGACAAGTCGCGGTTTGCCGATGCCTACAAACGGGCCGACGTGTCGCCGCTTGGTGCCGGCGCCCTCAGCGGTTCCTCGCTGCCGATTGATCCAAAACTCTCGGCTTCCATCGCCGGCTTCGGCGCCGTTTTCGACAACTCGATCGATGCCGTCAGCGACCGCGACTTCATTGCGGAGTTTCTGTCCTGCGCGGCCATCACTGCCATCCACATCTCACAGTTGTGCGAAACCTTCGTCATGTGGGCGACCAGTGAGTTCGGCTTCGTCACCTTCGCCGATGATGTGACCACGGCATCGAGCTTGATGCCCAACAAGAAAAATCCGGACCCGCTGGAGATTGCCCGCGCCAAAGCCGGCACCATCAGCGGCGACCTGATCAATGTATTGATGGTGCTCAAGGCTTTGCCGACGGGATACAATCGCGACCTGCAAGAAACCAAACCGCCGTTGGTCAACACCGCAAAGACGCTGCAAGCAACTTTGCAAACGGTGCTCAAAGTGCTCTCTTCTACGAAGGTCAACGCCGGCACCATGTTGCAGGCCGCAAGCGACCCGTTTGTGATTGCCACCGACCTGGTGGAGTATCTGGTCAACAAAGGAGTGCCGTTCCGCACGGCGCACGAACAGATCGGCGAACTCTTCGCCTATTGTCGGGAGTCGACCGTCAACCCGTCGAAGTTACCGATTGCCCAGCTGCAAAAATTCGCTCCGCAATTGGAAAGCGATGCGCTGGCATTGTTCAACGCTCCGGCTTCGGCCAACGCTAAAACCAGTCATGGTGGCACCGGCATCTCGCAGGTGTCGGCGCAACTCGCCAACTGGACTCGCCTGCTCGGCTAGTTAGATGACTCGGGCGGCTTCGCCGGTGGTGCACCCGCCGGTGCCGCCGGGGCTTCCGGGGCTTCCGGGGCTTCCTGGGCTTCCTGAGCTTCCTGAGCTTCTTGAGCTTTCCGCTCGTCCTCTCTCTTTCCTCTATCGGCAGCTCCCATCTGTTCCATAATCGTGGGGCGCCGCCGCTCGGCGATGCGCAAGCCGAAGATTGGCGTAACAAACGACAACAAGAAGCTGAGCAATCCGAAGACCAGCAGCGGTTTCTTAAACTTCGCAAAACCAGCCGCGTTTCGTTTGGCGATATACAACCCGATCATCCCCAGCCCGCCTACGAACATGGCGAGACCGATCGGCAGTGGTGCCGGATCGTAGTCCAGAGGAATTCCGGCATCCGCCCACGCCGCGGTCTGGCACAGCGGCAGCAGAACCAAACACAAACTAACCGAAGTTCTCATGAAGTTGAAACCATCAGCATCACACCGGAGAGCCAGGGTCGAACCAGTTCAAAAGCCCGCTTCCGCCTCAGCGACACCTTACCGAAGAAAACCAGGTACAGAACAGTCGACACAAGTGGCGCTGACAGTAGTATCACACATAACAATATCGGAGGACTACCATAGGGTATATAGTCCGGATCTGCCATGTCCGCCAATGCCGGCAATGCAGTCTATAGAAGCATGAAAATAGCCGCAAACAATGTCTGGCACGACATTCGAAGCATTTCACCAACCCCACTTTCCTCTTCCATCCTATACCGGAGGGAGTATCATGATCATGGGGTTTACCCTGTGGTCGACTGACGAACAGGACCACGTTCGGACGGAAGGAGTAAGAATGGAAGCTTCAATTTCGCAAGCAGCGCGAGATGCATTGGACAGGCACCAATTGCAATCGGCGCAGGCGAACTTGGTGCTCGTGCTTTGTGGACACGATGCCATGGAGTACACCTACAAAAACGGCATGCTGCAAGCATTGCTGGATCGCGTTATGGCACTGGCACTGCACTTCGATCCCGATGAGGAGGTCGAAGTGATCGCTTATGCCGAGAAACAAAAAGAGTGTCCGCCCATGACGACAGCCAATGTCATCGATTATCTGGCGATGGTGACATGGAAGGGTCCGAAGCCCGAAGGCGGCAAGAAGAACCTCCTGAAGAAGGTCACGAAACTTTTTAAAGGCGAAGAGCTGATCGAAGGACTGGGCACCGGCAACAATGCCAAACCTGTGCTCGAGTCACTGCACGAGCGGTTTCAATCGAAATCGGCAAACCACGACTTGCCGACGCTGGTAATATTCGTCAACGACGGCAGCCTCGTCGAAGCCGAAGGCATGTTCGACTTCGCGACGCAAAAGCTGTGGTCGCTGCCGGTGTTCTTCTATTTCGCTCACTTCGAAACCGCCGGCGATCGCATTGGCTTGCAAACTCATTTCGACGCAGTCGAGAAGGTCCACGACAACACTGTTCGCAACGGCGTAGTCGGTTTCGTAGGCGAGCTGCTCGGCTCACCAATCGGGACGGCGCGCCTCGAACACAACTTCAACGAAGCAGACGTCGACAATAACCTTTTCTACGACAACATCCTCAATCCATTTGCGAAATGGTTACGCAACGCGCGTGAACGGCTCATCTTCGGTTAGACGCACAGGCAGAGGCGCACCAGATTGATTTCGCCGAACGCCACCATTGCCGAGATCAGCGAATATTTGCAGGCGCCCACCAGTAGACTGAGCGTCGATTACGGCAGGATCTGGGGCGGTGACGTGCGCGTCATTTGCTTTGCGGACAGGCACGTTCCGCACGCATTTAAAGATGAGTACATCCGGGCGTTGCCAGAATTGAAGCACCTGGGACTGACGCATCTCGCCTTCGAACTTCTCTCCGTCGACCAGCAGCCGTTGCTGGACGAATACTTTGCCTCCGCCGCCAAAGACGCCACCATGCGTTCAAAGCTGGTCGAACACTTCAACTATGTTTGGGGCGGCGATGGCGATGACGACGGCGGATTACTGCGCATGGCAGAAAAACTGACGCGCATGATCGATGCCACCATCGAACAGGGTGTGCAGGTGGTGGCAATGGAACCGCCGCTGCCTCACCCGTTCAGGGAAGGCGACGGCTATTTTTTCGTGCACGATGGGCTCGAACGCTTGCCGGAGTCGCTCCAGGAGTCATTCGATGCGTTCTGGAATCCGCGGTCATCAGTATCAGCAATCCTCGCCAGCGCGGATGAAATGACACAGTCTCTTCTCAAAGCACCGCCGCCAGTTTCTCCCATGAACGTGTTTCCCATGAACGTGTTTCCCACGAACGTTACTCCCATGAACAGTTCTCCCCCAAAAGCGCCATGGAATGCGGAGCGCGCCCAGCGTTTCGTCCAGTACCTGAACACGATGCGCACAGCAAATCCGCCGCCGCCCATGCAAGGGCTGACAATTCCTCGTCCGCGCGAATGCTATGCGGAAGCAGTGCTCGACAAGCCCTGGGGCGACATTATCGATCACTGGCGCGATGCTCATTGGATGCGCGCCCTCAAAACCGCGCTGCACCAGAACAACTCGCGCATTCTTGCTTTTGCCGGCGCTGGACACTTCGGCTACGAAACCGAACATTCTAATATCAACGAGCTTCTCGCCCGAGCCGGATACAGGTCGGTCGTCGTTGGTTTCGCCGGCGGCGACTCTTGTATCGCCCCCCAACCCGAGGATGCGCTGGACGTGCGGCTGATGTCCGCGGCGTCCGAACTCGGCTTCAAGAAACAAATATTCGCTGTTCCAATCGCGAGCGAATCGCCACGCGATTGCGACTGGATTGTGCACATAGTCGTTCCTACCAGCGATCCATAACTTCAATGTGCGCCAACTCGGATTTCACTGCCGCTGCTTCAGCTGTACGATGATTGTCGGCAAGAATACGAGCATAAGCCTTCAATGCACTCTGGGCGTAATGACGTGAATCAAAATGTCGGTCCTTAAGCCACACCGCATACACTTGCTTCAAGAACGGCTCTGCTTTGCGTGGCTGTTGATGCCGCAAGTAGAATTCCGCTAGTTCGGTCGTTTCCCCGAGCACGCTCCAGACTCCCGCATATCCAGGCTTCAAGGCAGAAACCGCCAGCGTATAGTTTCTCTCCGCTCCAGACAGGTCGCCGTTTTGTTCCATCGCACGCGCCAGTTCGCCCGCCGAGATTGACTCGTAATCGTAGTGGTAATCATCGTCGTTGGTCACCCGCGCATGCTCCAACAACTTCAGAATTTGCTGGAGCGTCTCAATTTGATTGTCAGTCTCCTTGAGTTCGGCATAGCAACGAGCCAGGTCTCTGAGCGTGCACCAGCGACGCGGACTATCGCTGCCATAATACTCCGCCTCGAGCGCGACAAGCTTTTTGAGCCAGTGTTTCTGTTCGACGTGCCGATCGAGTGAGCACAGCACTTGCGCATACCGACCCATGTGACTCTGCAGTGAGAACTGATCGTCTTCGACCTCCACCGCTTTGCGGTAGCACTGCTCGACCTTGTTAAGCTCACGCGCGGACTCCCAGGCCCAGGCTTGTTTGACGAGCGACTCAGCGTACGCATGATTGAGGGATGGAGCGAATGACGCAAATCCCAGATTATACAGAAGCTCTATGAGCCTTCCATCCTGTTCAACTCCTTCCGCTTCCTTGTGCTGATGCTGCATGTACTCTTCCCAGCTCGAGTATCCGTCCGGGCAGATCATCAAACCCTGTCCCGGCGCTGGCTGAGAATGAGCCAACGCCAGAAACAATGCGAATGCGCAGATTCGATTCAGCAACTTCACCAGCGCTTCCTCCTGCCTTCAGAATGCCAGAAGATCGCACGTCGAGCCACAGTGTTTTCCCCACGCAGCACGGCTTGTCGCGCAGAATGTGCTTACTGCCCGCCGCGCAGGCGCTGCATGAGATTGATCAAGAACTGCCCCACCAGTCCGAAGCCCGCAATGAACAGCAAGACTGCCACCACTATCGATGGGATCGAAAACTGATAGCTGTACATCACCATTCCGGCAACGGCAAATGCCACCATTCCCAGAGTCAGAATAACTTCGTCGCGCGTGACTATGCGCGATGTGCAGTACGGGCACCGCGTCGCCTGCGGGTCCACCGGCATCCGGCACCGGCTGCAGACATTATACTTTTGAATCGGCGACGGTTCGTTCATGTCAATTCACGTCTGGCTTCGCTGGTTAAGGCTTCTTATTTTCCTGCCCGCTCTTCACGTGTTTCACGCGAGCGAGGGTGTGAATCATGAGCGCGCACTCGATCTCTTCGCCGTCGCGCACCACGGAAACAGTCGCTTCCGCCACCACCAACATGCGCCCCACTTTGAGCACTTGTCCGCGGGCAATTAGTTTTTCTCCGCGCGCCGGCGACAAGAAGTTGACTTTAAATTCCGCCGAGAGACACTCCTCATCCTTCTCGAGGATAGTATATGTCGCGTATCCCGATGCGGAATCCGCCAGTGTCGCCACCATGCCACCATGGAAGAAACCATGTTGCTGCGCCGTCGCATCCGTAAACGGAATGTGCACCTCAACGAAACCGGGCTTCACGGCAATCAGCTCACCCTTGAGCGCGTTCAGCACACCTTGATACTTGAAGCTATCTCGAATCTTCTTCTCGAAGTCCGGGTCCAGGACCTTCAACTTACTGGTATGCGACAGGGAAAAAACAGACATTGGGCATCCTCGGGCTGAAATTGGCATACATTCTATAGGTTGGGCGAAGCGCTGAAAAGGGCAATGCACGCCGTGTAAAGACAAGAGCACCGGCTCGCAAGCCGATGCTCTCTTGTTGGAACTAGTGCGAATGCATTTGCGGTTGCGTGTCCGGACTAGTACCGAGGTTAGACTTCCATCTACTCTCCCAATTTACTTGGTGGCAGCCGCTGCTTCCTTAGCCACTGTTTTAGCAGCTTTCTTGGCGGCTTCCTGCGCAGCTACGTCGATCTCGATCTCCATCTCGCGCGGGAAGAAACCAGCCACCAGTCCAACGGCGCCCAAAATCAGGTTGAGGACCGTGTCGTACGTGGTCAGTTCGAGATGACCTGGCATCAGCTTGAGCAAGTGAGTCGATTCACGGCCAAGGAGATCGGTGATGGTCACCGCGCCTGGTCCGGACACCAACCCCAGGACACCGACCGCTGCAAATATGGCGCCGAGCGCTCTGCAGCAGTAGCGTGCTTCGAATTCCGTTCCACGAATTCCGAAGTACAGTGCAACTGCACCGGCGCCGAACAACAACACATCATGAAACAGGTTGAGGTTCATCCCAAAAGCGCCGTGATTGAAAAATCCAACGACTGCGAGCGCGCACAACACGGCCCCCATAATGTTGGTGATCAGTTTCATCATAATTGCCGACCTCCTTCGTCTGGCTAATGCCGTCACTGCTGAGCAATTCGGCTAGCACAAGCGCAGACGGGGCTCAGTCGCAATTTGTTGCAAACAGGAGGCAAATCTTATGCTGAAATCTCCTACAGTTGAGCTTTTCAGCCACTCGAGGCGGGTACTCACACGGCTCATCCGCGCAATGTGCGAGATTTCCGGGAATATCGCATATTTGGCAAAAGCCCACAGGGGTGCTGGTTTGCCCGCCAGTCCACCAAGTCGGAGTGACGGGAAATATGCGATTTGTCCTGGAATCTCGCACATTTGGCGGGACTTAGGCATGGTGTACGGTGCCGTGTGTCGGGTTCAAAAATTCGTAATTTCCACACCCTGAGCGGCACAGGCGGTAAATTTTGCGTAATTGCCCGATGGCAGTGTGGCTAGATGACGACGATAATCGCAGGGTTAGCCTATGCGGGGGTTAATTCGCCTTGGGTATTGCGCACGTAAAAGAAGATCCGTTCACGGCGGTTCCAGCCTCAGAACGGCGAGGTCCACTCACTATGGGACTGCTCTGGATCACTATGGTGACGGCATTTCCGAGCGTTTTGATTGGGTTCCAGTGGTTCAAGGACGGCATCTCGCTGCCCCAGGTGATCGCCGGATGCGCAATCAGCTGCCTGATTCTGCTGGCATTCACGATCCCTTCGGTGCAATTGGGCGCCACGACGGGTCAGACATACACTGGCCTGAGCCGTAGCGTCTTCGGAAAGTTGGGCTCGCGGCTGATCACCGTCAACCTGCTCTGGATTTTCATCGCCTGGTACGGGCTCTGCTCACTGTTCATGGCGGAAGCGGTGCACGAATTTTTCCATGTTGCGATACCACTGCCAGTGATGGCAAGCGCATTAGCTTTGCTGATGGCGCTCAATAACTTCTTCGGCTTCAAAGGCGTCGCCAACTTCGCGCGCTACTTCGCGGCCCCGATTCTTATTGCCTGGGTGGTCTACACCTTCGCGAAGGCAGTCTGGGCTAGCCCGATCAGCGTACTCTCAGAACCTTCGCACGTCTCATTCGCCACTGCCTTCACAGCCATTTCCTCGTTCATCATCGGCTTCGCCCTCTGGGGAAATGAAGCGGACTACTGGCGGTACAGTAAACCCAAAATGAATTTCACGGTGCCACCACTTGTAGTGGCGCTCTTAATCGGCGAGATGATTTTCCCTGCTACGGGCTGGCTGATCGCTCACCTCACCGGCGTCACCGAATACGCCGCCGCCACAGCGCTTATGTCGCGTTTCTCCTTCGGCGGCATTGCGGCCATCGGCATCATAGTCCTGGGAGCATCGTACTTCGCGGCCAACGATTCCAACCTCTTCGGCTCCAAACAAGCCTGCGCAAACCTCAAGGCACTGCCGCACAAAATCTGGGTCTCCGTGCTCGCCATTCTCGGCGCCATGACGGCTGCGTGGTTGGCCGTGTCTGGTTCCGCTAAAGGATTGGAAGCCATCGCTTCCCTCAACTGTATCATTTTGCCCACACCGACCGTCATTATCATGTGCGAGTGGGCGCTATCGACATGGATGTTCCGCACAGAAAGCCGCTTCGGCGAGCGTATCCCGGCATTCAGTGAATTGCCAATCGTGCGTTGGCCGTCATTGATCGCCCTCATCTGCGGTATGACCGTCGGGCTCCTCACCTCCGGCATCATTCCAGGTACAGCCGACCTTCACGTCGGTATCTGTTCCGTGCAGTCGTGGTTGACCTCCGCGCTGATGTACATTCCGCTGCGCATTCTGGAGCATCGCATGTCAATCAGCAAGGCGCGCCATGCCTTCGAACAATCGTTCAAGGATGACAATTTGATCGCCGAAACCGTTGCCGCCGTCGACTAAATTGCAGGGCGAGTTCGACATTCGTTGCGAATGGGGCGTCGAAGGTTTACGTCGCGTTGCTATCAGCTGCAAGGCAATCATCATTGTAGACGTGCTGTCGTTCTGCACCGCGGTCGATATCGCCGTTGCCGGCGGTGCCACCGTCTACCCGTATAGATACAAGGACGAAACCGCAATCGCATTCGCCGCACAGCAAGACGCCGTACTCGCTGAGCGCGACCGCCGCGTCGGCGGTTTCTCGCTCTCACCAGAGTCGCTCATTCTAATTCCACGCGGAACGCGTCTAGTCCTGCCTTCGCCCAACGGTTCGTCTCTGGCAGCAACAGCGGCGGAAGCCGAAACAGACACTCCCGTCTTCGCCGCCTGCCTTCGCAATGCGGCAGCCGTGGCCCGCGCGGCAGAGCGCTTCGGCGCCCCCATCTGCGTGGTGCCCGCCGGCGAAACCTGGGACAACCAGTCCCTGCGCCCCGCACTTGAAGACTTCATCGGTGCCGGCGCCGTGATCAATCACCTGCGAGGCAACCTCTCGCTGGAAGCGGAAGCCGCCTGGACGTGCTTTGAGCGTTTCAAAGACATGCTGTTGGAGACCCTCAATGTGTGTTCCTCGGGCAAAGAACTGAATGAACGAGGGTGCAGCCTCGACGTCGAATTGGCGGCAGCGCTGAATACCAGCGCTTGTGTTCCGGTTTTGCAAAACGGCGCCTTCGTCGATCTGCTGACCGTGCACTAGGCGTATACTTACCAGTTCTGGTCCGCTCCTGGTTCCTGATCCTCGGTCCCTATTGTTAGGACGGCTGTGCAATGGACAAGCCTGACAAAGAGTTCAAGCAAAAACTCGTTGAGGACGGCGATGTTCATCTGATCGTCGAGGAAGGAGCCGGCGGTGAACCGTCGCTGCCCGCCACCAGCAATGGTGCCTCGACAACAGATGAGACGGGTGCGACGGCGAGACCCAAGTCGGCGGCAGAGAACAAACCGGCAGCGAACAAACCGGCAGCGAACAAACCGGCAGCGAAAAGCATGGCGCGCCGGATACTCAACTTGATGCTTGTTGCTTTCGGTGCATTGGTGTTTGGGGTGGTCGCCATCTCGGTCAATTACTGGGTCTACATGCAGGGCGCCATGAATGCCCCGGACATGAAGGCGCTGAAATCCGCGATGCAGTTGGCGCAACAGAACAAGCTGACTGACGCTGAACATACGCTCGAACCATTTGTGTTCACCAACAAGAATTCATCGCATGAATGCGCCAAGGCGCTGGCGGCGATGTACGCGTTCGACGATAAATTCGACCGCATGGAAGAGGCGATTCTCGTCATCAGCTGCGGCGACAAGAAGCGGTCCCCACGGCACATGCTGCACCTGTCCGCGGCCATGGAGGAGTCGCACCCCGCAGTCGCGGCTAGAGTTCTCGAAAGAGCCGCAGCGCTGGAGAAAGAAGCGAACGGTGTCGATCGCGACTACGGCACAATCTTGTATTTCGCCGCGATCGACGAAGCGAAGACCGGGCAGCGCGATCAGGCAATTGAAAATCTCAAAGTCGCAATACCACTCTTGAAGCAGCATCCCGGACAGACACCATTTGAATACAAGAAAGCGGAAGCCCTGCTTGCCGAGCTGAGCGCCGCCCCACAGACAATCAAACCGCAGCAAGACACCAAGACACAGCAGTCCACCACCACAGCAGGGGAGTAGATCTCATGACAGAGCAAAGCGAAAATCGGCGCATCGTGCTGGCAGCGCGACCGAAAGGAGCACCGGATCCGGCGCGCGACTTCCGCCTCGAACGCGGAGCCCGTCCCGAACCAGGCGACGGTCAGTTGCTTTTGCGGACGCTCTATCTCTCTATCGATCCGTACATGCGCGGGCGCATGAGCGACGGACCTTCATACGCCGAACCGGTGGCACTCGGTGACGTCATGATTGGCGGCACTGTCAGCCAGGTTGAGAAGTCGCACAACTCGCAATACAAGGAAGGCGACGTGGTGCTGTCCTTCAACGGATGGCAGGACTATGCAATCTCCGACGGCAAAGGACTGGTGCGGATTGATCCGGCCGCCGGTCCGATGTCGACCGCGCTGGGAGTTCTGGGTATGCCCGGGTTCACGGCCTATATGGGACTGCTCGACATTGGCGCACCGAAGTCCGGAGAAACTGTCGTCGTAGCCGCAGCCACCGGTGCTGTCGGCGCGGTAGTCGGACAGATCGCCAAGCTGAAAGGCTGCCGGGTAGTGGGCATCGCCGGCGGTGCCGAAAAGTGCGCATACGCAAAAGAGGAACTCGGCTTCGACGAATGCCTCGATCACCGCGGGCAAGATCTTGCGAAGAAACTTGCCGCAGCCTGCGACAAAGGCATCGACGTGTACTTCGAAAATGTCGGCGGCGAGATATTCCAGGCGGTCTTGCCGCTGTTGAATAGCAAGGCACGCATCCCGGTCTGCGGGTTGATCGCCGACTACAATTCCACCAAGCTGCCGGACGGACCAGACCGCACCGGACTTCTGCAACGCCAGATTCTCGTCAAACGCTTGAAGATGCAGGGATTCATCATCTTCGATGACTACGGACATCGGTACCCGGAGTTTCTCAAAGAGATGTCGCTCTGGGTCAAAGAGGGCAAAGTCAAATACCGCGAAGATTTGGTCGAAGGACTGGAAGCGGCACCACAAGCATTAGTCGACGTCCTTGAAGGGCGCAACTTCGGTAAAATGGTCGTACACGTCCAGAACTGAAGACGGACCTTTCGACAATGCGATGAAGAAGAAACCTTCCTTCAGCGAAGAGAATCAGAAGGACGTCGAATTGCAGGCGACGGACTCGGTATCGCCACCCGAATCCGCGGCGCCACCCGAATCCGCGGCGCCACCCGAGTCCCCGGCGCCTGCACCTCAACCAGTTCCTGCACCAAAACATAACGCGCGTGCAAGACATAAGATCGGCACCAGCAAATTGCTGTTTCTTGCCGCTCTTGTTCTGTCCGTCTCGCTGGCAGTCCTCAACGAATGGGTCGGCAAATCAAATACATATAGCTTGGTTCGCTACAACATCGAACAATTTCCCACTGAGCAGCTTCCGCTCCTGATTCTGCAGCATCGACTGCGAGTTGTTCGCGACTCGCTGGTTGGAAATCAGAACGAGAAAACTGCTGGTCTCACAGATCTGGCAAATCTCGAGCTTCTCGCCGGAGACGAATCAGCGGCCGAATCCCATCTTTTGCAAGCGATGCCCGTTTCCACTTCCACAGAGCAGATGGAGACGCTGTTGCAATTGTATGTGCACCAGAGACGATGGCTGGCGGCTGCCGACTTGGTGGACAGATACAAGTTGACCCCTGACAGCGCATTGGACCCGATGAACATGAAAAGGATCGCAGTGGTCCTGGATCACGTCGGACGCGCAGGCGAAGCCGAGAAGTATCGGCGCTTCTATGAGAGCCACGGACAACTCCGATTGTCCCGTTCGATGAAGGCGGGAACGTCGGAAAACGTTTCTCCTTCCGAGTCCAGAAAAATCCTGATCGACATGTTCGACACAACGGCTCAAGACGACATAATGTCGATGGGTTGCACACTTCTTGCTTGCAATCGTTTCGAAGAAGCCAGGCATTGCTTCCAGACCATCGCCAAACGGCAAATTCCACCACCGGGTCCGACAACTGTGAGTTCCGATCTCACAACCTACTATCAGCAGAAGGCCGCGATTGTAATGCTGCCGATCACAAGCATGCTGATGAACGACTATAAGCGAGCCGAGCTTGAATTTCCGCAAGCGTTGGAAATAGACAGGAATGAACTGCGAGGCGGGCTATGGTTTCCTGTGCAGTCGCTGTTGTTTGAGCAGTATTCGCGATTTCTGATGCACAAGGGCAACGTTTCCGAAGCCCAGAGATATACAGCGATGGCCGAAAAGGCTCGGCTTCGAGAGGAGTCCGGTCTGCACCGGCTGTGGTGGAAAGAGAGGAGGGTCAAATGAGCGACTTCCTCCGCGACAAACCACAGAACGCTCCGCCCGACCTTGTCACCAGCGAACAAGCGCACGGGAGCGAGCAAACGCAAGTATCCGAGCAACCACAAGTAGAGCTGGTTGCCGACCCCGACACGTCCGAACTGCAATTGCAAGCCGCTACAACCTCGGCACCAGATTCGGTACCGGTGACAAACGCTGAATCGCGCCCAAAATCGCATCTCAATCGCAATACCACGTGGATGCTTGTGCTCTCACTGATTCTGCTCACGGCAAGCTTGAGCGGTGTAAATCACTGGATCGGAAAAGGTATCGAACGTCCGCAGATTGCTTACTTCTACTGGGATAAGGACAAAAAAGAACTGCCTACATTGCTTTTACAGTGCCAGCTTCGTGAACTACGAGCAAACATGGCTCACAATCTGGAGATGAGACACTCCGAGCTTATCAACATGGCGAATATCTATCTCGTCCAGGGAGACATGAAAAACGCCGAACAAGCTCTCTTGCAGGCGCCGGCGTTGAGTCCAATTCACACTTCGTCGGGCAACGCCAATTTAGGACCCAGCGGACGAAAATACTGCGCATTTGATCTGTTGATGCAAATCTACGCCGATCGCGGCGACTGGGAGAAGGCAGCCGAGATTGCACAGAGGTCGGAGCAAGTTGACCCGTTTGTTCTGCTGCCTGATGACGTACCTCGGCAACGACTGGCGGCGGAAGTCTACTCAAAATCACAAAGACCATTCGATGCAGCGCGCGCCCTGAGCGTAGCTAATCTCGCCAGCCGCCGAATCTATAATCGCGGTGATTTCGAACCCATCTTCTTCTCGGCAGAGGTCTCGGAAACAACGAAGTTCGATGTGGACGAAGCTCGATCGTTCAGCGACCTGTTTCCCGCGGCATGCTCGCTGCTCGAAGTCGGTGACGTCTCCGCCGCAAGACACTACTTCCAATTCATGATCGATAGAAAAGTAGCCAAGCCAGAAAAAGAACAATTCATTCTTCGCGAACCTAGTCACGCGTACGACTACACGTTGCTAAGCAAAATGTTGTTGCCGGTTACCAGCGTAATGCTGGACGATTACAAGAGCGCCAAGTCTCAGTTTCCAGAAGCGTTCACAGCTATGAACCGATTAGCCCAGACGGGCATAGATACTTCCGAGGAGCAAGAACTTTTGTTCCATCACTACGCCAGATATCTATATCAAACCGGGGATCGATCTGGAGCAAAGAAATACGAAGAGCAGTCGGCAGCGCTCAAGCAGCGTCGCGAACAAAACGAGCTTAAACCATGGTGGAAGAAAAGCAGTTAAGATACGCAGTATGTTTATGCGTAAATCAATCCAGCTCTCCAAACTGCGCCTTCTGGTTATCGGAATTGCCCTGTCATTCGCCACGATTGTCGGGTCTTCGATAGCAACGTCCTGTACGTCGTCAGCGTTCGCCTCCGACGGACTGAAACCCGGCAAAGCCAAGGCACCCAGCGGCATCATCTACACGCTCTATCCACAGGGCGACCTCGATGTCGACTGGAAAGTCAGCCGCCCTGTGCGCACGGACAAGAACATCATTCTGGTCATTCCCGCAGCGTTCACCACCCACGATGACAAAATCGACGGTGCCTACATATCTGACGGCGTGATCGGCAATCCGTCGGTCAACAAAGAACTGGGCGGCGCGATCATTCTACAGAACGGCAAAGCCAAGCTCCTTTCCACAAACAAAGGCGCTATGCTCACCAAAGAGTTTCTCGCCGACGTAGCCAAATCAAAAGGATCCCTGTTCCAACAGTTTCTCGTGGTGCACAACGGCACCGCGGCGACATTCAAAGACAAGGGCAAATATCAACGGCGAGCATTCGTTGAGTTCAAGAAGGGCACCTTCGGGATTGTGGAAAGCAACATCGACATTCCCTTCTCCACCTTCAACGACGACCTGGTCTGGATGGGTGCGAAGAACGCCCTATATATGGATATGGGAGCGTGGGACGAAGGCTGGTATCGCGATGCCGTCATAAAGAAAATCGGCATCATCGGCAACGATCGTTCCCTCACCTATAAACAAAGCAACTGGATGGTCTACACGAAGAAACCAGCTGCCGACGCCGCCGCGTCCGCCAAGCCAGCTGCGGACGCGCCCGCCAAGAAACCCTAGAATTCTTTGCTTATCTTGCCGGTCTTAATATTGACGTGATACCAGTTGAAGGTAGCCGTGTGCCCTTCGTCAGGCGTATCCATCACCATTTCATACACGTGAACGATGTGCTCGCCGCCTTCGGTGCGATCCAGTTCCACGTGCGCAGTATTCTTCGGTGTGTTCAGTTTCTTGATTGCCGCCGCCCACTTCTTCACATCAGGCAAAGCCTCAATCATGGCGACGGCCTGCTTACCGCTCACCGGCTTATTCGATTTCGCGGAAGAAACCTTGGCACCGCCCTTCGCGGTCTGCGCACCAGCCGGCACGCCACCCACGGAAACAATGGCCGCGGCACAGGCCAGTGCCACAACTCTCCTGCGCATGCCAACAGCTACAAGCGTATGCATTTCAACCATAGAAACCCCACCCCTCTCCAACGAGCAAAGTATACCTCTAAAAGAAAGCGTATCTTTACACGCGTGCCACCAAGTAAGACTTAACGTATTCTAGGGAATTCCCTGCCAGTCCACCACCGAATACCCCCTCAACACATAGCTCATTTAAGGACACCTTAAATGAGCCCCGCCCGTCCTCAATTGGCACATTAGCCAAATGTACGATTTTCCCGGTTTTCTCGCACATTCCGACAATGCCCGCCTGGGACTTGACACCCCGGGTGCTCGATGCTTTAATAGTAATCGTAACTCTAACGTTTACCTAAAGCGAACAAGCGCCGACACTTACTCGGCGAGGCTCGCTCGATAGCTCACATTGCAATCAGCCTGCTGCGTTTCTAGCTGCGGGTTGCAGGACACCGCACGTGGTGCACAGCGCCGCGGGTTTCTTGCAGCCTCACGCCACCATGCATGCGCGTACTTAGATTGAATGTGCATCAAAAGGCTCAGGACCATGAGAAACTTCAACTCCCTTACCGCCGCAAAACTGCTGTCCATCGATGCGCCGGAACTTCTGTTCTCGCGCTCACCGGACGAAGCAAAACGTGAATATCGCAGCTTGGCACGCCTCTGGCATCCGGACTGTGCCCACGATGGCAGCGCTGCCCCGGAGATTTTTGCACACATCAACGAACTCTACCGACTTGCTGTGATCAAGTTGTCGGACGGCAGTTGGGTGGAACCAGTAGAGAAGGTAGAACAGGAAACGCCTGGAATCAAGAAATTTCGCCGCACCAACGGCACCATCATGAGGGTCACGTATCAGAAGGTGCAGAGCTTCGAACTAGGAACGATGTACGTGTCACCAGACACCGTCACTTTCGATATTGAGGATGAGCACCGAGATCTATTCTTAAATGGATGCCAGCAAATTGGAGCACTGTCGTTCGCGAGCGCCGCCATGGCGCTGGAGATGGCAAACTCACTTCCGCAAGTGGTCGATAGATTCAAGACGGACGGCTCAAGCATCGTCGTGCTGCGTAAAACACCGGACCAGCTGCTGCTTTCCGATGTGCTAGCGCACTACCGAGGCAGAATGAAGGTTGCCCACGTCGGTTGGATTCTCAACTGCCTGTATAACCTGGCGTGCTACCTGCAATGGTCCAGGCTCAGTCACAATGGCATCGCTCCCGACACCATATTCATCTCCCCGTTGCGTCACTCGGCGATGCTGCTCGGAGGCTGGTGGTACGCGCGCCCCATCGGCAGCCCACTCACCATGGTCACGGAGCGCACACTGCAATTCATGCCGACAGATGCGATGAGAAACAAGCGCGCCGACCACCGAACCGACCTCGAGTTAATTAAGTCAATCGGCCGCGAGCTACTCGGCGACATGATTGGCGACGACCTGAAATTCAATAACAAGCTTCCGCAAAATGTTGTGGATTGGCTCCTTATGCCATCGACTGGAAACGCCCTCCTGGACTACAGCTCCTGGAAGGATGAGATTCTGCGAAAAACATTCGGCAAACCACGCTTCGTTGCGATGAAGCTTGACACCACTAACTTCTATAAGGAGAACTGACATGGGTACTACAAGATGGGATCCCACCGACTGGGATGATTACGTCACATCACACGCTTCGATGTCGACGTCGGCAATATTCAGCAGAAGAACTATTTGTCCTAACCTCGATCCGAAGGATGTCTCAGTTCGCGAATCGTGCGATTCGGAGATGAATCCGAACTCGACTCCGATCATCGTTGCAGTCGACAACACAGGCTCAATGGGCATGCTCGCGGAAACTCTGATTCGTCAGGGACTGGGCGTTCTGATCGAAGAGATCTTGGACCGCAAGCCGGTCACAGATCCGCACGTTATGTTTATGGCGGTCGGAGATGCGTGGTGCGATCAAGCACCACTGCAAGTTACGCAATTTGAAACAGACATCCGCATCGCCAGCCAGCTTGCCGACTTCTGGGTCGAAGGCGGCGGCGGCGGCAATGACTTCGAGAGCTACAACCTGCCCTGGTATTTCGCAGCCAAGCGCACCAAATGCGATGCAATTCTGAAACGCAACAAGAAGGGATACTTATTCACCGTAGGCGACGAGCCACCACCTCCGGCTTTGCTGGCAAAGCATGTGCAGAAGTTTCTTGGCGGCGGACTGCAGCGGGACATCTCGACGAAAGAACTCCACAAGATTGCATCGCAGACCTGGGAGATATTCCACATTATGGTCGAGGAAGGAAACTACTACTCGAGCCATCCAGATAAAACCAGGAAGCTCTGGCAGCAAATTCTGGGACAGCGCGCCATGCCGCTCAGCGACCACCGCAAGCTTGCCGAGGTGATTGTTTCCACGCTGCAAGTGATGGAAGGAGCCGACGTAGCGAAGGTAGCCGGATCGTGGTCAGGCGGCACCGAGCTGGTGGTGCGCAAGTCGCTCAATGGTCTGGTGCACGCCTCGACCAATCCGACGGTCGCGAAGAAAGGATTGATCAGGCTCTAAGCAGCAGAAGACAGGGACTGGGGGACAGGACAATGAAGAGAACAATGAAAAGAATTGGTCATGTCGTGATTGGTGCCAACTTTGGAGATGAAGGCAAGGGATTGCTCACGGACTTTCTTGCCGCACGCGACCCAGACCATTCGCTCGTTGTCCGATTCAACGGCGGCGCCCAGGCGGGACACACAGTAGTCACGCCGGACGGGCGCCGCCATGTCTTCAGCCACTTCGGTTCCGGAACTCTGGCAGGATGCCCCACTTATCTGAGCCGTTTCTTCATCGTCAATCCGATGCTATTCATAAAAGAATGGAAGCAACTGGCGGAGCTTGGAGCGTATCCCCAGATCGCAATCGATGCCGACTGCATGATCACAACGCCATTTGATGTGTTCATCAATCAATTGAAGGAAATGCAGCGAGGCAGCACGCGTCATGGAAGTTGTGGTGCCGGCATCAACGAAACCGTAACGCGCTGCTTACGCGCACCACATTTGATGACCAGAGCAGGCGAATTCGGCGACCTCCGGACGCTGCGCCAGAAACTATTGAAACTTGCCGAATCCTGGTTGCCCGCCCGCATCACCGAATTGAGTCTCGACGGACTCGAGTTTCTTCCCAGCGTGACCGACATCGTCGAGCAATACCTCTGCGACGTTCGTCGAATGCTCCGTTATGCCACCATCAGCACACAATGCCCGAGCGCCAACGAATTCAACACAATCATTTTCGAAGGCGCCCAGGGACTGCTGCTGGACGAAGATCGAATCGACGGCTATCCTCACCTGACGCGCTCGAAAACAGGGCTGTTCAACGTACTCTACCTGGCGCCTCGCATGGGACTTGAACAGCTGGAGGTTACCTACATGACGCGGACTTACTTGACGCGCCATGGTGCGGGCGCACTTACAGGAGAGCGCAGCGACTGGATTTTTCCGGACGACACCAACGTCACCAACAGATTTCAGGGTTCGTTGCGATTCGCACCACTGTCCGTCGAAGACTTGAATCACTCAATTAAACTCGATCTGGCAAACGCGAGGCACTTGTCCCGACTCGACATCGACGCCGGCATCGGCATCACCTGCGCAGATCAGATGAGCCTACCCGACCAAAACAGCCTTTGTCTGCCCATCAGGTACATCAGTTTCGGTCCGGCTCGAGATCATGTCCGCCCGGGCCTGTCGCGAGTGATGACAGCAAAGCCGGAGCAGCGGTTTCGGCTGTCATGTACAGGTGAATAGACAATCACGCCACGCGGGATGCCGCTGGCAGTTAGCGCTCTGTTTGCATCGGAGACAGAAAGGGTTCGTCCGAGCGCCGGCCACTCTCCCCGTTCCGAATACGGATTGAACAGGGGCGTTCCCAGTTTCTTCCCCTTGCCGCAATCTCCATCGGGGAAATAACTTTTGAAAACGGAGTCTACCTTGTCCGGATAGACTCCGTCGTGGTCGGCGGCGTATGCATCCGCGGCCACCTTCAAGATCTGAATGTTGCGCTCGATGCGCTCATCTTCCGGCATACCCGAATACCAGGGTACGTGCTTCGGAGCAAGGTAGTGCATGGTGAAGAGCATTGATACCGCAGTGACACCAGCCAGGAACAGCAAGGGATTGCCGAAGTTTCGCCAGTGCCTGATGGCAAAGACAGGAAACAAGCACGGTGCCACCAGACATCCAAATCCCCAGGCGAGATTGGTTCTGAAGGCGACTGCTATCAACCAGACCGCAAACAACACCGATATCACGAATAGCGCTGACCCTAACGTCGTCAAAAAACCTGCCGGCGTGAGCGCCATGAAGTCCACGATCTATCCTCCCGGAACTATGGTGGCACCCTCGACTCTGCGCATCGCTGCATACGCACGCGGGGTTCCAAATACTAAAAGCACCAATCCGACACCGCTCCCGACGATGTGCAACAACACTTCCATTCAAGCAAAGTTATTGACTACGACTGACCCGGAGGTATTGAGTGAGGTGATGGTTTGGTTGTTGAAGCCGGGTTTCTGTGCGGGTTCCAGAGTACCCACAGGAATGAAGGTCCCCAGCACCAGGGCGATAATCAACACCGCCGTCGGCACACTGGAAATGAAAGTCGCAAGCCATCCAACTCTACGAATCATAGAGAGCACCTTCCAATGAAGCATCACGGCAGCAAAGCCGCGACACGTTGATAGGATCGAACTTAGTAAGTTCCCCTATTATGGACGGGACCGACCGCCGGAACAATAGTGTTATCCCGGGGGCGCCGTCAGGCTACGCTCTCGTCGACTACTGATTCGACTCCACGAAGGTGCCGACACCGGTGCTACCAACTATTCCATGACCAGTACGATCGCCGGCGCGCAGCGCATAACTTTCGGCACGGTGATCGCTGTTATAGATGGGCGAATACTCAATTGCGCCTGCTTCCACCTCGGCCAGCGATTCTGAACGAGCCTCCTTCACATCTTTGACGTGACCGGGAACCGGCCATTGCGGCTGATTCGTGACCGGGTTGGTAGGAGGTGTTCCTTCGACCTTGCCCTTGCCATTGTCACCACCCGGGAAATAACTTCTGAACACGGGATCGGACACAGAGGTTGGATACTCACCACCTTTGTCGACCGCGTAAGCTTCGCAAGCAGTCTTGGTGGTGCGCAGATTGTTTTTCAAGGTTCGGGTGATTTCACTATCGCCGCCACCACCGGAGAAACCAGCCATACCTCCGCCTCCAGGCGTCGGACCAGCAAGAGCTGACGCACCTAGCCCGACCAGCGTTCCGGCAACACCAATCAACCATGGCTTGCCTGCGTCATCCCAGTGAGTGAAGACAAATGCCAGAGATGCAAAAGGAATGAACAGACACGCGAGTCCCCACCAGACGCTGGTGCGAAATGCCAGGTAGAGAATATAAAAGCCGGTAACGACTCCAACCAGGATTCCTACTAATGCCACCACCAGCAAGACTGCGCTCATAGATACTTCCTCAAGCAGCTAAATCCGTCGATCCTGGTTACCTGTTACGGGCTTTACCACCCCATCGAATCAGCTAATCAACTGACGGCGTCGAGGCTGTAGACCGCACCCGCCATCGCAGGTTTAATCATCCTGAAACTATCACACGCACAAGCTTTCAAAGCACTACAATATTTGCGGCGCTCCGTGGAGATTAGGGCAGCAGTGATCGAGGTAGTGGCGGCGGTTGTTCAACGCGAAGGCGCATATCTCGTGTGTCAGCGCCCCCCGCACAAACGGCACGGCGGGCTGTGGGAATTTCCCGGAGGCAAGCTAGAGCCTGGTGAAACCATGCTGGAAGCCGCTCACCGGGAGCTTTCCGAAGAACTCGGACTCACGGTTACCGGAGTCGGCGCGGTACGATTGAAGGTGCAGGACCCTGGTTCAGAATTCTCGATCAACTTTGTGGATGTAGAAGCCCATGGCACACCGGTTGCGGTCGAGCACACCAGCGTCGAATGGCTTTCTGTGAAGAAACTTCTGGAGCTGCCGCTGGCACCAAGCGATCGCCAGTTCGTCGAACACCTGGACACGTTGGACTGACCGCCCTGCCCAATGTGCGAGATGTCCGGAAAAATCGCATATTCTGCGCGAGCCGGGTGCGAGCACCACCGCATGACGACGTGGGATAAAAGTACCCGAAAATTCTGCTGGCGACCACGAAGCAAAACGAAGGATCAGGGCGCCGGGTAGAGGCGCCCCTAAGCCTTCATTGGTGGGCGTAAGTGCCGACGCCCGGAAATCAGATTAAACCCTCGACGGGTGTGCCTTGGCTTTGAAATCGCGGTACCACGGGTCCGTAGCCCTGATTGCGTACTCCAGAGCGTCTCGAATCGCTTCGGGTGGACCTTCGGATTCGCAGCAGCGAATGGAAACGCCAGATTCCTTGCCCTTGCCTTTGAACATCATGGTCAGCTCATACTGAGTGCCCGTGCCGCTCGTTATGCGGTACGAGGTTTTGGGCTCGGCAACGACCGCCTCCGGAACCTTCTCCAGTACTTGCTCGAAGATGGGTTCTTTGACTTTCCCCATGAAGAGATCGCCGAGGTCTGTATCGTTCGCGCCACTGCCCAGGCGGTTTATCGTTCCGTCTTTCGTTAATAGGATGAATAGGATCTGCTCGTGTTCTGCCTTAAGAGAGAACAGCAAAGTTTCTACTTCGGTTTTTCGAAGCATTGGTCTGTACCTTCGTAAATAAACGGCGCTGGAAGCGCCGAGGAAAATTCCCGCCTGATTCAGTTCTATCACTGCTACTGGAAACCTGCCAAGTCCGCAGCCTGTGGTGTTGCATGTCCGTCACAATTGCAGAGCCAGCGCTCGCCAAGCGCCGAAATGTAGCAAGATGGATGCAGGAGAAAGGTGTACATTAACAGCAAACGAATCCAGACCTTCTTTGCATGAACAGGACGCCTCCGCATGTTTGAACGATTCACAGAACAAGCAGTAAAAACAGTGTTGCTGGCGCAGGAAGAATCCCGGCGCTTGAAGCATGACGTTGTTGGCTCCGAGCAACTTCTCCTCGGTGTGCTTAGCGTCGCAAACGGGGTCAGCAAGGACGTGCTGCGCGTGCACAAGGTGACCTTGAAGGACGCGCGCCAGGATGTGGAAAACATCAGAGGCAAAGGGCACGGGCGCCCACCTAAGGAAATGCCTTTCACGATGAACGCGCAAAAGGTGCTCGATCACGCCTGGACATTCGCGCAGGTTTTCAGCGTCGACAGCGTGACTGTCGACCATGTCTTTCTCGGCATCCTTGCCACCGATTGCGTGGCAACACAAGTGCTGAAGCGCCTGGAAGCCAATCCGGAACTGCTGACCGAAGACATGTTCACGCGCATGCGGCGCCCGGATCTGGTTGCCAAATCCTCCGCGATGTTGTTGTTCGGCGCACCGATCACTCCGATTTCTCACTTCCGAAAAGAAGTGGGCACCATCATGACGTATCTTAGTAAATTTGCCGAAACACTCGAAGACTACAGTTCCGAGTGCACCACAACCGCAAAGAAACCCACAAAGGAAGATCGCGAAGCAGCGCAGGATCTCTCGGCAGAACTCGAACTGCTTGAGACTGTGCTAGAACAAGAAGGAAGCAATTTGCGCACCACAATCGCGCAACTGAAGCAACAATTGAGAAACGTTCAGTCCCCAACGTAGTTCCCGCTGCTGACAGAAACGAGGACCGCGCAAGCGCGATCCTCGTTCGGCTAAGCCGCCGGAGAGTTATGTTCCGGCGCTATGCAACCTACTAGCGGCTGGTTGCCACTGAACGCTGTTCGCGTTTGTAGGCTTTCCCGTCAAGCTTCTCAGCTTTTTTGAGAAACTTCTGTTGTTCCTTCTCGGGCATCGAAGGCATCAGAGAGACGTAAGCGCGGTATTGCGTCGCGGCTTCGCGGATCTCCACCGGCGACGGCTTGGACAGCTGCTCGATCGCCGTTGCGATACCGAGGCGGGCCTGCGGTACACGCGGATTCTGGAAGATCGCTTCGTGATACGTGTCGATTGCGCTACCGGTCATCTTCTTGCGCTGCATGTCGGTCGCCAGCGTTAGCTGTTTCTTCGCAGCCACACGAGCTTTCTCAACTTGCGCCAATCCACGGCGAGCGCGTTCGGCGCTACCAGGCATGGTGCTCGCCTTTTGATAAGCGGCTGTGGCGCTATTGAGATCGCGAATCATCAACGCCATGTCGGCGATGGCAAATGTTTGCTTCGGTGTGTTGGAGTTGTTGATCACGATGTTCATTTGATCGGTCGCTTCGCCGAAGCGGTTCTGCGCCAGCAACGCCTGCGCGTAGCTGATGCGCTCACCATCGTTAGTCGGTTGTCCAAGCGACTTCAGATCGATCTCGTCACCGGACAGCGAACGCAACTTGGCTTCGGCCAGGCGCAAGCGCATGTCGTTGGGATTCATTTGCACAGCGCGTGAAATCAAATGCTGGGCATTCTCGTAGTCGTTGTCCCCGAAGAAACCACCGGTCGTTTGTTTCTGCGACTTGAGGAAATACGCGGTCGTCAATCCTTCCGCAGCACGGGCACTGCCGGGCGCAGCTGCCATCACGTTTTCGTATTCCTTGATGGCATCGTCGAGTTTTTCGATGCGCAGGCTTTCGTCGGCGATGCGCAGGCGCAATTCAGGGTTGTTCGTCAATTCCAAACCTGAACGCAATTCGGAAATCGACAGTTCGATGTCGCCGCGTCCTTCGCGAATGTTGGCGATACCGAGATAAGCCGCGACGTTTTCAGGTTTGATTCTTATAGATTCCTGATACTCGCGCACGGCAGCAACAGCGTTTCCTTGCGACTCATAGGCTTTGCCCAGAGCCAGGCGGACGGGCCAGCTATTCGGGAATTGATACAACGCGGTATTCAATTCTTTGATCGCGCCGTCGACCTGCCCTTGTTGCAGCAGAGCTTGTCCCATGCCGTAGTGCGCACTGTAGTCTCCGGAATTCAAACGAATCGAGTTTTTGAAATCATTGATGGCGCCGCCGGTGTTGTTCTGAGCAAGTTTCACCATGCCCATGCCGGTAAAGCCGTCGGCAAACTTGGGATCTATTTGAACGGCCGATTGGAATTCATTGGCAGCTTCGTTCAAACGTCCTTGCTCTTTATAAACCATGCCGAGAGCGTAGTGCGCTTCCGGTATTTGCGGATCGTTTTGCAGTGCACGCTGAGCCGAAGCCTCTGCTTCACGCAAAATAGAATCGCGGTTGCGGCGAATTGTGTTGGAAGACGACTGCAGACGATTCAACATTACAATCGACTTGCCCGACAATGCGCCCGGATTGGTGGGATCTTTAGCAAGCACTTTGTCGAATTGCTGATCGGCACCATCTAATTTGAATTGCTTCGCCAGCGCCAGACCCAATCCGAGATAAGCATTTGTATCCCTTGGGTTCCGCTTGATTGCTGAGCGATAGTAGTCGGCGGCTTGTTCGTACTTGCCTTTTATCATCAGCTTGTCAGCCGCAGCGACCGACTGACTGATCGTACCTTTATAGAAATGCCGTCCTTTCGCACATGCCGAAGTGCTGTCGGAAGGCATAAGAGATAAGCAGGTTAACGCAGAGATCAATGCGAGATTGACTCCGGCGTTCTTCACATGACTATTCATGACAATCCTCATTACTCGGCGCTCTCACTGAGTTGCGCCTGTGACTAATATTTGACCTGAAAGCGACACGGCATCTGTGTTGCAGGGCGCTTATAACTCTTAAGGCCGGCTCGATAATACCAGACTCGGTTCAGCGGTCAAGCCATTTTAATGTGATACCACTAATGGTGAGCACCATTTATGGTGCTGACTGCCAGATTTTCCAACAAGTAATGTTGACCTCTGTGCACCGGGCGGTGCTGCAATGCTTGAGCTAGAGGTCGATACGGCGTGTCATTCGCGACGCTTTGAAAGCATCGGCTTTCGCTGCAAATTCATTGTTTAGTTTTCGATATATGTTCGCTCGCATTTCGTACGCTTCTCGTAGAAAAGGATCCATTTTCAGTGCTTGGTTGGCATCAGCGAGCGCCCCATTGGAATCTCCATTATTCAAGCGGATCGCCGCCCGATGTACATACACCATCGCCGGTATCGACTTGACCTGAAACGCCGCTTTCAAATCCGCGTCCGATTCCTTTTTCATGCCGAGCTGATCCTCAACCATGGCTGCGAACGCTCTGGTCAGCGCCGAGTTAGGATTGAGCTTGAGTGATTTACGCAGATCGGAAAGCGCGCTACGCGGCTGATTGAGATTCATATAAACGTATGCGCGCTGACGATAACCCGGCGGGAACGCCTCCAGACTGGTTGACGAACTCAAATCCTGAAGCGCCTCATTGTTCATGCCGACGCTGCGAAACATCTCGCCCCGCAATCTATAGCCCCGCGCGGGAAACGTTTCCAACTCCATAGCTTGCTTCGAAAGAGCCAGAGCCTCGTTCATTGCTCCTGGTTGGGCTCTAGCAGTCGCTAGTATCTGCCACTCGACACCGCGCGCATCGTCTAATTTGGTGGCGGCTTCCAAATCCGAATCGGCCTGATTCAGGTTTTGCCTACAGAGATGGATAAAGCCTCGTATGGTCAGGAAAGCCGCATTACGCGGCTCCAATCTAATCGCCTCATTGATCTCAGCCAGAGCTCGATCAAATCGCGACAACTTGAGATAAGCACACGACAGATAGTAATGTTCGTAAGCGAGTGTGGTTGTGTCAGGTTGCGGTTGGTTCTCAGCCGACTTGATGGCACGATCCAGATCGGCAATCGCGTCGTCGTATTGCTCGGTCGCCGACTCCACAAAGGCTCTCGCTTCGTACGGGCGGTCGGCATCAGGATAGAGTTCGATCAGTTTGTTGGCGTCGGCCAGCGCATCGGAATAGTTCGCCAGCATGTTGTTCACACTGCTGCGCCTGACGTACGCCCAGTAGTTGTCCGGCTCCAACTCAAGCGCGCGCGTGAAATCATCGACCGCGTTGGTGCGTTCGTCGCGCATATCATGGAGAATCCCGCGGTCGACATAAAGATCCGCGTTGTCCGGATCTTTTTCGATCAAGGCTGTCCACTGCACCAGATTTTTGCCTTCATAAGTTTCAGCACGCTTCTGAGACTTGATTGCACCCGGGAGGTGACCGGGCTGATTCATGAACGCAACTACAAGAGCCACTGCGACCGCGACTATCGGAACACCGAGTGCTACTGCGGCGAGAACCCGCGACGGTTTCCTCTCCCTGGGCGCAGCCTTCTTAGGGGGAGCAGGCTTGATTGCTTGTCCCGACTTGACGGCGCTTAGATCAAACGCTAAATCATCGGCACTTTGATATCTATTTGCAGGTTCTTTCTCCAGGCAGCGCAGCACAATTTTCTCCAGATCTTCGTTAGCCTGCGAGCCCGCTTTGGAAACCGCAATCGGTGCATCATTAATATGACTGAGGATCGTCTTGATGGGATTCTGTCCGGCGAAGGGCGGCTTGCCAGTGAGCGCTTCGTGCAACACACAACCGAGCGAATAGATGTCCGACCGCGCATCCAGTTTGTTGCCTAGACACTGTTCGGGCGACATGTATAGAGGACTGCCGAAGACTTCGCCGGTTTGCGTCAGATGTTGTCCAGCCTGCTCGTTGCCGGCAACTTTGGCAATTCCAAAATCGACCAGCTTCACATAGTCCATGCCTCCCGGCGTCTTGAGGAGGAAGATATTGCTGGGCTTGATGTCCCGATGGACTATGCCTTTCATGTGCGCATGCGCCAGTGCCTCTGCAGCTTGAATGCCGATGTCCAGCGCCCGGGGAACATCAAGGTAGCCCTCCGACTTGATTACCGTCGACAGATCCTGTCCGTCGAGATAGTCCATGACAATAAACGGCGCACCAGTTTCACTGCGACTGAACTGATAGAGTGCCACCACGTTTGCATGCGTCAGTTCGCTGGCGGCTTTTGCCTCTTGCTCAAACCGCTTGTATGCAGCCTGGTCTTCCACCAGGTGCGCATTCAATACTTTCACCGCGAATAACTTATCGAGCTGGACGTCGCGAACTTTATAGACTGAGCCCATGCCTCCCTGTCCGATCAACGCAATGACCTCATAGCGTTCACCAAGCAGTTTGGCTACTTGTTCTGGAATAGACGGCACCTGGCTCGATTGCGGTTGTTCGCTGCGCTGCGCTTCTTCAGCAATCAGCTTCAATACCAGTTCGTTGGCCGGCACAACGCATGTGCAGCGGCTTTCCCAGAAGAGAAACCTGGTCACATCCGATCGCGCCTTTCCCGATCCAATCTGCTTGCCGCATGTCGAGCAGACCTCGCCGGTGAGAAAAGGTTTTTGCTGTTGCTGCTTGTCCATTGATCAGGTTGGACCTATCCGATCAGTTTTTCCTGCCGAATCAGAGAAGATCGAGGGACCCATCCAATTCCATCTCGATCCTTCTTCTTGGCTCCCTTGACTTTCACTTTAACAGCTTCGCCACCGCTGTCTTCAAGAACAATTACCTGGGTATCGTTCTGCACCGGAAAAACATCGCCTGCCAACTCAAGCTCCGTCAGATGCAATTCGTCCGTCAGCATAGCGACGTTCTTGAGACTTGGCTCTTCGCGAAATATGTAAACCTGGGGTGAGCGGGCATTCCAAACCTTAAATGTCGCCTTCCCGCGCGCCGCTTTCGGAGCACCGCCGCCGCCACCAAAGAGTCCGGCGCGCCACATCATGTACAGCGCGTAGAGCATGCCGACAACGAAAACAACCGCGGTCACGAACCAGGCGACTATGGTTGCCCAACCAAGCAAGTTCCAAAAGATGTGCACACCGAAAATCAATCCGATGATCACAACGATGGCGATGAATATGAAACGTCCCATGCGTCTACTCTGGTTCAGTCATCATCTGGATATTACGCTATTCCAGAGCGATTCTCCAGGATAGTCCGGAGCCCCTGGCGGGGAAAAGCCCAACGGTTCCCTCGGCACAGACTTTTCAGCTTCTTTGTCCAGAAATCCCCGGACCCGGCTATATGCAACTTGAGCTGGCTGACCTGAGAGGAAGGCCTGCTATGTCATTTCATTTTGAAGAAGCCCGCCGTGAAGCGGTGCAAGAACTTTTGCACGTTTCCACATTCGACCGGCACAACACCGATAACTTCGACCGATTCGCTTACTACGCTGGACTGCCCAAGCAGAAACAAGAAGACGACGGGCGCTTCCTGATCGTGCACAAGGACGAGCCGGCAGAGCGCAAGCCTGACGTTTCTCAAAAAACCATCGACGGCTATATAGAGTCATTTGAAAATCTGAAGAAGAATGGCGTCGCCAATCAAGAAACGCTCGACTCCTTCAAAGAAGTCGTGAAGTCATTGCCGAAGCTAGATCAGAAAGGTCTCCAGGCGGCGCTCAAGAAAGCCGCCGGCAATGAGAAGGTCGACATGCCGCTGGTTGTGCAGCATGTACGCGAGATTCTGCAATCCAGCGGTTTCAGCAAGCGCATCGATGGCGGCGCCGCGCTGACGAAAACCGAGGGTGGTTTCATCGTCAAAAATCCTGACAACGAGACCTACGTGCAACTGCAATACAAGAAGGAGAAGTCGGGCGCGACTGTAGACGTTTCTATCGAACGAAAAGGTGAAAAATAGAAAGCCGCCTACGAGATGATCTCATCGTAGATCTCAATCACGGGAATCTTGTCGAACTCCGTCGGCAGCGACATTGAGGGCGGCGGCTGCTTCCACAAGATCAATCCAACATTGCCCGGTGACGAGGAGCGAGCACGCTGACAATAACTCATCAGCTCTTCGATGGTGTTGGCATCGACGCCATACACCGGGTCGCCGAATTCAGTCTTGCCGACTTCGCGGCAATTCTCCACCGGCGGTGCTGTTCTATTGCTCATGCGCGAGATGATGAATTTCATTGCCGATAACGCCCTGTGTTCAATCCGGTTCTACTACTTCATTAGAAGCTCGACGTCCCTGAGATCCAGCTCGAGGCGGCGGGCTTCATCGTCTTTCTTATCAAACTCTTTTTCCAGAGCATCAACATCGTTGAGTCTGACAACGCCGGTGCTCTTTTTCAATCTGTCTATTCTGCGCTGGATCTCCTCGCGGTCTCGCACAACCAAATCGTAGTGCGCCTGAATTCTATCGCGAGCGGTCTTCAGCACTTCCCAGGTCTGCTGATCAGGTTTAGCAGATGCGCCTGGGCTCACCCAGATGAGCGCAGCGCCGAGAAACGCTGCCGCCTGTGAGACGACCTTCGGCCAACCTTCTGAGTGATCGCTGAACTCGTAATCCCAGTCGCTGCCTGCGCCCCAGCCGTGATGCTGGACGATGAGCAGACTGCCCTTTTCATGCGGCAGAATGCGGTAAGTAACTTGTGTGGGATGCAAGTTGGTTTTGTACCAACTCCAATCCATGCGCACCAGATTTGGTGGCTCCCAGCCCGTGACTGTACCGCTGCCTGTGCTCTTATGCGGATAGTTGGTGTCGACCAGTTTCCATTGCCCGCCCCACCGACCATCGAATTCGGCGCTGGTGGCAAAAAACTTCGCCAAAGAGTCGGCGGTCGTGAAGGCCGCGAATACTTTTTCTGGGGGCGCCTCGATCACAGCGCAATTGACGATTGCGCGGTCTGTAGTTGCTGTGCCTTCGCTCATGCCGCCGCTCCTTCAGGAGAGGCTCTAGTATATCGTGAACCGAATTGTCAAGCCGGGGAAGGTGTCGGTGCACAACAATCCTGGACCTGCGCCGCTGCTCGCAAACCAGATAAATAGGCGCCGTGCGCGGTTCCCTGATTGCTAAGTTCTGTCGCTTCCCCGGCGAAGAAGAGCCGCCCGGCGGCGCTGCCTAAATCGGCAAATGGCTGCGGGTCTGCACCGAGCGGAACCACAGAATATGCTCCTGCCGCATTTTCGTCACGCCCCCAGCGCGTTATCTTGACTGCTGTAGGCTGGACGTCACGGGCTCTCGGCAACCTGTGCAGAAGAGCCATCACCTGTGACACGATTTCTTCATCAGTCAACTTTTCCAAATCCGCCGCCGGCTGCCCCGCACTGAAAGTCACCAGCACCGGTTGTCCGGACAACTTCCAGCCATTGAGAAAGGCATGAAACGGACCCGGACCTTCCTGCACAAATTCAATAAAGTCGTGGTGGCGAGGCCAGAACACGTGCGGAAACCGCAAAACAACCTTGTTCATCAATCCCATAGCGATGGTATCGATGGCCCGCTGCTTGCTGACGGGTAAGGCAGGTTCGAACTTAACCGAGCCCGACTTCAAGACCCCGAGCGGCAAAGTGATAATCGCGTACTCCGATTTGTAGACTTGGGAAGCTGACTCTATCTGCACGCCACCATCTGACTGGCGGATTTTTATCGCGCGCGTTCCGTACTTGATGTCGATGCCGCGGGCGAGGCGTTCCACCACCTCGCCAAAGCCGTGTTTTGGAAACAAGGCATCGCGGCCGGTTATGCCGGGAGGAAACTTGATCAACGACCAGAGCGATTGTTTCTCCAGGTCGGCACCATTGATCAATATGAACTCCGACAGCAGCTTGTTGAGATACTTGCGTTCGTTGGAGCCGAGCGGCGGCTGCATGCGCGCAACCAGCAAGTCGACTGCCTCGCGCACCGTCATATCCTTTTCAATATCATAGGCAAGCGACTGCAAATCCTTGATCAACTGATTGGGTCGATGCGCATACTGATGTTGCTTGACGAGCCCTAATCGCCGGCCGTCGGTGTCAAACAGCGCAATGTTTTCATAGCTCGTTGGTCGCGTCTGAATGCCCATGCCTGCCACCACCGGCGAAAGCGGATTGTCGAGTCGACCGTGAATCCAGGACGCGCCCAGATCAATCGGCAGCCCTGACCATTCGCGATCGGTGAAGATGCGCCCGCCGAGACGATCGCGTGCCTCCAGGACTTGCACGCTAAATCCTGCGTCAACGAGAGTTCTGGCCGCAGCTATGCCGGACATGCCGGCACCGACGATCAGAACTTGCGGTTGCGCCGTCATACCGTTTCTATATTGAGAACCAGCTTGCCGCGCACGTGTCCGGCAACCGCAAGTTCCAGAGCCTTGGGCGCTTCCTCGAAGGGGCATACGGCTTGCACGACAACTTGCAGACCACCTTCGTCGATCAAAGTGGCAATGGTGGTCAGCCTGGCAGCATCAGCCTTGACGATGTAGTTCTTGTTCAGATCTACGTCGGCGCGCGATTCCGTGACTGAGTCCGTCATGTCGACCATACGCCCGCCCGGGCGCACCGTATGCAGTATTTGATTGGCGGTATCACCTGCGACACCATTGAGAGCCTTGTCCACGCCCTGCGGAAACTTGCTCTTCAGCAAAGCGGCCACATCTTCTTTGGTGTAGTCGATTACCACCTCGGCGCCGAGATTTTGTACAAACTCCACATTGCGCGTGCTGGCGGTAGCAATTACGTGGGCACCGAGCATTTTGGCCATCTGCACAGCCAGATGCCCAACGCCGCCCGCGCCGGCGGTGATCAATACCACTTCGCCTTTGTGAACGGCAAGGATATCGTGCAGTGTTTCATGAGCTGTCAATGCCACAATCGGAATGGCACCGGAATGGATCAGATCGAGGGAAGCCGGAGCTTGAGCCACGTACATAGACGGTACCAGCATGTACTCGGCCCAGGCGCCGTTCTCGTAGAGCGGATAACAATACGTGTACACGGAGTCTCCCACGTACACGTCATCCACATCTTCGCCTGTGGCAACCACCACTCCGGAACCGCCCAGACCCAGGACAAGCGGGAACGGTCGGTCGAGATCCCAGCCGCCTTCACGAATCAGCGCGTCCCAGTTGCCAATCTCGGCGCCGCGCATGCGAATGAGCACATCGCCGGGTCCGGGTTGGGGCATGGGCAGCTGCGTGATGCGCATCTTTTCCGGGCCGCCGAATTCTTCGATGGCCCAACCCAACATTACGTTAGTTGCAGTTGTTTCGGTCGTCATGCGCACTACATGTACATTACTTTCGGGCGCCTGTCAAAGAAACCGAATTTAGGTTTCGTCCAATGGGCCGTAATCGTAACTTTCCAATCCGAACGTCCACGCTATGCCCTGCTTGGCGGTAACCACATTTGGTGGCACGCGCAAGAAGTAATGCTTGTAGGTTCCATCCGGTTCAGGCGTCGAGTTGATTACCTCCACCCAAGCGCGCGCCTCGGCTTCCCCCGGTATTGCTTTGATCCACAACGTGCCGTAGGGCGACTCGTCCCGCCTGGCTGCTCCAGCTTCAAGGACGAACCGCTCGATGCTGAACCTCTCCAGCAACACCTGGCGCACTTCAATATTGCGCTCTTCCAGAATGTCTTCGACAGTGAGCGTTTCGGGAGCGACAATGGCCTGTGCCGGCACAGTGCGCCCGCGCCATGAGAAAATGGCGTAACCGTCTCGATACCGAATGGCCTCGGCGTCGTCATTGTGCAGGCGAGCTTCCTCGTCGATATGCAGCAGCGCCGGTCGATCGCAGATGAAGACGACCTTCTCGAAGAATAGGTACATCTGCGCCCCGCGGCTCAGCGGTTGCCACCGCATGAACCGCTGGGACGGCTGCGATGCCGAAGACTTACCTTGCCGGTGTCTTTCGTAAAATTCAATCTGCGACAAGTAGTACGTGCCCCACCCGCCTGCCCAGAAGATGTTGTCGGTTTCAATGCGAATCTGCAAATCCAGTTGCGATCTGATCCATGCTTCCAACTCACGCCGTTGTTCGCTGGTGAGACTGGGAGAAATGCCCGCGTGCAAAGCTTGCCGTGCCATCTGCGCTGTGCACCGCCGAAACAACGGACGAGTCGGCAGCCAACCCAACTCAACTACCTGACTGCGCAATTGCCGATTGATCGGCCGACACAAACTCTCGGTCAAGCCTACGTTCAGATCCTGCGCTACCTTCGCCATCAGCTGCTGCTTCATGGGAATGATGTTGGCGCGCAACCGATCATGCGTTGCCTCTCGGATGTACGTGAGTTGGCTTTCCGAGAAGTCATCGCATTCGACGTCCTGGGTATCGGTAAAATACAACCAGTCCATGTCCTTATTGATAAACTGTCCCGTAACCAGAGGAGCAAAGAAGGACGGTACTTCTTTGCTCCGCGTGCAGGAAAGCTGCTGGAGAGCGGCGCAGTGTTGATCCATTACTCTCCAGAGGTGTTGCCAGAGTTCTGAGCTTTGATTGGCTCGCAACCACGCCTTCAGTCCACCGGCGTTGGACGTGACATTCATCATCTGCAAAATGAGCGGCATGGTCAGCATCTGCCACGGACTGTCACACCAGATCACCACCGGTGGTGACATCTTCAGTGCTTCGTACAGAGGAGCAATGGCTTTCTCGACCTCGTCGCGATTCGCGGGTTTCGTAGAGGTCGCGATATGCCAGAAGTGGGCGTAGCAGTCTGCGAGCAGTTTCTCGTCCTGCTCCGAAACATCGAAAGCATCAATCATAATTAGTCTACGACCACGCGATTGCCGGCCGGGAAGTACTCTCGTTGCAACACTATCTTGTAGACCCCCACGGGGAGGTCTATCGCTCTATGCTCCTCGTGCACGAGCTTCGTATCCTCATGCACCTGGAGATAGTTGCCGCCGCCGAATTTATAGTAAGTAGCCGTCGCTGCCGACACTGCGTGCGCGTGCCCGGTAACTTCGCCCCAGGCGAGCACAATTCGATGGTCTGCCGCTTCCTCTTTAGCGCTGCCCGGTGGCAATTGCCCGACCTTTATAAGCAGCACGTCGCCCTGTCTATATTGATCCTTCATCGCTTTTCTTGCGCCCTCATTTTCTCAGCTTCTTCATAAAGACGTTCCACAACCCACATACGCGCCAGGACGCCCGATGGAGTGCGTTTATGGTTCGCCACCCGGTTGAGCAGCTCCATAATCTCGCCATCCACTCTGAACTGAACCGTGCTGGCGGGAGTTACCGCCCGTTCGCGCTGTTTCGCTTCCTCACGCAGGTCGCGATTGGCGTCCTGCTCGTGTTCGGCGTCCTCGCCTCGTTTCCTCGCCTTACTCATCCCCTACCCCGTCTTACCAGATCTGACTTATGTATGACAGTGTAATACGTAGCCCGCACCCTGTCAAGAGGAGGGCATCCCAATCGCCAACCCCGCCAGAATGTGCGAGATGTCTGGGAATTTCGTACATTTCGAGCAGGAGAAACATGAATGCGGCGCCAGACTGGGTTCCCAGGCTAAGGGCTGAGAATATGCGAAATTTCCGGAGATCTCGCACATGGCGCCGATATCGTAAACAGAATCCGCGGTTCGCGGGTGGGATTGCCCCGGCTCGATATAGAATGATTCTGAGACGCACGAGGAATGGCTCAGTGTTAGAACGTTTTACCGAGAAGTCCATAGAGGCTCTCAACCGCGCCCAGGAAGAAGCGAAGAAAATGGGTTTGCCGGTGGTCGGAACCGATCAGATATTGGTCGGTATCATGCAAGCAGACAATGGACTGGCGGGAAAGGTTCTGGGCGACGTGCACGGCAAGATCAAGCAGGCGCAGCGCGAGGTGGAAAAAATCATCTCCGCCAGCTCTACAACAACGCCTCAGCCGGAGATTCCTTTGACGCCGGGCGCCAAAAAAGTTTTAGAACGCGCCTGGGACGAGGCTCGGGCAGCGGGCAAGGATGAAGTCGGCACCGAGCATCTGCTGCTGGCGATCGCCATGGAAGGCGGGGATGCCGCCATGCAGCCGCTGAAGGCATTCGGCGTCGAAACGGACATGAAAACAATGAAGAGCAAACTGTCCGGTCTGATCAACACGGTCAAGTCGACTGCCAGCGAAGTCACTAAACCGAGGGAGTAGGGCGGTGCTGAATACGGCCTAGGGCAATTCGCGATATCGCCTGCGGTGCAGCACACAGATCATCGACTGGATGCGCAAGGATAGACACCTCAACTGGAACAACTGCAGCAATGCCCGCGACATCGGCGGTCTAGTAACGCGCGACGGTGCAAATATCCGTTGGAAACAGCTCGTTCGCGCTGATTCGCTCGACCGGCTCAACGCTTCCGGCTGGCAGGCGTTACGCGATTACGGCATTCGCACCATTATTGATTTGCGCAACGACCACGAACGCGACCCATATATAGCGGATGCCGAAACCGGCGACATGACAATATTGCACCTCCCTCACGACGGCATCGAAGACCGCGAGTTCTGGACTCCCCCGTCGGGCAAGCTGTTCGTCGGCGGCACGCCGCTGTATTATCGCGACCATCTAATAAAGATGCCCGAGCGCAGCGCGCGCGTGCTGAAGGCCATCAGCACTGCATCGGATGATGGTGGAATTCTGATTCATTGCATCGCCGGTCGCGATCGCACGGGCATGATTTCACTTTTGCTGCTCGCCATGCTCGGTGTGCCTGCCGAACAGATTACCGAAGACTACCACTTCAGCGATTTGCGGCTGCGCACTCATTATGCGTCGACCGGACAACGCGATCCCGCGCCCCTGCTTATGCAATACCTGGCGACACAAGGAACATCCGCTAAAGAGCTGATCTCAGACATGGTTTCGGCGTTCGATTATATGGCCCATCTCAAGCGCGGCGGTCTCGACGACAACGATGTGGCGCGGCTGCGCAGCCGTTTCTTAGAAGAATAGGCTTAAAATAGTCGCGGCTAATCGATGCGGCGCACCACGAAGAAAACGTATCCGTAAAACGGAAAGTAGATGCGGTGCAGATTGATTTCTTCCTGCGTTTGTTCAATGCGCGCCATGACTTTCGAATCGTCCGCATACTTCTCACGCAGCATCTGCAGGCGTCCTTCCTGCGGCGTGTAATAGTCATCCCACCAGGCCGAATCCGGAATGGTGAAGTAACTAACCAGACTGAATCCGGCCTCCGCAATTTTGCGCACCGTCACCGGTATCTCCGTCATGCCCGGATAATCTTCGATCCATAATTTGCGCACCGCATCCGGAACATCATCAGTCAGGAAGCAAGGTTCCGTGAATGCAACGTGTCCTTCGGGAATCAGGAAGCGGCTCCAGTTCGAGAGTGCCTCGGTCACACCCATGATGTACATGGCCCCTTCGCACCATATCAAGTCGAAGCTGCCATTGGCGAAGGGCATCGCCATCATCGAGCCTTGCTGCGTCTTGATGCGGTCCGCAACACCGGCAATCTGCGCGCGACGATTCAGCTCATCGAGAAACGGCTGGTGCATGTCCACCGCCGTTATCGGTCCGGAACTCAAGCGCGCCAGTTCCATGGTCTGCATCCCAGGTCCGCACGCTACATCAAGAATGCGCGGCGCAGGCGGCAACTCTGTCACCAGCTCGTACGCACGACGTGTCGAGGCGTTGTCGCCAGGACCCTCGCGCGGCAAGTCGGAATGAATTTCCCAGAAGATCTCGTCAGGCATTGCGAGATCATAGCAGCCCGGTCCTCGGACCGGGCTGCCGACATGAGCCGGATGTAGTGTCCTTCTTAGAAGTGGCGGAATGTTCCGCGTCCACCACCGCTGTACACGTTGTAGTCGAAGGTGAATTGCACGTCGACGTTTTCGGGACAGCCGTCGGGCAATGCACGAAACGGGGCGGCATTCTCCACAGCTTTCAAAGCGGCCTGGTCGGCTGATGCCATTCCAGAACTTCTGCTGATCGTCAGGTGCGAAAGCTGTCCACCGCTATGAATCTTGAAAACAACGATCACCTTTTTCGTCTCACCATCTTTGGGCGGGAACCAGGCGCGTTTGATGCGACGCTGGAGTTCGTCCATATAGCCGGTCATGTCCGGATCGCCAGTGCGGGTTTCGACCTTCGGAGGTCCGACCGGACCATCTGCTGCGGGGTTACCGACGGCAGGCGTCACATCCATTCCCCGTGAGTACGGACCGAATTTGCCGCGCGCAGCGACGGGTCCAGGCGCGCCAGGTCCATTGGATGAGTTGTTGTTGTTGTTGGTGCCGCGCTTGCCGCCGGCTGAAGGTACCGGTCCACCACCGGTAGTGGGTCCACTGCTCGGACCGTGTCCGATCGTCGGACCGCCGCTAACTGGCGCCGGTGGTCCGCCTGCGAACGGTCCGCCGCCAGGTGTTCCGATCCGTGCGGACGGTACTCCAGGCGCACTGGGACCGCTCGATGAGCCAATGCCCACCGGTCCTGGTGCGATTGTGGGTAGTCCTTGCACTCCCTGCCCCGGACGCCCCGCCGGCACTGGTGCAGGACCGCCTCCAGCGCCGCGTTGAATCGCTGTCGGAGCCAGTGATGGCAAACCGGCCGCGATGCGCGGTGCACCGGCGTTAGGCATCGGCACCACATTCGGTGTAGCAGGAGTGCGGGCAACCGTGAGGTTTGGCGCCGGCGCTACAGCCGCCGGTGTGGTGGCAGCCGTCACCCTCGGTGCTGGTGCAAACATATTGGTCAGATTCGGCATCGGTATCGCATTCGGTTTTGGGACAGGCACCGAATGTGATTGCGGCTGCTGTTGTTGCTGGGCTTGCGAGTGCTGTTGCGGCTGCGGGTGCGTCTGCGCGTGTTGCTGTTGTTGATGCTGTTGCTGCGCAGCCGGCGCATGCGTTGTTACCTGCACCGGACGACGGGGATTGTGTCGCCCCTGGCGCGTCGCATTAGTCGGCGCGACGCGCAGCGTTTCTGGCCGAATCATGCTGGGATCCTGCATCGGCATAAATTCGATTACGGTGAACTGCTTATGCGGCGGTGGCGGCAGAATGAAGAAAAACGTCAGCAGTCCGAGCGCCGCCATGATCGAGAAATGCACTATGTACGAGCCGCTGGTCGCCTCTGGTAATTGCAATACGAAGTCGGGATAAATCTTCCGCCGCCGCAGTGCCGCATGATCGTATGCATCACGAATGCAAAAAACGACGAAAGTCAGGAAGAAACCCAGGAAGATAAACGAAACAATACTGCCGAAGTGCCCCTGCCTGAGTGTCGCAGCGAACAGTCCATTGGGCGTCATATGGAATGATTCGCCAAATGCCTTCATCGCCGAAACGATTTGATTGGCAAAGATCATGCACGTAAATGCCACCAGATTGATGGTGGCAACGGCTAAGAATAAAAGTCCCTTGCGGGTCTCGCCGTTATAAAGCTGCCCGAGACCGGGCACCAGAGAAAGCCTTGCTGCAGTGCTCGGATCGCGATGCGCGAACGTCGAGTCGGATATAGCGCTCGTCATAAATATATGCCTATGTAGATCTGCAAGACCGGCGCGCGAAGCCGGAACCGGAGAGCGTGAGTAACACCGGCAATTCTGCACCGTAGCGGCTTTGCGAGTGAGAAGTTTTTGATGGAAGCGAGCTTAGTAGAGTTCCTGAAGAAACTTCCGGGTTTCTCGCCTTGCGCCGCACAAGAAAAAGCGCTGCCGGTGGCGCCACCGCACAGCGCCGGCGGGCTCGAAAGTGCGCGGCTGCTGGCAGCTTTGCCGTTATAGCGCAGGCTGCGGTGCGTAAATGCGTACTGACCGCCGAGCCGCCTTAACACATACTGCACAGACCCCCGCGAATGAAGGTGCACTTGGCGTGTACCCAAGGAGATTCAATGGCTGATGGTGATTGGCATACCGGTGACCCCAACGCTGCCGGGGCAGGAGTCGTACCAGTTTGGCGTAGACCATACGGAGAGGTCTCAGTAGACCCGCCCGGAACAGATAAGTGGCGCGCACCATATGGATCCATCATTCCCGATGAAGGCACCGGCACACAATTGCAACATCCCTACTCATTGCCTGCAGGCGGTCATACAAACGACTATGTGAACCGGGAACCTCAGATCCCCGGACAGGCACCACTGACCCCAGCCCAAGAGGCTGTACAGCTGCTCTGGCAGGCGTCCAATTGCACACCAACCAGGCGGGAATCCTGCTCTACAGATAAGTTCTCGGCATTTTTCGAAAACGCTCAGTTTGAGATGCAACCTCGCGAGGCGTTGGCGTTTGCCAAAACAGTCTTCAATGATCCCCTCTTCAATAAAGCGGAACCACGTGCGGTGCTCCACTTTCTGGGCGAGATCTTCGACGATGCAGACAAATCGAACCCGGACGGGACAGCCGATGGACAGGTCACCCTCGCTGAATTGACAGAGTGGGGCAGAATGGTGCCGGACTACACACCAGGCGGTGAGTTTTCAGGCTATGCCAAAGAAACGTTCGACCAGATCAAACGCGCCGCTAATCCCCATTTTTTCGACATAACAAAGGCCTTCCAGGACGACGCCGGTATCACCCGCGATGACCTGTTCGCTGCACTGGTCAACACTCGTCCCGGCGGTTAGGCATTGTCGCGCTTGTCCTGACGAGTTTTTTCCTTGGCTTCCTTTTTCGCCTGTTCTTTGGCTTTGTCTTTGGCTTTTTGCTTGGCGCGTTTCTCTGCTAGCGCCGCCTGACGCTCGGCTTCCAGTTTCTCTTCCAGGATGCGTTGCTGCTCTTCCTCGACTTTCTGCAGGTAGTAGTCGTAGCCACCATGGAAGACTTTGAAGGTGCCGTCGCGTATCTCGACGATCTTGTTGGCCACCTGCGACAGAAAATAGCGGTCGTGCGACACAACAACGACAGTGCCGTCAACCTTCTGCAGGGCGTTCTCCAGAGTTTCTTTAGCTGGAATGTCCAGATGGTTCGTCGGCTCATCGAGAATGAAAAAATTCGCCGGTTGCGTCAGCAACTTCGCCAGAGCCAACCGCGCTTTCTCACCACCACTCAGGTCTTTGACTTTCTTAAATACCGTGTCACCGCTGAAGAGAAAGCGCCCCAGCAAGCCGCGAATCTGCGAGTCTTTCCAGTTATGCACTTGCTCGGCAATGGTCTCCAGCACAGTCTTTTCCATGTCCAACGCTTCCGCCTGGTTCTGTTCGAAATAGGCCGGCACAATGTTGTGGTCGCCCAGCTTGGCGCTGCCGTCCATGGGCTTTTCCTGCCCCGTGAGAAGGCGCAGCAGCGTTGACTTCCCGGAGCCATTCGGACCAAGAATAGCAATCTTGTCACCACGGGCAATACTGAGATTGGCGTCCATGAAAATGATATTGTCGTCGTAGGCATGCACGAGGTTTTTTATCTCGGCAACGTCCTTGCCGCTGCGAATGCCCTCAGGAAAGCGGAACTCCAGCGTCGCCAACTCCGACAGCGGCGCATCCACAAGCTCAATCTTGTCCAGTTGCTTCTCGCGGCTCTTGGCCTGGGTGCTGCGCGTTGCACTGGCGCGGAATCTGTCGACGAACACCTGCTGGCGCTCAATCTCCTCTTGCTGGCGGTCGAACGCCGCCTGCTGCGCCGAGCGCATCTCTTCTTTGAAGGTGACGTAGCCCGAGTAGTTGCCTGAGAAGACGGTCGCGGTGCCGCGTTCCAGTTCTACGATCTTGGTGCAGATGCGGTCGAGAAACCGCCGGTCGTGCGACACCACCATCATCGGTATCGTTTGTTTCTTCAAGTATCCTTCCAGCCACTCGATCGTCTCGATGTCGATGTGGTTGGTGGGTTCGTCGAGCAGCAAAAGTTGCGGCTCGCGGAGCAATAACTTACCAAAACCAATGCGCATCTGCCAGCCGCCGCTGAAGGTAGAAACGAGCCGCTGTGCGGTTTCATCAGTGAAACCGATATCGGGGAGCATCTTATCGACCTTGCGCTCGAGTCCGTAGCCGTCGGCGTGCTCGAAATCGCGCTGCAGACGGTCCAGTTTCTTCAGCAATGCATCGAGATCATCGGGTTGCGCGTGCTCAAGATCGTGCTGCACCACATGCAGTGCGTGCTTGATAGCATGAGCTTCGTCGAACGTCGAAAGCAGCTCGTCGTGTACGGTGTTCGCCGGGTCGAATTCGAACTCCTGGCTCAGGTAGGCTATCCGCGCCCCTGCCGGTTTGAAAATGTCGCCGGAAGTCGCCTCGATCTCGCCCATGACGATCTTGAAGAGGGTCGTTTTGCCGGCTCCGTTAGCTCCGATTAAGCCAACGCGCTCACCGGCGCCCACTTCGAAACTAACGTCGACGAGCGGCTCACTGTTGGGATATATCTTGCTGATTCGGTCCAGGCGAAGCATAGCGAGGTTTCCTGAGCCGCTATCATACTGCACCTTTCGCTCCGGAATGTTCATCCCGGCGCTTGCCGCTATAATTTGAAACGCCATGCCGCCACTGATCACCGTTCAATCAATCGCCAAATCCTACAGTTCGCGCCCGCTCTTCAAAGACTTGAGCTTCGTCGTCGATGAGAAGGAGCACACCGGCATGGTGGGCCCCAACGGCGCGGGCAAGTCGACATTGCTCAAAATACTGGCAGGACTGACGGAGCCGGACATCGGCGAACTGACTCGCCAGCGCGGTTTGCGCGTGGCTTATGTTCCGCAGGACGAACACTTTCCCGCCGACCGCACCATCCGCGATTTGCTTGGTGAAGCCACCACAAAAGACACTGAGACCGAGCAGTTCGAACGCGAGCGGCGCATCAGTATGGTAGTGGCAAACGCGGGATTTCCCGATTTGGAAGCGTCAGCCGGTTCGCTGTCGGGCGGCTGGCGCAAGCGGCTGTCCATCGCCATTCAACTGGTCAAGGCACCGGACCTTTTGCTGCTCGATGAACCGACTAATCATCTCGACTTGCATGGTGTCCTCTGGCTTGAGCAACTGCTCAACACCAGCGACTTCGCGTATGTCGTGGTAACACACGACCGCATGTTTCTTGAAAATGTCTGCACTCAGATAGTCGAACTCAATCCCACTTATGCCGAAGGCTATATCAGCATAAAGGGCACGTACAGCGACTTCCTGACGGCGAGACAGGAAGTACGGCAGGCGCAATCTAACTTAGAGCAGGCAATCGCCAGCAAGGTGCGCCGCGAGATTGCCTGGCTGCAACGTGGTGCCAAAGCGCGGCAAACCAAAGCCCGCGGGCGCATTAAAGAAGCTGGACGCCTGATCGAAGCGCTCGACGAAGTCAAAACGCGCAACGCGATGACCAGCACTGCCGACATCGAATTCAGTGCCTCCGGGCGCAAAACCAAGGAGCTTCTGGTCTGCAAAGGGTTGCGCAAATCACTTGGCGGCAAGCAGCTATTCGGCGATCTGGACATAGTTTTGTCGCCCGGGACTCGCATCGGACTTCTGGGCGCCAACGGCACAGGCAAGACAACTTTGCTGCGCGTCTTGTGCAATGAGCTGGCTCCTGATGCGGGGACAATCAAACGCGCCGACGATCTGCGCGTGGTGATGTTCGATCAGGCGCGCGAACAACTCGATCAGAAGAAAGACTTGAAAGACGCGCTCTGTCCAAGCGGCGACGCGGTAGTCTATCGCGGGCAAAGCCTGCATGTGGCGACGTGGGCACGCAAGTTTCTTTTTCGGACAGATCAGTTGAGGATGCCTGTCAGTTATCTGTCGGGTGGTGAGCAGGCAAGGATACTGATCGCCAATTTGATGTTGCGTCCAGCCGATGTGCTGATTCTCGACGAACCTACAAATGATCTTGATATAGAAACTCTCGAGGTCCTGGAAAACAGCCTTGAGGAGTTTAGTGGCGCAGTGATACTGGTGACGCACGATCGGTTTATGCTGGACAACGTCTCCAACACCATCCTCGCGCTCGACGGCAAGGGTGGGGCGCGATTTTTTACCGACTATGCGCAGTGGGAGTCTAATCAGGCAGCGGCGGCATCGGAGACGGACTCGGCGGCGACTTCGAAGTCCCAGAAGGACTCGCGGCAGTCGTCGAAGGGCTCAGGTGGGGCAGAAGCAGCGTCGACCGGTCCCAGGAAGCTCTCGACCGGAGAGAAGAAAGAACTGCTCGATATGGAAAACCGCATTGCTGCCGCCGAGAAAGAGCTGAAGCAGCTGGAGAGCAAGCTCACCGACCCTTCGATTGCGTCTAACCACGTGCGCCTGCAGCAGATCATGACCGACGTGGCAGCCGCTCAGGCTTCAGTCGAGAAACTCTATAGCCGCTGGCAGGAACTGGAAGAACGCGCCGCCGCCCACGCCTGAACCCTGACTGCCGAGAGCAGTTGGTCAGCCTTGGTCAGCCTTGGTCAGCCTTGGTCAGCCTTGGTCAGGAGTTGGTCAGATTTGCCCGCTAAATTGTGTGTCAAACCACGAAAAGGGAACGGGGCGGCGCACATGGACCAGACAGACACCACCTACAGCACCTGGGAAGCAGACGAAGTCGATTTCGACTACGACTCAGAAGATGATTCAGCATCTTCCGCAGCCGACGACTCCGACGACCACAGTGGGTCCGATGACGAAGCCACAGAGGGCGAAGATGAAGTCAACGTCCGCGCCAAGAAAACAGCCATATTGTTGCAAGCCGAAGCCTATACAGGTTCGGCACTTAACGATTACATCGCCTCCTCGCCTGCAGCAGTCAGCGAAGAAGCAGCCCAGCTCGCCGCCACCTACGCAGCCCACAAACTGCAGACTACCAATCCCTCGGTAGAGCCGACTGTAATTCCGTCCGTCCATCCGGCCAAAGTCATCGCGACCTCGAGCACTAGCACGTACGAGCCGACCACTACTCCAGCGAGCGCCCTGTATAAGGTCACCGCCGACGTGGCAGCGCCGCAATGGGTACCGCTTGCAAGCGAATCGCCGAACGTTTCCTACAAGAAGTACGCTGCGCCTGAAACCACCGTCGTCGCCACCACCACCGAAACCGCCGTAACCACCACCGAGCCGGCAGTTGCCGTAACCAGCACTGAACCAACCTTCGTTTCGACCAAGAAGTATGTCCTCGACGCTCCGGCGACCACCACGCCAACGGCTGATGTTTCCTACCTTTCCTACAAAAAATACGGTGCGACCGAAACCACCGCCGCCGCCACCACCGAAACCGCCGTTGCCACCACCGAGCCGGCAGTCGCCACCACCCAGCCGGCAGTTGCCGTAACCAGCACTGAACCAGCCTTCGTTTCGACCAAGAAGTATGTCGCCGACGCTCCCGCGACCATCACGCCAACGGCTGATTCTTCCTACCTTTCCTACAAGAAGTACGCTGCCTTCGAATCGGCAGTCGTTCCCACCGCCGAACCGGCAGTCGCGATGACGGAGCCGGGATTCATCTCGCCCAAGAAAGTGGTGGCAACCAGCGAAGTGGCTCCGGCAACAGAAACGCCTTCGAGCTACAAGATCTACAAAACGGAAATGTCCGCAGCCGACGCAGGCTATGTGGCTCCAGTCAAATTCGCATCGACAGCCGACACCGGTTATGTATCACCGGCAAAAGTAGTTGCCGGTGAAATCGCTGCGGTGTACCCGAACAAGATCGTGTCCGAGACGACAGCGATTGAAACTCAACCGCTGACCGAAAAGCTTACCAAGCTGGCATACGTGGCTCCGCAAGGCGGCGAGCCCGTCGTGGCAGCAGCCGACTACAAGATCGTCGCCACACTGCAGCCGAGCGAAGTGCGTCCAGCCCCGTCCGTGCAGCCCGTACAACCGCTTCAACTCGTACAACCAATACAGCCGATACAGACCGCCGCAGAAGTGCAGATTGTGCATCCGCTGCAAACCGGAGAAGTTCGCCCCGTACAGACCGTCGCCGATGTGCAGGTTGTGCATCCGCTTCAGACGGCAGAAGTGCGTCCCGTGCAAGTCGTACAGCCGTTGCAAGTCGTACAGCCGTTGCAGGTCGTACAGCCGTTGCAGGTCGTACAGCCGTTGCAGGTCGTACAGCCGTTGCAAACAGCGCAACACGTTCAGCCCGTCTCAGAAGTGCTGCAGCTGCGGGTCGCTCAACCGTCCCAGCCGACTGGCCGCCCCGTGGAAGTTCCGGCTCCGCAAGCACAAAGACCAGTAGTGGCAGCACAACCTGAAGTGCTCCAAGTACGACCGGTGACTGCACCCAGCGTCACCCAGCCGCCCGCAGCTCCCATGATCGCCTGGACTTCAAACCCAGCATCCAGTGCCGTTCGTGCTCGCGTCAGCGACGATAACACGACACTACGCACAACAGCGAGCGCCCCCACCAGCGTTCGTACCGAAGTCCAGCCAATCACGCCGGTTGCCACAGCACGCGCGACCACCACCGTTGCCTCCGTCATCGAATCTGCCGTCGTCGCGCCTCGCATGGCGGCAGTTACCTCCGACGCGGTGCTCGCCAGAAACTCCAGCATTCTGCAGCCTTCCACTATGACCGGTCTCGCCGCCCGCGATGCAAATCTGCCGATGTCGGCGTTGGCGGGTCGCAACACAGAGTCCAACGCATCGCGAGCAGCGACTTCGGTCATTCCCGGACAGATCACTATGGATGCCATCCGCGCGGGATTCAGCGGCAAGCTGGTTGCAGAAGGCGCCACCGCCAAATTGTCGGCGGACGGCAAGCCGATGGCGACAATGATCAGCGCCGACGGCAAAATGGTTGCGGCGAGCAGCAGCGTCGGCGGTTCCACTCGCGACTCGTCCATCACCATAAATGGTGCCACACGCCACGGAGCCAGCGGCGCCGGCGATCGGACGCTCCCCGACAAGCTGTGCACCTGCAGCAGCACCGACAAGTGCCCCATGTGCCTGTCCGTGACCAGCGCGCTCAGACTGGCTTCCGACGAATCGCACAAAATGCTGGCTATCGAGCTGGCTCTGATTGCGATGGTGGCAGTATCGGCAATCGCTAAAGACAAGGGCGCCGGACAAGAGCCGACAGCAGCCGTTGAACGAAACAAGCACCTGGTCGTGAAGGGAGACACTCTGGACAGCATCGCCGAGTTCTACTTCGGCGACGCCAACGTCGGCTGGCTGATTGCGGAGCTCAATATGGGCTGCACAAAACAAACATTCGCCGACGGCAAACTGATCGTCGAGATTTTCGAAAACACCCAGTTGCAACTGCCGGTATGGAACGAGCTGCGCAAGTTCTACGCCGAGCCAGTCGCCCGCCCAGCCAGAGGGCTGGTCACTATCATCGTCTGCACGCTCACGGAGCGTCCGGCACTCGATGCGCTCGCTTCAGTCATCACCGCTGGTATCAGCCAGCATCTCCCAAACTATACCCAACCCCATGCACAGTACGAATAATGGAGGGCATGCCTTCGCGATCTAGTTTCTTCCTGATCCGCCGGATACACGTATAGATACTGTCGGACGACACCTCGGCATCGGCATCCCAGCAGCGCTTTAAAAGCGCTTCCGGACTGAAGACCTGACCAGGGTTTTTCACAAAAAACGAAACGAGCGTGTACTCCATCGGTTGTAATGCGATGTCTTCACCGCCTCTGTTGACGCGGTGCGAAGTGAGGTCGACCTCAATGTCGCGCCACGACAGTTTGTCGCCGGCAAAGCCCGGCATGCGGCGCAACAACGCGCGCACGCGCGCCGTCAACTCTTTGGGGTGATACGGCTTTGTCAAGTAATCATCGGCGCCGCAGTTGAAGCCTTCTTCCTTGTTGTCGATTTCCTGCTTGCCGGTCAGCATCAATACCGGCGTCTGCCCGCCGCGTGAGCGAAACTCTTTGCAAATCTCGACGCCCGTTCGCCCCGGTAAATCCCAGTCCAGGATCAAGAGATCGTATTCGAACGCCGCCAGATGGTCCAGCGCTTCGCGACCGTCATGCACCATCTCGATTTTGTGCTTCTCGATTTCGAGAAGCAACTGCACAGTGGCAGCCAGTTTTTTATCGTCTTCAACAAGAAGAATTTTCGCCATCGCTAAAGTATAGCGGAATAGGCACCCCCGGACAGGATTTGGTCAGATTCACGGCATAGACTCAAGTCAGTGAACAAGGCAGAGGGATGCCAACCAATGATTAGTGATCCAAACACAGTAATAAACGTAGACCCTTGCGGCAGCTGCATCCTAATTGCTGACTCGTTGCCCGGGCTGCGCAGCTATGCCGGCAAGATTGTCAAAAGCCTCACAGAAAGATACGTCAACATCGTCGAGGCAGAGGACGGACAGGCGGTCGTAGAGCTGGCGAGAGCTCACGCACCGGAACTTGTGATCATGGATGTTTCCCTGACACAACTGAACGGAATCAAGGCAGCAGCCGAAATATGGCACCACAAGCCGGACACCAAAATTCTCTTCTGGACGCAATATCACCGCGAAGTGTACGTGCGGGATCTGCGACGGATTGTCCCGGTGGAAGCGGTGCATGGCTACGTGCTCAAAAACCACACTGACGACAAATTACGTTATGCAATCCTATCTGTATGGCTGCACAGCAATCCATACACAGACCCGGACGTGCGCCAATCTATGTTGCCCAATCCGCGCGAAATGCTGAGCGACCACGAATTCGAAACCCTGCAAGACCTGGTGCTCGGTCTCACGGAGAAGGCAATCTCCATGCGTCGCAACATCAGCGTGCGCGGCGTCCAATGCCGCACTGCCGCCGTCTACAACAAGCTGCTGCCGAACAAACGGGGCGGAGCCGGTTCGACCGCCAGTGCCGGCGCCGGCTCGGTTGCCGCCGGACACGGACCGGACGCGTCCGCGAGCGGTGCTTCGAGCGACCCCATACTCTCGGAAGTCTTCAATCCTCGCGCGCGGGCCTTTTTCGAAGCGGTGAAGCGAGGTTTGGTGGAACCCGACACCCTGGCCGCCTGGGAAAAAGATCTGGACGTCTGGCTGCGCACCGAACTCGGAATCGAGCGCTAGGTGACCATTTCAGGCTGGTCAGGATTTGGTCAGATTGGATGTGGAGAATAAGAGCATCAGGGCAATGGGGTTATCCAAATGACACGCAATTTTCAACCAGCAATCAGCAACATCGACGACGTGCAACGCACGCAAGCACAACAAGATTGTGCCACCGTCGGTGATAGCTTTGCCAACGAAGCCGTTGAAAATCAACGCGCTGCGAGCAATCGAAATAATGGTTGGGGATTTCCCAATCCTGTCCAGGAAGATGCGCTCGTATTCACAGTCCTCGACGATCTGCGTCTATACGGCAGCCAAGCTTTGGATACCCACTACGCCGAGCAACAGTACGACCCCTACAGTCTCTATAAAAAGAGCCTCTTCGGTAAATCCGCAAACAACAGCAGCGATGAATCAGCAGCCTGAGTGAAGGCGGACAGTTAACTTACCAGGAGCGGTTTAACATGACATTCGAACGTTTCAGACACAACGATCAATCGCACGAAGGCACGTCCCTAGGTGGGCAACAGGCGGAATCCCCATTTGCAGAAGCAATTTTCGAAACCTGGGGCAAGCGGCGCATGCCGGCTGCGACCTCCGGTTCGCCGGAAGCAGGAATGGTGGCAAGAAACGATAACTCACGAGCTTTGCCGGCACGCGACATCGCGGCACGAAACGACCTGGCGCGAGCCGAAGCATCGCAGCCGATACCAACAGCGGTGCTGGCTTCAGCTCTCCTGCCGGTGGAAGCGGTTGTGTTTGCCGAGGCGGCAGCCGACCCGCAACTCAATTCTCGGTCAGCGCCGGATCGCCCGCAATGGCAGCCCGGAGGCATATTCAGCTAAGCGGCGTACGATTACAGATCTGATCGCCAACAACAGTTTTCAGAGAGGGTGTCGCATGGTAGAGTCCCTGGAAGCGCGAGCGGGGTGCCCGCGCTTCCGGGGAAAGGTGCTTATGGACGACCTGCGCGCCGCACTCGCCAGCATTAACGCCGAGCGATTGCTTGAACACATCAAGATACTGGCATCAGATGAATTCGAAGGGCGGCAGCCCGGGACCACAGGCGAGGAGCGCACGCTGGCTTATCTGCAGGAGCAGTGTCAGGCGATTGGGCTGACCGGCGCCGGGACGGGTGGATCCTATTTTCAAGATGTGCCGGTTACCGGCTATCGGGCCACATCCTCACTCGAGTTCAAGAGCGATGAGGGCGGCGGCGGCAATGGCGAATCGCTGAAACCCACGGTGCTAGAAGACTACGTGGCGATGACGCGTCATCCGTCTGCCTCGCTGAAGAATCTGGATATGCTGTTTGTGGGATATGGCATCGACGCTCCCGAATACGGTTGGAACGATTACAAAGGCGTCGACGTACACGGCAAGCTACTGGTGATTCTGGTCGGCGACCCTCGTCGCCCTGACCCGCACGACCCGAGCAAGCTGGACGACACGTTCTTTCGAGGCAACGCGCTGACTTACTACGGTCGCTGGACCTACAAGTATGAGATTGGCTCCAAGCTGGGTGCGGCGGCAGTCTTGATTGTGCACAACACTGCGGGCGCCGGCTATGCATTCGATGTGGTGCGCACCAGTTGGGGCGGCGAGAATTTCAACCTGTCCGCAGACGACGAACACCGCATTCGCGCCGAAGGATGGATCACCGGAGAAACTGCCGAGAAGCTCGCCGCACTTGGCGGGCACGACTGGAAGAAACTCTTCGAAGCCGCTCAACAACAAGACTTTCGTCCTGTCGAGTTGAATGTGAAAGCGTCTATCGACATCGAAAACGCAGCCCGCCATTTCAATACTCGCAACGTCGTCGCCACCATCCGCGGTGAAGATCCCAAGGTCGCCGATGAGTGCATCGTCTACTCCGCGCACTGGGACCACTTCGGCAAGCGCGAAAAGGACGGCGTGGTGACCGGCATCTTTAGCGGCGCCGTCGACAATGGATCGGGTGTTTCCACCATTCTCGAAATCGCCCGAGCGTTCCATCTGGCGCCACCGCCGCGGCGCACGATTCTGTTTCTTTTCACGACGCTGGAAGAAAGCGGGTTGCTCGGCGCCCAGTTCTACGTAAAGAATCCGTTGATTCCGCTCGACAAAACCGTTGCCATAATTAATGTCGACGTCATGAATGTCTGGGGACGCACACGGAAAGTGGTGAGCATCGGACAGGGACATTCGGACATCGACGACGTACTCGCCGCCGAAGCCGCCAAGCAAGGCCGAACCATAACCGTGGACCCGGAACCTGATAAGGGCTCGTTTTACCGATCCGACCACCTGGAGTTCATGCGCCGCGGCGTGCCCGCTATTTTCTTCCTGCATCCAGGCGCCGACTTCATCGACAAGCCCGCCGACTTTGCCGCGCAGAAGCGCAAACAATACATAACGCAGGACTACCACAAGTTTTCCGACAAAGTAAAACCAGACTGGGACCTGTCCGGACTCGTCGAAGACACGCAGTTGCTGTTTCTCGCCGGCATGGATATAGCCCAGGCAAGTTCGCTTCCCCAGTGGTATCCCAAATCTGAATTCGCCTCGGCACGCCCGCCAAAGGTGAAGACCAAGCAATCGCCATGAATCAGGAATTTGAGAACGCACAACATCGTGTAGTGCTGTATGTGGTGCCCGGCTGTCCGCTCTGTGAGGATGCCCGGACCTGGCTGCGCGGGCATGATGTTGAATTCGAAGAACGCGACGTTGCTAACGGCTATGCCGCGCTGCGCCGCATGTATCGCCTGACTCGGCAGGGACTGGTTCCCGTCGTCGAGAAAGACGGCACAGCTCTCGTTCGCCCGAGCGATGCGGAATTGGAACTCCTCCTAGCCACATAGACGAGTATCTTCACTCGAGTAAAACGGGAGTCCTGCTGCGATTTTCAAAGGGCAGAGTCAGCATGTCCGCAAGCCAGTATGGCAAGAGTTTAAAACGAGAATCGCATTCTTGCCGGTTGGCGTCTGACCACCGGATGGCTGCAATCTTTACCGGAGCGGGATCGCTATACCGTCCCCAGTGCCACACGGTGCGCAGCTGGACGCCGACCAACGAGTCCTGAAGAGCAATTTTGCGCAGGGACGCGCCTATAAATTGAATCGGACCGTGGCAGGAACGAATTATGCTACTGCGTCCATTTGTGGCAAAAATCGCGCTGGACTTTGCCGTGAATTCGATGCCAACGCGTCGCGCGAAGTCGGCGCTGATCTCCGCAACGGTTTTGAAGAATGCACTCGCTTTAGCATGAGCAATTTCGGTGACCGTGGGCTTGGGAGCGTTTTCGCCACCTTTTATGTAGAGTCCCTGAGCAACGCGGAAAATTTCACCCTTTTTATTGAGCCGCCAAAGCGCCGCGTAGACGGTTTTGCGGCGACGCGATAGCCTCAATACATCGCGGGCGGAGAACATCTCGCCATCATTCATACGCTTGAGGAATTCCCTCAATTTTGCAGTGGCCATAGGTTCACCTCCTGAATCAACCAGAGGAAGTGCCCTTCAAACTAAGTTACTACTGTGGGAGGAAATGAATTACTCGCTGGGCATTGTGTCATGCGAATCGCTGCTGTACGACTCGCTCTTCTCAGCTCCCAAGCGTCATTGTAATTCATTGCCGCTCCCCGTCGCCACCGGCTTCCTTCGCCCGACAAACCTAGTGATATTCCAGCGCCAAAATATCACCACATACGGAACTGATCCCATATTCCCTGCAGACCAGACTGTGCTGGCAACGATTTTCGGTGTATCGAATTTTCGAAGCCTAACTTTTCGGTATGCCGTAATTCTGATGGCTGCGATTTTCGGTATACCGAATTTTCGAAGCCCAGTTTTCGGTATACCGTAATTCTGATGACTGCGATTTTTCGGTATACCGGATTTCCTAAGCCCAAATTTTCGGTATACCGTAATTGTGGCGTTTTATTGGAACGCCGGTTTCTAATGGAGCGTGTAACTCTCCAGTGCGCACCACGTCGGCAGGCGTCGTGATTTTCTGTCCCCGAAATATCACCGGCACCACATCGGCAAGCACCGTGATCTTCTAGCGCCAAAATATCACCAACTACGGGGGCGTTACTTCCGCACGAAGCTGGGTCCGACGCGGCAGGGCGTCACCTGAATATCGCGCCAGACATCGCCCACAACATAAGGTTCCGCTTCCAGCCATTTCTCAAGAGCGGCGCGCGATTCGAAATCGCAAATCAACACCGACCCGATCATCTTATCGTTTTCGTCTAGGATGGCCGCACCCATGAGCATCTCACCGGCGTCACGCATTTTGTCGCCGAGCGCCACATGCGCGGGGCGCGCTCTCATGCGGCGCTCCAGTGCCTCTTCGTCGGTTCCGTCATACCCAATCACCATGAACTGCATGCGTCTTCTCCTACCTACTCGATGCTTCCCCGGCTGCGTCCCTTGCCCTCCACCGCTCGCGGAGCGCCTGGCTTCAGGTTCAGCCACTGATTCGCCAGCTCTCGGGAGCGCGCGTTAGTGGAGTTGGACATTGCCTTAAGCTGTGCAGGATAGTTTAGCGGACCGAGGGATATCAGGGCGAACCGCCGCACCATTTCGTCCGGATCGTTTAATAGGTTTTCGACCGCCGCTTTAGAATCCGGAGTGGTCATGAGATCCTGCAGCCCGATTGCCGCGCGCCAGCGCACGCCGGGCAGCGGGTCACGAGTCATCGATACCAGCGTGTCGCGTGTTTGCTGCGGAAAAGTTTCCTGCAGGGTGGGCAGCGCGAAAGCGACACGCCCTCGCTCCCGCGCCGAGGAGCTGCGCGCCCGGGCAATCACCGCATTAAGTGTGCCAGCGTCAAAATTGCGCCAGAACATCTTGGCAGTCGAACCACGATTAGCTCCGATGAACATAAGCGCATTCAGCCGAGCCTTCAAATCGCTTGAGCGCAAAATCGCCGTGATGCGCTTGTTGAACTGGGCATCGTCCTTCTCGTTTCCTGAAAATACAAACGGATTGTCGTCGAGCTTGAATCTATTCGCCACATACTCGCGCTGATCAGGAAGCTGCTGCAAAAGACGTAAAGCCTCCTCGCGCAAACCTGAGTCGCTGTCGGTCTCGGCAACACGCCGCAACGGCATGATCAAAGAACGAGGAATCTCCGTCTTAAAGTCTTTGGAATTCACCACCCGCGGTGCATTGCGGATTGCGAAATAGCGCAGGTCACGGTCCGGCGATTGCATGCACATCGCCAACGTGACTTCGTCATCGAGGTATGGGTAAACCGCTTCAGCCGCCTTGTGCGCGACTGCGCTTTGCTCCTTGGGCAACATGTAGAAGATGCTTCCTGAGCGGTACAACTCGGTGGATCCAAGACGAATGAGAGTCCCCAGCGCGTCGAGTCGCGTCGCTTTGCTCCGCGCTCGCGCCTTCAGCTCCTCAACCTGCTTGAGAGTCGCATTTGATAGATCTATCTTGTCCGATGACTTGGACTTCGCCTGCGCAGATTGCAGCATCTCCTGCATCGTTTGATCGCCGGGCGAATCTTCTGCGGCCAATCCATCATCTTTGCTGGAGAGCGGCTCCTCTCCAGCTGCACCATATGCACCAGATGCACCGGCTGCGCCGGGCGTCCCGTATTTGCCCGGTTCCGCCGCTCCATACCTGGCACCCGCCATCGGCTTGCCGCGCAGGGGCTCAGCTTGAGCGCAACCCGCATCGCCCCGAAAGCGGTCTCCACTGCCGAGCAAGCCCATGACAACCGCTGCGCTCGCTACCCATGCACGCGTCATGACGGAACCACTTCGACCTCCTGCGCCCACAGATTTTCGCATCACCCACCTACCCCAAAAATGCCCGGTAACGCCCTTGAATTCACTTGACATCAGCCGGTCCCCTGCTTAAGATCTGCTGGTCGAAGTTTGTCTTCGCCCACCCCTAGATTAGTATCTCTACCCTGATTTATGAATAGCCACGAAGCCGGCGAAGGTTGGCTGCAAATTGGCGATAATATCGCGGGCCTTTACCAGCCCGCTGGAGAAGTTGGCGCCGCTATCGGCGGCGCCGAACAAGTCGCCGACGTGGATGTTTCCAGTGCGCACCAATTCTTCGAATCGGCAACCGGCAATGCCGGTATGACGCAGTTTCCTGAATTCGGCATCGACATGGGCGGTGCTCCGACCGTCGGCGCCGATGCCGCGCTGTCGTCGATGCCCACCGGCGCGGAAAGCCAGCTGTCCGGCAACGGCATGCAGATGATCAATGGTCTGCTCGAAATGGCAAGCGCCATCCCGGGCGGCAGCTTCCTGAGCGCCATTCTCTCGTTCTTGCAAATGCTGTTCTCGCCGCAGAACCTGGCCGGCATGCTCGATCCATCGGCGCTCTACGCGCAAGCCGCATCAGCAGCCGAGATGCTCAAAAAAGGTATGCAACCATAAATTTCGTCTCCTGTTGAGACTTCGCCAAGCCTGCTAATTTTCTCAATGTACGCAGCGCCTGCCACGGCGCAGCAACGAGAGATGCAGGATAAATGACAACCGACGACTTTACTCTCTACCTGTTTCGCCATGGGCAAACAGAATGGGCTGCCACCGGACAACACACGGGACGCACAGACATTCCACTTACCGAAAAGGGACGCGAGCAAGCAGCGACACTGCAGGAAGTGGTGGCACGCGTCAAGTTCAATGCGGTTCTCGTCAGCCCGCTTTCCCGCGCCCGCCAAACTGCTGAAATAGCCGGTCTTGGCGATCAGATGCAAACGGTCGAGGATCTGCGTGAATTCGATTACGGCGGCTACGAAGGTCTGACCACGAAACAAATTCGCGAGCAGGTCCCAGGCTGGACCGTATGGACACATCCTGTGCCCGACGGTGAAACTCTCGCTCAAGCCGCCGCGCGCTGCCAACGAGTGATTGATAAGGCGCGCACCGCCGGCGCAGTGGTGGCACTGGTGGCGCACGGTCACATTCTCCGCATCCTGACTGCGACGTGGCTCGATCTGCCACCATCTGAAGGCAAGCACTTCATGCTCGATACCAGCACGATCTCCATCCTCGCGCACGAGCACGAAACTCCCGCCGTTAAAATCTGGAACACACCGATCGACCTGCTCGCCTGCCTTTAACAGGCGGCAGTCCGTCCACCCGCTGAACTCAGCCACCCCGCAAACATGAATCCCGAAAAGTCAATTCACACGATGCGCACCGCCTTCCAAAATGAGGTGCGTCCTAACGTCTATTTCGGACGCGTGATGGGCACCGCCGCAGTGATCGCCCTCGGCATGATCGGTTTGCACTGCTTTCATCAAGGCAAACTGCACCCGGAGTTCATCGCGCCTCTCAACGGCTGGTATTCACGCGATCCCGCCGGAGTTCTCTACATAGAGACCTGGGCGACCATTTTCGTCAATGCACTGGTGATCGGCTTTGGTTTCTGGGGCGGTTGGCTGGTGCTGGTCGGCATCGTCAAAGTGCCGCTCGTGAAACGTTTCGTCCCCACCTGCTTCACCCTGGGCGGCGCGTTTCTCGTCATGGCTTACATTCTGCCGCAACTGGTGCAGGTACTCACGCAGATGCTCGCCTCCGCATATCCGAACCTCGCACGATAGCGCATCAATGAGTTTTCGGCTTGCGGTGCGTCAGTTTCTTCCAGGTGCCGCCCAGATCGCTGAAGGTCGACTTTGGCTCCCAGACCCACGCATCGTAAGTGCGCGGATCGATGGCGATCAGGTGCTGATCGTTCGAATAAAGAAATACCTGCCCGCCGCGAAAGCCTGGCATCGCCATGTGTATCGTGTGGTCACGCCCGCCGTAGCTGACTGTCGTATCACCTTCGATGGCGCCGCTGGTTCTGCCGCTGATACCGTATTTGATGCCGACGCCGCGATAGTTTTTGTCAGCCGTGTAGTAATTGGCTCCCAGCTCGTTGAACTCCAGACAGTTCATCTTCAAGAAACCTTTGTACAGCACCTTCTTCTCTTTGCCGGCGATCGGCTCAGCAACGCCCGCGAGAGCCGACATTGGCGTCAAGCCTCTGGCAAATCTTTTGTTTGTCGAGAGAGGAAACATGCTGCTGTCCGCTTTGCCTTGCAAAAATGAGCCACTGCCTGCGGTGGCTTTTCCGCGCCGCAAGGGACCCGCCGACGACCATGCTGAACCAGGCAGCATGGGATTGGACGAAGACCATGAAGAGCCCTGCAAAAGTGTGCTGCCCGCATTGCCGCTCAGTTCCGTTTTTTCCGCCGAGCCCTGCAACATCGAGGCATTCAAACCGCCACCGCTGACTCTCTTCGCCGCGGAGCTGCGCAAAGGCGGCGTTCCCCAGGACTTCGCCGCCGAGTTCTCCCAGTTTACTCCAGCGTCATTCTGCTGCGCCGAGCCATAAAGCAACTGGCTTTCCTCCGGCGTCCACTGATTGCCGCCGTTGACGGGCGCGCTGCTGTCTCCGGCGCTCGCATCGTCTGTCCGTGCCTGATCGTGCTTCTGTTTCTTCGCTTGCGCACAAGGCAGGAGACCAGGGGACGAAACGCCAACCAGGCTCACGCATCCGACAGCGATGCCAGCTCGCAGAGCCACAGCGCGTAATCGAAGACACGGTCGGAGAAACGATCGCAGTGACGATCGCAGTGACAGTCGAAGAAACATAGGTTGCAGCATCGGAACACGGCTCCTGTATCTCTTGTACCCGAGACACCCACTGCCACCACCTAAGTCTCCTGAAGGGGCAGGTACTCTTCTTCTTCAAACCCGAAGGTCCACGCCACAGCTTGTCGCGCCGTTTGCACATGCGGAGGAACCCGCAGGAAATAGTCTTTATAGGTGCCATCCGGCTCCGGAGTTGAGTTGACCACTTTCACCATGGCCAGCGGCTCGTCTCCTGGTATCACTTTGTGATAGAGAGTTCCGTATTCGTCTTGATGCCTGATCGTGGCGCCGGTGTCTTCAAGATAACGCGGCTGCCCGTAACGCTCGATGAGCACTCGCCGAATTTCGATGTTGCTGGTCGATTCTATTTCGGCGACGGTGATCGTTTCGGGATGCGCGATGATACGCTCGTCGACAATCACCCCATGCCAGGCGTAGGCAGAGAAATCGTCGGTAAATCTCAGGGCCGGTCCCGATTCGGAGTGCAGACGCCCACCTTCATCGATAGAGCAAATGGTCGGTTTCTGACAGACAAAAGCGACATTTTCCAGCGCAATGATCGAGAAGACACGCTCACCCAGGTCGTACCAGAGCGATAGCTCCTCTCTGTAGTGCGCCAGCTGACGCCCTGGTATGTAGTGCAGCCAGATATTGCACACAAGCGGCTGCCAGAAACCGAAAGGAAGCCATATAGAGTAGCGCAGCTGATTGACTGGCTCAGCGCCCATGGGCGTAAACACAGACTCTATCGAACTGCCGGTGGAAGTGAACTTCTCGCGCAACTGGGCAAGAAACGGCTGATACTGCGCCCAGGCTTGCGGATTGCGATGTCCCTCGGCATTTAATTCCTGCTGCAACTCGTCCATGAGAATGCGCACGCGGTCCATGGCGAAATTGCGCGGCCACATGTGCATAGTCCAGAACTGTCGGTATATCTTCTGACGCGCCAGCTTTTCTTCGAATTGTTTGACGCGCCCGGACGAGAGCCACGCGGACAATTCTTGCTCGGCTTGCTTGATCAGCGCCGGCTCCAGATGTCCATACTGCTTATGGATGCGGCTGGTATAGCCCATTCCGTGCAGCAGCTGATAGCCGCCGAATGCCCACAGATGCGACCAGGCTTCCTGCCAGTGGTGATTCCAGATAGCATCGCGCGGTTCGTCGGCGAGATTGGTCGAGATGACCTGCCAGGTGTCGCTGTGCATCAGCCCGATCAAAAGCGAGGGCAGCGTCACCAGTTGATATATGCTCTGGCACCAGACTACAAAGGGCTGCTTACGCCCGGCGTTTTCATAGAGACGGCGGACAGCATCGTCAACCTTTTCACGGTCGTCGTCGGCAGGCTCTCGGGACAGTACGCAAGCAGCGTTGGTCTCCCGAAGAAACAGTTCGGCCAGCGGAATGTTTTCAGTCAAGCACAGTCCTGGAGCTGTTCGGAATATACTCGCGTTGCTGAACAACCCGATAAACACCCGCCTCGAGGTGAATGGTCGAGTGCTCCTCGTGCACCAGGTCGGCGCCGGAGTCAGTTACTTTCAAGTAACGGGTGTCGCCGTCGATGAAGAGGTTGGCTTGCGAAAGGGCAATCGCGTGCGCGTGACCGGTGACTTCGCCGTACGCCAGGACGATGCGATTTTCATCTGAAGTCATTTTTTCGGCGCTGGCCGGCAATTTGTCGGTTCTGACCAGGAGCACGTCACCCTGTCTGTACATATCAAGTTTCATGGGCTTTTACCTTGAGGAACCTGACTTCATTATGCACGAAACCGGCGACCCGTAACCTTAACGGTGCTGGGAGAGGCTCAGTTGCGCCTGCACGCGGGCCAGAAGTTCATCGGTCAGAAGCGGCTTGCACAGGAAGTCATTGGCGCCGGCCCGGAAGGCGGCACCGCGGCGCGAGCAGCTGTTAGCCGTCATGAAAATCACCGGCACATCGCGCCATTTCTCATTGGCCTTCAACATCCGACAGACCTCATAACCGCTGATTCCTGGCATCACGGCATCGAGCAGGATAATGTCCGGGTTGAACTCGTCCAGTAAGTCCAGGATTTTAATCGGCAGATTGAGCGACTGGACGACAAAGCCCTTCTTGCCCAGTACGGCTTCGACAAAGCCCGTCAATAATCTGTCGTCATCTACGCACAATACTTTCAGCTTGCCGACCGCATCTCCATAACTGAACTCACTTGTCTTCGCTCCGGCAGCGGCTTCGATCTCCGCGTCCAGGCTGGCCTCGATACTGATATCGACGTCGGTGCCGCCCACCAGCTTTAAGTGAGACGCTTGCCCGCCGGCGGCATCGGCAGCCTGACGATAAGTTTGAGACAACTCTTCCGAAATTCTGGTGCCGTCGTTGAGCAGTTGTTGAAGACGCGTCCACGCAGGTGTGGCGCGATTACCGGTGCGCGGATGGCTATCGGCGAGAACATCTTCAACCATCTCAGCAATGTGGGCAATCTCGGGCAAACCGCATGTCCCGCTAGAGCCCTTGATCTTGTGCGCTCGTATCGAGGCATCCGCCCAGTGTTCCAGATTGTCGGCATCCTCTCGCATGCGGGCGGCAACATCGACCAGTTCTTGCCACAAGGCGGGCAACTCCGCGGCATATATCTCACGCACCTGAGCGATCAAAACCTGGGTCTCCGCCGCTTCTTTCAAAGCATGCAATTCGGAGACTGTCGACTGATCGAGATCGGGCTCCGCCAGCAACTCAACGACTCGTCGCAGAATATCTTCGGGCGCTTCGTTATTGAGCAGGTCGGCGTGATCGAGTTCACGCATCGGCTCGGGCGCCGCGTACATACCAATCGATCGCACTTGATAGCGAGGCGGCAGCGCACCCTCGATGGTGTGCATAAACAGCTCAGGCACCAGAGGCTTTTGAATAATCAACGAAACTCGCAGCACATTCCGCATCCAGTTAAACGTGGGCTCATCGCACCACAAGCCGGACACAAAGATAATCGGAAAGTCGAGTCCTTGTTCACGAATTTGGGTGATCCACGTGAGTCCGTCTGTACCCGGCAGCTTGTAGTCGACGATGGCGGCGCCCGGCTCCTCACCGATAATAAGTTGGGAAGCTTCACCGGCGGTGCGCGCCTCCTTAACTTCATAGCCGTGCATTTTGAGCATGCCGCCGATCAAGCCGCGAAAGTGATCGTCGTCATCGAGAATCAAAACACTATTAGCATTGCGGCGCCGCACGTGTTTCAGACCAGGTGTTCCGGACGGCAAGGTCTGGCGCGGATGCACTTCAATTTTCTGCCTATCAGTCATTTGGTAATCTCACAGAGGTAGGGTGTTGCTTCACGACACTAGGGCCTGTGGTCGACGTTGCGCGAGCAGTTCCATCACCACCGCAGCAACATCCTCCTGCGATATGTCGCCCTTAGTGATGTAACGTGTGGAACCTAAAGTCAGTTGATTCTTCTGAGCGTTAGAGAGATCGCGTCCGGTGTACACAATCAAGGGTGTCGAACAGCTCTTCTCTCCGCTCAGCACTTCGACCACCTTAAAGCCGTCCATGTAAGGCATGGAGACATCAAGAATGATCAGGTCAGGCCACTGTGAACGGGTCATGGAAATTGCTTCAATGCCGTCCGCAGCTTGAATGCACTCGATACCCATGGCTTGCAGTTGCTTGGTGATAATGGTACGCAGGTGCTGATCGTCATCAGCGATGAGCACCTTGCGCATCTTATCGGGATCCAAATCCAAGCCGGCAAGAGGATTTTTGTCTTGTTCGTGGACGAGTACACGGAAGTGTCTGTCGTTGTCCACTTCGAATTCTCTGGTTTTGACAGTATCTTCGTGGATGATGCCCTTTTCTGAATCATGCAGCAGCAGCTCGAACCAGAACGTGCTTCCGGCACCTACATCGCTGACTAGCCCGATCTCGCCACCATGTTGTTCGATGAGCGCCTTGCAGATCGACAGTCCCAATCCGGAGCCGCCTTTCTGCCGGGTGTCCGACGAGTCGAGCTGCTGAAATTTGCCGAACAGCTTATGCATATCATGTGATGAAATACCACATCCACGGTCGGTTACAGAAAAGCGCACTTTGCCATTTTCAGTGCCGGTAACGCTGACTTCGACCATGTCGCCGGCGGGTGAGAATTTGATAGCGTTCGAAATCAAGTTGGTCAAAACCTGAACGACGCGATCTTGATCGCCGGCGACGCGGCACGCGACCTGTACGTTGTCGCGCAGAGAGACCTGAGCTTCCTCAGCAAATCCGATCACGCCATCCATTGCCAGGCGCACTACATCATGCGGTCTGAGCGGTACTATATCCAGTTCCATCATGCCGGACTCCAGTTTCTTCAAATCAAGCATGTCGTTGATCAAGCGAATCAGACGATCGGCCGATTCGCGACCGACCTTGATCAAATCTAGCGCTTCCGGTGTGCCGTTCTCTACGATGCCGCCTTCGATCAATCCCAGCGCACCACGCACCGAAGTCAGCGGCGTGCGCAGTTCGTGCGAAACAATGGAGTAGAACTCGCTGACACGCTTTTCGGCCTCGTACCGCGCAGTGATATCACGCAAAATGCAAGAGACACCAATCGTATTGCCGGCTTCGTCATGAATGGCAGACCGGGTAAGAGCCACCGGAACGTGCGTGCCGTCCTTGCGCATGCGCATTTCTTCCACGCGCAGACATTGCTCTACATTGTGAGCAATAAGGGGCTGCTGACTCTCAGCAGTCGCCGACGGATGAAGAATTTGCATCGACTTACCCCATACTTCTGCAGCGGTGTAGCCGAAAATCTTCTCGGCGCCTTGATTCCAGCTGGTAATGCGTCTATCGAGTGTCGTGGAGATAATTGCGTCATCGGACGATTGCACGATTTGTGCCAGGCGAATTTTTTGTGCCTCTGCTTGGCGCTGTACGGTGAACTGCCCTAGCTGGCGACCAATTGATTCCAGCAAAGCCTTCTCATCCGCAGAGAACGCGTGTCCGGGCGGCATTTGTAATTCAATAACGCCGATTACAGCATCGCCGGCAAGAATCGGGAACGCCAGGTCAGCGCGGCTCTGCCCTTCGATTTCATCGTACAGAACACGTCCTTGCCGGCTGACTTGATCGCGCAGCGCTCCTGGCAGCACGGCGCCGCTGCGAGTCTGCAACTTGCCGTCGGCAGCCAGATCAAAACTATAAGTGTTGTGCAGCACACCACTTGTGTCGCCATCAAACTTTTCCCAGACGGTTCCAGTGACAGGACCTATGGCATTCAAGAAGCCGCGACGAATGGCACGCAAAATTTTTGGAGCAGCTTCTTTTATCGTCGCTGAACCATTAAGGAATCTCGACACTACGTACAAGGTAGCAGTGCGCATCTTGCTGTCAGAAAGTTCCAAAGTGCGTTCATCGACGATCTGCTCGATGCGTGATCTGGTCTCTTCCAGTTCAGCCTGACGCGCTGCAATTGACTGCATTTCCTTGATGTTGTCGAGACAAGTCTTGATCAAAAATGCATCTTCGAATATCACCCACCAGGCATGTTCCAGCCAGCGCAGCGGTTCTATAGCCAGGACCCCGTAAACCGACTGTGGAAAGAAGACGCCGCGCAACACATGGTCGAGTACCACCACCAGCGAAGCGCTAAGCAAAACGCGCCAGTCTCGGTAAAAACTAAGAAATGCCAGGGAACCGAATACATGGAAGTGAGTTTCGATGCGGCCGCCGGTCAGGTGAATGAGGAGAGCACCGAGAAGCATTTGCGCGACACCGACCAGGTGGCGAGTGCTGGTTTTCTCGGGCTCGGTAAACGCGAGCCAAACTGGTAGTCCGATAATCGCGGCACCTAGAAACATCGCCGTCCAAACGTGCAAGTGGACGGTTTGAATACTGCCTTCCCAGGCAAAGGGCGAAACGACTAACGAAATGATAATGCTGGCCAACCATTGCCCGAGAAGCAACCATGCGAACAAACGACTGGTGCGCCGCCATACCTTTTCTTGCTGCTCCAAAAGCAGAATCTTGATGCGGGCGTTGATGCTGTTGGGTGCAACAGTAGACGTAGGCATGGTTGGGCGACCTTTCTATTTCTAGTTCAAGTGTTGGACCGAGTTGGAGAGAGAACAGCCAAATGTGGGCGTGCCGGAGACATTGGCGTGGTTGTGCAGCAAAAGCGACTGAACAGCATCCAGCCCGACATTGTCGCCTTCGTGTCCGCGACCGCCGGTGATACCGCCGTGGAAAATCAATTCGCCTTCCGGGTTATAGAGCACCACTTCGCCCGAGGTACGGGCGCCAAATACGTTGGACTCTCCACCCTGGTCGTCATGACGGACAGTAACTCCGGGAATGGCGCGAGCCAACTGCCAGGATGGCGACTTTTCCCAGTCAACGGTGACACCGGGCGGCCGCAGAAAGACAACTTCGACATTGAGCTTGCCCTGGCAGCGGGAGACGAGTTTAGAAAGTTCATTGATGCTTGCTCGCGTGCAGGGGCAAAATGGATGAGCAAACATAATCAAAGTAGATTTTTTCTGAGAACGCGGCAAAGTAGATGCCGACGGCCATACAAGTGGAGCGGCCGCCTGGGCGGCAGGCTGCTCTTCATGATTGATCAGGAGTGCGAAGCCGGCTACCACGGTGGTAGCCCAGATTGCCGTTATCAGTGACAAACGCAGCTTAACCGGCATTTTCAGTAATCCTATAAATGCCACCATTGACGATATCTTGGATGGTGCGCGGCAGCGTCAGAGGGTCAAAAGGTTTCTTGATCACCCCGGCGGCACCGTACTGTTCATAGGCTTCCATTTCCTGACGCATCACTTTGGCGGTCATAAATATGACCGGCGTTTCTACCAGGTTGAACTCTTGATGCAAGCGCTGCACGGTGGTGGGTCCGTCCATTTGCGGCATCATCACATCCATTAAGATGACATCCGGTTTGGTTTGGCCGGCCAGCTCAAGAGCTTGCGCACCGGATTCGGCAAGCAACACCTTCCATTTGCCGACGCGGGTGAGGCTGAGATCGGCGATTCTTCTAATCGCGGGATCGTCATCAACCATAAGTACCGTTTCGATCTTCATAAGAGAGCACCTCTCATCTCCGTGTTAGCCACGGCGGGCTGGACCGGCGGACTTTGCCGCCTACGATTGCCATCCTCTCAAATGGACATCCGCCCGCCATCAGTCGCAGGGCCCAATCGTGCGGCCAGTCGGGATTGCGGCGAGGATTAGTCCTTTCGGATGTATGCACGCAAGCAGCGCCATGACTTAATGGAAATATGCTGGAACCGCAGAGCGTCTGCCCCAACCGCAAGCAAGTAGGACAAGCCCATGTCTATCGAAACCCAAGGCTCACCGGTCAGAGTACTGATCGCCGAAGACCACGCAATCCTTAGATTGGGACTGCGTTTGCTCTTGCAAGGCGAAAATATAGAAATCGTCGGAGAAGCCGAAGACGGCTGGCAGGCTGTAGAACTAACGGCCAGCCTGCAGCCCGAAGTTGTATTAATGGATGTCTCGATGCCGGTCATGAATGGCATAGAGGCGGCTCGCAAAATTCGCCGCACCAACTCCATCGTCAAGATCATTATGTTCACGTCGACGGACAACGACGATCATGTATATGCATCGCTCGGCGCCGGTGTGAACGGATACTGCCTCAAAGAAATCTCAGCGGAGAAGCTGGTGGCAGGCATCAATATGGTACGCGACGGCGACCTGTGGCTCGACTCTAATATAGCCGCAAAGGTAGTACGGTTCTTGCCGACGCTGCACACCGCCTCGCCCGAAACCACTCTCTCCGAAAACGGATCGAGCAAACTCAACAGTGAAGAGTTGCAAGTCCTGAATATGATGGTCGAAGGTCTACCGGTCTCGGAAGTAGCGGGCCGTCTCTCAATGGATGAACAGCACGTGCGGCAGTGCGAACAGTCGATTATTGAGAAACTCGCCACCGGTAAACGCGTCAAAAGCGCCATAGAAGTGCTGGACAATAACACCGAAGCGCCGAGGGAGGGGAAGGTGTGCACCGAGTGTTCGCGCGCATACGAGCATCAATATCTCTGCTGTCCGTATGATGGCGCGCAACTGGTCGAGTTCATTCGTGATCCGCTGGTAGGCACCATATTCGCCGACCGTTACGAGATTCAATCGCGCCTCGGGAAAGGCGGCATGAGTGTCGTCTACAAAGCTCGTCACCTGTTCCTCAAGCGCACAGTGGCAGTCAAAGTTCTCAACTCGCAGCTTGTGGCAGACGTAAATAATGCTCGTCGCTTCCGACAGGAAGCCGAAGCCGCCAGCTCGATTCGCCACCCGAACATCATCAGCGTCTTCGACTTCGGTCTGAGCACCTGCGGCCAACCTTATCTGGTCATGGATTACATCGAAGGTCAAACACTGGACAATGTCATCGACACCGAAGGCAGCGTCAACAAAGATCGCGCGATTAATATCTTTCTGCAGGTCGCCGACGGTCTGGCGGAACTGCACCGATACGGCATCGTTCATCGCGACCTGAAGCCCTCCAATATCATGCTGTATCGCGACAAGCAGGGGCGCGAATGCGTTTGCTTGATAGACTTCGGCATCGCCCAGATGACCCCGTCCGCCGATCGTCACCAGCAGCGACTGACCAGAGCCGGCGAAGTGTTGGGCAGCCCCTGCTACATAAGCCCGGAACAAGCGCAAAACTTCCCACTCGACGTACGCTCAGATATTTACTCCCTGGGCTGCACGATGTACGAAACATTGTGCGGCGAGTTACCTTTCCACGCCGACTTTCCATGGGAAACCATGCTCAAGCACGTAACGGAACCGGTGATGCCTCTCACACAACGGGCACCAAAGCTGGGCATTCCGGAAACTTTGAATGCGATTGTTATGTGCGCCATGGAAAAATCCCCATCGGCACGTTTTCAAAACGTGCAGGAGCTGCAGCAACACTTGATGTTCGCCCGGCTGGCATTGGTTTAATTCAGTCAGAACCGGCATCGAACACGTCACAAACGGAATCCATGTGAGTTGAATGAAAATGAACGAACCATATCAATACGCAGTCGTGCCAAAAATTAGCGCCAGCCACGTCGTCCATCGCGCGCCGATTCTGGTAATCAGTCCCAGCGCCAATCTAGACGCATTTCAAGAAATTCTGTCAAACCTGCACATCGACCTCGTACATGCTATCTCAGGCGAAGAAGCCTTAATTCATCTCACCAACGACGAGTTCGCACTTGTTCTGATCAACGCCAACATGTCCAACATGAACCCCTTCGAAATCGCCGGCATGATTCGCTCGTGTCCCGAAACAAGCTGCACTCCGATCATTTTCATCACACCCGGGCACTTCGACGAGACCGAAGTCGCCAAGGCTTACGAACTCGGCGCAGTCGACTTCTTCTTTTATCCGATCAACCCGCGCGTCATTCGGGCGAAAGTCTCGGTCTTCGTGGAATTGTTCAGGAAAGCGCGTCAGGTGCAACTGCAAGCTAAAGAACTGCAGAACTATAAGAACGAATTGGAAGAACGCTTGAGCCAGGTGAGCGCCTTGAATACTCAGCTTCGTCGCATGACGAAACAAGCTGACGCCGCACGTGATCAGGCCGAAGCGACCGCCAAATTCAAGTCCGAGTTTCTGGCCAACATGAGTCACGAGATACGCACACCTCTGAACGGCATCTTGGGCATGACCGAAATGGTGGCACGCACCGATCTCGACGAGAAGCAGCGCCAGTACATCACCACCGTTCAAGATGCCGGCAATACACTTCTATCGGTCGTCAATGACATTCTGGATTTTTCGAAAATCGAAGCAGGCAAGATGGTGCTGGAAACTGTTTCCTTCGAGCCCATAGAAGTAGTCGAAAGCGTCGGCGAGATTCTCAATGCTCAAGCCCGCAAGCGAGACATCACTCTGGTCACATACATAGACCCCGCTTTGCCACGCACTGTGCATGGCGATCCAGCACGTTTGCGCCAGGTCCTCCTCAATCTCACCGGCAACGCCATCAAGTTTTCAGAGCATGGTGAAGTGGTAGTCGCGGCTATCCTCGAGAAGCATGATGCCAACGGCGTCGTGATTCGCTTCTCGGTAAGCGATACCGGCATCGGTATGTCCGAAGAACAGGTAGAGCGACTGTTCCATCCCTTTGTGCAAGCCGACGGTTCAATGACCCGCAAATACGGCGGCACCGGTCTCGGACTGACGATTTGCAAGCAGCTGGTCAACATGATGGGCGGACAGATTCATGTTCGCAGTGCCGAGAGACAGGGTTCGACTTTCTGGTTTACCGTGCCGTTCGAGGGTTCGGTAGAACTGACAAATCCCTTCAAATGGGATCTGAAAGACTTCCGAGTTCTGGTGGTCGATCACCAGTCCGGCACCCGCGAAGCAATCAAGCGTTATCTCGACACCTGGGGCATCCGCAACGCCCAGTGCGCCAGTGCACCAGATGCGCTTGCGCGTATCATGGCGGATGGCGAAACTGACCCCTTCGACATCGCCATCATCGATTCTCAGATGCCAGATCACTCGGCTTTCGAACTGGCGTGCCGACTGCGCGCAGACCAGCGCTCTCAACACCTCAAATTGATCTTTCTTACAGCCGCCGACACCAGCGCGCCGGATCTCGCTCGCGACCTCGGCATCAATCTCTTTCTCAGCAAACCCCTCAAACAGCTAGACTTGCTCGATGGTCTGGAAGGCGTGCTGACAGGCGAATGCATGTGTGGGCGCACACAGCAACTCGCTGTTGAACTGACATCCTCTTCGCAGTCACTGCAGCGCCTCACTATGGCTCCGATTCTGCTGGTCGAAGACCATCCGGTAAACCAGGTGGTGGGCGTCACCATGCTCAACGACATGGGCTTCGAAGTGCACGTAGCCGACAACGGCCGAGCCGCTTTAGACTTGCTCTCCATGCAGGAATATTCGCTCGTCCTGATGGACGTGCAGATGCCTGACATGAACGGTCTCGAAGTCACCCGCGCTTTACGGCAGGCAGAACAGAAAACCGGTCGCCACATTCCTGTAATTGCGGTCACAGCGCACGCCATGGAAGGTAGTAGCGAAGAATGTCTCGCCGCCGGCATGGACGACTATCTGACTAAGCCAATTGATCGCCGACGCGTCAAAGAAGTACTGGCAGCATGGCTTCCAGGAGGCTTTGAAGTAAGCGACGAAACAGGCGACCTATCGGTGTTCTTGCCGACCGAGGAAGACATGCTGGGTGTCGAACCGCTCCTCAATTTTTCAGAATTGCATGAAAGATTCGGGCAAACCGGCGCCGACAAAATGCTGCAGATGTTTCTCGACGAAGCAGTGAACGACCTCGTCGACATCAGAATGGCATATCTAATGCGCGACAGTAACTTGCTCGCCAGCAATGTGCACCGCTTCAAGGGCGTTTGCGCGCACCTGAGTGCATGCCGTTTGAAAGTCTTGCTGTGCAAACTGGAGGAAGTCAGCCACACACAAGACTGGGCCGTAGCCTCGGCCGTGTTGGGCAAAACAGAACAGCTGTTCAAACAGACTTATGAACTGATTCAAGGGCACAGCCAGATTCTGATGTCGGTCGGTACACCTGGCAAGTAAGGAACCTATCTTCAGGCGACTCTCAGTCCGCTGCGACGCTGATTGCCGATTCTGTTGATGGCGTTGCCCCAGCATTCCAGCTGGAATGCAACGTGCGGATTATTGTTGGTCGACTCGCGCTGCGAGCGTTCTTTCAGGCAGTCGCGCAGCTGCACATATTGCGGCGCGCTCCACGCATCTACTTGAAAGCCGATCTGCAAAATATCGGACAGAACGACCACCGACTCCTCACTCAGGTTGTCACTCTCCAATATGGACATCACCGAGTCGCGCACCATTTCTCGTTCGTCGTCGGAGACATTGTCATGGTCGGAACCGGCACCGAAAGCACTCGAAACGATCAGCTGACCGCCGTCGGTCACTTTGCCGGCACCACGATAGGACTGAAACACCGACTGCGCGTAATCGAAGTACTGGTCCGGGCTGTTGCAGCCTATGGAAGGAAACCCGTCGTCATAGAGACCGTCGTCGGCGCAGGCGTCCAATGCGGGAGCTGAACTCTGTCGAACCATGTGCTGCTACCTGTTATTCGCGGGAGGGATGGTAGAACAATACGCGCCAAATCTAAAAAAGTTTTGAAATGGTCGACTCCCGCCATTTAATGTATCCACTTGGCTTTGAGACAGGGCGTTTCAATTCGCATCTAGAGGTACAAGATAAAGGTAAGATTGTTCGCCCATACCTATCTAAAAGCCCGTTGGACTACGCTAAAAGACCCCAGAAGACCTCCTTTAATCTGGCTTTCGAACACCGAGAGCCCGATAGCGGGCTCTTCGCGCCCGAGAGAGAGGTCCTCAGCCCCGACGAGCGCCAGGATTGGGAGCAGCGGATTGGCATCGGCGACCGCGAAACCGACATGTCGCCTCTCTACAACCGCCGTCGCACGGAAGACTTTCTCAATCGGCTGCAGGAAATTCGCCAGCGAAAAATTTGGGAAGTAGACCTGTTGCCGGAATACGGCGCCGTGGTCGAGAAACAAAGAGTGCGGGATGCCGCTCGCACCGAATACGATGCGAAAAAGATCAACCGCGAACAACTCGGACGCATGAGCGATGAGTACAACGCGCTCGCTAACTTCCTGAAGCCCAAACTGGAAGTGCGAGCACTTGATTTGCAGCAAGCCGTCAATGGCTTCAACAAAGCCCACAACCTGCCAACGGTCAAAATCAAAGTCGACATGAAGGAAACTCCGCTGATGCCGTCGGTCTGGCATTCAGAAGGCGAGATACATGTCAGCGCCGGACTCCTGGCTCGCAATCACGGCGGCGAGATTGCCAATAGCATCTATCACGAACTGGTGCACGTGGAGCGAGACGACACAGTGGCCCGCTTCACAAGTGGTGACTCGTCAATGTCGGCGCCACAGAAAACCCGCGCCGAAGCGCTGTCCGGTGGACAACACCAGTCCAATGCCGCCGAGCTAGTCCAGAGCTACGCGCAAGCAGGCATTTTTTATCGGTCGATTGAGCGCAAGTTACGTGAGTTCGAGACCAGCCCGGAAGCGCGAGGCAAAGCAGAAAGCAAGTTTTTGAGCGCGTGCGCGCATGACCCTGGTTTTGCTCGTGAATGGACAACGCGGCTGCTCAGCGACGAAACAGCCGATCGGCTGCTGAAGTTGCTCGACCGTGTACCGCACTTCGCCGACAAGCCGATGACGACGCGCGAGAGCAAGCAGTTGCGAGACCTGATGTCCGAGCGCCTGGACGCGCTCAACAAACAGCGTGAAGTCGATTTCGAAACCTATATGGCAGATCGCGAGGAGGTCGAAGCGCTGCTGGTCGGAACGCAAGCGCAAGAGCTCTACAACGAACGCATTACTTCGGAAAACATCGCTCGGCTCAATTCGCGCATCGAAGATTTCTCGGCTCTGTCATCAGCCGAACAGGCACGCACCGCCAGTGGCACCATAAGCAAAACCGAAAACGGCTGGATAGAAAAGGACTCCGCCGGTGATATCACCCGCGAGTGGGACGCGTCCGGCGTCTTGCGGCGGACGGTCGACGCCGAAGGGCGCGAGATCGAATACGACCTGGATCCAGCCACCGGAGCCGTGCGCCGAATTCAAATCACCGCCGATGGTCAAACCAAGATCATCAGAAAAATTCACGATGAAAATAAGTGGATTGAAGAAACTGCCGGCGGACAATGCTCGGATCTGCGCATCGTCCAGTTCGATCCCCAGTCGATGACCGTCAAGTCAGCCGAGACATTCCCTGTTGTTAAAGTCGAGGTCGACCGCGACGGCAACATCAGCTACACAACCAGCTTGCGCACCGTCACCATTTACTACCTGGACAAAACCGAAGTCTTCCAGGATGACGGCGGACGTCCCTACGTCGTCTCCGCCGATGCCGATTTGTTGAAGCGCGCCTTGCTGCATGCCATCGACACGCGTTTCGAACAAAAGCTGCCGGGAGCCCGCTTCCGCTCGAGCATATCGGAGGCTGGTTTCAAACTGACGACAGCCGAAGACGGCGATCAGCAATTACTGGATCTGTATTTACGAGCGCTACAATTGCTGAGAGCAGAAGGCAGCGCCGCCGAACGCGCCGAACGTGCCGCTCTGGCCGAGCGCCTGTTCCGCTCGGTGACTCACGACCCGGACTCCAGCGACAAGTCCTTTGATCTGGCAGTGCGAGTCGACACGCGTCATGCTCTTATTACCGGCACACAGGTGCTCTCCAACACGCTGGGCACGCAAACCGTGCACGTCGGCAATATTTTCCGCGACGATGAAGGCGACTGGCGCGTCGAGTTTTTGTCCCGCAACAACTCTCTGCCTTCGCGAATCGGTACGGAAGCGCCGCCGCTCTCCGAGTTCGTCAAAGCCATTCACCGCGATCCCCAAGCTACGATCGTCAGCAGCAGCAAGCCGACCGGCGAAGTGATTGCCACCACTAGCCCGAGCCTCGCGCCTCCAGTCGCCGAACCAGTGCTGGTGCCGGTGGTCAAAGCTCCGGACGGGACGCCGGTGACGCCGGTGATGCCGGTAAAAGAAGACGAGCCCGAAAGCGACGCGGATGTCGCAGACGGTGACAAGGATGTCGCAGACGATGTCGAGTCAGAAGTTAACGGCAGAGCCGATGCAGTCGATGCTCATCGCGCCGATCACC
>JAXLXI010000006.1:0-353530 GCA_046328035.1 Candidatus Obscuribacterales bacterium | reverse complement strand
TCCGGAACACAACCAGAAAAGAAAAGGAAACAAGACCTAAACGAGTCCACTGAGATGGGTACTGCTTTGCAGGCGGCCAGATTAAATGCGAATGAGCGGCCAAATTCACGCTATCAACCGGCCAGATTCAATGCGAACAACCGGCCAGATTCATGCGAATATGCACAGGACGAGTCAAAGCCTGGGCAGAAAGCGACGAAGAAGAGCGTGAGCTTTGGGACCTGGCACAGGCTGAATTCACAAAACTTGGACATCCACTCCAAGTAACTGGCACATATATCCCAGGCACGGTGCCGGTCTTCGCGGAGGTTGAATTCGGCATACGGGAGTTTCGCACTTTTGCCAAAGTTGCCTTCAACTACATGGCGAAGGTAACTGAACACATTCCGACCTTTGCATTTCAAGAATGCTTCGATGATGTACGCAAATTCGTGAGGTTCGGGGAGCTGCCCCAATACAGCATAGTTGAGCCCATCGGCAACGTAGGTCGATACTCATTACTCGGCAGTGAAGATTATCCGATGGGACACTTTGTCGATCTTAGATTGCAACGTAATGGCATCGTATACGAAGCGACCGGCAGAGTAACGTTGTTCAATCGATTTGGTTGGCTTGTTCGCTTATGTCCAGACTACAGAGGCTTGCATTACGAAATCAATCGAATGCACCACTGGAATTTTGCAACAATGCAATGTGAACCGTTTGCGGGCGGTCCACCACCAATGCGGAACAACTGAACTCCGCGCAGCACTACGGCAACGATCAAAGCCGAGCCGATGGTGGGACACCATTCGGTAAGGCAAGATAAAGAGTAGTTCCTCTTATTCGGAATCGCGCGCCCAGTGAGCGTTTTAAGAACCGCTGTGATGGCACAGATCCAGGAAATCCGGTCCTCTTATTCGGAATCGCGCGCAGGATAAGCATTTTAAGAACCAACATGAGGTAGGGCATTGACTCGTTCTGCTCTTTTTATTTCGGGCGACGGCGATTCGATGTACAGCAAGTCAACAAAGACTCAGTGCCGTCGCGAGTTGAATGTTAGCAGAACGGTCAAGCCGGGTCCTTCCAATTTTCGGGCTCTGGACGAAAGCGATACCAGCAAGTATCGCAGCGGAGCAAGCCGAACGATGGTGGCACACCATTCGGTAAGGCAAGATAAAGAGAAACATGCAAAATTGCCGAATCGCAGTACTGGTTGGACTATTGCGTGCAGCATGGAATGGAAGTCCCTGAAAAATCCCATGCAAAAACTCCGCTTCGCAGAACCAGCCAGCCTCTTACGTACTGCATGATGTCGCTACTTTCCATGCTCATCGGGATCAGTAATTTCCCTAGAGACAAAAAATCGAAGTGTCGATGACAATTGAATTAACAACTGCGCAAATACAGGCGCGAACGTTGACAGTCATTTCTCCTCTTTGATCGCCGAATTTGTTCCGGCGATCTTTTTTGTTCGAAAGTCGCAATGAGAAGCGACATTTTCTCGCCTCGAATTCTGATCGCGGGCAAGGAGATCATCATGTCCGAAACACTTCCAAAGCTTCATTCAGTAGCGGCGGCAGCCGACCACCTTGGCGTGTCGCTGAAGACAATGTGGCGGCTTATCAACTCCCGCCAAATAACATTCATCAAAATCAATCGTCGTGTGCTTATTTCAACAGAAGCAATGAACGAGTTCATTCAAACAAACACAATCAATAAACTTGACCAAAATGACATAGCACGAAATTTTGTCTACCGCTGACGGAACTGACACACGTCACATTAGCTAGCATCAAGTCCTGATGCTGATTTTCTAACTAGCAAATACTCGTTAAATGTGCGATCATTAGAGCACCGCATATAGTGCCTAGTGAATTGCACGCCAGGAGGGTTATCCATGGCAGGCGTCAAAGATGGTATCTGGAAACGTGGTAACAATTGGTACATCTCGGTAAAGGTCAATGGCCGCCGCCGAGTGAAATCTTTCGGCCGCGACCGTAAGGCCGCGGAGCTTGCGCTAGCAGAAATCTTGAAGCATCGCGCAGTTGCGAATGCTACAAATGATTGGTCTGGCCTTGCTGAATTCACCAAGCCGAAGACGCGCAAAACGTTTGCAGAGGTAGCAGAAGACTATCTCGCCGAAAGAGCGAGTTTGAAGTACAGCACGTTGCGCGGCTACCGCGAAGTGCTGAAAAACTATTTGCTTCCTGCATTCGGCAAAATGGAAGTGAGCGACATCACGGAAGAAGATGTTGCCCGGTTTCAAGCTGAGGTCTCAAAGGATGTTTCCGCAGTAAGAACCAATAACATCATGGGTCTGTTGCGCTACATCATGAAGGTTTGCCTGCGTAGAAAACTGATCCCCGAGAATCCGACAGTTGGCGTTCGCCCACTCACGGAGAAGCAACCAGACATCGATCCGCTCACCAAAGAAGAACTCGATCTCGCGCTTTCGAAAATCGTTCCTCACTATCGATCCCTGTTTACCTGTCTTGCATGGACCGGAGCCAGACCGAACGAACTATTCGCCCTGCGTTGGAAAGACATCGATTTCAAACGCGGCGAAATTCGCATCAACAAGGGCCGCGTGCGAGGCTCTGAAGATCTGCCGAAAACAGCATCGAGTTCTCGAATTGTTCCGATGCTATCCATTGTTCGCGATGCACTTGAGCGAACGAAACAAAACGGCACCGCTAATCTCGATGGTTACGTGTTCACAACAAAAACCGGCCAGCCGATCGACAAGCACTTAGATCACGTCTGGCGCACAGCCCTTCGAAAAGCTGGATTGCGACATCGTCCGTCATATCAGCTGCGTCACACATTCGCTTCGCTTTGTCTTCAAAGTGGAGTGGCGCCCGGTTGGCTTGCGAACGTCCTTGGACACTCAACGCTACAAACCACGTTTAAGCACTATGCAAGATTCATCAAGGACACATCTAAGGAGAACGAGAAACGTTTGGAGTTTGTCTTGGGTGGTAACCCACCAACGTCGGCAAGCCAAGGCTGATCGGGCAATTCATCCCTCTTTGCAACCGGGCGCTGCCGAGAATGCATTGGAACAGCAGTCCGGTAGAATTGATCACTGTGGCACATCAAGACACACTGCCAGACAATCAGCGATGACGACAATGTCCGACACTCGCCCAAAATCGAAGCCCTTAGACCGGTTGGCAAAATACGCAAATTTCCCATTGGTTCTTGCTTGTCTTTGCGTTTCGCTGTTGTTGAATGGCTGTACGCTGGATGAGGTAGGAGCAGAATCTAAGCCGCATGGAGCTGCTTGGATCAATACTCAGGGTAAGCCGATCCACGATTTTGAATGCGCGGCAACCATTCCCTTCAAGGGCGACCTTGCGCCCGTGCAGGTGGGCGCCAAGTGGGGATACATGGATAAACACGGACGCCTCGCAATACCTGCTGAATTTGCTTACGCAACATATTTTGAGAATGGAAGGGCTGCTGTCGCGGTTGGTGACAAAGGTCACAACCTTCGAGATTTCAGCTGGGGAGTCATTGATGAGAAAGGAAGATTCATCATCTCGCCTCAATATAGAGATCTCGGTTTGTTCCATGACGGATTGGCTCGTGCGGCGGTTAGCACCACCAACGGTATCAAATACGGCTACATCGATAAGAACCTATCCTTCGTGATAAAACCGCAATTCAATTATGCACGCGACTTTTCCGAGGGGCTTGCCGCAGTGAACATCGGTCAAGGAATCCGTTCGACGGGATATTGTGAACTTTCTGGAAAAGTTGTTATTCCGGCAAAATTCTCCGTGGCCGAGAACTTCAAAAATGGAGTGGCCAGGGTCATTGAGAAACACGAATATGAGTACATAGATAAATATGGTAAGGCGGTATCACGGGAGCTGGGATTGCAGAGCTTCCCGAACGAGTCCGAACTTACACCAATCAAAGTTGGCGATTTATACGGCTACGAAGATCGAGTCGGTAAGATTGTAATCAGGCCCGCTTATCGAAGGGCATTTCCATTTTCGGATGGGTACGCTGCAGCAGTCCCTAAAGAAGGGTCCTTTGGATATGGCGTAATTGATAAGACCGGATCATTCATCAGCCCAACAAAATTCGGGACAATCCGTCAATTTTCTGAAGGATTAGCAGCTGCGCAGCTTGATCCGAACGGCAAGTGGGGTTTCATCACGCCCTCAGGCGAAACCGCCATTCAATTCAAGTTTGATCAAGTCGGAAATTTCTCAAACGGGCTCGCGCCAGCAGGTTTCGAAGACGGCTGGGCCGAGCCCTTTGACGCAAGAACGCAAATGTACTTGATGGGTTATGTGGACAAGACTGGTGAATTTGCATTGAAGCCTAAGTATCACCAAGCAGAAGATTTCAAAGACGGAATTGCCGCAGTTTCTTTTTGAGCCTCGATGAGGTCACCCAAAATTCCGCGTCAAAACCCGGTGGTCTCGGCTGACAAAATGATCGTGACGGGCCACAAAAGGGGCCACACCTTCGCACTTTTCCCTTATTGAGAATGCGCGAAAGCCTGATCCTGCGACCGTTTGAGCCCTGTTTGAAAAGTAAATGGTGGAGGCGGCGAGAATCGCACTCGCGTCCAAAACTGCCGAGAATCCGGTCACTACAGGTTTAGTCTCGAATTTCTCCAGTACAGCTGAAGCGGCCGAGACGGCCACCCTGGTTCGCAATTATGTCTTAGCCACAGCTATTAACAGCTAACTTTGCCGTGGAGCGGCCACCGTGGTTTGCAGTTACCGTTAGCGGGTGGCCAAGCTAACGTGTAACTACCGCGCCTAAGAGTTAGTTAGGCAGCAACAGCGTAGCTGTTGGCGGTGAATGCCATTGCATTGTTTTTGGCATTTGTTTGTTTTGTCCAGTGTTTTAAGAGGTGCCAGACTACCTCTACCTGCGACCTGAAACCCTACAATCCTGTCGAATCTAAACGCCCCCATGTCGTGAAAACACGGAAACTCCGGTCGGGTTCAAACAATTTGTCAGGGTGCAATCGGGCTTGAATTACCCATTATAGCGCATTTTCGGGTTTCTTGCCCGGGAAGGCTCAGCTGGCGCGCCATTGCGGCTCTGCAGCCACCTCTCCAGCCTATAGACTGTCCGCCTCAGCGGATGTTCCAGTCCCGGCTCAGTCGGTCCCGCAGACCTCAGGCGCTGCTGTCCGCCTTCGCAGTCAGCGCGGTCAGCAGCCTCAGCACTTCGCTGACTACGACATAGTCAACTTCGGCCAGTGGCATCGCGCCGGCGTTTTTCGCATCTCGGTAATAGCTAGGTTCCGAGCGTCCTTTAACGAAGAAACACGAGTTAATCGCCTGCGCTTCGCTTTCCATTATGTATTGCATGCCGATGCCGTCGTAAATAACAATCGCCGTCACATCCGCCCCGGCGAAATACTTAGAGTGCTCGCTGAACACACCTGCATCCGCAGCCAGACCTCTGCTCCATTGGTTCTTTTCCAGGGCACCAACTATGGTGACTGCCGGCAGTTGAGCCTTATCAAAGCGAGTGATTTCTCGTCCCTTCAATTCTTCAGGTGTGAGCGACATGACGGACCGCCCCAGCTGTTGGAACGGCGACACAATCTCGTAGTCCGTAAACAATTCACCCCACTTCGATTTGACCTCGTCCGAGACATGCGCCGGGTGAACAATGCCAACGTGATCAAACTTATCGATGGTCGCCGGTCGATCATTCATGTCGGAATAGGTGCGATCGTCGTTCAATCTGAACGTATCCACGACCTTGCCCTGATTGTCGTATCCGCCCCAGATCAGCATTCGCGCCAGGTTCACCATCAGCGGATGATTGACGATTAGTTCTTCGAATTCCTGACGCGGCCATCTCCTGCCACCAATCATAGTTTGCTCAAGACGAAACGCCTGAATCTTCGCGACTTCTTTGATTTGCTGCTTGAGCAGTTTCCAATCAGCAACGGCTTGTGCAGCTTTGGCAGCATCGTCCCTGGCTGATGGCTTCGGCAGATCAGACTTCACTTTGCCTTCTGAATCCTTGACCATCGGTTTCAGATCTGAGGTAAGCAAGAACGTAAATTGCCGCGGACCGAAGTCGAACGTAAACGATCCGTTCTCGTCCAATCCGCAATCCGGAACTATACGATCCTCTAGTTGATCGCGAGTCAGTCCTTTGTCTTTGGCGATTTCTTCGATGCACTCCATCGCCCGAGCTTTGAGCGCCTTAAACTGCAACTTTTGGGCGATGCCATTGATCTGCATGAGCGCGGTATCGGTTCCGATGTGCCTGAGAACCTCTAATCCCAGCACCGCTCGTTGATGCTGACTGGCTCCCGGCCAGGCGCGCACGTATGGTGTCAGTCTCAACGCGCACTCGTCACCGCCCAGATGTCCCATAGCAATTAATGTCCACTTCTCTTTGCTTGGTGCATCGTTGCGCTGCCAGGCTTCGAACAACTCCCACAGCATTTTTTCAAATGCGCGACGCTCGACATTTTCTTGCAACGCCTTGATTAGTGGGTGCACGTTCGTCCAATCACTTTGCTGCAACGCCACCAAAAGTAACTCGATCTGCTGTGGAGACAGCCGGCGTCCTTCGACCACCACCGCGGGTAGTGTTCGTCCATCCGACCAGGCAGGCAGTTTTACTTTGGCGACTTTGACCGTCTGCATCGCATCAGACAGCCAGCCGGGAGTTGACTCCGGCGTCATCACCTCGAATTTGTCCTCAGGCGATTCGCACATCTTTTCGATTTGCGCAAGCACGTCTTCCGGTAAGGCTGATGTGAGACCGCGGGCATGGAGATCCTTGAGTGTGTTGCGCGCGGTGTCAGCCAGGTCGCCCCTTCCACTCGCCATTGGAATCAGTTGCTGAGCCGACCAATCGGGAAACCTGTCCAGCCACTCCTTTGCTGCGCCCTGCACTTTGGATTTGTGGTACAGGTGCACCATGGCTGTCGCTGTTTCCGGCGCTTCGATCGCCGCCAATGCAGGAAACCGTTTTTGCGAATCTTCTTTATTCAAGTTGGGCTCGTTGATCCACTTCGCTAGAACATCACCGGCTCGCTCACCGATGCATGCCACCAACCCGCGAGCCATGTCCTCGTCTAGTGGCACCAATTCCAGCCTGTGCCAATGCTCATCTATTTCTTCAGGACTGGACAGTCCCAACACAAAGTCGTGCGGAAGCGGCATTCTGGCGTGTTGGTAGTAGGTTTTCTTCTCCGTAGCATAACTTTCTACCAGAGGTTTCAACTCTGCATGCATTCCCAGTGCCGCGGCTAAGAGGAAGCCTGCGCCATCGGCGCCGTCCACCTGTTTCGGATCAAACTTGTACTTGCTGCGCAGCTTGTCCTTCATAGACTCGACTTCGGCATCTGTGAGGTACGGATGCATCAGCTTATGGAAATCCGCGATCAATGTGCGACGAACATCCCAGTCAACTTTCTGCACTATGTCTATGAAGTTTTCGACTGTAATGCAGGAGAATAGCGGGATTCTGATCGCCTGCTCTTTAGCGTACACGCGAAGATAGGTCCAGTGATTTTGGAAATTACCTTCTGCAATACGCACGTACCAGTCGGCAGGCTTATCCTCATGCAATCGCTCGCCGCGCACCATATCCGCAAGCTTCTGCTGTTGGCGTTGGTTGTTAGCCTGTCGCTCCTCTTCCGAATTGAGCTCCGGCAGATTGCGCAAGAAGTTAAATTTCGACTTGAATACGAACCAGAATCTTGCTTCCGTGGGTCCCATCTCAAACGGCCGCGCGCTATCGCAACGAGCTGAGAGTTTTCCCAACTGGGTGACGTCGCTGATTGTTGCTTCCAGATCGAATGGGCGCGGAGTCGGTTTGGCCAACTGAGTGCGCGGCCGAAATGTTGCATAGACTGTGTCGGTAGGAAGAAGATTGATCCGTCTAACCGAGGGTGAACGGGGTGGTGCCGATACTTGCTTCTTCGCCGACGGCGCCACTTCAGAGGCTGTGTCCGGCACCGTAGGTCGTTCGGCTACAGCTGTCTGGGTTGCTTTGGCAATCGGTTCGCTTTCCGCTTCGGCTTTTGCTTCGGACTTTGCCTCCGCTTTTGCTTCCGCTTTTCCGGCTGATGTCGGGCGTGCCACCATGTCGTCCGGCATATCGGATTCGCCAACGCGGGCATAGCCCTTCTTGGTTTTCTCAGCGATCAATTTGTCGTAAGCAACTTGCGCTTGCGCCTCACTGGCAAACTCCTTAGTCTGCATTTGACCGGCTGTTCCGATTCGCCCAAAATGTACTGTGTACGACTTGCCTTCCAGGCTGATCGTCCAGAACTTATTGGAACCGCCTTCACTAAACTCGAAGCGCTCTGCCATGTTGCTTGTCCTCAAACCGAATGCCACCAAAAGTGGTGGCACATAGTCAATCCGCTTGTCAACCGAGCGGGGTTTCCTCGTGTTATATATGCCCGGTTTTACGCAAGGCCATAAAATTGCTACCGGCGTGCGCCGCCGGCGTTTAATGCATCTTGGCGGGTCGATTGCACGGACTTCTCATAGTCTGCGAGAACGCTGTCCAGCTTAGCCTTGCTGAGTACCTCTCTGGCGCGCGCCCAAGACCGATCGCCCTCGTCTATTTGCCGGCGCTTATAGAAACAAAGCGCCTGGTCTTTGGTTGCTTGTCCAAGAGTGAGGGCGAAGTGGCTGGGGGTGAACTTCTTCCAGCGTTGACTCATGGCATCGGTCGATGCCGCGGCGTATTGTTTCTCTGCGTATTCGACAGCCAGCGCAAAGTCGTCTTGTGCCTCTTGATAGTCGCCCAGATTCATTTTCACCTCGCCCATTTCGTCTTTAACGGCGCTCAGATCGCTCCAGGTGTTGGGATCATTTGAATCTTTGACGGCTTCCCAAACGGGATTCAATTCATTTAGAACTTTGCTGGCATCTGCGAAATGGTGCGATCTCTGGCAGGCAACAGCCAGATGGACAAGCAAGTGCGAAAGACGCACTGTATTTTGATTGCGGCGTGTTCCATCAATTGCGTTGCGGCGCGCTTGCAGTTCGTCAGGCCACTTGTGCAGTTTCTCGTAGCACTGAGCCGCAAGCTCCCAAGCTTCACTAGATTCATATATAACCACCTCAGTCGGCTGTCCTTTAAGCAGTTCTTTCGAGATCTCGATTGCCTGCAAGGCATAATCCAATGCTTCCTCAACTTTTCCTTGTTCAAGGGAGCATACAGCCGCCTGGTTCAGTGCCTCAAGTTCATCCTGCTTGGTTAGCTTTCGTGCAAGAATTAGCGCCTCTAAGCAAGCAGCGTAGGCTTTCTCTCCATCGCGCGTCAAGGTCAACATCTTTCCCAGATTCGCCTTAATTTTGTATCGGAGCCGAAGCGGCACATGCGCTAGATCACCGGTGGCGAGTTGATCCGCCTTCCTGAGCGCCAGTACGGACTCATGCCATTTGCCGGAATCTTTGTAGGACAGTCCATAGTCCAGAGCAATCTGGGGACTGGTAAGGCGATCCTGGGAAGAAACTTCCCTTGTTGCGGCTGTCTCGGGATCGGGGGACGTCTCCTGGATCTGTGATTGTTGCATCGCTCGGAATAGCGCAAACGAAACTGCCACCGTGATCAGCCCAGCTGATGCAGCTATCAATGTTTTTCGTCTGCCGGCAGACTGTATTTTTGCTGGTGTGGCTTTGACGTCTGGCGCTGCAACCACCAGATTACGGTCGTCGTTGAGCAACTGTTGAAGTTGTTTCTTAAGAGTGTCGGCATCATTGAAACGATCTTTCGGTTGTTTGGAAAGGCACTTTTCAATGACGGCTCGCGTTTCTGCACCGAGACGGTCCCAGCCGCTGCATTCGCTGACGGCGGCATTGACATGTTGAAACATCACTGCCACCCCATTGTCGGCGGTGAAAGGCGGCTCGCCGGTCAAGCATTCGTGCAATACGCATCCAACGCCGTATATGTCCGATGTCGGTCCAGCCGGTTGTCCCTGACACTGTTCGGGACTCATGTACATAACGCTGCCGAGCGCTTGATTGGTGCGTGTCAGCTTCTGCTCGCCGTCGAGACCGGTGAGTTTTGCAAGGCCAAAATCGATCACCTTGACTGAGAGTTTGTCGTTGTCATCGACAAGAATTATGTTTGAGGGTTTGATATCACGATGCAGCACACCGACGCCATGAGCATGAGAAAGAGCGTCGCAGATTTGCATGGAAATGTTGAGAGCGAGGCGTGGTTCGATTCCCGTCTCGCTTGTGGACATCAGGTGTTGCAGACTCCTGCCCTGTAACCGCTCCATTGCAACGTACGGACACCCTTCCCAAAATCCATAAGAGACGAACTGCACAATGCCCGGATGGGAGAGTCTGCTCAAGGCTTTGGCTTCGCGCTCGAACCGTTTTAGATCTTCCTCGACCTCGGAGGCGGCATAGGTCAAAACCTTAATGGCCACCATCCGTTGCATGCTCGTCTGCAATGCCTCATAAACGATGCCCATGCCGCCCGAACCGATAGTCCGGATGACTTCAAACTTGCCGTCAATGACCATGCCAGGTTGCAGAAACATGCAGTCAATATACCACCGCGCCAAACCGCGCGACGAAACTGCAGGCTGCGCTGCCGGTACTAGCTGTCGGAGGCGTCCGGTGTGGTGTTCGGAACCACATAAGTGAACGGGACGTTGTGCTTCGATTCCAGTGGAATGCCGCCGGCTCCGACGATGGCTCCAACGACGAAGGGTGGATAGACATCGATAGTTGTGGTGACGCTGACATCGCCGTCTACCGCACCTCCCACCATAGGTGGTGGCACGACTCGCACCGATTCGGTTGCTTTGATAGTTTCTCGCACTTTCATGGGCAGCTTGGTGTCATAAATGCGTTTGACAACGGCAAGTGCGCGGTCATATGGATTTTTTCCAGGTCCGACATTGCGATTGTCGCCGACGGTTGTGTCGCCGGGAGGTCCCGATGCGGCTGCGCGAGCGGCGTCGCGACAGACTGAGTCGTTGAGAGCCACACCGATTGCAATCATGCCGCAGTCTATTAAGGCGAGTACAAATGGAACCAGCAACACGACGACTGCCACCATTTCGATGATGCTGGATCCGCGGGACCTGCTTGGTTTCATGGGTTTCATACCTGGTGCTCCTGTGTGGACCGGGCGGGCGTTAGTGTTTCCTGGATGCTGCGTTAACGCCTTGCCGAACTCTTTTTAGGGGTGACTTGCAACGAATGAATGCAATCTCTTCCAAGCCCACCCTAATTTTGCTGACGCCGCCGTCAGCAACGTATCAAGGAAGCTATCCCTAAACCGAACCATTAGGAGATGCTATGAGAAAGGCTAAAGGCCACGCGATGCTGGAATTCGGCGTCGGCATGCTGGTTTTCATCTGCCTCATTTTCATTCCGCTGATCGACATAGGCTTTATTCCGGTGCGCTATGTGATCGGCTCCGGCACTATCAATGAATTCACCCACCGCTTATCGCTGAACGAAAAACGCAGCGAAGCCTATCAACAATTAAATGATGAGGCGGGCTGGAAAACATTTCTTTCCCAATGTGGTGTCACCGTACACGAGCCCCAACTAAATCTGGTTATCTGCGGCAAAGACGACAGCGGCCAGATCTCTATCGCCAAAGGCACGGCGGTGCCGGCTGAGTGGCTGCCGAACGGCAAAAACGGCCCGTGTATCTATTCACTAGAGCTGGCAACCGACTGTGACATCGCGCCGCTCTTTCCCTGCAGCAGTGGTGGCATGCCTGGTTTTACCAAACCGATCACGCTGACTTTGAAGAGCAAATCGCAGTGGGAAAACCTGGGTCGCAACCCACAAACTCTAGCTTATTACATCAACGAATAGCACTTCGTAAACACGTCACCGTTGAGGACCAAATCAATGACTCGCGTCAATTCCAGGGCATCAAAAGGTAGCATGCAGATACTCGCTTGCGCGCTGTTCGCATTTATGGCCATCGGTCTTTTGATCGCCTTTTCGTACGGCGGTCTGTTCTTTGTGCAAAACCGGCTGCGCGCCTCCGCCGACGAGATTGCGCTCGCCGGCGCACGCAAACTGAACGACCAGGATCGCATCGGTCAGATGAACAATATGATCGCGCGTTCGCGGCAAGCGGTTTTCTCGTCTCGCCAGCAACTGGAGAAATGTGCCGCCGAGTATCCGCAGATGGAATCGCTGGCGCAGCAGATTCTCGACGAAGACCGCAATTCGGCCGCATTGCTCGAGGATCAGCGCAAAGCACTGCGAGCCGTCGCCGTCGCAGAGGCGAACAATGCGATGCAGCAGAAGTTCGATCAATTGAAACAGTCTTATTCGATGAATCTGCCCTGGCTCAAAGTTAGCGTCGCGCAGATGCCCACTAAGACTCTCGGAAAGATTGCCGACATGCAAACCAATGTTCTCGAATTGAAAAATATCGAAGATCTGGAGGTGCATGACGCATCGCAAGGATACATCGCCCTATCCCCCGGACTGAAGCTATACAAGGAAAGCATCGATGCGAAGTTGCCAGCGACCGATGGCGACTTAAAGTTTAAACTCTGCCCACTCGCGGCTCCGGTTGAAAAGACGGTATCGCCGGCAAGGCTCGTTCTCTATAGGAAGTACAAGCCGGCGGAGAGCGATCATATTCCAACGGCAACGCAAGTGCAGCTGAAGGTCAAGATCGCAACCGGACTCGGAGCATCTGCGGAGACCGACATGATTGCAGTGGGCACCGCATCGGCTACCGGGGCATCGGTCCAACAATAGTTTTGTCACGCAGTCGGGTTACAACAAAGCTATTGGAACAGCTGTTCCAACAGCTTTGTTGTAACCCGCAATGTAAGCCCATATTCGCAGGACATTACATATAGATTACCCGCGATTTTCCGCCTAATTCCTATAACGCTATTGTAAATCCACAAGAACCCAATGTTTCTTACACCTGAGTGAGGCACTGCAAATGATCCCCAACCTCAAGAAGTTTTTTGGAATCGCGATGTCCGCAGCCGTGTGCTTATCATCTATGAGCACGTTGCCGGCCCAGAGCGCGCCCCTCAAGGCTCTGAAAAATCCTGTGCGTTCTGCGCAGAAGCAAGTGCGCCCGCAAGTTTCGTGGACTCCAGATCTATTGATTATCATGCCGGATGCCAAAGCTGATTCGGACGACATTAAGGAAGCTCTCGATGACGTGCATGGAACCGTAGTCACCACATTTGGTGAAGGCAAGCTGAAAGTAATCGTGCTGCGCACGGAAAAAGGACAGCTCGAAGCCACCGAGAAAAAACTCACCTCCGACAAGAAACACTTCGCAGCCGTCGGTCGCAACTACAGATTTTCGTCGCACGTCGTTCCCAATGATCCAGCCTTCCCCGCCTCCTGGCACCTGCCGGCTCTCAACTGTCCGAAAGCCTGGGACAAATCCACAGGCGGCGTGAAGATCGCAGTACTCGACACCGGTTGCCAGGCTTCGATTCCAGACCTCTCCGGCAAAGTAGAAAAAGGATTTGATGCGAATACCGGTGCCGCTAAAGCCCTCGGCGGGTTCCTGGCATTCGGTGGCGCTCCCGGGCTGGACGACATCCTGGGAGCGGCAGCTGCGGCTGCTTCTTCCGGAGCCAAAACAGATCAAAACGGACACGGAACGTGGGTCGCCTCCTCTGCCGCCGCTAAAATGAACAACAACCAGATTACCGCCGGTGTTGCGCCTTCTGCCACCATTTATCCAATTCGCATTGCCGACGCCGGCTACTCGCAGAAAGCCAGCACCGATGATCTGTCAGTTATCTGCGCCATGGCTAAGGTGTACACATCGGGCGCCCGCATCGTCAACCTCAGTTATGGCGGCCCGTACTACGGCTTCCATAACGCAGCGTTGCATGCGCCGCTGCACAAGTACTTCGCCGAGTTCTACACCATGCGCGGTGGCTTGATCTTCCTGTCCGCCGGTAATGACGCCATATTTGATGGCACCCCGAACATGCCATACTTCAACATGGTGTCCGCCATCGATTCGACCGGCACGCTCGCGGACTTCTCGAACTGGGGCACAATCGTCGACTTCACAGCACCGGGTAAGGGCATCGTCGTCAGCGACATCAACGGAGCCCAGGTGTCTGTGGATGGAACATCCTTCTCCTGCCCGATTGTGGCTGCGGAAGCAGCGCTTGTTTGGAGCAAGAACCCGGCGCTTCCCAACGTTGCTGTCGAGCAAATTCTGCGCGCCAGTTGCGTAAACTCCACACCAGGCTGGAACCCCTACTACGGCTGGGGCATGCCTGATGCGGAAAGAGCGGCTTCTCTGGCGACAGGCGGACTCTAATCAATGACCCAGTGGTGTCTGTTCCGGCAAGATGACAGGCACCACTTTCACCTGGAAGCGTCGCGCTGACCGGCCGAAAAGCGACAGTCGAATGGCAGCCCGACGCTTTCAGATAAGAAGCAATGAATTCGCCACTCGATCGCATCGAGCAAGGAAAGGACAATGAACGGCAAGCTTAGAAAATTGGTGTCCGGTCTGATGGCAATAGCAGGTCTAGCAGGAATAATCGCGCTGACCGCATCCCAATCGGCATTAGCAGATCTGGTCGACCTGCCGTACGACTGGGTCTTCCAGGTAGAAACCAAGCCGTTATCCAAGCAATTCGAATATCAGGGCTCGCCCCTTAAACCAGTCGAGAAAATCGACATCAGGTATCATCCGGCAAAAGACGCGGACAACAAGACCACTTACGAATACCTCTGGTATCACGACGGCAAACCGCTCGGCCTGGAACGTACGAAAAAATTCGATCTACCCCAGGGCGACAGCATAGCCATTCAGGTCAAACACAAAAACGGCAGTTCCACCACCGGCGAAGAGAAAGCTGCCGCCAACGCAATTCTGCGTGTCACGCTCGACGCCTATTTGAACAAGAATGCCGTCGCTCTGGTGAAGCTACCAGCTGACTCGTTCTACGACATCTCCGGGCACTTGCAGAGTCAAGGTCTGCAAGTAGCACCAGACATGGCGGCCGAAGGAACGCCGCTCCAATCAAGCCTGACACTATTCCTCGTATCAGAACCAGAAGGCATCAAACAAACTCTCTACCGTCCATAACGAACGCAACCCGAGCGCCCGCCGTTTCGGATCTTAGCTATCTTTGACTATCGCGTTGTGATCCTTCAGATAAACAAACTTATCTTCCGTGAAGGTTTGAATCAGCCAGTACACAGCTACTCCGAAGGCAAGCAGGCACGCGACCAATCCGGCTGCTCCCATCTCCTTCGAGAAAACAATCAACAGCGCGCAGACCACCATCGAAATAAAGTAAGTGGCTCCCAGCGGAACGCCACACTCCAAATTCACTGTCTCGCCCGGTCTCACCATAATCGGCACAGTCTTGCTCTTGCACCAACTGACTTTGATCCGCACACTATGGCTGCCCGGCGTCAACTGGAAAACTTCTTCGGCACCATTTGCGATGGCACCAACCTTTTGATCATCCACGATCACGCCAAACTTTCGAATACAGTAGATAGGATTTCCCTTTCTCGAGAGACGAAGTCCTTCCGCCATTGAAAACTCTCCTCGCCAACGCCATCTATTATGTCCCCCTTTACTTGCCCTCCTGAACTGAAGCGATATCGCTTTAGCTTCGAGGAAGGACGAGAGCGGCGGCTGGGAGCGCCATATATTAAGAAAAATGGCGCTTGTCAAGACCGGCGGTATGCCGAGTGCCAGAATGGTCCAGTTACCTTGAGAAGGTGGGCGCATGATCAAAGTTTCGAGACAGCTACGAAAACTACAGCGCCCTCAAGCGGCAGGCGACTCCGGGTTTCTTCCCTTGGCGACTCTTAGTGTGCTCTGCGTTCAGATGTTTGCGGTAGCTATGTTTTTGCTCTTCGTGCTGCAAAAAAGCTATTTCGGGCACCATCATCCGCGGTTGATGCAGGCAGTAGAGGTCGCGGTGCCGATTCTGATTTGTTGGTTCTGCCTGTCGTTGTTCAATATGGCTAGGCAGAAACGCGGACCGCTGCGGCGCCCTGACCTGAAACTCAATCGCTACCTCAATTATTCATTCGAGAAGACGTATCCGGTATTCGCCGGTGAGGCATTTGAGCGACTCGTGGATCGATTACGTGCGCACACGGTGAAAACACCGGACACGCGGCTGTCCTTCTGGGAACTGAAGAGTGTTAGCGAGCCCGATAAGTGTTCGCGTTTCAGACTGCAATACATCCGGGTGCCTCTGGGCACGAAGCCGTGGAGACTGTATCCACGGACAGTTGATTGTACGATTCGCTTGCTAAGCACTGGTATCAGTACGATTGTGGATGTTTCATATCACGCCAATTCATCGATGGATTATCCGATCGTGTGCGAGATCATCGATCAGACCAATGAAGAGATTGATCAGTGCATGGCAGAGATGTCTTGCGTGCACGAGCTCGCCGCAATCAGAAGCCGCGAGAAACGCTAGCCGACGTCGCTAGCCAAAGTGGTTAGCGACCGCCGCGACGCGCCCGGATGGCGGCGGCTTGTTCCACTCGTCCGAAGTAGAGCTTCGGTAAACTGCCGTGCGGACCCAGTCCGCCAATAGTCGCGTTGCTGGCTTTGAATATGATCCCCCGTGATGCGAGTTGATCGGCGGAGAGGACGGTGCGGACATCGCGGTCACTGCCCATGGCTGACGCGGGCAATCCTGCTTGCGACAACCATTGTCTGACACGCTGTTCTTGAGCCTGGCTGTTGGCCGTCGTGTCCTGGTAGATGTTGACGAAACGCTTGGTCCCGGATGCCAGGTCGCGGATGTTGGCTTTAATCCAGGGATCCAGCCCGGTCGGATTGTATGTCGAGTCGAGCATGGTGATGCTGTTCACCTTGGCGCCGAGCGTGTTTCTGTAGAGAATTGATTCGGTGGGATTGTAGCCGGCAGAGTGGGAGATGATGCCGACGCTGGCGATGTCGGAAAGACGCTTACCTTGAAGACCCGGGGTTTTGTCGAAGATCTCTTGCACCATGCCGTCGAAGAAACCATTGTTGGCAAACCGGCCTTGCGCGCCGCTGTTGGAGCCCGGATTCGTTTGCCATTCCGGAACGATCAAAATTGTGTTGGGCGGTGCATTGGCCATCTCCGCACCAAAGTTATTGTCGCGGTAGGCATTACCGACGGTGGCACGATGTCCATGATTGTAGATGACGACGTTGATCGGCTTGCTTGGATCGAAGCCCTTAGGTATGTGAATCACCGCATCGGTGCCGCCATGTCCGACCGTGTGGCGCAATCGCAATTCACGCGAGTAATCGGCAGGGAAAGCCGACGAGTTCACCTGCACCGGAGGCAGAACATCGCGGCGCGGCTGCACCACATCCGGCCGGGGCGGCGCGGTGTCGAGACCGGGCGGCCGGGTTACCGAAGTTCCGTCCTGTTTCTTGAACGGAACAATCGGTACGCGGTAGATATCGGTCGCGGGAATGGTCAGGGTTCCGGGAGGCGGAGTCGGCTTGCTTTTGTCGGCGAAGGGAAATCTGTGCTCGGGAGGAAAACCGAGCGTGCCGAGATTGACACTCAACCCGTACAGCTCAGGCGAGGTGATCTTAGAGATCAAATCCGGCCTTCCTAGATTGGGACCGAGCACCATTGAAGGAACGGGCAACTCGGGTTTTAGTGGCATGCGAGACACTGGCAGGTCGCTGGTGCGCGCAACAGGTTGATCGTCTGAACTAAGTCCGGCCATAGCAAAGCGCCTCCGGGCGAATGACGGAGTTAAACGGAACGGAAAATCTGCAGCCCAAACTAGATCCCGATGGAAAGGGCAGCGAAACCAATCCGTGGAATTAGTAAAGTCAGTCTCCGCGATCCGAGCGGACCGCGTTTATCAGGGAACATGCAGTACTTCTAATCAAACATTTCAATCGTGGCAATTTCGTGAAATGAAATGCGCAATTCATGGTGTAAATACGCAAACCGCGCAAAATCATCTACGTCGTCACTACCAGTCACGACTTCGTCACTACCAGTCCGGTCCACATACCATCTTCCGCCTGATAGGCAACAGTCAGCTTCTGCGCCGCCGCAGCCGTCAACACACGGTCCACCTTCTCCGTCAAAATGCCCGCCATGATCAGCACCCCGCCATCGGCAAGCAGATGCTCTCCATAGTCAGGCATCAGAAACGCGTTGTCTTCCGCCGTCAGGTTGGACAAGATCGTCGAATATCGGGGACGCTCGCCGCCGCCGCCGCCCGCGCCGCCGTTAGGCGGTATGTCATCGGTGCTGCCGCAAATAAGTTGCACGGTCGATTCGACCTGGTTGATGGCGAAGTTTTCGCGCGCCACGTCGCACGCAATGCTGTCGGTCTCGACGGCGGTAATCTGTTTGTCGGGGAAAAGCTTCGCCGCCGCGATCGCCAGGATGCCGCTGCCGGTTCCCACATCCAGGATGCGCTCGCCTCGCAGGAATTTTTCAATCGACTCAAGACAAAAACGCGTGGTGGCATGGAACCCGGTTCCGAATGCCAATCCTGGTTCGATGATCACCAGATGCCGTGTTCCCCTTCTTTCCGCGGACAGATCCTTCACCGCCCATGGTGGCGTGACGATCAACCGCGTTCCGACGTCAAACGGATGGAAGCCTTCCTTCCACTTAGCCAGCCAGTCCTCCTCGACCAACTCGGCGGTGCGCATGGAACCCAGACATTTAGCTAATCCATATTCGTCCAGAGCGCTGTTGATGCTCTGCACTTTCGAGGCATCGAAGCCCGCGCTTTCGAACGTGGCGCGCAATGTGACTGTTCCGGAGCCGGTTTCAGGAAGAAACTCGCAGCCGGTGGCGCCCAGCTGCATGAACAGCCACCCCGCCATATCCTCTTCCTGCGGCTGGATGGTCACCTCGACCACTGCCCAGGTGCGCTTTTGACGTTGTTGTTGCTGCATAGTGCCCGCCCTACTGGGCGTCGACTCGCCCTTTGTCGAGAATCCGGTCCTTATTATGACCCATGTCGTCATCCTCGAGGGTATCGCGCCGTCCCCGTACGCGAGCCACCGCTGCTGTGGACGAAACATCCGGGCGCTGGCGCCCGCTGCTCGAATGCCGAACCGGAACGACATCCAGATAGGCGCTTTCGGCGCCCTTGACCGATCCGAACCACACCCGGTCACTGGGTTTCAGCAACACGGGGATATTCTTGACTTTAATCGGCTCCCGCTCGCCCGGGCGTGCAATGAACGTACCGTTCATGCTGCCTCGATCCTCTATGTAGAGCCCTTCGGGAGTCTGAACAATCTTGGCGTGTCGTCGGCTGACAGTTTCCGACAAAAGCTGCCCCTGCCCGTTTTCTTCCTCTCGACCAATCAAGATCTCCTGACGCATGTCCAGCATGCGTCCTTCTTCCCCGACCGTCACGGACAGCTCGACGCATACCCTCTCTTCCTGGCGAAGCGCGAAAAACTGCAGCCCCCCGAACGCGACCTTGTCTGTCTTGGGATCGAAATCGACCCAGCCCTCATCTTCGCGCTTGAAGTAAGCCAACGGCACGATCCCATCCGGCTTTTCGATGGCAGCCTTCTTGTCGGCACTGGCCAGCTTCAGCTGGACGTTTCCGCGTTCGTCGGTGAGCAGATACAGATACACCCCGGTGGCGGGGGCGACTCCCTCCGGGGCGCTGAAAGCCACATCAGCGCCAAAATTCCGCCCGATGCCCAGGGTTGCGCTGCGATTGGGCGCGATGTCGGCATTGGTGTCCCGATTGCGCAGAATCAGCCAGGTCTGGGGCTTGGTCGAATCAATACTCACGGGCGTCGGCTCCGGTTGGCTCAATAACAGGTCGCCCTCCAGCACAGGATTCCCAGCAGCGGCATCCCAGGTGTCGCCCTCTTCGGGCCCCGGTTTCGCTGGCGGCTGACCGTCAGGAGGGGAATTGGCCATATGGGGAACCTTCGCGAAAAAAGCAGCCAGCTATATTCGTTCCCCAGAACGGCTCTCTCATCACGCTTCAGGACGATTTCCACAATAATACGTAATCGCTTCCCGGATTCATCCGTCCCGGCGCCGAACCGCGACCGAATCAGAACAGCACCGCGACCGAACCATGACCGAGCCCTGTTCGCACCACATGCGATACCGCAAACGGTGCCGGATGTGGAATTTTCGTGTCCACGCAATTACACAGTGACCAGCCTGTCCGGCACCCGTACTGTATAGGCAGCCCCAGTTCTGGCAAATTCAGGAGCAAATCTCATGGTAGAGATAGTCAAAGAGCAGGCACCATTCAATCAACCGGATGAATGCGGCGAAGACCCGATTCCTCCATCCAATAAAGACTCATCTGAGGCGCTAGCTGCAGATGGAGCGTTCGCGCCCAGACCGCCGGCGGCGGCAGGCGCCGACAAAGCACCGGAACCGCTGGCCGGCGTGCCCGGTCCTTGCGTTCCGCCGGATGGCGTTACGGTCGAAAAAGATAAGAGCGGCAGAATCACCGCCCTGAAATACGAAGGCGGTGGTGGCACCAATTTCCAATACGACGCCAAAGGGCGGATGACGTCATCTGAAACAAAAGACAAAGACGGAAAAGTTACCGGCACCGAATCGGTGCGCTACAACGACGCCGAAGGAACACGCGTTTCGGTGAACATCCAGTACAACGAAGAAGGCAGCGTATTGTTCCTCAATCAGGTACGCGACCAGTTCAAAGACGGCAAGCTGGTATCACATGCGGAGCGCAGCTTCGACAGTCAAAAAGAAATGCAGTTTGACGATCAAGGCAGAGAATACTTCTCTTCCGAAAAGGATCCCAACACCGGCAAACTGACCGAGACATTACGAGACTTCAAAGAAGACGGCAGCGTCACCGTCACATCCACATCGTTCGATGGCAATCACATGCAGACTGGTCGGACAACCGCCACCTTCGACAAAGCCGGCAAGCAAGTAGGCGCCGAAGTCTCACAACGTTTCGACGAAAACGAAAACGAAGTAGCGCGCATAGAAACAACCTGCATCGAGGGTGGAACGTCGCGCAAAATCTTCGAAAACGGTGAACTCAAGCGTCAGGTCGATGTTGTTAAATCAGTCAACGCAGGCGGCAAAGGGCACGTCACCGAAAAACATCTGGACGCCGAAGGCAAATTGGTTAAGACGATCGACGTGGATTACTTCCAACGTCAACCGTACCTGCCAACCAAAATCGTGGTCACTAATCCCGATGGCAGCGTTAAAGAATCGACGGCAATCGAGTATGCAACCGACGCCAAAGGTCGCCTGCAGACTCACGGACCGACCGCGCTGATCAAAAGCATCACACACGGTGAGCCACCAGCGGCGGAGGCAACCAAAGAGTTCGCCAACAAACGAGATCAATACAATGCCTGGCGTGATTTCTGGAAGTCCGTCAAAGACGTAAAAGCCTACGCCGCTCCCATCGGACATCCACCCAACCAGGGCACATATGGACCGCACCTGGATCGCAGTATGCCGAGAGGCTGGTCCGCCGAAGATGTCAAAAGCGGACTCAATCAATCGCCCGCCTGAGGATCCCAAGCACCAAAACTAAAGCGATATCGATTGAGCTCGAAGCCCAAGCCCAAACTAAAGCGATATCGTTTGAGCCCGAAACTCAAGCCGAAACTAAAGCGATATCGTTTGAGCCCGAAACTCAAACCGAAACTTAAAACGATATCGGTTGAGCTCCAAAGTCCTGGCGATGGTATGGAAAAAATGGCGGTGCAAAAGCACCGCCATTTTCTCTTGGCTTCGCATCGCGATGAGTTGGATTAATTCGTCAATTTGCATTGAACTAAATCGCGGTCTCCGACGTTTATCAAATAGAACCCCACTCGCACCCAGAACGGAGGTCCGACTATGTCAACCGCCTATAAAGAGATTCACGAGTACATTGCTCTTCTCGATCGGGAAAAGATATTTGGTTCTGTCGAGTTGCAACGATTAGGAACACCGGCGCAGATCTCGCGCGTGTGCAAAAGACTCGAACAGAAAAAACAGATCATTCGTCTCGCATACGGTCTTTATATAAAAGGATCGCCGGACGACACATTGCTGCCCGATGCGCTTGAGATCGCCTGTGCGAAAGCCGAAATCCACCAGTCGTTCGTCGTTGGATACCGCCACCAATTGTGGCGGCACTTCGGATCTCCAGAGGGCTCCGACTGCCACCACTTTTTGGCCCTGGGCTACTCCTGTCTCTTCCAATCTGTGCATGGACAAATTGCTTTGCACGGCATCAATACGTCCCGACTGACTCTCTGGAACCAGACGCAAATCGAAGCAGCCAGAGCAACTGGCAGTTCTAAAGCGTTTCTTGAGATGACCAGCGGCAAGCTGATTGGTATTCCAGCCCATCAAGCTGTGAAGTTGTACGGCAAGGATCTCGACTACAACTACATCCCGGGAGACGGCCAGTACGAAGACTATGATGATGAGGCGGGAATGGATAGATCCGAAGACTATGATGATCTCGACGAGGATCCGGAGGATTGCTGGAACGACGAGGAAATAGCCCACTACGTAGCAATGCGCGTCACCACGGAACAGACCATCGAACAACAAGCCAAGCAACAACAAGCCCTGGAACAGCAAGCCCTCAACGAAGGGGATCTCGACTTCGCGCCCGACCAGGATGAGCCGTTGCCCCCAACCACGTCAACAGCACCATCACCGGTGGCAAGTGCGGATGGCGAGGAGCGCCAGCGGAGATCCAACTTCTACATCGATCCAGAGGAAGAGGAAATGCTTGCTTGCAATAATGCAGGCGCCATCATTCGCAAAACCGTCCTGCGCATTTATCACTGACCAGGACTGACCGGGGGTGCCGGAAACTGCAGGCAATAGCGAAACGACCCACTGTTTCGGCAGTGGGTCGTTCTGACGATTTGATTTCTAGCGCGATTTCTAGCGCCTTAGCGGGTCCAGGAATAGACCGGAACCGTCAGGTACGAGAGAACCTTCTCGGCCATCTTCTCGGTGTTGACCAGTTTGTCACCGTGACGATAGATGTCGTTAGTGCGATAACCGGCGTTCAACGTCTGGTAGACGGCGTTTTCGATTGCTGCTGCCTCTTCTTGCATATTGAATGAGTGGCGCAGCATCAATGCCACCGAAAGGATCTGACCGATCGGGTTGGCAACGCCCCGACCTGCGATATCCTGAGCGGAACCGCCTGGCGGCTCGAACAATCCGAAGTTATCGATGTTCAAGCTGGCGGATGCCAACAAGCCCAGCGAGCCAACCAATACCGCGGCTTCATCGGTGAGGATGTCGCCGAACATGTTAGGCATGACCACCACATCGAATTGCGACGGATCGCGCATCAACTGCATTGCGCAGTTGTCGACCAGGATCTCTTCCAGATGAACGGTCGGATATTCCTCAGCCACTTCGCGCACCACGGTGCGCCACAAGCGCGAAGCCTCGAGCACGTTGGCTTTGTCAACGGATGTGACCAACCGATTGCGATCCAGCGCGGCACGGAACGCCGTGTGCGCGACCGCCTTGATCTGATTTTCGTCGTAGCGCGAGAGGTCGGATGCGTAGCGCACGCCGTTCTCTTTGCCTGACTTCTTCTCGCCGAAATAGGCATCGCCGAGCAATTCTCTTATGAAGAGGATGTCGATTCCCTTACCGGTGATCTCCTCGCGCAGCGGACACATGTTGCGCAGCTTGGGATGCACTTTGATCGGGCGCAAGTTGGCGTAGAAACCAAACATTTTGCGCAACGCGAGAATCGAATTGGCTTCGCAGCCTTTCCATTTTTCTTTGTGCTGTTCCGAAACCGGTCCGCCGACGGAGCCAAACAAAATGGCATCGCTGTTATGGCAGAGTTCTACCGTTTCGTCAGGAAGATGCTCGCCGTAGCGGTCGTAGGCTTCGCCGCCCACATATCCGTAGCGAGTTTCAAAGCTATGACCGAACGCCTCACCGACCATGTGAAGTACGCGCACGGCTTGATTCATCACTTCCGGACCGATGCCGTCTCCCGGCAAAACTGCGACTTTCTTACGCATGATTGTTCTTTTCCTTTCTATTTGTGTGATGCGACGGCCGTTTGCTGCCGTTCTCTGAATTTTTCGATCGTCTGGCGATGCGAGAGGATGTAATCGATATCGTCGTGACCATTGAGCAAGCAGTGCTTACGAAACGGGTCGTAATTAAATTCAACTGTCGAGTTGTCGGGGAATCGCACTTCTTGTTTCTCAAGGTCAACAGCAAGGGTGTAGTTTTCTGTTTGCGCGTGACGAAGAATTTCATCCACGGTTGATTCGGGAAGCGTCACAAGCAACAAACCATTTTTGGCGCTGTTGTTGTAGAAAATGTCCGCGAAGGACTTGGCGACGATCACCCTTATTCCCGCGTCATACAAAGCCCAAACCGCATGCTCTCTTGACGACCCGCACCCAAAATTGCTATCGGTGACGAGAATCTGCGCCCCGGCGTATTCCGGTTTATTAAACGGAAAGTTTGCATCCGCTTCACGCAATCGCTTGAACAGATGTTGACCAAACCCTTCACGGCTAATGCTGGTCAAGTACTGCGCCGGAATAATCAGGTCTGTGTCCACATCCTTCATAGGCAGTGGTATCACTTTCGACGTTACTTTTTGAACCTTTTCCATTTTTCGTATCCTGATTTTGCGTTGTTTCGTTTGGCGGGGTTAAAGCGATATCGGTTTAGTTTTTCTGGGCTCTCTGAGCTGGAGCGATATCGGTTTAGTTCTGGGGGACTTTGCTAGGCGAAGTATTTTTCGGGTGAGGTTACGAAACCAGCCAGCGCGCTGGCTGCCACTGTTGCCGGCGACGCCAAGTGCGTAATGCTGCCTGGTCCCTGACGACCGACGAAGTTTCTATTGGATGAGCTGATGCAGCGCTTGCCTTCCGGAACCTTGTCATCGTTCATCGCCAGGCACAACGAGCAACCCGGCATGCGGAATTGAGCACCGGCGGCAAGAAACACTTCGTGCAGCCCCTCTTTAATCGCCTGAGCGCGAACGGCTTCGGAACCGGGAACCACATATAGTGTCACGCGCGGATTGATCTGCTTGCCGCGCAGCACATCGGCGGCGACCCGCAAATCTTCGATGCGGCCGTTGGTGCAGGAGCCGACGAATGCCCAATCGACTTCCACGCCTTCCATCGGCTGGTTCTCCGAGAGGCGCGTATATTGGCGGGCACGCTGAGCCAGTGGACGCTGGGATTCCGGCATGCCGGAATCGGCTGGAACGGCTTCGTGTATGCCGACACCCTGTCCCGGATTGGTGCCCCAGGTGACCATCGGACGCAACGCATCCAGGTCGACCACAACTTCTTCGTCGTAGGAACAGTCGGCGTCGGATGCGAACGACTTCCAGTAAGCCAGTTTGGCGTCGAAGTCTTCTACGCGTTTCTGCAAGTAATTGAAAGTAGTTTCGTCCGGAGAGATCAAACCGGCTCGGGCACCACATTCGATGCTCATGTTGCAGACAGTCATCCGCTCTTCCATGGTCATTTTGCGCACCGCGTCACCGGTGTACTCGATGACATAGCCGGTAGCACCACCTACACCGATCTGCGCGATCAGTTTCAGGATGGCATCTTTGGCAAACACACCTTTGCGGAAACCGCCTTTGAATTCCACGCGCATGGTTTTCGGTTTCTGCTGCAAGAGGCAGCTGGTCGCCATCACGTGCGCCACTTCGGAAGTGCCGACGCCAAACGCCAGACAACCGAACGCGCCATGTGTCGAAGTATGCGAATCGCCGCAGACGATGGTCATACCGGGTTGAGTCAGACCCAGTTCCGGACCGGTGACGTGCACGATCCCCTGTTGTCCGCTGTCGAAATCGAGGATGCGAACGCCGTGGCGCCGGCAATTCTCGCGCAGCGCATTGACTTGATCGCGCGCCGCTTCGTCGAAGATTTCCCAGCGGTTGTCGCGCGTCGGAATGCTGTGATCGATAGTGGCGACCAGTCGCTTCGGGTCGGCGATTTTCAGCCCGCGCGCTTCGATCTCCTGGAACGCTTGTGCCGAAGTCACTTCATGCAAAAGCATCAGGTCAATGGCGAAGACAGCGGGGTGCCCGTCCAGTTGTTCGACAACGTGGCTGTCCCAAATTTTCTGCACGATGTTGCGGGCGGTGGCAGATGACTTCGCGTCTTTGCCTGAGTTCTTGCCTGCATCTTTTACAGCGGTACCGGTCGTCATGCCACCACCTCCTGGGCGCTTGTGTTGTTCATCATGGGATCGCAGCCCATCATGGGATCGCATTTGATATCGGTCTTGGACGCGTCGTTCGCCCGGCTGCGCAGAATGAACAATTCCAGGCTGTCCGCCAGGGCTTGATAGCTGGCGTCGATGATATTCGGCGAGCAACCGACGGTCGCCCAGCGTTCATCACCGTGCGCGGCTTCCACGAATACGCGGGTCGTGGCTTCGGTGGCCGCTTCCGGATCGAGGATACGCACTTTGTAATCAGCCAAACGCACGTCTTCCAGATGTGGATAGGACGGCTGCAATGCCTTGCGCAGAGCGCGGTCGAGTGCGTTGACGGGACCTGTGCCTTCGGCGGCGGTGTGACAGATGACATTGCCGACGCGCACCTTCACCACCGCTTCGGCACTCATGCCGAGCGGTTCGCGATGCGAAACGACCACCATCATGTCTACCAGTTCGAACGGACGGCTGTAGTCGGGATCGGTGCGGCGCACCATCAGTTCCACAGTGCCTTCGGCTCCCTCGAACTGATAACCCTTCTCTTCCATCTGCTTGATGTTGCGCAGCACGTCTTGCTCGCGACCGTTGGTGGAGACGCCGGCTTGCGAGGCGTGCATGCGGATGTTGCCGCGACCTGAAAGTTCCGACACGACAATCTGGCGCGCGTTGCCCACCGATTCGGGATCGACGTGCTCGTAGCTGCTGGTCACTTTCTCGACGGCCGCCACATGCAACCCGGCTTTGTGCGCAAAAGCCGAGGCGCCCACATATGGTGCATGCGGATCCGGACTGAGATTGGCCACTTCGGCGACGGTGCGCGAGAGTTCCGTCAGTCCCGCCAGATTTTGTTGGGGGACGCAGTGGAAGCCCAGTTTCATTTGCAACGAAGGCACCAATGAAACCAGATTGGCATTGCCGCAGCGCTCGCCGTATCCGTTGACAGTGCCCTGCACCTGGCGGGCGCCGGCTTGCACCGCAGCGATCGAATTGGCAACCGCGACTTCTGCATCGTTGTGGCAGTGAATGCCGATGTTGGGAGTGACTTCCGCGACCATGCGCGCGACTACGTCGTAGACGGTGCCCGGCAAGGTACCGCCATTGGTATCACAGAGCACCACCCAATCGGCACCAGCTTCGGCAGCGGTGCGCACACATTCCATTGTGTAGGCGGAGTTCTGTGCGTAGCCGTCGAAAAAGTGCTCGGCGTCGAAGATCACCTCCAGCCCTTTGCTCTTGAGAAACGAGACGCTGTCTTTAATCAGGCGCAAGTTCTCTTCGGCTGTTGTTTGCAGAACGTGTTCCACATGAAACAGCGATGACTTGCCGACGATGGTGACGACTTCGGTGCGGGCTTCTAAGATAGCCTGCAGGTTGGCATCGTCTTCCGGTCTGGAGCCGACGCGGCAGGTGGAACCGAATGCGGCCACTTTCGAATTACGCAGACCCAGCTGGCGTACCCGCCGGAAGAACTCCATATCTTTCGGGTTGGAACCGGGCCAGCCGCCCTCTATATAACTGACGCCGAAGCTGTCCAGCAAGCGCGCGATCTTGAGTTTGTCCTCCAGTGAGAAACTCAGACCTTTGCGCTGCGAACCGTCGCGCAGCGTCGTGTCATACAGATGCACGGGCGAGTGCGGGCTCTGTTTGTGCATCGCTTTGACTGTAGACATGGGCGATTGTTGCCTCCATTTGGCTCAAGGTTACGCTTTTGACGTCGCAGAGTTTGCTCAGATGTTTGACCATTTGCTCGATAGATCTGGTGCCTTCGACAATAATTCGGGCTTTGATAGATGTGTGATCCGGCGACCGGCCGGCGGACATATTGCAGAGGGTAAAACTGCGCTGGCGCAGCCGCCCGAGCACTCGCTCCAGCGCGCCTTCGGTATTAGCGATCGTGAAGTCGAGAACGAATCTCATGCCGTAGCCTCCATCATTTGTGAATTGCTCTTGCCTGGCGGCACCAGCGGCCAGACGTTTTCTTTAGAATCTATCTGTGCGTGCACGAAAAGCGGTCCTTCTGTGTTCAGGACGGCATCGACCGCGGCGCTGACTTGCTCGCGTTTGTCGATGTACATTGCCGGTATGCCGCAAGCTTGCGCCAGACCGCAGAAATTCGGGTTGTCGGACAGATCGACTTCGCTGTAGCGTTCCGCGAAGAAGAGTTCTTGCCACTGGCGCACCATGCCCAACACTTTGTTGTCGAAAAGAACGATCTTGACCGGCAGGTTGTAGCGCTTGATGGTTGCCAGTTCCTGGATGTTCATCATGATTGAACCATCGCCGGTGACACAAACGACACGACTGTCGGGAAACGCAAACTGCGCACCGACGGCTGCCGGTATGCCGAAGCCCATGGTGCCCAGACCGCCCGAGGTCAAGTGCTGATGCGGGCGATTGAAACCGAAGTGCTGCGCCACCCACATCTGGTGCTGTCCGACGTCGCAGCTGACGTAAGTGTTGGCGTCGGCGCGATCGGACAGTTCTTTCAGAAACGCCGGCGCGAAAATACCTTCGCCCGGCGCGTCATACTTCCATGCGTAGGTTTCTTTATTTTGCTGACAATGCTCTTTCCATTCGTCGATGACGGCCGGTGTCACCAACAAATTGGATAGTGCATGCTTGATGTCGCCGGCAATCGGGCACTGGACGGTGCGCAATTTGCCGATCTCGGCGGCATCGATGTCCATGTGGATAACGGCTGCGTGGGGAGCGAACTCGCGCAGTTTTCCGGTAACACGATCATCGAAGCGAGCGCCGATGGCGATCAACAAGTCACATTCTTGAACGGCGTAGTTGGCGGTCTTGGTTCCGTGCATGCCCAGCATGCCCAGAAACTGCGGATGACTGGCCGGGATTGCACCCAGTCCCTGCAAGGTGGTGACAACCGGTATGCCGGTGGTCTCAACGAACTCTTGGAACTCGCGCATGACATTCGCGATTCTTATGCCGCCGCCGGCGTAGATCAAAGGCTTGCGGCTGGCGCGCATCATCTGGCGAGCGCGCTCCAGAGTTTTCTCGGAAGCCTTGTCTTGCTCTTCAAATTCGGCTGTCGGGAAACTCCCTTCGCCGTCGCTGTCAGACTCAAGTTCGACTTCGCAGGTGGTCATGTCCTTCGGCAAATCGATCAAGACCGGACCGGGGCGACCGGACTGCGCGACGGTGAAAGCTTCGGCGACAATCGCCGGCAATTCTGATGCATTGCGAACAATGTAGCTATGTTTGACGACCGGCATGGTGATGCCGTAGATGTCCACTTCCTGGAACGCGTCGGTTCCCATCATCGCGGTCGGCACTTGCCCCGTGACGGCGACCATCGGCACTGAATCCAGAAATGCATTGGCGAGACCGGTGACCAGATTGGTGGCACCGGGACCGGACGTCGCGAAGCAGACGCCGACTTTGCCGCTGGCGCGGGCATATCCATCGGCTGCCAGAGCCGCTGCTTGCTCGTGGCGCACCAGTACGTGTTTGAGTTTCGAACCGATCAATGCATCGTATACAGGCATGATGGCACCACCGGGGTAACCGAACACGGTGTCCACCCCTTGTTTCTCCAGTGCTTTGATCAGAACTTCAGCGCCCTTCATGTTTCCTGCCTGCTGTACTTGGATTTAACGGGTTCTCCGGGAAGCCGGCAGGAGGATTGAGATGCCGGCTTTCCCAGAGATGTCTTCAGAACTACGTCTTGCTGCCTACAGGCTGACGTGTTTCTTGTTCTTGCTGTTGTTTGTCGCACTGTTGTTGAGCGCCTTGCTGTTGCTTGGCTTGCTGGCACTGAGCACCAGTGTTGAGCCATGCCATGTTGGCGCGCAGCTTCTTGCCGACTTCTTCGACCGGGTGTTCGAGGTCCTTCTTGAGCAACGCATCGTAATTTTTGCGACCGCTCTTATACTCTTCGACCCACTCTTTGGCGAACTGGCCGCTTTGAATTTCTTCGAGCACCTTTTTCATTTCGGCGCGCGTGCGGTCGTCTACGATGCGCGGTCCGCGGGTGAGGTCGCCGTATTTGGCTGTCTCCGACACGAACTCATGCATCTTGGCGAAACCGCCTTCGTAGATCAGATCGACGATCAGCTTCACTTCGTGCAGGCACTCGAAGTATGCAACTTCCGGCTGATAGCCGGCGGCAACGAGAGTTTCCCAACCAGCGGCGATCAGCTCGGTAACGCCACCGCAGAGAACGGCTTGTTCGCCGAAGAGATCGGTTTCGGTTTCTTCGGCAAAGGTTGTCTCGATGACGGCGGCGCGTGCGCCACCAACGCCGTGCGCATAGCCGTACGCAACTTTCCAGGCGTTGCCGGTGGCATCTTGATGGACAGCGGCCACGCAAGGCACGCCGCGTCCTTCTTCATACTGGCGACGCACCAGGGCGCCCGGTCCTTTGGGGGCGACCAGAGCTACGTCTACGTTTTCGGGCGGCGTTACTTGTTTGTAGTGGACGTTGAATCCGTGAGCAAACATTACGGTGCTGCCCGGCTTCAGGTTTGGTGCCACCGACTCGGCGTACACAGTCGGTTGATGCATGTCGGGCACCAGGAGCGCCACCACATCACTTTGTTTCACAGCTTCGGCGACCGTGAACGGCTTGAAGCCGTCGGCTTCCGCTTTCGCCCACGTCGGTCCGCCTGGACGCAATCCGACAACGACCTGATAACCACTGTCACGCAGGTTGAGAGCGTGGGCGCGCCCCTGACTGCCGTAGCCGACCACGGCCACTTTGCGGGTTTTGAAATAATCGGCGGCTGCGTCGTACTCTTTCTGGTGCTGTCTGCTCACGATGTTTCTCCTCTGCGTGCTTGCGTTGCTTTTGCTGTATTGCTTGTGCTGTATTGCTTGTGCTGTATTGCTTGAGTTGCTGCGTCACTTCTTGGACAGGGCGGGTTGCGGGTTGGATGCCGGTTTCGCTCGCGACGGCTTAGACCCGGGCGGGAACGTCACTGCTCCTTCAGAAGCCGATGACACCAGATATGCGTACTTGGCGAACACACCGCTCTGGTAGGCGGGGTCGACCGGACGTGCCGGCGCGCTGCGACCTTTTAGGTCGGCTTCGACGTTCAACGTCCGTTTCTCGACATCGATGGTGATTTTGTCGCCGTCTTTGACTAAAGCTATCGGACCGCCTTTGGCGGCTTCCGGTGCGACGTGCCCGACCACCAGTCCGTGGCTGGCGCCGGAGAAGCGACCATCGGTGATCAGGGCGACCGAGGAACCCAATCCGGCCCCCACCAGTGCGCCTGTGACTTGCAACATCTCCGGCATGCCGGGTCCGCCTTGCGGTCCCACCCATCTGATGATTACCGCATCACCAGCTTGAATGGTGCCGTCTTGTATCGCGGCGAAGGCGGCGGCTTCGGTGTCGAACACGCGCGCTTTGCCTTCGAAACCTTTAGTGGACTCGTGTCCGGACAGTTTGATCACGCAGCCTTCCGGAGCCAGGCTGCCGCGCAATATCGCCAGTCCGCCCGTGGGCTTGAACGGCTTGCCGGAGGGCGCTACGACTTTTTGCCCTTCAGTTTCTTTGTGCTGTGCGGCTTCTTGGAAGAGAGTCTTGCCGGAGACGGTCGGCGTGTCGTGCAGGAGTCCTGCTTTTTCCAATCGGCTCGCAACCAGCGCCATGCCACCAGCGCGTTCCAGATCTGCCGCAACATAAAGCCCCCCTGGCTTGAGTGTGACGTAAACAGGTGTACGGCGGCTCAACCGATCGAAGTCATCGATCGTCAATTCGACGCCGGCTTCGCGGGCGATAGCCAGAAGGTGCAGCACCGCGTTCGTGGAACCACCGGTAGTGGCAACAGAAGCGACGGCATTTTCCAGCGATTGCCGGGTGATGATAGCGGACGGGCGAACGTCCTCGGCGAGCAGCTTCATCACTTGCTGACCGCAGTAAAAAGCCACCTCGGCTTTGCGTGCATCGGTGGCTGGAATATCGTTGGCGCCCATGGGCGACATGCCCAGGAAGGTCATGGCGGTGGACATAGTGTTGGCTGTAAACTGTCCACCGCAAGCTCCCGCGCCCGGACAGGCGCGGTTTTCCAGGTCATTCAATTCGGCTTCGGTCATTTTGCCGGCCATGCAGGCGCCGACGGCTTCGAAGACGTCTTGAACAGTGACATCGCGTCCTTGAAACTGACCGGGCTGGATGCTGCCGCCGTACAACATCAAGGACGGCAGATTCAAACGCGTCAGCGCCATCACCGTCCCCGGTATCGTCTTGTCGCAGCCGCTCAATGCCACCACGGCATCGAACAGGTGACCGCGCGTTGCCAGTTCAATCGAGTCGGCGATGATCTCGCGAGAAACCAGCGATGCCTTCATGGCTTCGGTGCCCATGGAGATGCCGTCGGAAACGACGACGGTGTTGAACTCCAGCGGCGTACCGCCGGCGGCACGTATGCCTTCTTTGACTTTCTCGGCCAGACCGCGCAGATGGAAGTTGCAGGGACCCGCTTCCGTCCAGGTGTTGGCGACGGCGACCAGCGGTTTAGCCAGGTCTTCATCGGTCAACCCGGTCGCCTTGAGCATGGCTCTGGCTGGAGCGCGAGATGTGCCGGATTTAATTTTGTCGCTGTTCATTTGGGGAGGGTTCGCTGTCTTGCTGCTTGCGCTGCGTGGTGAAAACGAAAGCCCCGCACCTTATTGGAGGTGCGGGGCTTATGTGATGCTTGTTAGGTTTTACCTACACAAGGAGCCCGCACCTCGGTGACGCAATAAGTACCAGAATTACAATAATTCCGGCAAAAGCGTTGAGGATAAGGAGACCTTGGTTGGCTTGCATCTTAGTTATGAGCTGGGAAGGGGGGCGCTAGGCGCCCTTAACTCCTTCTAGCATACGTGTCCATTCTGAGGTGTCAATTACTTGTGTCGAGTCTTTTCGTTTTCCGTTCACATTGTTTACGCAGTAGCGACTTCTGACGTACGACTTATTGAGCGCCGCGACGAGAGATTTCATTGCTGATACCTCTATGTCTTGATCTGATGCAGTGCCTTCGCAACGCACACCATTGTGGTCGACGATCTCGATCATCGAGGTAGAAACGGCGCTCACGCCGCTCGTTTCGGCGCGGCTGGAATGCGTAACAATGTCGAAACCGCCGAAGTAATCTTCCAATGCAATCTTGAGCGCAGCAATCGCTGAATCTTTGCCGGACTGTTCGTGATTGATGATGATCTCTTTGCCATGAAACGTGCCGTACATAATCACGTGCGCGCGCCCGTCGTTCTTGGCGTAGTCGACACGGTCGACAGTCATTGGACTGCGATAGTCGAAATAAGCGTTCATCAATTCGCTGTCGGTGATGCCTTTACGACGCTGACTGAACTTGTCTTTGACATACTGCGCAATCACGGCTTTCTCTTTGTCGTCGCAGCGGTAGCCCGCGGCTTCGATAATGGCTTTGGCGTGGTTGCCCCCGGACAATGGCCCGAAGATAAATGTCACCGGCTTGCCAATGACGCGCGGATCGAACGGCTGGTATGCGGTCGGATTCTTCAAGATGGCATTGGTGTGACCGCCACTGGAGTGGCAGGCGGCGTTGTTGCCGGTGACAGGCCAGTGCGGTTGGCGCGGCAACATGTGGTCGTGTACGAAGTCGGAGACTTCCTGCAATTTGGTGGCGTCGCAGCGCGTGTGGAACGGACCTTGCGGTGCCGTTTCACCGAATTGCGCGATCAGCATGATGCACTGCTCGAGTGACGCATTGCCGGCGCGTTCGCCGATGCCGTTGATGCAGCCTTCGATCTGGCGCGCCGGTCCTTCGAACACGCCATTAATGCTGTTCTGGACAGCCAAACCAAAATCGTTATGGCAATGCACGGACCAGATAACGTTATTGTTCGGGAACTCGCGGTCGATAATGTCTGCGTGGCGCGACATGTGTTTCACGAAATATTGCTCGCCTTCCATAACGGAGGCACCGCCTATGGTATCTGGACAGTTGATCACGGAGGCGCCCGCTTCGACGGCAGCGCGAATCAGTTCGGTGACGAAGTCGAAATTGGCGCCCATGCGAGAATAGCCTTCCGGGCTGAACTGCGCTTCGCAGCCGGCGTCGACAGCCATTTTGATCAGGTCGTAGACGCTGCGCACGATCGCTTCGCGATCGGCGGCTTTGTCGCCTAATGACGCAGCCATCAATGACGGATCGACCGGCACATACGTGTGCACCCTCGCCTTGCCTCGGGGAATGGCGGCGCGCACCGATTCGATGGTACGCTCCACTTGCTCGGGTCGCAGCTGACACAACGCCGCGATCACCGGGCTATGCTCGCGCGTGGTGATTTCTTCAGCGATCGCTTTGACGATCTCGAAGTCCATAACGCTCGCCGACGGGAACCCCGCCTCCAGAACATCGACTCTCAGGTCTGCCGCGAGCCTGGCATAAGCAATATTGTTCTCGAAGCTCATTCCCGCGCCCGGGCACTGCTGCCCATCGCGCAATGTCGTATCGAAAATTCTGACTTGACCGTCTCGCATTATTGGATGTCCTTATCTCAGTTTTGGGATTTGTGGATAACAACTAAAAAGGGCTCTGTTCTATAAACAGAGCCCCGAGGAGGATTGCTAAATGACTCTGTTTCTAATTCTCCAGGCTGAGCAGAAGCGCCCCGCCGTTAAGCAGGAGGCTAAGCGCGCCAAGGAGAAGTTGAAACTGTGTCATTGATTGCATGCCACCGTTTTAGTCGACGTTCAACCGATCTGTCAACAGAAATTTTTCGCCGTGTAAACATTCGCCCCGACCAGACATTCGGGGCGGCACCATATATGGTGTCATATCGCATCGCGATATGACGGATCTCATCCGCATCACGGCATCTGCCACCGCACCTGCCATTCCCGCATCGGACTTCGCATCCCCCATCGCATCCCCATCGCATTCCCCATCGCATTCCCCATCGCTCCAAGTTTCCGCCAGCATCAAACACTCCAGCACTGAGACCATCAATAGTTCGCGGCTAAGCCTACGTGCGAGCGCGCGACTTAATCGTCGCGGTCGGGTATAAGATCTACGTGCAATCCAGTTCCCCCTAAGGAATCCGCTGTGGGACAACGTGATATCGAAAAAGAATCACCAGCAGCGAAGGTCGTGCAGCAAGCCACGGACGGCAAGGACATCTCCGAGGCATACAACGCACTACCGCCAGAGGACAAGCGTGCGGTATTTGCCGCATTACGCAACGGGCAAAAATCCGACCAGCCCGGGTTGAATAGCCTCGTGGTCACGGGCCTGGATATTGATGGCGACGGCAAGGAAGACGTTTTAGCAGACGTGTACAACAGCAAGTCCGGCACCGACCTCTATAACCGCCCCGGTGAAGCTGGCAACAGTCCCGAAGCGCGGGCGGCGAGGGAGCGCGCGCTCATGTCCCGCGCCACTCAGATGGACGTAACCAACCCAGCCGGACAGGACAACAGCACCGTTTCTAGCGCTCGGGAATACTGGGAAAAAGCGAATCAAAACGCAGACTCAGCCACCAAAGCGGTTCTTTCAGCAATCGCGCATGACGTATTAATGCCTATGGCGGCAATGGATTATTTGGCAAACGTAGATCCGAAGCTGGTCGCCGAAGGACGTAAGCAGGCAAAATTTTCCGAGTCCGGACAACTACAGATTCAAGGCGGCGTTCTGCGCCCCGATAGCCCCCAGGAAGTGGAAAAGTTTCGCACCTGGCTCGATGCCAAAATCCCGCGCGATGGGCAGGAGTCTACCGACGATAAGCGCACGGCACTAATTCTGAAGCTGGCACTGGCGGATGCCAGCCTGGAAACCGCCAACCCCCACGAACAATGCTCAAGAGCTTACTCAACTCTCTTGCAGATGCGGGTTGCCATGAACAGCTTCGCTCCCGGCAACAACAATGGCAATGCCTCCGACATCGCCAACGCCGAACATTTTCTGGAAACGTCGTTTCGGGTCTCTGCACCCATAACGGAAAGCAACGATGGCGATGCAGGCATCGGCCACGGTCCGCTTTCTGCCCCCGCCTGGGCCGTCATCGCTCCCACCTACGGGGTGCTCAAGAAGCTCGGTTTCTTCGAGGGCTCAAAAGCCGGCACCCAGCAAACAGGCTGGGAACTTGCCGGCATCGCTCACGGATTGCGCGTTTACGCCCGCACAAATCGGTAGCCCTCGTACAAGAGAGCTAAAGCGATATCGCTTTAGCTTCTCCGAACTGGAGCGATATCGCTTTAGGTTTGATGAGGGGGCTGGAGCTTGACAGCTAGCGGACGATACGGCTTTCGTAGAGAGCGGCTTCTTGCGGTTTTTTGTCGCGGCGATAGACATCCTGGATGGCATCGACGGATGCTCGCAGCATCTTGGAGTATTTGCGGTCACCCTGCGCCAAAATCGACTCGCGTAGCACCATTTCCGCATCCGAGTAATCTCCGGCGTTGGTGTACATCTTTCCCAGTTCCAGGGAGGTACTCCAGAACATGGGATCTACGTTGTAGCCGCGCTGGACATCCCATGCGGCACGTAGATTGGTGATGGCTTCCTTCTGTAATTTGGGATCATCGCGCTGGATCATACCAATATGAAACTTTGCCACAGACATTTCCTCTTCTTCCTTGAGGGCGGTGGCAATCTCCAGAGCCTCTTGAGCCGAGGCTAGCGAATCTTTGGTCTGATGCATCTCGCGTTGACAGCCCGCTTGCAGGTTGAGGAGCATGACTCTGTAGTGGCGGTCTGTGATGTGCGGATCCTGCAGATACTTCTGAATGATGGGCATGGCCTGAACGTATTTTTCTTCGCGCACGTAATGCTGAATCAAATTGGTGGCGGCGGTCAGCGCTTCGGCACTGCTGTCACCATATTTGGTCCGAGTCTGTTCGTAGAGGAGAGCGTGCTGCTTCTCGCGCTCTTCAAACGTAATCCGTTTCTCGCCGGGCTTGGGCTCGCTGCTCTGCAGTTGTTCCACCATGGCGCCCGCGGTGGTGCGGCGCAGTTTCTCTGCTTCCGCAGTCTGTCCAGTGGCAGCAAGAACGCGTGCCAGCGCTTCTGTTGCTTCATCCCAAACGCGCGTTCCCGCAGAAGTGTGCCAGGACAATTTGCGCGCCTTACTGAACAGTTCCTTTGCTTGCGGCAGCTTTCCTTGTTTCTCCAGAATGTAGCCGTATCCCAGGTACGCTACCGCCATCGGCTTGCCGACGCGCAGAAGAGCTTCTTCAGACTTGACGGTGCCACTCCACTTCTCGTATGAGCTGATGCCTTCTTCGAAGAGTTTGGCGGCTTCTTCTTCTTTGCCTTGTTTTCTCAAAACTTCAGCGAGGGAAACCACCGTTGTGGTCCGCCGTGGGTCGCTTTTCTGAAATTGGTCGGCCAGGTCGATCGCCTGCTCATACTTCGCTTGCGCTACATCGAGTTTCTGGCGGCGTTCGGCCGAAACGGCCTCAGCTGTGTATTGCTCCCAGAGGTCGTTGCGTTTCTGGCTCTCCACGCCCGCAAACGAACACCCCGACGCGCTTAGGGTCAGGGTGCCAGCGATAATGATTAGTAGGAAACGCATGAACACGTCCGGGCGGCGCGGCTCTATAGCTCAATTCTACCGGACGGGTCCGCCATGGGCGAATCCGTCTTAGATTACTACATGGTCGCGTTCTCGGTGGTCGGCGCGTCCTAGCGGCGTGTCCTAGCGGCGTGTCCTAACGGCGTGTCTTAGCGGCGCGGCTTGCTCACTTGTTGATCGCCGAGCAGGGGCGACAACACCATGCGATTGCCTTGAACGGAAACGAACTGCGCGAGCACTTCCTCGCCCTCACGAAATTTCATCGGGGTGACCAGATACCCCGGTTGATTACTCGTGGTTTTGACCGCATACCCACCCACAGTCGCTGCTTCGATACGGCAGACGACGTTCTGTCCGGCTTTAAGTCCGGAACCTTTGTTCCAATGATTCAGCGTCATGTCTTGGGATTCCTAAAAAAGACCAGCGGCAACCCAGCTTGCCATTTTCCTTATACCCAGAATCGCCTCGCTTCAACCTCCAAGACCCGCATGTAAAGCTAAACTTTGGCGATTAGCTTACTCATCCGTAGTCTCACTTTTTGCATCCGACTGTTGATTGGTCGCCGAGCCGGATGACGATTTGGTCTGAAATCCGAATTCTTTGAACCGCAGTTCGCTTTTCACTTCGCTGACGCCCAGTACATCACGCGCGATCTCCTCCGCAAGCCGTTTCTCATATTTGTTTGCCGCATAACCGCGCAACGAGACAATGCCCTCCAGCACACCAATCTCCATGTCAGCGGCATCCAGATCCGGATGGTGCGTGAGCCGCTTGTAGAGCTCGTCCTCGATAGATTGATCCGAGCGCACGTAGTCCTTCGGACCGCGCCCTGCAAACGTCCCCGGCGTCCAGTTGGCCGGCATGACGCCTTCGTCGGCTTCGTCGTCGTAGGGTTCGAGGACGCGTCCGTTTCGAGAAACCCAGCCGCGCTTGCGCCCGTAGGCAATCCATCGCTGGAAGTCGCCGCCCTCAATGTCGTGTGTCATGCCGAGATCCGCTCCCACAGCTAGTTACGAGTATAAGTTACTGGATAGTAACTGCTTTGAATGTGGCTGATCGACAGTCTCCGAGCGGAATTGTTACGACTTTGGAACCTTAGTGGCGGTAATCACCAATAAAGCCAGCTCCGGTGAAAGCAGATGCCCCACATATGAATGTCGGTAGCAGCAAAGAGACCATAAGAAACCAGCTTTCCTCTTTTGACCATAGCCGCTCGTGCGCGGCCGCCTATGCAAACTGCGGCGATGAAGACTGCGGCAAAGGCGACTGCAGCACCCAGCTGGCTGCAACAAGAACGGAAGCTGTTCAGCAAGAAAGCTGTTGAATCGGCGAAAAAGAGATGCCAGCGCCGCTGATGCGTCCGCTACTGAAAGCCTGCAGAAACGCCTGCGCCGCAATAGCCAGCCGCACAAGCCGGCTGAGTTGCCGTCATGTCGTCAGTTGTTCGATTTTTCGCTTGTGCAGGGAATCGCGATTTTGCAGCCAGCGTATGCTGGCAACTTGTGCTCCTGAGAATGCCCTGTAATCGGCAGATTCGGGGTCATTTTTTCCATGGTCATCTTGAGCCCGACGGGCAGGTCATTGGGAACGACTTCCTGACCGCCGCCCGGCAGAAATGGAGCCTGTCCGAACTGGAGCGGAGCACTCACCGGTTTGCTCATGTCCAGAGTCAGTCCGTTGGTCTGCACGGCTCCAGCCGGAGCCGCGAAGGTGATGTCGGTGCCCGTGAGGCGAAATCCAGGCACGGTGCCCTCTCCGGCAAGGTTTCTAAACGGATTGGCGACGACGCCGAAGATGCCGTCGGCCGGTTTGGCTAACGAATGGTTGGCTGAAAACGGGTCGGGGGTCCCATCCGGTCTTTGTGAACGCAACTGCACTGCCGCGCTCATAAAGTCGGGGCTGAACTCGCCGGGTCCATTGTTGCCTGCGGCGTGGACGACGGTGATTCCTTTATCTTGAAGCCGCTGAATCGCCGCATTGGTGTCAACGATGCGAGAGGCAATCTTGCGCTCTTCGGGGGTGCTGGCGGGATTGTTGACGATCGCTTGCATGCCCTGGAGAATTCTGTCTTTGTTGGCTGCCAAATTCTCGGGAGTAACGTTGAGATCCGGCATCCCGCCTTTAGTTTGCAACATGGAAGAAACTTTGGTGAACGACAGGTCGGGGTTGTTTCCTAAACTGATGTTGATGACATCGCCTTTTCCGAGCGGCAGTTCGCCGCTGTTGATCTTTTGCTCGATGCCCATGAGCGGCATGGCGAAATTGGCTCCGGTACCGTCCCACGGGGCCGTCGTGTTGTCCTGGACGCGAACGACGTTGAATTCGTTCTGACGAGCCGCCTGGGCTGTCGGCTCGCCGTGCGGCAATCCGTTGCCCTGCGAATCCAGAGGTTCGGTGTTGCGGCGGATGTCTCTGAAGTCGTCGAGAACCACCACAGTCGGCTTGGACGGGTCGAGGTTCTGGGCGCTGTCCAACATAGTGATCGATTTGCGGGGATCGATGCTGGCCGGACGCTCAGGAGGCAGCGGGACGCGGCGATCGCCCTGTTTCGATTTGACGGCGCGGGTCAGGTCATCGCCGAAACTGTCGGCTGCGCTGAAGGCATTATCGAAAACCAGGTCGGTGCCGCCTTTGGTGTTTGGCTGCAGGACACTCTCTCTCGAGTTGAAGTTAGATCCGCTCTGTCCGCTCTGACCGTTTTGACCGCTTTGATTGCCCACGACGCTATCGAACTGCGCCAGCAATTGCGGTGAGTCAAAGTTAGGCTGTTGAACCGCATCCTTGACGGGCGGTTTAACTGGGGCATCGCTGCCCGCAACTTGGTCGGCCATGCAATAGTAATTTGAAAGCGGTGGGGATCTGTCGTGATACTAGCAAAGAGGGCGTGCAGTCCTCGTGAAAGCCAGCGGGCGGACAGATCCCCGGTATGGGACAGATCCCCAGGAGTTGGGCTCACTATGCGGTGCGGGCGATATCAGTGTCGGCGCAAATCAGGGTTCCCGAATGACCGGGATTGAATGTGTTGCGCACGCGAATCTGCACGCCGTGCTGCTTAGCCAGCGTTACGGAGCGATCATGAATTACTTGCGCGCCGTTGCGGGCCATTTCGAAACAATGGTCGTAGCCGATCTCGGGAATCAGGACGGCACCTGCCACTTTGTTGGGGTCGGCGGTGAATACTCCGTCCACGTCGGTGAAGATGTGGCAGACGTGCGCGCCGACAGCGGCAGCCAGAGCCACTGCGGAAGTGTCCGACCCACCGCGTCCGAGTGTCGTGATGTCACCGTCGACGGTGCTGCCCTGGAATCCTGCCACCACAATCACGTCGTTGTCTTCCAGCTCTTCCAGAATGTGGGGAGCATCAACGGTGAGGATGCGGGCGCAGCCGTGTTCCGCTTCAGTCAGCACTCCGATCTGCTGACCGGTGAATGATTTAGCGCGCACGCCGCAAGACTTGAGAATCATCGTCAAAAGCGCGATCGAGACCTGTTCTCCGGTGGACAGCAAAACATCCAGTTCCCGCTTATCCGGCTGCTCCGCGCACCGCAGCGCCAGCTGGTACAAATGGTCTGTGGTATCACCCATCGCCGACACCACGACGATGGTTTTCTGTTGCTTCGCAAATGACTGCACAATCTGTGCAACGTTCTGCATTCTGCCGATGCCCCGCACCGACGTGCCTCCAAATTTGAGCACGGCGATGTCTTGAATATTGGTCTGATTGTTCACCCGCAGGTTAACAGCGCACATAATTCCTCCAATCAGGTATTGTTGAGTTCCGTGTAAATCTAAATCGGCGGCGCCTACTTGGCGGGCGCCACCAGCAATTCCCGTTCGCCGGCCGATTTTGTGCCGGCGGCCACAGCCGGCAGCGCTTGCGCCAGGTCTGCGATCAGGTCGCGCGCATCTTCGATGCCGCAGGACAAGCGGATCAAACCGTCGGTGATACCACACTGTTCCTGGACGTCTTTAGGTATCGGCTTGTGCGTCATCGTGGAGGGATGGCAAATCAACGACTTGACGCCACCGAGTGATTCAGCGAGCTGGAACAGGCGAGTAGACCGCACCAGATGCTTAGCGTTGTCCAGTCCGCCTTTGACGACAAAAGAAACCATGCCGCCGAAACCAGTCATCTGGCGCTTGGCCAGTTCATATTGCGGGAACGAGGGGAGTCCCGGATAGAAAACCTGTTCTACTGCCGGATGTTGTTCGAGAAAGTTGGCGACTTCCGTGGCGTTGCGCTCGTGTTCTCTCATGCGCAGGGAGAGGGTTTTCACGCCGCGCAAAGTCAGATAGCAATCGAATGGACCGGGAACGCAACCGGATGCATTCGTGTAAAACTGCAATTGCTCGTAGAGATCCTCGCGATCTGTGATCACGGCACCACCGATGACATCGGCGTGTCCGCTCAGATATTTGGTTGTACTGTGAACTATGACGTCGGCGCCGAACTCCAGTGGACGCTGGAAATATGGCGTCGCAAAAGTGTTATCGACGCAGTAAATCAAATTGTGGCGCTTGGCGATTTTGCCGATTTCGCGCAAATCCGCAAGCCGGAGCAGGGGATTCGTCGGCGTCTCCAACCAGATCAACTTGGTCTGGCTACACACCGCGTTTTCGATCTGCTGAACATCGCGGGCGTTTACATACGAAAAACTGAGATTGTAGCGTTTGAGGACCTTTTCGAAGAGGCGGTAGACGCCGCCATATACGTCTTCGCCGACAACCACGTGATCGCCTGCATTGAGCAGGCTGGCAACCACTGTCACAGCCGCTAAGCCGGAAGCGGTGGCGATGCCGTAGCGAGCACCTTCGAGCGAAGCCAGGCATTCTTCAAGCGCGGTACGCGTCGGATTGTGCGTACGCGCATATTGGTACCCTTTGTTGACGCCCAGCTCATCGAGCGCGAATGTCGAAGTCTGGTATATCGGAGTAGTGAGGGCGCCGGTGGCGGGATCTGGTTCCTGCCCGTGATGTACGGCTCTGGTGGCGAATGCCAGGGTTGAGGTGAACTCGCGTTGCGCTCTGGTCTTCTCGCAGCCGTTGTGAGTGGGATGTACGGTCATGGTGATGTTTCTCCTTTCAATAATTGCCAAAAGAAAACTCCCCTTCTCTGCCGCGAGAAGGGGAGTTAATTGCACTTTCTAAGCTTGCTGAGTTAATCGAGCCAGACGATGTGCAAACACCCTACTTCCCCGGCGGGGTAGTAGCGCATGTTCATGCTCATCATCATAGTTGTGGCGCGATTCGACATGTGCCCCATGATAGCGGCAAAAATTGCGCTGTCAATCCTTGCGCCGCGCTCTGTAAAGTTGCGCCACGCGAGCCTCTATAGAACAAGATTACATAGATCAATATGTGAACGCGCGCCAGCGTTCTTCTGAGATCCGATTCAGAATCTGATCTGCCGATGCGCTTGTGCCGGGCAATTCAAACCAGCTTGATCAGCGGTGGAGAAACATAATTCCGGATGTCGTCCTTTGATATCGCATCCGCTGCGACGCACATCGCAAGGAACGCTCCCTGCGGCCACCGCACCAGATCTGCCAGATGGGAAAACACACAGACATACTGTTGCAAATACTTTCTGCTCACCCCTTGAAACACATCGATGATGAACGCAGCGACTTGTTGAACTTTCTCGCTCAAGACATCCGACGAGGTTCCGCGGACGGCATCCGCAGCGCGGACTAAACCGGTATCAACGCCGTCGACGTCACGTTCCCCGGTTCGATTTGCCAACACGAAGCGCTCGCCCGGAAGTCGCAGCGCAAGTCCATTCAACTCAAGCATCACCAAACTCGACGTCAACTCTCCGAACTCCAAACCGGTCTGCTCTCGCAGCAAGTCGATGAAGATCGGCTGCTCACTCAAATGTTGAAACACTCGATGCTCGACCTCGTCGAGGTGCGCTCCGTTAACGGCCGCATCCCGAGCGGCTGCCTCCCCTTGAGCGGTCCCCTCATCTCGAGTTGCCTCCCCTTGAGCGGTCCCCTCATCTCGAGTTGCCTCAGTTTCGGCAAGCCAGATCTCCTCGCTTGCCGGCAGCCGAGGCGCATGGGGTCCGGTTCCCTCTCTCGATTCAACATTGTGTTCCTCAGAAGCAGGACTCTGGCGGGCTTCCGTTTCTCGGCTGCGTCGAGTGACGACCTTCATCCACCTGGATGAAGGAACTTCATCCCCAGCCTGAGTTTCGGAAACCGAATTCGTGAGCACCATCGCGAGCTTCAGAAACATCGTCCATGCAGTCGAATAGGCGACTCCCGTAACCTTAGAGAATCTGCTCGGATTAACCTCAATTCGATGGTCAATCAGCCAAACGGCAAACAGCCATTCGCGCACGAGCCTGATGTTCTCGAAGAACGTGCCCGAAGTCAGGTGCATCTTCTCATTGCATTCGGAGCATTGAACGGTTCGATCATTCACGCGAATCCAATTGCTGTTAGGACATCCCTTTCTGCAAGTGCGATTGGAACTCGATGTCGCGCAAAGCGCATCTACACAATCAGCATCGGTCGGAAACTCAGCATTGAATTGTTCCATTTCATGGAACAGCGGATCTGTGTCATTTTCAGCGGGTCGTCGATTTGGGTTCTTAGCTTGATTTTTCATGGCAGAAACCTCCATTACGATCAACGTCGCTCGCACCAAAAAAGTTCAAATCGCCAGATAAAACTGACAACCCCCCCCTCTCAAGCTGAACTGAAGCGATATCGCTTTAGCTTCTCTGAATTGAGGCGATATCGTTTTAGGTTTGGTGAATTGGAGCGATATCGCTTCAACCTGGGATGAGCTGGAGCGATATCGCTTTAGTTTGGGTGAGGGTTAGGGCGCCTCGGCTAGTCCCCACCGCTTGAGGACCGCGTAAGCGGCTGACAGTGAGGCGCCGAATGACAGGATGCCGTCTTCGTGCCCGGCCATCACAAGGATGCATTGGTGAGAGAGGTCGGCTTGGCGGGCAAGCCGTTGCACCTCCGCTGCCATCTCGGGAGTTCCATAGGGGACATGCGGAGCGGTCGTCGGAACCATTCCTAAAAGGCGCTGCCAGTGGGTGTTGCTGTGCACATGGATCACCGCGCTGCTCTGCGGAAAGGTTTCATATATGATTGCGTGCGTCATGGATTCAGATGAAGCCTTCATCGGTCCGACACAGCTGACAGAGTTTCTTTGCAGATCGAATGAGGTGACGAGGGCGAAGTGCTGTGCGTCCGCGCTTGGTATCTGTCCTGTTTGGCTGGCTGAAATCAAGAACTGTGGCTGATTTTGGGGCGACTGAATTTGGGGCGACTGATTTTGGGTTGGCTGAGAATCAGACAAACGGACGCTGATGTTTCCGAAACCGATGCCATCGGGGTAGACTCCGATCAACCCGTCGCGATAGAGCTGGTTACGAAAGTCGAAGAGGTCGCCCGATTTCGCGTACTCGGGCAGCGGGCCTGGTGTCCAAGCACATTCGAACTTGATTACGCCTTCGTCTCTCATGAGCAGTCAGTTGCGTTTTTGCCTGGGATAGTATCAAGATAGATGCAGGTCTTCTGGACTATCTGATGCTGGTGGTTGAGACACTAACTTTAGCAGCAACGGTTGGCGCTTTAATAGGCGCCGGATGTTACTGCTTTCGCCGTTGTCCTCCCGACAGAGTTCTGGTAGTGCGAAGTCGCACGAAGTCTGGAGCAGCCGGTACCGCAAAAAATACCGGCAGTTTCAGAGTTACGCGTGGAGAGATCTGGATTAACCCGCTCACCGAGGCGGTGCAGGAAGTCAATCTGTCCCCGCTGGAGATTTACGTCGCGGTATCGCTGCCGTCTCCCATCAAGGTAGAACGCCTCTATATTCAGCTGAAGGTAGTTACGGCACCCAGCCCGGACGACGACTCGCTCGCTCGGGCAGCGGGGCACATAGGCGGCTTGGATGTACGCCGTGCATCTCGCAAATTGGAGGAGTCGATTGCGGCTAAAAATCCGGAATTGCCACTGTCACTGGTACCGCAATCGGCTGTGGATCTACAGACTTTGAGTTTGCGCGGTCGTCCGGAGTGGAACGAATGGCTGCTGTCGCTCCTTAAACCCTACGGGATGGAATTGAAATCCTACAGTCTGCTGGAAGTATCACGACGCACTGAGTTGCAACCGACTCCGCGGTCCCAGGAACCGGACGTTTCGCGCGCTTGCCGCCTTTTGGAATTCGACCCCGTATGCGAGGAGGTGCAGGTCGAGATTGCAGCCAGCCAGACTCAACTAGGTGCAGTCGGTATCACGTGGCTTTTGATGTTCAACGTGGACCCACAATTCGACCAATATCGGGTGGCGTGTGAAAACTATCTGGACAAGCCGGCGCCAGAGGTTAACTCGCATTTAAGCGGCATCGTGTCACAGGCAATGCATCGCGCACTCTCGACCTGCAATGGCTACACGATGATCGATCAGCTCTGCGAATCATACAAGAAGTATGGCGGTGACTCGGGCAAAAGTTCCGGTAAAGAGTTGGCTATTTACATGTTGAACGCTGTTTCCGACGCGGTCAGCACCTGGCGCGGCAAATTGATGATGATGCGAGCCTGGTTCACATCAGCGAATACAGCTCAGAAGTTCTTCACGACTCTGGTGCAATCGTTAGAGGTTGAACTTAGTCGGTCTGGTTTGAAGTTCGGTGGGTTGCTCTTCAAAGATGTCGATCTGCAGACATCGACGATTCAATTGCCCACAAAGTGGAACTACACATCCTCGTTTGTGCCGACCGACGTAATTCAGTTTTCGGGACGAACTCCAATCGTCTTCGAGGGAAAAGCACTAACTGCAGTGATTTGGGCGCGCGTGGAAATGCCCAGGCTGAAAGCCATCGGCATTGCCTCGAGCGGTGCGGGCTCGGACGGCGTTGCATCGGAGGGTGCCGCCGTTTCAGAGACGACGGTATCTGGTTCCCTTTCCCATCAACTGACGAAGGCACTCGCGACTCCCAAGGTCCAAAAGTTGGTGATCGCCGCCGAGCGACTCTGGGCGGAACTGAAGCGCGACATGGACGAGCTGCGCGGCGTCGACGGCACACTGGAAGATCCGGTCACCAGACTGATCATCGAACGCGCGGCGCTGCGTTTAGTTCTGCCGGCAGCGAAAGTGGTGCTGGCTCTGTTGGATGCCTACGCCGAGGTGCGCCGCGAGTTTATCAAAAACTGCTCGCGAGCAATGAACGAAACCGGCGGCGTCGGTGAGAACTTCGCTCTGCGCGACTTCGACATCGTAGACGACAAAGGCAAAACGATACTTATAGCGGCAGAGCAGTCCGTTCAGGAAACAGGTGCAATAGCCCTTCCTCGTTAGCCGCACAAATGCCGCGCTCGGTGATCAGCGCCGTCACCAGATGGCGCGGCGTGACATCAAATCCGAAGTTGGCGGCGCGAGCATCTTCAGGAGAGACCAGCACGGACTTTGTTTTACCGTCAGCGGCATCCAGTCCGGCAACATATTTGACTTCGTGAGCGCTGCGTTCCTCGATTGGAATTTCGCGGCCGTCCACTATGTCCCAGTCGATGCTCGAAGACGGCAATGCCACAAAGAATGGCACACCATTTGCGTCAGCAGCGAGCGCCTTGAGATAAGTGCCGATTTTATTGGCGACATCGCCACCGCGCGTGGTGCGATCGGTTCCGACAATTACCATGTCCACCATGCCGTTTTGCATGAGATGACCGCCGGCGTTGTCCGTGATCAGTGTATAGGGAACGCTGTGTTGCCCCAATTCCCAAGCGGTCAGTGCGGCTCCCTGATTGCGCGGTCGAGTTTCATCCACCCAGACATGAATTGGAATCCCAGCATCGAAGGCTTGATAAATCACCGAGGTGGCGGTGCCCCAGTCGGTGGTAGCCAGCCACCCGGCATTGCAATGCGTAAGCACTTGCACGGGCTTGCCCTGTTTCTGCTGCGCCAGATCGCGCACCAGCTGCAGCCCGTGCACACCGATCATGCGGCAGATTTCCACGTCGGCGGCAGCCAGTTGCTGTGCGTTTTCCAGCAAGAGCTGAACGGCATGCTGTTTCGATCTTGCCGCTTCCAGCTGTTTGATTTGCTCGTCAATCGCCCAGGCTAGATTGACAGCGGTCGGCCGCGCAGCCCGCAACTCGGCAGCCGCAGATTGCAAGTAGCTCTTGAAGTTATCTTCGGGCGACTGATGTGCGGCGAGATACATACCGTAAGCCGCGCAGACGCCAATCAAGGGCGCACCGCGAATTGCCATATCTGCGATGGCATCGCGCATTGCTTCATAGCCGGCCAGCGCCAGCACTTTGAATTCGTGCGGCAACACGCGCTGATCGATGACGCAGACCTGACTGGCGTCCGACTCATTCAACCAGACTGATTGATAGGGCTTGCCTTCTACTTTCATGCGGCACCTCGGACTCAAGTGTAGCAGCACCAGTCAGGCAGGAGCCGCGCTCGCCGGACGCATTTTATTAGCGATGTTAATGAATTATGTAATTCGGTCGCATTTTGGAACGAGCAGTCCAGAATATTGATTCGAATCAGTGTAGGGAAATCAAAATGTTCTTTCTTCTCTATGTTCCTATTGTAAGCAACCTGCTGCCGCCCGAAGCCATCGATGAAATGGCAGCCCACGTGGCGGACAAGATCCTGCAAATTGGATCGAACAACAACGAAGAGGCATCGCCTGAACACCGCCAGGAGTTGCAGACACAGCTGGCTGAAATGATGCGAGCAGCTCAGCAACAGCGCCAGGGAGCGCTGGAGATCGTCGACGATGGAGTCGAAAATCTCGAAGGCGAGGAATCGGAAACGCCGCCCGCAGACGGCAGCGAAGCTTTCATACGCTTGGCTCCGGCTCGCGACTTTCTGGAGCGCTGCCTGAAGAAGTCAGCCTGAACTGTGATCGCAAACGAATCCAGTTTGCTTTAATGGCAACGTTGGAAAAACTTGCCAAGCGCAACTGGAGAACAAATGGTGAAGTCAACGACGCTCAGCGATCCGATTCTGTCGCCGTCGGCGGAGTTTCTCGCAAACCCTTATCCGACTTTAGCCAGACTACGACAGGAAGCGCCCGTCTACTGGAGCGAGAAGGGCAATTATTGGTTGTTGACTCGCTATGGCGACGTGCATGAGGTCGTCTCGGACAGACAGTTCGAGAAAGGCGTCATGAAGTTCAAGAACACCGATCTTTTTGTCAAGCTATTCCCAGTCGGCGATCTGCTCGAGTTTCGCGAACACTCGATGCTGCTGCAAAACCCGCCGGATCACACACGGCTGCGCGGTCTTGTGAACAAAGCCTTCACACCGTCTATGGTGGCAGGACTGAAGCCGCGTATCGAAGCCATCACAAACGAGTTGCTCGAAGGCATCCTCGCCAAGTCTGCCAAATCCAAGGAATTCGATTTGATCGCCGAGATGGCATATCCCTTGCCGGCTACAGTAATCGCCGAAATGCTCGGCATTCCCACCAGCGATCGGGAAAAGTTCAAAGTCTGGTCGCACAACATTACAGCGGCGCTCGATCCCAATCCCCAGCCTAATCTTTTAAACATCGCCAAGGTAGCAGGGGCTTACAAAGACTTGATTGCCTACTTGCGACCACTGGTTGCCGACCGCCGCAAAGAACGCAAGAACGATCTGATCAGCGCCCTGGTGGCAGCCGAGGAAGACGGCAATCATCTCTCCGAAACTGAGCTTCTGGCGAACATTGTTTTGCTGTTGATCGCCGGGCACGAAACGACCACCAACTTGATCGGGAACGGCGTGCTGGCCCTTTTGCGCAATCCAGACCAGTTGGAGCTGCTCAAGTCGAAACCAGATCTGATGCCAACCGCCATCGATGAGTTTCTGCGTTACGACAGCCCGGTGCAGATGGTGCGCCGGATTGCCGCCGACAATTTTCAAATCGGTGACACAACGATCAAATCGGGACAGCACGTCGTGCCGTTGATTGGTGCAGCTAATCATGATCCGGACCAATTCAAAGATCCGGAAACGCTGGACATCACCCGCGAGGACAACAAACACATCTCATTCGGTCACGGCATTCACCATTGCCTGGGCTGGTCGCTAGCCGGTGCGGAAGGACAGATCGCGATTTCGGCATTGCTGAAGACCTTCCCGAACATCAAGATGAAGACACAAAAAATTGAGGTGAAGCTGCCCTTCTCGTTGCGCGGCGTCAAACAGCTACACGTGACCTACTGATTTAGCGTACGCACGTACTGGTCCGGCACACGCACCTACTGGTCCGACACACGCACCTACTGGTCCGACACACGCACCTACTGGTCCGACGCTTCAGTGGGACTGATTAGCGCCACTAGATGCGGTAGCGTTGTAACGAGCCAACCGGCGGCGCAGTTCGGGCAGCATCTTGCGGGCCGCAACTTCACCGCTCTTGATGGCGATCGCCATATCTTCAGGCTCGAACGAGCGCGTCTCAATATCGCCCAGGTCCGGCTCGATGAGCACATCGGCGTTTTCCATGCCTTTGCGTTCCAGCTCAGCCATGACCATGGTCAGAACGCGGTCGCTATAATCGAGCCAGTTGCGAATGCGTTTCTTGCTGATCTCCGGCAGTTTAGAATGCACTCGCACGCCGATTACAAATGGAGAGCAAGATGCCGCAGCCACTTCAGTGGGCAATTGGGAGCGCAGACCGCCATCCACTAAAAGCGCATTATTGAGCTCGACCGGCTGGTAGACAAAGGGAATCGCCGTGCTGGCAGTCACCGCATCGGTAATCTTGCCCTTGCGGATCCAGACCGGGCTTGTGTCCAAAAGATTGGTCGCAATCACGGCAACCGGAATTTTGAGTTGGTCCAGCTGCGTAACGCCAGGTTTCAGCTCTTTACTTATGAACTTCGCCATGGTCTTGCTTTTGTACATGCCGATTGGCGGATGCATTCCAATCATGCGCTTTAGCGCGTAACCTGGGGTCGACTTGATGGCTTGCCACTTCAGTCCGCTGGGCAACAAGCCTTTCTTTAATTCTCCGCTCAGGCACATCTGCTCGAGTTCTTGTGGCGTGCGCCCCGACGCATAGAGAACTCCGATCAACGCTCCGATACTGCTGCCGGCAATAAAGTCAGGTTTGATTCCTTCTTCTTCCAGCACCTTCAACACGCCGATGTGCGCGACACCGCGCCCGCCACCACCGGACAGTGTCAGCGCAACATGCGGACGCCCGTCGCACGTGAATCCGTCCAGGTCGCCATCCGGCGCGGCCGGCTGTTGCACGGATACGCCCGGTTGCACCGGAGCCACTTTCCCTTCCAGTGAACTGCCGACGTCCTCCGCTTGCGCCCAACCCGACACCGTCAATGCGGTCATAGAGCTGAGACCGATGCTCAATGCGGACTTCCGAATCCTTTTCATGTTCATGTTCATGCGGTCACCTGGAAAGCGGGACAACAGAATCACTGACTGATCAACCCGGAAGAAAGTGCCAAAACGGCTGCCGTTCGCAATGAACATGCAGCCGCTTCGGTTTATTCAGAATTGAATGTTTGGAAAGTCGTCTTTGCTGTTAACTAGCGCGCGGCGGCTTTCAGATTTGCTTTCAATTCAATCTTGGTGCCGGCCAGTGCCTTCGAAACCGGGCAGCCTTTTTTGGCGTTCTCGGCTTCCTTCTGGAAAGTGGCATCATCGATGTTCGGCACGTCGCCTTCTGTTTCCAGATCGATGCGAGTAATTTCGAAACCTTCGCCGACCTTCTCCAGATGGACGTGAGCAGTGGTCTGAATGCTGGTCGGTGTGAATCCAGCCTTGCCAAGACCGGCTGAGAAAGCCATCGAGAAGCAACCAGCGTGAGCAGCGGCAATCAGTTCTTCGGGATTTGTGCCTTTGCCGCTTTCGAAGCGCGACGGGAACGAGTACTGTCCCTCGAAGGCTCCACTGCCGAGCTTGACTGTGCCCTGGCCTTCCTTCAGATTGCCCTTCCATTCAGCCTTTGCGGTACGTTCTGTCATATGTCCTCCAGAAATTTTTGACCGGGGGGCATGAATTTATCACATTGCGTCGGCAATTGATCGTCGCCAGGTGGCGGTCTCGCTATCTGCCACCACTTACGGTACCAAATATCGGTCACAACATTTTTGTCAAACGAGCGTTGAGAAACATGACCGCAGCGAAAATCGCCATTGCCAGGCGCGATACGAAAATTGCCAACCAGATGCCGAAGAAACCCATGCCAAATGTAACGCTAAATACGTACGCCATCGGGATGCGCAGTGCGATGTACCCGACGAATTGAGCAGCGCACGGCAATGCTGTTCTGCCGGCGCCCTCCAGGCAGGCAAAGAGAATGAAAGCGAATGCAATCACCGGCAGCGCGATCGTGGCACCATTAGTACCAACGCAGACACAATCTACTAATGCTTCGCTATTCGAAAACAAGCGAGCCAGGCTCTCTCCTCCCAATTGAATCAGTCCACCGCCCACCAACATGAGCCCGGCGGTGGCGCAGGCCAGCTGCCATCCAAGCGCACGCGCTTGCTCGCTGAACCCGGCACCAACGTGACGCCCGACCATAGCGGCGCTCACCGACGACATAGCGACAAGCGGCAAGATGCCGAATGTTTCTTCAATCTTCAAAACCACTGAGTATGCGGCTTGCAGGGTTTCGCTCTGCGGGTGCTTACCGAGAATTGCATAAAGTGCGAACAGCGAAACGATGTAGCATCCTTCAGAAACCAGAACAGGAATGCCAACTTGTGCAAATGACAATAATCGTTTTCTGGCTGGTGGAAGAAACGCGACGGTCGCCGCGCGCCAGGCATCGCAGCCCGACAGGAACGACCGCAGCAAGAAACTGCCGTACAGCGCTCCCAGTAATGCGCCGGCGTCCCAGGCTGCTGCCAGCGCCATCAAGGAATGGTGCAATGGTGACTGTTCCAGAAAATAAATCGGGATGACGCCGCCAATACTCACAACTGCGATCAGTGACCAAATCCGCAAGCAATCAGCAGTTCCATTATTCGCACGAAATATTGAGGCTTGCACCAGCACCAACATGAAAGGCAAATTGCCCAATGCGCACATCTGCAAGTAAGGCACTCCGAGGGCTCTCACCGGTTGGGTGCAGCCCACCATCTCCATTGCAGGCTGTGCGCCAACATATAAAAGGAATGCCGAAAGAGCGCCGAACGCGGCCGCCAACCACAAACCATCGAGCGCATACCGCCTGGCAGCCGCACTTCTGTTGGCACCCAGGGACTGTGATACAAAGCAACTGGTAGCGGCAGCCAATCCCGTTGCGATCAACACCATCACGAAAATCACCTGGTCCGCTACACCGACTGCCGCTTGAGCGGCAGCGCCGTGCCATCCGGCAACCGCCATATCAACCACGCCAATCAGACAAAACACCAACGACGTGGCTATCAGTGGCAAGACCATGCGCACCGCCGCGCCAATATTGGAGCGGCGAACATCCATTTGTAGTGAAGCTTGCATAAATATCTCCCGCGCCAAATCGGGCACGCGACGGCAAACCCCAACCGATATCGGTTGAGGTGGTCGAGGAAGCCCGAGCTAAAGCGATATCGCTTTAGCTCACCTGACCGAATGGCGGCTTGATGTGGTATAACAGTTGAACGTGGTAACGTTACCACGTTCAACCGTTGGCGGTCAATCGAGTTTCTGGAGATGTCTCCGAAAAAGTCCATAAAAGCTGCAGTGACCTGGTTTGAGGCACTTAACGAGCAATCGTTATGGACATCGGCCGCCATGCGTAACAACTGGTTGGCCGAAGTGACGGGACGGTCGATTGCCCCAAGCCAGGCTGCGCTAGCTAAGTTCGACGATTCACTGCGGCAGATCCGGCTGCATGCGGGCGCGATGCACTTTGGCGATGCCGACAACGTCGATTGGTTGAATCATGATTTGGGCAACTGCCGGGCGGGTCTTTATGCGACGACCGACAGTTCGCGCTTACCCAGATTCCGGGTGGAAGCGCATAGCAACAATGATGACGAAATACTGGAGTCCCTGCGACTGACGCTTATTATGCAGTTCGCGGCATTCGTCGGCGATGTGATGCAGAACGGTGAACAGCCGTCACGCATCGAGCGTTGCGAAGGGCTCTATCGCGACGACGACCTTCCGTCCGTAGCGAGATTTCCCAAGGACGTGGAAACCAAATGGCGCCGTGAAATCGACGTGCTCGATGGCAGCGGCGAATCCGCGGACGATGTTCTGCGGTGCGGGGATTTCTTTTTGAAGTCGCCAAAGGCGCGCTTCTGTTCTGATAAGTGCAGATTCACAACGTTCCAGATAGTAAAGCAATTGCAGGAACCGGATTATCTGGCGAATAAACAGAAGCGATATCGCGACCGCAATAAGTGAATAGTGGAACCGTGAAAGTATTTGTTGACGCCGACGCTTGTCCCAACCAGATCAAAGACTTGATCGTTCGCGCAGTGCACCGCCTGCAAGTTCAGACTTTCTTTGTTGCGAACAAACAAATCTTGCTGCCGGAATCACCGTTTCTCTCCTCCGTGCAGGTCTCGCTTGGACCGGACGTCGCCGACGCCTATATAGAGACCCACGCCCGGAGCGGAGATCTTGTCGTCACGCAGGATGTTCCTCTGGCGGGACTGTTGGTGCCTCGTGGTATCACGGTGATCAGCCCGCGTGGACATCTCTGGACGGAAGAGAACATCAACGAGGCTAAAGCAACTCGCGATCTTATGGAGACGCTGCGTGACTCAGGCACCGTATCTGGTGGTCCGCGACCGTTTGACGAGCGCCTGAAACGTGAGTTCGCCCGACACTTCGATGCAGCACTTCAGCGGCTGCATAAACCAAAGGAATAGTGGTCGCAGCCTGAGTTGGGCGCCTGCACTGTACTAAGAGCTGGATTTGCCTTCGCTCGGGGCGGGCGCTGCCTCGGTTTCGATGACGATTTCGTCGTCCTTCGCCAGCACTTTCACCGAGCCGCCGTGTTCCAATTTGCCGAAGAGAATTTCTTCGGAGAGCGGCTCTTTTAGTTTTTGCTGAACCACTCGGCCCATTGGGCGAGCCCCGAACAAGCGATCGAATCCCTGAGTGGCCAGCACCTCGCGAGCTTCCTCTGTCAAGTCTAAAGTGACCTGCTTCTCCTTCAGTTGCGCGCGCAGCTCCTCGACGAACTTATCGACGACCCGTTTGACATCGTCCCGCGTCAATTGGTTGAAGTGCACTATCCCGTCCAAGCGGTTTCGAAATTCCGGGGTGAATTCGCGCTCGATCGCAGTTTTCGCCTTGCCGGAAGCCATGGCGCTCTGCGCGAAGTCCTTCCCTTCAACAGCGCGGAAACCAATGTCTTCGCTGGCCATTTCGCGCGCCCCGGCGTTGGTGGTCATGATCAGAATTACCTGGCGAAAGTCGGCTTTCTTGCCGTTGTTGTCGGTGAGGCTGGCGTGGTCCATAACCTGCAACAGTATGTTGAACAGATCCGGGTGCGCCTTTTCAATTTCATCCAGAACCAGCACCGAATGCGGTGACTTGTTGATGGCGTCGGTCAGCAATCCGCCCTGGTCGAAACCGACGTATCCAGGCGGCGCGCCGATCAGGCGCGACACGGTGTGTTTCTCCATGTATTCGCTCATGTCGAAACGCAGGAACTGCACTCCCATAACGCGAGCAATCTGTTTGGCGAGCTCGGTTTTGCCAACTCCGGTCGGTCCGGCGAAAAGGAACGAGCCGACAGGTTTCAAGGCGTTGCCCAATCCGGATCGGGACAACTTGATGGAACGCACCACTTGATCGATGGCGTGATCCTGTCCATATATCACCGACTTCAGTTCGCGATCCAGTGCCAGGAGCCGTTCCTTGTCCGAACCAGACACCGACTTCGCCGGCACCTTGGCGATGCTCGCGACCACCTGTTCGACATCGTTAACGGTAACTTCAGGGCGCGGCTTGTCGTCGGCATTGGAAGCAGCGTCGGCATCGGCAGCGCCAGCTGTGCCGTCGGCGCCCGTACCGCGCGCTGCGACTGCGGCGCCACTGCCGGACGGCGCGGTCGGCGCACCGGAAGCGGCGGCTTCGGCGACAGGCGCGTCTTCCGTGCAATGCACCAGACGGACAATGGCACCAGCCTCGTCGAGAATATCAATTGCCTTGTCGGGCAAGAAACGATCGTTTATGTGCTTGGCGGACAGCTCGGCAGCCGCAGTCAATGCCTCTTCCTGATACGTGACCTTGTGGTGATCCTCGTACTGCTTTTTCAATCCTTGCAGGATCTTGATCGTGTCCTCAATTGAAGGTTCGGCAATCTCAATCTTCTGGAAGCGGCGAGCCAGCGCCTTATCTTTTTCAAAAGACGCCTTGTACTCCGGATAGGTCGTTGATCCTATACAGCGCAGCTCGCCCGCGTGCAGCGCCGGTTTAAGAATATTGGAGGCATCCATGGCGCCGCCTTCCACAGCACCGGCACGGACAATCGTGTGAATCTCGTCGATCACCAGAATGCATCCCGGCTTTTGCTGCAACGCCTTGATCACATCTTTGAGTCGCTGCTCGAACTGACCGCGAAACTTGGTTCCCGCGATCAAAGAACCCATATCGAGCTGGTAGATCTCGACGTTACGCAGAGGCGGAGGCACGTTGCCGTTGAAAATGTTGAGCGCCAGCCCCTCGGCAATGGCCGTCTTCCCGACACCCGGATCTCCGACATAAATAGGATTGTTCTTCCGGCGCCGGCAAAGCACCTGCACGGTGCGCTTAAGTTCCGCTTCCCGACCAATCAGAGGATCGATTTTGCCCTCTCTGGCACGCTCGATCAGATTGACCGTGTATGCCTCCAGGGGATCCTTTTGTTGCGGCGCGTCGCCTTCGCTACTATCGCCATCCGGAACCGCCCCATCATCACCGGGACGTCCACCCACCTTGGAAATGCCATGCGAAATGTAATTGAGCACATCGAGACGGGAGATGCCCTGTTTCTCCAGAAGATACACCGCGTGTGAACGCCGCTCCTGGAACATGGCAGCCAGAACATTGCCACCATCTACGGTGCTCTGCATCGAAGAGCGTGCTTGCTGAATCGCCCGATCCATGACTCGCTGGAATGCCGCCGTAGCTTCCGGATTTTTCTGCGTTTCCGGTGGCAGCTGCTCCATGTTTTTTTCGATAAACTCGTCTACTTCCTTTTTTAGCGCACCGACGTTACCGCCGCAATTGCGCACGATGTCGGCGGTCGTCTTTTCATCGAGCAGACAGAACAACAGGTGCTCGAGGGTCACATATTCATGGCGCCGGCTGAAGCAGTCGTCGACAGTGTGTTGCAGGGTTTTTTGCAGTTCTGGTGTTAGCATCGGAGTTCGCCAATTACTCTTCTTCTATGGTACACAGGAGCGGAAAATCTTGCTCCTGTGCCAGGGCAATCACCTTATTTACTTTTGCCTCTGCAATCTCATAGGTAAACACTCCCGCCACGCCCACTCCCGCATAATGGACAGCCAGCATGATGTTCTCCGCCTCCATCATGCCTTTGTTGAAAACGTTAACGAGGATGTAGACGACGAAATCCATACTGGTAAAGTCGTCGTTGTGCAGCAGAACTTTATACAAGGGCGGCTTTTCGACCTTGGGCCGCGTTTCGGTAGCAAGGCCGGTTCCACCCTTGCCCTCGCCATCACCATCATCGTCGTCGTCTTCCCACTCGGGCATTTTGGTCGGTTCTCTGCGCTGTTCCGGGGCTCCGCTATTGTACAGCCGGATTTATTCCTCACAAAACCCCTCTTGGCAATTTTCGCAAAATACCCTCTTTTGTCGCAAAGGTGAGACACTCCGGAGCTAAAGCGATATCGTTTTAGCTTGGGGGCAATGGCTCAAACCTGGCGGGCGCTTAAAATAGCACTGTAGCCGACGGAGAGTCACAGTTGTGGCAGACCTGGCCAATTGGGTGCTTGATTATTTCGGTCGGGCGAGTTTGACCGACGCGGCTTTCTGGCTGTTTATGCAAAACGTTTTGCAGTTTGTCATGTGCCTGGCTGCCGGGCAGGTTCTCGTCGGGTTGTTTGCTAACCGGCGGGTAATCGAGGCACCTTTGCCGCTTGAGAAACGCGAAGTGCTGCTCGCATTGTCAGTTGTGTTTTTGAACACGATGGTGGCGGTGGCCGGGTGGTACTTGTGGCGCCTTGGAATTATCAAGATTAACCGCGATCTGGGCTTGTGGACATTGATAGATGTGGTATTGCTCCTGGTGGCGATGGACTTTCTCATGTATGTTACGCACCGTATGTGCCACCATCCCAGGTTGTTTCCCATCGTGCACCAGACTCACCACATTTATGACAAGCCTCGCCCACTGTCGCTGTTCGTTCTGAATCCAGTGGAGGTCTTCGGATTTGGCTCGCTCTGGCTGCTCGTGCTCGCCGCCCATTCGTGGTCGTGGATGGCGATTTGCATTTACCTTATGCTCAATGCCACATTCGGAACCCTGGGGCATCTGGGTGTCGAGCCGTTCCCCGATATCTGGACGAGGCTACCTGTAATCGGGCGGCTGACCACCAGCACCTTCCACGGGCAGCACCATCAGGACAAGGATTTCAATTTCGGATTCTACACCGACATTTGGGACCGGATGTTTCGCACTCTGCACAAAGCCTACGGACAGGTATGCGCGCCGGTATCTGAGCCATCGCGAGATCAGTAGGCGGCTGCAAATGTCGTAGACAGCGGATTTGGCAGTGCGGCTTAGGCAGTGTGATACGTGGCGTTACTGCGTGCGCACAAGTCCAATTGGCAGCGGCTTGAAGCCTGGAAATACTTCCGAGACATTCGGGGTTCCCATCAGACTGATCAGGATCTCCGAGAGCACATTGCGATAGTCGAGGTTAATTGACAATCCGCCGGGTCCGAGCAGGAATGCATCGCGTTCGTCGAGCCCCGGATATTTTCCGTGAATGGTACCACCGGCGATGCGATCCCCGAGCGCCAGCACCGCGAAACCCCGGCCGTGATCGGTGCCCAGCGATCCGTTTTCATAGATGCGCCGGCCAAACTCAGTCATCACCAGAACAGTGACCCGATCGCGGAAGTGAACAATGTCCCGGTCGAACGCGGCCAGCCCCCGCGCCAATATGTCGATGGACGCCGCCTGCAATCCTTCGCCGGCGCCCTGAATGAAATGGGTGTCCCAACCATCCAGATCCACACACGCAACCTCGACACCGACGTTTCCCTTGATCAGACGCGCAATCTCGCGCAGCCCTGTGCCGAAATCGTGTTCCGGATAGGTGATGCCCGACTCCGGCTTGTACTCATGTTCGCGAATCGCCTGCACTCTCGTCAAAAGTTTCAATGTCGCCGCACCGGATGAACTGAGCAGCCCGACCTCGGCTCCATACATTTTGGAGAGCGCATCGCAAAGCGGAACAGCAAGCGGGGCGGCGACATCGAGCTTCACTTCGTCGACGGAGGCAAGAGCGGTCGCCACAGGCGCGCCGCGCAAAGACTCCGGAATGCTTGCCCCGATTGCCACCGCTCGCAGTGGCGTTGACGTGCCGGCGCCGGCGGCGATCTCACTGGTCGACCGCGTGGCTAAGAACCGTCCCAGCCAGCCGCCGCCGATGGTCTTCTTGTAGGCTTCGCCGTGCTCCATTTGATCCTGCGTATCGAAATGCGATCCGCTTGGGTTGTCGGTTCCGACAGCCTGCACGATACCGAGGCGATGATCGCGAAAGGCGTCCAGCAGCGGTTTCATCTTGGGATGAAACCCATAGAAATCATTCAGTCGCAAGGCGGAGGCGCCGGTGACGGACGCCACTGCCGGTCTGGGGATGGCGATGGTGGGGCGCGCCTTGTAATAGTCATCGTCAGCGTGAGGCACAACGATGTTCAACATATCGGCGCCCCCGCGCAGAAACACGCAAACGAGCGTATGGCGGCTGCGGGCATCCGCCTGGGAATTGTCGGCTACAGAAGTTTCTTCAAAAATGTGCGGCGAGAAACTGGCATGGCGGGCGGCAATCAACCTCGAGTCAATACTTCTGAAACGCCGGGCAAGCCAGCATCAGTCCGAGCACCGGCAGTTGCACCAGTTCGGATGAAAGCGGCAGTTGCGCCGAGACAAACTGCGCGACGACCGCACCTTCCTCCGTTGTGGGCAGGCGACCGAGCAGGTGGGCCAACAGCGGCGTTACCGAGTTGCCGGTAATGGACAGGGCTTGCGCCAGACGATTGCCGTCGATATGCACGTTGGGCACCTGATTGGCAGCCAGCGTCATGGCAAAATTCCAGCGCCACAAAAGCGTCCCCACCCAATGTGCGGCACTCTCAGGATAGCCGTCCGGCGTCGGGAATTGAAACAGCGGCTGTCCCATCCGCGACAGGTACTCGACCAGTTCCGGGCGGGCATGCGTGTCCGCTCCGGTCGCCCGCAAACAGCTGACGATGTAATGAAACGGACGCTTGATCTTAGTGCCTCGCTGCTTCGCGAAATCTTCGCTTCTCAGAATCTGGCGCAGCAGCGATTTGATGTCGCCACCACTGGCGGTGAAGGTTGCTGCCACCTGATTGACCAGAGCCGCGGGCGGATCATCGGCTACGAACTTTCGCACCAGCTTGGTGGCGATGTGCCGGGCTGTTGCCGGATGACTGCAGCAAATGTCGACCAACCGGTCCAGATCCGCCGCGCCCCCACCGGCGGCAATTGTCTGACCGAGCACATGTTTCTCGCCGTCGTCGTGGAACGCCGGTTCGAAAAATGCCGTGCCCTTGTGCATACGATCGTGAATGCGCCAGCCCGTCAAACAACGCGCCGCCTCGAAGACATCCTTTTGCGTATAGCCACCATCGACGCCCAGCGTGTGCAACTCCAGAAGTTCGCGCCCGTAGTTTTCATTCGGTATGTCTTTGGGTGTGGATTTCTTGTTCTCCTTCCCGTCCAGGTAAACCAGCATGGCGGGCGACGTTGCAGAGGCTCTGATCAGGTCGCGGAACCTGCCGAAGGCATGCGCCCGCACCACTTGCTTGTCATCGGTCGGTTTCAAATAAACGCAATCACCTTTGTCGATGTTGATATTCAGGTGATCCGTCCAGAACGACACCATCACTTCAAATAACTGTTTCTTGCTGTAGGCGGCTCGCAACAGCGTGTGGCGCACGATGTCTTTGCGTAGCGCCTCGCGGCGAAACTCGTAACACATGCCCGGGTCCATAGCCAGCGTTTCGAAACGGCGAGCCCGCATCTCGCAAAGCGCATCATCGATTTTTTCAGGGGCGAGTTGTTGTTCGATGTATGCAGCACCGCCCATGGAGCCAATGCGTTCCAGATCACCGGGCCAGACGCCGAAACTGGTGCGCTGCAAAATGTGGAAGAGCGGATCGATATCATCACTGGTGGCGGCCGTTACATGATCGGGAATCGCCTGCCCCAGATCCTGCGTGACGCGGCTGAGAATGCCCTCGCAAGATGTGAGCGGCACACTGCCGGCCAAAGCGGCTCCGGCCAGCAAAAATTTGCGTCGGCTCGACTTCATGGGCGGCAGCCTCAAACCGGCGTCGCCGCTTCATCTTCCGCAGACATCGCCATCGGCTCTGCGGTCAAGCCTAACTCGCCGGTGTCGGCAGTTTCATCGCCAACCGCGATGGGCGGCAGAGGCGGTGGTGCCTTGGGCACTCTTTTTCGCGTCAGCAAAACGCGCGTCAAAGTGCCGAAGCCGACTATCAAAGAAACCGGCAGCAGGAGAAACCAGCCCAGAATCGGAAACAGAAACGACAGAACCAGCACCACGCCGCCGCGCAAAGTGCGCTTCCAGGGGCGGGTTTCATCGGCAGGCGAAGGCAGCCGACCGCCCAGCATTGTCGCGATGCCCGCCACACCGACACTGGCATACAGAAAAAAGAAACTCAATTCGAAAAGCGGAGACAGCTGACCGACCGGTCCGGGCAACTTGCCGGAGATGCCCATGGCGAAAATCAGCATGACCAGAAACGGCAATCCGACAAAAAACGACTTCAGCATGCCGTGGCGGTTGCGGTCGGCGCAGGCGGTGACGGCATCGGTCCACATGCCCCGGCAAAACAGCCAGAGTGCCGGAAAGGCAATCAGAAGCCCGACGATAACCAGGAAGATTCCCACCGTATCCGCTAGCATCATGGCTGTTGCCCCCTAAACCGCGCAAACCGCGCTCGCCTAACCCCAAGGCAGTCTCTGAAACTAATTTACCCGGCCGGCGCCCGAAAGTTCTATTTGCCCGATTTGCCCAAGCTGCCCGAATTGATCGCCAGACGGATCGATGAAAGGGGAGCCCGGTCGTCGAAATAAACACGATCACCGACCTGCCGCACACCCAGCTGCTTCCAATATGATTCCAGACTGACCCGCAGGGGTTGGCTGCGCATCTGGTCGTACAGGGGTTCGAGCACTCTCACGCCGACAGCCTGATCGCCGACGCGCAGAGCCTTGCGCGCCGACCACTCGGACTCGAAATTGCCGCCGGCAGCTGGAATCGCCGCCATCGCATCCTGCAGTCCGCGCTGGTTATTGGTGCGCTTGCGAATCTCGCAGTCAGCGACCAGACAGAAAATAGCGCCGCCCCAGTAAATGCGGTCGATGCTGCGCGCCTCGCTCAGTCCGGTGTCGTTGTCGGCCAGCCCGTCCGGCATGCTTTCCAGAAGGTCGCCCCAGACTTTACTTGCCTGCAGGTCATTGACCTGCATCCGGGCGATCGGCTCTATATAGGTAGCCATGCCTTCTTTGAGCCAGCGGTCGTCGCCGTCAACCATCGGGAAGGCCAGATGCACCATTTCATGCGTCGCTTCCCAGCTGCGCATCAGGCGCTCTTCGGTGATGTTTCGGCCGATGGGAATCTCGATGATCGGCCGGCCGTCTTCGAAACCGGCAGTGGAGAACGCCACCGATCGGCCGCTGGTGGAAGACAGCCTGACCAGGAGGCGCGGCACTGGAAACTTTCCATAATATCGGCTCACTGACCGGGCGGCGGTGGAAATCCAGCGGGTGTAGGTTTCGCGCGGCAGCGGATAATCGCCGCGCATGAACTGCACATCGATGACTGAACCGCCGATGTTGAGCCGCACCATATCCGGTGCACTGCTGCGCTGGCTGGGCGCCCACCACTGGGCCATCAGCTCGGGCGGCGCCCACAAAAACGCAATCAGCAAGGTCAGAAAAACCAGAGCTCTTCTCAATTGACAGACCCGGGTTTGCAGTTAAGGAAGTATTGGACCCACTTACTAGACTTTAGCAGCTTGGGTCAAAGGTCGCCATTTGAGAGTCCGGTCCCCGACTGGATGGCGGATCCCGCATTTTCGGGCAACCGGAGCGCGCTGGCCACAAAACTGCGGCGGGTGATTTGTTTGCTCAACCAGGCATCGACGGCGCTCATGGCGGCGACGTTCGGCTTCGCGGTTTCCAGCAAAATGTGCCCAGCCGCCGGCAGGCACACAAGATCGGCATCGTGGCGAGCGAAGCTGATACGCAGCAGTTGCGCACCGGCAGGCTTCAGCATCTTGTCCTGCCCGCCCTGCAAAATCAATACCGGCACATGTCCCGGCACCTGTGGTGCTACTTTCAAAGTTTGCCTGACCACCTTGCAGGTGGAGAGAATCGCTTTGATACTAAATCTGGTGCGCACGGTTTGGTCGCCCAGATGCTCGGAAATTATCTCTTCGTCGTTGGAGATGTGCTTGCGCAGATAAGGTGCGATGTCGAGCTGGTGTTTCTGAGCGACCAGCATGTGCATCACCCCGGGGACCATATTCAGCGAAATGCAATGATGCAGTTTGACACCGGGCGCAGAGAGAATCAATCCGTCGATCGAGTCGGGACGCTGCGCGGCCAGCTGCACAGCCATGGAAGCCCCGAGGCTCTCGCCGAGCACATAAACCGCCGCATCCGGGCTGCGGCGCTTGATCTCGTCGGTAATGCGCGTCAAGTCGGACAGGCTTTGTTTATAGTCGATTTCGCTCGACCAGCCCCCGTAGCCGCGCAGATCAGGCGCGATGACGGTTATGCCTTGCGCCCTCAACGTCTCGCCCAGGCGGTTGTACACGTGCCCGTGCAAGCTCATGCCGTGGATGGCAATCAAGTAAACGCCTTGCCGCCCGGCGCCTGGCGCGGCGTGCCACTCCGACATCGGCAGCGAGAGCCGTTCGGAGAGCGAGGCAGTGCTGCCGGCATCACTGCCGCAAGCGGGACGCACGCAAACCAGGAGCAGAGCCACCGCAGTGGCCAGAACCAAATTCGATACCAGTATTAATAGGTGAAGCACTAACTACTAAGACCTGCACGATGAGCGCCCCGGGAATGGTTCATCCAGTGCGCTTAATCGACCACGATCTCAGTGGCAGTTGAAAGTGTAAGTGGAGAACCGCTTCCGACGCGGCTGCGACAAGCGCATATAATTACAATAATCCACAAATCCCGCCACCTGTCAAGCTTTTGACGTTTAGCGCCGGGACGAAACGGCGAGACCGTTGTTTCGGAACCGGGTCAGAGACCGGCTTTTCGGTGACTGCCACTGAATTTGGTGCCGCCGCCGGGCAGGCGATCTGCGGCACGCAACAAATCGGCTCAAATCAGCCCGAAGGGGCGCATTAGTGCTACCCTCTAGGTTCTGTCCCCAAAGCTGTGGAGAAACTGAGGTGACGACGACGACGGATTCGGAATCCAGGCTGGTAGTCGCGCAAGCGCGGCGGGTGGTGGTTAAGCTGGGAACGGCGATTCTCGTGAAGGAAGAAGGCGGCATTGCACTCAGCCGCTTTTATTCGTTTATCGAAGGCATCGCCGACCTGATGAAGTCGGGAAAAGAAGTCTTGCTCGTCACTTCCGGTGCCGTCGGACTGGGCGCGCAGAAACTCGGACTAGCCAAGAAGCCCAAACAGCTGCCTCTCAAACAAGCCTGCGCCGCCATCGGGCAAGGTCGTCTGATGGCGCTCTACTCTGACGCATTTCAGGCGCTGGGTGTGGTGACGGCACAAATTCTGCTCACCGAGGAGGACTTCTCCAACCGCCAGCGCTACCTCAATTTGCGCAGCACGATTCACGAACTGCTGCAATTGCGCGTATTGCCGATCATCAATGAGAACGACACGGTTTCCACCGCCGAACTCGAGTCGTTGCGCGCCGAGGGGCACTACAAAGTAAACTTCGGAGACAACGACAAACTGTCGGCGCTCGTGGCAAGCAAAGTGGAGGCAGATCTGCTCGTCATTCTCACGGATGTCGAGGGTCTCTACACCGATGACCCGCGCAAAGGCGGCGACGCCAAGTTGATCGCGGAGGTCAAAGCCATCACGCCCGAAATCGAAGCCCTCGCCGATGCTCCGGCAAAAACCGCCAAGCTCGGACGCGGCGGCATGAAAACTAAATTGGACGCGGCCAAAGCAGCCACGCACTCAGGCTGCTCGGTGGTGATCGCCGGCGGCAAGGTAAACAACGTGATTCCGCGGCTTTTCGCCCAGGAACCGCTGGGAACCCTCTTCCTGCCTCAGCCCGGATTGACCGGCAAAAAACGCTGGATCGCCTTTGCCACGACGGTCAAGGCAGCGCTTGTCGTCAACGACGGCGCGCGACAAGCGCTTCTGGCGGGCAAAGCCAGTTTGTTGCCGGCTGGCATAGTCGAGGTGCGCGGACAGTTCGAACGCGGCGATGTGGTCAGCATTGTTGACGTGTCGGGCAGCGAGTTCGCTCGCGGCATCGCCAACTATGACAGCGAAGAAGCAAAGGCTGTCTCGGGGCTGCATTCGGCGGCAATCGACGAAAAAATCGCCGCGCGCAACTACGATGCCATCGTCACGCGCGATAATGTAGCTCTTCTGGAAGCCGTGGGGTAGTCAATCTGCAATGCCGCTGAAACCCGACGCCGAAGTTGCCGTCGAAAGCGCCGCACAACTGGCGCAGCGCGCCCGCACGGCATCGACTCAGCTGGCGTCCCTGAGCGGAGAGCGGCGCCGCGAATTACTGGAGCAGATGGCCGTTTGTCTCGATGCATCCAGTAAATCCATTTTGTCGGCCAACTCTCAAGATGTGGAGTCGGCTGCCCAGATGGTGGCACGCGGAGAGATGTCCTCGTCCCTGGCTGACAGATTGAAACTGGACGATGCGAAATGGGCGGGTGTGCTGGCAGGCGTGAGGCAGGTGGCAGCCATGGCGGATCCGCTCGGGCGCGTGGAGCTGGCGCGCGAGCTGGACAACGGACTGTGTCTATATCAAACACGCTGTCCGATTGGTGTGGTGCTGGTTATCTTCGAGTCGCGACCGGATGCGCTGGTGCAAATTGTTTCTCTTTTGATCAAGAGCGGCAACGCCGGAATTCTGAAAGGCGGGAGCGAAGCGAAACGCACCAATCAAGCCATCATGGAAGCGATACTAATTGCCATTGAGCGGTGCCGGTTTCCTCAATCGTCATACACGCTCATCTCGGGGCGTGAACAGGTCGCTGAACTGCTCAAGCAGGAGCGCCTGATCGATCTGGTGATTCCCCGCGGATCCAATCAGCTGGTGCGCGACATTCAAAACTCAACCCGTGTGCCCGTGCTCGGACACGCCGAAGGAATCTGCCATCTTTATATTCACGAAGATGCAGATCTGGACATGGCACTGAAGCTGGCCATCGATGCGAAAACCAATTATCCGGCCGCCTGCAATTCGATCGAAACACTTCTGGTCAACGAGAAAATTGCGGCTGCGTTCTTGCCTGGTTTTCTTGAGCAGGCGCGAGATAAAAAGACGACGGTGCGCATGACTGCAGCGGACGCATTACAATTTGGTATCACCACCGAATCCGGTGCGCAGCCCGCCAAAATTGAAACGCCGGACACCATTGACTGGGCAACCGAATATTCGGATCTGGTCCTGTCCCTGAAAGTTGTAGACTCCCTGCCAACGGCCGTCGAACACATAAACCACTACGGCTCGGGACACACTGATGCAATCGTGACCGCGAGCAAGGACGCGTTCGATCTCTTCTTCGCCGCAGTGAATTCCGCCGGCGTCTACTGGAACGCATCGACGCGATTTGCCGACGGCTTCCGCTACGGGTTTGGTGCCGAGGTCGGTATCAGCACCAATCGGTTGCATCCACGTGGTCCAGTGGGCGTCGATGGTATCACGACCTACAAATACAAACTTGAGGGACGCGGGCACGTGGTATCGGATTACACCGGAGCGGACGCCCAAAAGTTCACGCACAAAGACTTGCCGCTCGACGGAGGACAGGGCACATAGCGCACGAACGCGGCACATAGCGCACGAACGCGGCACATAAAGCAGGAACGCGGCTCACATCCCCTCCACTACCCAGGACGCACGACACTGCACGCCGCACGCACAGCGCATAACTTAGGTCAACAAGCAACAGTAAGACTGATAGGACAGGCAGGATGCTAAAAAACAAGAAGGTCGCAGTAATAGGTGTCGGCAAACTCGGTGAAGCTCTCATCTCCGGTTTGCTGAAACAAGGCGATTTGAAAGCAACCGACATCACCGGCAGCGTTGCCCACGAGTCATCCATCGAGCGAGTCAAGCAACGGCTCGGCATCGAGTCTTCACTGGACAACAAAGAACTGGTGCGCGGCAAAGATCTCGTTTTGATTTCCGTCAAACCGCAAAACATGGATAAGGTAATTCGCGAGATTGCCGATGTGCTGACACCAGACCAGTTGATCATTTCGGTGGCAGCCTCAGTCACCACCAAGTTCATCGAAGAACGTCTGAACGGAATGCCGATTCCCGTAGTACGCGCTATGCCCAATACGCCGGCTACTATGAACGCCGGCATGACCGGACTCTGTGTCGGCAAGCACACATCTGCGCAACACAAATCTTCCGCCGAAGCAATTTTTAAATGCGTGGGCGAAACTGTGTTTGTTGATGAGGGACTAATGGATGGCGTCACAGCACTCTCGGCTAGCGGCCCCGCTTACCTCTACGTGATCATCGAATCCCTGGCCGAAGCGGGTGTCAAACTCGGGATTCCCCGCGACATATCGACGTTGTTGGCATCTCAAACCATGCTTGGCTCCGCCCGCATGGTGCTGGAGTCCAAAGCGCACCCGGCACTGCTCAAAGATATGGTGACTACTCCAGCCGGTTGCACAATCGACGGACTCATGGAACTGGAGGAAGGCAAACTGCGTGTCACACTGATCAAAGCCGTCGTCAAAGCCGCCGAACGAGCACGCGAACTGGTCAATACTCAGAGTTCCAGCGACAAGTAGAACACCTCTCCAAGCACGTTTCCTATGACTAGCACAAAGTACACACAACCAATCGAGCAATCCTGTTACTGGCTGGCGACGCGAGCACCACGAGACCCAGAGCCGGCTTTGCAAGGAAACAAACAGTGCGATGTGGCAATCGTCGGCGCCGGCTTCACCGGTCTCTGGACCGCACATTTCCTGAAGCAGCTCGACCCGAAACTGGAAATCGCCATAGTCGAGCAAAACATCTGCGGGTATGGTGCCAGTGGAAGAAACGCCGGCATCATCAGCTCTTCCATAGATCACTCGCATGCTCTGGCGGTTGCTCACTTCGGTCGCGAGGACGCCGCAAAACTGGCAAGAATTGGGCACGAAAACATTCGCGAACTGGCCGAATTCGCCCATGACTGCGACGTGGAACTCAGCGGTCAACTATGCTTCGCATTGACTCCAGCACACCTGGAAGACTGCCACCACAGTGCCGCTGTAAACGAAGAATTGGGCATCACCGGCAGCAAGGTTCTGTCCGCAGAAGAAGCACGCGCCGAGGTCAATTCTCCCATCTATCTCGGCGCCGGTTATTCGCCAGGGGGTGGCATCATCAACCCAATCAAGCTGGTCGACAAATTGCGTAGCACCGCAACCAGTTCTGGTATCACCCTTTACGAACAGACCAAAGTCAGCAACATAAGTGGTGGCACAATAACCGCCAACGGCGGTTTCCTCAACGCCAATAAGGTGGTGCTAGCCACTGATGCATACACGCACCACTTGTTTCCCGAACTTCTCTGGCGATTCATCCCCCTCTACGACTACGTGATCGTCAGCGAACCGCTAACCGCTGCACAACATCAGCAAATAGGCTGGAGAAACCGCCAGGGCGCTACCGACGGTCGTTCGTTCTTCAACTACTATCGCCTGACTGCCGACAATCGCATCGTCTGGGGAACCAGCGAAGCAGTCTACTATCCGCCAAACAAAGTGGAGTTGAGCTGCGATCACTCGCAGCGTCACTACGACGAGCTGCTGGTCAGCTTCGCCCGACACTTCCCATACCTAGCCGATCTGAAGTTTCCCTATGCCTGGGGCGGTCCGATTGCATCCACCACCCGATTGACGCCATTTTTCGGCAGCATGGAAAACGGCAAGGTGATTTACGCACTCGGCTACACCGGACACGGAATCGGCACCACCCGCTTGGCAGGCAAGATACTTGCCCACATGGCTATCGCCCGAGAGACAGAACTCACCCAACTCAAAATGGTCCAGAAGAAACCATTTCCGTATCCACCCGAACCTATCCGCTCCATGGCCGTTAAAGCAGTCACGCGGTCACTGCAGCAAGTCGACGCCGGCGGACAACCAAACTCGCTGCTAAAAGTTCTGGACGCCATGGGACTAGGTTTCTCCAGCTAGTCAAGCACTCTACCTGAATTGAAGCGATATCGCTTTAGCTCCCCAGCCTCGCCTGAACTGAAGCGATATCGCTTTAGCTCCCCAGCCTCGCCTGAACTGAAGCGATATCGTTTTAGCTCCCCAGCCTCGCCTGAACTGAAGCGATATCGCTTTAGCTCCCTAGCCTCCGCTCAACTGAAGCGATATCGCTTTAGGTTTGACGGCGTGGAGAAGCGGCAGCCAGGGTTTTACCCGGGTAAAACTCCGATCGTGCCGAGTTTCACCCGGGTGAAACGAGTGGCTGGGTTCCGGTTTCTTGGCAAGCCACCCGCTCAACCGATATCGCTTTAGCTTTGCTGTGCTGGGACTGGCACGCCGAGAAATTTGGGACAAAAAGGCGTATGATCCACGAGCCAAGAGGCTTGGCGCGCCGGAAGGCAGTAAGCCGCGAGGCAAGAGAAGTATCTGGAGCCGAACGAACTATGCCTCAAGATTTGAAGAAGGCGCAAAACACTGCTGCCGAGGTGATGAATCTGATCAACAAGCAAAAGCTTGATGAGTCGGAGCGCAAACGAGTCATCGAAGACTCGGTCAAGTATTGGAAAGAGCATGTCAATGAAGGGTTCCTGCAGTATCGCAAATCGGTTAGCACCGACTACACAGCGGTCGAATGGGAAGATGAAGGCGCCGTCTTCCGAGATATCAACGGAAAAGAATTCATTGATATGCTGGGCGGCTTCGGCATCTATAGCGTAGGGCACCGGCACCCCAAAGTGCTCGCCGCCGTCGAAAATCAATTGAAGCGCCAAGGCATTCATTCGCAAGAACTGATCGATCCGCTGCGCACCTATTTGGCACACCTGGTGGCATTGATCACGCCGGGTGAGTTGCAGTATTCGTTTTTCAGCAACTCAGGCACCGAATCGGTGGAAGCATGCCTGAAGATGGCGATGCTCACCACCGGGCGCCACCACTTCGTCGGCGCCATCGGCGGGTTTCACGGGAAGACCCTGGGGTCCCTGGGAGGTACTTCGAAAGCGGTATTTCGCGAACCATTCCTGCCGCTTCTCAACTGGAGCCATGTTCCGTTCGGTGACGTCGATGCACTGAAAACGTTTCTTCACAGCTGTGACTTCTCCGGCGACAAGGTAGCAGCAGTCGTGCTGGAACCGGTGCAGGGCGAAGGCGGAATCAACGTTGCACCCCGCGGATATCTGCCGGCCGTGCGTGAGCTGTGTGACAAGTACGGCGCCATGCTGGTGCTCGACGAAATTCAGTGCGGCATGGGACGCACTGGCAAGATGTTCTACTGCGAGCACGAAGGAGTGACTCCCGATCTGCTGGCGCTCGGGAAGGGATTCGGCGGCGGGGTCATGCCGATTGGTGCCTGCGTAGGCACACCCAAAACCTGGGAGCGGTATATCGAGAATCCGTTTTTGCACACCACTACATTTGGTGGCAACCCGCTGGCCTGCGCCTCGGCGATCGCCACCATTTCGGTTTTGCTGGAAGAGAACCTCGTCCAGCAAGCTCAGGAAAAGGGCGACTACATGTTGCCGCGGCTTAACGAGCTCGCTAAGAGTTATCCCCAGGTGATGAGCAGCGCACGCGGAGTCGGACTGATGCTGGGCATGGAGTTTGTCGATCACGATATGGGCTATGCGGTGGCAAAAAATCTGTTCCAGCGCAATATTTTGATCTCCGGAACATATATCAATGCCCGCGTGTTACGCATTGAACCACCGCTGGTGATCAGCTACGAGCAGATTGATAAGTTTCTCAAAGCCCTCGAAGAGTCGCTTGCACAAGTCTACAAAGAGAAAGGTATTCAGACGACCGCAGCGTCTGCCTCACGCTGAGCGTATGAGCCGTATAATTTAGTGGACGGCTCAGGAAACACAGGTATCTTCAGATGGCAGTAATTGCGGTGGACATGGATGACGTGGTGGCGGACGCGCTTGGCGAACATCTGCGGCGTTACAACGAAATGTTTGGAACCACGATCGAACGCACACATCTCAACGGCAAACCGCTGCGTCATATTATTCCTGCCGAGCACCGGCAAGCCGCCCACGATCTGTTGCACCAGCACAGTTTCTTCGAGCAGTTGCATGTGCTGCCCGGGGCCCAGGAAGTATTGCACGAACTGAGCCGCACGCACGAAGTATTTTTTGCCAGCGCCGCTATGGAAGTGCCTTGCTCGTTTGCCGCCAAGTTCGATTGGTTGCACAAGCATTTCGCATTCATTCCGCCGTCCAACTGGGTATTTTGCGGCGACAAACATATCCTCGCGGCAGATTATCTGATCGACGACAACGCGCGTCACTTCCAGAAATTCAGGGGCACCGGCATTTTGTTCGATGCACCGTACAACCAGCACGTGACGGGATACGAGCGCGTGCATAACTGGTTCGAGGTGCGCGATTACTTTGCACAAACGAGTTGCCCGCAACCGTGATTGCGGACAACTCGGGCCCATCAACTAGCGCCTGCCTGGCGCCTGCCTAACGAAAACGTACTTTTTTGAGAGATTTGAAATCTAGTTAGCCTTGACTCCGAACAACTTCGGAATCGGCACATAGTACGGAACCGGAATGTTCGTCGACACACCTGTGAGTATGTTTCGCAGCGACACATCAATTTGACCGGTCTTCGGATTTTCGATCGCCTGGAAATCGAACTGCTTCTTGAAGCCCTGGTCGCCGGGCGTATTGAGCATCTTGGTCAACCACGCCACGCCGTTCTTGCCGAACACACCCTGGCGCGCATCTTCGTACGCCTGGCGAATCTCCTCGACGGGTATGTTTCCATTCAGCAGTCCATTCATAATCGAGCCGGAAACGGCCTTCAGCTTCTGCTCCTGTTCCTGGCGCAGCTGCTCGGCGCGCTGCTGCTCTCGCTGTTCCGATTCCTGAGGAGTGAGCATTTCGGTTGTCTTGCCGCCGGTATTGGTTTTGATGATGCGGTTGCCCTGCACTACGACGGTATCGCCGGACGGCATGGTCACATACTGACGATCGCCTTCCTTGCGAATCTGGAACACACCGCCCGTGGAGCTGGTCGTGATAGTCCCGTCTGCCCCCACCTGCACCTTGGCTATCGCGTTGCCGAATTTATCGAGATTTGCCACCGCCTGCGAACCGTCGCCGTTCGTGCGGAAGATCGAGTTGCCCGGCAGTTCATTCTGCTGCGGCTTCGAACCGACAACAATCTCTGGACGAAACTTCATCTTCGCCGCCAGCAATCCCAATCGGTCGGCGAATGAGGGCGGTTCCGCGCCTTCAAAAGCTACGTCGCCGTACAGGTTTTCTGATGTTTCGGTTTCCGATCCGGCTCCCGCCGGCGGCACCACCTTGACCTTATCCTCAATTGGTATCGCTTGCTCTTCCATGAGTTCCATCCTTTGGTAAATTCTTGCCTGCTGCGTCCAATGTACGTCTGAGCGCGGCGCGCAACAACGAACAAGAATGTGAAGATCGCTCGCAGGCAGGCACGCCGGTCGGCTGCATAATTCCACAGGGGCCCGCCGTGGCAGGCACAGTCGCCCCCGGTGGCAAGCACACTTGTCCCGCGCCACGTTACCAATCTTGGAAGGCTGTTAAGATCACGCAATGGCAAATCGAACCAGACCCTTAATCGTAGCCAGCGCATTGGCGCTGCTCGCCGTTTCGACAATCTGTCCGCCCCCAACCCGGGCGGAGATTCTGTCTGAAGACAAGAAGGTAATCTCGGGCTATACGCTCGTGTTTCGCAAATTCAATTGGAACAGCCAATTCGGCACCATCCTGGAAATCAAAAGAGGCAAGCGCCGTGTGCTGCGCCGACAAGGGCACGGCTTGTGGATCTTCTCTATGGATAAGCAGTCCGAGTCGTTCGACCTGAAACCGGGAGATCCTGTGCGCGTCGCCGACCTCAACGGCGACGGCGTCAAAGATGTCGTGATCCAAGAATGGAGCGGCGGTGCCCACTGTTGCTATACCTACGACATTTACTCGCTGCAGCCCGGCAACCTCAAAACCATCTGGCATTTCGATGGCGGCGACGGCCACCTTGCTATCGAAACACCCAAGAAAGGCCCGGCGGTGCTGGTTATAGAAGATGCCAGCCTGGCTTACTGGGTGACCAGTTTTGCCGACGCGCCGATTCCCAAAGTCTATCTGCGCTGGACAAACGGCGCGTTCCGCGTTGATGCAAAAAGAATGCGCAAACCAGTCGATTTTCAGAAATTCAAAGAGTGCGCCGCGGATCCAACTTCTATTGCATCGGCAAAATACTTCGTGCAACTGGTTTACGAAGGACACGCGGACAAAGCCCTGCAACTGCTGAGCAAGCTGTCGCCGGCGGAACGAAAAGAGTTTCTCAAAGGATTCAATGAAAACTTCAGGAAGAGTCCTCACTATTCGCAGATAATCGCCCTCAGCGATCCGCGCGCGATCCGCCGCCTCAAAGGTTAGTGGCACACGCTTTTGTAGCGCGCGCGTTGCTTCGCACAGGGCGACATTGGCTAGCATGACTCAGTCCAAGCAGCAACACGCAGCTGATTGCCGCCACCAGCATCGGCAATCCGAATGTTCGGTCGGCATGACGCCAGATCATCTCGTTGGCCCAGAAAGCGACAACGACAGAGACACCGATCAGGATTCCATAGAGAGTTGGCAGTACCGATTTCATGCAATGCTCCTCGAAGTGGTCTCTCCATCATCACTCCCCCTCGATTTCAGGACATCGGGAGCAAGGCGGAATCTTCGTAAATGTGGATTGAATCAGAAGGACTAATCTCGTAACCTCGGGTTCACCCCAGGTCACCCCTACCGACCACCCCAACGCCACTTACCCATGCCAGCCGGTGAATGCACGGACGTGTAGAATGCGAAAAGGAGATGACATGTTTCAGCGTCCGCGCAGATACGAACAAGACCGCTTGCGAGAAGCGCCGCCGCGCCCTCTCTGGCTGCGGCGTTCCGACAGCTGGCGGAGCCGGCAGTTTGAGTTCGAGTTCAAAGCGATCGAATGCGAAAGGCGCCGGGTCGCTAAAGATCTTCATGACGAAATTTTACCGTCGCTGGTGCGATTGATTCGTTCTATCCAGAAGCATGAACGCACCGGACCGCTACTCGATGAACTGCACAGCACGGTGGCGGCGTTCCGCGATTTACTTGGCGAGCTGCACCCGGTCGAACTGGACGAGTTCGGACTGGTGGCAGCCCTCACCAACATAACCAGTCGCCATGCTCGATTGAGTGGACGCTTTATCGGGTTTATCGAGCGGGATGAAGAATGCCCGCTTTCCGAGTTGCAGCAACTCGCGGTATTTCGCGCCATGCAGTGCGTGTTGCGCATGTTCGCCAGGTCGGAAAACGACATTTTGATCATTACCTACGACCGCATGGCGACGGGCTGCGTGATCGCGGTTCGCTGCGTCGACAAACGTGTCTCATCGGCACGCTGGCTCTCAGCGGAGCAACCGGAGTTCGTCATGTTCGAGTCATGGTGCGCCCTCTCCGGCGCCAGCGCCGAGCTGGGCACCAGCCCGGCCTGCGGGTTTCCTCGCGATCTGCTGCTCTCCGTAAATGAACAACCGGGAGACATGTGGGGCGTTGCATTAACCGCGGGTGAAGGTGGCGGCGACGATCAATCATTCTTCGAAGCAATGGCAGTAGCAGCCGAGCGCAAAAGGATCTCAGCGGAAATCGACAGCTTGATCATGCCTCATCTCGACAGGATTATCGCCCTGTCCGAGCAAGCCAACGACAATCGACTGGCCATGGAAATTCGCCAGCGCATCGAAGTGATCGCAACCGGCGTCGCCGGCATCATGTCCGAGTTACACCGCCGGCTCCTGGCCGAGGCTGGATTGGTTTGTTCTATAAAGAGTCTGGTCGAACGCTTTCGGCAAGCGACAGGCATCGAAACGGCGCTGTTCACCAACATCTCGCCCGCCGAGATCAATCTCACCGCCGACTGCAACCTGGCACTGTATAGAGTCACGCAGGAAGCGCTCAACAATGTCGAGAAACATTCACACGCGTCGCGCGTGCTGGTATCACTGCACCGAACCGCTGGGGAGCTGACGGTGTCAATCGAGGACAACGGGCGCGGCATAACCGAGAAGCAGGTAACCCAGTCGCGCGGGCTGCGCAATATGAGCGAACGCGCGGACGGCATCGGCGCACAAGTTACGTTCAGCAAGTCGATCTCATTCGACAGCGGAACTTTAGTGTCTATCAGTATTGCATTGGACTAACAGCGGAGAGCCCTGCGTCGCAGAAACAGCGATTAGGGTGATCCCCAGGTCGACATTGAGGAGGCGCTGAGTATCAGCGCTTCGCGCGCTTGAAATAATCGACTTCAGGCTGACTTGGGGGATTGCTTTATGGCATCAATCAACTTTCACACGCGCGAAATTTCCTGCAAACTCGTTTACTACGGCACTGGACTTGGTGGCAAGACCGCCAATCTGAAATACATCTACAGCCAGCTGGCACCGGATACGCGCAGCGAAATAATCTGTCTGGAAACCGATACCGAGCGCACTCTGTTCTTCGATTATCTGGGACTGGATCTGGGTAAAGTGCAGGGTTTTACGACACGATTTTCGCTCTACACTGTGCCGGGGCAAGTGGAATACAACGCCAGCCGCAAGCTAATCTTGAACGGAGTGGACGGCATCATCTTCGTCGCCGACTCCGACGTGTTGCGCCGCAAAGACAACATTTCTTCATTGCAGAACATGATCGAAAACCTGATGGAGTTCCGGGTTTCGCTGGACGACATTCCGTGGATATTGCAGTATAACAAGAGGGATCTCAACAACGCCATGCAAGTCAGCATGATGGAATCAGATCTCAATCTTGGTGGAGTACCGGCGTTCGAGGCGATCGCGTCGGAGGGTTTGGGCGTATTTGCAACACTCAAATCACTGGCGAAACAGGTCCTCAACCGCCTGGCGTAGTGGCACCGACTGACGGAACGCAGTACCAGGGGATGGTGTGAGGAGCAGAAGATGGGCACTGTGAGGAGCAGAAGATGGGCATTGTGATCGCGGACGACCAAGAGCGTGAGCGCACCTGGCTCAGGGAATTGATTGGCAATCACCTCGCCAATCTGGCACCAATTTATGAGGCTCACGACGGGCAGAGAGCCGTCGAACTGACGATCGAACACAAGCCACCGGTGGTGTTTCTCGATATTGAGATGCCGATCTTGTCTGGTATCAAGTCGGCGGAACGCATTCTTGCGGAGCTACCCCACACCGGAATCATTATTCTCTCCAATCACTCGGACGAAATATTTGTTCGCAAGTTGTGGAAGCTGGTACCATCGGATGGCGCGTTCGGCTATGTATTGAAGGACTCCACCGATCAGCAGGTGGTAGACGCGGCGCGCGCGGTGCTGGGCGGCGACTGCTGGATTCATCCGCGCATTCAGCGCATCATCCGGCGCACCGAATGCGGTGCTACCGGACTGACCGACGGCGAGTTCGAAGTTCTGGTATACATCGCAATGGGGTTCACGGACAAGGCGATCGCCCGCCGACTCTACATCACAGAGAAGGCTGTGCAAGCACGTTTGAAATGCCTGTACACAAAACTGGGAATTCCCATCAAGGGCGCCTCCGACGAGGACGAATACAATCACCGCTGCCGCGCCCTCAATCTGGCGTTCCGCAGAGGCTTGATCAACCGCGCCGAACTAACCGACTGGGAAGAGCAAATCTGGTAAACCTTCCGGCACCGCGTAAGTGCTGGCGGTCTAGAAAATCGGGACGATCTTGTCGGCGTCGAACGAAACATCCTCGCCGTCAACATCAATTTCAGGCAGCGCCGGAAACTTGACGCCATACGGCTCCACAATTGTCTTCAGGCGCACCACCGCCGTGCGCCAGTTTTCGTAGCGCTGTTCCAGGGTCAGAATTCCGAAGCCAGCCGAACGTGCCACTTCTTCTAATTGCCTCTGCGCCGGCAAGAACGTCGCCGGCAGATGCCAAAAATCTTCCGGCGGCTCATAGAGAATGCCGGAAAGAAAAACGAAGCCGGCACGAAACTGTTTCGTGATCACTTCTTTGTCCTCTTCGGACAACCTCGGCAAAATCTCTTTCAGCAGCGCCAGACAGAAACTCAAATGGCGACCTTCGTCTCGTCCGATGTTCTTGAAGGCTTCCTTGAACACCGGAATATCGGTGGTTTCGTACATGCTGTGGAACAGCGTCGACGAAGCAACCTCTCCAAACAAGAACGAGCTAAACAAAATACCCATCGGATAATGCTCGACGGCTTTCTTGTAGCCGTTCCAGTAGCGTGCTCCGTTGTGGTAGAGCCATTCGATGTTGTTTTTGGCGAGCTTCCCGAGCGGTCCTTGCCACTCGTAGCTGTGCAGCGGACCACCGGGCGTCAATTTGCTGATGGCACGCCCACAAACCTCTTCGTGATTCATCTCATCGCGAGTGACGGAGAAAAAACACTTGCGAACCGGGTCTTCCTCGTGCACTTCGTAGGCATGAATCATCGCGCGGGCGAATACCGCCGGTCCGGAAGCATCGAAAACAGACAGCAACGCCCACCAGTAGGAGATTGCCTGGCGCTGGTCGATGGTCATGCTTTCGACATCAAGCGTTTCCCAAGGCAAACGGCTGGGTGACCAACCTGGGTCACGGGCGTTCTCGTAAATCTCGGCCAGGCGCGGAGTTTCTACCCGCCAGTCAAACGGAAAGAGATTGAGCTTGTCGGTAATGGCAGGCGCCGACTCAGTATCAAGAAGAATCTTCTCTGGGTCAGGCATGCGCTCGTGCTTACTGGGAGCAGCCTTGATCTGCGACTCGAGATTAGACAAGTTACTTTTCTTGGCAGGCATGGCTCTAAGCCCTATCTCCGTATGAGCGATTGACCCTATCTAGTCTACGATCTTTTGCCTCACCGCATATGGTACCGCCGTTAAGCAAGGGCTTTTCGGGCAAAAATTCGGTCGTTTTTATCCCAGCCCCTCACCCCTCAACCCCTCCTGAAAAGCCCAAGCGATATCGGTTGAACCTCGCGGACTCAAGCGATATCGCTTGGGTTTCTCCGACCTGAAGCGATATCGGCTCAATTTCCAGAGCCAAAGCGATATCGCTTGGGTTCTGGCGGACGGCGCAGAAGCCCAGCGGGCTTGGTTTATTCGTACTTGGGGAGAAAAGATTGCCGGAGGTCGGACTTGAACCGACACACCCTTGCGGGCGGTTGATTTTGAGTCAACTGCGTCTGCCATTTCGCCACTCCGGCACGGAATGGGATTTTCCATTTTACTATAAGGGAATCAGGGGATCGCGCAGGGGCAAGCTGTTGGCAACAAAGGTTGCAATCATTGCTGGATTCGAACCGTTTGCGGAGTTTGACAAGAACCCGAGCGGAGACGCGGTAGCGTTCATTCAGCAGTACTGTCAGGGCTTTGCGGCACAATCTCTTGTCTTGCCAGTATGCTGCCAATCGAGCTGGACTTTTGTGAAGCAGGCGGTAGACAAGCTACCGCCAGATGCAGAGTTTGCTCTTGTGATGGCCGGAATGGCAGACAAACGAGAAGCAATCGAAATTGAGCGGTTCGCTCTCAACTGCAAGGACTACCGCATTCCAGACAACGAAAAACATCAGTGGACCGGCGAAGAGATCGTCGAAGGCGCCGACACGGCGATTCGCAGTCGGCCAGTCGACAAGCAGTTGCTTGACGATTTGCTCGCGAAAGGCTTCAACTGCCGCATCTCAAGCCATGCCGGGACTTTTGTGTGCAACGAGGTCTACTTCAGGGCTCTGCTCGATTGGCAGAACGACCCGCGCTGCGCGGGCGTCGTTTTCGTGCATGTGCCGCCACCCGCCAATTACCGGGAGCCCAACGCAGTCGGCAAAGCCGCTTCTCGCGCATTCCGCAATCTCGGGTCTGGTGCTTCTGCGAATGCTGGCGCCCGTCCGATTGCAGGAAAGAAGGGTTCTGGCGGGGGTTCCGGGGCCGGTAAGAACAAAAAGGTGAATTCGGCGGGCCCGGACGAGCCAGATGACGTATATCCTATATACAGATACGCGGAAGCTCTGTCTCTGATTGCCCGTTACCTTCTCAACTCGCCGAAAGGGTTGCCCAGTGGAGCAGACGTCGCTAGAAATACTCCGAGTCGACGATCGCATACGTCCAAAAGATGAGGACGACGGCATCCGGCGTGCTCTGTTTCTTTGCCACAGCATGCAGCCCTATTGCGCCAAGCAAGTGCGGGTGTTCGTGAAACGCTGCCGCGACGGCGAATTTGGTCCAGACGTCGAGGAATCGGTGAGAGGCGATGTTCCAGACTGGCAGATTGCTGAAGCAACGAAAGAGCTGCTGACGCTCAGCCTGCACATGACAGGCATAGATCAAGGCGCGCTGAATGCGCCGGTCTGGCTGATCGAGTTTCTGATCGAAAGCTTGAAGGAATCGGATGTGATCTTCCCGGACCCTGGTGTTGAGTCGATTATCGCTGCCTACGGCGAGATCGATGATACTGACCTGAAGGATGCGTTGGCTGGAAAGTTGCGCGCCGTGCTGGGCATTCCACCTGATGAAAACGCTCACAACGCCTGGTTGGAAATCTTGGAAACGATGCGTCCCATGCGCAACGAACTGCTGTTGTTCTCGCTGACGCAGCCTCCCGACACGCTCAGACAGCATCTGCAATCGAACGCCTGACCGAGGCGGCAACGCCAAGACATGACATACGAACGGCTGACAGGGCGGCGCGCGTTCCTGCTAACATATGCCCCGAACAGCTGGCAGCAAGCATAATGCAGCGGGGGCAGGCGAATGAGCCGATACATTCTCAGCGTTGATTCGGGCACCACTAGTTGTCGCGCGATTGTTTTCGACAGTCAGGGAAAAACAATCGGCGTCGGACAACATGAATTCACGCAGTTTTTCCCAAAACCAGGTTGGGTCGAACATGATGCGGAAGAGGTTCTCAAAGTCCAACTCCAGTGCATCAGCGACGCGATCGCGGCGGCGAAAATCAAAGGCGAAGAGATTGCCGCCGTCGGCATCACAAACCAGCGTGAAACAACCGTCGTCTGGGATCGCAAAACGGGAAAACCCGTGCATAAGGCAATCGTCTGGCAGGACCGCCGCACGCAGGATGTGGCGGATGCATTGAAGCGCGAGTCAAATGTGTTTCGCGAAAAGACGGGTTTGGTACCGGATGCGTACTTCTCCGGACCAAAGATTCAGTGGATACTCAAGAACGTCAAAGACGGCGAGAAACGGGCGCGCGCCGGCGAGTTGGCTTTCGGAACTATTGATACCTGGCTGATCTATAACCTCACCGGGGGCACGGTGCACGCCACGGAATCGAGCAACGCCTCGCGCACCATGCTCTACAACATGCATACGATGGACTGGGACGACGAGCTGTTGGCGCGGTTGTCGGTACCGCGCGCCATGATGCCGCAGGTCCTCGACTCCAACGGTGACTTCGGCACCACCAAAAAAGAGGTGGTCGGCTTCGAAGCCCCGATTGCCGGCGTACTGGGAGACCAGCAAGCGGCACTGTTCGGTCAGACGTGTTTCGAAACCGGCAGCGCCAAATGCACATATGGAACTGGTGCGTTTCTGCTCATTAATATCGGGCACGCACCGCATCTGGTGCCGGGGCTTTTAACCACGCTGGGCTGGAAGCTGGCGGGGGAGAAACCCACTTATGCGCTGGAAGGCGCCATATTCATTGCCGGCGCCGCAGTGCAATGGCTGCGGGACGGGCTGGGCATCATTGCTTCCAGCGAAGAAACGGAAGCCCTGGCTAAGTCAATCGACAGCAACGAGGGCGTGTATTTTGTGCCGGCTCTGGTCGGACTGGGTTCGCCCTGGTGGAATTCGGATGTACGCGGCACCATTACCGGCATCACGCGAGGCACGGGTCGAGCGCATTTCGTGCGGGCGGCGCTGGAGTCAATGACTTACGGAGTAGCCGACGTGGTGACGCGCATGCGCGAATACGATTTGCCGGTTGTCGATCTACGCGTCGACGGCGGTGCCACCAAGAACAACTTTCTGCTGCAATTTCAGGCTGATGTTCTGCGCTTGCCGGTGGTGCGTTCGTCACAAGTGGAGTCGACGGCTTGGGGAGTGGCGGCGCTGGCCGGCTTGAAGGTCGGACTGATCAAGAGCAAGAAAGAACTTGAAGAAGCGTGGCAGAAGGGACAAAAGTTCGAAGTGAAAAATGACCGCGGCGCCGACTATTCAGGCTGGCAAGCGGCATTGCGAGCCACCTTCGCTCAGGCTGGTCAGTTTCTTCCCGTCGAACCGCCGGCAGTGAAAGTGTAGTGTGAAACGCCGTCTGAGCAGATTTTTCAGATTGGTACGCGTGCTCGTCAATGAGTTTCGCGTCTTCTTCACTTGCGTGCTCATCGCCTTCGTCGGGTCGACGCTGCTCCTGTACTACGTGTATCCAAAGCAGGATCTGCCGCAGCACCATGCAACATTGCTGGGCGCCGCCTATGACACGCTGCAGATGATCTTCTTCGAATCCCCGATACCGTTTGAAGATGATTGGCGACTGATACCTCTGTTTTTTGGGCTGCCGTTGCTCGGTCTTCTGGTAGTCGCCGAAGGTGTGGTGCACCTGGGCAACCTTCTATTTCAAAGCAATCTCTACACGAGGGAGTGGCAAAAAATGCTGGCGGCAACATATGAGAATCACATAGTTGTGTGCGGACTGGGCAACGTCGGTATGCGCGTTGTGCAACATCTGCGAGCAATGGATCAAGACGTTGTTTGCATTGAGAAACAGCCGGATGCGCCGTTTCTTGCCGAGATGGAAGAGCTGGGTGTGCCCTGCATCGTCGCCAACATTCGCAACACCCAGGCGCTGGAAGACGCGAACGTGCGCAAGGCGAAAGCCCTGATAGCGGTAACCGATGATGACCTGGCCAACATGGAGACTTGCCTGAATGCCCGCGAGCTTGTCCCGGGAATCAAAGTTGTGATGCGCATGTTCGATCAGAAACTGGCGGAGAAGTTCGAGCGCTCCTTCGGCATTCCATCGTTCAGCGCCTCCGCATTGTCGGCACCGGTGTTCGCACTGGCAGCGATGAGCGGAAACATCCTGTCGTCGTTCGAGTTTGGCGGCCAGATTATCAACGCGATCCAGATTCCCATTGAGGATGGTGGCATCCTGCACGGCTTGACCGTCGATGATGTCAGACAGCGTTATGGAGTGACCGTGCTGCTGCATGAGCACGGCGGGCAGAACGATTGGAATCCCGCCGCCCAAACAGTGTTGCACTCGGGCACCAAGCTTTTGGCGATCACGGATTCACGCAATGTCCATCGCGTGTTGGGTTAGGTGTTGGGTTAGGTGTTGGGTTAGGCGCTGTCTTCCAAATCGTCCTGGCATTGTTCGCACTTGCTGACCAGGCGGGAAAGGCGCATCTTCATGCCCTGTGCGATGCTGGCTACCGATCCTATACTTGGATTGCGTTTCCCTGTTTCTACATTACTTAGAAAAGCGCGATCCACTCCGGAGTCCGCAGCCAGTTCTTCCTGGGACAAGCCGAGCTTTTTCCGACGGTCACTGATTACCTTTCCAAGACACACATAAAGATGTTCGTGCTTCTTGGCGGGTGTAGCAGCTTTCTTGGTTTTCTTAGGCATAGGTAATAATCTCGCAATTCCTGTCTCACGTCTGACGATAGACGTAGAAGTCAGCCGCGAGTTGCATCTTCTTCTTGTGGTATTTCAGCCACAAGAAATAGCGTGAGCTTCAAGGGATGGTTGACCTATCCATCAGGTTCTTGCGGAGAATGCGGTCTAAAGAAGTGTTGGAACTTTTCAGAAAAGCACTCCGTCTCAGCTGCCGGAAACCCGGAAACCCAACGTTCTGGATACTTACTGTTTTAGAGGCACTAGCTCACATGTCTGGACAAGAACACGAGCATCAAGACACAAATCAGGCCGGACGCGACACCCACGGCACGCCGTTCCGCGGGGAGTCCCTCGCGGATGCCATGGATCGCAGTGCTCATGAATTACAGCTGCTGGCGAACTTTTATCACCAACACGGCTACCTAGACCGGGCTCAGGAGATCTATCAGACCATCTTGCGAATCCGCAGGGAACGGGACGCACGCCTTGGTCTCAGCGACGCTGACGCCAAAGAAGCATAGGCGTAACAAGCGACTTCAGACCCGACCACGCGCTTCAATGCAGTCCGTGCTCGAACCTCAAACTATATGAATCGAAAAGCTCAGCTACCGCTGAGCTTTGTCGTAATCAATCAGAGTCGGTTGTGGTTCAGCGTTTACCATCACCGTCCCCATCGCCATCGCAGCCGTAGTCCGAACTCAGCCAGAAAGTCAATTTCTGATGCAGCTGGTCGTAAGTGAACGGCATTGCGAGATAGTCATCCATACCGGCACTCAGGCAGTTATCGAGTGTGGCTTTGACGTGACCGGTAATACCGATTACCGGAGTGCGCTTGCCTGAGGTCTTCTCCCTCTCGCGAATTTTTCCGGTGCAAATGCGCCCATCGATTTCGGGCATCTGCCAGTCCATTACAACAATGTCGAACCGGGCTTCATCAAGGGCTCGCAGCCCTTCAGCGCAGCCGCGAACCACCTTGAATCTGATCTGAAGTTTGCTCGCTAGTAATTCAAAAATTCGCGGATAGTCGGGCGAATCGCCGATGAGCAGAACAACAGGCTGAACCTTTTGCCCGGCACTAATCGAATTAGGTCCGTCTTCCTTGTCAGTCATGTGACACCCATGTTTGCACAAGACATGACTTACCCACCGAAATAAAGTTTCCACTGCTGTGGTTGATCGGCAACAAACAGCTGAGCCGTAAGGCGCCACCGATAATGGTGGCTGTCCGGCAAGCGCATGGACAGCCGCTTTTGAAGAAAATACCCATTCGGGCAATCGAGATAGGTAGGTCCTCGCGGACTTTCCCCCTCACACCACCGTGCGTACGGGTCCGTACACGGCGGTTCGGCAGCGGTCATGATGCGGAGACTAGCTTCGGGAGCCCGAGAGCGTGCAGGGCAGCGCTCGGGATAGCATGGTGGAGTATTGAATTTTTGCTCAGTCGCCATGGTCCCTTCGCCGAACCACTAGCACGTGCTGCATCCTGCGGGTGGATTCCCCGCCGAAGCAACTCGGTGTATCGGGTGCGTCCCCGTTTCCATTGGCGCCAGATGTAGCATCTAATACGACGCCGAATCCATTTATCCAAATTGCGAAACACTTTCGGCGTATCGCAGACAACGAAGTATCCGCGCCAGCCCAAGAGGTATTCGCGTAGACCTCCAATCACTTGACTGACGCTTTTACCTTTTGTTGGTCGGGTCAGCTCGCGAATTCGCTGTTTGAACCTGGCGAGGCTTTTTGAAGCCACGCGCGGTTTTACACCTCGATTGTTAGCGTAAAAGCTAACTCCAAGGAAGCTTCTTGACCAAGGCTTTCCCACCGCACTTTTCTCCTTGTTCACTTGTAGCCTGAGCCGTTTTCCTAGAAACTCCGTGATCCCTTTCATCACGCGCTCTCCGGCTCGTTGACTCGCAACGTAGATATTGCAGTCATCTGCGTATCGCACAAAGTGAAGGTTCCGTCGTTCCAGTTCTCGGTCAAGTTCATCAAGCAGCAAGTTTGAGAGTAGCGGCGAAAGCGGTCCGCCTTGTGGTATCCCTTCTTTGCTCGCGCTGGTCAGCCCGCCTTCCAATGCTCCGGCATTTAAGTACGCACGGATCAACTTGTGCACTCGCTTGTCGGAAATTCGCTTCGTTACCCGGTTCATCAGGACGTCGTGATTCACTCGATCAAAGAACTTCTCCAGATCAATATCCACGACTACTCGGTAGCCTCCCTCAATGTGTTTGCGGGCGGCTTCTATTGCCTGTTTCGCCGATCTACCTGGTCGAAAACCGTAACTGTGCTCGGAAAATGTGCTGTCCCATTTGCGTTGCAGCACTTGCATGACAGCTTGTTGAATAAAACGGTCCATGACCGTCGGTATCCCCAGCTGTCGTTTCCCTCCGCCGGGCTTCGGGATGTTCACCCGTCTCACCGGTCTTGGTTTGTAAGTGCCCTGAAGCAGCTCTTGTTTGATCTGTTTCCAGTTTGCTGCGAGGTACGCTTGTAGGTCATCGGTGCTAAGCCCGTCGATCCCAGCTGCACCGCCGTTTTTGACGACGCGTGCGTAGGCGATCTTCAGGTTCTCCTTATCTAGAATTTCCTCCATCAATGATTGGTCTTGCGCTTCACTCGTTGCTTCAAACTTTTCGCCCCCTCGGTCGCCAGTCTCGCAGGTTTCACCCGCTACCTCTGTCGTTGAGTCCTGTTTGGTTTTCTGTTGCTTCTCGTTCTCGCAACTCATGTCACGTGACCTCGCTGTCGTTTGGACCTTCACCGTTTAACTCCGCCTGCTTGCGTGCTGCCGCGCTTGGTCGGTGTTTCGAGTTACTACGTCCTTTGCTGACTTCTGCACCGCGGTCGGTTTCCTTGCGGATTCCCAGTCGTTTGCTTTCGACACGGCGCAGATCTCCCACGGTAAGTTCAACCACTTTCACTGCGCATCTGCCAGATTTACGTTCGCGTCCGTTGACGATTATGCGCTTCGCGATCATTGGCTCGCTCGCGCGGGCGCGCCCGCCTCGTATCTGGTTTCTGTCCGTCAAATCGCAGTTTTGCTCAGCGCTTCCTTCAGACGTCCCCTCACGGTCGCGCCCTTGCGCATTCGCTACACTTCACCATCGTCAGGTTGTGTGAGGACTCTCACCTCCAGTTGTTGAACATGCGTGGCACACCAAAGAAGAAAGCCCTGGCCGAAGCCAGAGCTTTCTTCCTGTCCCAGTCAAAACCAGTGCCCGACGGCGTACCTTCATCCACTGCCGGGCTCACCCCTGCGCGCAGTCATTAAGACTGCATCGCAGAAAGTGCAATTAATCCCAGCTGAGTGCACCGCCTGTTTGATAGTCGATGACACGCGTCTCGAAGAAGTTCTTCTCTTTTTTGAGATCGAGCATTTCACTCATCCAGGGGAAGGGATTCTTCGCGCCTGGATATTGCTCAGTCAAGCCAATCTGCTTGCAGCGACGGTTTGCCACAAATTGCAGGTATTCGGCGAACATTTGCACGTTTAGTCCGAGTACTCCGCGCGGCATTGTGTCGACCGCGTATTGATATTCTAGATCGACTCCTTCACGAATCAGCTTAATGATTTCTTGTTGAAGAGCTGTCGTCCAGAGATGCGGATCTTCGATCTTGATCTGGTTGATCAGATCTACACCGTAGTTGAGGTGCATCGATTCATCGCGCAAGATGTACTGGAATTCTTCGGATGCACCAGTCATCTTGTTCTGCCGTCCGAAGCTGAGCATTTGCACAAATCCGACGTAGAAGAAGATGCCTTCCATGATGATGTAATAGCCGATCAAGTTGCGCAGGAGGCGCTGATCTGTGGCATCGGTGCCGGTGTGGAAATTAGGATCGGCCAGCTCTTCAGTGAACTGAAGTTGGAATGCATCCTTCGCGTGAATGGACGGAATCTCGCGATACATGTTGAAGATTTCGCCTTCATCGAGTCCCAGACTTTCCACCACATATTGATAGGCGTGCGTGTGCAGAGCTTCTTCGAAAGATTGACGAAGCAGGTACTGACGGCACTCAGGATTGGTGATGTGACGATAGATCGCCAGCACCAGGTTGTTGGCTACGAGTGAATCAGCGGTCGAGAAGAAACCGAGGTTGCGTTTTATGATTTGGCGTTCGTCATCGGTCAGACCGTTGGGATCTTTCCAGAGCGCGATGTCGCGGCTCATGCTGATCTCTTGCGGCATCCAGTGGTTGGCGCAAGCATCGAGATACTTTTGCCATGCCCAATCATATTTGAACGGCACGAGTTGGTTGAGGTCGGCGCGGCAGTTGATGATGCGTTTTTCGTCGACGCGAATGCGGCGTGCGTTGAACTCGATGTTTTCCAGACCCGTGACACCGCCAACGGTACCGGCTGCTTCAGCACCTTTGTTGGTGGTTTCGGATGGAACCGACGGAGCCATTGTCACTGAACTAATCTCCTGTTTTGTAGTTCCGGCCGCAGGAGAGACAGGCGGCGTGCAGTCGATTTCGTTTTCAACTCCGGCGACTTTGGTCGGTTCGGCTGTTGGAACAACAACAGCATGTCCAAGCGGCGGTGGCGGATTTATTGGTGATTCGATACTCGGTCCGGTGCCAAAAATACCCCGGTTAGTCAACTCTGTACTCTGCCATGGACGAACGGAATTAGAACCGCTGCCACTATTTGAATTCATCCCTGTCCCCTTTCTAACCATACCATACATCTGTATGATGCGCCTGTCAAGTCTTTTCGCTGCGGCGGATATTCGTTAAATCACCTGCGAATATCACTGCAGCTGTCGTTCTGGTTGTTTAGTCTCCGATCTAGTTTGATGCTTTCGTGAGATTGAACTGCTCGGTCCGTTCTACGTTTCCCCAATCAGCCGCACGACCAACACGGCCCAGTGAATTGGTCGTGGGCTTATCGGAGTGATTTACTGGCAAGCTTCGCAGTCAGGATCAGTAATGGAGCATGCCTTAGGAGAGGCAGACATGTCTTCCATCATTACCACTGATACTGTCAGCGGCACCTCACTGGAAACCTTGTTGAGCGCACCGGTGGTGACGGTGGATTTTTCTGCGTAGGTCGCACCGATTGTCCGCAGGTAATAGGTTGTTTTGAGACCACGTTGCCATGCCAGCTTGTAGGTTTCATCCAACTTCTTGCCGTTGGGTTGAGCGATGTACACGTTGAGGCTTTGTGCTTGATCGATCCATTTTTGCCGGCGCGAACCAGCTTCGATCAGCCACTTCGGATCAACTTCGAAAGCGGTTGCATAAAGCTGCTTCAGTTCGGCCGGAATGCGCTCGATCGGCATCACGGAGCCGTCAAAGTATTTGAGGTCGTGCACCATAACTTCGTCCCACAGTCCAAGCGCCTTCAGGTCTTCGACCAGGTAGGTGTTGAGCACTGTGAAATCACCTGAGAGGTTGGATTTCACGTACAGATTTTGGAACGTCGGTTCGATACAGGGGCTGACACCGATGATGTTGCTGATCGTGGCAGTCGGTGCAATCGCCAGCACGTTGCTGTTGCGCATACCAAACTTGGCGATATGTTCGCGGACCGGTGTCCAGTCGAGACGCACGGTGCGGTCTTGTTCGAGCACTCCGCCGCGGGCGGCTTCGACCAGCTTGATGCTGTCGATGGGGAGAATGCCTTGATCCCAGAGCGAGCCTTTATAAGTTGCATAGGTGCCGCGTTCTTTAGCCAGTTCGCTACTGGCGTACAGAGCGTAGAAACTGATTGCTTCCATGCTGTAGTCGGCGAACTCGACGGCTTCTTGCGAAGCATAAGGAATACGCAGTTTGAGCAAGGCATCCTGGAAGCCCATGAAACCGAGTCCGACCGGACGATGTTTCAAGTTGGAGTTGCGGGCTTTTTGGACGCTGTAATAGTTGATGTCGATTACGTTGTCGAGCATACGCACGGCTGTCTTACAGGTGCGTTGCAGTTTTTCCAGGTCGAGTCCGTTCTCGGTGATGTGCGCGATCAGATTTATAGATCCGAGGTTGCACACTGCAGTTTCTTTATCAGAGGTATTGAGCGTGATCTCGGTGCAGAGGTTGGAGCTGTGCACCACGCCGACATGTTGTTGCGGGCTGCGCAAGTTGCAGACATCTTTGAAGGTGATCCAGGGATGTCCGGTTTCGAATAGCATGGAGAGCATCTTGCGCCACAGATCGAGCGCCTGCACTTTCTTGAACTGCTTGATTTTGCCCATGGCGGCCATGCTTTCGTACTTTTCGTACGTTTCGCGGAAGGCGGCGCCGAACTTGTCGTGCAGATCCGGAACTTCGTCTGGAGAGAAGAGAGTCCACTCTTTATCAGCGTGCATGCGCTCCATGAACAGATCAGGCACCCAGTTAGCGGTGTTCATGTCATGCGTGCGGCGGCGGTCGTCGCCTGTGTTTTTGCGCAACTCGAGAAATTCTTCGATGTCGAGGTGCCAAGTCTCCAGGTACGCACAGACCGCACCTTTTCGCTTGCCGCCTTGGTTGACGGCGACAGCGGTATCGTTAACGACCTTGAGGAACGGCACAACGCCCTGGCTCTTGCCATTGGTGCCTTTAATATGAGCACCAAGGGCCCGGATGGGCGTCCAGTCATTCCCAAGTCCGCCACTGAACTTAGAAAGAAGGGCATTTTCTTTCATAGCATCGTAGATACTTTCGAGATCATCCTGGACGGTGGTCAGGAAGCACGAAGATAGCTGCGGTCTGTGTGTCCCAGAGTTAAACAGAGTAGGAGTGGAGGAGATAAAGTCAAACGAGGACAGGAGTTCGTAGAACTCGATTGCGCGCGCTTCCCGATCAACTTCGTTGAGCGAGAGTCCCATCGCAATGCGCATCCAGAAAGCTTGCGGCAACTCGAAGCGGCGACCATTCGTGTGAAGGAAATACCGATCGTAGAGGGTCTGCAGTCCCAGATATTGGAATTGCAGATCGCGATCGGCCTTGATCGCTGCTCCCAGTTCCGCAAGGTTGAACTGGGATATGCGCGGATCGATAAGACCGGCTTCCAAACCACGCTTGACGTACTCAGGGAAGTACTCGGCGTAGCGAACTTTCATTTGGGCGTGTGTTTGCGGCTCGCCGATCACTTCGTGACGGATCTGGTCGAGCAGGAGGCGCGACGTGGCGAACGCATAGCCCGGATCGCGTTCGATGAGAGTGCGCGCACTCATGATGGCGGACTTATATATGTCGTCTTGCGGAACGCCGTCGTACAAATTGACGATCGTGCCTTTGTAGATCTCTTGTACAGAAACTTGATCGCCGAGTCCGGCGCAAGCTTCTTCGATGACTGTGCGCAAGCGCTGGTAATCAATCGCTGTGGTGGTGCCGTTAGCCAGCGTCATTTTCAGTTCGGCGGTGGGAACTCCCAGTTCTTCCTGGGCTTTTGCTCTCTCTTGAGCGCGCGCTTCTCTATATAGAACATAACGACGTGCCACTTCGTGTTCACCCGAACGCATGAGCGCCAGTTCGACCTGGTCCTGGATGAACTCGATGTGCACGGTGCCGCCCTGCGGCTGCTGGCGCATCAATTTGTCCACAACTTGCTGAGTCAGCTTCTGGACGATGTCGCGAACGCGCGAACTGGTCGCTTCGTTGTCCGCACCGCCGCCGGCGATGAACGCTTTATGCAGCGCTATCTGAATTTTGCTCGGATCAAATCCGGCCACTTTTCCGTCACGTCGAATGACTTTGTAGTTGGCATATTTTGTCGATTCTTCCGTAACCGGTTGAGATAGCATCGCCTGAATCTGCGTCATTTCTTTGCCTTTCCTCTGGGCGCAAGTTGTTTCCGAAAAGGGCAAATCTAAAACCAGGAACCATATCTATTGATATACCATACATAAGCATGGTAGCATACACGCAAGCAGTCTAGCCACTTGCAATTGGTTTTCCGATTTGCCCCAGAACGCGAGAGCAATTAGATACGTCGCAGATATCAATCAGCGATGTATCGTCACAAGTTTTTCCGAGTTGCCTTCTCTGATTCAGACTTTATCTGCACCTAATGAAACTTAGGTTTTATCGGTCTTTCTGAAGAGGGGCGACACCCGTAGTGGTTGTGATGAAGAGTAACACCGCATGTGGTGTTTGTATAGGAATTTGTTGGACTACCGCTGTATATCCAACGCCTCGAAGCTGGCAGCCACGACTGTTTCAGGCTAGATTAAAGATGCCGCTTTAGATCCCTGATTTTATCGGCGGTGCCTGAAATATATGCGCAAAAGATCTAGTGGTGGCAGATGCGATACCAGACCAGATCTTTAGCCGAGATCTGATGCCATCAAATTTGGTGCCCTGAGATCGATCATATCGGACGTTTTGTCAACGGCACGGAAAGCCCATTTCCGTTGAGTGTCTTAAAAAGCAGTTCAGCCGATTCCGCTTATTGGAAATCACGTTAGCTGCAGATCATTCACCGTGCATTCGTTGCGCAGCAAAGCGCCGGCGTTCGTTCCAATTACGGCTCCGGCACTCGCTCACTTCTCGCCGTGCAGCCGCACAACCAGCATGGGCAGCAGCTCTCCGGAGGGTCCGCCAAGAAACAGATCGGCCACTTCTGTGATCGGCGTTTCATCTGGATTGACTTCGACCACAAAAGCACCAGCATCTTTCGCAGTATACGGAAGCGATGCCGCCGGATAGACGATGCCCGAAGTGCCGACCACCAGCACCACATCGGCGGCGCGCACCAATCGAGACGCGCGCTCCATCGCGCCGGGCGGCAACATCTCGTTGAACCAGACAACGCCCGGCCGCATCATCGATCCGCACTCGGTGCAGAGCGGCGGTTCCTTTAGATCAAAGGCGATTTCCGCCGGCGCCGGATGCCGCTGCTCGAAACAAAAGAAGTCCATGATGTTGCCGTGCAACTCGACAATGTCAGTCGAGCCGGCGCGCTTGTGCAGCCCGTCCACGTTCTGCGTGACTACCACCACCTCCGGTATCAACGACTCCAAGACGGCAATCGCATGATGTCCCGGATTCGGCTGCACCTCCAGCACCTTCTTGCGGCGGAAGTCATACCACTGCCAGACCAGCGGCGGATCCGAAAGAAATCCTTGCGGCGTCGCCAACTTCTCCGGCTCATAGTTTGCCCACAAGCCTGTGAGTGCATCGCGAAACGTCGGTATGCCGCTCTCCTTGGAGACACCCGCTCCCGTCAGCACCACCACTTTTTTAGCCGCTCTTAATCTGGCGGCGGCCGTGTCTATATCTTTTTGGAGATCAGCAGGGGGCACCATCGGCAACACCACTCATGGCGACTTCCGCCGCGCATCCCATTCTTCCCGCAGCATCGCGAAGAGCAAAGTATCGCGCCAGTGACCCTTGATGTTTTTGTCCTTGATGAAGTGCCCTTCCTGACGCATGCCGCACTTGCGCAGCACGCGCGCGGACCCGACGTTTTCGGCGTCGCATGTCGCCCATGCGCGATGCAGTTTCAACTTGTCAAAGCCGAAATCTATTAAAGCCTGCGCCGCCTCGGATCCAAACCCGAGCCCCCAATAACTGCGATTGAAGCAATAACCGAGATCCGCCTGCCTGGGATCGAATTGCGCCACCCGTATGCCGCAGGCACCAATCAGTCTTTCCTCTTCTCTATGAATGACCGCAAATTCAAAAATCGTCCGCGGATTCGCTCGCTGCGCCAGAAGCACCCGGTCGATGAAGGCGAGCGTCTGTTCAGTGGTATTCGGTCCCCACTCCATATACTTCACGACTTCCGGGTCGACGGAATACTTATGGACTTCTTTCCAGTCCGTTTGCTTGAAGTCGCGCAATTGCAGGTTGGCTGTTTCGATCAGCACGTCTCTCATGACATCCTTGTCGTGTTGTGCCTGTTCATCTACATCAAAAGGATCTCTTAAATGAACGGGTCTAGCAACGCTTCTATTGTTAGGATTGCATTTTCGAAGAGTAGCTAAATCGATATTTGCCCCCTGGAGGTAAGCGCCATGCCGGAAGTGACAGTCGTCGCCAAACCGCAAGGTCTGCAGCACGAAATCAAGACCGCCCATCACACCCTGCTGGCGGACGCAGGCAAAGACATCGGCGGCACTGAAACCGGACCCGATCCACACGAACTGATGCTGGCGTCGCTCGGTGCCTGCACCTCCATGACTCTGCAGCTGTTCGCCAAAAAACGCGATTGGAATTTGACCAGCGTCAATGTCAAGCTGCGCGAAGAACGCGTCGACGATCCGCAAAATCCCGGCAAGCAAATGTCCAAGATTACCCGTGAGGTTCATCTCGAAGGCGACCTCACCCTGGAGCAACTAGAAACCCTGAAGGGCATCGCCAACAAATGCCCCATCCATAAATTGCTCACCGAATCCAACAAACAGATCGAAACCTCTGTCGCCAAAGGCTAACAGCCGAAGCCCAAGCGATATCGCTTCAGTTCAGAGAGCCCAAGCGATATCGCTTTAACTCTAAGTCGCCACGTGCAGGGGATTTTTGTGCAGGAAGAGCTTCCCAATCTGAAAGTGATTCTCAAGAGGTTTGAAGAAGCCGACGAGCTTCGTACATTCGAAAAGGGGAAGTTCGAAATCGTACATTTGGGCGGCATGACCATCGGTCGCGCCACCTACGAGCCGGGCTGGAAATGGTCTGAACATGTCGGGCTGGCAGCCAACACTCCGTACTGTGAAGTCGAACACGTCGGGATGGTGATCTCCGGCACGGCCACTGCCGCTATGGTCAACGGCGACATCATCGAGTTGAAGCCGGGCAATCTGTTTCACATTCCGAAGGTCGCGCATGACAGCTGGGTAGTTGGCGATGAACCGTACGTTTCTCTACATTTCCTCGGCGCCGACCACTACGCAAAGCCTGAGGAAGAAACAGCTCCAGACGCCTGATCCTCGATGCTTGATCTTCCACAGTTCGAATCGCATTTGAAGACGCGCGTCTTAGGACGCGCTGCTTGCACCAATGAGCTGTGGGACGAAATCGACTCCACCAATACCCGCGCCACTCAACTGGCGGCGGGCGGTGCGCCGGAAGGTGTCGTGGTAATGGCACGCTTGCAAACCGCTGGACGGGGTCGCCAGGGCCGCACTTGGGTTTCGCCGCCCAACTCCGGGATCTATATTAGTTTCCTCCTGCGCCCGACACTGCCACCGCAGGCGGTGCCGCTCATGAGCCTGGCAACCGGCGTAGCAGTTGTGGAAGCAGTCGCCAATGTGACCGGATTGGCAGTCGGTCTGAAGTGGGTCAACGACATCGTCGCCGACGGCAAGAAAGTGGGCGGCATCCTCGCCGAAATGACAACCAGCACAGATCCCGCCAACCCCGGCGCCGGCAGCAGTCGATCGCTGGTCGTCGGCGTCGGCCTGAACATCCATCTTGAAGAAACCGACCCTGGACGACGAACTGCGACGCGCGTGCAGTGGCTTGAGAGACTTTCAGGGCAGGCAATTGATTACAACCTGTTGGCTGCGGAACTTTGCCTTTGCCTCGAGAAACCATTATTTCGATATGCGCAACGGCGACCGCCGAAAAATCGTCGATATGTGGAAGAAGCAGTCCGCTGTACTGGGCAAGAAGATTCGCGCCACTTCAGGAAACACCATTGTCGAGGGCGAAGCCGTTGGCATCCGATGAAACGGAGCGCTTGTTCTCAGCACCGCCGATGGTAATATCAAGCTGCACGCCGGAGAGATATCGATCCGCAACCTCGATGGTTCTTACTGCTGAGACGCGCTAGCCGATGCAACTGGATCCCCAACGAAATCAAAGCCGAGTCAGGCAGGTGATCCTGACGGCAGGCGGAAAAATAAATGACGAACTGCCGCCGCTGGCGCGGACGAAAATGCGTTCGCGCGAACAGATTGTCGCGCGGGCGCTGGTAATGAACGCGATGATGCAGATCTATTTTGACGCGCCGATAGAAATAATCGACGGCTGGATTTACGACAACGGACTGACCGAGCATGTGTCGCCCGCCGAAAGTGAACTTCTCTCGAAACGCACCGAAGACCTTGCGCACAAAGAGAAGATAGACCTCTACTGGTACATCGAAGGTGTCTGGACACTCATGTGGGTAGGGCATCTCATAGATTCGCTGCCGTTTGATCGAGGCGTCGAAAATTTTCTCGCCGCCCTCGCCCCCGATCTGCAAAATAACGAGGACGGCACAAAGTTTCAATCGACGATGCGCATTCGCCCCTTCCCCGACTTGTTCAAAATGCTCGACCTGTACTACAGACTGCACTGGTACACGCGAGACGGTTTACTGCACGAATACGACACGGGCAACTTCAACCATGACCGCATAATGGAACGACGCCGCGCGCTGGAATGGGTGATGCAGCCCTCGGTCGGTTGGGACGATGCACGGTTGCTGGCATGAAACAATACAAGTTTCTCGGCTGGATCACTGTCTTCTACGTCACCATGCAACTCGTCTGCGATGTCACCATGCGGCAAGATCGTTCAGCTCTTCGTATTTCCGGTTTCCGGTAACAGTCCTCTACTTCCCAATCACCGTGCATCTTTGCCGACGTGCTCCGCCAGAAATTGGCAATATGCGGTGGCGCGCAAGACACTGTGGACGGTGATCAGCTCTGTTCCATTACCGCCGGGACTGATCTACCAGCTCGTCGTCTTTCTTCCGCCCGCCCCAGGCTTCGTCGGCAACGAAGCCTATACGTACGCGTCCTCGGGCGAGGTGCCGCGCATTTTGCTGGGTGCCTGGATCGCAGTTTTGTGAAGTTATAGCACGACTTCGTCCTCGCGAAAAAATGAAAAATCTGGACCGACGGCAAACACTCTGGTCGCGCTGATCGGTTCCGTCGTGGGACAGTTCGTCACCACCATCCTGTTCACAATCGCTCTGGGCGGCATACTCCCCACCGCACTGTCGATCGAATCGTTCTCTCAGGCTGGCTGCTGAAAGTCGTGTCGAAATCGTCATGATCAATACCACCTGTGTCGATATTAAATTGAAAGCAATCAGACCAGTCGATTTCTTCGACCGCGACATAACTTCAATCCGTTCAGCGCGCCATTGCGGTGGCGCGTCCAGGCAGTCTTGCCCATCTTCGCTGCCGCTTCGTGCGCCGCTTTGTCCAGGCTTTTCGATCGTATGCAGCCGCATTTCGTCAGCGACTCAAAGGCTTTCCTTCAGATAGAGCAACGATATTGCGCACTGCATCAGTCAGCGCTTATGGCACGAGCCGCCATAAAGATAATCATCAGAAATAGGTCAGACCGCCGAATACCGCAACAAATACGCCGCCGGTGAGATGGCTACACAAGAGCCATGAACATGCCGAGCACAGTTTGCCCTTTCATCTCATCGACAGTTCCGGAAGCGTTCGGCTTGCGTCAAATACTCCCTCAACTGATGCTGGTTTGTCGCTCGGCTTCGCGCATCACTTTGCGCTTTTTTTCCTCTTTGCCAGCCCCGCGAAAGCGGCCCGGCAATTTGGTCGAATCGCTTTTCAGATCTGCATCCTGGTTGGGCGACCGTCTTCAATCGCTAATTTACCGGCGGCTACCTGCGCCAGAATCTCGGCCCGCTGCTCTCTCGTGCTGCTGCAGGACACTCTTGTCCCTGGTGGCTCCATAGACAATCGACATTGGATGCACGATCGACAGCCGAGGCCATCGCCAACGCTGCAGCGCATCGCCGCGGTGAGGCTCTGTCGATCTCGGCTTCCACCGCTTTCGGATCGCCGACGATCCAGCCCGCCGCACCAGCAACAATGAGCGGAACCAGTCCGGACAACAAGATTTTTAGCCACATAATGACAGCCTCGGCTTTTAAACGTCAGCCCAGTCTATCAACAATAGGCATAGGTGTATTGGATCTATTCGTACTCGATGATGGCGAAAACGTCTGTGCCGGTAGGCAGCTTCGAGCGGCCTTTCAAGAAACCCAGCTCGACTACAAACCCAACACCGACCACTTCGCTCTTCAGCGTTTTCATCAATCGGCACGCTGCGGCAGCAGTGCCACCAGTGGCCAACAGGTCGTCAATGATGACCACACGCTGTCCCGGCTCGGTTGCATCCATATGGATTTCCAGACTGTCCGTGCCGTACTCCAGTTCATAAGATTCACGTTGTACTTTGTGCGGCAGCTTGCCCGGCTTGCGAATCGGAATGAAACCGATACCGATGCGGTGAGCAATTGCCGGTCCGAGAATGAAACCGCGAGCTTCGATGCCGGCGATATAGTCCAGCTTCATCGGGGCGTATTTCTCGGCGAATACGTCAATCACATAGCCGAATGCTGTCGGATCCTTGAGGAGCGTTGTCAAATCCTTGAAAACGATACCCGGTTTTGGGAAGTCAGGAATGTCACGAATGGTGCTCTTCAGCCAGTCAGCCTTCTCGCGGGTGACGGGCAGCATTTGCTCTTTCATACTTCGGATTCAACCTTCATGGCGCTCGGCTGGACAGGCGATGTATCTGACGGCGCGGTAGCCGCAGGCGCTTGCAACTCGAGTGCATTGGGGACGACTGCTAATTGTATCTCGGAGAGCTCGGTCTGCGCGCACCAGAGCCGAAATTCGGCGATTTGCGCCAAACTGCTTGATAATTGACGAAACTCCGGAAGCTCTTCCGGTTTGCCCGCAGGCTGGTCCACCAGGTCAACGAAAAGCATGCCGTCCTCGGCAAACCAATCGATGACGTGGATCTTCTTCAAGATGGTGAGCGCCAACGCCACACTCATCTTATCCACCGAAAGCGCGGCAGCCAGACGATCGGGATCGGCCTGTCCTTCTTTATGGTTAACCGCGTACTTCACCAGCGCATACAGCTTGCGTAACATAGTGGTGGCATCAGGCGCCTCCGACTGCAATGCGCCGATCAAGTACACATGCTGCGCGGCGCTCTTGCGCACCAGAGCACGAAAGACTTGAAGCGACGGCGGATATTGCCAGAGCACCAGGTGGGTCTGGTCGGTGACATCGCAGCGGCCGACGAGAGTGTGCCCGGGCAGTTTCTCGCTGGTCTCAGCAAAGAGAGCAACCTTGTCGCCGAGCTTACGAACAGCTGCGTCCAGAAGACTGCGCGCATCAGAGTGCTCGCGCAAATCCTTCCAGGAAATCGGTCGGCTGGCGAAACGAGCGCTGGCATCGGGCGCGGATACCGGCTCCGGCGCCGCAGCCGCAGCCGGAGCTACCACCGGCAAGTCCATAGTGTCGGACAGTTTTGTGGACTGCGCGTTGGCCGCTAAAGTTTCCGCACGGGAGGAGACTGGAGAGGCGACGTTCGCGTTCGCTACCGCCGGCGGTGTCATGTTGATTTCGACCTCCGGCTCTACTTCCGGCTCAACTTCGTCGCGCAACGAGGCATCACGCCAGTCCGACAAGACCAGCTGCAATCGATCGACGCCATTGTATGTGTTGATCTCCGGGCTGAACGCAATGTCGACCTGATCACCGATTTGCGGGATGCGGTTGCGGGAATTCCACATCACACATTCGAATTCATCCGCGCCAGCCGATACCGTGATGCGATGGTGCTTCCCTTCTTTACCGAGGACACGCGTCGCCACACACTGCAATCCCTCACTGACGAAGATCGGCTTGCGGTTGCCCATACCGAACGGCGCCAGACGCGACAGGCTGCGCGCCAGAGGTTGCGTGAGATCACGCGGTTCCAGAACACAATCGATTTCCAGCTGCGCCTTGCGCGACTGCCCTTGCAGCAGCCGCGTGCACGTGTCGACAACGGCCCGGCAGAAAAGGTCCGCTTTGTCCAGCTCGACAGTAAATCCGGCCGCTGCCTTGTGTCCGCCCCATTTCTGTGCCAGCTGCTCGTTGGCTTTCAACGCCTGATGCAGATCGATGGCGGCAACGCCGCGCGCCGATCCTTTGATGACTTTCTCGCCTTCGTCCATCTCGGCAATGAAAACAGGCACCGAGTATTTCTCGACCAGACGCGCCGCCACAATGCCGACTACGCCGTGGTGCCAACCTTCGCCATAAATGGCAATAGCGCGATCGACTGAGAGGTTGCAGGTCTGCTGGACTTTCTTGTCTGCCTCGAAGAAGACCTGCTCGCACAAATCCTGGCGACGGGTATTCTCCAGTTCCAGAGAACGCGCGATCTCCTGAGCGCGCGCTTCTTCTTTTGTAGTCAGCAATTCGACAGCCGTGGTGGCATCAGATAAACGTCCAGCTGCATTCAGACGCGGAGCCAATCCAAAGCCGACCAGATCAGTTCCTTCTTTCTGCCCGGACAGCTGCAACAACGCCTTGATACCGGGACGCTGCGAATTGATCAGCTTTTGCATGCCGACCTGAACGAGATAGCGATTCTCTCGCACCAGAGGCACCATGTCGGCGATTAATCCCAGGGTGACTAGGTCGAGCAACTGATCAATTAATTCCGTCTTGCCGCAATCCTCAAGCAAGGCCTCCGCCAGTTTGTAGGCGACGCCCACTCCGGAAAGATCAAACAACGGGTGATCGTCAGCCAGATGCTTGGGATGCATGATCGCCACCGCCGGCGGCGCCATGTCGGGCAGGGCGTGGTGGTCTAATACAATCGTTTCCACACCCAACGACTTAGCAAAATTGATTTCGGCGAAGTTGGAGATGCCGCAGTCGCAAGTAATGATTAGCTTGCTGCGATGCTTGCTGGCCAGCACGCTGACCGCTTTCAGATTAAGTCCGTAGCCTTCGGAGGCGCGATTGGGAATGTAGAAATCAACCCGCGCTCCCAGCTCACGCAACACCGTCAACATCACGCAAGTGGCCGTGATACCATCGACGTCATAGTCACCGTAGACGGTGATCTGTTCGTTTTGTTCTATCGCCTGCTTGATGCGCGCTACTGCCCGCGGTGTGTCAGCAAAGGACAGCGGGCTGGAAGTCTCAAACTTGTCGGGTTGCAGATACGATTCGGCTTCGACTGCCGTCCGCACGCCGCGATTGAAGAGCAATCGAGCCAGAAGTCCCGAATTATCGGCTGCTGCAATCAGCTCAGCCGTCGGTTCTTCGTCAGTTGGCATCACCCAGTGCCGGGACGGCAAGCCCCGACGCGAACTTTCCATAGCTATCGACATGCCTTCCCTCGCTGAAGTCGATACGCCGGACATATCCGATCAACGATCTGCGAATATATTTTTGGCGCCACCATATGTGGTGCCGTCCCGCGTGCCCAAAGCATACTCGATCGCCCGGGACGACGCGGATTAAATCCAGGTTGGATCCGGCAACAGCGGACTTAGAGATCAGCGGTGGCGGGCCTTCTTGAGAGCGCTGGTATAAATCTCTTCGATACGCTCAGGGCGCGCATCATCAGGCCAGTTTTCCAGGTTGATCTCAATTACCGTCGTATAAGACGGACCGTGCGGCCAGGGCAGAGCCCAGCCCGCAAACCAGATCACCGGAAACAGCAGAACGTGAAATGTCACGGCAACACAAAAAGCTTCACCCAGGGGCACCTGTTCTTTGAACCATTCGGCACATCTGCGATATAACCGAGTCTTGAGAGGCTCGGATTTATAGGCGAACGCTTCCGGCACGTCAGGGTTAGGAGATGCTTGTTTTTTCCAGACCACGCGCTCCTGATGCCCTCAGCGATGGTAGTATGTGGTCCATTCTGACATATCATAAGTACTCAGATATGGCTGAGCCGGCTATGAATTCCACTGCGGAGGCAGTTATGCGCCTGAAGCAATCCGGAAAAAACCAGCGAATCATGCGCCTGCGCGCGCTGGCGCTGCTGCTTTTGCCGATTTGCGGGTTTACCCTGATTTTTTCCTGCGGTTCGCCCCCGGCATGCGCCCAGGAAGATATCTATGGTCCGTCTAATCTACTGAAGTCGATGAAGACCCCCTTCAACGCACCCAGCACAAACGACGGCAGCGACTCCAATACCGGCGCCATCACTTTAAGTCGTTCTCATAGCCCGCTTCAACGCGGGCTGGCCAGTCGCCTCATTCAGTCGCGCCTCTACCTCCCAGGACGGATGGTTCTCGGGAAGCCCGCCGAGTTCGTTGTCAAAGGGAGACCGGGACAATTCGTCGCACTTGCCATGGCCGACAAAAACACCGGCGCCAAGCCGGTTTTTGGTCACGACCTGCGCCTGGGCTCCGACAGAAAACTGGTGGCAGTGGGGCAGATCGGCGAGACGGGCGTGACATCGCTGATGGTTGAAACACCTGTGCAAGGCGACTTGATCGGCGAGCGCTGGTTTTTTGAAGCAGCATTGTGGACGCATCCGGATTTCAGTGATCTAGAACTGGCGCAGCCCGTGCCCGCCGATGCCACCGCCGCTGCCGAAGTCGATAAAGCCAACGGCGTGCTCGTCGGACCGGACATCGAATATAAACGCGGCGTACGCATCGTCCCCGATGCCACCTTGCCCATGCAACGCGCCAGCCGTGGTACCGCTCTGGATTCAGGGAGACCCTAAGGCCGTGAAAGCAATTCTGGTGCCGCTGGACAATCGCCCGGTCACTTATTTGTTGCCGCGGTTGGTGGCCAACATAGCCGGCGTACACGCGACGCTTCCGCCGCGGCACCTGATGGGCTCACTGCAGCGTCCATCTAATGTCAACGCTCTCGGCGACTGGCTGGACAGTGCACTTAAAGACGAAAAACCCGACGCCCTGCTGGTGTGCCTGGACAGTTTGCTTTACGGCGGGTTGATACAATCTCGCCGCACCGAAGACGCAGTCGCCGATGTTCAGAAACGCTGCGATGTTTTGATGCGCTGGAAGAAACAGAACCCGTCGCTCAAATCAGTCCTCGCGCAATCAAGCATCATGCGCATCTCGGACAATTACGACAACACCGAAGAGAAAGAATATTGGAATCGATTTGGGCGCGAGATATTCGGCTGGTCGGAGTTGCTGCATAAAGTGCAGCGCGGAGACAGCGTCGCGGCGGCGGCACTGAACGTAGCTGAGTCGCGCGTGCCACCGGCAATCCGCGATGACTACATGAAGACGCGCATGCGCAACTTTCAAATCAACCGCCAGTTGGTCAGTGCCGTCAAGGCTGGAGCGCTGGATTTCCTCGCTCTGTCACAAGATGACTCCGGCGAATTCGGGTTGAATGTCGTGGAACGAGACAAATTGGTGGCACAAGCCCAGTCCGAAGGGGTGACACCGAAAGTGATGGCATACGCAGGCGCCGACGAAGTATTGTTGACCTTGTTCTGTCGCTGGCTGGTTTCGCAAAGCAACAATGAACGGCCCGCAGCTCGTGTCAGTTTCTCACCTTCAATGGGCGAGACCATCCCCAGTCGCTACGAAGGTCAAACGATTGGCGAAAGCATCCGCAATCAGCTGCGCGCCGCTAACATCGAGGTGGTGGAGAGCGAACAAGGTTGCGATTTCACAGTGGTTGTCCACACCTCCGGAGACCGCCAGGGCGACCACATCCTTCTCAATGGGCAATCAGATCTGCGCGATTTGAACACCAGAAAGTCTGTAGAAGAAACCATGAAGTTGCTGCGCGAATGCAACAAGCCTTTTGTGCTTTTGGATGTCGCGTACTCCAACGGCAGCGATCCGATTTTAGTCGATGCTCTCTTTGAGGAGCCGGACTTACTCGACAAGATGTGGGGTTACGCCGGCTGGAACACCTCCGGCAACACGTTCGGCTCCGGACTGGCCATAGGCGTCGCCCGCTGGTTCGCCACCCGCAAGAATGTTTCACCCGCGCAGGCAGATCGCGCCCTCAAACAGTGCTTGTTCGTCCGCTTCGCCGACGACTGGGCTTACCAGACACAAATTCGCAAACAACTGAGCGGTCCCGTTCAGCCCAACGATCTCGCACCACTGATGACACCACTATTCGGCACGATCGGTAAGGCGCTCAAGTATCAACCCGAGTTTGTCAAACTGGGGCTGCCGTGGCAACGGACATTCGAAGTCGAAATCGATGTCGAACAGCCCGTCGGCATTGCCACGTAGTTCAGTTCCAAGTATCAGTCCACCTCGGCGTCGGATAACTGTTTGTCGGCGCATCGGACTGACTGCGCATCAGCCTGGATAGCGAGTTCGCTACCTGAGTCAATTGACTCACCGATGAGTGAATCGACAATGGTTTCTTCTCCTCTGCCTGAATCCTTCGATTCTCTTCTTCGCGTCAATCGCTCCACCACTGGGTAAAATGCTGGTCCGAAAAGACAGAGCAAGCAAGCAACGCTTGTGGCGACGACGATTGACCAATGACCATCATGGCGAAACATTAAACGGTCAAGAAGTTGGATCACGCAGCAGGCGAGCGCAATCCCTGCACCAAACGAAAATACAGCACTGATGGACGGCAATGAGTTCGACAAAAGCGTTTCAAACAGCGTAGGTCTAGACGATGGACCAGCCTTGTTGACAAATTTTGGAAAAAGAAACTCCTTGTAGAATGCCACGAGAGACATAAATCCGCCGAGCGCGAAAATTGCTACCCACTCCCGCCGCTCCAGGTACTCTAAAAGGCGGTAGTTCCGAAGACAGCCGATGAAGAGGATCACACCGCTTCCGAGAACGAGGGCACATGCTACTTTGTCGCTCCAACGCATCAGTCCACAAACCCCAGTTTTTTGAGCAAGTCAAGATTGCTCTATGACATGTTTGCTCTTTCTGCATTTGAACTCATTCGATCTCTGTTTCTCCCTTGCCGAGGCTAGCAAGGTCCTGATCTCCTCTGTTGGTGGAGCTGAATTGCAAATCTCAATGACTCTCCGAAACTCGGCTGCCGCCTCACAATACTTCGACTGACAGGTGAGTGAATCCCCTAGCATGCTATCAGCGCGCGCCATCAGCAATAAGCGGTCAGGCAAGTAGTCCCAGACAGGGCGTTTCAACACACTGAGTTCTTCACCAAAGGAGGTCTCTGCGCCTCGGAAATTGGCTCGGCGATATTGAATCTGCCCGACACCATCCAGGCTGCGGACAATTAGGATTTGACATTCAGGATACACATCCATTACGCGCGCCGCAGCGAGCGCCTCGGCATACGTCCGTTGAGCCTCGGGCAAGTTGTTCCGCAGTGAATAACAGTGCGCAAGCTTCAGCTTAAGCCTAACAAAATAAGTGGGGGAGATCTGCAGATAAGTGGGGGAGATCTGCGCATTCGTGCGCAACGCAACTTCCAACAAGTGAGTAGCGAACGCTGTATCGCCGCATCGAAGAGCTGTATCGGACTCTAGCTCCAGCATACCCACCTTGTCTTCAACAGTGTGCATCGACGCAGTAACATCTTCAAAGGCTCGCTCGGCTGGAGCCTTATTTCCAGCACGTAAGCTGATCTCCCCCAACTTAAACAATGCTGCAGACCTGGTGAACCGATCGGCGGCCGACAAGAGTGGCTCCAGCACAACGCGGGCGTGCTCAAGTTGCTTCTTACTGATGTACGCGTCAGCGATTTCGATACCGCTCGGGCCTAAGTCTGCTGGCGAGATCCTTCTTAACAAAACAAGCGTCTTACAGATGGAATCTCGCACCGCGAGGCTGGAATTGCCGCCCATAATCAGTTTGTGCGCCGATGCTATGCTCTCCGCGATTGAATCTCGTGCAAGCTTTTCCTGGTTCCGAATTGCATATATTTGACCTAAACCGGTAGTGCTGCGCATGCGGCTCTCAAGATCTCCGCTTTTCGCAGCAAGACTGCTTGACTCTTTGTAGTACTGAAGGGCTTCATCAAGAGCACCACGGTTTAGAGAGCTATCTGCAAGTTGCAGTCCCAATCTAGTTTTGCTGGCCGAGTCGATCGCAATTTGGTACTGCAACCTTGTGGGTAATATAAGCCAGTCAGTCGGGTAAACAGCCAACAATACCAGACAAGCTAGCGAACCCACAGCTGCAATAACTTTGCACTTGGTCGCTCTTTCAGGAAGAGCCAGCTCAATGGGACGCATGTATTTTGTCACCCCGCATCATCAGTCCACAAAGCCCAATTTTTTGAGCAGGTCAAGATTGTTCCCATCCGGTATGAATCTGCCCCTAGACGTAAACTGTCCTAGTTGAACTATTCGCCCTGCCTTGTTTGCTTCAACGTAGTCTGCATCCTTTGCATGGTAATCAACTTTGTAGAGCATCAGGCTATTGTAGGTCGCACCGGCCGGCGGACTGCCCGGAATTTCGTCTCCTTTGTGGGCAGACGGCGTCAGCAACACCTGCACAAACTGCTTACCCTGGTTTGAAAACGCCGAGCTATGCATAAAGCCTTCGTAGGTCCGACCAAGTGTCAAATCGTCGGGCGAGAAATTCCAGTAGGCCTTGTCTTTCGACAGCGGATGTGAGTGCCCGTGCGCTAAGATGGTCATAGGCTGTCCCCGAAAGCGATTTTCCAATTCTCTGATACCAAGCGGTTCTTGAAGCTCGGAGTTCCCGTCTTTAACGCCTGGATTGAACCACACTCGAGACATGTAGATTTTGTCGCCTACTTGGGCAAATGCAAAATTGAATTCGCCCTGATTCCGCCGTGGATCGTTGATCAGAGAAGAGTATGTTTCCAGAATTGCCTTGGGAACACTTTTTACCTCGTGAATTTCGCCAGAGACCTCCCACTTATCGATGTAGTCGCGCAGTTGCTTGTCTCCTTTTGCCTGGTGTTTAATCAAATCCGACACAGGCGAATTCTTTGCTTTTTCCCAAGTTCGCCCACCCGACGACGGAGCTAAATTGCTGCGAGAGTCGTTTCCGGCGTCGGCAATGACGGAGTCAGTGTCATAGGTTGTTGTTGCAGGAGCTGCTTGTTCGCCCTGAGCCTTTGCTTCCGGCGTATAGCCGGCATCGGACATCGTGCCGCCACCGGCTCCGAATGCAATCAATGTCGCCTCCGGCGATAAATGATGCCGCCGGAGCGCATCTTCTTCGATATTCGACGTGTAGCGGTTCGCTGAAGGATGAGGCACGGGCTCCGGATCGTTTGGAGTTAGTACGCCTAGTGATTTCTCATTCGTAGGTCCGCCGCCAATGCCGGAATCTCCGCCAAGTTTGTTGAGCGCGCCGGCTGCCCATTGCCTAGCTTTGTTGAGCATGTAATCAATCGAAAAGGCTCCTTGAAGTCGCTCGGCTTCCTCGGCGCTAGCCTCACCGTCAAAGACTTTTCTTAGCCCTTGCATGAACGACGGGCGTGCCACGTATCGTTCGCCTTTGGATGTGTGCTCTTTGCCTGCCGCGGCATCCTCCAGCACAAACTCACTAACAGCCCTGCTGCCTTTCGAGACGGACGACAAAATCCTATCCAACTGCCCAGAGAAGGATGTGAAAACCGGCTCGTAGGGAGCCGCTTGCAATTCATCAGTTACCGATTCTGCGGCCAGTTTGCCTGACGTAAAGGGTTTGCTATCCCCTTCCGCGCCACCCTCAACCCTTCTTTCGCCTCGCTTCGAACTATCCAATACTCTCGCTGCTCCGCACCATCATAGCTATATACCCAGAGCTACTAGACTCTTCCTCGCCCCGTCGAGCACGAAGTGGAGACAGCGCCGGACACCTCCTCGGTCTGCATCTGCCGTCAGTAGCACCAAAGGTGATGGCATAGTATTTCAGAGTTGATCGAACACGCTGGAAGGTCGGCATTGCCACGTAGTTTGCACACGCTCTGTACTATTCTGATAGCACCCCTAACCAGAATCTGCAGCCGAGGCAGTGATCATGGCAGAAACTCTTGCCGATGGCGGGCCCGCGCATGCTCACCATGCGAACCTGCCCGACACCAAAATTTTCGGCGAAGCGCCTGAAGCACCGGAAGCGCCGGGAACCCTGGAATACGCCGGCAACCTGAGCTACGCCGCTGCGGTCGGCGCCGACATGGCGGGCTTCGACAGAGTCGCCATGTCGGGACCAGAAACAGCATCGAAATACCTTACTAACGTCTCGATGTTCGAGTCCAGCGACTACAAAAGCGCTTACCGAGCCAGCAATAGAGCCACTCCCGAACGCGAAGCCGAAGTGCTCACTAAACACTTCGATGCCATCGCCAAACTGTCCGGCGACTCTAACTTCATCTCCAGGGAAGCCATAGATCAGTTCGTGCATGCCAACTCAGCTCGTTTGCCCCGCGGCGAGGTATCCGCGCTCATGAGCGCTGCGCTCAACGCAGAACGCATCCAGCGCTCCAATAATGATGGTTGGTGGCATGATTCGAATGCCGACGGCAGCAAAATTTCGCGCGCCGACATCCAGAAGTATCCGCAGCAAGAGCGACAACTGATCGATCAAGAACGCGGCATGCAATACATGGCTGACGTATTCAAAAATCTGCCGGGCGATCCGTCCTCTCATCAGATGGGTCTCGCCGACATGCGCAACTTCATCGAGCAGCGTCGCGCAGCCAACGCGCCCGCGGGAGAGCTTGCACTTGCTGAAGCCGCGCTGAAAACCATGACGGAACACGCGAACAAGTCCGGCGGCGATCCGGAAGCTTTCCGGCTAACGATCAAAAACTTCAAGAGCGTCTTCGAGCCGCGAGTGGAAATTGACGGTCAGACCTACACATCGCAACAGCTTCACCGCCGCCCCCGCCGCTAGGGACGTAACGCAGCCTTGAAGAGGCTGACAAGAGATGCTAGACTTTTGAGTGTTCTGAGGTCTCGCCATGGCTACCAAACCGCGCAAAACCCGAGCTGGAGCCCGCAGCAGTGCGTCGACGGTTGCCTGTCGATACGTCGTTCCCTCGGTGTCAACAACATCAGCATTTGCTTTCTTTGCCAACAACGAGGCAGCGAGAAAAAAAGCGCTGCTAGTGTTTGGCAAAAGCACTAAAGCGCTTCAAAAACCGCGCAAGAAAAGGGCTTGAACGATCTTCTCGACACTTTGGAAGCGATGCTCTCGCGCTTCAAGGCTGGTGGCTCGATCGACGTGATTGAGTCGGGACGACAAATCACTCATTCGCAACCCCAAAGAGCCACACTCTCGATTCCAAAGGCGAACCGCGCCTCCGAGATTAGACATGCTTGGGAGAAAGATAGAAGGAGTATTCCAAGGACTGGAATTGTGTTTCCGGATGGATCGGTAATGACCATTTTGTTTGAGTGGCAAAAGCCACCAATACCACGAGCATTGCAGCCAGTAGCATCGCATATTTCCTATTTCGATTCCCACGGCGAACTCTCTGCGTTTGTCAATCGCTACTCGTACTGCTTTTATCCCAATTCTGAAAGTGCAGAGGCGATAGGATATTTCCGCTATGACTTTCACTCCGATGCGATGGGTGAAGGAGATTTAGGAGAGCATGCTTACTTCCACCTGCATCATCGAAAAGTGGAACGTGGCTTTAGACTTGCCACTGGACCAGTTACAGACTTCGACAAAGTTGTCTCCGGGATCGAAGGACACCTTGCTCCCATTCAGAGAAGGAATCGTCTGAGGAAGTCTTTTGAGCAGGGAAAATTCAATGAACTGCTGTTTGATTTGACAGTCGACGGAATCAAGAGACTTCACGGCGAAATACTGCCCCGAAAAGCAGACGTGAGCAACTTCAAACACAAGGAAAAGTACGAAGAGTTTCTGAAGACCTACGAGTGATCGTCTAGTCTAATCATCACGAGAGTGCCGAAGTGATCGGACGGGTAGATGCCGTCAACCGCCTGGTTGATCAGGCGGTGCGATTTCGCGGAAATGCCCCTTGAAAGAAACACAGCATCGATGCAGACCGTCGGCTTGCCACCTACATGATATGTGGGCGACAGCTTTGTCGCGGAGTCCTGCTTCGTGAGCAACGCTTCCGCATTGTGGAACCCGGCATTCTCAAAGCATTTCCACGCGTCGCTACCAGGCTCGCAATTGAAATCACCAACCACAATGCGAGTCCCTGACGGACATATCGATTCGATCTGTTTCACCACCAGGTCGGCCGATTTCTTGCGCGCCAGCGGATTGAGCGGAAAGTGAGTGTTGAAGACGCAAAACTCCGTGCCACCAGCTTTAGCCCGTAACATCGCCCACGTACAAATACGCTTGTACATGAGGTCCCAGGTGTTCTTGCTGCTGTCCGGCGTGTCACTCAGCCAGAACGTTCCGCTCTTCACCAGTTCCAACTTGGTGCGGTCATAGAAGATCGGGCAGAACTCGCCTTTCTCCTTTCCGTCATCACGACCGACTCCGACAAACGAGTGCTTGGGCAGTAACGGCGCGACAAAATTCAACTGCTCCTTCGTCGGTTCCTGCAAGCAGATAACATCGCCTTCTTGCTTAGGAAGGAGAGCTCTCAAAGCTGCTTTTCGTTTAGTCCAGCCGTTCGGAAAAACCCCCGCGTCCGATCCGACCTGGATGTTCCAGGTCAACACCTTCAGGAAACTGTCAGAAGCTTCGCTCGCTCCGGCGCTCGTCATCATCATCAGAAGGATGACGACAGCAAGCGCACGCAGGGCGTTTCGTGCAAACACAATCTAGTTAATACTCTGGCGCGTTCTCGTGCGAGAGCACGAAGTGCGGGCCGCCGCTCGACTGCTCGTCGGTCAACATCAGCCCGTCGTGCGCACCGCCGATGATGGCATAGTCTTTGCCCCCGTCCACGCAGGTGTATTCGATGACGCCGGGAGCCAATCCCTCACGCGAGCCGTGGCGCAACGACTCGGCATCCTTTCTGGCGCCGTTCACCGGCAAAATCAAGCCTTGCTTGGGATCGGTCGAGAATACATTGCTGTAGCCGGCATAGTCAGGGGACTTGAAACTATCATCGATTTTTTCGGGATACTTGCCGTTGTGCGCCTTGCCGTACGCCTCGACGGCACGCTGAAACTGCAGCATATTACCCTTGATGAAATTGTCCCGCGGTTCCAGCTGCACAGGTTCCGCGTTGTTCTTGAACAGTTTTCTGGCGTAGTTGTCCGTGCCGCACCCGGTCAAAACCGTGACGCAGGTCACTCCCGCCACCAACATGCAAATCGACGCAGAGAATAACTTCAAGTGACATTCCTCCGGCGAGCCGTACGCCAATACTACCACCGCCGTCGACACTAAACCGCCCAACCTGGCTATAATGCAGCCAGGGGACTATCGACCTTTAATGAAAATTCGCTCTCGCCTCAGAGTATTCCTTGCCATCGTCTCCGCCAGCATGACCTTGCTGGTCTCAATGACTGCGCCGCCCTCGGCGCCAGGTGCAGTGGAGACCTGGGAAAAACTCGATAAACGCCTCAAAGGGCAGATTTTTCAGCTTAATATCGGCATCAAAATCAAGGTAAAGGGCGAGTACGCCCAGCTTACGGACGTATCGCCCAAGTACAAATTTGCGGTTTTCGGCACCACGCCAGACGATAAAGGCTTTCGGGTAGTAGGTTTTGGGTCGTCATTCCCAATTCGCACCGCCAAAGGCGACAAGACCTATTTCTTGACGAACCGGCACGTCGTGGACAGCGGCGAAGGCATCGTCCAGGAAAGCCAGCGTTTCTTCGCGGCAATGAGGCTGAACGCTCAGCAGACTGCCGGGTTTACCTCCGCGGAGCAACGATACAAAGACATGATGGCAATCGTTAACATGTCGCAGAAGAAGGATATGAATTTCGCCGAGCGAGCTATTTACAACAGCACGGTCGACGGCATCTGGGACACGTACGAGAACAATCTGTCCACCAAAGCCGACCCGCAACGCAAGCAGTTTCAAAAATACTTGGCTATGGCGGGCGTTGAGTCAGAAACCGGCTATTTCCTGCACTCACCAGGTCCGGTCACGCAGCCTGCACTGCAAGCTCAGCTGTACAAAGTGGCTCGCACCGATGCCGAGCCCGATCTCGCCGTCTTGACCGTAGGCGACTCGGCGCTCCCCAAGCTGGACTTAGATACAGTGACGCCTTCGGAAGGACAGGAGATACAGGTGATCGGCTATCCACTGGCATCCGATCAAATCGACGCTGACTCTGGCACTTATTACGCGCCCACATTTACAACGGGTCGTGTGTCGCGCGTGGCACCGCGCTTGCTGCATGTCGATGCACCAGTCACGGTGGGTAACAGCGGCGGTCCCGTTGTCAGCCTACGGGGCAAAGTGGTCGGCGTAGTGGCGAGACGCGCCATGCTACCGCATACGATGAATGGTCAAGTTGTGCAAGCTGAGCTGCCGAACTTCGGCGGCGCCATCACCGTGCAGTCGGTCAAGGGCTTCGCGCCAGAGCTGTTTTCGAACATCACAATTCAACAGTGATGTAATGAGCCGAATTTTCTTTGCTGCAGCGGGCGGTTGCCAGTTGTACTAGAATTTCATCCACATAGTTTGTGCCTGAATTCGAGGGGTCCATGCAAGTAACGCATAAGTTCTTGACGCTGATTACGGTGTCATTCGCAATCGCACTCGCTGGTTGCACGACGACGACACACACGACCACGACGACCACCACCACAACGACCAGCGCCGGCGGCACCGAATCTGGTGGCGTGCTTCCCGAGTTCAAGGCACCATATCCGGGTAACTACGCGACCGCCATGGTCGGCGATGCGGAAGTGCACGAAGGCAGATTTCCGGTCGGCAAGTTCGGCGGCACTCTGGTGCGCCCGATTGTCGGCTCTGACCCCAAAACCTTTAACTACTGGCAGGCAGATGATTCGTCGTCCCGGATGCTCGCGGGTTATATGTTCTCCGGTCTCGTCGTCGACGATCCTTACAATGGCGACATCACACCCGATCTGGCTGAAGAAGTGAAGGTGATGCCGGACAACGTCACTTACATCACCAAGCTGCGCAAAGGGCTGAAGTGGTCGGACGGTAAACCGATCACCTCCGCTGACGTTGCGTACACCTGGAACACGATCATCGCCGGCGGCTACGGAAACAGCTCACTTCGCGACGTCACTCAAATCGAAGGGAAGTCACCGACCGTCACGGTCATCGACGAACTGACAAATAAGTTCGTGACACCAAAACCATTCGCGCCGTTTCAGAGATTGCTCGGCATTCCGATTGCGCCGAAACACGTTTTCGAACCAATCACCAGCAAGCCCGACGGACATCAAAAGTTTGGCGAGAAGTGGGCTCAAACCACAGACCCAGCTAAGCTCGCTTCCTTTGTCACGTCTGGTCCGTTCGTCATCTCGCGCTTCGTTCCATCACAACGCGTGGAACTGGCGCGCACTGAAAACTATACCTTGTTCAACAAAGACGGACGCCGCTTGCCCTACCTGGACAAACAGCTTTTCGTTTTCGTCCCCGAACCTAATACGTTGCAGCTGAAGTTCCGCAATAAAGAGATCGACGTAACGACTGTTCGCGCCCGCGATTTGCAGACGCTTCTGTCTGAGCGCGAGAAAGGGGATTTCCAGATCTATCGCCTCGGCCCGACCTCGGGTTCTACGTTCATCATGTTCAATATGAATCAGCGAAAGAACCCCAAAGGGGAAGCTTACGTCGATCCGATCAAATCAAAATGGTTCAACGACAAGAACTTCCGGCAAGCGGTAAATCATGCCGTCAATCGCGATCTGATCATCGCCAACTATTTCAAAGGCATCGCTTATCCGGCTTTCACATCTGAGTCCCCCACCAGCCCCTGGTTCGATTCCGCATTGCAGCCATTCAAGCCGGATCTGAAGATGTCCAGCGACCTGCTGACTCAATCCGGTTTTACAAAGAAAGGCGATGTTCTCTACGACAAGGCCGGAAACAAAGTCGAATTCGACCTAGTGTACGCAGCAGCAAGTCCTTTCTATGAGGCTTGTGTGCAGCAGTTGAAGGATGACCTCGGTAAGCTGGGGATCAAAGTCAACTCGCAAGCCATGGAATTCAACGCCCTGATCGACCGGATGGATGTGTCGAAGAAGTGGGAATGCTCGATATTCTCGCTGACCGGTGATCCACTCGATCCGCATGGCGGCACCAACGTCTGGCGGACGGACGGTAGACTGCACCTGTTCGACCTGCGGTTCGAGCCGGGACAAACAACCACTAAGGTCACCGATGCCCGTCCGTGGGAAAAGGAAATTGACGAAATCTATACGAAGGGCGCACAGATCTTCGACAAGGCTGAGCGCAAGAAGGTATATGACCGCTACCAACAAATCGTCTATGACGAAGTACCAATGATCTACCTTGTTACACCAACTGCATTGCTCGGAGCAAGAAACACCGTCGGCAACTTCTCGCCTACACCGCTCTCTTCATCCGTTGGTGACGGCTTGCATAACATCGATGAGATCTACAAAACGGACGCCACAGGTACCGGTCCGGAGCCAGAGAAGATGAGCCCGATGACCGCCGCGCCGGCGCCCGGTACAGCAACTCCGACGTCGACGACCACAAGTTCAACAACAACGACAACCGGGACAACCCCAGCCATTCCCAAGACAGGACCCGGTGCCGCTACACCCGATGCGGCGACATCACCAATCACACCAGCGAAGACGAAACCGGAACGCAAACCGTGAACAAGTTCCTCGTCTTAGTGGCAATCTGCACGGTGTTCCTGGCTGGTTGCGTAAAGAAACCGGCGGCTCAAGTCGCCGGTCCGCCTTTGCCTCCAGACAAGATAACAACCGGATTCGGCGTCCATGAGTTTCCGAATCCGGGCCCGCACAAGATTGTCGAAGTCACCGATATGGACGGCACGAAGAGCGAATACCTTCAGGCTCGCGGCGATATCGGTAAATTCGGTGGCGCGTTCAAAGTCTCCATCTTTGGTTCCGGACCGAAAACATTCAACCCCTGGGATGCATCGGATGTGGAAAGCGGCGGTCTCGCCCTGCTAATGTTCGACCGATTGGTGGACATAGATCCATGGACCGGCAAACCATATCCTAAACTCGCAAAGTCGGTAGAGGTCAGCAAAGACAACCTGGAGTACACATTCGTTCTGCGCAAAGGACTGAAGTGGTCCGATGGCAAGCCACTGACCGCCGACGATGTAGTCTTCACGTTTAACGATCTGGTCGGCAAGGGCTTCGGCAACACCAGTAACCGTGACGTCATCTCGGTTTATGGCGAATATCCTAAAGTCTGGAAGGTCGACGACTTGACGGTGAAGTTTCGTACCGCACATCCGTTCGCACCATTTCTGGTGGCAATCCACTCGATTCCGATTGCACCCAAGCACATTATGGAAAAGTACACCACAGGAAAGCCGGACGACTTTCGCAAGGTCTGGTCGGTCAACATGAACCCGTCGGAGATGGTATCCAGCGGTCCGTTCATTCTCGAACAGTATGTGCCGTCTCAACGAGTGATTCTGAAGCGAATCAATACTTATGGCATGGTGGATAAAGTTGGCAACAAGCTGCCCTATCTGAATCAGTTTGTCGAATTGATTGTGCCAGACCAGAACACGATGGTCCTGAAGTTCCTCGGCAGAGAAATCGACCTTTTGGATGTGCGCAGCGTACGTGGTCTCGACGCGGCTCCGCTTATGGCGAAAGAGAAGTCGCTCGACTTTACGATGTACAACCTCGGCGCGGATGACGGCACGTACTTCCTCATGTTCAACATGAACCAGCGCATTAATCCAAAGACAAAGAAACCGTATGTAGATCCGATCAAGCAGAAGTGGTTTAACAACGTCAAATTCCGGCAGGCCGTCAGCCACGCAATCAACAGAGCGCAAATCATCAGCAACGTCGCCCGTGGCGTCGCGGTGCCGTTGTACACAGCGGAACCGACATCCTCTCTCTACTACAATCCGAAGCTGCAACCCTACCCGCAAGATCTGGAGCTATCGAAGAAACTTCTTGCCGAGGGCGGCTTTGTCTTGAAGGACGACACTCTTCACGATCCAGACGGACACCCGGTTGAATTCATTCTGCAAACTAACGCCGGCAATCTCACCCGAGAATCAATCTGCAATCACGTCAAAGACGTTCTCAAACCGCTGGGTATCAAAGTCAACTTCCAGCCCATCGACTTCAATATTCTGGTCGGCAAAACCGAGGATACTCTCGACTGGGAAGCGATTGTTATGGCCCTCAGCGGCAGCCGCCTTGAGCCGTATGAGGGCGCCAACGTATGGAAGTCTGACGGACGCCTGCACATGTTCGACCAGCGGCTGCCTAATGAACAGGGCAAAGTGCTGGCGCCCGACGCTCGTCCCTGGGAAAAGGAAATCGACAAGCTGTTCGACGATGGCGCCACCACAATGGATCCAGCAAAACGACGGGCAGCTTACGACAAGTATCAAGAGATCGTTTACGAACAGCAGCCGTTCATTTATTTGATCTCTATTCTCGACCTGACGGCTATGAGAAACAGCGTCGGCAATTACAAACCCAAACCCTGGGGCGTCAGTTATACACCCATGGGAAGCATGCACAACATCGAAGAAATCTTCTTCAAAGATAGCCCGGAAAAGCCAGCGGAGTCAGCTAAATAGCATGTCCATACCGATCTACATCCTCAAGCGGTTTCTGCAATCTATTCCATTGCTGATCATCATCTCGATTATGAGCTTCACGATGCTGATGATGGCACCAATCGATCCGCTAGCGCAATTGAAAGCAAACCCTGCTATCTCGCAGGCGGCGATCAAAGCAGAGGAGGAACGGCTTGGATTGAACAAACCCCCGATCGAGCGCTATGGCCGCTGGCTGGTCGCTCTGCTGCAAGGGAACCCGGGCACGGCCGTATCCGGAGCACCGGTGGCCAGTCTGTTGATGGATCGCGCCGGCAACACATTGCTTTTGAGCAGCCTCTCGATTTTCTTCACCTGGCTATTTGCAATTCCAATGGGCATTTACGCCGCTGTGCACCGCCAGAAGTTTCTCGACAAACTGTTCAACATGATCAGCGCAATCGGTATGTCGATGCCACCATTTTTCTTCGCCCTACTTTTGCTGATGGGAGCGTTGGCAACCGGGTGGTTTCCGATTGGCGGCTTGACGAGCCCCAATCACTTCGAGATGGACTTCTGGCATCAAAAACTCGACATCGCACACCATCTCGTGATTCCAACCACGGTCTTGACCTTCATTGGACTGGCCGGTATTCAGCGCCAAATGCGCGGTAACTTGCTCGACGTTCTGCGCGCCGAATACGTGCGCACCGCTCGCGCCAAAGGTCTGCCGGAGAACCGCGTCCTTTACGCACACGCATTGAGAAACGCCATCAATCCACTTGTCACTTTCCTCGGATTCGAATTCGCGGCTCTCCTCAGCGGCGCGGCGCTTACAGAGACGGTGCTCGCCTATCCGGGACTGGGCCGATTGACTCTGGAAGGCGTGTTAACCAAAGACATGAACTTGGTGATGGCCTCTCTCATGTTAGGCGCCGTCATGCTGATCGCCGGCAATTTGATTGCTGACATTCTTCTAAAACTGGTCGACCCCCGAATCACCCTGGAGTAACAGGCAGACATCTATGTCAGTTGATCAAAGCGAACTGCCTTTGTTAGAGCCAAAGCCGAAACCGGTTGAGGAAAACATTCCGCTGCGCAAAACTCCCTGGCAAAGGCTCTGGGAAGATCGCCTGGCGCGCATCGCGTTGATTCTGCTGGGCGTTCTGTACTTGGCTGCAGCACTGGCAGATCCGCTTTCGCCCTACAGCATGCACTACAGCGATCCGGAACTGGGCAACGCGCCCCCCACCGAGGTTTACTGGAACGACGAGAAAGGGAACTTGGTCAATCCCTACGTTTATCGAATGGAACGCACATTCGATCCCATGACCTTGAAACAAACATATTCGGAAGTGCGCGACAAGAAGTACGAACTGAAGATGTTTTATCCAGGTGAGGATTACCACGTTTTCGGTATCATCCCAGGAAACATCCACCTCTTCGGCGTTGATTCGCCCGCTCACATATTCATACTCGGCACCGACATCAGTGGGCGAGACAACTGGTCGCGTCTTTTCTTCGGGGCCCAGAAAAGTTTGACCATCGGGTTTCTCGGGCTATTCATCGCCTTCCCGATTGGCATTGCCTATGGCGGGCTTTCCGGTTTTCTTGGCGGACTCGTCGATAACTGGATGATGCGTATCGCGGAAGCGGTTATGTCTATTCCAAGTTTCTATCTGCTGATTGGACTGGCAGCAATATTGCCGCCCAAGATGACCAGCTCCGAGCGCTTCGCATTAATCACAGTCATCCTGTCCTTCATCGGCTGGGCGGGATTGGCTCGAATCATCCGCGGGATGGTGCTATCCATCCGCAACGAAGAGTTTGTGGAAGCGGCGCGCGCCGCCGGCATGCCCGAGTTCTGGAACATGCTCAAACACGTCATTCCGCAGACTGCGAGTTTCTTGATTATCTCTGCCACGCTGCAGGTTCCCAGTTTCATCCTTTCGGAGAGCGGCTTGAGTTTCCTCGGACTGGGTATTCAGCAGCCCGACGCTAGCTGGGGCAACATGCTCAAGGAAGCCCAGGATAACGTCAACGATCTGCTCGACCGCCCGTGGCTGATTACGCCGGGCATTGCGATCTTCATTACGATCCTCTGCTTCAACACTGTGGGCGATGTGCTCCGCGATGTCTTAGATCCGAAACTCCACGGTTCCAAATAGCCAGCGCGCAACGCGCACAAAGGATGAAACCGAAATGGAACCAGCCCAGATCATCGAAATCGCCCTGCTCGCCTCTGTTTGCATCGGCGCTTGCGCGATCAGCTGGAATTCTCTGCGCAACTGGCGCGGCAGCCGTTTCCTCTGCGATGACTGCCGTTTCAACGATCCCGAACTATGCAAGAAACGCGAACGCGGGCGCGCACTGATCTGCACCGCACACGAAGACACAGCAGTCCCACCAGCGAAACATTAGCCTTGCCGTCCACCGTCGGCGATCAGAATCGCTCCCACCCCTCGCGCTGCGCACGCTCCCTGGTCTCAAGTTGAGCCCGTTCCCACGACTCCAACTGCTCGCGGTTTTCGGCAGAGTTCAGGACGAGAGTCCCGCCCGACGATCGCATCATCCCCGGGCTAAGTTGGTCGATTTCGCGCTGGTCGGCATTTTTTGCCGCGTAGTAAGCTTGTGGATAATGCATGAGTAGGTCGGCTCGACTTCTCTCCCCCCTTTTTAACAAGATCCTGGCCTCTGCGTCTTCTTCAAACAATGTTGTGAAATAAGTCGTCGGCGGACGCACAAGTGCCAGCTCTCTCATCTGATCGTTGTTAACAGTAAGTTGCGGATGGCTGCTTGGCGATGACTCTTTTCCACTTTCATCCAGCGGTCGTCCCGCCCCGGAGACCCGCCCCCACACATCACCTGACTGAGCTTCATAACAGTATCCATCCCGTCCCAGCAAGAAATACTGCAGTGGCTCACCGTGTTCATCGCGATAAATTTCGCCTTGCTCTGTAGACCGCGGAATCCAGCCATAAACGAAGCCGAGCGCTGCATACGACGAAATATCTCTGACATTGTACTGTCCTTGGTGGGCCAATTCATGCTCAATTGCTCCCTGGAACTGCAAAAACGACCAGTTGTATTTGGTATAGTCACCACCAATAATCACCCGCTCATCCCACCATACATAAGCTCCGCCCGGATTTGGAAAATTATCAGCGATGAACATGAAAGTCTTCTTTTCGTTGGGATAGGGTGAAACATAACTCGGGATTGCATTAATCAATGCCCGCTCGACAGCGATCAATTCATCAATTCGTGGACTGCGCAAAGGTGTTCGAGGACCTTCCTCCTTGCCTGTGAAGCGATTGCGCGGACCATTGAACATCGTGTCGCCATCCGCACTCAACGAAACATTGAATTCTCCAGACAACCGCCCAACGGTCTCGCGCCGCCAATTTTCCAACTTAGCCTTCAGCTCGAGAGGATTTCCGGCAGAGCCGATCTCCACGGACCCCTTATCGGTAACAACCTCGGACTTATAGAGCAGATTACCATCGTCGTCGCGAAGGACGGTCGCGACGCCGTACTCAGCATCCAATTCGGCTGATGGATCGGCGGCGATAAAACTTACCGTCGTCAGTAAAAAATGTTATCTTGTTGAGCCCATTTCTTAGCGGACTGACAACAACTCCACTTTGTCCAGAGAGTCGATCAATTAGATCTTCATATAAAAGTCGGTTTGTAGTGCGCAGCCAAGTCATGCCCCGCTGAAGCGTGGCTTCCGAACGCGTGTCGCCAGCGAGGGCCCCTCGCGCCAATTCCCAAACCTGTTTGAACAGCCGGTCCTCTCCTGGCTCATTAGTTGGCTCAGTCCGCGAAGACTCGGTGCGGGGTTCGTCTGGCGCTGGTGACCGATCCAGCGGTTGCGGCTGTTGGTAAATGCGCAAGATGAGCGCACTATCAAGCCCCTGCAAGGTCGCGGCAGTTGGTTGTTCATAGGCAGTGCTTCGATCCATGATACGCATCTCCTCCCAGCAGCGACCACACGTCCCGACAAATGAACTGCCAGGACCAAACAGAAGACGGGACTCTTTGTGTATATACGAGCAGCGCGGGTCTTGGACATCGGCGCCAGCAAGGTCGCCGCAGCGATCGTCTTAGGACAACCGCAATCAGCCGCGGCATTTCTGCTATTAAGGGCTTCAGTCCGGTTGCGCGGCCGGCGCCTGCCGCGATACCGCCGGCGGTGGCACCCTGAAAATGACTCAAGCCCCTTGCCGGTTCACCCACCGGGCACAAGGGGCTTGCTCCTGTACTTTTACTATCTACCGACCTGCAGGTCACATCTAATGCTTCATCATGTATGTCGGGGCTATATTTCAGCTTACCCGCTAGCTAACAGATGGAGAGCTGCGATCATGTAAATACAATAGCAGAGGGATATGCCGATGGGAAGATGTTTAAGAGAAGATTAAGGTGCTCTTGAGAACGCCCATCAGATGGCTACCCATGACGTTTTTGGGCTTGACAGAAACCCTATGCCTTGCCCCTGAGATACGATCTACGATAGTTTCTAGATTGCCACTATATGCGGTGCGCTGCTACGCACCAGCAGCGGTGCTACCGGAGGTGCTTTCTCGACCGAGCAGATTCAAGAAGATTTTCACCAACCGCGGATCCCACTCTTTGTTGGCACCATCGGCAATCAGCTTCATCGCCTCTTCTTTAGAAAGCGCTTTGCGATATGGGCGGTCGCTGGTCATGGCGACATACGCATCAGCAAGAGCAACGATGCGCGACTCGAGCGGAATTTCTTCGCCCTTCAATCCTTTCGGATAGCCGGTGCCGTCCCAGTGCTCGTGATACGCCTCGACAACGGACGCCACGCGGAACAAGTGCTTCGCCGGCTCCAAAATCTTGGCACCGATAGTCGGTGCAGTTTCGATAATTTTGCGCTCTTCTTCCGTGAGTGGACCTTTCTTCTGCAATATCTGCTCGTCGACGGCAATCTTGCCGACGTTGTGCAAAATCGCCGCCAGCGAAATGATCGTCGAATGATCTTTGGATAAGTGCAGCGAAGCCGCAATCCGTGTAGCGTAATCAGCGGCGCGGGGCGACCGCTCGGTTGTGTACGCGTCGCGTGCCTCGATCATTTTAACGACGGCGCCGAGAATACCCAGCAATCCGTGTTCGGCAATTAGTTTGAGATCGATGGAAGCGAGTTCTTCCGTCTTCGGTTTCAGCGGCGCATCGCGCTTCGGTTCCGGGACGGTCTTCTCGCCGCTTTCATCAAGCGTGGGCAAGAGATCTTCGGACACGGAGCACACCTGGTTTCTTCCCCGGTGCTTCGCCAGATAGAGCGCCTGGTCGGCAAGTTCAGTCAGGTGCGCCGCATCTTGCGCGTCGACCGGATAGGTTGCCACACCAATCGAGGCAGTCACCGTCCCGATTCCTTCCACTTCCTTCTCTCTAATAGATGCGCACATACGGTCGGCAACGATGCGGGCGCCGGCAACATCGGTTTCCGGCAGCAGTACCACAAATTCCTCGCCGCCGTATCGCGCGGTCGTGTCGACGTCGCGGATGCTCTTCTTCAACACAGCCGCAATATGTTTGATTGCCGCATCACCAAATTGGTGACCGAGCGTATCGTTGATCTTCTTCAGGAAATCAAGATCGAGGATGATATACGAGAACGGGTGACCGAATCGTTGGTTACGATCGAGTTCTCGAACCAGCTGTTCCTGGAAATAACGCCTGTTGTACAGACCCGTCATCGGATCGGTGACCGCCTGCCGCTCGACCTGTTCGAACAGTTCTTTGTGGGTTACCACCACCGCCACTCGGTCTGCCAGATCCTGAATCATCTTCATGTCTTTGACGGCAAACGGGCGGGCACGCTCGCATGACACCATGCACAGTGCACCTTTGAAGCTTTCGCCCTGTACGAGCGGCACCAGAGTGATCATCTTGATCATGCCGGGCGGCACGATTTCCAGCGGCGCCAGCTTCTCCCGAATATCATCGGGATAGAGAATGATTATCTGCCCCTTCTGCAAATGCTCCATGACCGCTTCGAATAATTGCTCGGCGAAGTGGGCAGTGAGCGGTTCTTCGGCATTAGTCAGGTCGCCGGTAATCTTGGAGTTGACGAATGAATTATTCTGCTGATCGAAGAGCGATACCACGCAGAGATCGAGCTTCAAGTGTTCGGTCAGCAAATTGACCAACGTTTCGAAAATCTGATCCAGCTCTTTGATCGATTGACGGATTTCTTGGCTGACGCGGTTGATCAACTGTTCGCGAGCGCGGTCGGCGCGTATCTGCGCGATCGCCTGGTCGGCACGAATAATGCTGGCCAGGTTACCGGCGATGGTCAATGCCAGTTCTCTATCCTGCGCTCGAAATGCGGATGTGCCGGGTGAGCGCTCCCACAATCCCAGAACGCCCAGGCGCTCGCCTTCCGACAAGAGCGGCACGATCAGTGCAGTGTCATGTCCGAAAAATGGATCGCCTTTGCGCGTGTACTCGGCGTTGACGACTTTACCGCGACCAGATTCGAAGACCTGCACAAATGGATTGTCTTTGGCCGAGAGATCGACGGTTTCAGACTGGCTGGAATCAGCCATTTGCGACTGCAGATTTTGTTCTTCTTCATTGAATAGATAGATCTGCGAATGCGTGAAGCCCATGTGCTCCGCCACCAGCATGACCGACTTGGCGAGCGTGTCCTGGCTGCGCTGACCTTTGGATTCTCTGAACAGGGACGAGATCTCGTTGATGAGTTTCATCTCGTCCGCGTCTTGCTCGATCTTGGATAAGTCGAATGCTTGTTGGACGACGAAGGACAGTACTTCTGCAACGCTCTGCAAAATTGCCGCGTCTTCTTCCGACCAATCGCGCGTTGAAGAGCACTGCTGCAACTCTAGAAACCCGCTGAATATGCCGCGGCAACGCAACTGGGCAACCAGACGGGCTTTCACTCCGCCAAGTTCGACCAGTGACGCCAACGTTGGCGACATTTTGTGGAGCTTCTGATCCTGTCCCGTGTCGGGGTTTCCGATAACGCCCGTGCCGCCCTCGTCCGGGAAGCGCGAGAGGAAGTCCAACACGATTGCGGTTGATTCTTGCGAACCGAGGTTGGTGCCGCTGAAGCAAGTGTGCCCGTTCGGCGCGTGTTCGTTGGTGACTGTCAGCTGGTCGCCGACCACCTGCCAGATCAAACCGCGGTCGGCATGACTGACGTCCGTCAGCCCTTCAATCGTCATCTGCAAAATCGAAGACAGGTCACTGGAGTGACGCAGTTGCCCGACGATATCGCGAATAATCTTCTGGGCGTCGGGCGGAAACACAATCCGCTCTTCGTCCGATATATTTGTCCAGACCTGCCGCAGGTCCTTCAGTGCTTTGTTGTCGCGTTTTTGCTTGGACTTGTCTTTGTCCTTATCCTTGTCTTTAGGCGGCACCGGAACACTGATGCCTGATACCGGATCTGGTGCCGTATCAGGAGGCACAATCGGTCCATCTTCCGAGGACATCTGAGTCAGGTCGACATAGCGCGCATTCGCTTCCGGTGTTTCGTTGTGCCCGTCGCCATTGCCGTTTTTCACCGGAATCACAGGCAGGGGCGGCGGCTGTGTCGCCGTCGCTGTCGCAGTGGCAGTTTTCACTTCGCCCCCGGCTTTAATTACCGGCCAGGCAACCCGGGCTTCCTGCACGAATTGCGCGGAACTGTTGGCTGCGGCAGCATTGGCGCGGGCATCTTCGAGATTGTTTGCCTCCGGCAGATCGACGAACTGCCAGAGAGGAAACATCAACTGGTAGGCGCGGCGCACCGTCAGGGGATCGCAGGAGCCCACGCACTGGAACGTTCCCCTGGAGTCGTCTTCGCCGCCGGCATTGTCGAGCTCGCGGCCATAGAGAACCAGGCACAAAGACTTGCTCTCCACCATGAAGCAAAACTCGTCATGCTTGTCTTGCCTGTCTTCGGAAAACATTGAGACGCAAAAGGCATCGGTCATCAGCTGGCGGTAACCTGGACCTTCGGGAAGCAGGCGGCGCGCGCTACGGCTGGACCAGAATGTAAAAATCGGAGACCATCCCTGTTTCAGGACCATTCCCTCGATTTTGCGAATGAAAAGCAGAAATAATTCGGGCGGCAAATGGCTCACTGCCAGCGATCCGGGGCCGGACTGCTGGACGAGCATCATGAAAAGTTGGGAGCGGTCTCTATCAGCCATCTGTGAGTAACCAGGCGAGCTTCCCCGCCATTTCCTGCATCCCCCATTTCTTCTGTTACCCGGCTTTCCAGCCCACTAACCATTAGCTATAGATATGGCCTTAATACTAATTACCTGAGACTTGTCCCGAACATGGAAAACGGGCGACAATGGGTCCTTTCCGTCTTTTGTAGTGCCTGGGGGCGCCACTGGCTTTGGACCCGAAGATTTACCAGGAAAATATCGATTTTTGGGACAGGGCTTGGAAACCAGTCAAGACCCCTTACACCCAAATGCCCGACCTGCCTTACATCGAGAAGGTCCCGTATCGGCTCAATGCCGCAAACTGCCAGCAGGTGCTCGATTTGGGCTGCGGAAGCGGCTGGCTGTCGATTTTTCTGGGCAGGGCCGGAATCAACGTACTGGGCGTTGACATCGCCGACCAGGCCATTAATTTAGCCCGCGCCTGGGCAGAGCAGGAAGATCTCGTTCACGTTAAGTTCGAGGTCGGGGATATTTCGTCGATGAACTACAAGCCGGGTTCATTTGATGCTGTCGTTGCCAACTCGATTTTTGAACACCTGCCACACGAAATGGCCGACCGGACGCTCAGTGACTTATACAAAATTTTGAAACCCGGCGGTCTGCTTTTCGCCTGCTTCGACAAGGTCGGCGGTGGACCCGGTGAGTATTACGAACTGGAAGACGGCACGCACGTCTACACGGACAAAGGTCGCAAGGGCATGCTGCTGCGCTACTTCAGCGATGATGAATTGCGCGAGCTGCTCGACGATTGGGTAATCGAATCGTTTGACACCATAGAAAGTGGCAGCCGCATCGTCTGGGCGAGCACCCGCGAAGGCTAGTTCTGTTCGGTATCAGATGCGGTGCGCGCCAGTATCTGCACTGAACGATAGGGAATCGATGCAAAGACATCGGTGTCTTCCATGAACTCGTTGCCTGGCTCATTGCGGCAGAGCGCCGTCAACTTCACGTCTTCCGTCACGCGCAATTTGTATTCGCTGACCGTGCCCTGATAGCTGCAAGTGGTGATGCGCACCGGCAAGCGATTGCCACCGCCTGCGATACTGTCGTTATCGGTATGCAGATGCACATCATTGGACCGAATCCAAATATCCACATCACTGCCGGTGGTGACAGGGAAAGACGGCGCGACGGACGTAAGCTCGACCGAGTTCTTAACCTTAACCCGCACCAGTTGGCTTTCTACGTCGACGACTGTGCCGCTGAAAACGTTGGTTTCGCCGATAAAATCAGCAACAAAAATCGTGCGCGGATTCTCGTAAATCTCTTGCGGCGATCCCAATTGTTCGAGATGTCCAGCCGACAAGACTGCGATCTTGTCGGATAACGCCAGCGCTTCCGACTGATCGTGGGTGACCATCACGAATGTAATGTCGAGGTCCTTTTTAAAGCGCGCCAGTTCTTCCTGCATCTCATCGCGCACTTTCGGATCCAGCGCCGAGAGCGGTTCATCGAGGAGCAGCACCGAGGGACGGTTGACGATAGCGCGCGCGAAGGCGACGCGTTGCTGCTGCCCGCCCGACAGTTCGCGCGGATAGCGATCTTCTTTGCCTTTCAGGCGCACCAGGTCGAGCGCCCATTTGACCCGTTCCGGAATCTCCGCAGGCGGGCAGGATTTTTGCACCTTTAAGCCGAACGCAATGTTGTCCACTACGTTCAAATGCGGAAACAGCGCATAGCTCTGGAACACCATGTTGACCGGACGCCGGTGCGCAGGCACTTTCGCCATATCCTTGCCAGCGATAAACACCTGCCCCCGAGTCGGGAACTCGAAACCGGCGATCATGCGCAAGAGCGTCGTCTTGCCGCAGCCCGACGGACCCAACAGTGAAAAGAAGTCGCCGGCATCGATATCGATGCTGACGTCTTTGACCGCGGTCATGCCCCCGAACTCTTTACTGACGTCAACGATTCTGACGGCCTTATCGACGGCTTTTTCGGTCTTCTCGGGTTTGACGGCTGCTTCGCTCAACTGCCGGACTTTCCTTTCATGTCCCGAATGAGAAATGCGATTTGCAAATTTAGCAGAACTTCCGGCGAATCGATATCGACTTTCAATATGTCGGCAATTTGCTCGAGCCGATAGCGCATCGTGTGGCGGTGAATAAACAGCGCCTTGGCAGCGGAGTTAAGATTAGCGCCCTGCTGCAGATAGACGCGCAGAGTTTCGACCAATTCGCTTTCCCACTCGGTATCGTAGGATTCCAGAGGAGCCAGGCTTTCTTCGTAAAACCGATCCAGCTCGTAGTGGTCTATGAGCAGATAGAGCAAGCGCTTGATGCCCAGGTCGCCGTAGCCGAGCACGAATTCCTTGCCCGGATGAATTGTGGAACCGATGATCAGCGCTTGCCGAGCCTCTCGATAAGAGTCGGAGACATCCAGCAATGTGGCGGCCAGGCGCCCGGCGCCGACCTGCACGACCAGCTCCGGCTTGCGAGCTTTCAGTGAAGAAACCAGCTTGTCGGCTTCCTGCTGCCAGGTGGTGCCGTTCTTGGCGTGATATGGCAGGACGAAGACTCGTTGCGCTTCCACCTCGACCCAGGCAATCGATTCATCTAAAGGCGCCAGCGCTTCTTTGGCGGACTGCTCGGGGATCATATTGAGCGCGTAGATCAAAAATCCGTCGCACAAATCAAAGCCGTATTGCTGCTCAAGGCGCTCTTGATCTCCGGTAGAAACGACCCGCCCCGAAATCAAATCTTTGAGCAGTCCCCGATGTGTGGCGGCAAACGTGGATACTTCACGGCGCCGGTGGCTGAAGTCGACCAGTGTGGCCAGCGCCGCCGGTCCCAGGTATTCAGATATGCCCGTCACATCATCGGACGGACGGATCATGACGGAGAGATAGCCAACCACAACCCCTTCAAACAAGATGGGCATCACCAGCCGCCGCCCGATGCGCACAGGTTGTTCAGGAAACACCGTCGGCTCGTCTTCTTGCGAGCGCCACTGGCGATTGATTTCGTCCGCGATTTCCTCGGTGAGCACCTTCTGTTGATTGAGCGGTGTAGGTCCCAAATTCTCGGCAGCCAGTATTTTGAAGTCGGTGTCTTCCACCGCCACCGGGCGGTTGATGATGCGGGACAACTCTTCGACCAGCGATGACAGACCGCCTTCCAGAACCAGCGAAACAAAGTATTGATGAAGTCTCGACGAAGCTTTCTTGATCTCGTTGAGAAACGCTCCGCGCACTTCATCCACGATCCCAGAGGCATCACCGATGCCGGATAGTGCAATCAGGGGGGTCTTGGCCGCAACGCAATGCTGCTGCAAGCGCTCCAGTTCTACATCTACGCCGACCGACTGCTGCGACTGCCTGACCGCGCCGCCCGATCCGACACTGGCTAAAGCCGCTTGCGGTGCCGGTTTGACGACCAGCAAGCCGGCCAGCTCCTTGAGCTGAGCGGAGTCTGTGATCACGATATCTTCGGCGCGTGAAACAACCAGCGTGCCTGGACGCGCGCTGGTCATGCCGGAAACAACCTGAGCCACCTGGCGATCGAGCAACTCATCGCCATAGACAACACTGGCTTCCGACAACGCTTCCGCGCTAAGCAACTGGCGCAGAGTTGGCTGTAGAACTACGCGACCCGCAGTCATAAGTACATCACTTGCAATTACTACTTCAATTGTAATACGCGGACATTACCAGTCAGCCCAGCAAGCCACTGACAACTCGACCGTCCTTCTCGAACATAGGCATCTGTCGTCATAGAGACGGCTTTTCATTAAACTGACAAATTTTTCACGTGGCCCTATTGAGCTTGGCAACCGTTTTCGGCAGAATTAATTCACCTTCATCCACTTGGCTCCGGTCACCCCCATGCGCGTTGTCCACGCAGCATCTAGAAAGACGCACCCATGAAACCCTACGTCAAATCCTTCGAGGACCGCCTGATCGGCATCTTCGAACAAAAAGCCGAAGAGTTCAGCCGTTTCGCAGAAGAAAGACCCCAGACCGCCATCGTTACTAATCAGCTCGCCGGACTTTATCGCGACCTCGTCGCTTCCATGCGTAAGTCCTAAGTAGTAGCCCTCCAAATCCACACTGCTTCAAAAAAGGGCGCATTTGCGCCCTTTTTGCATCGCCGCCCAGTCTCAGACCCCAAGCGATATCGCTTTAACTCCGGAGCCCCATCCAAGCCCAAGCGATATCGCTTTAACTCCGGAGCCGTCCAAGCCCAAGCGATATCGCTTGAGCTTGGACACCCTGACATGGAGGCCAATCTAATCGGTGCACCAGCCGGGCGTTTTGGTCGTTTCTTAGTGAATTTCCCATGGACATGGCTTGTCAGAGGGTTTATTCTGTTCCACACTTGATTTCTGCCTCTAACTCCCAGGGAGAGCAATGTTCGAGACATTAGCCACGATTATCGCCACCGTTGTTGCGGTTTATCTGCTGCTGACAGCCGCCTTCCCGGACCGTTTCATGCCTAAGCGCAAGAACAAGGATGAGTTCTACGGGGCTAACGAATGGGGCGTCTACGAGGGTGCCTCCACTGATGTGCCGAAGGCCCATAAAACAATCAAGAAACCAAAACCAAACGGCAAAGAACGCGTCATCGCCGGCAGCGGCATGTACGCCATGGGTAAGGGCATCAGCTTCCGCAGATAACTGCGGGCACTGCCTGTGGTGCTATGCCTGTAACGCGATCGATTACTTGACGAGGCGCTGGACAGCCTTGAATTGCTCCGTGCCGGCTTCGCGCAGCATCTCAAAAAGGGCGATTTCCACGCACGATGGAATCGCTCCGGAAGACATCATTTTTTCCCAGCCGATGTCACGATTACGCTGAGTACGGCTGGCGATGGCGTCCGACACGACATGCACGACATAGCCATGCTCCATGAGTTCGTGCACCGTCAGCGACACGCAGACGTGGGCCTCGATGCCGCAAACAATGATCTGTGACCGTCCCAGGTTCTCGACGGTGTCAAGAAAACCGGTCGCCTGACAGCAGGAGAACGCGTTCTTCTCGAAATATTTGTGCTCGCCTAGGCAAGCTCCGATCTCGGAAATAGTCTTGCCCAGCCCCTGCGGATACTGTTCCGTGAGGATGACGGGAATCTTGAGAATCTTCGCCGCTTCCGCAAGGATTGTAATGTTGCGCGTCAGGATGTCGAGGTCGCGCAGCTGCTTCCGGAAGCCCTCTTGCACGTCAACGATGAGCAATGCTGCTTCTTTAGCGTCAAGAATGCGCGACGATGCCGGTGCAACCTCCGACTTGTTTTTGGTCTTTTGCAATTCGCTAGTCCCTAATATCGATGAACAACAAGTTTATTCCCTATCGAGAGGGCGGGCAACGATCCTTTAATTGGCATTAACCGCCAAGGCGCTAAGCGCCTGGCGAGTATGGTATAAACACAGGAGATATGGGGCGTTAGCGCAGTTGGTAGCGCGCTTCAATGGCATTGAAGAGGTCACCGGTTCGACCCCGGTACGCTCCAAGTCTTTCAAGAGCTGGTCTTGGCGGCCAGCTCTTATTTTTCTTCCACACCCAGCCAGCAGGAAGTCAGGACGAACCCTATGTGCGGTTCAGTAGCCTTCAGACTGGTAGTCGAGTCCAGCCGCCAGCTCTCTGACGCGCTCGACGGAAGACTGCACCGTACCGTCATTGCGCAACTCCAGCCAACGGTAGCCCGGGGCGGCGCGATCCAGCGAAAAGTCCTCGGTGCGCGGCTCGAATTGCACGCAGGTTGAAGGCGAAGCCATGAGTTTCACCTGGTTTCTCATGCCGTCGAACTGCTGATGAATGTGCCCCCACAAAACCGCTCGCACGTTCTCATGGCGATCGGCGACTCTCCAGAAGTCTTCGGAGTTTTCGACGCAAATGCCGTCCAACCAGGCGGCTCCCACCGGCACCGGATGGTGGTGCATGCAGACCAATGCATGTTTGTCCGGATTTGCCTGCAGCGCCTCGTCCAGCAAATCCAGCTGGTCCTGCTCCAGGCGCCCGCCCACTTCGTTTTCAACCAGCGTGTCGAGCATGACGATCAGCCAGTCGCCTGAGACGATCACCTTGTCCGGACGAATATCAGCCGGGCTTTGCTCAAATGCATCATGCATGACGCCGCGCTTGTCATGGTTTCCCGGCAGGAAATAGGCCGGCGCTTCCAGCACCGTGAGCGCCCGCGCCAGGCGACGATAAGACTCACCGGTCTCATCCTGTGAGAGGTCGCCGGTTAGCAAGTAGAGGTCGGGAGTGCCACGCTGTTCCAGCGAAAGGTGAAGAACCTGGCGAAACGTGTCCGAAGTGTCAACGCCCATGAGGCGTCCGTCGGACGCTCCGAAGAAGTGCGTATCCGTGAATTGCACTATGCGCAATGGCTGTCCACTGCCGTTGTTCTGCATGAGGGCACTCTTTCAAACTCATACAAGCTTACCTCAGTGACCCCATTTCTTGTAGTGGAGGGTTGGGGAACGGCGAGCGGGGCGATTCAAGCGTCAAACCGCTAAAATTGCTAGTTATGCGAAAGAGTCTGGTTGCCTTAGTTTTACTCACAGTTGGGCTGCTATTAATTTTGCTGCAACTGGTAGGCAGCGTGCCAGATTTACTGAAAACCGTCGGACTTCACGTGCAAACCCCAGCCAGCTATGCCTTCCCTGAATACGACCGGGCGCTGAAATCCTGCGTCAAGGGGAACCTGGTTGACTACAAAAGCTTGCGAGATTCCGGCGATCTGGACGCCGCGGTAAAGGCTTTGGAGACCATCAGTCCGGACAAATTGAGCAACGACGAAGATAAGCTGCCCTTTTGGATAAATGCTCACAACCTGTTGGTCCTGAAAAACATCTCGGACCATTACCCGATTGTAGACACTCGCCAACTGGGGCAAAGCACCAGCATGCGGCGCTTCATCGTGGGCGGCAAGCTTTATACAATTCAGGATATCGAGATTGACAAGCTTTATCCGCTTGCCACCAGATATGATGCGCTGTCAGTGTTTCTGATCAGCAACGGCGCCCGGGGCGGGCCGCCTTTGCTCGACCACGCCATTCAGCCCTCGGCAGGCAAGACCGAAGCAGAGCGAGCCGCTCGCGCCTTCGCCACCGACCCGCATAACGCCTCACTGGATGAGACCAAAACTTCCTTCTATATTTCGCGCTACTACAAAATGGTCGACCGAACTTTGAAACGTGACTATCCAAATGCATTCGCTTTAGTGGGTTCGTTCTTGCCTGAAGACATGCGCATGATCATCGGGCTTCCTGGTGAAAAGCTGCGTTACTTCAGCGAATTCGACACTCGGTTGAACGATTGCTCTCAGCCAATTCCTCAGCCCAGTGCACAGCCCCCCGATACGAAAGAAGTACAGCATGCCGCGCCATAAGAGCAACCTGTCGATAGTGGCGGCGGCCGGACTGATGGTGGCTTGCTGCACCTTCGCCTGCGCCAGTCGCGCTCCTGGTCCCGATACCATATCTGGTGTGGCGGGCGGCAACTCATCGCCATCGCCCCTGTCCATCGCCCAAGCACCGCCCTCGGTATCTCTGGAGCCGTTGCCCAACAAAGAGTTTCTTCAGAAAAACTCCATGCTGCTCATTTATCCCAGAGCCGACGCAGAGATCAACGCGCCATCCACTTTCTTTGTCGGCGCCACAGCTCCCGGCAGCACGCTCACCTTGAACGGCGCACCGGTGCGCACCAACGCGCAGGGATTTTTCGCTCACGTCGCACCGCTGAAGCGCGGGCAAAACCAGTTCTCGCTTGTGCGCAACGGACAGACAGCGGATGCTATCACCCTGAAAGTGAAGCGACCGGCGGCTCCATCGGCCATGGCCGGTCCCCTCAAGATCGACGGTACTTCAGTTCATCCGTCAGAAGACATCGGCGTCACAGCTGGTGATATCGTGCCGTTTTCCGTACGCGCCCCCGCCGGTTCCGCCGTGGCAGTCTTCGTCGGCACCAAGAAAATTCCACTTGCCAGTGCCGCTGCCGGCAAAGTAAATGTCGGGCTCAACACCACATTTGGTGTCACTTATCAGGCGGGAGTAGCCCGCGACCCCAATCTCTACGTGGGCTTCTACAAAGTGCAGCCAGGCGACGCTTTCGACCACGCGGCTCCTAAATTTGTCGCCAGCAAAGGCGGGCAAAGCACACAGTTCGTTTCCAAGAAAACCATCACGGTGTTTGCGCAACCAAAGATTCTGCAGACCGCCCATGCTGAAACGATCGTCCGCCTCGGTCCCGGCGCCGCGCGCACGACGCCTGCGCCTGAGGGAGTGCGCTTGCTGGTGGACGGCTATTACGGCACCCAGACCCGGTGCGAACTGGCGCCCGGCAAGCATGTCTGGATCGACCGCGAAGACCTGAAAGAAGATGCCGAACCGGGACGTCCGCCGCTGTCCACTGTGCGCACCATGAACCTGGAATCGGACCCGCTCAGCGCCCGCATTGTCATCCCACTGGACCAGCGGCTGCCCTTCCAGATCGAGCAAACTCTCAACCCCAATCGCCTGACGCTCAAACTTTACGGTGCCACGGCCGATACCGACTGGATCGGACCCGCGCCGCCTGCTGGCGCGCCCGGTGCCGCGGGACAGAACGGGGCGCCCGGTGCGGGAGCCGAGAAGCCGGAGGGCAATCTGATACCGGGCAGTCGCCAGGAAGAATCAGCTCTGATTAAGAACGTTGTTTGGAGACAGACGTCAGACCGGGTCTACCAGGTGGTCGTCGATCTCAAGCTCAAGCAGCAATGGGGCTTCTGGGGCGACTACGAAGGGACCAATCTGGTTTTGCATGTGCGCAAGCCACCAAATGTGGTGCCTGGTTCCGGCAGTCTGAAGAATTTGATCGTCTGCGTCGACCCCGGGCATGGCGGCAAAGAAACCGGAGCCTTCGGGCTCACAGGTGTGCGTGAGTCTCAAATCAACCTGGCTATTGGACTGAAGCTCAAAGAACTGCTCGAGCGAGCCGGCGCCACCGTGATCATGACGCGCACCAGCGACGATATCACCGTTTCGCTGCCGGATCGGACAAACACGGCAGCTGCCGCCAACGCCAATCTATTGATATCCGTCCACAATAACTCCTTGCCGGACGGGCGTGATCCGTGGAAAGAACGCGGCACCTCCACCTATTATTATCAGCCGCAATCACTGGCGCTGGCGCGCACTCTCAAGGACAACGTCGTCGGTTCCACAGGATTTCCCGATTTCGGTACCCGCTACCAGAACCTGGCCCTGTGCCGCCCCAGCAAGATGCTCGCCAGCCTCGTTGAAGTAGGCTTCATGATTCACCCGGACGAATATGCTCAACTCTTGCAGCCCTCGTTGCACGAGAAGGCTGCAGCCGGGATAGTAAACGGCGTCAAAAAGTTTCTGGCTGCGCAATTGCAAACGCCGGCAGCCACTTCTAATTCCAATCAAATGGACGCTCAGGACACTAACGACACGGAAGAACAAGGTCAGGATAGATAAATGTCGGATCTGCTCGCGATTAGCATTGGCAACACACGGATAACCTGCGGCATCTTCAAAAGCGGTGCCCTTCTGGAAACATCTCACTTTGACACAGTTAAAGCCGCGGGCGCCGCGCGCACCATTGCCGGCGACCTGGCGTCTAAAATGCCCGTGGCTTTGTGCTCCGTAGTGCCACACGCCGCCGCACAGGTGAAGGCGGCCCTTGCCGAACAAAATATTCGCGCCTTCGAAGTAACGCAGAAAGGCACCGCGCATCTGATCAAGAACACCTATGAGACCATGGGCGCTGACCGCATCGCCAACGCCGTGGCGGCTCATAAGATCTACGGCGGCGAAAAGGATGTCTTGATTCTCGACTTCGGAACCTGCACCACATTAACCGCCGTCGGGTCCGATGGCACCTTCCGTGGTGGCTTCATAACGCTCGGTCTGGGCAAGACCCTGGAAGCTCTGCACGAATCGACCGCTCAATTGCCGGTCACCAAGATCGGCATGCAAGACATGCCGCAGCTGGCCTTTGATACCACAGCCGCGATCATCGACGGCACCTTCCTCGGTCACATCGGATTGATCGAGCAGTGGATCAAACTGTCACGCAAGCAAGTCGGACGCGATGCCACCACAATCGCCACCGGCGGTTGGAGCGAAGTGGTCGGACGCCACAGCACACAGATTGATGTAATGGACCCGTACTTGACCCTTAGAGGGATATATTCGGTTGCCGAGGCGGCAAAGGTCCCAGAGGATCGAGGTTGAACTGGCGCTCTAGCGCTTCGCGATAGTCCAGATTGGTGATGGCTTCGATCGAATACAACTCGTCTTCCCAGTAGCTGGCCTCGCGTCCGCTCAACTCTTCCAGTCGCTTCGCGAGATGACCTGGCAAACTCGAATCGTTCATGCTTCCTCTTTCTCTAGGCTAACTCTGTGTCAGCCGGTTACTCATAATTGTGGTGACTTATAAAAAGCGGTATCACTTCAATATATGATTTTCGCCTTTCGGATAATGTCTGGAAACCAGCTTGCTGCCTTGTTTCCGCCACCAACGTCAGTTTAGTTTCTCGCGGTCAAAGAACAAGCCTTGACTTTTTTTCGCGAGTCTTGCCGCGCACTATTTTCGCTTGTCCGAAATTTGTTTAACTGGGCGGGCTTGCGCGGCTCTCCTTCCTGTTTCCCGCCGAATATCGATTCATTATCGAAGCGCGATATGATCGATCTTGATCCAACTTGACGCTGCTGAGGATCATCCCGTTCCTTGCTTATCAGCAAGTGGTGTTATCATGTAGTTATCAAGCGCAGGCTTGGAGTGAGGAAATGACCGTAATGAACTTGAAGATGCGCCTGGAGAGATTATGCGACACCAAGTCGTGGGCGCGTCTGCACTTTGCCGACGGCACGGCTTTGACCGGCAGGCTTTTGCGACTGGGACACGATTATGTCGAGATGGAGTGCTACGGCGAAACCGATCACCCGACCGATCGTGATTATGCCAAACACCTGGTGCCGCTGGGCTTGCTTAAGTTCATCACGGTTGAATCTTCGCTGTTCGCCGATGCCGAACGCCGCCGCCTCAACTATCTGGCGTCACTGCCAGCAGACAGCCTGCCCGAACTGGAACGGTAGACGCGTTACTTAGCCACCGCCGGCTCAGCTTTTTTTTTGCGTTTCTCTACCCAGCCTTCAAGATTTTCTTGCTTGGCTCGGCCGACCGCCAGAGAACCATCCGGTACGTCTTTGGTGACTGCCGTCAGCGCTCCAACGGCGCATTCTTTGCCGATCGTCACCGGTGCCACCAGTACTGAATTGCTGCCCGTGGACGAACCGTCACCAATGACGGTGCGCTGTTTTTTCTTCGTGATGTGGTCATAGTTGGCGGTAATAGTGCCGGCACCAATATTGACTCTGGTACCAAGGGTGGCATCACCGATGTAGCTCAGGTGAGAAACATTGGTTTTCACCCCGATCTGAGATTTCTTGATCTCAACGAAGTTGCCGATGCGGCAGTGGTTTTCGATGTCGGCATGCTCGCGGATATGAGCGAACGGACCGACGCGGCAATCGGAGCCGATTTTGCAGTTGGTGACCAGCGATTGCGAGACGGTGCACCCCGCACCGATTTCCACCGGACCGGTAATCACAGCCGAGGGACCAATCGTGCACCCGGGACCGATCGCCACTTTGCCGATGATCTGGCAGAAGGGCAAAATCACCGAGTCCTGGCCTATCTGCGCCTCCGGTGCTACCCAGGTGGACTGCGGATCAATAACCGTCACTCCATCCTCCAGGGACAGCCGCTGCACTACTCGATCGCGCATGAGCACGTTGGCCTCCGCCAGTTCCAGGCGCGAGTTGATACCCAGCACTTCCCGCCAGTCTTCGACCTGGTGGCTGGAGACCGGGTGTTTGGACTTGACGCACCACTCCAGTAGATCAGTGAGGTAATACTCTTTTTGACGATTGTCGTTTTTCAGTCCGTTCAGACCTGCTTCGATTGCCGGCCACTCGAAGCAATAAATCGCCGGATTGACTTCTTTTATCTGGCGCTCAGCTTCGGATGCATCTTTGTGTTCGACAATTTTCTGAATCTTGCCGGCCTGGTCACGGACGATCCGTCCGTAGTTTTTTGCGTCGTCGACCACTGTGGTCAACAAGCTCATCACCGCGCCGTCCTTGCGATGCTGGGCAATCAAGTCGCGCAGCGTTTCTCCGCGCAAAAGCGGCGTGTCGGAAACTGAAACCAGGAGTGTGCCTTGGAAGCCTTTCAGCGATGGCACCACCCGCCGCAAAGCGTCGCCTGTGCCCAGCTGCGGTTCTTGCAGGTGTGCCGACCAGGGCGTTTTAGGCTCGTTTGCTGCCAAGTGCTCTTGGACAGCTTCGGCACCGTGTCCGACCACCACATGTATATGCTCCAGCGATAGCCCATCAAGAGCGTCCACGATTCGCAAAATAACTGAGCGTCCGAGGACCTCGTGAAGCACTTTCGGCTTTTGCGAAAGCATTCTCTTGCCTTGCCCAGCCGCCAGCAACACACATCTAGCCTGACTTGTCATGCACTTAATCCAGAAATTAGAGGGGGAACTCTAATTGTAGTAGAGATAGCGCAAACAAAAATCCCAGCCTCTCGGCTGGGATTTCAATAATGGCCGCAGGGTTGGTGCTGCCCCAACAAACTCGATCCCTCAAGCTCCTCAAACTGGAGATACTGCGGATAGTGGCACAAGTGGTGCCTCGAACACTCTTATTTTGTAATACAAAGCTCCCAATGTGTAAAGGCTTAACTTTGTCGTTAGCATTGCACGCAATCTCTTTCTGATTGCATCTTTGGTTCCGGGTCCTGCAATGGCTTTCGCCATTTGCTATATCCGTTACCTATCACGTAGATAGACTGAAAATTAGCCGCTGAGTTCCCGACGATTTTTCCAAATAATCCGCAGCCCAAATAGGGCGCGCGTCTGGCCGGGAATAAGCATTAAGATGATAGGCATTAAGGTATATTGCAGCACCGTCCCCCGAGTACTCAAAATGCCCACCAGTTTTGCTTCTAGCCCGAAACCCGCCCGGCGGTTCCCGATCGCGGGACTGTTTGCTGCACTGATGGCTTTCCTGACGGCGACCATGCTGCCCGCGCCGGCAAGGGCGCAGTTTAAGAGCTATGCCCCGGGTGGCGGACAGCAGCAGTCCAATACATTTCGCCCTGGAATGCGCTCTGCTGCTCCAGCAGCCGGTTTCAAATATGGCGGGGGCATGGTTTACCCGGAGTTCAAAAACCCGCGCGGAATCGTCCACTGGACGCCCGACCGCATGCCTTTGAAAGTCTTTGTGGCGCCGGGTTGGAGCCTGGATGAGTTTATCGATGACACTCTCGGAGCGCCGGTCGTCAACGTCGACAATGTCGGCGCCTGGCCGAAGTTTCTCCTGGAAACCATGCAAAAGCCTGAACAGTTGAAGGATTTGCCGATTGCGGACGGTTACACCGATCAGGGTCGTCAGGCCGCCATGCAGGGCATTCTCATGTGGAAACCCTTCGAGAAAGAGGGTCTCTTCAGCTATCAACTCACCGACGACCCCACCGAAGCTGATGTTTTCTACTTCTGGACCAACCACTTCGTAAACAAAATGGGGTTGGCTCTCTTTGCCAACGACATTCGCGGGCTGACCTCCAAGGATACATTCCCGTACAAAGCCGTCCTGGCGGGCGGCAGGGCGGAGTTCAAACCGGTCTTGATTCTGTTGCGCACCACCGAAGGCGACGGCTCACAAGTCACGCCCGGCAAGCTGAAAGCCTCAGCAGCGCATGAATTCGGGCACGCACTCGGCATCGACGGGCACTCGACGAATCCGATTGACCTGATGAGCAAGTTTCACGGTAAAGGGCTGATATCCCCTAACGATGCCGCAACCATTCGCTTTATGTACAAGCATGCGCCGGACTTGATACCTTGACTCGCAGCTCGAGACTTCGCGAACGAGACTATCGAGACAGCCGTCCCGAGCCGCTCATCGCGTTTCTGCAGAAACACGGTCTGGCGGTAATGGCGATCGTCATGGTCTGCCTGGGTGGTGTCTATCTGGTCGGCAATGACATGACCGGCTCCTATCAGGGCAGCAGCCCGCTGACCGGTCCGGTGCAGCTGCGCATCGAGCGCCAGGGCGCCGATGTCACCGGCACGATTACTTTGATGGGTGATACCACACTGGAAATCAGCGACGGGCGGGTTCTCGATAACGGTTCGCTGGAGCTGTCCTTCACCACGCCCAAGACTCAAAACGCAGTGCTGCAGGGACGCATCGGCAGCTGGTCCGATCCATCTTTTGTCGGCAAAGTGGACGGCCCGAGGCTCTCCGGTTATAGCCTGGAATTGAACACTCTCGCCGGCACCTTTTCAAACGGCGATAAAGAAGTACAGCTGCGCCTCTACCGCAACATGTTCGCCTCGATGTTTCACACGTTCTGGTGGGAGCGCAAGTAGCACCCGGCGCAGAAAGGCTACTGATCGACGTGGATGACGGTTGCCGCAGGCGGGCAAAAGATGCGGAAATTAGTTTTCGGATCGGCACCCAGACCGCGAGAGACGTGAATAGCCGTGTGCTTGCGGTAGACCACTCCGCTGGCCTCTTTGCGGTGCAACTCGGAGTCGGTGATGATCGCCCCGATGCCGGGGATTCTCACTTGCCCGCCGTGTGTGTGTCCGGCAAACGCCACATCGATGCCGGCTTCCGGCAAGATGTTCAGATTGTGCGGCACGTGCAGCAATGCCAGACGCAAGTAATCATCCGGCGCGTCGTCCACCAGCTTCTTCAAAGCACCACCGGCAATACCAGGATAATCGATGCCGATCACCTGCAGACGGGCTTCGGGAATCTCAATCGCCTGATGGCGTAATACTTTGTAGCCGACCTTTTCCAGCGCTTCGACCATCGGTTCCACCTGCCGCTTTTCCGGCGGATGGCGAAACTTCCTGAATAGTCGCCCGATAATCTTATTGAAGTAGCTGTAGTCGTAATAGTCGTGGTTGCCCAGAACCGCGTAAGCGCCATAGCGCGGGCGCCGCTTCAGCAGAGCTTCCGCATACTGAATGCCGGTGAAATCTTCAAAGACATCCCCGGTCAAAACAATCATGTCGTAGTCCATGGACGTAATGCGCCGCAAAAACTCCACCTTGTGCGACTCCGGCTGAGCCAGGTGCAGGTCGGAGATATGCAGAACTCTCAGCGGTGGGCGCGGCGGCACGCCCGTGCCGTTGACGTCACGGGGAATGCGAATGCGCACCATCTCCAGGTGATAGCGGCGCGCCTCTATTAAGCTGCCATAGAGGTAGGACGCTACCCCGGCTGCAATGGCAGCTCCACCGATTGCGGCCACCGCAGGCAGTGCGCGCCGCAAATTGAGCATGACTTTCGAATTCATAGGGATTCCGTTAAAGGACCTCTTCAAACTTATGCTTCCACGTGGACTTAGGTCTGAGCGCAATATCCGGTGAGGTAAGCGTGTCGACCAGCCAGCGGATGGGTGATCCTATCCCTATTAAAGCAAGAGTGAAGAAAATGTCGTAGGGGAGAGCATAGCCGCTCAAATTGCGCACTTGCTCCCAGAGCCAGGGCTGCCAGATAACAGCGGCTTTGTCGCCTTCGAAAAGCAAAATCAGAAGATAGCGGGCAAACAGATAGAGGAGCCCGCTTACGTGCACTATGGCCAACCCGCCGGCGGCAGCCGCCAGGCGGCGCCAGTGGCTGTTGAGGGTGAGGGTGACGCGCCCGGCGAACCAGCTGGCTGTCAGCAAGCCCAGCAGGTAGCCGAAAGTCGGCTGCGACCAGTAATCGACCCCGCCTCCCCCGGCAAAAGGCAAAACACCAGTGACGTCGCCAATCAGCCCCAAAACGATGAAGGTGCCGCAGGCCACCAGACCCAGCGGAATGCCCATTGCATATCCAAGCAATACCGCCAGTGGTGCCAGCGGTACGTATGGTCCATAACGAACTTCGGCCGCCGGCTCTTTGAGCGCCGGCAGGACGGTCAAAATCTGTTCCTGCACTTTCGGCGATGCCAGCGATAGCGCCTGCTGAGCTGCGAACTTGCCGAAGTTCGCCATGTTGCCGCCGGTGGCCGTGGGCAGTTTCAGCGAAGAGAACGAGGCGAAGAACAACAGCTCGACCGCCAGGCAAAGTAGAACCAGCTGCCCCACCTTGGACCGCCGTCGCAAGTTGGAGAAATTCGAAGCTCCCAGCCAGTTGACCACTACGTTGTTCTCCGAGTCTCTTCGAGAGCGCGTATTCGCTGCGTCAGCGTCTTCACATAATCCGGAGAGGATATATGTTCGGTCCACAGGACCAGCGCGTCCTCGTCGTTATCTTGATAATACTTGCGTCTCAGTCCCAAGCTCTTAAAACCATACTTATAATAGAGCTTTTGCGCCACCTCATTGGACGCACGCACCTCCAAGGTGACGTAGCTGGCGCCCACTTCCTGCGCACGGGTAATGTCGTGGATGAGGAGTCTCTCACCGACATACTTTCGTCTCAAATCAGGGTGCACGGCCAGGGTCGTAATGTGCGCCTCTTCGCCGATCAGCCAAAACCCGGAGTAGCCGTAGAGATTGTCGGTCTGCGGCTCGACGGCGGCGTAGTAGTGCCCGGCGGGATTGGTCAATTCCTTGATGAACGAATCCCGCGACCAGTGGTGGCTACCAAAGGCGACTGGCTCTATATCCATCACCTGATCAAGGTCTTCGGGTTTGAGATTTCTGATCTCGATTTCCATGATCTTGCTTTACAGTCACCGAAGGACTTTGCAGATAGAGCGGGAAAACATCCTGCCACCGCGCATCCCACGCCGCCTTCAAAGATAACCGATCGTAAGCCAGTTGCGCCTGTTGGGCGGCAATATTTTTTATGGCTGGCAGAGGTCGAATTGATATAACCCCGCCGTCCACAACTCCAGAATCAGCAGCCAGAGCCACTTCCGCTTCCTGATTTGCCAGCCAGGCTGCATAGCCGGACAGATATTCCAGCAATTTTTCCTGTGGAAGAAACGCCGGCGGGGTGGCAGCAAACGCCGGATCCTGCGCGCGGGGCTCAAACCCGCCGGCATAATAAGCCGGCTTCGCGCCCGCCTTCAGCACCACCGCCACCGGTCCGGGCAGCGCCGCGGCGGCGGCCAGAGCATCCAGATAAGAGATGCCGGCAAGCGGCAGATCGAGGGTCTGGGCAAGCGTACGCGCGGTGATCACACCGACGCGGATGCCGGTGAAACTGCCGGGACCCACTCCCACTACCAGCCCTTCCAGCTGCTTTTTATCCCAGCCTGATTCGGCAAGCAAATCAGCCACGGCCGGTATCAGCTGACTGGCTATATCCGAACGATTGACGCTGGTGGGCGGCAGTTCCTTTTGAGCCACGACATCTCTGTCGGCGAGCAAGGCGACGTGCAGTGTCGAGGTGCTCGTATCAAAAGAAAGAATGCGCATGGACTCAGGACTTTTCCGGAGGTTTCGTCTCGGTGGCTACTTCTTCCGCGGCGGCGGCAGCGGTGGCGCCGTTGCCATTGCCGGTGGTGGCGCTTTTGCCGTCTGCAACGCCGAACTCGTAATCGACCTCGCCTTGTTTTTCCTCGTCCGCCTCGGCGGCTGGCGTCGCAGCTGCCGCATCACCACCGTCAATCACTGACTCATCGTCGATCAGGTGGTCAGCCAGATTCTTGGCCGAGACGGCTTCACTGATGCTGATGCCGGGACCGAGATCGTCATCCATCGGTTCCATGGCTTCCCCGTCTTCATCCGAATCGATTTGCTGGAACTCTTCCAGCATCGACATGATCTCGGCCATTTCCATCTCGGAGTCCATAGAAACCATCTGAGCGCGGAACAAGAGCTGGACTGATTCTTGTTGAATCGAGCGCAAGAGCGATTCGAACATGCCGAAGGCTTCTTTTTTATACTCCTGCAGCGGATCGCGTTGTCCGTAGCCGCGCAAGTGAATGCCTTCGCGCAAGACTTCGATGTTGTGCAAGTAGTCGACCCACTTGGTGTCGATGGTGCGCAGCAAGACCTGTCGTTCCAGCTCGCGCATGTTCTCTTCGCCGACATGACTTTCACGCACTTCATAAGCCATCTTGGCGGCTTCTTTCAGTTTCGTCTGCAAGTCGTCGTAAGACAACCCCGCCAGTTCTTGCATCGTTATGTCGGAGAGCAACGGAATGTCGTTGGTGAGTACCGCAAGAATCTCCGGCAAGCCGGTTTCTTCCCAGGTTTCCGGCGGCTCTTCCGAATCGATGTGTTCACGCAACACGATGTCTACATGCTCGTCCAACATATCGAGAATCGCTTCCCGCAATTCGCTGCGCTCGAGAATACGCCGGCGCTCGCGGTAGATGACCTCACGCTGCGTGTTGAGCACGTCGTCGTACTGCAAAACGTGTTTGCGCATATCGAAGTGGTAGGCTTCCACTTTCTTCTGCGCACCTTCAATGGACTTGGACACCATCGGGGATTCGATGGGCATCTCATCGTCGGCGCGGATAAAGTCCATCAACTTGGCGATTTTGTCACCGCCGAAAATGCGCATCAACGTGTCTTCCAGAGACAAGTAGAAACGTGAACTACCAGGATCGCCCTGACGTCCGGCTCTACCACGCAACTGGTTGTCGATACGTCTGGATTCGTGACGTTCCGTGCCGATGATATGCAAACCGCCCAGAGCGACGACTTCATCGTGCTCTTTGTCCGTTTCTTCCTTGAATTTCTTGGTCAGTTGTTTGACGACATCGTCATAGTCAGGCTCGTAGCCTGTGACTCCGTCCTTCTTCAGCTTGTCTTTGGCCAGATACTCGGGGTTGCCGCCCAGCAAGATGTCGGTACCGCGACCCGCCATGTTGGTGGCGATGGTGATGGCGCCTTTGCGTCCCGCCTGCGCGATGATCATCGCTTCCTTCTCGTGATGCTTGGCGTTCAGCACGTGGTGAGGCACGCCTTTGCGAATCTCAGCGATGGTGCCGGCTGTGCGAGAAACAGAGAAGACGCGATCGATCAATTCGTCCTGCTTGGCGAACTCAGAGGCCACCTGTTCTGCCGCGCGTTCCATTTTTTCGGGGTCGATCAAACCAGGGCGCTCGAAGATTTTTTTCAGCCCGTCGATGGCAGGACCGGTGAGTTTTTTGGCGCGAATCACATCGATGCATTTGGTGATTTTGCGGTTGAGAAACTCGTTCATGCCTTGCGGCTTGCTGAGCAGATCGGCGACCAGCTCCGACTTTTCAATCGAGGTGGTACCGACCAGCACCGGACGTCCCTGCTTGTGCAGATCAACGATTTCTTCCACGACCGAGAAGAACTTGATCGGCTCGGTCTTGTAAATGACGTCGGCGTTGTCGCTTCTAATAGATTCGCGGTTAGTGGGAATCGAGACGACATCGAGGTTGTAGATCTTGGCGAATTCTGCCGCTTCCGTCATGGCTGTCCCGGTCATGCCGGCCAGTTTCGGATAGAGGCGGAACAGGTTTTGATAGGTGATCGACGCGTACGTCATCGTTTCGTCTTGAATCGGTACGCCTTCTTTCGCTTCGATCGCCTGGTGCAAACCGTCGCTCCAACGCCGGCCGACCATCATGCGTCCCGTGAATTCGTCGACGATAACGATCTCCGGTTTGCCTTCTTCATTCATGCGAATGACGTAGTCGGTGTCGACTTTGTAGAGCTCTTTCGCCCGCAGAGCCTGCGACAAGTGATGAGCGAGGTTCCAGCGCACATCATAAAGGTCGCTGACACCGCACAGTCTTTCGGCATTCAAAATGCCGCGCTCGGTGAGCAAAACATTTTTGCCTTTTTCATCGACGTAGTAGTCGCAATCTTCGTCGTCTTTGTCGCGCCCGCGGTGCAGCATGGGCGCCACTTGCGACATGCGGTTGTAGACTTCCACCAGCGACTCGGTGGGATAGCCCGAGATAATCAAAGGCGTTCTTGCTTCGTCGATCAAAATGTTGTCGACTTCGTCGACGATGGCATAGTAGTACTGGCGCTGGGCCAGTTGATCGAGCGACGTGCGCATATTGTCGCGCAAGTAGTCGAAACCGAATTCGTGGTTGGTACCGTATGTGATATCAGCGCGATAGGCCGACATCTTTTCGTCGTCGCCTTGATGCGAATAGACCAGTCCGGTGGTCAAGCCGAGAAACTTGTAGAGCCTGCCCATCCACTCGGAGTCACGGCGAGCCAGGTAATCGTTGACTGTCACAACGTGAACGCCGCGTCCGGTCAACCCGTTCAGGTAGACCGGCAAAGTGGCAACCAGGGTCTTACCTTCCCCGGTGCGCATCTCGGCAATCTTGTTGAAGTGCAGAGCGGCACCGCCCATGAGCTGCACGTCGAAGTGACGCATGCCCAGAACGCGGCGGCTGGCCTCGCGGCAGACAGCAAAAGACTCAGGCAAAATGTGCTCCAGCACCTTGCCAAGCTCGCGGTCGTGGGCAGTGCGAATCTGCCCAGGCATCTTGGTGACGGTCTCGGGAATGAGAATTTTGTTTTCGACGCCTTTGAGAGCGTTGTCAATCTGATTGCGGAATTCGGCTGTCTTGCCAGCCAGTTCCTCATCAGAGAGCTTTTCCATCTGCGATTCCAGATGGCTGGCGCGTTTGACGTAGTCTTGCAGCAACCTTACTTTTTTGTCGTTGGATTCGCCGAAAAGCGACTTAAGCCAGGTCCTTGCCTTGTCTTCGAGGCTCACGCTCATTATGTTTTAGTGCTCCTAATAATCACGAAATTCTATCATTAGAGGGGGTCCAATCGCCGTGCCAGCGCTCTTTGCACGTGCCGCAGGTATCTTTGGAGCAACAATTGCTTGTTATCATGTGACAGGAAGAGCGATTCGGTCATGTTTCTTCTCAGCAATGATCGGTTTTTCTTTGCATTTGTTGCACTAAAAACGACCTTAATCATATGGACGCCGTTAAAAATCCCGAAAAGCCAGCGCTCTCAGGACTCACCCTGTCCGAGCTGGAGTTGTTTGTCAAAGAACTGGGGCTGCCCGCGTTCAGGGCGCGCCAGATTCATAGCTGGATTTACGTGAAGTGGGCGTCATCCTTCGATGAAATGACCGACCTCAGCAAGGATGTCCGAGACCTGCTCAAAGAAAAGGCGACCGTCTCTCTCCTCGAACTGGCTCATCTGGAGGTGAGCTCAGACGGCACCCGCAAATATCTTTTCAAATTGCCGGACGGGCGCTTTGTCGAATCGGTCTTGATGTCCTTCGAAGACCGCCCATCGTTTTCAGCGTGCGTCTCCAGCCAGGTCGGCTGCGCAGTCGGATGCACTTTCTGCGCGACCGGTTATCTCGGCTTCAAACGCAACCTGAGCGCGCAAGAAATCATCGACCAGGTGCTCTGCATTCAGCGCGAGTCCGGTCACAGGGTCGCCAACATCGTCTACATGGGGCAAGGCGAGCCGCTCCTGAACACGGACGAAGTAATTAAAAGTCTGAAAATGATGGGCGATTCGGTGGGCATCGGACAGCGGCACATCACAGTTTCTACCTCCGGCGTCATTCCCGGCATCCAGAGACTGGCGGATGAGGGCTTGCAAATCACACTGGCACTCTCGCTCCATGCTCCGGATCCGACCACGCGCGAACAAATCGTTCCGATAACCAAGAAATTTCCCATCGATGAATTGATGGACGCCATCCATTCTTATTACGCCAAAACCAAACGCCGCATCACCATCGAATACGTTTTGCTGGCCGGCGTCACCGACTCGCCGCAGCAGGCTTCCGAACTGGCAGAACTGGTGCGTGACCTGCACTGCAACATTAACCTCATACCTTATAACCCGACCTACAACCAGGAAGGAGTGGTGGCATACGGTCGCCCTTCTTTAGAAAGCCAGCAAAGATTCAAACGCATCGCCGAAGGTTCCGGCAAAACCGTCACCATTCGCCTGGAACGCGGCACCGACATCAACGCCGCATGCGGGCAACTGCACAACGCCTTCGAGAGCGGCAACGCCAAATCCTGATCACTGGTTTTACAATTCCTTGTGGTTCCTCTAACACCAGAGGTATCGCACTTAAAGTTGCCCGCCTAAGATGAACTGAGAAACAGTCAAAACCTTCTGAGAGGCGCTTATGGTCAAACATATAGCGGCGCTGACGTTCATCTATCTGTGCGTCTGCGCAGCCTGGGCTATCCTGGGCAGTACGGTACTCGTTCGCACCTATAAAAGCGACGAAAATCTGCAAGGCAAAGTGGAGGAACTATGGGGTTCTCGCCAGTGGCAACTGGCACCACAACCTTACTGGAAAGAGCCACTGGTGAGAAAGCATGCGGGCGATCCCGCGGAAGCCACCCACAATATCAATCTCGACTCCAGCAAAGTGGAAGTCAAACTGCATCTGGACCAACGCAAGAAAGGACTGCTCTGGTATCCGACCTACCGCGTGAGTTTCGGCGGCACGTATGCCTTCGAAAATCCCACGGACAAGCCACAGACCGTATATTGCGGTTTTACGCTGCCATCGGCGCGCGAAGTCTACGACAACTTGCACTTCACCATCAATGGAACGCCATTGAAAAACACGGCTCCGGAAGGTGACACCATCACCGGTTCAATCCTCCTGCAACCGCATGAAAAGGCAAACATGTTTGTCAGTTATGACTCGCAGGGCATGTACTCCTGGAGCTACCGCTTCAACAACGGAGTAGCGCAGGTCAGAGATTTTGATCTGCACATGACCACCGATTTTCCGAACATAGATTTTCCAGACAACTCGCGCTCGCCGACCACCAAGAGCAAGGACGGAAAAGGCTGGGTGCTCGATTGGAAATACGCCAACACTATGACCGGCAAAGACATCGGCATGTCCATGCCACAGCTGCTCAACCCCGGTCCCTGGGTCAGCGAAGTCACCTTTTTCGCACCGGTATCACTGTTCTTCTTCAACTTTGTGGTCTGGCTGATCTCGACGGTGAAATCGATACGGATTCATCCGATGCACTACTTCTTCATCGGCGCGTCGTTCTTCAGCTTCCACCTTTTGATGGCATACTCAGTGGATCACATTCCCATCGAGATAGCATTCATAGTTTCTTCGCTGGTGTCGCTGTTCCTGGTCGTGACCTATATAGCCCGCGCGGTCCCCAACCGCACTCTGGTGAAACAAATAGCCGTGGCTCAGGCCGTATATCTGGTGTTCTTCTCGTACACGTTCTTCCTCGAACAATTCACAGGATTAATCATCACCATCATGTCCATCGCCACGTTGTTCGTTTCAATGCAGTACACGGCCCGCTTCAACTGGTCGCACGTCTTCAACAAAAAGCTGGCTGCCGCCCATGAAGAAGCACTCGGACTGCTGGACGGACCGACCTACCTGCCCGAATGATCCATCGAGATCGCAACTGAACGATTTTGTCAAGGACCCTCAGCGAGCCACCACATAAGGTGGCTCGTTGCGTTCACACCTGCCAGTCAGTCATAAGGCGTCAGATCGATGAAGGGCACAGCAGAATCCGCTTCGAGCTTCTCAACAGTCGACTCCTTCAGCAAGCAGAAGCAAGACACTTGCAGGTCTTCATGATCCAATTTTTGAAAAAGAACTTTCGAGTCCTTGCTCAGCAAAATGTCGTTGAATACATCGAAGATGTCATCCACCGAGCAGACTTGCTGGAAGAAACTGTCATCACCGTCCACCTGCAACTCCAGATTGAACTGATCTTCCATCTGGGGCATCACGTCGGCACTGACAATCTTCACTTTGCCCGTCTTACCGATGTATTTGGACAGGGTTGGAATCAGATACTCCAGATCGAAGTAGTCATAGGTGGTCTCAATGAACTTGTCCGCGACGGCACGTTCCGGCACTGCCGCATAGTAGGCACGCAGCAAATCAACAATGCGACCGTTGTCGCCCTGCGGGTCGAGGTCGAGCTGCTTGCAGAGATTCTCCAGAATCTCCCCTTGCAAATCCTTCGCCAACTTGCACGTATGCAAAACCTTCAGCGCATCTGTAAGCGGCAGGCAATCCTGGCGATCTTCAATTGTGAGCGCGCGCCGGAACAAAGCGGCCGCCTTGCCCTCCTGGTTAGTGCGGCGATAGGCCGCCGCCAGGTCATACTGCGCTTTCGAGAGATAACTGCTCTCGCAGCGTTGCACGGAATCGTCTCGCACGGAGTCCAGTATGCGCACGGCTGATTCCAGAAACGGAATTGCTGCATCCTCATCCTTGCGGTCCCATTGAATCTTGCCGAGGAAATAATAAATCTGTCCAAGTTCTTCGCACGGCGGCACCGCGTCTTTTTCCGCCAGCGCCAGCGCACTTCCCCAACGCTCTTCGGCGAGCAGTTCATCACCATCCATGAACGCTTGCATCGCCTGCCGACTCTCGTCCTTCCACATGTCGCCTCCGCTGTCAGCCGCCCCAACCTGCGAACATGTTACTCCTGAATTTGTCGCCCTCGACTACCAGCAGTGCGGATTACCCCACTGCTCCGGTGCTGCGTTCGCTGCGCGGGCGTTCTAAGCCGAGGCGATCACCGGTGCTCTGAAGCCGGCGTCCAGCGTCTCTTCCGGCAGAGGCTGCCACTGGAACTTGCCGTCCGCCTGGGTAACATGCCCCCAGGGCACGCCGATTTCGTGATCGAAAACCACCAGCCACTTTTCGCTGGATGCACGCGCGAGCCACTCGGACTTTATGTCGCAACTCTCGAGCGGATAGTGGTCGTATCCCATCACCCAGGGCGGACTGATGTGACTCTTCGTGGGCATGATGTCGGCGAAGTAGACGCCCTGTTCGCCCTCAGATTCGAAATAAACCACCTGGTGGTGGCGAGTGTGCCCACCTGTGACTTTAGCCCAGACGCCCGGCACCACTTCTTTGTCGCCATCGATCAGTTCGAGCAATCCTTGCTCCATCAACGGCTCGAAGTCATCACTGCGATAACTTGCCCGGGCGCGCGCATTGGCTTTGTGCGCAAACTCCCATTCACCGCGTTGGGCATAATATCTGGCTTTCGGGAAGGCCGGCAGCAATTTGCCGTCAAGCTCCAGCACCGCGCCACCGGCATGGTCGAAATGGAGATGCGAGAAGATCACGGCCTGCACATCTTCGTTTTGCAATCCTGCCGATTGCAGTGCGTGCTTATGATCAATGAGCGGACGCACTTCATAACGCTCACGCTCCTTCTCGGTCCAGCGCGGGCCCATGCCGGTTTCCACCAGCACATTGCCGCCGGGAGTTTCGATCAAGAGCAAATTGCAAGCCAGCGCGACGCGGTTTAGTTGGTCAGCCGGCTCCACCTTGTTCCACAAGTGCTTGGGGACGACACCAAACATGGCTCCGCCATCCAGTTTGAATGTGCACTCTCTGATGATCGAAAGACGAAACTTGCCGAAGTCCATATGAATAAGCACCAACCGCTTTAGAGTGACTATCTTACCGCTATTTGGCGGCAGCAGACGATGACAGGCGCAGCAGAGCCTCCTGCGCGGCTTGCCGATACTCCTGATTGGGGGAGTACTGCATGACCTGCTTCCAGGCTGCGATCGCTTCGCGCCAGGCTTTTTCCTTGACGACCGGATCAGCTTCGTGGGAAGAAACTGTTTCCAGCGCCCGCGCTTTGTTCAAGTACGAAGGCGCCCCGGAAGCAAGGATTTGCCCTTGCGCGCCGATGTACGCCGGGGCGCCGGGCAAAGATGCTGCCTTTGCGTAATATTGTGCGGCGGCGCGATCGTTGTTTGCATAGATGTATTGAGTGCATCCGGCGATGTACTGCAGGTACCAGTTGTCCGGGTTGTACTTGATACCGCGCTCAATGATCTGAGCCGCCAGATCCGGACGCTTCTCGTCCGCGCCGACCGTGAACGCAGCAAACCAGTAAGGCTGGATAAAATGCGGGTCCAGCTGCGTGACGGTATTCAAATACTCATCCGCCCACTGCCAGTGATCCTCTCGACGCTCAGCGGCGTCACCGGCATATTGAATAAATGCCAGCCAGTACAAATCGGCCCAAAGCCGGCCACCGCCGGCCGCATTAATGGCCGTGGCAATTTCCGCTGAGGGAAAGTAGCCGGTGCCCATGGCACTGCGACTGCCGGCGCCGATTAGTGCCTGCTGCAACATCAGCCAATGCGCGCCCACCGTCACCATTGCCAGGGCGCCGATCAGCGCCGGCAGCTTCACCTTGTGCGCCGTAGCTCTATCTGACGTTTGACAATACCAGGGTTGTATTCGGTTCTTCGCCGCGCAGCATGTAGCCGTCCGCGCCACCACCTGTAATGGCAAAGGCGCTGCGTTTTACTTTATCTTCATCGACCGTGTTGTAAGCCGTCGAACCTTGATTTTGCGGCAGCGGCGGCCGAGAGCGGAAGACATTGATCGGCGGCGTGACGATGCCGGTCAAAATGGGCTCGGAGCGCTTCGTAAAGGGATTCTCCGGATTCGGTCCGGCCCGGCCTGTGGTTGGATCGCCGCCGGGAAGATAGCTCTGCAGCGTCTTCAGGTCAGGGAAGAGCGTGCCGCCGACCGCGCCCGCGCGCGCCGCGATCTCCACGTTGCGCATATTGCCGCGCACGCTCAATTCCTTCATCTTCGCCTGCGATTCAAAAAACTTAGGCAGAGCAATCGCTGCCAGGATGCCGATGATGATGATCACCATCAAAAGCTCGATGAGAGTGAAACCCGAGTTATTGCTATTTCTATTGACGTTGGCGGACGCTTTCATGGTCGTGCCGACTCCTGTCTGTCTTTGTCCCTAGTAGTGTGCAGGGAGAATGCCCGAATCGTTTCCCCCAATAACGCTTTCGATTATTAACAGTTGTTCAGAGGGAGGGATCCTCGATCTTCCCTAGAGAAAAAGCCTGCTTGTTCAGCAGGCTTTTCAAATACTTCAAGCGCAGGGCTAGGATGCCTTCCTTCTGCCTCCTTAGACGGTGGCCAGCTCTTTGCCGTTGGCGGCGTGATGGCGGTCGTGCTGGACTTTGCGTGGGCGGCGCAGGTGTTCCATAAAGCGGCGATGGGCAAGCGTGTCGATTGCAACTTGCGGGGTCTTCTCGGGGACGGACAACACGAATTCACCGGGTCCATCGGCCTTCGGGCGCTGGCTGTAGCGACCTACGAGATAGAGATAACCACCACGAGTTGCATAAAGGTAATGAATCATGCCGCCTGCCTTTCTTCTTCTTGAGAAGCCAAAATGACACCTTGAGCTGCGCGCTCACGCACAACACTGTTTACCATATGGGAGATCCCCAGTCCGGTTGCCAAACGTAATAATAACTAAAGCATCTTGTGAATTGCTTGCTCAGCCGTTGATGCAAAGGTTATCTCGTGGCCTTTCTTTGCACAGCCTTCTGTTTATCGCTCAGATAGGGCAACAAGTCATCTCCCGCTATCACCGTGATACCGCTCTGAATATCACCAACAGAGGCGTTTACAATGTTGCCGCAGTTGTGGAGATCTTTTTTCACCATCACGGCCTCCTCAGTATTTCCACGCTGAGCGATTATGCGCGTTTCAGAAAGCGGTGCACCCTGCACTTCGACTTTCGACTTATATGTGACTACGTTGTAGCCAAGGTCTGACATCATGCGATAGAGCTTGCGAGCCGCATCGGGACTGGAGCTGCCGTTCTCGACAACCATTTTCACATCGCACCGATCACCACAAGCGGTGTCGGCGCCCGTGAATCGCCGCACGATCTGCTGAGTTTCATCCTCGTCAACTTCCCAGTTGCCGGTGCCCGAAAAACGTCCCGGCAACATAATCATTTGCTGATTTGCTTTCGGCACGGAGCGCGCAAATGCGAGCGTGTTCGCCATCAGAGTCGGTGACATGTCGGTTTGAATGTGTTTGTCCGCCAGCACCAAAAGTTTCGGCAGCTTCGCCCAAGACTCAGGTTCAAGCGCCTTTTTCGTTAGTGCGTGAATGAATATTTCCTGGCGTTGAACACGCCCGATGTCGCCCAGTTCATCGTGACGAAAGCGCACGAAGCCCATCGCTTCTGTGCCATTGAGTTTGTGAACGCCCGGTTGCAAGTCGATGTTTAGTTTTGCAGAGCGGTCACGATACTTCATGCGCTTGGGAATATCGACTTCCAGCCCACCCAACTCGTCCACCAGCTCCACCAGCCCATGTACGTTAATTACGACATAGTGATCGATCGGCACGCCAAGCAGGTTGGTGACAGTCTGTTCAGCCAGCTTCGGACCGCCAAGTGCATTGGCGCCGTTGATCTTTTGCGTCCCCTGCCCGGGAATCTCGACCATGGTGTCGCGCGGAATGGAAAGCACGGAATACGAGTTTCGATATGGATCAAACCGTGCCACCATCATCGTGTCCGAACGCCCGCTGAAGGCGCTCAAATCTGCTTTCAGCCCCCGGCGTCCGCCGGTGTACACAACGTCGGTTCCCATCACCAGCACGGTCATCGGCTGAGCCAAGCCACCAAAGCGCAAAGCCGGCGGCAACAGCTGCGGCTTCATCATGACCGTGATCAGATACCCCGCAAGCACCCCGAGCAGTGCGGCGAGCACGAAAATAACCAGCCAGTTGGAAGTGGATCTCAATTTCGAATTACTAAGCCCAGCAATACGTTATTATACGTCCAATGCCAAATCGAGGCTTGAGCCGGGTAAAGACAGGGGGTTTGCGTGAGTAAGACGCGTTTGCTCACCATCAATTTCGGCGGACTGGGCGATGAAGTGCTGTTTCTTCCCACTCTGAAAAGCATCCGCGAAGCCCATCCCGACTGGCACATCACACTGTTGCTCGAACCGCGTTCCAAAAGCGTCTGTCAGATTACCGATCTGGTCGACGATTGCATCACGTTCGACATCAAGAAAAAACCGCTTTTGCCGACAGACATGTTGCAGCTGCTCTCACTGATCCGCAAGGGAAAGTTCGATATCGTGGTTTCTTCCGGCAGTTCGCCGATGGTGTCGGCTCTATTGTTTCTTTCCGGGATCAAACAGCGCATAGGCTACAACTCAAATGGACTGGCGCCGCTTTTGCTCACCGATCCGGTGCCCCTCAACCGCGACCAGTACGCCGGTGTCATGTATCACGACCTGGTGCGCGGGCTGGGCATCAAAGCCGACCCGCAACTGCCGCAGGTTACCGTCAATCAGGAAGCGCTGTCCAGGATGTCCTCGGAACTGAGCACCGCCACTACCTGTGGTGCAACGAACGGCACGCAACAACGCGTGGTGATCCATCCGGGAACCAGTCAGCTGGCGCTGCGCAAGGGCATCATTAAAACCTGGCCGGCAGCCAATTGGGCTCAGCTGATTGTCGATTTGCTGGCACAGAATAATATCGATGTGTTGCTGGCTGGCGGTCCGGATGATGAAGACACAATCAAGGAAATTCAGCAGACGCTAGGCGCAACCGCGTCTCATCCGAATTTCCGCCTGATGTACGGCAAGACCAAAAACCTGCAAGAGCTGGTGGCGCTGTTGAAGCTGGCAGATCTGGTCGTCTGTGTCGACTCAGCTCCCATGCACATCGCAGTGGCGCTGAATAAACCGACGGTGGCTATGTTCGCGCCCACGGATCCGGCCAAACTGATTCCCGGCCATCCGCCTTTTGTAGCTCTCACTAATCCCGCTACTGAACGGCAGCCTGCTGATTTGCCTGCGCCTGAGCCTGGCGTTCGGATTCCGCCAGATACTGTGTTCCAGATTGCGCTGGATCAATTGAAGCAATCGTAAGTCCGAGGAAACTCTCGGGAATGCCATCCGTGGTCAGGATTTCACCGTTCTCGCCGACGGCGCTCAAGAGCGCTTCGACCATTTCAGGATCGAACTGTCTTCCGGCGAATTTGCGTAACTCGTTGGTGGCACGCTCATAACCAATTGATTTGCGATAAGGTCGGTCGCTGGTCATGGCATCATACGCGTCGGCAACCAGCACGATCCGAGAGCCAACCGGTATTTCATCGCCCTTCAATTTGTCGGGATAGCCGGAGCCATCGAGGTGTTCGTGGTGATGTCTCACCCACAGACGCACCCGGGCCAGTATTTCAATCTCCCCGATAATTTGCGCGCTGCGCACCGGGTGAATAGCCATAACCTGCTGCTCCTCCGGGGTCAGCCGCTCAGGCTTCCAGAGGATCGATTCGGGCACGGCGATTTTGCCTATATCATGCAGCAGTCCGGAGAGCTCTACATCGCGCAACTCTTCGTTGCTCATGCCCAGCATGCGCGCGGTAGCGACAGCGTAACGGCTGACGCGCAGGCTGTGTCCGCTTGTGTAATCGCATTTAGCGTCGAGCGCATCGGCAAGTGCCTTGATGGTACCGATGGAAATGTCTTCCAGCTGCACCAGTGCTCCTTGCAACTGCACAACCAGCTTTTCGTTGTTGCGGCGCAGGTCGAAAGACTCGAGAGCCCTTTTGACTGTCAGCTTGAGGTCTTCGGCATCCCAGGGCTTTTGAATGTATTTGTAAATGCAGCCTGAGTTTATGGCGTCGATGAGCGCCTGAATGTCGGTGTAGCCGGTGAGCAAAATCTTGATGGCGTTCGGACGCAGCGACAGAGAGGCTTCCAGGACCTGCACGCCGCTCATGCCGGGCATGCGCTGGTCGGTAATGATCAAAGACACGTCCTGAGCCTTGAGGATCTCCAGCGCTTCGGTACCGCTCTGCGCCACAAAGGTCTCATAGCTCTCGCCGAGAACCCGATTGAGCAGGCGGAGATTGGCCGGTTCGTCGTCGACAACCAATATCTTGTGGCGCGGTTCCATCCCTACTCCCCGACTACGGCCTTTTCCATTTCTTCGTCCGCCTCGACTGGTTCAGCTCTCAGCGGAATTCGTACTTTGAAAGTCGTGCCCCCGGAATCCGGGGTTTCGAACCATATGCGCCCACCGTGCCGTTCGATAATCGAGTGGCAGATGGAGAGCCCCAGTCCCGTACCCTGTCCAATGGGCTTCGTGGTGTAAAAGGGTTCGAAGATTTTACTCTGATCCTGTGCCTTTATGCCAGGCCCATTGTCAGAAATGGAGACAATCACCCAGTCGCCGTCCATCTCCGTGGTTATCGACACAGTGGGCGCCTCCAGCTTCGCGACCGCCTGCGCCGCGTTAGACAACAAATTCATCCAGACCTGATTGAGTTTGCCGGGGTAGCAGGTTATCAGCGGGATGTCGGCAAACTGTGTCTGAACCGGAATCTTGTCGCGTCCATAGTACTGGTTGAGGATTTTGAGGGTCGACTCCAGTCCTTCCTGCAGGGAAGCCTCTTTCAGCTCGGCCTCGTCCAGTCGGCTAAAACTGCGCAAGTTGCGGATTATCCCGCGAATGCGCTCGGCGCCTTCTTCCAGGTCAGCGATGATGTTGTCGAGGTCTTTGACCAGGAAGTCGTACTTGACGCTCAATTTAAGAGCATCAATGTCCTTGCGAGTCTCCGGCGGCAGGTCGTCGGTAGTTGCGATCACTCGTTTGAGATCTTCGAAGTATTCCCTCAAGTACGGCAAATTTCCATGCACGAAATTGACCGGATTGTTGAGTTCATGCGCGATACCGGCAACCATCCGACCCAGGGAAGCCATTTTTTCCTGGTGAATCAATTGCGATTGCATGGTGCGCATTTCAAAGTTTGCCGAATCGAGGTTTTGATTCTTCTGCAACAAGTCACGATTTTTGCGCGACAACTGGTCAACGAGATTGGCGTGCTCGATGGCGATCGCCACCTGTCCGGCGACAGATTTGATCAATTCCAGTTCAGAGGCCGACCACTCCCTTTGCGCTTCGCACTCACCGATGATCAAGACGCCTTTCGACTCGGCGCTGTACATAATCGGTTGCACGACGAGCGAGTGAAACGCCAGTTTCTCCATGTCTTCTTTGATGTCCTGGAAAAACTGATCGCCGGCCGGCTCCGCAAAAACGAAAGTCTTCTTGAGCTGTCCATCATCCTCTTCTTCATAACTGGCTTTGCGCGAAAGAATAAATTCGCAAAATCGCGGCGTAAAAAAGGTCTGCTGGTGCCCGTGATGATCCTGTCCGGAATGCAAGGCATCCCAGATCAAAGGCGGCTCGCACGGTGCGTTCGCCGGAGTCAAAATCGCGCATCGCGAGACATTTAGAGCCGAACTGATCTGCGACACGGTGGTGCGCAAAATTTGATCGAGTTCCAGCGTTGAACGAATGGCTGAGCTGATTGCATTGAACAATTGCTCGCGCGAAGCTTGCGCTTTAGTTTCGCTGACCAGGCGATTATTGGCGTCCAGCTGCCCGCGCAACCGCGTTGCTCGTTGCTGCGCCACTTTCGACATGTGCTCGCAAAATGTCGCCCAGACAAAAGCCATGACGGCAAGAATTACACTGTGGGCCATCACCTTCACCCACAATCGCCGCACATACGCGCCAGCCAGCCCGTCCGCCTGACTGGGGTCGAACAGGTATTTCATGAAGGTGGCATTTTCAAACAGCAAGACTGCGATGTAGCAACTGGCGGCCAGAAACGCAACGTAGTGAATACCGCGTCGCGCGAAAATGTGGCTGGCCAGCAAAATCGGCAACAGGTAGAGGAAGTAAAAGTCGGAGTCGACGCCGCCCGAATAATGCACGAGAGCCGACAGTCCGGCGATATCCAGCGCGAGCAAAATCGAATTGAATGCCTGGTATTGCCAGAGTGTGCGCAACTTGCCGCTGCGCAGAACCAGTAAGCCGACCAGCGAGTAGATAACAACCAGAGCACCGACGGCAAAGAATGCCACCGCATTCAGTTCTACCTGGGCCAGCATCCAGACGAACACACCGACAGTGAGACTGATCAGCGCGAAGGCCAGGCGAAAGTACACCAGGTGTTGCGACTTTAGTGGCAGATCGCTGTCGATTTCGCGTTCCATACAGAAGTCACCAGGCGACGAAAAACGAGATTACATGTACTCCGAGGCGCGTTTGAAAACTTCCGCCGCTTCCTGAAACCGACCGAGTATCTTCAAAGTCGCGCCCCAGGCCTCGTAGGTGTCACCGTCATACGGATCGAGCTCGCTCGCTTTTTCGAATTTCTCGATGGCTAGTTCGTGCAAACCCAGCAGCCCGAGCGTTTTTCCCCATCCGTAGAAAAGACTGACATCACCATCGTATAACATAGATGCGGCTCTGAAGCACTCATCCGCCTCCAGCAACTGTCCCTGGCTGAGATTGATCTGCCCGAGAAGCACATGGCCAGACCAGTTTTCCGGGTGCTGTTCCACCAGTCGCCGGCACATATCGGCGGCATCCGCATGTTTACCCTGCGCCCGCGTGGCCTTGGCCAGCGACAACAGGGCATCTTCGTCCGAAGGCAGGAGCTGGAGCAGTCTTTGCGACTTACTCAGAACCAGCTCGAACTGCGACTGCTTCAAAAGCTGCTCTATGACTTCCTTCTCGGGGCGCAAGCAGCGAGGATCTTTGGACACGGCCAGGCGATATTCTTGCTGGGCATCGTTGGTTCGGCCCGCTGCTTCCAGGCTCTTAGCCAGGTGCATGTGAGCGATGGCATATTCCGGATTGACCACAAGGCAACGCTGATAGGCATCGACAGCTTCTACATGCCGATCTTGCAAGGCCATAGCGGAACCGAGAGCGTCCAGAGCCAGGATGTCTTGCGGGTTGTCGTTGACGGCCTTCTCAAAATGCCGCTCCGCCACCTCCAGGCGACCGAGCGCCAGGTGGCAGTAGCCCAGCCAGAGATCCAGTCCTTTAGTGCGCAGCGCTTCGTCTTTGCTGGCTACCGCCAGCTTGTCGATACTTTCCTTGTAGCGAGCCATGACAAAGTAAGCGATGCCCAGCTGCATGTTCACTTCCATGTGCTCCGGCTCGACCTGCAGTGCCTTCTCCAGCGTGTCGGCGGCCTGCTCGAATTCTTCCAGGGCTATATTCACCAGCCCCAGATTGAGCCTGGCTTCAATCAAAGCCGGGTCGACGTCAATCGACAGGCGCAATTTCTCGGCACTGTCGTCCAGTTGCCCCTGCCGGAAAAGATTGACGCCCCAGTCGTTGTAGATAAGCGACCGTTCGCGAGCCTCGAGAAATTTCGGCCCGAGGTTGATGGCTTCCTGATAGTGCTTGTTTGCTTCCTCGGGGCGCCCGCTGTTGACCAGGGCTGCCGCCCAATTGCGTTGAACGATGGCAAGCTGGTTATCCAGCGACCAAGCTTTGGAGAAACAGGCAATTGCCTTATCCAGGTGCCCGAGAGAAACCAGCGCCACACCTAATCCGTTGAAAGCCTCAGCCAGCTGGGGATCTTTCTCGCAGGCTTCAGTGAAAAGCTCGACGGCCTCACCATACTGGCCCATTTGATACGAAGCAATACCGGCTTGATAGGAAGCGGCAACCAGGCGGGGATTGAGCTTCAGCGCTTGCTTGAACTGGCCAAGTGCGCCTCGGAACGACCCCATCTGGGATAGAGCCAGCCCCCAGTGCAGATGACCGGGAGGAAAGTTCTGGCGCTGTTCGCAGGCTTCGCGAAACGCCCCCATCGCTTCCGCCGGCCGCCCCAGTTTCATCAGCGTCAGCCCCAGGTAATAGTGAGCGTCAGCGTGATCGGCTTTGACCTGAATGCAGTTGCGCAGGTTCTTTTCGGCTTCGGAAAATTTCCCGGAGTTGTAGCAGAGCGATCCCAGCTGGAAATGCACGTCGGGGTCTTCCGGCTGCTGCTGGGCAAAGCGTTGCAGCACAGAGTGAGCCTCATCCCAGCGCCCCTGGGAAACGAGGTCGTTAACTAACTGCATGACCTTGGCTGCCAATAACTAAAACCGCGGCTTAGTTTTGAAAGTATAGCCTCTGTTTAGGGACTCTAACCGCCCATCCCGTGGATGTAAAAGAAGAGCCCATAGGTGCAGGCGCAAATCAGCAGTTGCAGGAGCCAGAAGCAAGCCACCACCTGCCACTCCGCAATGCCCTTATCCTCGGCGATCGCTTCGAAATGGTGGTGCAGAGGGGCCATGCGAAAGAGACGTTTTCCCTCACCTGGCAATCGTTTCGTCAATTTGAGCCAGATCAGCGCCGGCCGGCTCATGGGCGTCTCTGGCTGGTATTGCTTGGTCAATTTGAAATAGCTGACCTGAGCCATGACTGAGACCGCCTCCAGCACATATATGAGGGAGAGGGGAATAAACCAGAGCGTCAATCCGCTGGTTGCCACCATCGCCGCCATCATACCGCCCAGAAACAAGCTGCCGGTATCGCCCATGAAGACTTTGGCAGGAAACTTGTTATAGACAAGAAACGCCGCCAGCCCGCCGGCAACCGAGAATGCCACCACCGCCAGCGGTTGCGCCACGGGCACCGAGGCAGCCGGCAGCAAAGCCAGCATGGCTCCCATGGTGATGAAAGTCAAAAGCCCGGTTCCTCCGGCCAGCCCGTCCATGCCGTCGTGCAGATTCATGGCATTGGTGGTGGCAGCCACTAGAAACGGCACCACGCAGAACACGTAAGCCAGGCGGGTGATATCCGACATGCCGGAAAGAGTGAATGGTGGAGCAGTGGGGTTGAGCACCAGCTGGTCGATGGCATTGCCGCCCATGAGCAAAAGTGCACCCGCCAGCAAGAAGCCGAGTCCGAACTCAGACATCAGGCGAAGTTTGGCCGAAATGCCGGCATTAGATCTGCTGTTGATTTTGGCGAAGTCGTCGATGAAACCGACCAATCCGCAGAGCGCCGCGGTTGCCACCACGGCCAGTGCCGGGCCGGCAGCCGGCAGCTTGAGCACCAGGATTAAAGTAGCGGAGACGGCGGTGCTCAATGAGAGAAAGCACAGCCCGCCCATTGTGGGCGTCTTGGCCTTGGCAGCGTGGCTCTGCGGTCCTTCCTCGCGGATGAACTGCTGAATTTGCCGCTTCTTGAGCCAGCCAATGTAGAAAGGAAAAACCACAACGCAGACGGCGAATGAAAGTCCCGCCGCAAGAAGCATGTGATTCATCGAAATAAAGGTCTGCCCTAATCGAGATAGAAGTTAGTCACTATCTTACGATGTTCTTTGGCGTATTCAACAGATTCCAGCAACGTGTTGCTGGTGTGGTAGAGGAAACAGATGATCTGCTGGCAGCGATCGATGATTTCGTGGTTGCACATTTTACTGGCATCAGCCAGGGTCATCGTGCGGCGCTCCGGATATTCGACGATGTTCTTGACGCCAATCAGGAGATCTTGCACTTCACTGGGCTGCTGCCCGATCGTCTGCGGCAGAATAATCTCCAGACGATCCGGATTGGCGCGTTGTGCGCCGCGGATCGCCGCCATGTTGGTACCGTTGGCACCACCGCTGGTGACCACCTGGTTGCCGGAAAGCACCAGCGCATAACTGAGCATTTCGACCAGCTGCTGGTGGGTAAGCGGCAGGTTGCGCGTACCGATTATTGCCACGCGGCGCGGTCCTGACTGCTGAATTAAGAGCAGTTCCTGCGCCAGGGCGTCTACAGTTGGGACTGTGGCTGCGCCACGTTCTGCTGGGCTCATCGAGTCACCGTTTGTCCGGGGTTAATACAAGACCGCTTGCTTTCGTCAGCGGACTTCACTTGCAGGCCATTGGCAAGAAGTTAAAGGGTCTCATAAGAATACAGGGGAAGACCTTTGCTATCATTCTGCCGTTCTCACCGCCTCTACAGTAAACGCATACAACACCGTTAGGAAGCCTTCAGCTTGGCTGTTTACAAGTCGTAAAAAATACGCCGAGCAAGCCGAGTTTTGTATGCGTTTGACTGCTGTGCGGTAGTTCGGTTGAAAGTGGTATCATCGCTTGGAAACTATAATTACATGCAAACAGGTCAAGCTCAGCCTCCCGGTGCTGAAGGTTTCGCGGAATCGCGCGTGGTCGATACGGAAAAACTGGTCTCAAAGCTCAATGCCGAGCAACAACAGGCGGTAACCCAGAACTGGGGACCGTCATTGATCATTGCCGGCGCCGGCTCCGGCAAGACCACGGTGCTGACGCGACGCATCGGCTACATCATCTCGCAACTCAATCAATCACCAGCATCCGTCTTGGCGGTCACCTTCACCAACAAGGCTGCCGCCGAGATGAAAGCTCGCGTGGAAGCCTTGCTGGGAGCCGATATCGCCAAGCGCATCAACGTCGGCACCTTTCACTCGATATGTGCGCGACTACTGCGAAGAGATATCCAACACTACACCGGACCAGGCGGTACGACCTGGAAAAGCAACTTCGTCATCTACGATGAGACCGACACGTCTAATGTCATCAAGGGCGTGGTCACCAAGCTCAATTTGGACGAGAAGGTCTTCTCCCCCAAGGAGATGTATCGATCAATATCTGCTTTGAAGAACGACGGCATCTCGGCGCAGAAATTTGCCGCGCGGGCAAAAGACTATCGAGATACACGCATTGCGGAGATATTCACTGCATATCAGGAGCAACTCTCGAAAAACAACGCGCTTGATTTCGATGATCTAATCCTTGTTTATACGGAATTGCTCAAGCAGAACCAGGAGGTCCGCGAACGCCATCAAAACTGGTTCCGGCATCTGTTAGTAGATGAATTCCAGGACACCAACCAGTCGCAATATCAATTGGTCAGACTCTTGGCTCCGGACAACAGCGAGGCTAAAACGCCCGAGGAATTACAGGCGCTCTGGCAGAATCGCACACTGATGGTGGTCGGCGATGTCGACCAATCTATTTATTCATGGCGCAAGGCGGACTTTCGCATTATTCTCGGCTTCCAGACAGACTTTGCCAACGCGCAATTGATCAAGCTGGAAGAGAACTATCGCTCCACTTCGACCATTCTGGACGCCGCCAACAGCGTCATCAAAAACAATGATGAGCGCATCGACAAAGTCTTGCGCTGCAACCGTCAGCAGGGCGGCAAGGTGCGCTGCTATCCGGCCATCGACGAAATCGACGAAGCGCACTTTGTGGTCGACGAACTCAAACGCCTGAAAGCCCGGGATCTCAAACTCTCCGGTTGCGTCTTGCTCTACCGAACCAACGCCCAGAGCCGGGCGATTGAAGAAGTCCTGGTGCGCAGCAATATCCCCTACACCATGGTGGGAGGCACGCGATTTTACGACCGCGCCGAAATCAAAGACATCATGGCGTATTTGCGTCTTGTCTATAACGCAGCGGATGGTCAGGCATTCAACAGAATCGTCAACAATCCGCGCCGCGGACTCGGGAAGACAACTCTCGATCGCCTGGAGGAATTTGCCGATACAGAACGCTGGACGATGGTCAATGCGGCTCACAACGCGCCGCGCATCGCCGGCATCCCCGCCAAGCAAGGCAAGGCGCTGCAAGATTTCGCCGTCAGCGTCGATCGCTGGCGCACCATGTCCGGTGCCATGCCGATCTCGCAACTGGTGGAGATGGTTCTCAAAGAATCAGGCTACATGGACAAAATTGCCGAGGAAGCCGCTTCTTCGCGCGACGAGCTGGTGCTGAGTCGCATTGAGAACTTGCGCGAATTCGTCAACGTCGCACGCGAGTTCGAAAACCTGGCCGACAATGCCGATCTAGAAGGATTCCTGACACGCATTTCGCTGGTCAGCGATCTTGATTCTCTCAAAGAGAATCAAGACACAGTGAAGCTGATGACCCTGCACTCCGCCAAGGGGCTGGAGTTTCCCACCGTGTTTTTGATGGGACTCGAGGAAGGGCTCTTTCCGCATGTGCGTTCACTCAACTCGCCTTCCTCCATGGAAGAGGAAAGACGCCTCATGTACGTGGGCATCACCAGAGCGGAAGACCGGCTGTACATAACATACGCGCGCAAACGCAACACCTTCAGCGGCAACTTCAGCGGCACTAACTACACCATCCCCAGCCGCTTCCTCGGCGAAATAGCCACCGAATGCATGACCGGCTATACCGCCGATCCGGCAGCCAGTTACGACACCACAGGTGGTGCCAGCGAACGCAGCCGCTATGGCGGCGGCGGTAGTTATGGCGGCGGATATGGAGGCGGTGGCTACGGCAGCGGCGGCGGTAGCGGCGGCGGTAGCGGCTACGGCAGCAGCGGCAGCGGCTACGGCAATACCTACGGCGGCGGCAACAGCTATGGCGGCAACCGTTCCAACAGCTATGGCGGCGGCAACAGCTATCGCGGCAGCGGCAACAGCAGCAGCAACAGCGGTTACAGCAATAGATACAGCGCTCCCAAAGAGTTTGAACAACCGGTCAAGAAGGCGCCCGCCAAACCGCGAGTCCTCTCGCGATCCGGAGCGGGAGCGGTCCCGGAAGACCCAAACCGGCCGATTTCTCCCCAGTCCAACTATGAGCGGCTGAAAGTCGGCGACAAAGTCATGCACGCCAAATTTGGTGCAGGCGTGGTGTCACAGGTGATCGGTGAAAACGAGAAAGAACTCTACAACGTCGAGTTTCCAGAAGCAGGCAAGCGTCTTCTCGATCCACGTTTCGCCAAACTAGTAAAAATAGACTAGCTACTGCCAGCCCTCTTCTTGGCAATTGAGCGCAGTTACAACTGCTTGAGTACGCACGCGCGCGCGTGTTAGCTTACGCAACCCCGCTCTAACCAATTACTGACAGCTTTCAAGACAGGAGACAACATCGTGGCAGAACTGCAGAGAACTTTCGTAGCGATTAAGCCGGACGGCGTACAACGCGGATTGATTGGCGAAATAGTTTCGCGGTTCGAACGTCGCGGCTTGAAAGTCGTAGCCATGAAGTTCATGACGGTGCCAAAAGAACTGGCAGAGACGCACTACGGCGAGCACAAAGGCAAACCATTCTACGAAGGGCTGGTCAACTACATCATCTCCGGGCCGATTGTGGCTATGGTGCTGGAAGGAAAGGATGCAGTGACGTTGGGACGCAACGTCATCGGCGCCACCAATCCGGCAAATGCAGCACCAGGAACCATCCGTGGAGATCTGGCCGTCGAGATCGGGCGCAATCTGGTGCACGGATCGGACGGTCCTGAGTCGGCAAAGCGCGAAGTCGGGATTTTCTTCAAAGACAACGAAATCTCGTCGGGTTGGGAACGCTCCACCGATAAATGGATCAGCGAATAGGACCTGACTTCGATATCCTATATATAGGATTAAAGAGAGGTCTGGTCCATGGATGTTTTCCGCAAGATCGAGAAGCAGCTTGACTGGAAGAAGGTTAAAGTCATCGGCGGCGACCTGGAGGCAGGCGCCTGGGATTTTGCCGGGGACTCCATCATGCTCAATCCCTTCACCACTGTCGTCTTGCAGTCGAACATCAAAGATCTGAAAGTGCAAACGGAGCAATCCATGAAGGATCTGCCTAAGACCGTGGGCATGACCCTGGCCGGTTCGCTGTTTGGACCGCTGGGGGCGATGGCCGGCTTCATCGCTGCCGGGCACAAAAAAGAGATCTGCCTGCTTTGCGAGTTAAAGGACGGCCGCAAGTTTCTCGCCATCATGGACAACCGCGTGTACCAGCAGTTTCTGGCGCTGTCGCTCTAGACCGTCCGGGCGCCGTTCAAGTGACTTTTAATCTCCGCGTGCACCCGTTCAGCTGGCAGGTCCTGCAAGCAGGCTATGGTGCCCAGCGGGCAGCGTTTCTGGTGGCACGGCTGGCACTCCAGGTCGAGCGCCACGGCGCGTGTGTGGGGACCAAACGGACCGTTGCGTCCTATCGGTGTGGAGCCGTAGACCCCCACGACTGGCGGTCCATTTAGGGCAGTGGCCAGGTGCATAGGTCCAGTGTCGGCACCAACAACCAGATTGGTCCGCTTGAACAGAGCGATCAGGTCCAGTAACGAGGTCATTTCGGTCAGATTAATGAAGCCGCCAGCGGTGGCGCGCTTAGCGAACTCGCTCTCGATGTAGGCATTGGTGAGGCTTTCGGACGGTCCGCCGATGACAGCCAGCCTGTAACCGTCCTCGGTGGCAAGTTTAATCGCCAGCTCCGCCCACCTTTCCTGAGGCCAGATTTTAGTATTCCAGGTGGTGCCGGGAATAAGCACCGCAAGCGGTGCATTGGGAAGCACCGACGCCAGCCAATTCTCAACGCGGTCTAAGCTTTCTTGCGGCGGGGGCGGAAGCGGAAATGCCGCTGGGTGCTGGCTTCCGAGCTCTGGTGGCTTCTCTGGTGCATACCCCAGGCGGTGGCACATCTGGTGTGCCAGTTTTAGATTGAGGCTAATGACATGTTGTCCATAACCAAAATAGTCACCAACGTCGATGGCATCCGTGAGCAGCCGATCCGCACCTTCCCTGGTGCCACGAAACCCGAAACGCCGCGGTGCGCCGGATGCCACCGCTAATAGGGCGCTTTTCAATAATCCCTGCAAGTCGAGCGCAGCCGTAAACCCTGACTGCTGGAGGGTCTTATGAAAACCGGCGACACCAGAGGCGGTTTCATACCAGAGGGTCGGATTAGCGAGCCCGGACTGCCACTTTTTCTTGGGAAAGACGATCACCTGATCGACGGCCGGATTGTTTAAAACGAGCGGTGCCGCCGGCGGTTCCACCAGCCAGGTGATGCGGGCACCGGGGATGGTTTCCTTCAGAAACGCCGCTACCGGGAGACCGTGAACAACGTCTCCGAGGGCGCTAAGTCTGATAAGCAGAATGTCCACCAGCCGCCTTCTCAGCGATTTTCCAGATTAAACTTTTGCATAACCAAGGGTGATACCAGCCATTAAACGCGGTGCGCACCAGCGGTGGGGCGCATTTCCGGGAAATCCGCATTGCGAGCAGATTTTTTTTGGCAATGTATATCCAAGAGATCTCCGGGGTATAAGCTTTGATAGAATGATTATGCCACTTACAGTGGTGTTAGGTGGCAGATCATAAAACCGAACCCGAGAGGACCACATTCTTGAGTCCTGGCGGTTCGTCGCCTTGTTCTGAAAACTGCAAAGAATTCAGAACACTGAGAAGAAACTACCACGACGAACTCAAAACAGACTCAATCGACGGTTCACACAAAGGAGAGAAACATGGCAATGAAGAAAGCTGCTAAGGCTAAAGCGAAGCCGGCGGCCAAACCAGCGAAAAAAGCTCCGGCCAAGAAAGCCGCTGCTCGCAAGTCCTCGAGCACCCGCGCTGCTGCGAAAACTACCCCCCGCGCCAGCGGTGGCAGCTTCGAAACATTCAGCGGCAAATTCACCGTCCGCCTGCCCCGTTCTCTGCACCAAGCATTGGTTGACAGAGCCGAGCGCGAAGGCGTCAGCTTGAACCTGTTCGTAACCAACGCACTTTCTCGCGAAGTCGCGGCCAAGGGCAGAAAGTAAGCTATTAGACTTAGTTTGCAACTCGCAAAAAAACGGGACCCGAAAGGGTCCCGTTTTTGCCTTGCCTGACCGCCGCCCGCCCGCACGGTATATACACTCGCAATAAATTAATCGACGCTAACAGAGTCGTGCCGGTTTCTCATCTCAAGCGGTAAGTGCCCGCCAGACTTCCTGCACGGCGTTTTGCCCGCCTCGAAAGGCTTTTCATCCGGGTGTCCGCGGGGGCAACCTTATATTTGCAGCCTTGGAGAGCAGCTGCGGCGGGCGTAGACTTCCTTGTCATGCGAATTTTTCGCACATGTCAAGGATGGAGACGCAAACCGTGACCCGAAAGCAAGTGCCACTGCTGGATCTCAAACGTCAGTACAAGCAAATTGGTGATCAGCTGGAGAAAAACGTTCTCAGCGTGTTGCGCAGCGGTAACTACATACTCGGGGACTGGGTCAACAGGCTGGAGACCTCGGTAGCCGATATCTGCGGCACCAGGCACGGTGTCGCCGTCGCCAACGGGACAGACGCCCTCATCCTGGCTCTCTGGGCACTGAATATCGGACCAGACGACGAGGTCATCACTCCCGCTTTCACCTTCGCCGCCACGGCGGAAGCGATTGCTCTGCGCGGCGCCAAAGTCGTCTTCGTCGACGTCGACCCGATCACTTTCAACATGGACCCCGCCAAACTGGAAGCCGCCGTCACCGACCGCACCGCGGCCATCATCCCGGTGCACCTGTATGGACAACCGGCCGACATGGGTCCGATCATGCACATAGCGCGCAAACACAACCTGCGCGTCATCGAAGACAACGCGCAGGCCATCGGCGCCACTTACCGGGGACGTCCGACGGGCTCGTTCGGCGACCTGGCATGCATCAGTTTCTATCCAACCAAAAATCTTGGTGCCGCCGGTGATGCCGGCATGGTAGTCACCAGCAACGACGCCATTGCCGAGAGATTGCGGCGCCTGCGCGCGCACGGTTCGCACAAGCGCTACTACCACGACGAACTGGGCGTCAACAGCCGCCTGGACGAAGTACAAGCAGCCGTGCTCATGGCCAAGGTGGAACACCTCGCCGACTGGAACCTCAAACGCAATGATGCAGCCAATCTCTATCTGCGCCTTTTGAAACACTGCCCGTCCGTGGTGGCGCCGACCGTCATGCCGCACTCCACACATGTCTGGCACCAGTTCACCATACGTTTGATCAATAACCCCAACAACCCGGGAGCAGAACTCCTGCGCGACGTGGTGGCACGTCAACTGACAGAGCGCGGTATCGGCAACATGATTTATTACCCGGTGCCGTTGCACCAACAGGAAGCCTTCCGGTCTGCAGACTACAAGACTGGCGATTTCCCGATTTCGGAACAGCTGGCTAAAGAAGTCCTTTCGCTGCCCATGTATCCGGAAATCACCCAGAACGAAGTGCAGACAGTCGTTCACGCCCTGACGGAAGCATTGACTTCGGAAGTGCCTTCACTGGTCCCGGTGTCGGCAGTGACTTCCAAGAAATCTGCAAAGGAAAAGTAAGTGACTGCGCGATTGACCAACAGTAATAATGTCTCGCCCTCGGCGCGCATCGGTAACAACGTCAAGATTGCCTCTGATGCGATCATTATGGATGGCGTGGAAATCGGTGATGATTCGATAGTCGAACCCGGTGCCGTCCTCTACGAAAACGTCAAGCTGGGCAAGAATTGTTTCGTCGGCGCTCAGTGCATTCTGGGCGAACGGCTCGCCAACTTCCGCGACAGCGACTATGTCAATCCGCCACTCACAATCGGTGACAACAGCACCGTGCGCTCTGGCACGATTATCTACGCCGATTGCAGCATGGGCGTCAACTTCCAGACCGGGCACCGCGCTATCATCCGCGAGAGCAGCCGCTTCGGCAACAACTGTAGTTTCGGCACACTCTCTCAATCGGATGGACACATCCAGATCGCAGACAACTGCCGCTTTCACAATAATGTATTCATCGCTACATTCACAACCTGCGAAGAGAACGTTCACTTCTATCCGATGTCCTGCACCGTAGACAGTCTGCACCCGCCCTGCCAGAAAGGCCGCGAAGGTCCTTATCTGGAACGCAACGTTACCGTCGGAGCCAAAGTTCTGATTTTGCCGCGCGTGCGAGTCGGACAGGGAGCAGTTTTAGCGGGAGCTTCGGTGGTGACTCACGAAGTACCACCAAACATGGTGGTGGCCGGAGCGCCGGCACGCGTCATCAAGAACAAACAAGAGGTTCGTTGCCACCTCGAAGACAGGCCCGCCTATGACGTGGCAATGGAGTCTTTGGAATGTCAGGACGCGCACAAATAAGCGGCGCGGAAGGAACTGCGCCAGAGCCAGCCGTAGCGCCGTCCGCTGCACTCGAGTCGCAATCCGCGCAAAATGATTTAGTGCGCGCCCGCCGCAGCCGCAAACTGATGTTCGCTTTGCTTTTTGTCGTCGCAGCTGTGACGATACTGTCCTACAGCGCTGTGCTGTGCGACTTCTTTGTCGGTGACGACTATGTGCACCTGACCTGGCTCAAACAAGCGGTGGTAAGTCCGGAGCTGGTCTGGAAAAACTTCCACAGCTCCTGGCTCGACGGGGTCACCACTAAGTTTTACCGGCCGCTGATCTCGGTGTTCATGTACACCGACTATCTGCTCTGGCGCAGCAACGGGGTGGGCTTTCACATCACCAACCTGGTGTTTCATCTGATTGCCACCTTCGCTCTCTTCGGCGTGGTCTCACAGTTGCGTCGCACCACCGAGCCGACAGACCACAGCCAGACAGACAGACATCTCGACTTCTGGGCCCTGGCGGCGGCAATGTTGTTTGGTTTGTATCCGCTGCATCCGGAAGCGGTTGCATGGATAACAGGGCGCGTCGACACCATCGTCACCGCCTTCACTTTGCTCAGCCTCTGGTGTTACATGCGCTGGCGCAACGGTTGTTCCAAAGTGTCCGCCGCTGCTTCCGCAGGTTTCCTCACTCTGGCACTGTTGTCAAAAGAGATGGCGGTTACACTACCCGCTGTTTTTGTTGTCGTAGAAGTGACGCGCTGGCTGTCCGCCCGCACCGGCAGCACCGATTCTCCGGCGACCATGCCCCCGGGCTGGCGCGCCTTACTGAAATCGTCTCTCCAGACGCTGCCCTTCTGGATGGTTGTCGCCGTTTACTTTGCAGTGCGGCGCATCGCACTGGGAACGTTCGTCGGCGGTTACGACGATTCGTTGTTTTTCATTGCCGATCTCAAAGGTTTCATTGCCGGCTGGGCGCATGCCCTGCGCATGGTAGTGGTGCCGATTAACTCCGAGATTCTGCCCACTCGCAGTCCCCTCGGGATGACCTGGCAGATCCTTCTCGGGGCAGCTGCGGCCCTTTCTTTCTGGACTGCAGCGCGCAACCGCGCCGTGCGCTGGCAACTGTTTTTTCTGGTCTCCTGGTTTGCGCTTGCGCTGGTGCCCGTCTACAAAATTTTCGCCATCGCCGACGACCTGCAAGGCAGCCGGTTGGCATATCTGGCTACAGCGCCATTGTGCGCAGCTATAGTCTTGATGCTCAGTCAGGTCGGTCCTCTGACCGGCAAGGGACGAGTCGCAGGTCGTTTGAAAGTGGCAATCACCGTGGCACTTATGATTGTCGCGGGCGCTGTGCTGTTTCTCAACAATGTGCCCTGGATGCTGGCCGGTCTTGAGTCTAATCGTATTCGCGATGCGCTGGACGACCTTTATTCCGACGTGATCAATGGCGACCCCGAAGTGTTACTGGTCGGGCTGCCCGATACCACATTTGGTGCATACACCTGCCGCAATGCTTTGCAAGGCATGACCCAAACGCCACAGTTCAGCCGTGATCTGCAGCACGTGATCGCGATCAATGCGTTCGAGCCCATTTTGCCTTTTGGATTTCTAAAAGAATCGATGGCCGTCGAGCCGCAACCCGTGCGAGTCTTTCGCTGGAACTCGGAGAAGGGCAGCTTCGACGCGCAGCCAATTCCGAAAGCGCAGCTGGAGGGCGATATCGATCTGAGCGTCTCCGACAAAGAGTCGCCGAAGCCTGCGCAGATGCGCACGCGCGATCGGCTTTACGACGTAGAGCCGGTGCCCTCATTGCCGTGCTGGTCGATGGAGTTTGTGGAAGTCGCCGTCAACGCTGGCTCTCCAGGTCCGCTGCAGGCGGATCTCTTTTACGCCAACACAGCAGACCCAAACATCGAACTGAAGCGACGCAGCCATGCAGAAGACGCAAGCCCAGGTCGCGAACACAAGCTGATCTTCCCACTGCGCGGGCTGCCGGATTGGTCGCTTGGCGGACGAGCGTTGAAGATGCAGCTGGGATTGCCCGCCAAGGGCACTTTCCAGGTGCAATCGATCAAAGTAGTGCCGCCGCGGGCAATCATGCCGTTTCTCTCTTTCTCCAATTCCGGCTATCTCGGAACCAAGGGCTACCTGCATCTGGGCAAGGACGCGCCAGAAGCTACCGTGAAGGTAGACTTTTCAGGAATCGCAGGAGCCGTGGCTGCCGACGCCGAAATAACCCGCGCCAATCTTTTGTTTGAAGAGCAAAACTGCACCCAACAAAGCAAAGTGCAGGGACTGCTTCTGCCGTTTTCTGGCGACGCCGCCGCGAATAGCGGTGAAGTGACTCTAAAGCTGGACCAGTTTAAGACTCCCGGGATTTATGAGTTGCGGGCTTGGGCAAAGAACTCACAAGGACAGCCGGCTGGTGTAGCATCCGACCATATCGTCATTGCAGTAGACCCATGAGCGTTTCGCGTCCCCCTTTCAAATCCAGTCTTATCGGACAGAGGCTGATTGAAGCCGGCTACCTGACGAAAGACCAGTTGACCGAGGCGCTCAGTCGCCAAAACGAAACCGGGCTCTTGCTTGGAGAGGTTTGCCTCCTAAAAGGCTGGCTCAGTTATCAGCAATTGAAAGACTGCTTGCCAACATTGCGATCTAAACTAGGAGAACGTCTAATTTCGAGCGGCTACATTAGTATTGAGCAACTGTGGCTGGCTTTACTCGAACAACGCCACACAGGCGATAAACTGGGAGACATACTCATTAATCGCGGCTGGATTGACAACTCCGTTCTAAACCAAGTGTTGCCTCGTCCTGCCATCAAATAAGTCGGTGAGAAACGGAGAAACCCATGGCTGAAAAGTTCACTATCGATGAGGCGGTCCAGACCGGGTGGAGCAAATTTCTGGAGAACGTCGGCCCGATGCTTCTCTTTGTTTCTTTGCCGGTCATTGTCATTCCTATAGTCTTAGGCGTACCGGAATTCGCGATCCAGCTTATGAACTACAAGGGCGAGAACAACACCCTGACCATGATCGGACTGCTCGTTCAGTTGCTTATGTTGCCGGTCAAAACTTGCGTGCAGATAGTGCTCGCGATGGGCATGATTCGCATTTCACTGAAAGCCCTGGACGGCGTACCCTTCAGTTTCAACGACTACATGGAAGCGGCTCCTAACTTCTTGAATTTTCTGGCAGCCGGCTTCATCTATGGTGCCATGCTCATGGTCGGGTTCATTTTCCTCATACTGCCGGGACTGGCAGTGTTTGTGGTTTTCCACTGGTACGGATATCTGATCCTGGACAAGAAAATGGGCCCGCTGCAAGCGCTGGGAGGCAGCTTGACTCTCTGCAAAGACGCTTACATGGACCTGGCCATTTTGTGGTTGGTAATCTTTGCGATTAACATTGTCGGGTTCATTGCGCTAGTCATCGGCCTGATTCCAGCGCAATTGTTGACGCTTCTGATTCTGGCTCGAGTCTATCGCCGGCTGGTTGAGAACACGCCCGAATTAGCGTCGGCATAAGAGCACCAGGAGAGCATCATGTCTAACATAAAAGAGGCGCCGCACGGTTCGTGGGCGTCCCCGATCACGTCGGATGTAATCACCCAGGCGACGGTGAGACTGGCGCAGCCCGCCATCGACGGTGACTGTTCCTATTGGCTGGAAGGCCGCCCTTACGAAAAGGGGCGCACAGTGCTCGTGAAACGTCCGCATGGCGGACAATCGGTGGATGTGACACCGGAGCCGTTCAATGTCAGAACTTTAGCGCACGAGTATGGTGGCGGTGCTTATACCGTCAAACACGGTGTCATATACTTCATCAGTTTCAGCGACCAGCGCATCTATGAAATAAAGAACGAGAAGACGCGCGCCGTCACAGCTGAAGGTGCGTATCACTACGCCGACATTTGCGTAGACACTGCGCGCGGTCGGCTGATATGCGTGCGCGAGGACCACACCGTTAAAGGACATGAGGCCCGCACAGAAATCGTTTCGATCGACATCGAAAGCGGCAAGCAATCGGTGCTGCTGACCGGTAATGACTTCTATTCGTCACCGGGATTGAGCCCGGATGGCAAACGATTGACTTGGTTGACGTGGAGCCATCCCAACATGCCGTGGGATGAATCTCAGGTCTATGTCGGCGACGTTGACGGCGACGGCACCATCAAAGGTGCGCGATTGGTGGCAGGAGGCAAAGACGAGTCCTGCTTCCAGCCGCAGTGGTCTCCCCAGGGCGAGCTGTTTTTCATCAGCGACCGCACCGGCTTCTGGAACTTCTATCGCGGCGACCGGTCACCACTTCTGGTGCTCGAACGAAAAACCGATTTCGGCATTCCGCAATGGATATTCGGTATGTCCACGTATGATTTTTTAAACGATGGACGTATTCTCTGCGCATACGGCGACGACGGTGTTTCGAAACTCGCGTTTCTCGATGGCGAGCGGGGGACGCTCAGCGCAATCGACAATCAATGGCAGGACTTCGGCAACATCCGGTGTGCGTCAGGCAAAGCGATTTTCCTGGGCGGATCCAGCACTCTCATGCCGGCGGTTGTAGAAATGGATGCCGGCGGCACCACTTTTGAAGTATTGCGAAAATCCAGCCCCCTGGAAATTGATGCCGGTTACATCTCCACCGCCCAACCCATCAAGTTTCCCACCGAAGGCGGAAAGGAAGCCTATGCCTTCTTCTACCCGCCAAGAAACAAAGACTTTTCGGCGCCCGCCGGCGAACTACCGCCCCTGATTGTGAAAAGCCACGGCGGACCAACCTCTGCCACATCGAGCACTCTCTCGCTGGGAATTCAATACTGGACCAGCCGCGGATTCGCGGTCGTCGACGTCAACTATGGCGGGTCGACCGGATTCGGACGCGAGTATCGCAACCGGCTTTATGACAGCTGGGGCGTCGTAGACGTAGACGACTGCGTGAATGCAGCCAAATATCTGGCTAACCAGGGCAAGGTCGACGCCAAACGGATGGCGATCACCGGCGGCAGCGCGGGCGGTTACACGACGTTGTGCGCGCTCACCTTCCGCGACGTATTTCAGGCGGGCACCAGTTCTTATGGCGTCAGCGATCTAGAGGCGCTGGCCAAAGACACGCACAAATTCGAAAGTCGATATTTAGATCGGCTAGTGGGACCGTATCCGCAGGCGAAGGACATTTACATCGCCCGCTCACCAGTCAACTTTGCACAGAAAATTAAATGCCCGGTTCTGTTCTTGCAAGGGTTGGAGGACAAAGTGGTGCCGCCCTCGCAATCTGAAACTATGGTCAATGCTCTGCGCAAAAACGGCATTCCAGTTGCCTACATAGAATTCGAGGGCGAGCAGCACGGCTGGCGCAAGGCAGAGACGATCAAACGCGCCCTCGACGCCGAGCTCTTCTTCTACGGTGAGATTTTCGGATTCAAGCCTGCAGGCGCTCTCGAACCAGTCAAAATCGACAACTGGCACGTGCCCGTCAAAAACTAGGTTTTAGGCGGCTTGAGCAAGACCCGCCCATCGTTGAGGCGGCGAGTGACACTGCGATCGTCGAAGTAGGAAAGAAGCGCCATGGCGTACTTGCGCGTGGTTCCAGCCTTTTCGCGAAACTCACCGGGTGATATGTTTCGCTTCACCGCAAAGACATCTGCCAGCACCTGATGCGCCTTCGCGATGTTTTCAGGTGTGGCAAGAAACTCCCGGTCCACCCGCACCAGGTGTCCCGCCTTCACCATCGAATCGATCAAAGGTGCAGCAGTAACGCGCTCGGCTTTCAGCCGCTCGATGACTTCTGCAGCCTCGATGCACAACTGCTCCTGGACGATGGCGGTCACCTTTTGCATCGCCTGAAGATCGGCATCGCTGACTTCGCTCTTCGCATCGGCGCCCGGCAGGAAGATGCGGTCGCCTTTGCGGCAAAGGTTTCCGAGATTTACTTCCTCATCGACGAGTGCGGTAAAGGTCTGCCGGTCCAACTTTGGCTTGAGCGACAGGCGCAGTTTCTCCAGAGAAACTTCTTTGTCTTTGTGATCGCCTCTTGCTGCAACTTTGCACTGTTGCGACAGAGACTGCCGCAACTGCGGCTTCATCAAATTGTCGCCCAGTTTTGCCAGTTGCTTCTCGGCATACAACTCATCCAGCGCCGAAACATCACTCTCTGGAAGAAACGTGTCTCTCAGCAGCCCTTCGCGAACTATTGCCTGCGGTGCAATCATGACGGCTTGCAACACGGCATCTTTGAAATCACCGGACAGAAGTGCCTGGCAGAGACTGCTTGATGTATTTCTGCTCAGCCAGCGCGGTTTCTCACGCAGCAAAATGACGCCGCCGAAGATCGAGTCATCAGCAAGGCGAATGACAAATCTGTCTTGCGGCTGCGCAGCCAGCGGGTCCGCCAGACCTATAAAAGCCAGCACGGATTGCGGCGAACCGACCTCTTCCACCCAGCGAATGCGTCCGTGACACTCCGAGGTGCCGTGATAAAAACGCACCGGTTGGTCTTGCAAAATCTCGACCAGTCGCGTTTTGCTTGTCTGCGGGCGGTCGACGATGTTAACCAGCAGCGAACGCGTCGGCGACAGTGACTCGCCGGACACGACAAAACCACGCACAATCGGATGATTTTGCTCGCGCAAGACCAGATTGCAAGCCACGCGCTGTCCGGCAGTGACATGATCGACGTTGGCTCCAAAAGTCTCTAGACGGCGGACCCGACCCGATACCGAATCTGGTGCCAGGGTGATATTGTCGCCCACCGCCAGCCGTCCACGCACGAGAGTGCCGGTGACGACTGTTCCAAAACCCTGCTTGCTGAATACTCGATCGACGGGAAGAAACGCACTACCGGCGGCAGTGCGGCGCGGCAATTTTTGGAGTGCACGCTGGAGAGTTTCCTTGAGGTCCTCAATACCGATTCCCTTCACGGAAGAAACCCGCACGCTGTCGACAATCTGCATGCCGTGCTGCTGGACGAGAGCGCGCACGGCTGCTTCGCACAGTCTGATTTTGTCTTCATCGCACATGTCGATTTTTGTGATCACAGGCAGCACTTTGTCGATGCCTAAAAGACTGAGGATGCGAACGTGTTGAACTGTTTGCGGCATCGGTCCTTCATCGGCCGCCACCACGAGAAGCGCCATGTCGAGCCCGCCAACGCCGGCCAGCATGTTTTTCAAAAAACGCCCATGCCCTGGCACGTCCACAAAACCCGCCACCAGATCTCCAGGCAATCGCAAATGTGCGAAGCCGAGATCAGTGGTCATCTGGCGTTCTTTTTCTTCCTTGAGACGATCCGGATCGATGCCCGTGAGCGCACGCAACAAACTGGTTTTGCCATGATCCACATGTCCTGCGGTGGATATGGTGAAGAATCGCGTGGTCTCTGCAAATGGTGCGACGATCTGCATAGTAATGTAGCGGTAGGAAATTTTGCTAATGAAGCAACTCTACCCGATCAGACGGCGCTTGTCGCGCGCTTGACGTCCGCCTGCCATGCGCTCGCTGAGAGAGTGTTTGGATTCGTCGATGCGTTTGTTTGTAAGATAACTTCGTTGAACTCGTCGGCCGCAAGAGGTTTCCCGTGCTCCATCAGTTTATCGATCCGATATTGGTCTGGATTCGCGATGTCGTTGCCAGCATGGGATATCTCGGCATCATCCTGATGATGGCTATCGAGTCGGCAAACATTCCATTGCCGAGCGAGGCCATCATGCCGACAGCAGGTATTCTGGTGCAACAGAAGAAAATGGATTTCCACCTGGCCGCGCTGTCCGGTGCGATCGGCTGTGTGTTGGGTTCAATCCCGTCATATTTTCTGGGACTTTACGGCGGTCGTCCGTTTGTCGAGAAGTACGGCAAGTGGATTCTAGTGAGCATGAAGGATCTGGAAGACGCTGATAAATGGGTGGATAAGTTCGGCGACTGGGCCTTCTTCATCTGCCGCATGCTGCCCGTGGTGCGCACATTCATTTCATTTCCTGCCGGCGTGCTGAAAGCTCACTTCGGCATGTTTTGTCTCTTCACTTTCATCGGATCGTGGATCTGGTGTTACTTCCTGACCTGGGTCGGCATCGAGTTCGGTAACCGCATGGAGATGTTCACCGATCTCTGGCACAAGTTTGATGTGGCCATTGTCGCGGTCTGCGGCGGTCTCGGTATCTGGTATCTGGTGCACCACTTCAAGAAGCACGCGCACTGAGTCTCTGGACGCAGAGCACATACCGAAACCACTGCGAACCGCCCGTGGTGCTTTAAAGTTTGCGGTACTGGCGCTTGCGAGTGTCCTGACGAATTTCGAGCAGCTCGCGCAACAGCGCTTGTTTTTCCGGGCTATCCCAGCGCTTGAGCCATTCAGCTATGGCAAGTTGAATCATGCCGCTTTTGTCGGGCGAGTTAGTGCCGTACATCCGCTTCAACTCCAACCAGATGGAATTCAGCGCCGCCAGCTGCTCTGACGGCAGCTTCACCGTGTAGGCGACGTATTTGCGGCTGGTTGCCAGTGCCTGCTGAGACGTCAGCAGGATTTCTTCTTCACCCAGCCCGAGTTCCAGCTGCATCTCAGCGGGCTCGGAGGCGGCTGGGGCCTCGCGTCCCTCATCGCCTTGCGCCTGTGCCGGCGGCTGCGGATGCTGTTGTCCGAGTCTCAGGTGATCGTCCATCATGGGATATTCTTCAGCTCCAGTTGACCCGGGACGCGCCAACGCTGCCGTAATTTTACCCTCTGTGGCATGGGAACTTCACCATGCGCGATCTTGATTTTCGCCCGTAAATGCCCACAATCAAAGGGTGGTCGTCGGAATAGAATTGATTTAACTGTAAAAGAGTTATGGGACACGAAGTAGTTCACGCACTGGTCCAACGAATAATGCGCGACAAGATCCTCTTGGGGTTGGTCGCACTCGGTATTTTCGTCGCCCTGTTTGGCATCGGCTCAATGGACGAAATGCCGTCGGCAAAGCGCGATGCGCGCAAGAATGCGGAACAGCAGCAGGAACAAGCTTCGGCTCAGGCTCCCGGACAAGCACCCGGACAAGCACCCGGACAGGCTCCCGGACAAGCACCCGGACAGGCTCCCGGACAAACGCCTGGACAGCAAGCAGCACAGCCCGCAGCTCAACCGCCCGTAGCCAAAGCGGGTGGACCGGAACCGGCGCATGCAACAAAATTCGTCCAGTGGTGGCTGAATTCCGCGATGGACTACAACACCGCGTCCGCATACAAGAGTCATCAGGATGCGCTGGCATGGATGACACCTCAAGGACAGCACGACTTTTGCACTTATCTCTGGACTCCCTCCATCGCCCAGAATGTCTGCAGCGGGCGGGTAGTGGCCGCCTTCCAACCGACCGCCATCCAAGCCCAGGCTGTAAACCCTGACGGCTCCGTCGTGGTCGGCGTCATGGGCACTGTAGTCATTCAAGGACAAGCACAACCCGTGGTCCAGCAATTCCTCGGCAATTTTCTTGTAAAGCAAGACCCGGATGGACTTCGCGTCGCCGGTCTCTACACGCGCCAGGCCCCGCTTGCCATCTATTGATAGGCTCTTTCCAAGCCCTCGCTTTTGTTTAAGACGCGGGCGTGGTCAGCTTGAGCTGTGATATATTGCTTATCGTGCTCGGTTGAGAAATCAATCGAGTAGCTCTGCGCCGAGGTAGCTCAGTTGGTAGAGCAGAGGACTGAAAATCCTTGTGTCGCCAGTTCAATTCTGGCTCTCGGCAAATCTTTTATTCTTTAACCCTGAAAATCGGTGAGTCTGGCGCTCGGCTCGCTCGGTGCCGGCACAGGATTTGTCGTGGCCAGTCCGCACCCGTAGCAATAACGGGCTGAATCGGGCAGCTGACGGCTGCAGCGATAGCAGAAGGTGCTGGGATCTACCGTGAACTGGGTCTTCAGCCCGTGTCCGCAATGCATGCAAAAGCGGTCGGAACCACGCACGGCACGCTGGCATTCCGGGCAATGGCAGCCCGTGGCATCAGATGGGGGACGGCAATCGATGCTTTCATCGCTGCGCGGAAAGCCACAGGCGCGGCAAAAGTTAGCTTTTGCCTTGTTAGTTGACTGACACTGAGGACATGTATAGCCCTGTTCTTCCATGGGTGCCTTCCCCTGCCAAAAACCTGGACCAATATAGCCCTGACAGGTGACAACGATCAACTAACCGCATCACATATGCCGGGCATATGAGAAGGATCTGTTTAATGTGCGTCGGTCGCTGCGGGGGTTTGCGGCGTCGGACTAGCGGTTGAAGCGTCGGAGCCCCCAGCAGTCTCGCCCGGAGTAGTTCCGGTGCCAGCAGAAGTATTGGCCGCTGCATCTGCCCCCGGCACCGCAGGCGGTGCCGTAGCGCCGGCCGCTTCCAGGGTCTTGCACGTATCGATAACAATCTCGACGCGCCGATTAGCCTGGCGTCCCTGTGGGTTGTCTTTGCCGTCGGGCTTTGTATTCGGCGCGATCGGCTTCTTCTTGCCCCACCCCTGGACGACGGCGTCTTTGGCGACAAAGTGGTTCATCATCAGCCAGTTTTTTACGCGTTCGGCGCGCCGGACACTGAGCTCCTGGTTGTACTGATCATCGCCCTTCGAATCAGTGTGTCCATCTATGAAAACAGGATGCGGACCATAAGACAGAATCTTCGGTCCCAATAACTTCAGCGTCGCTTCCGCGTCGGGAGTGAGCGTCGCTTTGTCGAATTCAAACAACGTATCGGCGCAGACAATCAGTTTTTCCTTGCAGTCTTGTTTGACCGTCTTGATCGCCTTCCAGCCTTTGGGAGCCTCAATCTGTCCGGCTTGCTGTATTTGTCCCGGGTTTTGCATGGAACCAGGCGTCTGCATATCGTAGTTGCGACCCTTTTGTTTGTCGAACCACTGATTGATTTTGCTGGTATCGTCCCAGGTCGCCTGAGCCCGCGACGGCGCGGGCGCCAACACCACAATCGCTGCCGCCAGAGCGCACAAACTACCCAAGGAATGCTTGCCCACGCCAACCATGCCACACTCCTTTGTATGTTATGTGAGCCAGAAGTCCCGCACAAAACCTCTTTGCGAAAAGAAGTATTCGCGGTTGGGGATCTTGTATCCGGCATTCACCTTTCTCGCCATCAGTCCGCCGTCGGCGAACTCCAGCTGCCATTCGTTATAGCCGCCGGTCTGGAAATCCATGGAGATGCCGTCATCTTCGATATACACACCACGGGCAGTATCACCGTAGACATAGAAGGTAATCGCCTTCTGATCAAATTCACCGGTGTGCTGCATGGTCTCAACACCGGGGATGATTGCGCCTTCGCGCACGAATGCTGGTGCCGAGCCGAGCGGCCATTCCACCACGTGAGTCTGCCCGCCGGGCAGCGGCTCGCCGCCCTGGAAGGGATACCAGTTGCCTTCCGGCAGGTAGACGGTGCGGGCGCTGCGTCCGCGACTGAGAATCGGCGCCACCAACATGTCGGCACCAAACATGAACTGGTCGTCGACTTGAGCGGCAAAGTCGTCGTGCGGATAATGCCAGATCAAAGGACGCATGATCGGTGCGCCGGTTCGGCGCGCTTCCCAGAAGAGATTTTGCAAACAAGGCAGCAGGCGATAGCGCGTCTCAATTAGATTGCGGATCAGGTCTTCCGTCTTTTCGTTGTATGCAAACGGTTCCTGGGCGCGCGTACCCATTGCCGAGTGGTTGCGGAAGAATGGATAGAAGATAGCGGTTTCATACCAGCGCACCAGAAGCTCAGGCGTGCAGTCGCCACCAAAGCCGCCGATATCGACGCCGCAAAACGGCACACCGGAAAGTCCGAGGTTGAGCAACATGGGAATGCTCTCTTTGAGATGCTCGAACCACGACATGTTGTCGCCGGTCCAGACGGCTGCGTATCGTTGAATGCCGGCAAAGCCCGAGCGCGATAAAACGAAGGGACGTTCATTGGGACGGTTGGATAAAAGTCCCTCATAAGTGGCGCTGCACATCAAAAATCCGTAGAGGTTGCGCACCTCGAAATGTCCAACTTCGCCCTCCGGCGTTTTCTGCAGACAGTTGTGCTGCTCCGCATCCGGCGGCAATTCCAAAAGTGTCGGCTTGATCGGCGACTTCTCATTGAAGAAGGCGGGTTCATTCATATCGTTCCAGACACCGGCTACACCGTGATCGACAAACCACTTATGCTTTGCCGCCCACCAGCTGCGTGTTTCTTCCTGACAAAAATCCGGGAACGCTGAGCGACCGGGCCAGACGGTATCGATAAATACTTGCCCCTGGGGTGTTGTGCAGAAGAGGTCTTTCTTCTTACCCTCCGCAAATACCCCGTAGTCAGCATCTTCTTTGACGCCCGGATCGATGATCGTCACCACTTTGAAGTTTTGCCGATCGAGATCGGCTGTCATCTTTTTGAAATTCGGAAAGCGCTCTTTCGAGAGCGTAAAAACTCGATACTCATCCATGTAATCAATGTCGATGACGATAGCATCACAAGGGATTTTTCGCGATCTGTATTCATCGGCTATTTCGCGCACCGTCGCTTCGTCGGGATAGCTCCAGCGACTCTGTTGATGACCGAGCGCCCAACGCGGCGGCATCACAGATCGCCCCGTCAAGGTCGTGTAGACATTGACGATTTCCGGCAAAGACGCTGGTCCAAAGACATATAGCGTCCAGCCTCGGCGGGTGAGAATTTCGATGGAGGCATCTCCGTCCAGCTCCGAATCGAGATCCCAGCGGGTGGGCGCACCGGTGTCCACGAAAACGCCGCTGAATTGCCCACTCTGTCCGTCTCCCAGAATCAGAAATGGAATCGCCTTGTACATGGCGTCCATGCCTTCGTTGTGATTGTGGTTATCGGCTGTCACCAGCGAGTGCACTTGACCGCGCAAATTGAGAGGCGAGAAACGCTCTCCGAGCGCGAAGCAGCGCACAGTCTCCGGCAGCGTGAATAAAACGTCGAAACGTCCTTTCATAGATTGCTGCCAGGTCAAATTCTCCAACACATTCGTCGGCGCCGTGCCGTTGGTCCACTTCGCATCGTGCTCGACAGCCAGTGTTTGCGGCACGGACTTGGCTCCGACCGGAATCACCGAAAGGCGATGCACTGTCAGCCCGGCGATGGTCGTTTTCTCCCACTTGCTGGCGCCCTTAAAAAGATCGCTCTGCCGCTGCGCTTTGCCTTTCCGGCCGGCGCGCTTTCTGGCTTCATTCCACTCTGGAGCGGTCGGTGTTTCTAACATTTTGGACACCTCGTATCGGCTGACAGGACATATATTCGGATTCACCGTGCACCGTATCTGGTGCGACGGGCAACAACTTCAGCTATTTTTGACCACGGGCTGCCAGTTTTTCCGGCAGCTGCAAAAGGCGCTCGCGGGCAGCGGCAAGCGTCTCCGGTTTCTTCGCGAAACAGAAGCGAATATAGTGATTGCCGCGATCGCCGGGGCGGAAGAAACTCGAGCCAGGCACCACCGCCACTCCCACGTCTTTGACGAGAAACTCGGTAAAGGCTACGTCATTCGGGAAGCCGAACTTGGCTATGTCTGTGAAAACATAATAGGCGCCGCGCGGTTTGAAATAAGGGATGCCCACTTCATCGAGGATCTCCAGCATCGTGTCGCGACGCACCGTGTAATCCTTCGCCAGTTTTTCGTAGTACTCTTTCGGCAAACTCATGGCCGTGGCGCCGGCTCTCTGCAGCGGTGCTGCGGCGCCGACAGTCAGAAAGTCGTGCACTTTGCGAATTGCATCGGTGAGTTTGGGAACGGCTGTCACCACTCCCAGTCTCCATCCTGTCACACTATATGTTTTCGAAAGGCTGTTGACGGTGACCGTCAGTTCGCGCATGCCGGGCAATGAAGCCATGGCAATATGTTCGGCGCCATCGAAGAGAATGTGTTCGTACGGCTCGTCGGTGAAGCAGAGCGTGCCCCACTTCTGGCAAAGCCTGGCGATCGTTTCCAGCTCTTCTCGCGTGAAGACTTTGCCGGTGGGATTGTGCGGCGTGTTGACGATGATCGCGCGTGTTTTCTTGTTGAATGCTTTTTCCAGCTCTTCCGGATCAAAAGTCCAATGCGGTGGATGCAGCGTCACGTGCCGCGGAGTGGCGCCGGCAAGGATGGCGTCGGGACCGTAGTTTTCGTAGAACGGTTCGAAGACAATCACCTCATCCTCGGGGTCGACGAGCGCCAACATGGTCGCCATCATGCCTTCGGTGGCACCGCAGGTGACAGTAATCTCAGATTCAGGATCGGTGTCGATCTTGATGTATTCCTTGTTTTTCTTGGCGATTGCATCCCTGAAGGGTTTATCGCCCCAGGTGATGGCGTACTGGTTGATCTCATCATTGATAGCCTGGCAAGCGGCAGCTTCCAGTTCCGGAGGGGCGCCGAAGTCCGGCATGCCTTGCGCCAGATTCACGGCTTTGTAACGCGCCGCCATGCGCGACATTTCGCGAATGACCGACTCAGTGAATGTGCCGGCCTTGGCTGAAACTCGTTGCATAACAGAGGGAGTGAGACTCATGACGACCCCCGGGCGAACAGCCCTGCGGTAAAGACTGATCTGACGCTAAACAGCGTCAGATCATATCCTATTGAGCATCGAGAGAGGCCTCAGTTATCCACTTTCAATACAGATTTGAACTGTTTGACCAGCTGCTCCGAGGCTTCCTGCATAACTTCCTTTTCGAAGTATTTGCGCCCGCCCCCCAGATCTCCCTGCCACGGCGACTTGTGTACTTTCAACCCCTGGATGGTTTGCAAAACCTGTCCGGTATCGCCTGATATCAGGCGCGCGGTGACCTTCACATCGTATTTGTTGGAAGTGAAACTGGTGGCCCAGTCCGCCTCGTCAATTGTCCCGGTGATCAGGTATTTGGCTTGCGCAGTGGCCGCAATCCGCTTCCACTTGTCCGGAGTCCAGCCACTTGTGTCGATCTTGTCGACTGTCGGCAGGTGCATGTCGTCGTTGATCGCCATGTTGACCATGCGCGGTCCAAGTGTGCGCGCTTTATATTGAGCACGCAACTCGTCGAACAAACGCGATGACAGCTTAGGCGCCAGGTCAGCCAGTTCGCTCTTGTTGGAGATTTTGCCCCAGACAACATTCTGGCTAGGCGCCACATTGATCACAGTGGGACCAGTGAAGGGAATGACTGCGATATTCGGAGGCAAGGGCCCGCCTGGAATGTAGCCACCGCCACCACTTTTCTTGTCGAGAATGCTGCCCAGATCGGTTTTGTTTGCAGGGGCAACCGCCGATGACTTCGCCATGTTATCGAAAGTGGGGACCTCCGCCGGTTTGCTGGCCAGCAAAGTGGTGCTGGAAGATGATGCCCCCACAGACCCGGTGCCAATCGGCACAGATGCTACCGGAGTTGAGGGCGGCTGGGGTTGCGGGGTCTCAGCAGGGACTGGAGGCACCCGGCTCGGCATGGGCGGCGCCACAGTAGCTCTCGCAGGTTTGACCGAAGCAGTTGCCGGTAGGCGCCTGCCGGCTTTAGGAATCGAGATAGCAGTTCCGGCCTTGCCGATTGCCGGCGTTGGAGGAGCCGCCGCCGGCGTCTGAGCCGCAGCCGGCGTTGGAGGAGCCGGAGTCGGTGCTGCTTGCGACGCAGTTGCAGGTGGGCGGTCCGCAGGCTGTGTCGGTGGCTTCACGTCAGGCGGGGGCAGTGCCGCCACTTTCGTGGCGCCGGAACTATCCGGAGACAGTGCCACCACCGGCTCGCGACCATCCCAGGTGCTTTTCATGACGGGCGTTTGCGGTACACCGCGCTCGTTCATGGCGGTGTTGTACACACTCATTTTCAATGAACGAAACATGTCGCTGAGCGTGGTGCTGTCGCCGGATTTGTTCAACGTTTCAATCAGGCAACGCGTGAAGACGCTGTTCGGTTTGTCTTTGAGCTCCCAGGAACGCTCATTGGGCATGCTGGATAGAAAGATCACTTTGCCCTTGCCGAGCCGGACATTTGTGGCGTCAAGCCCCTTGCGAGTTAATCCCTTGCCGCCGGACAATTTGTCGCCCGTGGCTAATGCACCACTGTGGCAGGCGTCGAGGATCAGAATAATTCGATCGGAATTGATTCTTTTAGAAATGATGTCGACGAGATCCTGCATGTCCATCGCTGTGGCGAACAAGTTTTCAGGCTCGCTGTCATAAGTGAGCAGATAGTTGTAGTTGGCTTTATTGTTGTCGGCCTCGCCGGGGCTGCCGTGGGTCGAAATGAAGATGACGACCAGATCATTCGGCTCCGCCATGTGCGGCAGCCAGGTGCTGCCCAGGTTTGAGAGCAAAGACTTCAGCGTGGCACTCTCGTTGGTCAAAACTTTGACGTGGTCTTTCTCGAAGCCGACCTGGTCGGTCAAGAATTGCGAGAAGTCATTGGCGTCCTTGTCTGCATACCGAAGGTTGATTTCGGGATTCTGAAACTTGCTGACCCCCACCACCAGCGCCCACTTCTGCCCAATAGCGGAATCCGACTGGTCCGCCGCGTGTGCCGGAGGCGCCATTGTCGTAACCATCAACACGGATGCCAGCACCTGTGCCGAAAAACGCGCGCTCAAACCCATTGTTTAGTCGACCTGCCGAAGTTCACAGAGAGGAAAATAATACTTCAGTATATCCTTGTATGTCCGACCTTGCCGGGCCTGCTCGTTAGCGCCCCACTGGCACATGCCTACGCCATGCCCCGCCCCGGTGGACCGAAATTCGACCATGCCGTCGGCGGTTCTGGTCATAGAAAAGCGTGTACCGGGCACTTTGTCCCAGCCAAGATTCTGCCCGATGCGAATCCAGAAGTTGTATGCATTGTAGGGAGCACCCCCGACGGCATCCTGAAGCAGGATCGGGCGCTTCGCGGTGTCCAGCTGAAAGACGCGCGGCAGTCCGTGAGTGTGCAGTCTGGCGAACTGCTTTGCAGGCACGGCAGTCACGGTAGTTTTCCAGAACGGCGATGGTCGACAGAACTCACAGCGGACGGCCGTCGCATATGGAACTGCACCGTGTTTACCTTTGAATAGCTCGCCACCATCACTGGTGCCACCGGCACAGGTGGAATGATAAAACGTTTCGATGGGCATGCCCTTGTACGTAAGCACCTGCCCCCAGACTTCGGTCAACGCCTGGCGCGCTTCCGGACGTTCATGATCGGCGCCGAGATAAGCTTACGCTTGCGTGGTGTCGTCCAGGAGATCGCCGCGCTTGTATCTGGAAAGGCGTGACTGCGTAAGCACCGCTTGCGCCTTCAAAGCTTCGCTGCACCACTGAGGCAGGGTCTCGCTGCCGAGAACGGCGATTATATAGTCGCGCGCATCAACAAGATTGCGCGCCTCCACGGTCTTTTGATCGGGAGTGGTGAAACAGATCAAACCCCGATAGCGGCGCTGCCCGGCGGCGCTATGGCTGATGGAAGTGGGATGCCGCCGACTCCGGAGAGTACCAGTTGCCGTCCCGTTAACAAAGCTTTTCCGCTATCTTTCCCGGTCAGCGAAAACAGCCGCAAGCCACCAGCGGTGGTGCTGATCCGATAGCTGCCCGCCGGCAAATCGCGGGGGCGTGGTGAAACCACCTGAGCCGGCCCGGATATTTGATAGTACGCCGCCGCTGCGTGCGCTTGAAAAATGCGCACCTCGACTTTGGCAGGGCGAGCGGCAAAAGCATCTGGGGCTGCTCCTACCAGGAGCCAGCCCCAAACGACGATAGCTGTTATTAGTTTAGCTGGCGGCATCTTGCCGCAATTCTAAGCCGAATAGGCAAGCATGGGCAACATGCTGATGGCAGACTCCGTTTCCAGATCGAAATGGCGCGGTTCGGCATCCAATGCGTCCTGATCCATTTGCTCGAGCAGCACCATGGCTAGCTGCAGCAGATCAACGTCATCGTCGGCGTATTCGATGGCGGTATCAAACAGATCACTGAATTCACTGTCGTCGCTGCTGTCGATTACGTACTTCATGGTCATGTCCTTTCTGTTAACCAATCGTCCACGATTGCAACAACGATCAGCAGATCAGAATTAGGAGTGCCACCACAAAAACATTCGGAAAATTTTTCTCGCCCAGAAGCGTCCGATAACCGGTATACGCGCTAGATACCAGTCCGGTATATGACGTCGCGCCCAATCCCGTTCACGTCAGGGCAGCCCGACAACATAAGGGCCAGGTCCAGTTCTTGACGCAACAATTCGAGCACGGAAGTGACACCATCTTCGCCACCAACCGCCAGCCCCCACAAAGCCGGACGTCCGATTAACACGGCGCGCGCACCAAGAGCCAGGGCCTTCAATACATCAGTGCCGCGACGCACGCCGCCGTCGACGAGAATTTCCGCCCGCCCGCGGCAAGCCTCGGCAATCGCCGGCAAGACATCGATGGTAGCTGGCACCGTGTCCAGCTGCCGACCGCCATGGTTGGATACGATGATTCCCGCCGCACCATATTCGATGGCGCGCTCAGCGTCGTCGACTCGCAAAATTCCTTTCACCAGCACCGGCAATTTGGTGATTGACTTGAGCCACTGCAAATCAGCCCAGGTAAGCGCTGTGTCGTAGAGCGAGGCGATGTAAGCGGCCAGACCGGAGTCTGCCGCTTCTTTGGGCAAGTCCGACAATCCGGCTGTCGATAGATTGGCCAGGCACAGTCCTTCGGGAAGTCGAAAACAGTTGCGCACATCGCGCTCGCGCCGACCAAGATGGGGTGAGTCCACAGTCAGAACAATTGCCGTGCAGCCGGCATTCTCCGCACGTTGCACCAGCGAAGCCGTGATCTCGCGATCTTTATATACGTAGAGCTGGAACCAGACCGGCCCGGACGCGGCAGCGGTCACTTCTTCTATTGAGGCGGTCGACAGCGTACTGAGCACCATGATGGTCCCGGCTTTGCCAGCCGCCTTCACCATGGCAACCTCGCCCTCCGGATGCGCCATGCGCTGCATTGCCGTCGGTGCGATCAACACCGGCATAGAGAGCTGGTCGCCGAAGATGGACGTTTGCAACTGCCTTTTGCTGACGTCGACCAACATGCGGGGCGCCAGCTGCAGGCGGCGATAAGCCTGGCAATTTTCCTGGAGAGTAATTTCGTCGTTGGCGCCACTTGAATAGTAGTCGTACGCCATTGTCGGCAAGACTGCGCGCGCGCAAGCCTCGAACTCATTCAAGTTGACAGCGGCCATGCCATCGCCCTCAGGTAAAACGCTGCTTAGTTTACGCTCAAGCCGTCCAGACAACAAAAAGCTGAACCGATATCGGTTCAGCTTCCAAAACTTTGTCGACGCTCCGGTCTATTTACATCTGGTTGGCCGGGTGAATCCAGGGCGCACAGTATGTCGACTTCTGTTCGCTGGCGTGTACGAAAGCTGACGCGTTCATGGCGAGAAGCACCAGCATGATGCCCATCCAGACGATCTTCAGGTCTTTCTTAGTAATGTTCATCAGCTTTCCCTTGTCAACGCACCAGTGACGACGGTCGTCTCCGATTCATGTTCCCCATCAGATCCGCCTTCAAACTTGCGCCCGCGCGTTTTACAATTGCCACCTAATCTCGGAGCGCAAGAGCATGCTGACGACGACCGACCCCAAAGTTGGAGGCACCACCGTGGAATCAAAGCCCGTTACAGAGGCAGTCAACGCGGCACCACCGGTGATGACAAACTACCGCTGGGTCATGGTGGCATTAGGGTTTTTGATCATCATCATCAATTACATGGACCGCACGGCGATGTCCTATGCAATAAGCCCGATCTGCAAAGAATTCCACCTCACCAACAGCCAGTTCGGATTCATCATGGCCGCCTTCCCGGTCGGCTACGCAATCATGACCACCGGCGGTGGCATCATCGTAGATTTGTGGGGAGCCCGCAAAGTCTGGGCCGCGTCGGCAATTGCCTGGTCGTCCGTGACAGCCGTGCTCGGACTGTGCAACGGCATGTGGATGTTTTTTGTCTTTCGCGCTTTCCTGGGATTGACTGAGGGTCCTTGCTTCCCGGCTCTGACGCGGCTGGTTACCGACTGGCTGCCGACATCCGAACGAGCCAAGTCCACCGCGATCGGACTGGCTGCGGTGCCGCTGGCTTCGGCTGTCGGCGGACCGATCATCGCCAGCCTGATTATTTCGATCGGCTGGAAAGCGATGTTCTTCGTGCTTGGCTCGCTGGGCATAGCCTGGGCCGTGGTCTGGTACTACATGTACCGAGACTATCCCGAAAACAGCAAACACGTCTCACCGGCTGAACTGGCATTTATTCGCGAAGGACAGCCCACTCACGCCGGCAAGAGCGACGAAGAAATTCGACGCCATCATCTCGACACAGGCAGCACAACCTGGAAATTCATCCTCACCAATCCGTCGCTCCTCTCCAATAATTACGCATTTTTCGCCTTCGGATATCTTCTGTTTTTTGCATCCAACTGGTTGCCCGGATATCTGGAACAGACCTACCACGTAGAGCTGAAGCACGTTGGCTGGTTTATGGCCGTCACCTGGATGCCGGCCGCCATTCTTTTGCCGGCCGCCGGGTTTCTCTCCGACTGGCTGCTGAAGCGCACCGGCAAGATGCGCATTGCCCGCTCTCATTTGATCTGGACGTGCCAGCTGGCTTGCGCCATATGCTTCTATGGCGTCACCCTGGTGCATTCACTTCCGATTTCCGTGACGTTAATTGCACTGGGACTTGGCATCGGTCTGGCCCCAAATGCCGCCTTCTACGCGCTTAATTCCGATTTAGCGAAAGACCGAGCCGGCACAAGCCTGGGACTGATGGACTCGTTTTTTGCCGTGGCCGGCATCATGGCGCTGGCTCTGACCGGCTATCTGTCCGACAAGAGCGGTGATTTTAATCTACCAATCTTGCTGCTCGTGGGCTTCACGCTTACGTCCGTCGTTGGTATCCTCTTATTCCAACATCCTGATCGCGATCTTGAAGTACGTGGAGGAAGTTTCTCTAATGGTTAGTCTGCACGCGCGCACATCTCTCGTCTTGATTGCTCTGACGCTGACCCTGGCACCATCTATGATCGCAACAATTCCAGCCGCCGATGCGGCACCGCAAACAGCAATCGATCAACGCGCACCGAAAACGATCAGCACCGATCAAGACCTCAATCAATGGCTCACCTACTATTACCTGCATCCGCAGCCGGACCTGGTTGTACCGGCCACTTTGCTGGCTGAAAAGAAAGGCTATTTGAGCAGCGAAACCGGCGGGCCGTACATGGCGTTTCTTTCTCGCATTTTTGCTCAGAATCCCACTATGGTGGGAGACTGGCTCAAGCAGCTGGACTCAATTCCGGCACGCGACAAACCGATGCTCTGGACAGCCATCTACTGGTCGCACACGAAGGAATCGGCAGCCGTGCTCGATCAAATCGCCAAGTCGTTGCCGCCCAAGAGCCAGGAGTCACTGGTCGAGCAAATCGCCAAACCGCCGGAGCCGATTGAGAAGGTTACGATCAGCAGTCCGGCTGTGCTGGATATGCTCTGGGGTGCGTTCTTCGCCACGGGCGACGAGAAATATGTGAAGCGGCTGATCAGTGTATTGCCGTGGGAAGCCCAGAACAAAGATCTGATCAAGATGCAGGTCGGCGCTTCGGCTCGCTGGTCACTGACCAGCAATGCAGAACAGCATGCAAAGGTCCTGGAGATCTGCCAGCAAGTGCGCGAAACCGATCCGGCCATGCGGACAGTGCTCGACCCGGTGATCGAGAAGGCCACTAAGAATCTGGCAGCGGCAACCGCCACCAGCAAAAACCGTTGAGCAGAGTAGTTATCCATCTGCTGCTGACGCTGGCGTTTCTCGCCGGTGCATTCAACTGCTTCTCGGCATTGCCGGCTGATGCCGCAGACTTCGTAGTCAATCCTTACGTGCAGCTCGGACCACGCTCACCCTCGGCTAATTCACTGCCGTCCGTGACCGTGCAATGGGGGGCGGTCGACAGCGATCGCGACTTTCAGGTGGAATGGCGCAACAAGGGTGATACGCAGTGGAATGCCTGTCCACGTCCGACTTTTCGCCGTGTCGCGCCGAGAAACTTGACACCGTTCCGGCTCTACTCAACCGAGATTAGTGGTATCAATTCCGGTGCCGCCATACAGTTTCACGTGTTGGTCAATCGACGTGGTGTCTTCGATGGATCGTGCATTGCACCGAAGACCAGCGGCGATAAGCAAACATTTGCCGTCTTCGGGGACATCGGGGTCGGCAGTCTGCCCCAGGGAGCGATCGCTCGTCAGGTCCAGAAGGCACATCCCGATTATGCAGTGCTGACCGGCGACCTGGTCTACGGCAGCGGCACCATCTCTGAGTATTTGCGAAACTGGTTTCCGATCATGAATGCCTCCGACCTCGGCGTGATCAGCGGCGCTGCTCTTATGAGCTCGACGCTCGTGGTGGCGGCGGCGGGCAATCATGACTTGATCATGTCGAACAACCTGGGTGCAACACCGGACGGATTGGGTTACTTCATTTTCTGGTCACAGCCTCTGAACGGTCCCGGCCAGTCCGGCAAACCGAACACCACCCCAATTCAAGGCACGCAGTCCGAGCTGACCGCCTTTCGCAAAGCGGCTGGGGATAACTTCCCGCGCATGGCGCAGTTTTCTTTTGACTACGGAAATGCACACTGGACGGTGGTTGATGCAAATCCCTACATGGACTGGACGAACGCCGAGTTGCGTTCCTGGTTGGAAAAAGATCTCGCGGCCGCCAAAGACAAGCAGTGGCGATTTGTGGCTCTGCACCAGGCACCATTCACGTCCAACTGGACTCACATGGAAGAGCAGCGGATGCGCCTGATTTGCGACATTCTGGAAAAGGGCAAAGTCGACATCGTCTTTTCCGGGCATGACCACAATTACGAACGCTCCTACCCGCTCCGATTCGCTATTGACAAGACGGTCGGTACTAAAGCCTTGCCGACGATTCCGGGCTCGCTGCAGTTGGACAAGAGTTTTGACGGCAAGTCCGACAGCACCCCCGACGGTGTCATCTACGTAGTCACCGGGGCTGGTGGCGCACCGCTCACCATCGGCAGACACTTGAATGTCCCGTACAAGGTCCAACCCTATACACAGAAGCTCATTGCGCAGCCGCACTCCTTTACTCTCTGCGAGATATCAGGAGGCAAATTGAAGTTGCGTCAGATAAGTGCATTCGGGCTGGAACTGGACTCCATCACGATCGATAAAGCCGCCGAGGCGCAGACCAGCCGGTCCGCCGCACATTAATTTTTGCCGGAGCCTGGAGCCCAAATTGCAGGCCAGGGTGGCAATTCGGGTTTACAGCCCCGCGAATTTATGGGTTTGCACCATAAATTCCAATTGAAACGTTGGAATATTGCGTGAATATATAGATATTGATAGGAAGTTCGCGCCTCTCTTTACCACGGAAAAACCCCAATGAACGCCATGCTTAGATTGCTGGTGAGCTTGATTTTGATAGTGGCGTCCATGCCCACATGTTCGGCCGCCCCATCCTCATCAACTGCCGCCCAGGCCCAGTTTGCCGCCAAATTGACCGAAGCCAGAGGCTCGGTCTACAAACGCGGCTTTATCGACTGGAATCGCGAACAGTGGGGCGAACCAGCCCCCGCCAAAGCTGGTGACGCGCTCAACGAAGGTATGCAGGTCGGCACCGGAGACAACTCTTGGGCGCAGATCAGCTGGACCAATATTAAAACCCGCGCCTGGGCGAACTCCGTCTACGCCATCGCGCCCAACCAGCGACTGGTCTACCTGATCGGGGGCGAAATGCTCTTCCAGTTGGACAAGAACCGCAAGGACAAATCCGAATATCACGTCTGGACCAACCTCTTACACGCACGGATTCGAGGCACAACCGTCCTCGTTCAATCGACCGGAGAAGTTTCTCGGGTCACCTGCCTGGAAGGACACATCGATGTGATCAACCGCACCGACAACAGCGTCATTCACCTGAAGCCCGGTGCCGTGTACGAAATCAAGTCAGTCCCCTCGGTGGACGGCGCAGCCGACGCGGCTGAGGTCGTCGGTCGCCCGACGGCCTCATTGAGCAACCTCACCCCGATCACCGCTCAAAACACTGCGCGACCCGTCTTCGAGACCAACAAAACAACCAGCACCGTGTATCTGGTGGACAAACAAGCCCTCCTCAGCCACCCTCTTCTGACAAATTTCGAAAGCCCCTTGCCCAGCTTGCCACTGATCAACGACGCCCTGGGAGCTCTTGGTCTTCCCAACCTGATCGGACAAATCGTGCCTCAAACCCTGAAACACGTTCTGGGTGACGTTTTCGAGATAGCACAGTTGCCGACACGGCTCAACTACAGGATCGGTCCGGACGCCGGCGGGCTGTTCTCTGTCAACCCAAATTCGCTGTCACTGCAGCCGCCCGATGGCATTCTCAATTTGCCGGAAACAGCCATGCTGCTTGACCCCAAAGCCGTTCCCGGACTGGGAAATGCCGGCGGGCTAGTTACTCAGATCTCGCCGCTCAGTCCACAATCTCAATTATTGCCGGGGGTAACCGCCCTCCCCGGGGTAAGTTCTATAACAAGTGCTACAGGTACTTTGAGTTCGCTCTCCGCTGTTACCGGGACGTCCGCAAACCTTGGAACGGTAACCAGCACGGCAACTTCGACTCTGGGCACAGTATCCACCACGGCCAACTCCACCCTCAACTCGGTGACGGGGCTTGTCGGTGGAACGGTGGGGCGGGTAGTCACCCCGCTCACCGGTGGTGGTGGCACAGGTGGTGGTGGCGGGGGCGGTCTGCTGCCTGACCTTGGAGGTGGTGGCGGCCTGGGCGGTGCCCTCGGAGGACTGCTGGGCCATTGAGACAGTACTTTTGATTTCGATCTCAGTTTCGTACAATTAGAGAAGAGGTAATTTTGCCGTCCACGTCGCGCTCCAAGCCCAAAAACCAGTTACTAAAAACAGCATCGATTTACTTTGCCGTAGCGATGCTCATTGGTTTGTGCTTGGAAGTTACCGGAACGCTGCAACGAGCAGAGCTGCAATCGATCAATCATCGATATGAAGTGCGCCCATGGTTCCTGTGGGATCGCGAATCGCTCAATCGCCTCAACCCGACCGCGTTATGGGACTATCATGAAGCCCACGAAATCCCCCGGCACTGGTGGGCGTGGGACTACACACTCAGCTGGCTGATCGAAAACAATCATCCGCCGGTCAAGCAGAACATCATCATCTTCAATCACCTCCTCGAAGACGAGCCACCACTGGAGGCAGTCAAGGACAATCCATGGATGGCGCCGTTGACTCGCCAGCCCATGTCGCGTGGCACCGTCGCTGAGATGGTGCGTTTTCTGGCGCGCGCCGGCGCCAAACAAATCATTCTGGACAACGACTTCCCCGGCTTCACAGCCGAAGACGACAAGCTTGCCAGTGTTATCTATAAAGCAACTTCGGGTCAGCTGACCGGCAAGAAAGTACCGGTGCTGATGGCGCGGACGATCAGCCATCGGTCATCAGGACAACTTCTGCAGTTGCATCAGCAACCAGCGATGAGTGGAGTTTTGCGGGAACTGCAAAAGCTCGATCCGAAGGCGGACGTGTTCGACAAGTACACCGGCACCACCGCGGCACTCGTCGATGACGACCTGGTCGTTCGCCGCATGGCGGCCACCCTGCCGTCTCCCAGCAGCGAAGACACTCAAAGCCTCGTGCTGAAATCATTGGAATTGCAAGGCATTCCGGCGCACGGCGTACCGACCGTTTTCGACATCGATTTTGCGTCACCACCGAACTCAGAACTGTATCCGGTGCGCCCGATCTCATACCTGCTTGATCCAGCCGCCCGCACAAGCATGACCAGTGCCAAGACCAAAGACGTGAAACTGAAGGACGCAGTGGTGATCATCGGCGACGGCGTCACCGACCTGATGTCCACGCCGCACACCAACACCGGCGTCAATTTGATGAGCGGATCTGAAGTGCTCGCTCACGCGATGGACACGGTCGCTCGCCGCTCGTGGCATGATCGCATGTATCGCCTGCATGCATTTCCGTTCTTGTTCTTCATCACGTTGCTGGCAACCGTTCTGCACTTCTCAGTGCGCAGCGGCATGCAGCGCGTCACCTCCCCGATCGTCCTTTCTTCGCCCGTCGGGCGGTTCCTGCCCGACGGTACGGCGTATGTTTTCACCGTTGGCGCTGTTTATCTAGTTTCTTGCGTGGTCTTTGCGCAACTCAACTTGATCGTGCCCCTGGTGCCTGTGATTGTCGGGCTGACTCTGGCAACTCTCAGCGCTACCTTATTTGAGCGCGAGGAAGAACGCACCGCACACATGCAGCAACAACTGCTGGCGGCTCGGCAGAAGTTCGAATCGGATCTCAAACTTCAAGAATCAGAAGCTCGCAACCGCGAGGCGGAACTTGATAAAGAACGCCGCCGCGATTTCGCCAAGCGCATCAACCATGACCTGAAGGCGCCGGTGAGCGTCCTTAACTGGACACTCTCACGCTTGCGCCAGGACGGACTGGAAGCTAAGGGAGCGCCGGAAAAAATAGAACGGCTCGAACGCACTACCGACCGGCTGTTCCGGTTGATCGGCGAACTGGTCAAAGCCTACGACTACTCTGATAAACGGACGCCACAGGTCGAAGAAACTTGCGACCTGCGTGAGTTGATATTCGGCAGCATCGATGTACAGTCAGCTCTGGCTGAAGTTCGCCGCAGTCGCATCAATCTGGATGTGCCTGACGAACCGATGCTCGCCATCGGCAGCTCGACGGACATCGCGCGCATCATCGACAATCTCATGCGCAACGCCTTGATACACAATCCGCACGGCACATCGCTGACGGTCACAGCCAAAACAGAACACGAAGAACACATCATCTCAGTAAGCGACAATGGTCGCGGCATCGCAGCCGACAGGCTGCCCCTGCTGTTCGAGGCCGGCATGCGCGGCGATACTGATGACGTCACCGGCAGCGGACTGGGCTTGTCGATCGTAAAACAGCTAGCTGAGGGCAACGGAGCCCAAATCTTTGCCGACAGCAAAGTCGGCGGCGGCACTACCTTTATATTGCACTTCAAACGTGCGCCCGAAGAGAAACCGGCTGCTTTACCGATTCCAATTCCATTCCTGCGCAGGCAAGCAGAAGCAGCCGCGGCAGCAGCGGCTCCGCCGGTCGCACCTGTTTTCACACCGGAACCAGCACCGGCAGCACCGGTCGCACCGGTCGCACCGGCACCGTCCACGGTGGCAGCCGACGCGGCAGCGGCCGCAGCTGCGGAAGCGGCCAAAGAGGCCAACTACGTTCTGCAACGCGCCACCGGCGTCGTCCCATTGCTCACTTCGTTGATCAATGAGCCGGCAGGCAGCATCCTTGTGCCGGACATCCAGCTGCAGCCAACAGCTGCCGACACGAGCACTGATTTGAAGAGCCAGTTGGACGCTATTCCTACTCCCGGCTCCAGCAACGGCAACACCGCCGCTCAGACATCGGCACCACCGGCGCCACCGGTACCGGCAGAGCCGATCGCCCCGGCAGCACCGCCGGTACCGCCGGTTGAAACGCCTGCAGCGCCCACCGCGGTCAGCGATTTGGCCACGGACTTGAAAGCTCAGCTCGATGCCATCCCGACTCCGCGCACGTCAAGCAACGGCGCCGAGCCTTACCACGACTCGGTCATGATCGGCAACGAGGTCACCGTCGAGGTCTCCTTGTTAGCCAACCGCTTCGGCACCGGCGAACAATTGACTCGCACCAACGGCGATCATGGATCAACCGATATTGACGAAGAAGAAATGGATATGGAGACCGAAGCGACGGATCAGTCTGAACCAGGCGAATCCGGCAGCGGCAGCGAGGGCGGCGAACAAAGTGCCGTCAATATGATGGAAGCCCCTTCACTCAAGAACAGTCTTTTGAAGAAGCGTAAGGCGAGCCTTGCATGACGCGTCTCTGGATAATCGAAGACGACGCTGATTTCGCAGATGTTTTGCGAGAAAGCCTCGAACTGGATGCCAGCTTTGAAGTCGCCAAAGTCATACCTAATAAGAGAGAAGCGGAAGAGTTGATTACTGCGGGCGCCATGTCCGATGTGGACTGCGCGCTGGTTGATTTGCAGTTGCCCACGAGTGCCGGCAGCCCTATTATCGATCCGACCGCCGGACTGGACATCGTTGAATTGATGCGTCGCCAGCATTTCTACGGAACGATCATCATTCTCACCAATTCACATCTATTTGCCGATGGATCGAGAGCTCTGGAAGCCGGTTGCGATGGCTATTTGTGCAAGCACGCCGAGTTGGACGCCATCCCCCAGATGCTCGATGAACTAAAGCTGGCATTGCGCGGCAACGTTATGTTGGTGTCTCGCGAGATGCGGCATGTATTCATCCGCGAAGACGTCACCGCTAAAGAGGCGCGCCTTATGGATATGCTCGCTGCCGGGCGCACGTGGTCGCAAATCGCCAGCGAACTGGGCTACAAGACTTCGAAAGCGGCCGCCAACACCGGCGATCGCATCTTCGATAAGCTTTTGACCGGCCAGGACCGATTGCGCATGGAAGCGACCGGCGCCAAGAAGCGACAGCTGGCGGTGCAGCTTTGGAAATCGCGCCATTCATCTTCTCCCACCACAGCCAAGAGCTGAACAGCTTCTCAAGAGCTGCCCGCATCACCAGTTGGTGGAAAAAAGAAACTTCTTAGCAGCGGGCACCGCGGCGTCAATGCTGGTGCCGATCTGAGAACGGATGCAAAACGCATGTTTGGCGTCTTTGTCCGGCAGATAGCCGATGATCCAGGACTGGAACGTTTTGCCATGTGGGGCAGTGCCGGTTTTGATACTCAGGCAGAGTTTGTCGTCGTTGTCGATGCTCTTGCCGGTTCCCTCGCGGGCCGCCATCCGCATTCCTTGCTGCAAAGGCGCCCAGGTAGATGCAGACAAGTGGCAAAGGAACGGCTTGTCACTGGGATCGGGGTTTTCCGGACTACGGAAATCGGGAGCCGTCCCGCGCCGTCCTATCAGTGCCGCCAGGCGCATCAGTTGCAACGCGTTGGGTGCCAGGTCCGGCGTCAACCCCAGGGCGTACTCCTCGCCGGGGTGGACAGCTTCCTTGGGATATTTGCCCGAAGCATAACCGGCCACGGGTGCATCCAGCCCGAAGCGGCGCCCGTAAGCAAGAATGGCGTTAGGGCTCACCCGAGCGGCCATTTTGGCAAAGTAGCAATTGCACGACAGCCCGATTGCTTTTACCAGAGAAACAAACCCATGCGGCGCCAGGCAGCTGTAGGTCTTGCCGTGCACAATCATGGACCCGCGACACTCAACCGTTTCATCCAGATTTGCAGCATGCTCCTCGAGAAGCGTGGCAGCTGTGATTAGTTTCATGATCGAGCCGGGCATGCCCGCCGGAACGACTGTGCCGGTCGGAAAGCCAACCTGTCCGCTATTGAGGTCACACCAGAAGATTTTGTCGTTGGCGGGCTTGTTGGGAGCTGCCTGGGCGCCCTGCTCTGCACTTCCCTGCTCAAGAGCGCCCAATCCAAGCAAGGATTTCAGGAAGCCCCGCCGTCCAACTATTTTGCGCTCTCTCCCGGTAGAATCACTGGCGCCGGGGACACGTTTACTCATGTCTTTCTCAAGTTTTACATTGTCCTTTCGCAAGCTTCATAGATTTCTTGCGAAAGTCTCAGACAATCGGAAGTATGGAATCGCATCTCCTGCGACGATGAACAAGTAGTTTAGCCGCTATGGCGCGCCAGTGTCACGATGAAGCAACCGAACTCGACACAATTGCATCACCAGTGTTTGCCAGCTATAGCTGCACTGACTGCATTTGTGCTCACGGCATCGGCGCAATTGAGTGCTCACTGCGCCAACACTCCCTCACTGGCTGATGAAGTAGCAGCCGTGGAGAGCAACGGCAAGAACCCGACCACCAATGTGACTCTGCCGCAAATCGCTAAACGGACGATGGCTTTCCACTTCGGCACGCCTTCGTATTGCGAACAGAGCATTGAAGAGTTCATCAAGACATTGCATGTCGACAAACGCATCAACCGCCCGGCAGGCGTCTTCGTCACTCTGACGAAAAACGGCAAGACGCGCGGTTGCTGGGGAAGTGTCTATCCACAATACGACTCCGTAGCCAAAGCAACTGTTTATGCCACCATGGGCGCACTGAGCAAAGAATATCGCTTTGCTCCGATCACCGCTCATGAATGGCAAAAACTGCGTCCACAGGTAACAGTTATACGCCGCGTCGAACCGATCAGCAGCATCAGCGAACAAGATCCGCTGAGCGACGGCCTGCTCGTGCGGTCAGGCGGTAAGTCGGGAGTGCTTCTACCGGGAGAAGCTACCGACGCGTATTACCAGCTGGTTCAGTGCAAGCTGAAGGCTGGTATCAAATCCGGTGAATCGTGTCAGCTATACAAGTTGAAGGTTGAAATTTATGACTAACGGCACCGACACACCGTCTACCAATACGGACGCCCCGGCTCCCCAGGCTCCTCCACCGCCGGCGAAGAGCTGGCTGAAGTCATGGGAGTTTGCCGTCGTCAATCTCTTGCTTCTGATTTTGTGTTTCGTGGTCTTGCAAAAACCGAGCGGTTCGATCGGCGGCAAAATCGCCATGGAACAAGAAGGTTTCGATCTCTATCACTACGACATGAAAGGCAACAGCGTCTATGTGCTGGCTGTGGGTCCACGCGGTCCAAGCTCAGATGAACGCGGTGTTTGGGTCAATACAGACGGCTCATTTCGCGTCGACAACTTGCCCGTCGGCGAGTACTCGCTGAAAGTCCACGTGCCCGGTTTTTCCACCACCTGGGAGAACGGTGTTTTCGTTGAAGACGGCAAACTCACCAATCTAAAGGATGCGGTTTTGCTCAGTCTTTCCGATCCGACTATCAACATAGCCACCCACCGCCGCGTCTTCTCAAGTCAGGAAAAGCCAAGTTTCTGGACAACTACATCGGGCTCCAACAAAGCTGAAGTTAAGGTCTACAGCAAAGACATGCTGTCCCTGTTGAAAAAGGCTGCCTATAAAAAGGAGAACTTCGAACTATCCAGCGAACTGAGTCTGTGGAAGTCCTACGATCGAAAATCCGAAGCCAGACCATTTGCAAAGCTGCAACCGATCAAAGAGTTCTCTCGCAAAGTCAATGGCGGCGAAGATAACTATGACCGGCAAGATTATCAATTCGATCAGCCGCTGCCGCCCGGAGATTACTTTGCGGTTGCCGAATGCAGCAATGTGCGCAAGAAGTCGGATTGGGCGATCGTCTGGTTTTCAGTCAGCGATCTGGGACTGATCGTCAAACAAGATCCCGAAAAAACACTGGTGCGCGCCGTCGACCTCAAGACTCTCAAACCAGTCGCGAATGCCCAGATCGATCTGCTCGACAGTTCCGCCAATGAATACGGCAAATTTGCCGGTGCTGTCACCGGCGCTGACGGATTCGCAACCATTTCTTTGCCCACAGACCGTCGCAAACTTGATCATCAGCAAATACTTGCCTTCGGGACGTCCGGCAAAAATCATGCCTACGGCGGCATCTCCTTCTACAACAACGTAAACGGCGACGAGCAAACGTACTTCTACACCGATCGCCCAATATATAGGTTGGGACAGACCGTTTACTTCAAGGGCATAGTTCGCAAAAAGGAACCGCTCGGATTCACAAATCCCGGAGTGGAAGAAGTGTCGGTCAATATTGAAGACCCCGACAATAACTCGCTTTGGAATCACGATATAAAAACCAATGTACACGGCACATTCAACGGCGCCTTCGATATTCCCAAGGACGCCAAAACCGGCGGCTATCAAGTGACGATCAGCTATCCGGACGGCGAAACACAGTACGAACGTTTCGAAGTCGGTCAATACCGCAAGCCTGAATACCAGGTTGAAGTAACCGCCATCGAACCGAGCGTTATTGCCGGCGGTAAAGCAAAGGCCAAGATTCGCGCCAAGTATTACTTCGGCGCCCCGGTCACCAACGCCAAAATTGACTACTCGGTATATGAACGACCGGACTACGACCTGGCGTACAAACTGATGTATCGCCCCGACTACTACTCTTACTTCGATGGTTGGGACGATGAGAACAGCGACTATTACGACAGCTATTACTCCGGTGACTTCGTCACTTCGGGCTCGGCGCAAACAGATGAAAATGGCGAAGCGACTGTAGAGTTCGACACCGCTGCCACGACGATGGACCTCAATGATCCGTCCTCTTATGAGTTCGGCATCAAGAAATACAAGATCGAAGCAACAGTCACCGACATCAGCCGCATCGCCGTAGAAAGCAGCGGGTCACTAAATGCGGTGCCAGGCGATTTCGCTCTATTTGTGGAACCGAAAAACTATGTGGTCAAAGTTGGGGAAAACATCAATGTCAACTTCAACGCGGTTACATATGAGAAACAGCCCGTCAAGAATCAGGAGATAAAGCTGCAACTGGTGCGCCGCAAGGTAGACCAGGACGGACACTCCAAAGGTTACGAGGTAGCCGATGAGATCCGTGCGACCACCGACGACGAAGGCAGAGGCACCGGCACATTCAACGCCAAGGCCGAGTACGTGACTGACCAGTTTTATATTGTCGGCCGCACGCGAGACAAGAACGGACACGACATCATGGCCAGCCGCAGCATCTGGTTGTACGACGCTAACGATCCGTGGGCGATCTCGTATGACGAATCTTCAAAACAGCCGCTTTCGCTGAAGCTGGATAAGGGAGCTTATCTGCCTGGCGAAACAGCCAAGATCATGGTCACGGCACCGATCTCGAAAGACGATCAGGGCGCTGAAGCCATCATCGCCATCGAAGGTGCACGCATCTACTCATACAAGGTCATCAAACTATCGGCCGCGGCCGAGATGATCGAAATACCGATCAAAGAAGACTACGCACCAAACGTTTACGTTACCGCGACCTTCGTTGGTTCCAAACGGCAGTTCTATCATCAGGAGAAGATGCTCAAGGTTTCTCCTCAGAACCGTTTCCTCGATGTGCAAGTATCCACGGACAAGGCACGATATAAGCCCGGAGACAAGATCACCTACACGATCAAAGCCATCAAAAACGACGGCAAACCGGCAGCCAATACCGAGCTTTCCATGGGCGTCGTGGACGAGAGTATCTATGCAGTCCGCGCAGATATGACGCCGGACATCAAGAAATACTTCTATTCCAAACGCGAAAATCAGGTGACTACACTCTGTTCATTCCCTGAGGAAAACTCCGGTGGTCCCGACAAGATCGAGCCGCGCGTCCGCAAAGACTTCAAGGACACGGCAGCCTGGTATCCCAATTTGATCACCGACAAAGACGGCATCGCCAGCGCGACGTTTACTTTGCCGGACAACCTGACCACCTGGCGTGCCACCGTTCGCGGTGTAGACGATGCGACTGACGTCGGCTGGACGATCAATAAAGTGATCTCGACGCAAGACTTGCTGTTGCGTCTGGCCCTGCCGCGTTTCTTCACGCAGGGTGATGAAACCTTCCTGACGGCTGTCGTGCACAACTACACCGACAAACCGCAATCGGTCAATCTCACCCTCACTCCCAGCTCGCAATTCCAGGTCAGTCAAGGGCTGGTGCAAAAGGTCGAGGTGAAACCGGATGGCGCCACGCGCTATTCGTGGCCTGTGAAGGTGGTGACCGCTGGTGAATCTTTAATTCGTGTCAAGGCCGTCGGGCAAACCGCCGGTGATGCTATGGAAATGAAAGTGCCGGTGCGTTCGTTGGGCATCCCGATGGTCGTCTCCAAAGGCGGCTTCACGCAAAAGGACGAAGACACCATCACCATCCCGATACCGCAAGCGGACGCCGCACCAGGATCTGCCACCTATAAGGTATGTCTGTCCTCCTCGGCATTGAGCCCGATCATCGGCAACTATGCTGCGCTCATCGAGTATCCCTATGGATGCACAGAGCAAACCATGTCTAAGGTGATGCCTTCGGTCGTGGCAATGCGACTGCACCAGTCTCTTGGCGCACCACTGGACAAAGCGTCCATCGCTAAGTTCGGTCAGGTCTACAAGAAAGGCATGGAAAAACTGGAAGGCTATCAGCACAGCGACGGCGGCTGGGGCTGGTGGGAAAACGATGACAGTCAGCCCTACCTGACGTCACTCGTTCTCGAAGGCTTCTATCTCCTGCGCGAAGCCGGATATCCGGTCTCAGCAGAGCGAGCGGCCAACGGCAAAAAGTGGTTGCTGGAAAACACCATCAGCATGAAGAAACAGATGGCTGATCCGAAGCTGGTGAAGACGGGCTTCTATTGGACGCTCAATGAGCGCGAAACGGACCTGGCTCGCTCCGCCTACACGCTCAGTCTTTATAAAGCCAAGTTGCCAGCCGATATCATGGCGTACGCTCTCTCGCGCCGCGCCTCATACGGACCGGTGCCGCTGGCATACTGGACCATGGCCGCCAAACAAAACGGCGACAATGCCAACGCTAAGTTGTTCTACGACCAGCTGATGCTTTTGGCCAACGACAATACAAACGGAGACTCTGGTCGCATTGTTAGCTTCGAGCTTACCGATGCGATGAGAAACAAACTCGCGAAGCGCGACTGGGCCGATTGGTACGACGAATATCGCTACACCGGCGTTGAAACTACAGCACTGGCCTTGCGCGCCGCTGTGGCATACGACCCCACCGATCGCGACCGCATCGAAGCCATCAAGCGTTGGATTCTCATGCAACGTGGCAAAGATGGATTCGGCAACACCAAAACCACATCGCAAGTCTTCATCGCCATGATGAACGACGAACTCGCCACCAAGAGCGCCGGCGAAGGCAGCTACAAAGTAGAGATCCTTCGCGGTTCAAACCCGCTCGGCGCTTTTGATCTCGGCAAGCAAGCTCGCTTTGAACCGGAGCGTGTTTTGAAAGCCGATATTGATCTGAATTCGACAGCCAAAGAAATAACGATCAAGAAGACTGGTCCCGGTCGCTTGTATTACACCGCAGTATTGAACTACTCGCGTGTCGTCAAACCGGGACAGATAGTCGCTGAAGGACAACCGAAAGGACTGAAGGTGCGCCGCGAGTTCTTCCGCCTGAAGGCAACTCAAGACAGCGACGGCAAGACGCATTTCCGCGCCACGCCCGTCACCGACAATCGTGTGAAAGCAGGCGAGACCTTACTGATGAAGGTGTTCGTAGAATCGCCCACACGCATTCCGTATCAGATGACCGAAGTCGCTTTGCCGAGCGGAGCGGAAGTCGTGAAAAACGATTCAGCTGAAGACAAGCTGGAACAAGAAGGCGACAGCCATGAAATCGACACATCGAGCTTCTGGTATTCATGGTGGACCCATCAAGATGCACTTGACGACCGCATCAGCTTCTTCGTCACCAGTATGTCTTCGGGCAAATATGAATTCCACACAATGGTGCGCCTGGAATTGCCTGGCAAGTATCAGCTTAATCCAGTTATGCTGGAAGGCATGTACACTCAAGGCATTCGTGGGTATTCAAATCCCGACACGATTACGGTGACAGAATAATGCAACCTCGCAAAACTCTGTTCAGACGGTATTTGGGTTCATTAGTGTGGATCCTGCCGCTGACGCTGGGCGCTCTCTGCTGGATGACATACCCGTTTGCCGATGCGATTTCGGTCAAACACCTGTCCATGTCCGGCTTGAGCGCGCAGCAGAAAGCCAACATCGAGCTGGCGGCCCAGACCATAAATGGACACGTATTGCAGCCGGGCGAGACATTCTCGTTCAATGCCCTTGTCGGACCACGTGAAGCCGGTCGCGGCTACAAGCCCGCTCCTTCCTATTTGGGACCTGACAGTCCCAGCACTATGGGCGGTGGCATCTGCTTGCTTTCATCCACGCTCTACCAGGCAGCTCTGGAAGCCGGCTGTGATGTCACAGAACGAGTACCGCACCTGCGCACCGTACACTCTGTGCCGCCGGGGCTTGATGCAGCGGTCTGGTATGGTCAGGCTGATCTAAAATTCAAGAACACCCTGAAAGTGCCGATTCAGATTAGCACTGACTGGTCCGGCAACAAACTTTCAGTGAAAGTGCTCGGCAAGGAAGAAAACTCCGAGTCGATCGAATTGCGGCGCCGCATCACGAAAGAATCGCCCGATTCGATCGTCGTCGAGCTATACCGATTGCGCGATGCCGCCGAGACGCTGGTCTCACGCGACGTATATCGCACGACACAATGACGCTCACGATTGATGGCTCGTTCGGTGAAGGTGGCGGACAGATCATTCGCACCTCTTTGGCGTTGTCGGTAGTCACCGGCACGCCTTTTCACGTGCACAAGATTCGCGCCGGGCGAGAGAAACCGGGCTTGCGCAATCAGCATCTGACCGCAGTTATGGCGGCGGCACAAATCAGCGACGCCGAAGTAGATGGTGCATTCGTCGGATCGACAGAGCTTCACTTTCGTCCCGGTAAATTGCGCGGCGGCAAATACAACTTTGCTATCGGAACGGCCGGCAGCACCACTCTGGTGCTGCAAACTGTGTTGCCGGCACTAATGCTTGCAGACGAAGCCAGCGAGCTGTCTTTTGAAGGTGGAACGCACAATCCCAAGGCTCCTCCGTTCGACTTTGTGCAGAAAGCGTTTCTGCCGCAGATCAACTTCATCGGTCCAAAGGTTTCTGCGCAGTTTCTTCGCTATGGGTTCTACCCACCCGGTGGTGGCAAGTGGACTTGCACAATCGAACCAGCCCGGCAGTTTCGTCCGCTCACTCTCCTGAGCCGCAGCAAACCGCACCCCGCCGCACGGGCACTGGTCGTTAAGCTGCCGACATCAATAGGCGACCGCGAACTGACAATTTTGAAAAGCCGCTGCAAGGATATTCGCAAGTTCAAAGTAGAGGAATCGGATCAAGGCGTCAGCCCCGGCAACGTCCTAATAGTAGATGTGCCGTCGCAGGAACTGACAGAGGTGATTAGCGGCATCGGAGAACGTGGATTGCGCGCCGAGACGCTTGCAGAGCAGGTTGCAACCGAGTTCAACGCCTACATGAAAGCCGATGTGCCGGTCGGCGAACACCTCGCCGATCAGTTGTTGTTACCGCTGGCACTGGCTGCCGGCGGCAGTTACAAGACCGTGGCGCCTTCATTACACACAACCACCAACATAGAGATCATCAAAAAGTTTCTTCAGATCACTATAGATCTGGAACAGGAAAATGAGCGCCAGTGGCGCATCTCCGTAGAAAGCGGTTTACCCCACTGAAAGCGGCGAGCGTGGGAATTCCCCCGCTTGTCAATTGAACAGACCTGCCCATAATTGAATTCTGTTTAATCGAACGCGGTGCTTTGGGAAGGCACCGTATTCAGTATTGCGTAAGCCGCGAGGTAATGATATGCGCAATCGTTTCTTCGGCATTGCACAAATGCCGCTGGCGTCGAACCTGATCGCACGCTGTTCAGGCGTTCTGTCTCTGGGAATACGACGCCTCATGAGAGGAAATAATTTGCACGATGGCATGCCGCAGGCGTGCGCAATACCAAATCGATTTTGGTATCGCGTTCAGGCGAGGTCGGCATCATGCGTTGCCCTTATTTTGAAACTGTAAAAACGAGAAGTATTTCGGAGGATGAGTCTAAAGCGCTCGTCAATTCCTCCGACGGTAGCACATGTGTGCGCATGCGGAACCGCTCAGATGGCACAGCCAGCACCGACAGCTGTGCATATCGTCAGCGCCGCCTGCGCAACATGGTGCGCCGATTGCCACCACTTCCTCACGAGGAGGTGGGACTATGACATACCGATTGATGAAATCCATAGATATGACGGAGGTCGACGCAAAGGCACAGCGGGAACCCTCCGGCGGCAGCACATGCGTGCGCATGCCAGGCATGCGCATCATGTTGCGCCGATATGCACCAATTGCTCTGGTTCTGCTTGGCGCCCTCGTGCTCAGCCAGGTCGCAGCCGAGGCCCAGGGATTGATCGGTGCGCCCCCTGAAGTGCGTTATGGTCAATCGTACGAGACCAACATAGAATACCTCGACTACGGTACTGCATGCGGCTATTCGCATCTGGCGACTGCTATTACAGCGATCGGTGGTCTGGCATGGTGCGCATGGCGCAACTGGCGCACGCGCGCCATGGCACTATCACTGCTCTGGGACTACGATGTCTCGTTTCAACGAGTTCGTAGATTCATGTCCCGCCGGCGTTGGCAATCTGTTCTCTTCCTGCTGCTGGCGCCGCCGGTCATGCACATCGCATCGATGTATTGGGTCAACAACGCCGGCGGACTGAGCGGCGGTCTCTAAACCGCAGCCCAAAATTCGACAGTCCCCTCTCATCCAATGGAGTGAGTACCTTGCGCACCCAGATTCTCATCGCCATTTTTCTCGGCGGCGCGCTTTGCCTGCTTACTTCGCTGTGCAGCCCACAACTCGCTTCTGCTCAAGGTCTGCCGGGCTGCCCGTGCGACGGCGGATTCGATCCTCGCCCACCGGAGCGATTCATTCAGAGCGACAAGCCTGAACCAACGATTACGATTGCCGCGCCGGCCGCAGAAACCAAAAATCTCCGCATGGAGGGTGTGCCCGGTCGTGTTGGAAAGTCCTCGCGTGGCTACAAAGCGCATTGCTGCTTGGACGCCACCATCCCCTTCGTCATGATGTATTTGGGTGTCGTACTGCCAATTACAGTTGGGCTATCCAGACTCTGCCGCGGTCGCATCGAGCGCGCTCGACACGAGGCACTAGATATGGTTCTCAACTACGCGCCTTTCCTTGACGCTCGGTTACGCGTCCGAGCAGCACTCTACGAGACGCTGGCGACCCTCTTACTCTGGTCATTAGTTGTTGCGTCACCATTCGGTCTACTGTGAAACACTATGGAATTCCTTCCCCGCATCCTCACTCTATTAATGTTAGTTTTCTCGGCTCCAACTGCGACTTTCTGCTGGTCGGTTCCTGTCCATGCACAGGCAATCGCTTGCAGTCAGCGCCCGGCGCCAGTGTGTCCATCTCCACTCATACAGCCGCAGGACACGCCCCGAAGGTCAGCCTGGCGGTCATCGTATATGGTGATACTGGTCTGTCTGATCTTTTCATTCGCTTGCGAACTTATGAGTCTCGGCGTGGGCGTGTCGCAGGTTCGAGCAACACGCTACCCCCTCTATCAGAACTTTCACAACCGCGCCATGCTGGTTGCCTTCTGGCTGGTTCTTACCGTGGGACTGACTTGCATAACGGCCATGGGACACGTCATGGCCGACGGCGCCCGCAACGGGAGCGGTGAGCCATGAACGAATCATCCGGATGGGTTGCCACTCTCAAAACCGCTGGTGTGTTCCTGCTCTGGAGCACCGCAGCACCGGCAGCTGTGATCACCGCCGGTTTCATCTACATGGTCGCCATGGCATCAGCCAATGCCGGCGGTCTCAATTTCTCGACCATCGCGGAGTATGTCACCGCCGAACGACTGCGCATCTATGGTGCTCACCTTTCATGGGTCGTATTCGGTTTGATTGCGTGGTGGCATGTTGAGCGGGCGCGACGTATGTCGCTGCGTCTTATGTTGGATCACAATGTTTCGCTGGCTGACGCTCGTCGCTTTATCCTGACGCGAGTTTTTCAGGCCAGCATCTTGGCAGTATGGGGGCCCGTGGCCGTAAACTTCCTGCTCGGTCAGGGGCTCCCATTTCGCCACCCGCACGACCTGTTCGAGAACACCAAGTTCAAGTGCGGAGGCGACTGATGTCTTCCACGCAAACACAAGAATTAGTCTGGAGCGATGCACCAAATCAGCGTATCGGTGCGGTCTGGTGCTGGACGCTGATGTTTTTGATCGGCGCCTGCGTGATGGACTTGTCACACACGCCACATCTTCTGCTTGCCAGCATTTGCTTCACGGCGACGATCCTGCTCGCGTTTCTTGCCTGTCTTGCATGGGCGGCTGCACTGATCGTAGGAATTGTCCTGCACCTAGCTATGTATTCGGATCTGCCGGCAATATACTTCGGCGTGGTGTATTCGTTCTGGATTGTCCACCGCGCCAGAAAAGTCTCCGTGATTCTGATGCTAGATCACGACTGGAGTTTTGCCGATTGTCGCCTGCTGATGCGCCGCAAAATACTGCACGCGCTAACCGCCCTTATAGTCACAAGTACCGTATTGACTTTCGTCCGTACGGTACTTGAGTTGTACATGGCAGCTGACTACGGCATTGCCGCAGGCTGGTTTTATGTCGCCGGCGTCTCGCTCGGCGGTGCTTCTTTTTTCTTGCCGTACTTGAAAGCGGCCCACAACATCAAAATGGTCGCCAAGACGAAGGCAATGGTGTAGCCGATGACATGGGTCTTCACTTCGATCGCTGTTTCGTTGCCCAGATTGATCAATCCATTGGTCAAAATCGCGGCGGCAATCATGCCAGTCGGCACCAACAACAGATTTTCTTGTCCTGTGGTCTCGCCACGTTGGAGTGCAGGGAGAATCGTCGCTAGGAGGACGCCTGCCACCGTGGCCGATACCAACAGGCTGCTCGTCGGTTCCGCATGTAAAAAGTAGTTGGAACAGATGGCAGTCAGGAGGGTGCCGCCCACAAATACGGGGGCGAGCACTCTCTTGTCTTTTACTTGATGCATGAAGAGAGCAAACAGAGCCAGCGCGAAGAAACCTGCGTAAAGCGCCGCGCCGGTATATGCATGCGTAATGTTGATACCGGTGACGTTCTGATTGTAGTTGAAGATGTAGGTCTGCAGCAGACAGCGTGTGATCCAGAAAAGTCCTGCCAGTTGTCCGATACCGCTGCGCGTGGCGACGAGCGCTGTGGGAGCCAACATGATCAGTCCCATCAGTCCCCAAAAGCGCGTTGCAATCAGGGTTAACACACCAACCAGGATAATCACTTTAACGGCCGATGTCGGCGAGACGTAATAGCGATTTTCATCGGTGGTCATCTCGAAAAGATAAGTGGCGAAGAATCCGGCGCCGACCAGAGCGGCTATCGCAGTCAGATCCATCGCCGTCAACAACTTGGTGATCACCATAAGCACACCAAGTCCGCCGGTGGCTGACAGCATGATGCGCTTGATGAACACTTTGTCTTCGTGCAAGAGCGGACGTTGAGCACAGCGCAGCAATTGAGCGCACGAGATAACTCCGAGCAGGAGCCCCTCACGTATAGGCAGGTCTTTGACATTGTTGATACTGCGCAGCCAGCTGACACCACCGAGCCAACAAATGGCCGGCAACACATCATCGAGCGAAGATTGTTCTGCCAGGTAGAGATTTTCGACGAACTTCCAGGTGATCAAACCGAGCAGCGCCGAACCAGCCACCATTAGATAGCTGTTGTCCTCGGCTGTGGTGTACATGGTCACCGGCACGGACGCACACAATATAAGGATGCCACGCAGCTGCGCAGGCAGTCCGATGCGTGACAGAACGAATGCCAGCGTCATGGCTCCGATGAAGTACGGAAACGAAGCCGCGGCATCTACCTTGAAGTGCCAGCCGATAGCATAGAGTGCGCACATAGGTGCGGCAGTAAGCAAAAAAGCCGGCAACGCTTTGAGGAGGCCGGCAAATGAAAGTTGCTTGTAGAATCCATCCTTTATAAAAGGAAGCAGAAACGCTAGTAACGAACTTATGGCGAACAAAATCAGCACGCCAGACGGCATTGCAACCATAGTCAGCAGCCTCATTGGAACATGTTAGACTAGGACCAATGTAGCACAGCAGCGAGCTTGAAACTGCCATCCCACGCTAATTCTAGGTAAAGCAAGTGTTAGGAGACTGAGACTGCGCAATATTCACTTTCTCCTGCTTGCGATCATCTTCGCCATTGCCGCCGTCGGCGTGCTGTCTGAAATGGCGAGTCAGGATCCTCGCGATGAAGCCCGCAAGTTTCTGACGATTGTCGGGTCCGGCAACGTCGAAAAAGCCCTGGGTGAGTTCGGTGACAACACCTGCCACTGCGCCCCTAAAGGTGGTTACACCTCATACTTCCAATATGAATCAGGAGTCGATCCCAACATCGCATTCCTGCTCGGGCAGAAGTTTCAGGTCAGCAGCAACATTCAGGGCGTGCGCATGGCGGACAACCAACCGTTCCTTCTGCCCTGGGAGAAACCAGAAACGTTCGCAGTGGATGCCCAGCTGGTCTTCGACAAAAAGGAAAACGCCCCCTATTTCCTGCCGATGGATACCGCCTTCGGCGAACCGATACCGGAAGCCGAGCTTAAGAAGTTTCTTGCCGATCCCACAGAGGGTGCCATTCGGGCCTTCTCTTTACGAGTCCGTCCGACGCTGAAGCCAGGTTTCATACCAGAATTTCACGCCGTCACCAAAGAAGATGTGGAGGCTGAGAAATCGGCAAAAGAAGTGCTGGCGCCGGAGCTGCTCAAGTATTTGCACGCCCGGGACGCCGGACCGGTTAAGCTGGACGATGGCAAGACCGTAGCCATGGAAGAGTATGGCGATCAGTTGCCGCGTCTTTACTCAGCGGTGGTGCGGCTGTACATTGTGAGGCGGGGACAGATCAATCGCTGGACGATCAAAAAAGTGCAACTGCACGACGCTATATTGCTGACTAATAAAGGGGAGCGACTACAGGTTTTGCGCACCAAGGCACCGACACCTGCTGACCTTGAGACGCCGGGCAACAACGGTTAGGAGAACTGATGTCCGACGTGATCAAAACCAACAAACGGGTGATGTGGTCCAGCATTGCGCTGGCCGTTTTGATCGCCTGTCAGGTTGCCGCCACCATCGTCCGCTTCGACGAAAAGATGTTCGAGACCTTACTGCAGCGGCTCGATCAGCCGGATGCCGCGCAAGTCACCGTTTCCGCCAATACGGTGCTGCCTCACTGGCTCTATTTGACACTCGATCTTGCCACCGCCGGTGGAGTCTGCGCCGCGGCTTTTTTCCTCACTTACAGATTCGGCAAAACCGCTCGGCTGATAGTGACCATGCAACTGCTTTTGCTGACGTTGATTCTGCAGGCCGTGGTCTGGTCGTTCGTGCACATTCCCGGACACCCGGTCAGCCTGACGGTCGCGCTCTTGTGCGGAGCAGTCTTCGGACATCTCTTCAAGAAATACGAACGCCGCGAATTGCGTTTTGAAGCACAGTTCCACGAGATATCTGCGCGCAACCGGGAGCTGCTGGAAGCTCGCCTGCAGTTAGTCAAGCAAGACGAAATCGACAGACGTATTCTGGCCGCCGACCTGCACGACCAGGTACTCAACGATCTCAAGCAAGTGCGGCAAGTGCTGCACGACAGCAAAGAACGACTGGGCGATGATTCACACCACAAGATCGACAACTTGATGAGCAAAGCCATGACCGGAATTCGCGAAGTCATGGACAGCCTGGCGCCGTCGGATCTCGAGCACCTGGGGTTGATAGGAGCTATGGAAGAAGCGCTTGAGAAGGGCGAGTCCCGCGCAGGGTATCGCTCACGTTTCCGCAGCTCGGTCGAAGACGACGAGCTGGAGATCCTGAACATGGTTGAACAGACGTTGCTATATCGATTGGTGCAGGAGTCGGTAACCAATATTTGCAAACATGCGAAAGCCGAGATTGTAAAAGGCGAGGTGTCCAAAACAGGCGACATGCTGGTCGTCAGAATCACCGACAATGGCAAGGGCATAGATTGGGACAACTTCAGCCAGGAATCACGCGGATTGCGGTACATGCGGCAGCGCGCCGATCTGATCGGAGCCACAATTGCCTGGATGCCTGGTGAAAAAGGAGTGGGAACTACCGTCGAAATCAAGCTAAACTTAGGGGCGAGAATTCAGGCTGCCACAACTTAATGACTACTGTTCTGATTGTTGAAGATTTGCCCGCGTTGCGCGAACACGCCGCCAAAGTGGTGAAAGAAACGCTGGGTGCCAACGTGCAAATCGTTGAGGCCAACAATGGTGCCACCGGCATCGAGATGGCCAAGAAGCACGATCCTGACATGGTGCTTCTGGATATAAACATGCCGGACATGAGCGGCGTCAAAGTCGCCGAAGCGATCTGGAAAGAGAAGCCGAATAAGAAGATCCTCTTCTGGTCTCAGTTTCACAAAGAGTCCTACGTCAGAGCCATCTCAAAAATCCTTCCCGACGAAGCCATTCATGGATATGCACTGAAAGGCGAAGTCTCGCAGAACCTGGCTTACGCAATCGATTCCGTGTTCACTCACGACAACTCGTATATCGATCCGGTTAATCACGCGGAGTACAGGCTAAGCTGCGAACCCGGTTCATTCAACGACGTCAGGCCAAAGAGACTCACAATAGACATAGCAGTTGGGCTGACAGACCGAGCCATCGCCAAGCGCCGCCACATTTCGGTGCGTAGCGTGCAAAAGCGCATCTCAGCCCTGTTGGGCTTTGCTGCATGAAAACGAGTATTTGAAAGAGTCCGCTAAGCATGGAAGTGCTGAATCCGCGCACACGCCTCTTGTGCGTTGCGTTCAAACAGGGACTGATCAACGCCGAAGAACTGGATGAGCCCGAAAAGAACATGTTCGAGTGGCTGGACAAGAGTTCTATAAGATGGGCGACGACTACAGAGACAAAACCGTTCCGGAGGCGACCTTTCACCGGCATTCACCGCCAGGCGCGTATGCCTCACAGGCTGTGCTGTTTGCGTCCCGGTACGTAATTACGTACCGAAGAGGGCGTCCTTGCCTATTTCGCCTGGTTCCGTTGAAAAGGCATCATATGCATCAGCGACGTGTCTCGCCGCCGCAAGCAGGACATTACCATGAATTTGAACAAATCACTTCAAGTCAAGGCCAGATTGAAACGCTTGCTGCACAGCTCGATTGGCTCCGTCCCACTGCGTGAGGCAGCGGATACGAACCAATTGCGCAGACTTATGAGCACTCTCGATACTAGCCCGTCACAGTCTACGGTTCAGCACGTGGTCGCCGCATTCTCGCGGCTCTGCCACTCTGTTGAAACGTATCGCTGACCTGTATCCGAAAGGAACGCGAGCCCGATCGGTTACAGGACACTCATCACTCAAGGAGGTGACGACAGCTCAAGCCACAACGGTGGGGTCGTGGTTGAGCAACGAACCTAACTCATGAAAAGCAGCGATCTCGATGCGCGGTGGCTATCCTGTACAGGACAGCCATTTCATTTGGTGGCAATACCGCATATGGTGTCATCCCCCGCGTTGGCGCGGTTGCCTCAATTTCGACTATATTAGGCCACGCTTCGGACTGAAGCGACGCGCACCACATTTAGTGGCATCGTCAGGCAACCCGGTGAGCGGACAAGACAAGGAAAAACAGATGCCCAAAGCCAGCACGCGTCGGTCGAGACTGGACCTGAGGACGCTGATTGCCTGCCTTTCCGTCGGCATTGCGGCTGGCAGCCGGTACTGGCAGACAGTGAGGTCCCCCTCACCGCCGCCCTGGACGAAACTGAACAGCAGCCCGCACCGCAGCCGGAAGCCAAACAAAGGCACGAAACCGGCAACCAAGGCGAAGTCCGATAGCAAGGTGAAGCCAAAGTCAACCGCGAAGCAGGAGAAAGCGCGCGCGCAGGAGTCATCAGGCGCCGTACCGCTCGCCAGCGCCTATGGTTTGACAAAAGCACTGGCGCTGCTCGGAAAGGAATTGGGCGGCACCTGGGTGCACAGCAATGACCTGCAAGAAGAAGCTCTGGCGCTGGAAGAAAAACTCAAGCCCGAGCTTCCCGCCATTCCAAAAGATATCATCGACGGCGCAGCGTCCGGACAGGCTAAGGTTTTAAACGATTTCCTGGCAGGACACGGTTTTTCGATGAAGGTCGCACCCCTGCGCAAAGGGGAAGTCGGAGTGGTTATGACCACCGAGCTGCAAGGCAAATGGGACGGGCATGAGATAAGCCAGCTCAAGTATGCCGACGGCAAAACGTATCCCACCTACCGGATCAACGTCACTTCCTATGACGTACCAGGGCATGTGATGCCCGTGCTGCAGATCTATCATCGAGACGACATCAAGGTTTTTGTCACGTTGCAGGAAGCAGAATTGCCCGGGTTGCAGGCCGCCAAACTGGCTGCCAAGCTGACTCCGACAGCAACCTGCCGCATCGACCAGCATATTCATGCGGCAGCCCTTCCGAAGGTAGACAAGAACACCTCAGCCGCTATCAAATGGCTTTTGGGTATGTCGAACAACAAGGGCGACCGCATCATGCAAGCACTGGCTCAAACAATGCTGCAGATGAATCAGAGCGGGTTTCGAGCGAGGGAAGCAGTGGCGCTGTCCGGCGCAAAAGATCTGGGTCTGGCGCCCGCCAACTACTACCACGTCGACCGCCCATTCTTGCTCTGGGCTACCAAAGACGGCTTGAGCTATCCGCTCTTCGCCACTCGCGTCGACTACGACTCATTTAAAGACCCGGGCAACTTCCTGGGACACTAAGCCGACCTCGCCGGCGTGCCTTTTATGAAGAGAAAATGAAGAATGCGCCGACGCCCGCATCTCAAATCACATGCTGGGTGGGCGTTTCACCGATCCATCGCCGCACCGGTTTAACGACAGATGGCTTTCTAAGCGGATAAAATCCCCGTTCGTTAGAACGAATAACGGCTAAAACCCCGTGTCTCCTGCGACCGAAGTTTTCATGTGGAACCCAAAAATCGAGGCCATGCCACGCGGCGAGCTTCGTGGAATGCAGTTCGACCGGCTGAAACAGTGGATGACGCGCGTCTGCGCAGATGTTTCGTTCTACCGCAAGACTTACGGCGTGCTCGGCATCACTGCTGAAGATATTCAGCATCTATCCGATTTGCGCAAACTACCGTTTCTCACCAAGAGCGATTTGCGCGATCACTATCCTCTCGGGATGCTGGCGGTAGACCGCAGCCAGCTGCGCCGCATTCACGTCTCATCCGGGACTCGCGGCAAGCCGACCGTGTCAGCCTACACACAAGCGGATATCGACTTGTGGAGCGACCTTTGTGCCAGATCCCTAACCGCCGCCGGCGTCAAACCGGGCGACGTGGTTCATAACGCTTACGGCTACGGGCTTTTCACCGGCGGGCTGGGCATCCATTACGGCGCCGAGAAGCTGGGCGCCGCGGTTGTCCCCATATCTGGTGGCAGAACCCAGCAGCAGGTCATGCTGCTCGATGATTTTCGCGCCGACGTCTTAACTTGCACGCCGTCTTATGCAATGAATCTGGGGCTGGCACTGGAAGAGGCTAATGTGCCGATGCACCGGCTCAATCTTCGTATCGGCATATTCGGCGCCGAGCCCTGGAGCGAGGAGTTGCGGCAGCAATTGGAAGCGAAACTGAAGGTAAAGGCAATCGATATCTACGGATTGAGCGAAGTGCTCGGACCGGGTGTGGCGATTGAATGCCTGGAAGCACGCGATGGCTTGCACATCTGGGAAGACCAGTTCATCGTCGAAGTTATCGATCCCCAATCTCTGGAGCCGGTCGAAGACGGCACCGTCGGCGAGCTGGTGATCACAACTTTGAACAAGGAAGCGCTGCCTCTGATTCGTTATCGCACGGGCGACGTGACGTCGGTGACGCGCGAACCATGCCTTTGTGGACGCACACACGCCCGCATTCAGCGCCTGAAGGGGCGACTGGACGATATGCTGATCGTGCGTGGCGTCAATGTCTATCCTTCCGAAATTGAAAATGTGCTTTTATCGCTTCCGGCACTGACCTCTCAATATCAAATCGTTGTGTCGAGAGACAAAGCGCTCGACGAGATCAAGGTACGCGTGGAAGCCGAATCCAGCACGCCGGCTGAGCTGGTATCAGATGTGATATCACAACTGAAGGACAGCCTGGGTATCACAGCTTCTGTTGAAATTTTGTCGCCTGGTTCTTTGCCGCGCAGCGAAGGCAAGGCGCTTCGAGTTTTGGATTTGCGCGATGAGGTCAATTAAATGAAACCCGGACTACAAGTCGGTCAGACGGCAGAAATCGAAATCACGGTCGAGCCGGAGATGCGCGCACAGTTTGAAGGTCAAACCGTGCACCATTTGTTTTCCACGTCCAGCCTGGTGCACCAGATGGAATGGGTAGCCCGAAAAACAATTTTGCCTTTCTTAGAACAGCACGAGGAAGGGATGGGCGCGCAGGTTGACGTTTCTCACCTGATGCTGACGCCCCTCAACATGAAGGTTAAGCTCAAAGCTACAGTCGCGGAAATTCGCGACAACAAGATCGTTTGCGAAGTGGAAGCATGGAACCTGCGCGGCAAAATCGCCCGCGGCACCATCACCCAAGCAATCGTCGATAAGTCCTGGCTACAAAACAAAATGAAAGAACTGGCGGTCATCGAGCACATCACCAAAGATGCCGAGCACCCACTTTTTCGACCCCAAGGAGCAACCAATGGTTAAAGTGTTCGCCCTCTACAAGAAGCCGCAAGAACCGGCGGAATTCGATCGCAAATACAACGACGAGCATCTGCCTCTGGCGCTGAAGATGCCCGGTCTGCGCAAACTGGAAATAGCCAAAATCACCGAATCACCAATGGGTGAGCCGAATGTGTACATGGTGGCGGAACTGTACTTCGACTCCATGGAATCCGCCAAAGCCGCTATGTCCTCGCCGGAAGGCAAGGCAGCCGGCAAAAACATCATGAGCTTCGCCGGCGACATCGTACATCTGGTTTATGCCGAGGTCGAAGAGAAAGTACCGGTAGGCGCTAAGTAAGTAAGTTCCGTCCAAGTCCGATTCCGATTGTCCGATGTCCTGTCTTGTCCCAGTCAATTTGAAAACTCCTCAAACTCCTGTTTTAAACACGAGCCACTAATCTCACCATTGCCCGATGAGCACTAAACAACTAGAGGCCGGAAAAATGTCCCAAACCGAGAAGCTTCTGCAGGGTCGTCCTGCGGATGATTTTGCATTTCAGCGCATTATCTACAAGAAACAGAACTACGTCGCCACCATCACCATCAATCGCCCCGAAGTTTTAAATTGCTTCGACATGACGACACTCCATGAGATGTCGTCGGCAATCTTGGATGCCAGCTATGACGACAACATTTCAGTGGTCGTATTTACAGGCGCAGGCGACAAGGCGTTTTGCACCGGAGCGGATTTAAAAGAGCAGGAAGAGGCGATTCTCCATAAGCCAAACAACTACTACAAGTGGATGTATTCGTTTATCGAGATGCACGATCGGCTGCGCAACATCGGCAAACCGACCATTGCTCGCCTGAACGGCATGACTGTGGGCGGCGGCAACGAATTGAACATGGCTTGCGATCTGGCTGTTGCAGCCGATCACGTGACGATCAGACAGGTCGGAGCGGCCCGCGGCAGCGTCGCTGCCGGTGGCGCCACGCAATTTTTGCCTTTGATCATCGGCGACCGACGGGCGCGCGAGATGCTACTGCTTTGCGAACCGATCGACGCCTACACAGCGTTGGATTGGGGACTGGTAAATCAGGTGGTGCCGATGTCTCTGCTCGATCAGACAGTGTCGGAGCTGGCGGAAAAGATGTATCGCAAACTGCCGGAGTGCACGCGCTACACGAAAGAACAACTGAATTTCTGGCGCAATCTGTCGTGGGGCATGACCATCGGTCACGCTCGCGACTGGCTCACTCTGCATGCAGGACATCTAGAAACTGCGGAAGGTCTGCGGGCATTCCGCCGCAAGGGTGACATCGATTACGACATGCTGCACTGCAAAGCAGCCGGTCCGTCCGGCACATTTGCCGGACACACTGAAGTTAAAGAGTGCTCGAATTGCTCGACGAAGATGCCCACGAGCTTCGCCTTTTGCGGTTCGTGCGGACAGAAGCTTTCATAGGAAGGGAGAGGACAATGATGACGCTGACGAAGTACAAAAACGTCGAAACATCCACCGACGAACAAGTCGGTATTGTGCGGCTGAACCGGCCGCAAGCACTGAATGCGTTGAGTCATGAATTGATGGCCGAGTTGGTCGATGCCCTTGAGGTATTCGATCGCGACGATCAAATTAGAGTGATCATTCTCACCGGCAGCGATCGGGCATTTGCTGCGGGCGCCGACATCAAAGAGATGTCCGACGAATCCACGGTCAGCATCATGCTCAAAGATCAATTTGCCACCTGGGATCGCGTCAAAGAGATCAAGAAGCCGATCATCGCCGCAGTCAGTGGATTTGCTCTCGGTGGCGGCTGCGAACTGGCGATGACCTGCGACATCATCATTGCCTCGGAAACCGCCCAATTCGGACAGCCTGAAATCAACCTCGGTGTGATTCCCGGTGCCGGCGGCACGCAACGCCTGACCCGCTGCGTAGCGAAATACAAGGCCATGGAAATGATATTGACAGGGCGCTCGATTGGCGCTCATGAAGCAAAGGAAGCCGGACTCGTCAATCGAGTGGTGCCGGTGGAGTTGTACATGGATGAAGCGCTTAACCTGGCCAAGGAGATCGCCAAGAAATCCCCGCTGGCAGTGCGCATGGCCAAGGAAGCAATTTTGAAAACCTTCGATCTGCCGATTTCGCAAGGATTGGATTTCGAGCGCAAAAACTTCTACATGCTCTTTTCTTCGGAAGATCAGAAAGAGGGCATGAAGGCTTTCATGGAAAAACGTTCCGCCAGCTTCAAAGGCAAATAGGAGGATAGAGGCACAATCATGGCTGAAGAAAATACACTGCTTGTTGAGAAGAAAGACGGCGTTTGCACCATTACCCTCAATCGCCCTGACAAACTCAATGCTTTTAACGACGAAATGTCGTTCAAGCTGATCGATGCACTCAAAGGCGCGGCTAAAGATGCAGAAGTGCGCGCCGTGGTGCTGACCGGCGCCGGACGCGGTTTCTGCTCCGGACAAGACTTGGCCAACCGCGACTTCAGCGACAATACGCAAGCCAGACCATCGCTCGGCGATTCATTGCGCCGGCGCTACAATCAGATTTTCCTGAACATTCGCAACATGGAAAAACCGATCATCGCCGCTGTCAATGGTGTCGCAGCTGGTGCCGGTGCCAGTCTCGCTTTCGCCTGCGATTTCCGCATCGTCAGCGATAACACCAACTTCGTGCAGTCGTTCACCAAAGTCGGACTGGTGCCGGACACCGGCGCCACTTTTGTGCTGCCGAGGCTGATTGGTCTGACCAAAGCGTTCGAACTGATGCTCACCGCCGATAAGCTCGATGCCAAAACAGCGATGGAACTCGGTCTGGTCAACAAAGTGGTGACAGCCGACCAGGTGATGCCGGAGGCGATGGCATTTGCAAATAAACTGGCCAAAGGTCCGACCAAGGCTTTCGGACTGACCAAGCGCGCCGTCAACAAATCGATCTTCCCCGACCTGGAAGAGCTTTTAGAGTACGAGGCATATCTGCAAGAGATTGCCGGTCGCAGCGATGATTTTCAGGAAGGCGTCAAAGCTTTTCTTGAGAAACGCGAACCAGCTTACTGCGGCAAATGAGATTCGGCGCGTTGGCGCTGCTGCCGGCGCTTTGTCTGGTGGCAGTAACTGCACTGGCCGCGCTGGCAGATTCGTCGGCAGAACTCAAACCTAAAACGATGACGCGGTTGACTCTCAAAATCGTCAATCCAGCCTCGTCGGTGCGCAAGGACGTCTGGAGATGCGGTGACGGCATGCTGCGCATGGAGCAGCGAACCGCCGGTCAAACCAAAATCGGCTGGATCAGCATCATCAACTCGCCCGATACCTGGGAAATAGACCCGGTCAAAAAGACCGGCAGTCACATCACCGATGAAAAACCGCCGACCATCGTCAGCATGCCCGTGTTTGCCGGCGATGATGATCTGGCGCAACTGGAGATCGGAAAGGAACTGGAGTTCTTCGAGTCACACCAGGCTCGCGTGACTGGCGGTGCGATGACGGGCGACGGCATGATCGATCGCTATCAATTGCGCATTGGAGGCAAAGAGTTGACGCTCGACTGCCGCGCCGGCCAAACCCGTCCGCTACGCATCACCTGTCCACAATGCACCGGCGTGAAAGAGGTCGAATACACACAGTACGACCAGGTGCCCCTGCAATCCGCTTTGTTCAAGCCCGAGGAAGGCATCACATTTTCGCCGACCACTTATGCACGTGGAGCGCTCGCCAAACCAATTGGAACGAGAAATCCGGAAGTCACCGTGACGGTAACGCTGGCTCCGATCGTACTGGGTACCACGAGCATGCAAGCCTGGTTCTACCAATCGCACGGCTTGTCCACGCTTAACCAGCCTGAAGTGCTGGTAGTGGTACTGAAGCGAACAAAAGAAGCAGACGATGCATACCCGATCGATCCTGTTGGACTAATCAACTCGCTTGGGATCGCGAAAACGTCACCGGAAACAATATTGCACCCGGGCATGTACGCCGATGTACCAGGCTTTATGTCCTCGACCTTCCCGGCGGTGATTTTCATAAAAGCTCCGACAGTGGAAGGAGTTGCTATCCCATCCGGAACCTTGGTCGCTGTCCCGATTACAGACCAGGAGCACAAGGTCTGCCAGGTTGCCGGTTCGTCTCGCGTAATGTCTCAGCTGGCTTTCGAAAACAATTACTTGCCTTGTCCCTTCTGGTGTAAGCGTAATCGCAAAACCGTGTACACCGATGCACAGGTCGATCAGATGCGACGAGATCCATTCACCAGCGGTTCGCCTTCCTTCGTGTCCGATGCATCGGCCCTGATGCGAACCAAGATTTGCACTCTGTCCATCACTCCTGAACTGGGCACAAAGCTTGCCCTGGCGTTAAAACAGACAAAAGCGAAGCATGCCTGCCTGCGTATGCAATTGCAGCGCGACCCACGCGCAGCGCGAATACCGCTGTGGCATCCCGACAAAAAAGCTGCGCGCGAATATCTGGTGCGCAGTGGCACGGACGACTCAGTCTCACCACAATTTCTTCTGATCGCATCCGACCAACCGGAAGACCGGCTGGACATAGTGCAAGACGGCTTTGCGCTGTTTCTCACCAATGCATCTTATGAAAAGCTGATCAAATCTCTGACCGGCGAACCGGAGCCCATACCTCTGGCGGCTGGAGATGCAGTGCAATTCTCCACCATGTGGAACATGAGCGCACCAGATAAACAACCTTCGGCAAACAAATAGCCCCGCGGCACCGTGTCAGAAGTTATATCGGCTGCCCACCGCTGACGGCACCACAATCGACTCGCCGAAGGCATTGAGCAGCGCGTTATGAGCGCGAAAGCCGGTGCAGTGCGCTGGCATAATTTGCGCCGGTTTAAACTCTCTAAACCCCTCGATAGTCTGCGGGATGATCTGCTCCAGAGTACCGACGAGATGCAGCCCACCGAATACTCCATAAAGAGGTATGTTGGGAAAAGTTCTCTTCACCGAATGCATCACGTTGATGATACCGGCATGCGAGCAGGCGCTGAAAACCATCATGCCCTTGTTTTTGATGTGCGCGGCAAGATATCGCTCGTCCATCAACAGAGGATCGGGTCGCCACTCTGTTTCGGCGTTCTCTCGACACAGGTGATCCTGGCGTCCCTTTTCAAAATCGGTGACGCGAGGAATCTCGCCGCTGATGTAGAAGAAGTCTTCAAGGACGGTCCGCTCGCCGGGGTGATTTACCACTGCGCCACCGTGGGAAGTAATCGTTTCCACCGACGGCACCGGTTCAAAAGGCGCGACGCCACCATCAGACAGGCGCGCGCCGCGCTCCAGGAACATACCTGGATTGACATGAACCGGCACACTACGGCCAATGCGCGTGATCTCGTCGAGCATGTCGATGAGAGCACCCATGTGGTCCCAGTGTCCGTGAGAAATAGCCACGGCCTCGACGTCGCCTAGCGTGACGCCCAGATTTTTGCAATTGCGCACCAACAGGCCACCTTCCGGACCTGCGTCGAAAAGCAGTTTGTGACGGCGATCGCCTGAGCGAGCCGTGAGCATCAACGACAGCCCCAATTGCGCGCAACAAAGCGTGGCCCCGGACAACTGGTGCGCTCCGGCCTTGATGACGTTATTGAACTCAGGCGACACATGAGCGGGCTTCGATGAGTAGTTGTCACTGTTGTTGTCCAGCAAAACATCGACAACCAGACTGTCCAACGGTTCTAAAGATGGCATGGCAAGTTCCCAAGTCACAGGTAGTTTTCGTAGATGTGCATGTTGGCACAATAGATAGTCCAGTAGTGCATAATAGCCTCTACATACTAGTCCGATCGGGAGACATTACTGGATGAGACTTGTCAGAGGGAAGCGACTGCTCGCTGTTCTCTTGGGTTTGTTTTTGCTCGCCCCTGCGGCTTTGACGCCGGCTCCAGCGGCAGAGCCATCGAGTCCTGTGCTTAATGCACTGCAGAAGGAATTGACTCGCTCGTTTCAAAAGCTGAAAAACAGCGGCGAAGCACCTCTTTACTATCTATCGTATTCACTTTACGACGTCGAGCGCAACTCGATGAGCGCCCACTACGGCGCGCTAGAAGACACGCCCTATCCGACCAGAAGTATGAAGCTGCGCGTCAATGTGCGCGTCGGCGACCAGCACATCGACAACACGCACAAAATGCGGCGCAGTTCATTTTCTTTCTCGCGCAGCAGTGCCTTCAATTGGTTCGGCAGCTCGATGCCGGCAGAGCCGGAGGAATATGCGATTCGCAGCGTACTCTGGCAGAAGACCGATGAAGCGTTTAAAGAGGCAGAACAGCGCTTTCTCTCAGTGAAGGCAAACAAGGACGTTTCGGTCGAGGATGAAGATACCTCCGATGACTTCTCACAGGAGAAGTCACATGCTTTCGTGGGCAGCAGCCCCAAATCGACAGTCGACATGACCCAGTGGCAAAACCGCATTCGCGAACTCAGCAAGATTTACAAGAAGTACCCGGAAATCCTCAACTCTGATGTCTCGTTCGTTATGACGCGAGTGCGTCGCTACATGGTCGCCAGCGATGACACCCGGCTGCAGGACGACCACACTGAGTTTCGCTTTGCCACCACCGCCGAAGCCACCGCCGATGATGGCATGCGTGTCTGGCTGTACGACTCCGTCGAAGTCCCTAATTACACCGACATACCCGATGAACCCAAACTGGCCGAAATGGTGGAGCACCTCGCTCAGTCTGTGAAGGACCTGCGACAAGCTCAGAAAGCCGAGCCTTACGTGGGACCGGCGATTTTACAAGCCAAGGCGGCCGGAGTCTTTTTCCATGAAACCTTCGGACATCGCATCGAAGGTAATCGCCAGAAAGACGAAGAAGAAGGGCGCACGTTTGCCAAGAAAGTCGGTCACCAGATCATGCCCAACTTTATTACGGTGATTGACGACCCGACCATCCACAACCTGGGCACCAAGCCGTTGCACGGTTATTACAGCTTTGACGATGAAGGCATCCCGGCCCAGAAAGTCACGCTCGTCGAAAACGGCACACTCAAAGGATTCCTGATGGGGCGCTCGCCAGTACGCGGCTTTCCGGCGTCCAACGGACATGGACGCGGAGCACCAGGAAATGATCCGGTGGCGCGACAAGGCAACTTGATCGTCAAGTCATCGAAGCGCGTGCCCTACGCCGAGCTGCGCAAGATGCTGATTGAAGAAGCGAAGAAGCAAGGCAAGCCGTACGGTCTTGTGTTCGATGAAATCGCCGGCGGTTTCACGCTCACCTCCACGTGGCTGCCTCAGGTCTATCGCCTTCTGCCTCTGCGCGTCACGCGCGTGTACACAGATGGGCGTCCCGATGAACTATTGCGCGGCGTCAACATTGTCGGGACGCCGCTTGCCTCGCTGGAGAACATTCTGGCAGCGGCGGACGACGATGCCGTATTCAACGGCACTTGCGATGCCGAGTCGGGACCGGTGCCCGTGTCCGCCTGCGCGCCAAGCTTGCTGGTGCAGACCATTGAGGTAGAAAGGCAGGACAAGAGCACCGACAAGCCGCCGATTTTGCCGCCACCAGCACACGACAAGGGAGGAGCCGCCAAGTGATGTTTCTCAAGCGCCCCTTTTCATATATTTTGACGGCACTGATGCTGGTATCACTAGTTGCCCCGGCGGTGCATGCCGAAGACCTGGACGCGGCTTTGAAAGATGAGATGCAACGCAGCATGGATAAGCTGCAGTTGCCCGGGCATCCAAAACCCCACTTCATGAGCTATACATTGCGCGAGAATCAGTACCACCTGATTGGTGCATATTTCGGCGCCTTGATCCCGGACAAAGACAGCCGCGATCGCCAACTCGCTATCGACCTACGCATCGGCGACAACAAGCTGGACAACTCCAAATACGATGACACAACGTACTCACTCTTTAGTGGCTCCAATCGCCGCCGCGGCGGCTACGTCACTCCGGAAAACGTATACGACGCGCTACGCTTCGACGCCTGGATGGCAACCGACCGGGCTTACAAGCGCGCGGTCGAAGATCTGGAATCGAAGAAGGTTTACCTGAAGCAGACCACCGTCGCGGATCGTCCAGATGAAATGACCAAGGAAGAGCCGGTTGTCTCCATGGAAAAACCGATGGAGCTGGTCAACAACGACGCGAAGTGGAAACCGATTTTGAAGAAACTTTCGGCAATTCCTAAGGAATATCCGGAAGTCGAGATGTCCAGCGTCTTCATGTTGGCCCAAATAGATAATCGCTGGTTCGTCAACACCGAGGGTTCGCGCAACTCAGGCGCCGATCCCGGCGTCAATCTAGTTTGTCTGGCCGCCGTGCGCGGTCCCGACAACACCATCTATTCGGATGCATTGGTCTACGGAGCCCGCCTGGAATCAGAGTTACCGACGGCCGCTGAGATCGAAAAAGGCGAGCGGCAGATGATCCAGAATTTGATCACGCTCTCCAGAGCGCCTGCGGCAGAAGAATACTCCGGTCCGATTCTGTTCGAGGAGGATGCGGCAGCAGAGTTGTTTTCGGAATTGCTACCGCAAAACTTGAGCAGCCCCAACGACACCAATTACACAGATCGCTCTTCCAGCCGCACCAATGCATGGAAGGAGAAAATCGGCTCGCAGGTGACATCGCGACTTTTGACGGTGGTCGACGATCCCAATGCCACCGAATATCAAGGGAAGCAGCTTCTGGGCGGTTGGAAGATCGACGATGACGGGGTCAAAGCTCAAAAGATTACGTTGATCGAGAATGGCATTCTGAAGACGATGTGCATGAGCCGCATTCCGACTCGCACTATCAAACAGAGCAACGGACACTCACTCGGCGGCTACGGTGCCACCAGCATTCTCTTCATCGACTCTTCCCAGAAACTATCGGCGGCTGACATGCGCAAAAAGCTGATCGAGCTGGGCAAGGAAGAAGGCTTAAAAGAAGTGATGGTGGTGCGCCGCATGTGCAACATGTTCAGCTTCGTCTTCAATTCCAAAGGTTTCAGCAATGCCATGAAGACCAGCTATAGCGGCTCATCCTATGACGGCGCCATGGTACTGCCACCGCTGATGGTGTACAAAATCAATGTTGATGACGGCAAAGAGACACTCGTACGCGGTCCAATTTTCGTCAACCCGACCTTGCGCTGGCTGAAGCAGATTGTTGCCGTCGGCGACGATGTGAAGCCGCATAACGTAATCATGGGCAGCATGGGCACCATTTCGCTGGTATCACCATCGGTGATCATTCGCGACCTGGAGATGGGCAAGCCGCCTCGCGAAACGGATAAGCCTCCGCTCTTGAAGAACCCTTACTTCGAAGAGAAAGCTTCTTCTAAGTAGTTAGAAACCGGAATCACCCGAGGGCGGCTTCTTGTTGTCGTAGGGATTGCCGCCGCTGTTGCCGCCTTGTTTCTGCTGATTCGTTTGCTGGCGCATGAGCGGAGAAGGTTTGATCGTCGGAGACGCTTGCTGATCTGCGCCGCCTGCTTTCTGCTGCAAGAACATGATGCGAGTCTTGATTTTCTCAACGTCGGTTCCGCGCGGTGCATTGGAGATGGCTTTCTCATATTCTTTGACAGCTGATGCATAGTGTTTTTCATCATCAAAGACTTTGCCGAGCGCCAGGTGGCACTGGAACGAATTAGGCGTGTCTTGGAGAGCATAGTGCAGGTGGTCGATGCAATTCTGGTGGTCGCCTTTCTTGTAATAGACCTGCGCCATGTTGTAATAGCACTCTTCGTAATCGATGCCGAAGTTTTTGTGGCGATTGTCGATCAAGTTGAGATAGTGCTTGAGTCCGTTGTTCATCATTATGTCCTGATTCCTGGAGATGCCGATGCGCACCTCCATACGGGCGCGGCCCATTAGAGCCGGGGTCAGGTGCTCATCGCGCTTGATGGCAATGTCGAAATAATCGAGCGCCTTGTCGTACTCTCCCATCTTTTCAGCCAGCTTAGCCATTTGCGTAGTGACGATGGCATCACTGGCTCCTATGCTCTCGACGTTGGCTTTCTGTATTTCTTTGCGAGCACGATCGTAGTCACCCATGTTGACGTAGCAATCCGCGAGATCGCATCGTGCAGCCACAGACGGTTCAGTGACTTGCTTCAGGTGCGTGTTGAATGCTTCGATTGCTTTGGGGTAATCTCGTTGAGCCTTGTAGGCCATGGCCAGGTATTTCCAGGCCAGCGGGTTGTACTGGTTGCGCGCGAAATAAATCGCTTGCTTGAACTGGTCGATCGCTGTGTCATAGTCTTTCTTGTACATGGCGGTTTCGCCATTTTTGATCGAATTTTTCGCCGGATCGGCCGTTGCTTTATCCTTTCCCTGAGCCTGCGCCGAATCGCCAACGGATGGCGAAACAACAGCCAGCACCAAGGGGATGGTCGACGCCAGCAGGGCGCCAAAGGCGATTGATTCTAATTGCCGATTTCTGCGAGCCGGTGTCATGTTTCCAACTCCTCCACACACGAAAAACACAAGTCAGTCAGCGTTATCCAGACTTATATCTATCTGTACCCAGCCTGTCAAATAGAGCGCCAGCCCCAAAGCCAAATAGAGCAGGGCGGCCTGGAAGCCGTTAATCTGGGGGATACTGAAACCGCTGTGATAAGACTGCGAATACCAGTCTGCCACCCACGAAAGGCTGTTCCAGGTGAACTGGATGCAGGCAATCGGCAGCACGACGACCACTCCCAGCACACCCATGGCTAAAAGCGCGAAGATGATTGCCGCTCCGAGCGGATGAATAGGTAACGGTCGCATCCTGGCTGACTTACTCTCCCAGCAGGCTCCTGAACTGGGCCTCTTCAATAACAGTTATACCTAATTCTTGCGCCTTAGCGAGCTTGGAGCCAGGATTTGCTCCAACTACCAAATAATCTGTCTTTTTCGAGACGGAAGAGGAAGCCTTGCCGCCCCGCGCTTTTATTTGCTTTTCGGCGTCGGTTCGGTCCATGGTTTCCAGCGTGCCGGTGATCACAAAAGTCTTGCCAGCTAGCGTGGGTGCCAGTTTTTCCCTCGGTTCGGCGTCGTTTCGCATGTTCAAGCCGAGCGCCGCAAGTTTCTCCACCAGAGCTCTGTTGACCCGGTTTGCGAAGAAATCGATGATCCCCTCAGCCAGCGATGGTCCGACACCTTCGATTGTCTCAAGCTGCTCAGCAGTAGCGCTCATAATCGCCGTCATGTCCCCGAAGTGGTCGGCGAGAAGTTCGCCTGTAGATGAGCCGACATGACGTACTCCCAGGGCAAAGATCAAATTACCCAGCGGACGCGTTTTCGACTTCTCGAGCCCGGCGATTATCTTTTCGGCAGTGACCTTGCCGATCCGCCGAGCCTTTCGACCATCGGTGGGTTTGTCTAGTTCGACGTCGGCGAGAGAATCTACCGTCAATTCATAAAGTTGCGAAGGATCTGAAACCAGCCCGGAGCGCAGCAAAGCGAAAATCAGCACCTCGCCCAACCCTTCGATATCCATCGCCGAACGGCTCACCCAGTGCTCCAGGCGTCGTTGCACCTGGGCGGGGCAGGCGGAATTCAGGCAGCGCAGGACGACTTCGGCTCCCTGCCGCTCCAGTTTGGACTGGCAAGCGGGACAATTGGTCGGTTCGACGACCGGTTGCGAATTGGCAGGCCGGCGCTCAGGGACGACGCGCAACACCTCCGGGATTATCTCGCCGGCTTTGCGCACGACGACCGTATCGCCGGCCCGCACATCCAGGCGGCGAATTTGCTCAAAATTATGCAGAGTAGCCCGTTTTACAGTTGTGCCGGCCAGCTGGACCGGTTGCAGATAAGCGCATGGAGTGACGGCTCCGGTGCGTCCGACCTCATACTCGATGGACTCGACAATGGTCTCCCGCTCATCAGGCGGGTATTTGAAGGCAATCGCCCAGCGCGGGCTGTGCGATGTGGCACCCAGTAGCGACCACAGCGAGCGATCGTCGACTTTGATGACAACGCCATCGGTTTGATAGTCCAATCCATGCCGCGGCTCATCCCACTTGGCGCAGAATGCTTTCACTCCATCGATGCCTTCGACGACCGCCCGGTGCGGATTAACAGGCAGCCCCCAACGTTCCATGAGAGCCAGCGTTTCACTATGAGTGCGTGGCTCGCCCAACTTCGGGTCGGTGATGTAGGCAAAGTAAGTCCAGAGCGCCAGCTTGCGCTGTGCAGTCACCTTCGGATTTTTCTGCCGCAATGAGCCGCTGGCAGCATTTCTCGGATTGGCATAAGGCGGCTGTCCGTTTTCCAAAAGCTCCTGGTTAGCTTCATTGAACGACGTGACCGGCATGTAAACTTCGCCGCGCAGCTCCAGAAGTTCCGGCACCGGCAGGTCTTGCTCGGCTCTAAGAGTGGTCGGCAACGCTCCAATTGTCTTCAGATTGAGAGAAACGTCTTCGCCGACGTCGCCATTACCCCTGGTGGCACCTTCTTCGAAGCGTCCGTTTTTGTAAGTGAGCGCAATCGAGAGACCGTCTATTTTCAGTTCGCAAACATATCGTAGAGTAGACGCCTGCTCGGCGGTAAATTCCAGCGAGCGGGCGATGCGGTCGTGCCACTTATCGAGATCGGCATCACCCATGGCATTGGAGAGGCTGAGCATTGGAATGCGATGCTGGATCTGACGGAACTCGGTGCTGGGAGGCGCGCCCACTTTCCGGGTCGGACTGCTGGGAGTCACCAGTGCAGGAAACCGCTCTTCGAGCGCCAACAGTTCGTTGTACAGAACATCGAAACTCGCATCGGTAATTTCCGGCTTTTCCAGCACGTAGTACTGGAAGCGGTGATGTTCAATTTCGCGCCTCAACTGGTCGGCGCGCGCAGCTGCCTGGTCCTGATCCTGATCGAATTCGATTGCGTCCTGCGTCTTGTTAAGCGCCATTCAATCCCTCGCGTGACAGAATCACGCAGTCGCCCTGTCCGGTGCCGGAGCAAATCGCCGCTGCACCATATTTAGCACCACGCAATTCCATCTCTTTGGCCAGTGTCAAAATGATGCGAGCGCCTGAGGCGCCGATCGGATGCCCCAGTGCTACGGCTCCGCCGTTGACGTTTACTTTCTCAGGATCAATTCCAAGCATGCGCATGGAGGTGAGCGCCACCGCGGAGAAGGCTTCGTTGATTTCCATAAGTTCGAAGTCTTCGACTTTGAGACCGGCTTGCGCCAGTGCTTTCTTGGTAGCCAGGGCTGGTGCGGTGGCCAGATATGGAACGTCTTGACCGAGGGATGCGTGACCGACGATTTTGGCGAGCGGCTTCAGTCCGAGCTTTTGGGCTTTTTCTTTGCTCATGAGCAGCAACACTGCTGCGCCGTCGTTGACTCCGGGAGCATTGCCGGCGGTGATTGTGCCTTTGTCGTAGAACACGGGCTTCAGTGCCTTTAGAGCATCAAGGGTGGTATCGGCACGCGGTGCTTCATCGCGGTCGATAGTTTTCACTTCGCCCTTTTTGCCGGGAATGGAGACGGGTTGAATTTCTTTCTGGAATCTTCCGGACTCGGCTGCTTTCACTGCCCGTTGGTGACTGCGAAACGCCCATTCGTCCTGGTCTTCACGACTGACTTTCAGCTCTTCGGCGACCTTGGCACCATGTACAGCCATATGCACGCTGGTTATCGGACACTCTAATCCGTCCGCCAACATTGAATCCTTAAATTGCACATGTCCCATGCGCTTGCCGAAGCGCGCCGAATTGGCGTCTACGATGTAAGGCGCCTGGCTCATCGATTCCATGCCACCGGCAATGATGACATCGTCTTCGTTGGCACGTATGCGCAGATCGCCGATGGTGACGGATCGCATGCCTGATGCACAAACTTTATTGATAGTCGTCGACTCACAGGTGGTCGGCAAACCAGCCTTTATCAGCGCTTGCCTTGACGGAATCTGTCCGCATCCAGCCTGGACGACCTGTCCGAGGATCACTTCGCTGATATCTTCGCCCTTAATGCCGTTGCGAGCGACCAGCTCGCGAATTAGAGGGTGCGTCAAATCGACGGCGCTGAGATTGGCGAATGCGCCACCGAGTTTTCCAAATGGGGTACGCAGACCGTCTACGATAACCGTTTCGCTCATAATGCCCTTCCTGCGGTTCTTGCTCACTGCAATCAGTCATCCTAACTCCGATCGCCGAAAACAGCTTTGGTCTTACGATTTGTTCAACCTTTAGATGGGAAGGTTAATATTGGCAACCGCCGCCTCTTCGCGGTCTACTATGATTACGAGGAGGTCCTTCACAGATCGGGCAAGCATGACTCGAGGGTTTAGAAATCAGCCAGGACGCGGCGGCCAGGGACCTGGCGGCCGTGGTGGTCGTGGCGATGGAGACGAGGACCTTGAGGAAAACGCGGGATACACCCGTCCCAGTGCCCGTTCCGGTCGCAGCCGACGACTCTCCGAAGAGAATCAAGACAATGAACAGACTCCAGCCAACTGGCGCGAGCGACTGGATTCTCTCGATAAATACGCTCACCAGGAGACTCTCGTCCAACCGGTGCGCGTCGATTTTGGGCGCCGGCTGGTATCGGCACTCATCGATGTTTTCGCCGCTTATATTGTCGGCGTGGTCGTGAGCTTCATCCCGTTTGTCAACATATTTTTGAACCTGACTCTGACCATGGTTATTTTCCTGGTCGTACGTGACTTCTTCTTCGGCGGACGCGGCATCGGTAAAAACCTGATGGGTTTGCAAGTGGTCGATGTCATGACCGGCGAACCTGCGAGTTTCATGCAATCGATCAAACGGAACGTTGTCATTTTCGGACCCACGCTGATTCTCTATCTAGCGGTGTCGATCACGAAGGTAGCCCCGGTGCCGTTCGTGTCGGATTTTGTGCGCAGCGCCATCGAGCTTGCCGGCACGATTTACACTGCAGTAGTTGTACCGTATGAGGCATACAGAACGTACGCACGAGCTGACGGGCGTCGGTTGGGAGATTTGCTGGCCGGCACGGCAGTCGTCGAATCCAACATGGATTTCAGCGAACCCATCCAGCGCCAGTAGGGCGGTAAACATTTCCTGCTTTCAGGCTCTGGCAGAGCCTCGTATATAGGACTGCGTGGTATCTTGATACGCGTTCTATAAACACAATGTTCCTCAGCTCCCGGCTTTGCCGGCTCGGCAAGGGTGTAAAACATGAGCAAAACGGCGTATATCTGGGGACCTGTATCAAGCTTTTCCGGACCACTGGTGGCGGGACTCTTGCAGCGCGGCTGGCAGGTGCATCTGGCGACTAAAGCTCCCTGGCATTTCGCCCTCTCTCCGCTGGATCTACGCAGTTACGCAACGGCGACAATCGAAAAGGCGTTCGGCGGGCACGAGCGCTATCGCACTTTTCAGGATCGCTTGCGTTTGCTCGATGTGAATGAAACGGTGCGTGGCACCACATATGATGCCTTCATCTTTTGCGGCATGCCACCAAACTTCGATGAACAGCGTGTCTCGCGCGCGCCATGGGCCGCCAGCGAATTCGAACAGCTGCACAAGAAATTCAAGGACGTGCCGACCTTCATCGTTTCGTCACTGTGGGGCGCGGTGCAGACTGACGGCGTGGTGCCGGAAGAAATCGAATGCGAACGCCGCAAGCCGTTAACTCATTTCGAAAGCGTCGCTCAACAATACGAACAAAAGCTCTGGAAGGCATTGACGGCCGACCCGGAAAACATACCAAACAACTGGAATCTCGTGCGCTTGCCGTTGATAGCCGGCAGCACAGCCGACGGGAAAGCAGTCAATTACACGGGCGTCTACACGATGCTCGAAAAACTCGATACAGCAGCCGGCAAATGCCGCCAGGACAAGAAGAAGGCTCTGGAGTTTCCTTACAATCCTGATTCGACCTTCTGGTTCTTGCCCTGCGACATCGCAGTGCAGATTTTTGCCCGACTGGTCGATGATGCTAATCGGCCCAAGATTTGCAATCTCGTCTCCACGCAAGCTACACTCAATCGCGAGTGGGTGCGAGACCTGGCTTCGGTGCTGGGCTGCAATAAATCCAACCCCGCTGAAGAAAACGCCGTCGGATTCCCCACTGTGCTTCGCACGATGCTGACCGACAACATTCTCGTGAAAACACGCAATCTTTTCGAGGTCATGGGGCGTTATCAACAGACGCCGACCATTCTCGACGTTGCTTACTTCGAGCGCACGTTGCACGCCGCCAGAGATGAGAACTGGGGACGCCCGATCACGGCATGCCAGCTGAAGCAAGACTTCCAGTTTTCGGATCAACTTGTGACCGACTACTTTGAAAAGTTCCTGCCGGCACACGCAGATTCGGAAAGCCTCAAATCCGCCACCGCCAGTGGTGCCGGGTTGGGATTCACCATCGAGGACAGCGCCAACGGAACTTCCTACCGCTGGCTCGTTAAGGCGGAGAACGGACACACGGTGTCTGAGCCAATCACCGACGGCGAGAACGGCGCGCAGCCGGTCGTCACTTTCTCATTCACGCCCGAAGGCATGATGAAATTGATCCAGCGCAAGTCGAGCCTGGAAAGAGCAATTGTTTTGAGAGAAGCTAAAGTGCACGGCAAACCGCTGGAGCTTCTCAAAGCATCCAATTTCCTGAAGCGTTTTCTGAAGGAGAACCCTTACCGGCAAGATGCGAGCCCCGACTCCGACTCGGACACGACCGCGAACCTGACTCAATCCGACAACGCTGATGTCAGCGCCAGCGCCGGTGAAGAAACCGAAGCGGCGGCAGGAACTAATGCTAAGAGCGGCAAGGGTAAAGCGGCAAAATCGGAGAAGACCGGTGGCGGCAAATCCGGCAGCAAAAAAGAACTGACTAAATCGACGACCAAGTCGCGCAAGAATCACTAACGCGTATCAACAACCATAGCTGAGGGCACACTGAATGCGCATAGGCAAAGACATCACGGAGCTGATCGGCAACACTCCGCTGGTTAAGATCAACCGCATGGCCGAGGGAGTTGAGGCGACCGTAGCAGCCAAGCTGGAGTCGCACAATCCCCTCGGTTCGGTCAAAGATCGCATCGGTGTATCGATGATCAACGAAGCCGAGAAAGCCGGCTTAATCCGCCGAGGCGAAACCACTCTGGTCGAACCGACTTCCGGCAACACCGGCATTGCGCTGGCATTCGTTGCAGCAGCCCGTAAGTACAAATTGATCCTGACCATGCCTGACACGATGTCGATTGAACGACGCAAACTGCTGGCCGCCCTGGGCGCGCAGCTGGTTCTGACGCCCGGTGCGCAAGGCATGAAGGGCGCCATTGATGCCGCCAACGATCTAGTCAAGTCGACTCACAACGCGTTCATACCGCAGCAGTTCGACAATCCGGCCAATCCCAAAATTCACCGCGAGACAACAGCAGAAGAGATCTGGCGCGACACTGACGGACAGGTGGATATCTTCCTTGCCGGCGTTGGGACCGGCGGCACCATCACCGGCGTCGGACAAGTTTTGAAAGAGCGCAAGCCGTCCGTGCAAATCATCGCCCTGGAGCCGACAGACAGCCCAGTGCTCACACAAAAACTCGCCGGCATGGACCTCAAACCGTCGCCCCACAAGATACAGGGCATCGGAGCTGGTTTCGTACCGTCAGTGCTGGACCTTTCGATCGTTGATGAAGTGATGCGCGTCACGAACGATAATGCCATCGATTACGCGCGACGCCTCTCTAAAGAAGAGGGCATCTTCGTTGGTATCAGTAGCGGTGCCGCGATGTATGCCGCAATGCAAGTCGCGGCGCGCCCAGAAAACAAAGGCAAGCTAGTTTGCACCGTTTTGCCAAGCACCGGCGAACGCTACTTGTCCACAGTGCTGTGGGCGGATCTGGCTACCGAGGGAAGCGCAGCAACTCCGGTTGGCGCGGCGACTTGAGCGAAGGGTTACTACAGCGTCAGCTCATTCCAACAGGAAAGCCCCATTGCCTGGACGTATCAGGGGCAGCGCCAGCATTGCAGACAACCAATACGGGAGCAGCTTGAAGCGAGCATTGCTCTCGTCCCAGTCGGCCATCGACCATTGCGTGACAGTCAGCTGCACAAATGGAGCCGGATCGGCATGACGTCCCAGATGCCACATTGTGCGCAGCTGAATGCCTATGGGCGAATCCTGCAGAGCAGTCTTCCGCAAGGAGGCACCGACAAACTGAATCGGGCCATGGCATGATTGAATCAGGCTGCTGCGGCCATTTGTGGCAAAGATCGCCTCAGACTTTGCTTCGAACTCGATACCCATAGCCCGAGCAAACTCAGCGCTGATGTCGGTTATTGTTTTGCAGAATGCCTGCGCTTTAGCATGGGCTATCTGGGCAATGGTAGGTTTCGGAGTGCGTTCGTTTCCTTTTATATACAGACCTTGAGCGACGCGAAAAATCGCTCCCGCCTTCGCGAGCCTGTACAACGCACCATATATGGTATTGGCTCGCCGATGCAGGTGCAGCACATCTCGCGCGGCAAACATATCGCCATCCTGCAATTTCTCGAGGAATTTCTTTAGTTTTGCGGTAGCCAAAAGAGTGTCACCTCCTGTTTAACGGAAGGAAGCGCCCTTATTTGATAACGACTGTGGGAGGCAACAGATTACTTGCTGGGCATGATGAATAGGGCAAGTTGAATTGATTCACTTGCGGGCTCCCAGATTTATTTTAATACGATCGTATTTTCGTTACCACATTTGCGGCTCGTTGCGGCGCGCACGCGCCGCACAACTTTGTGGTGAGGTTTTGGGACCAAAATCTCACCTGCCACAGCCGTGGCAATGCGCCACAACGTGGTGAGGTTCTGATACCAAAATCTCACCTGCCACAGCCGCGGCTGCGCGCCAAACGTGGTGAGGTTCTGATACCAAAATCTCACCTGCCACAGCCGCGGCTGCGCGCCAACACGCAGTGAGGTTCTGATACCAAAATCTCACCTGCCACAGCCGCTGCCACGCGCCAAACGTGGTGAGGTTCTGATACCAAAATCTCACCTGCCACAGCCGCCGGTCGAGCGCGTTAGACGTGCGCGGGCTTAGCTGACTTGCTCAGAATGTCAGTCAAAACAACCAGAGCGCGATCAATTTCTTCTTCCGTATTGAAGCGTCCAATCGTAATGCGTGCCGATCCAATCATGTGCTCGCGCGGGAATCCCATACACTTCAGCACGTGCGACGGATCGTGCCCCTGTTGCTGACACGCCGACACACTCGAAATGCAGACGCCCTTGAAGTCGGCTTGCACTACCAGCTCTTCCCCGACAGCGCCTTCCACAACAATCGAAACATGTCCGGGCACCCGCTTATCTAGATCCTGAGCACCAGTCAGACGCACACCGGGAATCTTCGTCAGTCCCTTGATCAATTTCTCCTGCAATTTACGCAGCACAGGCTCCATTGTCGGCAGGTCTTTGTGCGCCAATTCGCAAGCCTTGCCGATAGCTACGATGTTGGTCAAGCATTCAGTGCCCGGGAACAAACCACTCTCCTGCCCACCACCAAACATGATCGGCATCAGGTTGACGCCCTTGCGCACATAAAGGAGTCCAATTCCTTTCGGCGCATAGAACTTGTGCCCGGACATGGACAGAGTCTGTACCGGCGTTTTCTTCATGTCCACCGGCATCTTCGCAGCCACTTGCACTGCATCAGAGTGGAAGAAGACTTCCTTTTCCGCACAGATCTCTGCCACTTCTTCTATCGGTTGCACGGTGCCGATTTCATTGTTCGCCCACATAAGAGAAACGATGCTGGTTTCCGGAGTAATCAATGACGCAATTTCTTCCGCATCGACGAAACCTTCATCGTTCACGTGCGCGTACGACAATTTCCAGCCGCGCGACTCCAGATGCTTGGCTGGGCCAAGGCTGGATGAATGCTCGATGCAAGTTGTGATGATATGGCGACCCTTGTCGTTGGCTTCGGCAAACCGCGCTCGCCCCAACAGCGCCACGTTGTTGCTGTAGGTACCGCACGGAGTAAAGAAGATCTCCTCCGGCGACGCGTTCAAAAACTCAGCAGCTTGCTGGCGGGCGGTGTCCAGAACCGTGCGAGACTGACGTCCCAGCTTGTGTATGGAAGATGGGTTGCCCCATTTCTCACAGAAGAACGGGCGCATCGCCTCCAGCACTTCCTCGCGGACACGGGTGCTGGCGCTGTTGTCCAGATAGATTTGTGAACTCATCTTCGGGTTTTCCTGGGGTAAATGAGGCTGACCTGTGGGTTTCGGGCCCGACGCCTCGCCAAACGCTGGCGTAATTATCACAATAGAAACGCCTGATTTAGCCCGCCTTACCTAATTTTCAATCTTTGGGGGACCAAAGCCTCTAATCTATAGAATAGCTTTGGATCACTCCACAACCGCCGGAGAGGTAATGCAGTTCACTATTCCAACGTCTCTGGAGACCGAACGGCTGCACCTGCGCATGTTCGAACTCGACGACTGGCAGCCTCTGGCACGCATGTTTGCCGACGAAGACTTCGTTCGCTACACCCTCGGACAGCCGCAGACCGAATGGGCCACCTGGCGGATTCTGGCGTCTTATGTCGGGCATTGGCAGCTTCGTTCGTTCGGACCTTACGCCGTTGTGGAGAAGTCGAGCGGCGAACTGATCGGTCCCATCGGACTCTATTACCCTGGCGAATGGCCCGGTCCTGAGATCATGTGGTCGATTGCACCCAAATTTTGGGGCAAAGGATATGCCAGCGAGGCGGCCGGCGCCGTGAAACTGGCCGCCATACAAAGCAAGCAATTCGACAGACTGATCAGCTTAATCGTCCCCGAGAATGAGAAATCCAAAGCTGTCGCTAAACGGTTGGGAGCAGTTTATGAAAAGACCATTCCGTTTCGCGAAGGTGTCGCCGATGTCTTTGTGCACAATCTCGCATAGCATTTCGATCGCCAAAAGATTGCGATCGCATAGCGGGAATATTTGTGCACCAAAAAACGCACCATCTCGAAGACCCGCTCCATAAGACTATTTTCGAGCTATAAGCGTTTCGCTTGCACTAAACTAAGTTTCTTGCAAGCGAAACGCAGGGCATGCTCTAGTGACAGGGTCTGTCAAATTACTGATCGGTCCTTACAAGTCTGGCAAAACAAAACGTTTGCTCGCGGAGCTGGTGGCATTTAAAAAGAGCCATCCTCTTTCGCCTTGTACCGTTGTTGTGCCTTCGGCTCGTCATCGACTGATTACGCAGCGCCATATCGGTGCCATGCTCGAAGAGCATGCGCTGAAGATTGCCTTCAATTTGCAGATCGAGGCATTCTATCCATTTTGTGAATCCGTGCTGAAGGCGTCGCAGATTCGCTATCGAGCGCTTCCGGAAGATTTGCGCGCGCTGGTGCTGGGCACGGTTCTTTCCCAGATGCGCGCTACCGATCGATTGCAACACTTATCAAAGCTGGTCGGATTCCCCGGCACCAGCTCTGCCCTGCTCAAACTAATCGATGAATTTCAGCGAGCCGGCTACACGCCAAACGATGTGCTATCGAGACTCTCTGCCAGTTCAGCTGAACAGTCGCGTTATGTCGAGCTTGCCACCATATATGATGCGTACTGGCGCGAACTCGATCGGCTGCAGGTCATCGATCAAAAACGAATCGCCTTCGAAGCCCGCGAAGCACTCTTCGCTCGCCGCCTGGATAACTTCCACAAAGGCATGATTCTGATTGACGGCTTCGACCGCATAAGCCCGTTGCAAGCCGATATCATCGCCGGATTACCCCGCTACGCCGAGCAAGTCTGGATGACCTTCGACTATGTCGAGACCACTGCCGAGGCGCATGGCGGTCCCACCTATGAATGGAACGCTTCCAGCTTTGCCAATCTGGAGCTTCATATGAATCCGCAAATCATTCGGCACGGAATGGAGACGGCGAAAGCGGTGTCCACCACGGGCGAACACATCGAGGTCTTTCGCGCGCTCGACCGTTTCGCCGAAATGCAGGAGATCGCCGCCCGCTGCAAGGAAGCTATTCACAAGGACAAAGTCCGCCCCTCTCGTCTCCTGGTTGTGGCCCGCCAGATCGACAAATACCGCGGCGCGGTGGAAGCAGCGTTCCAGCAAGCAGGCGTGCCCTATTACCTCGATCTGAGCATCGCCTACGAAGAGTTGCCCTTCATTCAATTTGTCCTCGACCTGCTTTCGCTGCCTCTCACCGGTGATGCCGGACAGGGCGACTTCCCTCGCGCGAAAACCATCTCCTGCCTGCGCAGCAAATTCTTGAACACCCAATCGCTGGAGATGACTCCTTCCGATGTCGACTATCTCGATGCGAAAAGCCTGGAGCGCGCCATCGTCGGCGGCAAAGAACAATGGCAAAAGGTGTTGTCCGTGGGCAGAAGCGACGTCCGCGCCGGCATGGAGAAATTCTTTGCTCACCTCACATCTCTGAACACACCGGCAACCTGCACCCAGCATGTCGGCGCGCTCGAAGATCTGCTCGATAACCTTTTGACGCTGCCTTCGGGCAAAACCACTGATGCGCGCAGCAAATTGGTGCAGCAGTCTCGCCAGGGCGAGAAGGCGCTGCGCCGCTGCCTGCAGATCTTGATCGAAGAAGAACAGTTATTTGATCTGCCTTCTTTGAGCTTTAAGGAGTTTCTGGCCAAACTGGAGCCGCTGCTCTCCCGGGGCTCGTTCACCGCCCGCGGTACCGGCGAGGCCGTTTTGATTACGTCCGCGGACACAGCTCCCAACCGCGGATTCTCGCACGTCTTCATTGCCGGACTTGTGGAGGGCGAGTTTCCCCGGCGCGGCGGGCAGGCAGGTTTTGCCGGGCAAGACGAACTGGCGCGCTGGAGCACCTTCAATATCGATCTGAAAAACCCGCGCGGCGAGCCGGGCTTTGAAGCAGCTCTTTACCGATCGCTTTACGCCCGCAGCGACAGGGTGACACTTTCATTTCCGCAATTCGAAATGGGTGGCGACGAAAAAATCCCATCGTTCTTTGTCGCCGAAGCGCAGGGTGTCGCCGAAGCTAACGTCCCGCTCACCGAGCCCATGGCACGCGCCCTGCAAAAGCCGGTCTCCGCACGCGACGCGATTGGAGGCTGGTTGTGGCATCAAAATCGCCTGCTCGACATGCAACTGCCGCCTGAACTTGCAGATCAGCCAGCCATCGAAGGTCTATGGGAAAGTCTCAGCGATGCCGTAACAGCCGGCGTCAGCCGTCTTTTCGGTAATCCGCAAAACACATACAACGGTTATCTGGTACCACTGGTCGAGTCGCAGGCACTGACAATCGCTGCCAAAGACTCATGGAGTGCGACTCAGCTCAATAATTATGGACAGTGCCCCTTTAAGTATTGGCTCTCGGGAGTGTTGCAAGTGCAACCGCGAGTCGAGGGCGGCACGGCACTCTCCGCAAAGCTGCAAGGGCTGGCCTATCACAAGGTGCTCGAAGATTATTACCGGCAGTTGAACGAGAAAAATATAGACCACCGTACAGGTGTCCGTGATGACATATTCGAACTGGCACTGGCATCCGGCCTGACGTGGCTCGCACAACAGCAAGACTTCAATCCCGGACCGTACTGGTCCAACGAGAAACAGGACATGCGCCTGCGTCTGAAACGCTTTCTGCAGTGGGAAAGCCAGGTGCGCAAAAACATCGGGCAACCGGCGCGGTTCGAAGTGAAATTCGGACGGCGCGGACCGGACTCGCTACCACCACTGGTGCTCAAAACCGACTCGGGCAATATCAAAATCTCGGGAGCAATCGATCGCATCGACCTGGTGTCATCAGCTGCGCACACCCCAGGAGAAACCGCACCAGGACAAACTACGCCCGAGGTCCATCTGGTTGACTACAAGAGCGGCTCCAGCCCCATGAAACCGGACGACGCCGTCAGAGGCACCAATATTCAACTGCCTCTGTATGCACTGGCTGTTGAAGCCAGCATTATTCCAGGAAGCCGGGTCGCCAGCGCCAGTTATCTGAGCGTCAGACAAGCAAAAGTGGCCGGCAACTTTCAGTTCAAGACCGAAGCACATATGGAGATCCCGAACATCACTCGCCGGCACGTGGAGAATTTCGTCCGTGATGCTTCCCGAGGCGACTTTCAAGTGCAACCCGCGACATTCGACGTCTGCAAAACTTGCGACCACAAGCAGGTCTGCCGCATCAGTGAACTGCGGCACGCGCAGGTAAGCGCGGAGGAGACTCTCAGTTATGACTAGACTTACCGACGAGCAACGCCTGGCCGTCGAGTCGATCGACAAACACGTGCTGGTCTCTGCCGGCGCCGGATCAGGCAAAACATCCGTGCTGGTCAGCCGTTATTTGCGCGTCCTGGAATGCAATCCGGACGCCTCTGTGACCAATTTGGTCGCTGTCACTTTTACGCGCAAAGCAGCAGATGAAATGCGTAGTCGTCTCAAGAGCGAATTGAAGAAACGCGCTGCCGCCACCAGCGGAGAAGAAAAAGAACGATGGCTGGAACTGCTCTCCCGCATCGACCAGGCCCGCATCGGCACCATCCACTCTCTTTGCGAATCTATTTTGCGGGCGTTTCCGGCTGAGGCGCTGATGGATCCGCAGTTCGATGTACTCGACGATCTTGAACGAGCGCAGTTGCTCGACGAGATCATAGACGGTGAGTTACGCGGAGCACTGATCCGCGAAGAAGAACACATCCGCAAGTTGCTGGAGTTTTCCGCCTCGGAAGTCAGTAAATGGCTGCGCGAGCTGGTTTCACGACCATCAGCATACAAAGCGGCGCGGGCGATTTCCGGAGAGCCTGCACTGTTTGAGAGGCTGTGGATGCAAGCAGCCAGCGCCTCCTTCAAAGCAGTTTCCTCCAGTGCAAAACTTCAGGCAGCTCAAAAGCAACTCGAGATACTTACCTCCAGCGGCAAGTTCGAGGCCAATCGCGTGCAAGCACTGCTCCTTTGCGAATCGCTGTTCAGCCCGCTGCGCCCCGAGCGGCTGCATGCCGACCTGCAACAGCGGCTCTTGATTGCCGACGGTTTCGCCGAGATCAGTTTCAAGGGCACACGTAACGCCGGTGAGATCGAGCGTCAGATCATGTCCGCGGTTAATTGCATCAAAGACGCTTTGAAAAAGCTGCGCAAAGAAATTCCCAGCGAGAAGAATGAGGCCGACCAGTCCGCCGAATTCTGTCAGCGCGCCTTGATCGAACTTGCAGACCGCGCCATCGAACAGTTTGAACATCTGAAAAATCAGCATCAGAAAGTCGACTTCGACGACCTGATCGACCGCTCGCATGCTCTGCTCTCGCAATCCGGCTCGCACGCCCGCCGCCACTACCATGGCACACTGAGAGCGATTCTCGTCGACGAATTCCAGGATACTAATAAACGCCAGGCGGAGCTGCTTTCGTTTCTTGTCGGCGGCGACGCCAGACTGTTTCTGATTGGCGACGACAAACAGTCAATTTATAGATTTCAGGGCGCTGACGTCAGCACCTTCACCGAATGGAAAGAGCGGCTGGGAAGCGACGGCGAAGCTGGGCTGTTGCTCAGCCTCACCCGCTCTTTCCGCAGCCACCCGGGCATTGTGCTCTTCGTCAATGCCATGTTCGAGAAACAGTTTTCAGTCGACGATCGCTTCGAAGCTCGCCACCAAGCTCTGGTCGCAGCGCGTCCGGAGCCGCTCAGCAACCAGAACATCGAGATAGTACTTCTCTCATCCGACGAAGGAGTTGATGAGAAGCTATCCTCCCAGGCTTTCAGCGAACTGGAAAGTCAGGCGATTGCCGCCTGGATTCACGAGAAGGTAGCAGCTAAAGCTCCGGTACTGGACAAAGAACTGGGACAGCAGCGTCCGATTCAGTTTTGCGATTTTGCAGTGCTTGTGCAGAACAACAGTGACTTCGCTCCGATCGAAATGGCGCTTGCCGACGCGGGCATCCCCTATGTGACCATGAGCGGTGCCGGCTACCTGAATCGCCAGGAGATTTTTGATCTCGAAAACCTGCTCAAGTTTCTGAGTGCGCCGGAAGACAGCCATGCCCTCCTGGGTGTGTTGCGCTCACCGATGTTCGGCGTACCGGACGATGTCATCCACAGCCTGCATCAGACCAATCGCTCCCTCTGGTCGCGCTTGCGCAAAGCCGGGTTGCAGGAAGAATGCTCCTACACCGGCGTGCAAAGGGCAGTCAGCGTGTTGCGCGAGTTGCTGCGCGGTGCGGCGCAGATGCCTCTAGTAGAGCTGGTGCGTTACGCGTTGCAGCTCACGCAATACGACCTGATCCTTTCCGCCTTACCTAACGGCAAGCAACGCTCACGCAACGTCTGGAAGTTTCTCTCACTGGCTGCGCAGCATGCGGAACGTTCGGTGCGCGGGTTCCTCGAAATGCTGGACTCGATGCGCAACCTCAGCGTCAAAGCCGGCGACGCTCCGCTGGCAGCAGACAATGCCGTTCAGCTCATGACCATTCACAAGTCCAAAGGACTCGAGTTCGGGGCGGTGGCGCTGCCGTCGCTGTCCAAGCGCTTTCACAAAGGCGATCGCAAGATTATATTCAGCGAAGAATATGGTATCGCGGTCGATGCGCGCGGACTGGACGACGAGCAGCGTCCGGCGTCGTTCACACTGGCCGGCACGATTGAGCGGCAGATGGAAGCCGCCGAGAAGAAACGGCTTCTGTACGTCGCTATGACTCGCGCCCGCGATTACCTGGGAATGTTTATGCAAGCGCAGATGTCGCCGCAGCATCCGTCGTTCAGAACTTTGATCAAAGATACCCTCGAACTCGAAGACGAGCCGGTAACTACAGCTCACTATTCGCTGGTCGAGTTAACACCGCTTGTGGTGCAAAGCAAACTGGAAGAATTCAAAACCGCCGCTGCCGCCACAATCTCCCAGCGGAGCGACACAGTTGATTCAGTTTCCTTTTCGTACATCGAGCCGCTTGCCGAGCAGCCTGATTGCGCCGAGTTTAACGTGCCGTTCGAACACCTGTTGCGCGTCACGCCCGACAAACGCCCCTTGCATGCCACCGTCATCGGCAGCTTTTTCCACGCGGTCATGGAGTCGTTGCCGAAAGACTTATCCCTGCCGGACCGCGAACGGCTGTCAGAGTTAGCTGGAAACAGCACGCTGTCCGGTGTCGTCCACAAGGCTCGTCGGCAAGAACTGGTGATCGAGGCGGAGCAGATGCTGCGCGTTTTTTGCGACAGCCAGCTCTACCGCCTGATGGCCGGCGCCCGCGAACGATTGCATGAAGTCCCCTATTTCGCGCTACGGGAGCCGGATGCGGAAGCACCTGGTTTGATCCAGCCCGCCCGGGTCGAAGAGAAGCGCCCCGACTTGCTTTTGCAAGACTCTTATGGAGAGTGGCACATCGTCGATTTCAAAACCGACCACATCGATGAGATGGAGATCGAAAAACATAACCGCGCGCACGCCGATCAGATCAACGAGTACGTGCGCGACTTCGAGACACTGGTCAACGCCCCGGTCAAGGGCTGGGTCTATTACGCGCATCACGGATTGCTGGTCCAACTCGACAAACCGGCAGCACCGATTCAGCTCAAGATCATAGTGTCACCAGCAGCACCGGCTCCCCATCTCAAATAAAAGCCCGAGCTGGGGGCTCGGGCTTTTTGCGTAGCAGATTCGAAAGAGGAGGAGAATAAGACTCTAGGTCAGGAGCCGTAAGCGGGGAGCGCATGCTCCAGCCACTTTCTGCTCACCAGGGCTCTTAATTGTTCGATGTGTGACCCGCATGCGATTTCGTCGCCATCGATTTTGATGACTGAACTTCCAGACGTCTCACTCATTTCAACCGGAAGCGGCAGTCCCTCTTCTGCGATGATGGTTTGTAATGAATCTAGTGCTCTTCGAGATACCATACAACCGGGCGCGTAGAGTAGTTCAACACGCATTGACGAGAACCTCCCTTGCTGGGGAAACGGGGAGCCTGAGCAGGAGCGATGGGGTATCGCGGCTGTTTTCAACCGCTGCTCTAAATATAAAGGAATGATTAAGGGTCCGATGGAATTAGTATAAGTGCAAAATGGAAATCGGCAAGACACATTTCTTCAATGCAGCCATTAATCCCCGCTAATACAACGGATATCCGCATGGGGGGCTAGTCTCCATATAAGGGTAGAAAGATAAAAAGTGAGAGTCGCGCCGCCGAACCGAGCCTTTTGACTTCGCAACCACCGATTGTGGCAGAGTTGTGAATCGGCACTGTGCCAGGTTTTCGCCCGACGGTTTACTAAATATTGCAGCGGCATATCCCGTCCACGGTGATTCCTGGCGTTTCTTCGCAGGGATTGACGGCTAATCGTGTCAACGGGCAAGGCATAGGTCCCCGAAAGCCGCATCCTCTCTGCAACTTGAGTGGACATGTCAGGTTGTGTCAGGTTTCACCGGCCGTCACACTGTCCGCCGGCCACGATGATACCACCGGTGGTGCCGGCTGGTATCATCGCGGCCGCTCGCGACAGCGAAACGGGCAAAATTCCTCCAGCCGGGTATCATGTAAGGGATGCACTGACTCTGCTGGAGGCTCCGGAATAGCAAGATGGCAAAAGCAATGGTAGTCGGCCTGGCGCTGGCAACGGCAACAGCATTCACTCTCGGCTCCTTTTTTACAGCGACGGCCCGAGCTGACGACCAGCCCAAGCCCCCCGCAGCCGAACAGCAGGCGGCCGCCACCGCAAAACAACCGGACACCAATACCTTACCGGCAGCGGAGTCGTCCGAGTGCACGGATGAAAAGACACAGCGCCTGATTACCATTCCGGTCTTCTTTATATCGGACCGCAACCGTCAGCCCTGCAAAGACAAGGACAATCTGGTCAAGTTCGGCAACCTCAGACAGTACCGCGGAACGTGCAACCATGACCCTCACCTGGGCGTCGCCTACTGCACCATCACTAATACACAGGAGAAGCCGCTGGACAAAAAATTGGTGGACCTGGGTTGGAAAGATGAGCACAAGAGAGGTGAAGGAGCGTATTCAGTCTCCCTGATTGAGGGCTGCACATACGACGAGGCCACCGAAAAGTTTTTCGATGACATTCATAAGCAAGCGTCCAACACCTGCGACCAAGAACTGTTTGTCTTCGCTCCCGGCTACATGAGCACATTCGAGTCAGGCGTGCGTGAAGCGGCGCGCTTTGCCTACTACTCGGAGCGCCCCGTCTTGCTGTACTCCTGGGCCTCGAAAGGCACATTTAAGGGCTACAGCAGCGATGAAGCCAGCATTGAGTGGAGCCAGGAGCACTACAACGATCTGATCGGCGAACTGAATGGACTGGCTTCCAGAAAGCCTGCCGTGTCGGTGAGGCTGTTTGCGCACAGCATGGGGTCCCGCCTGATCGTTCGCGCCGCGCCACTGATCAAGGGACGCGACACATTCAAAGAAATCAGCCTGGTCTGTCCGGACATCGATGATGGTCTGGTGAAACACTACATCAGTCGCTGCATGACGAATGACGGCAAGACCACCATCCGCCTCTATATGTCGCACAAAGATCGCATGCTGGCCCTCTCGAAGTTGGTCCATGGCGGCTACGCCAGACTCGGGCAGGACCAGGAATTGATTCCGGCTTCGCCCTATAAAGCCTCTGATTCGTGCTCGGGCAAACCGACAATCGAGACTCTCAAACGTTTCCAGACAATCGACTTTACCGAGCTGGATTTCGGCAAGCTCGGTCATAAAATTCCCGTCGCCCTGGTGTGCAGCTTATCGCAAACCGGAAAGCCGCCCGAGGGCATCGAGCTGATTCACAAGAAGGGAAAAGATGCTGACTGCTCAGAAATCATGCTGACGGTCTCGGACATCGACGACGATGAAGCGCAGAACCTCTTGGGTTACTTCCTGGCTCATCGCTGCGAGGGCGCGAAGTTTCCGGTCGCCAATGCAGTCAAGAAAGGACTGCCGAAAGTACCTGGGATTAAGAAAGACTGGACGATTAAATAGCACCGCCTAAGGTGGCTATATTAGTGCTCGCCGCCCGTCGCGGCTCCCGGAGCTGCTTCAGCGGTGCCGGGCGTAACGACAGCCGGCGCAGTACCATCTTGATTGAGGACGTCGGACAGTATCCAGTCGAAAATGTCTCGTTCCCCGTCGCGAGGATGCAGCTCGTCGCGCAAGAGCTTCGACGCCCTTCTTGGTCGGTAGCCGTCGATATACGTCAGGTGATCGATGTTGCGAAATACCCGGGCTTTGCGCACGTCGACGAAGTTGGAGAGTGTTGTCACATCGGATTCGCTGAGGCAAAAATCGTCCTTGAACGTCTTGGGAGGCAGGAACAGAGCGCTGGCAACCGGCGTGATGCCGTCGTTCAATCCGTACATGATCTTGCGACTAGACCCTTTATGATCCGCTGCTCCATCCGCGCCTGGAGGCACCCAGCTGATCTCGCGATTGAGCACCCGCAAAACGGGATGCTCTCTGCCGAAATGAAAGGGCACGGTGGTGGCCACAAACTGAGCGGGCAGCCGCGATGCCTGCCACGTCAGCGACGGACGGTCGGCGTTCGCCCAAGGAGCGACAAGGTAGCCACCATAGGTGATGAACTTCGACTTGTCGGTCTTCAACTCTGAATTGACGGCGACGATGTGAGGATTGCCGTCAACCGCCGCGGTCAAATCTCCTCGCACATGCCAGGGAACATGGGCACTGAAATTGCCGACATCCGGAATGTTTTTATCGACATTGTCCCAACGCAGGTCAGCAAGCAAGTTCTGGTGCTTCGAGAAATAGAGCCGGTAGGACATGAACAGGTCCGCTTTCACCCACGGTACACGGTGATTTTGCAAAAACCCATATTGCATCCAGTCATAAGTGAAGAGGGGTGAACCATGAAACGGCGTACCCATGGTCAACACCTTTTCGATCGACCGGTCGATAGTAGAATCGGCCATCGATTCCTGGACCACGTTGCCACCCATGCTGAGGGCCACTATCGAGATCGGTCGATTGCCTGAATCCGAATAGAGCCTCTTGACCGCCTGCCGAAAGGGCTCTATCGCTCCCGCTAGCGGGGCGACAGTGTCGTAGCGAGCCAGGTAAATCTTGTACTCACCGTTGAAATCCTTGCTGGAACTCAGGTGCCTGGTAACATCGCCCCACCTGAACAGCGGCCAGTTTTCTCCCAACAACCCGTGCACCAGGAGCAGCGGCTTGCGTCCCGCCAGAGGCTCGTTGTCCAGCTGATAAAGCTCCACCCCCTGCACTGGCGCCTTGATTTTGTGGGACGACACTACGGTCCAATCGCCCTTGCTGTCTGCTAAGGCTGACAGGGAGCTGCTGGTAGCGGCAGTGACCAATAACACGGAAAGAGTTGCAAAGCGTCTATTCATTGGCAGGGACGGGTACAGAAGAGTGTGCGTCACTTATTTCGAACAGTGTACAACTGAACCATGTTTGAAAACGTTTGCATAGTCTTTTCAGATACGGGCGGCGGGCACAGAAGTGCCGTGGAAGCCTTGAGTGCGGCAATTAAAGATGCGGCCGCCAGCGACCCCAACCATCGCATCGTCCAGGTGACGAGCGAAAACATCGTCGAACACACCCACACGATCAACAAGCATTTCGTCCAGCTGTACAACTATCTGCTCCGACATCATCAGCCGGCGATGAAGTACTACTACGATCTCCTGCATTTCTTGAAACCCAATGAATCCGAACTGGGTTATTTGATCTCTCGCAGTTATTTGACTCAATGGTTCAGTAAGCAGGCACCATCGGTGGTGGTATCAATGCACCCGATGACTAACCATTACATAGCACGCGCCATGCGCGAGATCGGCATCAAGGATTACACAAAACTGATCACTGTAATCACCGACCCAAACGCCGACCTCTGGCGCGGTTGGTCCTGCCCTGAATCAGATCTGATCATTGCGCCTAACGAAATCGTCTTCAATAAATTAATGGACTGGGGCACGTCACCAGATAAAGTAGCCGTCGTCGGCATGCCAGTGCACCCGGATTTCCTAAACGAGCCGTCAGTCGACCGGGCAACGTTTCTCAGTCACCTCGGGCTGTGCCCTGACACGCTAACCGTGTGTGTAAATGCCGGCTGGGCAGGCGGTGGCAATATGCTGGCTGTCCTCAAGTCTCTGCGAGCAATCGACCGTCCGATCCAGGTGATCTTCTTGTGCGGTCATAACAACGCGCTCTACGACGACGCGGTCGACATGGCTGCCGACCTGCCGTTTTCCATTGCTGTCCTGCCGTTTCACGATCGCATGTCCGATCTTATGAAAACCGCAGACCTGATGGTCACCAAAGCCGGCGGATTGACTACGTTTCAGGCGGTTGCCAGCCGACTGCCTCTGGTCCTTGATTGCATCACAGAACCGATGCCTCAGGAACGAGGCACCGTCGATATTCTGATCGACGGCGGATTGGCACGCAAACTGACCAATCCGGAGGACATTCTGGACATCGTCAATTCAGCCTCAATCGTCACCGATCGGCATCGGGCGCTGCCGCCGGTCCACAACCTGGATCACGACGCAGCCGTTTACGAAATCGCTCGCCTCGTATTGCAAAATTCTCAAATTGCCATCGAAGCCTTCCAACCGTCGTCAGCGCAGCGAGACGACTCGTCGCAACCAGTTTCAATTAACCGCCAAAATCTCGGCGAAGCAACGGCTTAGGTAGACCAGCCATGAAGCTGGCACTTAAATGCTATGAAGCAAAATCCAGCACATCGCCAACCACGGGAGCCGCGCGGGATATTGTCTTATTGCACGGCACAGGCGCTCGCGCTGAAATGTGGTCGCGCCAGATTGAGGTCCTGCAATCCGCAGGTTTTCGCTGCATCGTTCCCGACCTGCGCGGACACGGAGACACTGCCGAGCCCGGCACAGATGCAAATCTCGACGCTCATCTGCAAGATGTCCTGGAGACTCTCTCAGATGTGAGCATCGCGTACCCGGTGCCTTTCGTAGGACACTCGCTGGGAGCGATTATCAGCATGGCGATTGCCGAGCGGCATCCACAGCTGGTCAGTGCAGTCTTCGCTGTCTCCATGCCAGGAAAAGTTCCGCAGGTGACGCGGTCGGCTTTCAAATTTTTTCTCGGCTGGCCTTATCACTCTTTGAAAAACACGCCTATTCACAGGAGCCTCAAATGGCGCGAACGCGTGCTGCTGGATACCGATCACTTCACACTCAATGAAATAGTGCGTCAGTTTGAAACCATGGATTATGCCGCTGCCGTGCCGCAGGTCACGCACTGTCCCGTGCATTTCGCCGTCGGCAGGCTCGACCCGATTGCCCTCTGCGCACACGTGGAGGGCATGCATAAAATGCTGCCCGGCTCAACTCTTCACGTCTTCGAATTCGCGGCCCACAACTGTATGGATACGCACCCCAATCAGTTCAATCGCTGGCTGATCGGGCGACTGAACGAACTGCCGGTTAAAAACTGCGAATAAAAACGCGCTCCATGCGACGAATCATGCGAATCCAAGACGGTTCGTTCATGCTCTTGAGCGGCCAGACGAGGATGGTTTTCATACCGGCGCGCTGTCCGCCCCAGACGTCAGTGAGCGGGCGGTCACCGATTACTGCCACCTCATGCGGTGCCATATCGAACAGCTTCAGCACCTCAAAAAACGCTTTAGTGCTGGGTTTTGCGGCAAAGCCGATACAGGGCATGTCCAATAGAGCCTGCACAGACTGCACGTAAGCGCTCTTCTTGTTATTGCTGACGATCGCCACTTTAAACATCGAACGCGCCCGATCGAGCCAACCGGCCACTTCGTTGGTCAGCACCCCGGCGTGTGGTGCCACAAGAGTACTGTCCAGATCGAAAATCAGCCCGCGCACACCTTCGCGGTGCAACAGATCGAGATCGATGTCGGTAACATCACCCTCCACGACATACGTTGGACGCAGCATCATTTGGCAAAAACCTTGTAAGGAAACGGGATCGAGATTGTTAGAAGCCTATCATTTGGGCGTTTGCGGACATATAGTTTTTTGAATTCTTCCACAGATATGAGGCTTTTGAAAAGCGCGGCCCGAGAGGCTACAGTTACAATGGCCGGCAGTCAATAGTTGAGATGTGCGCAAGTAGTGGCACCGCAAATGGTGAGAACTTCAAAAACTTCGACATCGGTCAAAGCGAACACCGACGAGTCCCAGTCCCAGCTGCCGCTGCGCCACGTGGCGATCATCATGGACGGCAACCGCCGTTGGGCAGATAAGCGAAAGTTGCCCCGCCTGTTCGGCCACCGGGAGGGCGTGAAAAGCTTGAAGCGGCTGGTGAAACACGCCAGCGCTCGCGGGTTGGAATTTATGACTGTATACGCCTTTTCCAGCGAAAACTGGCAACGCGGTCAAGAAGAAGTCGATTATTTGTTCGAGCTCTTTGCCGAGGTACTGCGTGACGAATTGGAAGAGCTGGCATCAAACAAGGTGCGTTTGCGGTTTATCGGCGACCTGGATGGCATGCCGGCTGACTTGCAGCAAAAACTGAAAGGCGGCATGCAGCGCACCGCCAACAATCAAGGACTGAACTTGCAGATCGCGCTCAACTACGGCTCGCGTTGGGAAATTACTCAAGCGGTCCGCGCGATGGCAGAACAGGTAGCGGCGGGCAACCTGGCTCCACAAGACATCACTCCCGAACTGATCGACGCGCATCTTTATACAAAACAGCTGCCCGATCCCGACTTGCTGATTCGCACTGGTGGCGAAATGCGTCTATCCAACTACCTGCTCTGGCAGTCGGCGTACACAGAACTCTACGTCACGCCGGTCATGTGGCCGGAATTCACCGCCGAAGATTTTGACAAGGCTGTCCTGGAATTCGCGGCGCGTCAGAGACGTTACGGCGGCGACTGACCGTTTCTTCCACCATTACTGGGGCGGGAAGTAACCCTGCGGTTGCTGCACCGATGGTGGTGCACCATATCCGTAGCCCTGTTGAGGCGGTGGGTAATTATTGACCGCGCGCCCGATCGTGACCTGCAGCGATTCATCCAGCTGCACAGGCAGAGGCGTGCCGGCCGGAATCTTCACTTCTGAGCCCTTGCGCACTACGGCTCCGACACCGCCCACCCCGGCACCGAGGGCGGTACCAAAGACAGCGCCCATGCCCACCGACTTGCCCATGCTCGAGGAATGTGTAGTACCACCGACTATGGCACCGAGCGCGGTGCCGAGCGCCGCACCGCCGGCGGCGCCAATGCCCATAGTCGCCAACCCCTTGCCGACACGCCCAGCGGTAGTGCCGCCGGTGAGGCGCTGCTGCGAGGTGTCGACGCTAGCCGAAAGCGGAAATCGTCGACCGTCTGGCGTCTCGATGGCAGTAAATCTGATGTCTACCTTGCCGTTGGCGCCGGCTTTGAACCGTTTGGCAGAAACTACATTGGTGACGTTGCCGACCAGGCGACTGCCTGCAGGAACGACCTCTGATCCGTTGGAAGTCAGTGGCTCGCTGAGCGTTGCCGTCACTTCCTCGCCGGGTTGCGTCGAACCGGAGTCCAGCGAGTTTTTCAACGAAGCGCGGAAATGTGTTCCAGCCGCAACCACCGCGACGCCGCCCTGCAAATAATTGGGCGGCGGCTGACCATACCCCGGTGGGGGCTGACCGTACCCGGGAGGCGGATACGCGCCGGCCTGTCCACTATAACCAGGAGGCGGGTAGCCATTCTGCCCTTGCTCGGTGACCCTGCCTGTATAGTCGGGCGGCGGATACTGTCCTTGCGCTGGATACGCCCCGCCGTACTGCGGCGGAGGCGGATATGCTCCCTGTGACGGCGGCGGGTACGCTCCCTGTGCTGGAGGCGGGTAAGCTCCCTGTGTCGGTGGCGGATACGCCCCCTGGGCGGGCGGCGGGTACTGCCCGCCAGCCGGTGTGGACGCATAACTGGTCGGATTTTGCGCCGGGGCGCCGCCTGCCAATCGCCGGATGATGCCGCCTGCGACGGCGGAGCCGCAGACTCTGATTGTGCAATGGTCTGGCGAGTTATGTATTGCTCGAGCCCGTACAGCAAAGCGACTGTGTCGGCTCGCGATGCCAATCCGGAAGGATCAAGCAGATCAGGATTTTGAATGAGCACGATGTCGGACAACGTTGCTTTAGCGACACCCACTTTCGCCCAGTCCGGCACCTTCGCTGCGTCTTTGTACTTGGCGAGAGCCTCCTGAATCTGAGCTGCACCAGGAGTGGGAGTGCTGAGCGTGCGAGACAAAATCGTGATCACTTCAGCACGCTGAATGAACTGGTGCGGACGAAATCCATCAGCGTAGCCGGCAATGATGTTGTTTTGCCTGATGATTTCAACCGGCTTGTAAAACCAGTCAGTCGGCCTGACATCCGGAAAGCTGGGCGTGTCCCCGACAGCTTGATTGTCGAGTTTCAAAACTTTGACCAGCCACGCCGCCAGGACAGCGCGTGTCACCGGCTTGTCCGGCTTGAACTTGCCGTCGTCCTCCGCCGCAATCACACCCTCGTCGGACAGGTTGTTGACGTACTTTTCCGTCCAGTTGCCGGACATGTCCACGAAACGCGCGGCCATCGCCGGCGGCAGAAGCAGACCGAAACAGGCTACGAAGGCCAGAGTCCTGGCGAAAAAGGGGCGCATCACGAGGGCCTCACAAATCCATATCTCTAGTAAGTTTGTGCCCAGACCTGAGCTTGTTATGCTGGCGGGCAAGGAGAGGGGATTTGAGACAGGGCAAGGCTTTATCCCACCTCTCATCCTAAAGTGAAAAGCATAGAGCCCCGGATGTCAAGCGCGATTAGGTTTTTTGCGGATTTCGGGGCGCCAAAACGCATCGCCGGCTCAACATTCACCGGCAATGCGTATCGTTGGAAATTGCGCCTGAGGGCTATTTCCGATTCATCAGCCCGAGGAGGCGTTGATCAATTTTTGCGGCCTCTTGCGGCTTATTGGCTGCACGCAGACAACGCGCATAGTTCTCGAGAATGATTCCTTCGGTGGCGTGCAGGGGTCCTAAGGCTGCCTGCCGAACTTCCAGCGCCTTCTTATACGCTTCTTCCGCATCAGCGTAGCGTCCCTGGTTCTGCAGACATCTGCCCAGATTGTTGTATATGGCAGCGACGCGATCGTCTTTGTTGCAGTTGGCGCCCAGTTGCTGCTCGGCCATCTGAATGCCTTGCTTAAGTTGCTGTTCTGCCGCACTCTGATTGCCTTGTTGCATCGCCACCTGGGCGTTCTGTGCGTGTTGCTCGAATGACATTGGCATTCCTCTTTGTAGCGGGGACTGATCGAACCTCAGCGATATACCCGGACAAAAGCGGTTTTAGCCTCATTGACAATTTGCCCGGCGACTGCCGCACGGTGCCGGTTTTTCGCGATCGGACGCGCACTCTTGCCCCGATTTGCCGCTGTCGTCTCACTTACTATGCGGCCCCGTTCGTCACGAGATTTCCGCCAGCGACCGCCCGCTAGCGGAGGGCGGTCGCACACAGGACAGCCATCGGCGCGCCCCATTGGCAGCGACGATGGCGCGAGCGCGTGTCATACGCCCACGCAGTTCATCGTCCGGAAATTCGAGAGCTGCAGCAATGGACTCCGCCACCACATGCGGTGACAGAGGATCTATCATGAAGGCCGGCTCCTGCAGTTCGCTGGCAACCCCACAGCCTCGCGACAGTATCAGGGCTCCGGAGCGCCCCTGATGACAGGCAACATACTCTTTTGCCGTCAGATTCAACCCATCGGCAATGGCAGTAATCAGCATGATGTCGGCTCGAGCATAGAGGCAGGCCAGATCGGCAGCCGCCTGGTGCTCCTCTACTAAGACGATCGGCTCCCAGCCCGGCAGACGGTGCGCATCGTTGATCTCGCGCACTCGCTGGTGGCACATCTGCCAGTAGAGATCGTAAGCAGGCAGTCCAGCTCGCGTGCGCGGCACCACCTGAACAAAGCGCAGTCCTCGCACGTTCGAGCGGTCTTGACTCTGCAGGAAGACGGCGATTGCTTCCAACCTCTCCAGGACACCTTTTGTGTAATCCGCCCGCTCCACGCTCAAGATCACTTTGTCTGTTTCTTTGATGTCTAAGTTATTGAGCACGCGCTCGCGTCGCACTTCATCCTCTGACAGGGTTGCCCACAATTCATGATCGACCGCGACCGGCGCAATGACAATCGAAGACTCAACGTTCGCAGTCAAAGATGGAAACCGGCGCGCGAAGAAACTCAAAAAGTTCTGCGCATACTCGTCAGTCTGAAACCCGATGCGCGACGCACAGGAGATGCCGAGCGCCAGCTCGCTAACGGGCTCCGCAAAGGGCGCCGGTATCTCTTTTGGCCATGGAATGTGCCAGAAAAAACTGGATTGCCGCAACCCGCCACCGGCCAATAGCCTGGGCAGCATGGCCAGTTGGTAATCATTGACGAATACCGATTGGTTCAATTGAGACTGCAATATTGCGTCTGCCATCAACCGGCCAACTTTGCGATAGGACTGGCGAGAGCACACATCGTATTCGACCAGATGTTCGAAACCGTGGAAGAGCGGCCACAAAAATGCATTGCTGTAGTGACAGTACCGCTCTATCAATTCTGCTTGACACGCAGACAATGAGAACGATGACTGCGAACAGCGCGACACGTGCCGAAATCGATTTGATGCAAGAAACCACCAACCGTCGATATCAAGCCGCGGATCGTAGAAAAGATTTTGCAAGAAACAGGAAACACCGCCAGGACTTTGCGGTCCTCTGTAAGAAACTATATCCATCCGCGCCGTCCTCACGACCTGGGAACTTGCGTGGCAGCCCGATGAAGGTCTCTGATCGTGGGCTGCCACCATAGTCATCGTATTACGGTCGACTTTCGTAATCCTTTCGATCTAGAACGATTTTGCAGGCTTTGCTGTCTACGGAAGGGTGGAGTAAATCAAATTGATCAGCGTCACGCGTCTTTGCAAATAGACTTGTCGGGTTTCCTCAATGGCATCCGCGACAGACTGCGCTCTCGGACTATAGACAAAGCTCTGCTTGCGGTCCTCGCTGCTCTGCAAGATGCCGTCGTCGACCCATCTGGCAATCGTCGGCTGCAGCACACCCGCCTCCATGTAGAGGGCCCGGCTGATCTCCTGCACCTGCAATGGCCGCTCACTTCTCTTGAAAAAGAAAAGCAGTTCCAACTCCCAGACGGCACGCACGTGTCCGGACAGAAAGCTCGTCACTCGGCTAGAGACTTCGGCTATCTTCTGATCCTCCACCCTCTCGGCCTCCAACTTGCATCTCGATTGCACCACTTACGGTATCGCTGCCGACTAAATAACTTTGGGCGGTTCGCCGTGTGTGGCTCCAGTTAAGTCGGGTAATGATTCAGATGGTTGGCGAACCGCCCAAAGTTATTCTAGTAAGCCCCTCTTTCGTGTTTCTTTCACCGGGCCATTGCCTTTCGTTTACCTTTCAAACCCTCACCTGTACTGGGTTTCGTATTACCATAGAGAAAGGAGGTGCCGATGAGAATTCTGCTTGCCGAAGATGATGAGTTTCTTGCTGCGGGCGTCAGCATGGCGCTCAAAGACTCGGGATATTTCGTGGATCATGTGCGCACCGGTCCGGAAGCCGACATGGCGGCTGGCATTACATCCTATGACGTAATAATTCTCGACCTGGGCTTGCCCAAAATGGATGGCATGGATGTCCTGCAGCGTTTGCGGTCACGAGGCAATACATCACCTGTTTTAATCGTCACCGCTCGAGACGGCTTAGATGAACGTGTGCGAGGTCTGGACCTGGGAGCTAACGATTACCTTGTGAAGCCGTTCTACCTGCCCGAATTGGAGGCCCGCATCCGCGCCCTGCTGCGCAATGAACGCTGGTCGAATCGCACCAAGATCTCCTGCGGTCAGCTCAGCTTCGATACCGTCGATCGCAACGCCACCATCGGCGATGCGCCCCTAAACCTGTCGGCACGCGAGCTTTCAGTGCTGGAAATTCTCCTGCAACGCAAAGGACGACTGGTCAGCAAGGGGCAGATTTGCGAACACATCTCAGACTGGGAAGGCGATCTCAGCTACAACGCCATCGACATCATCATTCACAGGTTGCGCAAGAAACTGGAAAACGCAGGGCTTTTGATCGAGACACACCGCGGCATGGGATATACATTGCAAGCAAATGGCTGAATTGTCTATACGCAAACAGTTGCTCACCTGGTTGCTGATCCCACTATGCAGCCTGCTCATGCTCGGTACGTTGTTTGGATTCGGACTGGCTTACACAGTGGCAAATTACACTTACGACCGCGCGCTTTTAAACACCGCCGACTCGGTGGTGGCACGGTTGCGCTGGAAAAACGGCACCGTGACCGTCGACATGCCTCCCGCCGCGCAGGCGATCTTGCGATACAGCGACGAGGATAAGGTCTACTATCAAGTGCTCCGACAGGACCAGGTGAGAATCTCCGGCGACGCACTGATTCCCGGTCCAATCCTCAACCCCTATTCAAACCAACCCGGCTTTCGTAACGCGATTTTGAACGGCGTCGACATCCGCATCGCTCGTTTGCGCTGCACCAATCCGCACAATGCCGAGGATGAGGCCGTACTGGTACAGGTTGCCGAGACTCTCAAGGGACGCAATAGTTTGACTCAGCTGCTGTTCACCAGCATCGTTGCACCACAGATCATTTTGATCCTGCTTGGTTCTCTGGCAGTGTGGTTCGGTATCAGCAGAGGACTGACGCCGCTGCGCAAAATTCAACAGGCAGTGCAAGAGCGCAATCCACAGGACCTCTCGCCGGTGGTGTTCGATACAGTGCCGGTCGAAGTAAAGCCCCTGGTGCAATCAATCAATGATCTGCTCGACAGACTGAGAGGGGAGATTGAAGCCCAACGAAGATTCACCGCGAACGCGGCACATCAATTGCGCACGCCGCTGGCCGGTTTGCGTACTTTCAGCGGATTGGCTCAAAGACTCTCCGGAGAACCAAAGGTAAAAGACTTGATCGAACAGATAGACCGCGGTATCGATCGCATGGTGCATCTGGTCAATCGGCTGCTCTCGCTGGCCAAAGCAGAACCGTCCGCCGAGAACATGGGCAACTTTGTCAAACTCGATCTCAACTTCATCGCCTCCGATGCCACCGCCGATCTAATTGAGACGGCATTGCACAAAGAAATTGACCTCAGTTTCGAAGCGTCCTCTGCACCGGCACTGATCATGGGCGACAGAGAGTCGTTGCGCGACCTGGCAATGAACCTGATCGAAAACGCGGTACTCTACACGCACAGCGGCGGCACAGTCGTGGTGCGTGTCGCCAATGGCAGCAACGTCGAGCTGACGGTGGAAGACAATGGTCCCGGCATACCGTCCGACGAGCGCGAAAAGGTCTTCGAACGTTTCTACAGAATTCTAGGCAATGATGCTCCGGGCAGCGGGTTGGGTCTGGCCATCGTCCGCGAAATTGCGTCCACGCACAGCGCCACCATCGAAATGCGCACCGGCTCACACAGCTGCGGCACGTTCATCCGCATAGCATTTGCGTCCTGCAACAAAGAACCGCGCACCAGAGAACTGGCGCTCAAGCGTCAATCAAAGACTGACTGACCGCTGGTCAGGCCAGCATCTTCTGCAAGCTGCCGCTCTGTTCTTCAACCGACCGAATCAAACCTTCCAGGTTGATGCGTTGTCCCTTGGCCGTCAGTACCACCAGGTAATGACCAGAGACTTCGTAGAAATGCAGGATGCCCTGATCAGTAAGAAGAGTCATCTGTGACAGACTGCCGCGATTCATGCGCTGCAGCGATACATCATTGTTCGAGAACAGCGTGGCACTCAACGCTCCGAGCGTTTGAATGTCGATATCAGCCGGCAGTGAAGATGAGACAACGCCGCCATCACCGTTGACGAGCAAACAACCGAGAATTCCGTGTTTGCCGTTGAGTGATGCAAGAAGCGTCTGGATTTCCGATTCCGCAACTGCCATTGATTTCTCCTTCACAACCTGAGTTTGCGTTGCTCACATTATGCACTGTGGGAACGCAATGCGTCATCGATGTAACTTATACCCGCTACTCGGCGCCGTCTTTCTTGTCGCCCTTATCGTTCTTGTCGACGCTATCGGCGCCGGGGCCGCCCTTATCAGCCTTTCCGTCGGACTTGGCATCTCCCGATTTCGTGTCACCGGCGGCAACTTCCTTTTTATCGGGTGAGCCGCCTAGCTTTTTCAGGCGCAAAATTTCGACCCATGGATCGTCAAGGGCTGCGCTGAAGACCTTACCGACAATCTCGACCTTGTCGCCTTCCTTGAGATTGGCGAGCAGTTGAGTATCCGGGTCCTTTTCTTTGGGAATCAGCATCGCCAACTTCAGCTCAGAGAGAGGCACCTGACCGGTGTTGCTGCGGATCAACATCGACAGGTAGTTTTTCGAAGCCTTCATGGCCGGCTTGTAGTCCAGCGCCAGGTTGGTGAATGACGCAAAATTGCCCGTAAATTTGACGTTTTTGCCGAGAAAGTCGTGGGGTTTGGAGACGAGATCAGATGGTTGAACGGCAACAACGTTTTCAATCGGCACTTCCGGCTTGGGCGGCGTGTTGTCTTTCTTGTCGGCGCCAGCAGCAGCCTTCTTATCTTTGTCGGTGCCTTTTTTGTCCTTGTCGGGCGCCTTCTCAGGCGTTTTCTCTGCACCTTTCTTATCCGCTTTGGCTTTCGGCGCCGCAGCATTAGCCGGTTCGGCAGCCAACGGCTCGTCCGGAGCCGAAACCGCAAACGGTGAATACATAGTGAACAGTCCGGCGGCGGCGGCCACAAGCACGGAGGTCAGCCCGATGCGGGCAGCGTGCGAAAGATCGTATTTCTTCAGGTGCATGATATTGAACTCAATCTCTAACGAAGCGATATATCCCCAAAGTCCCCATATTACCAGAAGCTCATAGTTTTCGCGGCTTGCGCCGGTTTATCATTGACTCTTGCAAAGCTCAGCAAAAGCAGCCTGGGCGCGCCCATATACGCATACAGCCTGTCGCATATCCGACTGCGTATGCATGTTGCAGCGAGAATTACACATTGAGCAACACGATTGAGCCCGTTCACTCTGAGATAGCCACCGGCGCCGCCGCTGCTCAGATGTCTCCCATGATGCGGCAATATTGGGATATCAAGTCACAGTATCCCGATTGCCTGGTTTTCTTCCGCCTCGGCGACTTTTATGAGCTCTTCGATGAAGACGCTCAGGTCGGCGCTCGGGAGCTCGACATTACGCTGACCGGACGCCCTGAGCCCACCTACGCCAGTGGACGAGTACCGATGGCGGGCGTCCCGGTGAAATCTCTCGACCTCTACCTGGCAAAACTGATCAACAAAGGCTATTCGGTCGCCATCTGCGAACAAGTGGGCGTGGTCGGGGCCGGCAAAGGACCTGTCGAGAGACAGGTGACCAGGGTGCTGACACCAGGGACGGTGCTGGAATCGAACCTGCTGCCGCAGCGCGAGAACAATTATTTAGCCGCCATCTATCGATCAGGCGACACGGCTTCCACCCGAGAACAACTCTGGGGACTAGCTTTTGCCGACGCTTCCTGCGGAGAGTTTTGCGTCACGCAACTGACCGAACAAGAGCTGATTTTGGAAGTAGCCCGCATCGCCCCGCGCGAATTGCTGGTGGCCAAGCGCACTATTCGCGGTGGCGGACCGATACCGCAAGAGGTTCTCGATCTACCTGACGGTCTGTCGGGACAGCAACGCCTCACCGGGCGGCCGTCCATGTTCTTTCAACTGGAGCCCTGCCGGCGCCGCGTCATGGAGTTGTTCAACGTCACCACGCTGGAAGGCTTTGGTTGCGACAGCATGCCGCTGGCAATCGGTGCCGCCGGTGCCATTGTCGAATACCTGCAGCGAACCCAGGTCGCTCAGATGCCCCGTTTCACCGGCATCTGCACTTACTCGGCGTCGCAATACCTGATGCTCGATCCGACCGCCCGCAAAAATCTGGAAATTACAGAAACGGTGCGCGACCGCAGTTTTGAAGGCAGTCTGCTCTGGACTCTCGACAGAACCAAAACCGGCATGGGCAGCCGTCTCCTGAGAAACTGGCTGCTTAAACCTCTGCTCAATATCAGTGCTATTGTCGAACGTCAGGACGCCATCGAAGAGTTGTTGTCCGCCGCTGCGGTGCGCCGCCAACTCGACCAGGCGCTTTCCTCATTTGCCGATCTGGAAAGACTGGGCGTGCGCCTGGCTTCGGCGACGGTCAATCCGCGAGATCTGTTGGCAGTCGGGCAATCGCTGCAAGCACTGCCGGCAGTGGCGAGTCAACTCTTCGAGTGCGAAAGTCCCATCCTGCGCAAGCTGTCCGCTCCCCCGGCCGCTCTCGACGAACTGTGCGACAAGGTCTTGAATGCCATCAAGGAAGACTGTTCTCGCGAATTGACCGAGGGCAATATCTTCCAGAGCGGATACTCACAGGAACTCGATGAAGTGCGCGACCTGCTCGGTGGCGGCAAACAATGGATGGACGACTTCCAGCGGCGCGAACAAAACCGCACCGGCGTCAAGTCTTTGAAGGTGAGCGTCAACTCCACATTCGGCTATTACATTGAGATCACCCACGCCAACAAGGGAGCCGTTCCTGAAGACTACATCCGGAAGCAGACGCTCACTAATGCCGAGCGCTACATCACGCCGGAATTGAAAGAGTACGAAGCGAAAATCCTGAACGCTGAGAAAAATCAGTCCGACCTGGAATACAAACTATTCATCGAACTGCGCAACCAACTCTCTGTTTACGGCAACGCCCTGCGAGATGTGGCCGGTCAACTGGCCGCGCTCGACGCCTTGCTTTCGCTGGCCAACGCAGCCGCCGAACATAAGTATGTTCGGCCACTGGTTGACGATTCTTTGGCGATGGAAATCAAAGACGGACGACATCCGGTTTTGGAAAGAATCCTGCCCATGGGCAGATACGTGGCGAACGACACGCGCCTGACCGGATGGTCGACGCCGCCCACCGCACCAGCGTCCATATGCGATCAACAAATGATCATTCTTACCGGACCCAACATGGCCGGTAAGTCGAGCCTGCTCAGACAAGTGGCTCACATCGCCATCATGGCTCAAATGGGCTCTTTCGTGCCCGCCGCCGCCTGCCACATCGGCATCGTCGATCGGATCTTCACCAGGATTGGTGCCGTCGATGATCTTACACAGGGACAATCGACGTTTCTGGTTGAGATGAGCGAAACCACGCAATGCTGCCTCTCTTCGACCAACCGCTCGCTAATCTTGCTGGACGAGGTCGGTCGGGGCACCAGTACTTACGACGGGGTCGCCATCGCCTGGTCGGTGGCTGAGTTTCTTGCCACCACGGTCGGCGCCCGCACAATATTTGCCACCCACTACCACGAACTGAATGGACTGGCCAATTTTCATGCGCAAATCAAGAACTTCCAGGTGTCTGTGCAAGAAACCGAAGGGCATATCGAATTTATGCACCGCCTGATAGAAGGCGGCGCCAGTCATAGCTTCGGCATTCACGTCGCCAGCATGGCGGGGCTGCCCAGGCAGATTATCGACCGTGCCAATTCACTGATGGCACAGATGGAAAAACGCAGCGCCGCAAAAAGTATCCTCGAGGGGCCAAAACGCAACATCGCCCTCGACCAGGTCATGCAGCTCAGCGTCTTCAACGAATAGCCGCTCTGCCCGCCCGAGCAGATTGGCGGCACTTGCCAAGCACGCGTAACACATCTATTTATGGCAAAATGTCTGAGATGTGCGTGCCCTTAGCAAGGTGAACCTTGATCATGAAACAAAGACGCGTGACGCTGGCGCTTTCAGTGGCTCTGGTTGCTCTCAGCAATGCCGGCATCGTCATGGCTCCACAGGCGGTGCCGCAAGGCATGGCGTTGGCGGCCGACAAGAAAGACAAGAGTGGGACTAAGGGCGAGAAAAAACACAAGGAACACAAAGAAAAGAAAAGCAAGGGCGCCAAAAACAAGCCGGCGATCAAACACACCGGTGCCGCGCTCAATATCGACCAGATCACTTACGACACCATGCGCGTGGGCAACTTGCCTGACGCCATGGCGCATCTGGAGGAGATTACCGCTTCCGATACCACCGTCGGTACCAACGAAGGATGGTTGGCCTTTACCTACCTTTTCCTGGGCAAATGCGATCAGCTAAAGACCCTGGCCAGCAAAACCGGCGGTCAGACAGAAGCGACCGCCAACGCCAAGAATATCGTCGAAGTCCTCAACCTGACCTGTCAGCAAAAATGGGACGATGCCAAAAAACTGGCGGCAACTCTCCCTCAGGACTCGGCCGATCCGATTACCAACCTGGCACTGGCAGCGGTGGCAGCCAAAACATCCAATTTCCCTGAGGCGATTGCCCGCACCGAGCGCATTCTAAAGGCAGATCCTGATTTCGCCTGGGGCTATCGCGTCATCGGTTTCATCCAGGACAAAAATCTCAAGCAACCCGACAAAGCGGAAGTGCAATACATCAAAGCCCTGGAAATCGAGCCCAACTTCAGAGAAGTGCAGGATTTGCTGGTCGATTTGAGACTGCTGCGCAACGATTTCGACGGTGCCATCGACATCGCCAACTCCGCGATAAAGTCTGGTCCCGGCGATGCCAACAATCAGTACCGCCTCGCTCAGATCTACCTGCAGCAGTGGCGGCTGCGCGAAGCTCTGGATCAATTACAGAAAGCCAGTGATATCAGCCCGGACAATCCCCGCTATCATCGGACGCGAGCATCGATCTTCAAGTATCAGAAGAAACTCAATGATGCAATCGCCGAAGAGAAGAAAGCGGTCGAGCTCAGCAAAGACAAACCGTTCGAACTGGTAGAGCTGGCATCGCTGCAAGCGGACAATGGCGATCCCGAAAGCGCCATCGCCAGTCTGAAGGAAGCACTGAAGCTGGCTCCGTCGAACGGCGTCGCCCATCAAAAGTTGATCGTCCTTCTGGTAAAAAATAAGCGGGACGCAGACCTGATCGAAGAGTATCGCCGCGCCATCAGCGTACAGCCCAAGCAAGCCGGATTGCACGTCGGACTGGCTCAATCTCTGCGCCGCCTCGGGAAGACAGACGAGGCTATCGCCGAACTGAAAGAAGCAGCCAACCTCGACTCCACCGACCCGCGCGCTCACCGCGAACTGGGCGCCATCTTTATAGAGAAGAAGGACTACCCGGCAGCCAGCAAGGCGTTCACTCGCGCGTTAAACATAAATCCCAGCTCTGTCGAAGATCTGGTGGCACTGGGATACACCTACGCGCAGACAGAAGATTATGTACAGGCAGAAACAGCACTGGTCACCGCCCTGGCACTGCAGCAGTTGACGGGCAGCCAATCGAATCGACTTGATGTCATGCGTGCGCTGGGCACACTCCTGCTCACCGAGGGCAGATACGCAGAAGCGCTGCTCAACCTGGATGTGGTGGCAGCCAGCGAACGCGATGCAGCCAAGCAACGCGAAGACAAATTCGTCATGCTGCAGGCCAAAGCGATGCGCGATCGCACCGCCGACTCTACCAAAGGTCTGACTGACTTTTTTGACGCGCAGAGCGCCGATGACAAAAACAAGATGCGGGTTAGTTACGCTGATACGCTCCTCAAGCTGGGCAAAGTAGACACCGCCGCAACCGCGCTCAACGATGCTCCGGAAGCGACCAAAAACGAAATGCCGTGGTTGATCTCGCAAGCTCACATGCAACGGTTGAAAGGCGACGCCGCCAAGGCACAAGAATTCGCCAAACGCGCCACCGAGATCAAAGATGATGCCGAACGGCAATCAGACGCCTATGCCGAATACGCACTCGACCTTTTGGCGGGCGGCAAGAACGACGACGCATTGACCAACGCCAACAAAGCCGTCGAATTGAATCCCAAGTCATTCGTCGCTCTGGAAGCACAAAGCCGCGTTTACTTGAAACGCAACGAGCTGGAAAAGTCAGGCAATGCTGCCAAGCGGGCGATAGAAGTTAATCCGTATCACGTCCCGGCTTATGTAGTGATTGGTGATGTCTACATGACTTCCGGACAAAACGCCGAGGCGGCGGTCAACTACAAGCGCGCGGCAGAACTCTATCCAGCCTCACTGGATGCTCATCGCGGGCTTCTCAATGCCTACAAGAAGCTGGCGCAAAAAGACGAGATCAAGCGAGAAGAAGAGATCATTGCGCAAATAGAAAAGCGCAGCTGATCAAGTGATCTCCTTAACCCAGCCTTAATCAGTCTCGGCGATTATCTATACCGAGGAAAAGATTTGCGCACGCACTCAAACAGCTCCGCACCAGCGTTTGCTGGGCGGCGGTTATTCGTGCACGCACATCCAGATCGACATCGGCAGGAGGAGATATGCCAGGCACAGGTCTCGGAATTTTCTGGATCGACTTCATTTGCAAGCCAGCCTTCAAGAGTATTTTGCTGAATCCGGAAATCGCCTTGCTGGGTGTGACCCTGGTCTACGGATGTATTGCCTACCGCTGTCTCAAATCGGCCTATCTATCCGACAGATAACCACCATCTAAACCACTATGTTTTCCAAGCGAATAACCCCACTGCGCGGGGCAGCTTTAGTCTGCATCGGCGTGCAGACACTCACGCCCCTCCTGCCTGGATTCAACCAGGTGCTCACTCACACCGAACGTCAATTGCATCTGGCCACGACACTGTCTATGGTGTCACTGCTGATCACGTTGCCGGTGTTGCGGCGCCATCCGCGCATGGCTCTGGCGGTGATGGCATTCTTGCCGGCATTGCTGTTCATGGAAGAGTTATTCATCGGCACCAAAACGTTTCTGCCATTTCATCACCAGCGGCTGGCCTGCGTGCTGGTTTTGCCCATCGTCAGTCTCGCACTACTCTCGTTTCTAAAACTCGGAGCTCGGCATGTTTTTCTTGCAACTCCTCTTCGTTCTTTCGATCATCGCGTTCGTGCTGCTGCTCACCGTCGGTGATGACATCTCCGGCATCCTGAACGCCGCTTTCGACATATTTCATCCGACGGCCCGCATTTTGAGAGCTGTGCACAAACGACACAATCGGCACTGACCACCCGCCGAAAACCGCCGACAGTGCCATGTCACTGCGATCAGGTTCGTATTTCCACCATTGTCCAAACCGGACTTATACGCCATATTTACGCTGCTAACCCGCAAACTTCCGCTAGCCCCGGTAGGTTCACTCCCGCATGAGTCACAGTGACGTCACTGCTCCCGCAGCAGTGGGTGACGGTGGAATCGGCGCGTCCGGCCAAGGTACAGGCAACGAGGGCAACCTCGTATCTCCGTATCTCGAACAAAAAGGCCTGAGCACCCGCAGACACACTGGTCAACCCAAACAATTGAATTTCGACAGCCCGTATGTCGCGGCTGCCACCCCTGGCAGCAATGATGTCGTGTCGCGCACCAGCGGCACCGACGAAAGTGGCGGCAGCATCGTCATTGCCGGCGGCGATCCCTACGGATACACCGGCACGCCGACCGACGGCACACCCGCCAACGGAACAGTGACCGATGGCGATCCATATGTTTATGACGGTTCGCCCGACAACACTGAAGCCGCTGTCGACCCAGCCGAGCGGCTGGAAAACAACGCCATCGCAAAAAACCCTGATGTCGCGAAGCGTCTTGATGATGCAAAGTCGATTTCCACGCGCACCAAAGGTTCGTCCAAACCCGGCGATCCCGAAGCCGACATCCTCGTCGATGAACAGGGCAATGTAACTCTCAACCCCAACAAACCGTTGGCTTCCGATGCGGCGGTGATCATCGAGTTCGCCAAATCACTGGACGCCAGCGGCAGCGCCGACCTGAATGCAACCCGGGCCGCGCTGCGGTCGATGTACGACTACTTGATGTCCAAATCGCCCGACAAGGTGCCGTCCAACTGGGAACTCCTCGTCATCAAGGATGTTCTGGACCGAACCACTGAACTCAAGTTCGACAAACTCACTGACGAAAACAAAAAAGACGCCGACCTGATCATTGATAAGGACGGCAACATCAAGCTCAATCCGAACAATCCTAATGCCGGCGCCGATGAAAAGACCTGGATCGTCTACGAAGTAGACAATTCGGAAGGCGAAATGGCACTGGCGCAAAAGGCTGCCGTGCGCGACCTGATGAAGTACTTCCAACTCAACAACCCCGGCGTCACCATGCCTGATGAGTGGGTCAAGATCGAAGGTCAACCAGTTCCGCCTCCGCGTTATATCCCGAAACCGATCGGCGGCGGTGGCGTCGGTGGTGGCAACGTCATCGGTGGTGGTGGCGGCGGCGGTGGTGGCATCGGCGGCGGTGGTGCCGGCGGCAGCGGCGGTGGTCGCGGCTCAGTCAGAGACGGCGGAGGCGGATTCCGCGGCGACACATCGCCCGTCACCAACACAGACAGCGGCGGCAAAATCGGCCTTACAGAGAGCTTCGTCGATCGCGTCGTAACGGCCGTCGCCGGCAACGAAGGCACCTTTACGTCTATCAATCCCAACGACAACGGCTACGGCATCTCAGTCGGCATCCGCCAGTGGAACCAGAAGGGTGGCGAACTGCCCACATTGATGAAAGCCTTCGACGGACAGGGACTGTCGCAAGATGCACAGGCGTCTTTGAAAAAGGACGGCGTCGATGTTTCGAAACTGGACGGCAAGTTCAAAGATATCTTCGGACCATATGCAGACAAACTGTTGAACGAAAGCTGGGTTCGCAATGCCGACATGGCGGGCGATCCTGACCTCATGAAGCGCATGGAAACGGCGCTGGGCGACAAAGACTTCCAGGCCGTTCAAAAGGCCCTGTCTCGCGATTTCGTCCGCTCGGCAGCGCAACTGGGATATGACTACGGACTGCGCACAGAACTTGGTCTGGCACTGGTCGCCGACATCGCCAATCAGAAAGGCTTCGGCGGAGCCGAATCGGTATTGCAAGGCGCCGGACTGCAGAAGAACGGTCAGCCGCTCAGCAATGAGGCCGAGCTGATTCCCAAGATCGCCGCCAACAGCGATCGCCCCGGAGCGATGGCACGCTTCCAACATCTCGACCAGATCTTCGATGCCATCACTGCCGACGTTCAGAGCCCGGAGGCCCTGTCCGCTATGGGTTATGTCTTCCCGGTAGCCGGCTTCCAGGGCAAGTCGATTCCCCTGCATCACGGCTCCGGTCATGGCGCCGCAGATATCTTCGCCAATCCCGGAACGCCGATTCTAGCCATGCGCGATGGCGTTGTCGTCAGTTCGGGCTCCAACAGCTTGGGCGGCAACACCATCACCATTCGCTTCGACAACGGTCTGGTTGCCTATCATGCACACATGATCGAACCATCGCCATTGAAGGAAGGCGATCACGTCAAACAAGGGCAGCAGATCGGCAAAGTCGGTGACACCGGCAACGCCAAAGGCACCGGCGCTCACCTGCACATCGGCATCGGCTACGAGATTCTCTCCGGCTCAGGACCCAACGGCGGTGCCGGTGGCGACGGCAAAGGCGGAGTCTATGCCGGCAACGAACTGCTCAACAATATTTTGAAAAACGCCTAACCACAGCACTTAGATTTTGATGTCGCAGAAGTTGCCAGTTCTTCTTCATCTTCAGCGGTCGCCGAATTGGTGTTGCGCAGCAGTTGCCACAACTCTTCCATTACTCGATCAGAATCGTTGTTTTGAACAGCTTCCACGACGCAGGTATTGAGGTGCTGCTTGAGCATTAGTTCGGCCGTGCGATCGAGCGCCGACTGCACGGCTTTCAGCTGGTGCAGCACATCGATGCAATAACGTTTTTCATCAACCATTTTGTGGACATGGTTGAGGTGCCCGATCGCCTTGGAAAGCCGCAGCTTGAGCCTGTCTTTATTGTCATCGGTGATTGCCATGCCGGTAGTTTACTAGACTCCACCTAATCGAAACACTTCAATATTTCTTCTGCGTACAGCCCATGTCCCTTATTGTTGGGGTGGACGAGCCTGTCGACTAACAGCAACTCGGGCGTCAAGCCTTCTTTCTGTAGCCGTTCCCAGCGCTTGGTTACATCCGCGAAAGCGACATCGTGCTCTGCAGCGAACTTACGCAACACCGAATAGAATGGTGCCTTGGAAACGAGCCCCCAGTCGACCACGCCCAGCAAGACCGGTGCCGGCAAATGCGGATTAACAAGCAGCAGCTCCGCTCCGGCTTTGTCTGCCTTGTTCGCCACCAGGCGATAATTGACCTCCAGAACTTCGCGCGGTTGGTGCACGTCGTTGACGAATTCGACGATAATCAAATCCGGTTTGTGCGCGGCGACCTGTGTCTCAAAGTCCTTCAACCGACCCTTTGTGTTGCTACCGCCAATGCCCGCGTTCACGGCTTCGATGTGAGCGTTAGGAAACTTCTCCTTCAGTTTCATCACCACGGTGTTGGCAAAGGAGTAGTCATAACTGCTGGCGTCCGCACCAGCGGTGATACTATCGCCCCAGAAACAAATCTTGATCGGATGCCCCGCCTTCAGCTTCTCGAGCGACCGGTGCAGGGCGCGGCGATTGGCTTCGCGTCGCTGAGTCGATTCGATGGCCGGTCCAACTGCTGAAATCGGCATGAAATCACTGACTTTCAGAGGCTCGGCACCAGGTTCGGCGTAAATATTGGCCAGCGGTAAACAGTGATGATCGATGGCCGGAGGCTCAGGCGCGGTGCGATTAGGTTTGCCGGTGACAAGCTTCATCTTGCCGTTTTCATCGACGATCAAAGTGTCGATCCGGCGCGTGAAATAAGTGTAGTCGCAATAGACCGTCTGCCCGTCCTTGATGGTGCTGCCTTCTGCCATGCGCGAGAGCGAGCCCCAACTGAGATCGAAGGCGTAGTCGACTTTCTGTTTGAAGTAATTGGCGTCGGCAGTTGACGGCTTGACGCGAATGGAGCCCGGCGCAATCACACCTTGAATCGGTGCTTGATCGGTGTCACAAGCTCTCGATGCCTTCAGCAAGTGTTTCGATGAAATGCCCTTGTTTCCTGCCGCGGTCAGTGGCAAGGGTTCGTTTTTCACCGCCAGAAGCGGGCAATTAGGCACATCGACGATCAGCTCTTTCTTCAAAACTATCTGCCGATCGTTGACCCAGAGGATGCCCGGCTGAATAGTGATGCGCCGTTTAACAATCTGCGCCTGCAAGCCTTCTTTGATCGCGGGGGATGTAAATTCGATGGGATGCTCTTCGACTATTCCCAGATCGCTTCCCACCGACTGGCTGCCTGAAGAAACAGGCAACTGAACCGTGGTCAGTCCGAACAATCCTGCGAGGCAGAGCAGCTTCCTGAAACGTGACACCGAGCTAATCCTTGGAGTACGAGCGATGGGGCGTCCGATTGACGACTGACCGATTCTACCCGTTTCAGCATCCGGAGCGGGTGATGCTTGTATTTGCATTGCATAATGACAGCAGGCCAATTCAGAACATCGCGCCAAGACACTATGTTTCCGGCGTTTGACAGATCAGCATTAAAGGCGAACAATTTCCCATACAAGACGGTCGTCCGGAACTGCCGAGCCCGTCACCCGTCAGTATCAAAGGCTTTCAATTTGACAACTCACGCCCCTGGAGAGCCTGGCATGACACACCCGGAAGTAAACCCGGCTGGCGATCTCGGCGCTTTGCCCGAGGGCGAAGCCTTGCCTGTATCCACGGACGAGAAACAACTAGATGAACTTCATAAAACCGTTTTGGTCGCCGAGGACAACGTAGTCAACCAGAGGCTGGTCACCCTTTTGCTGGAACAGCTGGGGCTGAGAGCGCACGTGGTGGAAAACGGGCTGCAAGCGGTAGAAGCAGTGTTCATGCACGACTACCCGATTGTGTTGATGGACTGCCATATGCCTGAAATGGACGGCTTTGCAGCCACCAAGATGATTCGAGAACGTGAAGCCCACCTGGGGCGGCACATCCCCATCATCGCAGTGACGGCATCCGCCATGGTCGGAGACCGCGAAAGATGCATTGCGGCGGGGATGGATGACTACATCAGCAAGCCGATCGACCGCGAGAGCCTGAAGAATAAACTGACCCTTTGGATGGATCGCGAGTTCACTCTGGTGCTGGAAGACATGGCGGTGCACGCCACTGCGGCATTTTATGAGCGCGATCCGTTGAATCTGCGCGAGCTGGAGATGTTTTACGGCACCAAGCAACTGGCAGGCGTCCTGCACCTGTTTCTGGAGGCCGGCCGTAAGCAAATCGAGGAACTCGATTCCGGCATAGCCGAGCAAAAGCAAGAACTGGTACAGCGCATCGCCCACGAGTTAAAAGGCGCCAGCGCCTCGCTGGGAGCCAAAGAGATGTCTCTGCTCTGCTTGCAGCTCGAACAGCTGGCCGGACTCAGGGAATGGAACCAGGCGATGAAAACATTTGACTCGGTGACTCATTGTTTTGCTACGATTGATCACTTCGTGACCGTTCACTTCCAGCAACCTGCATCATCAAACCGTAAGTCTCAATAGCGCATCGCACCGCAGACGGTGCCAGGAGTAAATGCCATCGTGAAAGTGCTGATCTCGGGTTCCAGTGGTCTAATTGGCAGGAATCTTCTAGCGGCGCTCAAGTTACGTGGCGATCAGGTTCTACGCCTGGTGCGCACAAAAACCGGCGATCCGGACTCGGTCTTCTGGGACATAGATAATGCGACCATGGAAACCCAGAAAATCAAGGGCATCGATGCAGTCGTGCATCTGGCCGGCGAACCGGTGGCAGAAAAATGGACAGTGGAAGCCAAACGCAAGATTCGCCAGAGCCGCAAAGAAGGAACCGAACACCTCAGTCTGACGCTGGCTCAATTAGATCCGCCGCCGGCAGTTTTCGTCAGCGGCAGCGCCATCGGCTACTACGGAGATCGAGGAGACGAACTGCTGACTGAAAGCGCTCTGCCCGGTACTGGTTTCCTTCCTGAAGTTTGCCAGCAGTGGGAAAACGCCACGGGAGCGGCGCGCGTTGCCGGCATCAGGACCGTCCTCTTGCGCACAGGCATCGTCCTCTCAAAAGAAGGTGGCGCCCTGTCCAAGATGCTGCCGCCTTTTAAAATGGGGCTGGGCGGACCGCTCGGCAACGGTAAGCAATACATGAGCTGGGTAGACCTGGACGATGTGGTAGGCGCCATCCTCTATGCACTGGGCAACGAGGACGTCGAGGGTCCAACCAATATGGTTGCACCAAATCCGGTGCGCAACAGCGAATTCACACAGAAGCTGGCCAAGGTGTTGCATCGACCGGCCATCTTTCCGGTGCCGGTCGGCGTCCTACACATGGCGGTCGGCGAAATGGCAGACGAGCTGATTCTCGCCAGCGCCAACGTTATTCCTAAACGACTGGCCAAGGCTGGTTACAAGTTCAAGTATCCCGAACTGGAAGATGCTCTCAAGCACGTGCTACACAAGTAGCTGCACGGAGAGCCGCGCAGAAAGCCGCACAGCAAGGCGCAAAAAAAAAATATGGATAGGTAGGTCTTCGCAGACTTTCCCTCCGACACCACCGTGCGTACGGGTCCGTACACGGCGGTTCGGCGGATTGCGCATTAAGCGGCGAGTTCGGGTAACCCAAGCTCGCGGAAGTATCTGTTGGGAAAAGCTTTCGTGAGTGCCGGACTATTGCTGAGCCGCCAAGCGCCGTGCGGACTACCGGCTGTTTGGGCAGCGAGGTCTTTCGGGACCCCATGCTCACGCAATCCGGTGTACCGCCTTGTTCCTCGCCGCCACTGGAGCCAAATGAATCGCCGCAAACGGCGCCGTATCCATTTATCCAACTCGGCGAGTATGCTTGGGGTCTCGCAAAATCCGAAATAGCCGCGCCAACCAACAAGATATCGTCGAAGTTGCTCGATCACTTGTGGCAGACTCATGCCTTTCGTCTTTCGCGTCATTTCTCGAATCCGTCTCTTCATACGCGCAATCGACTGCGTCGCAATCCTGCGCCGCGTCGTCTTGCCAGAGGTGAAGCTGAACCCGAGAAACTTGCGCTTCCACGGCTTATCCACCGCGCTTTTCTCTTTATTGACTCGTAGTTTCAGTTTGCGTTCAAGGAACTCGGTAATGCTTTGCATCACACGTTGACCCGCACGTTCGCTGGCAACGTAGATGTTGGCATCGTCCGCATAGCGAACAAACCTGTGTCCACGTCGCTCCAACTCCTTGTCTAGCACGTCGAGCATGACGTTACTTAGCAACGGCGAAAGTGGACCCCCTTGCGGTTGTCCCTCTACAGTTGGCTGCACAAGTCCATCTTCGAGAACTCCGGCAGTGAGACATCGGCGCACCAGTTTTAGAGCGCACTTATCATCAATGCCCTGTGCTAAAAGCCCCATCAACACGTCGTGATTGACCTGGTCGAAGAACTTCTCCAAATCAATATCCACTACCCATCGCAGTCCGCTGCTTACATAATGCTGCGCTTGCAGGACTGCCTGGTGGACGGACCTTCGTGGACGAAATCCGAAGCTGAATCTCGAAAACCTCTCGTCAAAATACCCTTGCAGAATCTGTTGCATCGCTTGCTGAACGAAACGGTCGAGAACTGTCGGAATGCCAAGCTTTCGCACCCCTCCACCGGGTTTCGGTATCTCCACTCGTCTCACGGCTTGCGGTACATAGGTCCCTTCAAGTAATTCCTGACGGATACGTTGCCAATGCACCATCAGGTACGCAGGTAATTGTTCGACTCTCATCCCGTCAATGCCTGCTGCACCCTTATTCTGAAGCACTCTTTCCAGTGCTCTCTTCGCGTTTCCCTTTGCCACCACCATCTCCATTACTCGCGAAATGCGTGGGATTTCGGTTTCGGTCGTCGGTGTCCCCAGATCGGTCCCTTTGCGTGGCTGTCCCGCAGCTTCACTGCGTTCCGCCTCGCCGAAGGTTTCATTCAGAATTTTCTGCCGCTTTCTGTTCATTAGACTCCCGTCCTACTCTCCCTCCATCAAGCCCTTTCGGGCACCGTTCAGGCCTTCAGCATGTCTGCCTACTACGCCCTCTGCTGACTTCTGCATGGTGGTCAAATTGCCTTTCGACAATCTCAGTCCGGATTGCCGGACAGCATGCAGATCTCCCAGGGTAAGTTCAATCGCTTTCTTCACATCCTCGCCGGATCTACAACCCCAGTCCTTGATGACTATGCGCTTCGCAATCCTTTGCTTGCTCGCGCGACTGGGTATGCCTCGGTATCCGATTCCTGTTCGTCGAGTCGTGAATTTGCACCACGCTTCCTTCAGACATTGCCTCGCGACTTTGCCCTTGCGCGTTGCTAGCACTTCACCGTCATCAGGTTGTGCAGCGGACTTTCACCTCCTAGCTATTGAACATGCCTGGCACACAAAGAGAAGAAGCGACCTTTCGGTCGCCTCCCTTTGCCCCTGATATAAACTTTGTCAGCGCGCTGCTACTTTTTGACTTTGAGCAACGGGGTTTGGATTTGCTTTGCGCAGCATTTCCGGAGCGGTAACTTTCGTTCCGCAATCCAGGCACTTCGGGGTATGTCCTGCCCATGAACCGTCGATGATGTGTCCATAGTTTGTACACATCGGATGTGTTTTTTCGACTTTCGGGGCGCATATCGCAGCGAAGGCACTTTCTACTTTCTCTTTCCAGGTAGCCGCAAACTTTTGCATTGGGCATACCGATTCAGAACTTGTACTTCTCAGGGATCTGGCTTGTTCGGACGTGAGACGGGCTCTCTGTTTCCGGGTATTCGGTCGGTTGTATTGGCTGGATTTCGATGAAAACGTTGACATTTGAGTGACGGACCCCCGCTTTGCCTAGCGTTGGAGCCAGCCTTGGAGCGTTGGCGGGGCGGGCTCCTTCTTGACTACAGAATAGGGAAGAGTTCTGGCATGGTTCGGGCAGAAATTTGGCAAATTTTTGGCATCAGATTAAACGCTCGAAACCCTCTCCCCGCTTGAAATGATTTCAGGAGGGTCCCGAACTCCAACCCGAACCGATATCGGTTGGGCTTTCGGAACTCGACCGATATCGCTTGGGGTCTCCGGGGTTCAGTACAATAGAGAAAGTCAGGACGACCTGACCTGTGAGTCAATCGGGACGGCCCGCGCGGAGGGGCATTATGTCTTGGTTGATTTTGCTTTTTGCCGGCTTGCTGGAAATAGTCTGGGCGGTCTGCCTGAAGGTTCATGACGGACGTCCGGTCTTGATCGCGGCGATGGTGGTGTCTACGCTCGCCAGCGTGGCGCTGTTGGGCGTCGCGATGAAGCAGATACCGCTGGGCACTGCTTATGCCGCATGGACTGGCATCGGAATTGTCGGCACGTTCGTTGTGGCAGGCTTTATGGGAGAAACTGTGAATCCCGCGAAAGTCGCTTTCGCGTTTCTCATCATCACAGGAATCCTAGGATTGAAACTGACGGGCTGAAGCGTGACCGTGTCCTTCGATCTAAACTGAACTCATGAAGCGCGCTTGGGACAACTACAAGCGAATTCTCAGAGACTCCTTTAATGGAATGAGTCTCGAGGAGAAACACGAGTTGCTTCGGAAAGCCAGCGTCATCATTACCATGGGCGTGGGCATCCTGAGCACCATAGTCTTTTATCCATTGATCCCGCAGCCCGTCCGCGTCTTAGGAGTACCGCTGTGGATGCTGTTCTGCTACTTCATCGGCAACCAGGTCGTAAAGAGAGTCATTACTGCAAGACTAGAGCTGGAAATCGAAGGCAAAGCAGCGCACAAAGACAGGCTCGCGGCACTTTCGCCGGCGCAACGGAGAGTTTTCGTCTTAAGAGCGAGTCGGGCAGTGTTTCTTGGAGTAGGAGCTGTGGGCGTAGTGCTTGCTTATCCGCTCATCACGCACTTCCCGGCATGGATAGCGGCTGCGCAAGTTTTCTATTTCGCCTGGTGCCTGTCCGGTCTGGCAACAGACATTATTTTGCGCAACTGGGTCGTGAAAGAATAAGCTGAGTTAGCTTTCGACTTTGTAGCCGACGCCGTGAACCGTTCTTATAAATGATTCTTTGCTGCCGGGTTCGTCCAGTTTTTTGCGCAGGCGTTTGACGCAGGTGCTGATGGCGTCGACACTCACCTCGGACTCGGAAGCCCAGACGCGGCTGAGCAGCGCTTCTGCACTGAAAACTTGATTGACGTGCCGCATGAGAAACTCGAGCAATGCAAACTCTTTGGGCAAAAGCTGAATCTCTCGTCCGCCACGAGTAGCTCGGAAGCTTGCCGGGTCCAGCTCGACATCCTGCACCTTGAGCGTGTTGGCGACGTTGCCTCCAGCTCGGCGCAATACAGAACGCACGCGCGCCGAGAGTTCCTTCATATGAAAAGGTTTCGTCAGATAGTCATCTGCGCCCGCATCGAGTCCCTCTTCCTTGTCGTTGACACTGCTCTTGCCGGTGAGCATCAGCACCGGCATGTTGGAGCCGCGACCGCGAATCTCCCGCAGAATCTCGACACCGGTCATCTCCGGCAACTCCCAATCGAGAATGACCAGGTCGTATTCATAGACCTGAATTTTCTCGAGACCATCGCGTCCGTTGCTGGCAGTTTCTACCATGTGGTGCTCGAAGGTGAGCCAATCTCGCACCGTCTTTTGCAGTCCTGGATCATCTTCGACTATGAGAATCTTAGGCATCAGGCAGACGTTCGTTCAGTCCGGTTGATTTCCACAACTTGCGAGTGCACATCATCGCCAGGCTCATCCGACCCGTCATCGGGATCAGCCGGGATGCGGAACCAAAATGTGCTACCGCTGCCTTCCTGGCTTTCGACGCCGATTGTGCCCCCGTGCCGCTCGACAATCGCTTTGCAAATAGCCAATCCCAGCCCGCTCCCGCCCTTCTTCTTGGCGTCATTGGCTTCGACTTGCTGAAAGCGATCGAATATCGATTCACGATGACTCTCGGGAATCCCGCGTCCATGATCGATGACTTTGAATTCAATAGTTTCACCTCTATCCGGTGAACTTGCTGACATGGTGACCGCACTCCCTTTGGGAGAGAACTTTACCGCGTTTGAGACCAGATTGATCAAAACCTGTACAAGCCTGTCCCCGTCAGCCTCCAGCTCGAGATCGCTGTCGACAACTTTGAGTTTGATGCCTTGCTGTTCCGCAAATCCGGCCACTGCTCCATGCGTGCGCTCGAAAATGGTGCGGACTGTGACACCATCCATGGTGAGTTCCAATTTGCCTGATTCCATCTTCTCGATATCGAGAAGATCGTTGATCAAGGCAATCAACCGATTGACGTTTCCTTCAGCGATATTGCAGCTTTCCTGCCCGCTCTCGTTGAGCTGTCCGTACATGCCCACATTCACCAGGGAGAGAAAGCCTTGAATCGAGGTCAGCGGTGTGCGCAGGTCGTGACTGACCATGGCAACAAACTCGCGTTTCATGCGTTCGATTTGCTTGCGTTCTGTGATGTCGTGCGCGACGCAGAACAGCGAGTTTTCCTCCGGCGCCCAATGCACTGACCACAATATGTCGACAACGAATCCGTCTTTTTTGCGAACGCGATTCTCGAAGGAAAGCGTCTCGCCTGTCATCGCGTGCTCAAGCGCCTGCAACGTGGCCGGCACGTCTTCCTCCAGAGTCAGATCGATGATGTTGGTGCCGATCAGCTCGCCTGGATCGTAGCCCAGCACATTCAGCGAAGCTGGATTCATAGCGGTGAATTTGCCGGTTGCGTAAATCGAACAGATGACGTCGACTGCGTTGTTGATGATCGCCCGTTCCTTGCGAGCAGCCGCCGCCAGTGCAACCGCCATTTCCCTGAACACGCGATCGAGCTGCGAAATTTCATCGCTGCCTTCCAGTGGTGGATTCAGTTCTTCGCGCCGCGCCAGCCTGCCTGTGTTGTCGACGAGAACATTGAGTTTTTGCGCCGTGCCGCGATTGAAATAAAGCGCCAGCCAGACTGCAATTAACACGTTGAACAGCACAGCGCAACCGAGCAACATCTTGGTCTGATTGCGAATGCGTTTTTGCTTGGCGGGACTGGCTTGCTCGACCTTCTTTTCCTGCTCCATCATTTCCATGAGTCCGGCTCCGATGCGCGAGACATCAGGCTGAATCTTGTTCTTAAGCTCTTTCAACCGATCGTGATAATTGCCGAAATCGATGTGTCCTTGTTGCAAGTCCGTTTGAAACGCATCGATGTTGGAGAAGGCAGACCGCACGTGTCCTTCGATGTCGATCACCAAGGATCTCTGCATAGGACGATCTTTGACCAGTTCTTTGAGTCGTTTCAAGTTTTGCGGAATCTCTACCAGGTTTTGCCTGAAGAGGCGTCCATCGTCGCTCTTCGGCGCCATCAATCCTTCACCGCTGTTGCTGGAGCTGATGCTGGCGACGAACAATATGTTTTTGACGAGTTGGTTTGTGGTGCCGACCACTTCGCGTGAATGTTGCTCGCGCTGCACTTCGCGTTCGGTCTGCTCAAGTAGAGCCCCCAACCAGACCACGAAGACTATTTCAAAAATCAGCGGCACTGCCACAAGGATCAACCCCTTGTGAGAAAGCTTCAACCGGCTCAGTCCACTCAATATCGACATATATGGATATTTACCCGGTCTGGGTCTTTAACCCTTGCTGGGCTTGCCTTGCGCAATGTTGAAAGCAAAACGGGACCGCCGTGGCGGTCCCGTTTATCAGATGCTCAATTGGTCGCTTAGGCAGTCGCCATCTGGGCGGTGACTGCCTCCTGAACGCCGGCGTGCACGATTTTGCCTTCGTGGATGTTGACGCCCTTGTTCAAGGCGGGATCGTCGAGGCAAGCTTGGTAGCCGAATTTCGCCAACTTCAAGCAATAGGTCAAAGTGGCGTTGGTCAGGGCACGGGTCGAGGTCCACGGTACTGCACCCGGGATATTGGCGACGCCGTAGTGAACGACGCCGTCTACTTCGTAGATCGGGTTGGAGTGGGTGGTCGGATGGATGGTTTCGATGCACCCCCCCTGGTCGACACTGACGTCGACGATGACTGCGCCTTTCTTCATCTTGCTGATCATTGGACGGGTGACGACACGCGGAGCTTGTTTGCCCGGGATGAGCACAGCGCCGATAACCAGGTCGGCTTCGGGCAACAAGTTATCGAGATAGTGTCCGATCGAGTACACGGTGCGCACGTGACCTTGGAACACGTCATCGAGATAACGCAGACGCTCGAGAGACAGATCGAAGAGCGTGACGCGAGCGCCGAGACCGAGAGCGATCTTCGCTGCGTTGGTTCCGACTACGCCACCACCGATGATGATGACTTCGCCCGGCTCCACGCCCGGAACGCCGCCCAGCAATACACCGCGGCCGCCCATCGGACGCTCGAGATAGTTGGCACCGATTTGAGTTGCCAGACGTCCGGCGATTTCGCTCATCGGGGTGAGAAGCGGCAGAGCGCCGTTGGAAAGTTGCACTGTTTCGTAAGCGATGCAGGTGGCACCGGTCTTGGTCAGGTCAACAGCCAGCTTGGGGTCGGCAGCCAGGTGCAAGTAGGTGAAGAGGAGCTGGTCTTTGCGCAGCATCTTCACTTCTTCGGCTTGCGGTTCTTTGACTTTCAAAACCAGGTCGGCTTCGCCGAAAACGGCTTGCGCATCTGGAACTATGGTGGCGCCGGCCGCTTTGTACTCCTCGTCGGTGATGCCGCTACCGATGCCGGCATTCTTTTCGATGAACACTTTGTTTTTGTCGGCGACGAGAGCGTTACAGCCCGCGATCGTCAGAGCAACACGGTACTCGTTGTTTTTGATCTCTTTGGGCACTCCAACTTTAGCCAAGGTCCCAACCTCCATTGAGGGGAAAGTCTGTAACGGCTGCTTGCCGGCACGATTGCCGGCTGTAGTCAAACAGTGAGCACATTGTAACGTGGCTCCTGTACATAAGTTTACGTGTTTCTTCTTGTTTTATGATCGGCAAAATGGGCTCCAGGCGGGAAATTTTCTACTTTCTATCAGACGGACACCCGCATATTAGCGGGCGCTAAGACGCATGCAGAGCAGATCTCGAAGGCTGTACACTCGAACAGGGGCTCGGCCCTATACGGGCTGACAGGCGGAAATCCCGCCAGGGAGCAGGTTTATGAAAAAAGAGATTGTCATCGTCGACGGTGCGCGAACCGCGTTCGGAGCATTCGGCGGCGGACTGGCCAGTCAGACCGCGACGGATCTGGCGGTAGCGGCTACCGAAGGGGCGATGCAGCGGGCGCAGGTAGAGCCGCAGCAAGTCGACTATGTGGTCATGGGCAACGTGTTGCAAACAAGCAAAGACTCCATCTATCTGGCTCGCCATGTGGCGCTGCGCAGCAATATGGAGCTGGACACGCCGGCGCTGATCCTGAATCAACTGTGCGGCTCGGGCGTGCAAGCAGTAGCGACGGCAGCCGGTTTGATCGAGACCGACCAGGCAGAAGTCGTCGTAGCAGGCGGCACGGACGCTCTGTCCATGACCCCGTACATCAGCTGGGGCAACCGGTGGGGCGGACGCATGGGTCACATGGAGCTCTGGGACGGGCTCGACATCAGGGATACGCTGCCTAACAATTCCATGGGAGAAACTGCTGAAAACCTTCAAACCAAATACAACATCACCAGAGACGCACAGGACGAATTTGCATTTCGCAGTCAGAAACTAGCGAAAGCCGCTATTGATGCGGGTCGCCTGGCGGAGGAAATTGTCGGCGTCGAAATCAAAGACAAGAAAGGCAAAGTAACTGTCATCGACAAGGACGAGCATCCAAGACCGGAGACCACTAAAGAAACGCTTTCCACCTTGCGTCCAGCCTTCAAGAAGGATGGCACCGTCACCGCCGGCAACGCCTGCGGTATCGTAGATGGTGCAGCGGCGCTGGTGGTAACCACCGCAGAGCGTGCCGAAAAGCTGGGCAAGAAGCCGATTGCGCGCGTCGTCTCGTGGCATGCCGCCGGTGTCGCACCGGAAATCATGGGCATCGGTCCCGTGGCGGCCATACCACCGGCATTGAAGAAAGCCGGACTGACACTAGATGATGTGGCACTGATCGAGATCAACGAAGCATTCGCGGTTCAGTATTTAGCCTGCGAACAAGAGCTGAAGCTCGACCGTGAGAAGGTCAACGTCAATGGTGGTGCCATCGCCCTTGGGCACCCGTTCGGCGCTTCCGGCGCACGCCTTTTGCTTTCAATCGCCTACGAATTACGGCGTCGCAATGCCCGCTACGGACTGGTCAGCCTCTGCGTCGGAGGCGGAATGGGCATCGCGATGGTTGTGGAAAGAGTCAGTTAGGAAGGTTTCTTGACACGCAGTGGCGCCCAGGTGGACACGCCTTTGCGCGTGCTGATTGCTTTGACTTCTTCGCCTGATCGATTCTGAACATACTGAGTTAGCGGATTCTCTTCCTTCTTCTCGACAGCAGTGGTGGTCGCTTGTTGAACACCACCGCGGTAGTAGAGTTCAGGCAGGATGGTCGGCATATATGCGGGGGGCGGCGGCACCAGTCCGGCACGAATACCCCGGGACGCGATTCTGCGCTTGTTAGCCGCATCGGCAACTGGCGACAAGGCTGTCAGCGATACCGCAGCAAGCACCAGCAGGGCAGCAAATTTAGGAAGCGACATGATTCATCCTCGAACGAATATATATCCGCGGTCATCACTCTATCACATACCCAGATCTTGCAATGAGGAAGCGTCGCCAAGATGTAATGCACCAACACTGGCACAAAACATCACGATTATTTTTATGGGACGCCTCAAAGCTCAAGCACAAACTGGCGTTGAGAGGTCGTTGCCGCCCACCATGCGACCAAACGATTTGATACCGTCCTCGATGGCATAGGCAGCAGCCCGATCCGATACCGCATCAGATACTGAATCTGGTGCGCTCACGCCGTGCGAGCCAGCACCACCAGCGGCGTTTCGGTTAGAGAAGATTCCTGTGCTGGATAGTCTGGTTCGACATCGAGCATCACCGATTTGGCGCCGCAAGAGATGAAAACCTGCTGCACCATTTGCGCTTGCGCATCAGACTCGACCGCGACGGACACGGCGAGATCTCCGGCAGTCGGCGAGCCAAGCCGCACTTCAGCCTCGGAAGCGGGAATCTCATCCAGTTTGAGAATGCCACCAATAAACATGCCGCTCATCAATCCAACAGCGGTGCCTACAAATGCCGCACTGATCGGAACCATCAGCAAAAACATGGTCTCGCGGGCCGGAATATTCGGCAGGCCCAGAAAGCCCGCCGCGCAGCCGGCTACGGCACCGGCCAATCCCAACTGAAAAATCAGGCGAGGCACTCTCAAAGATCGCAGCGACGCGGTCGCATCGCGAAATGCATCGCAGTCCTCGCCGATTACAGAAAATTGTCCGGCAGCGAAATGCAAGTCCGTCAGTCGATTGATGGCTTTTGCAGCATCAGAGTGCGAGGCAAATGCGGCGTGAATGTTTTGCATGGGGTGCTCCTTTCTTGTCGCCTTTTATCGATTATCGATAATTGATAATCAAGAACATCGTATCATACCAGGGAAGAAACGGCCCAGTCTCTTAAACCCAACCGATATCGGTTCAGGTTTTAGGACAGGCCGTGCCTTTCGGGGACGACGATCATTTCGACAGACGAGCATTGAGCATATGCCCAAGCGGCAATCAGCCCGCGACTTTATAAAAGAGACTCTGATGGAACGCATCTTGTCCGGGACTTATCAGCCCGGTGACCGGCTGGTGGAGTTGCAGATCGCCCAGGAGCTTGGTACGAGTCAGGGGCCGGTGCGCGAAGCCCTGCGCGATCTGCAGGGATTAGGGTTAGTTGACTCGGAGTCGTATAGAGGCACTCGAGTTCGCGAAATTACCGAGCGCGAAATAGAAGATGCCTATCAAGTGCGCGCCGTTCTTGAGCAGTTAGCGGCAGAACTGGCAGCACCGCGCCTGAAGGGCAACGTAGGAGAACTCGAGAAAGAGGCGGCAAGTTTCCAGAGAGCCGCACAAGCACGGGATGTGAAAACGTACTCCGCACACGACATGGAGTTTCATCGCAAAATATTTGAAGCGGCCGACAACGAACTGCTCACTCACATGTGGACTGGTGTCGCGCTGGAGAGCAGATTTAGACTCACTCTTATGCATCGAATCGGCGAGGAAGAATTGGAAAACCTTGCCGCCGCCCACCTGCCTATTATGGAAGCACTGCGCCGGGGTAACAGCAAAGAGGCGGGTGAGTTGGCACGCGCATTGATCTGCACTTTCCACTCCCGCAAACTGCCGACGTCCTGAGCTCGCAACGGGCGTTTAAAGAATGAGTCGCCGCGATCGGCTGCCCGAAACTATCGAGTGAGATCCGGTACCGGCACCACAGATGGTGCGAAGCTGACTGGTGATGCTTCCTGCAAGGAGATCTTAAGCTGAAATTCGCTGGGCGGATCGAAACAGTCGATGCAGCGGGCTTCGTATTCCGCATCGCCGACAAGAATCTGTTCGTTCGACTGCGTGGTGCGCTGCGTCCTGCATGCAAAGTCAGAACCACACTTGCGGCAGACGGCCAGCAGCTTGTCTACGCGATCCGCGAGCGACAGCAGATGCGGCACGGGGCCAAACGGTTTGCCGCGATAATCGAGATCCAATCCCGACGCGATTAATTTTTTGCGCTGCCGTAATAGCGTATGGACGACATCAATTATTTCCATGTCAAAAAATTGACATTCGTCGATACCAATGACAACCGCCTGCGACGAATACTTCAGCATATCGGTCGGCTTGTCAATAACAACTGCGTGAGATACAAGCCCATTGCGGCTTTCAACGTGGTCCGGTTTCGACCTTGTATCCAATGCCGGACGGAAAATGATCGTCGGCAGATATGCAAGACGCGCGCGTTCGATACGCCGTATAAGCTCGCTGGACTTACCAGCGCTCATACAACCGATGATCAGTTCGAAGCGGTAACCACTAAGCATTGGACGTTTCGTTTCCGAATTGGGGAAGTCCTCATGGTAACCAATCGCGCGTGCAAACGTCCCGCTGTCTCAGTTTCAGAATGTTTTATGTAACGCAAAACTATACGATCGTACGAACCGACCAGTACAAATTGTTAACGCCGAGCCGAGCACCGAATATGGTGCTGTCGCTCATCTCCGCTCAGGGCGCAGACTCCAGCTGAAATTCCCGCAAGATCATGGTGCGAGCACCGGGATCATTTACACAATCCAAGTCGCGCCGCGCTTCGGCCTGGGCTTCTGCCATGTTTCCCAACGCCTTCAAAGATTTGGCGCGATAGTAATGAAGTTGCGCTTGCGGAGCGCCTGCTTGATTGCATTTATTCAGAGCATCGAGGGCTTGCTGCGGTTGGTCTTTTGCCAGCAACGCCCTGGCCAGATTCATGCGCGCGGCCGTCGCCTTCGGTTCCAGATCGATGGCACGCTGATATTCGGCAATCGCCTCGTCTACATGTCTGCTTTTCAAAAGCGTGTTGCCCAGGTTGGTGTGCAACTCGCTCGAGTCCATGCCGACGCTGGAAGCTTGAGTCAGCGACTTGCGGTAGGCGGCAACCGCCAGATCTGGTTGATCCAATTCGTCGTACGCCAACCCCAGCCAGAAGTAGCCATCCGGTTCCAGTGGCTGCAGTGCTATGAACTTCAAGATCAATTGCAGCGCTTCGGCGGTGCGACCGGACAGCAAAAGCGCCCTGGCCGTTTTGAGAATTCCCCATGAAGGCTGCGGCGTCGTCGCACGCGTAAATCCGCTCGGTAAACGGTTTGGGGCAGGCGAAGCGGTGGGTGGCGTCGACGGCGGCGCGGCCGGTGCCCACTGCGGCTGAGCACTACCTGCCGGGTTGTAACCGGGTGGAACATAGTCTTGCGGTGCACTGGGCGGCACATAGTCCGGTGTCGCTGCCGGCTGGGATGGCGGCGCCGTGCGTGCGGGCGGCACCCAGCCTGCGCCGGGATCGGCGCTGGCGCGCGGAACGCTGACGGCTCCGCCCACAAACGAGACAAGCAACGCCAGTTTCAGCAAATCGATCGATTGCACCATATTTGGTGTTTTACCACGACATCGGCGATAATCGCGTTATGTCCGAGAGCGAAAACGAGATCGTCGCCCGCCGCATCGACGGAGCCCCATCCGCTTGCGCAGCTTGTGGAGAAACTTTGTGCTTGCGCCAGCAGGTGATCAATCTGGCGCTCGGACAAGCCGACCGCATGCTCTGCCTCACCTGCTTAGCAGCGCAAAACGAACAATCGCCGGAGGATGTTCTGGAAAGTATCGTGTCTTACATTTTGAGCCGGGACTGTTTTGCAAAGCAATGGCGCCGACACACAGGCGATAGTCACTGCATCGGCTGCGCCTTGCCGGTCTGAGTTTAAAGGAGCCGCATCAGTTGTCTGAAGAGCATTTCCTCGATTTGCGGGGTGTAGCCTGTCCAATGAACTTCGTCAAAGCCAGATTGTTTGTGGACAAACTTGGCCAGGGCGACGTTGTCAAGCTTTTGTTAGATGAAGGGGAGCCGGTGGAGAGCGTTGGCAACTCAATGCAGGCAGAAGGGCACGAGGTTTTCGATGTTGCCAAGGAGCCCGAAGGGCACTACCGTATGAGCATTCGCAAGTGCCTATAGCCTACAAATATGAATAGGTTCCTGTTGACAAAAGATCTGAAGTTTCGGACCATAGCCCGGACGTCTCAAGGAGTCTCTGTTTCGGCTATGAGTTCGACGTTGGCAGACACATCAATGCGTGTGCTGCTCACCCTGGCGATTTCAATCAGCACTTGCGCGCCAGCGGCGCTTGCGCAGGTCCCGGCAGCCGGCACCACCCAGCCTGCCACCACCGGCGACACCAGCCTGCTGGAACAGCTGCGCGCGGCGCGCGCCAAAGTGAAAACCAACCCGGAAGACGTCAAATCGCGTTTCGAGTTGGCAGAATTGCTGCGCAAGCTCGGACGCCAGGGCGAAGCGGCCCAAGAATATTTGAACGTCACTGAACTCGACCCGACCCTCTATTTAGCCTATCACCAGCTCACCCTGGTGCAAGCCGATTCGTCGCAGCTCGACGATGCCATCGAACGCCTGAAGAAGGTCAAAGAAGAGAAGTCCAAAGAATTGATGCTGGCTGTTGCCCTCTCGGAGCTCCTCGAGAAGCGCGGCAACTACTATCAGGCAGCTCGGCAACTGATTGATCTGGGCTATGCCAATGTGATTCCGCCGCGCCTGGCTCCCAAAGTGAACGCTCGTGTGCACTACTTGCTCGGCAAAGCCAAAGAAGCGCAGTCTAAAGAAACCGCCGCCGCCCCCGATGACGAACATCTGGAGTTAGTGCCCGCGCCGCTTCCCGAGTCCACTTTGAAGAAGGGCATCGCCGCTTCCAAGTACAAAGAATCGAACGAAATGAAAGGCGTTGGGCATGTTCCGTTATTGCACTAACATCGCACTTGCATTAGTGGTCGCCGGTTCTCTTTCGTCGTGTCGTTCGCGAGTCTCTACAGACAATCAGCATCTTTCCGAAGTGCAGACAGCCACTGCCCCGGCGCAAGCTGATGTGCCGGCGGAAATCGGCGAGCGCTTCGACCCGGCACAAGAAGAGGTCGTGGCGAATCAGTCTCTGCAAGCCTGGCGCAGAGCCATATCGCATAAAGCCAAAGGCACCATGAATGACGATGAGTGGAAGAAACTGCGTGCCGAGGACGAGAAGGAATCGATGGCTACGCTCAAAGACTTGAGCGAGCGCTATCCGAAGAACAGCACCGTGCACCTGATGATGGGTCAGGTCATGCACGAGTTCGGACGAGAGAAAGAGGCGGAAGCCTTCTTCGAAGAAGCAATTGCCAGAAACAGCGGCAGCTCGGTGTATATCTTCAAGCTGGCCGAATCAGCGCGCACCGCCGGCGATACCGATAAGGCAATCACCAACTACCGCAAATTGCTGACCAAGGACAAAACGTTCATTCCGGCTCAGATTGGGCTGGCCAAGTGCCTGCTGAAAAAAGATCCCCATTCCGCGGAAGCCCGCGAGCTCATCCAGGCGGCCCTGGACAAAGACCGCGAAAACAAAGACGCCATCGAAGTAAAGAAGCAGCTGGACGCGACCAAATAGGCCGACCTGCAAAATCATCCTCAAGGCTGAGGTGAAGGTAGCCTCCCTTTGTCGTAGAATATCCGTCTGGACTTCCCACTCCCCGTGAGGATCGGCGCATGGCATTGAAGGAAACGGAACGGGCTGAAAAAACCAGCGTAGTCGATGAGATTGCTATTGAAGGGTTTGACTACATCGAGTTTTTTGTAGGCAATGCGCTTCAAGCCTGTTACTACTATCACAAAGGCTTCGGGTTCGATGTGGTGGGCTATCGCGGACTGGAGACAGGCGACCGCGATTCCGTCTCCTATGTGTTGCGCCAGAAAAATGTGCAGCTTGTGCTCACCGGCTCCCTCGGTCCGGAAAGCCCGATTGCCGAGCATGTTCATCAGCATGGCGACGGCGTCAAGAATATCGCCCTGCGAGTCAAAGATGCACGCAAGGCCTACGAGACGGCATTGAGCCGCGGCGCCAAATCCATCATCGAGCCAGAAGTGGTCGAGGATGAGAACGGCAGGTTTGTCTCGGCGACGGTCCAGGCTTATGGTGATACCGTACATACCTTCGTCGAGCGGCACGCCTATAAAGGCGGATTCGCCCCGGGCTTCAAAATCGTTGAAAAGCCCGGCAACGACGGCAAAGGTGCTGGCCTCTTGATCGTAGACCATGTTGTCGGCAACGTTGAGCGCGACCGCATGGAAAGCTGGGTGGAGTTCTATCAAAAGGTCTTCGGTTTCTACGTCTATCAATATTTCGATGCCAAAGACATCAGCACGCAATATTCCGCTCTCGTCTCCAAAGTAATGGCCAATAAGTCAGGCAGCATCAAATTGCCAATCAACGAGCCGGCCCCGGGAGCGCGACGTTCGCAGATACAAGAGTACCTCGACTATTACACGGCACCGGGCGTGCAGCACATCGCCATCGCCACCGCCGATATCATCAAAACGGTGGCTAATTTGCGCGAGCGCGGCATCGAGTTTCTGACAGTGCCGAGATCTTATTATGATGCCCTACCTGAGCGTGTCGGACAGATCGATGAAGATATCGAAGAGCTGTCCAAGCTCGGCATCCTCGTTGACCGGGAATCAGAAGGCTATCTGCTGCAAATCTTCACCAAGCCTGTGGAAGATCGCCCGACTCTTTTCTTCGAAGTAATTCAGAGAAAGGGAGCCAAAGGCTTCGGCAAAGGCAACTTCAAGGCTCTCTTCGAATCTATCGAACGCGAGCAGGCGGCTCGAGGAAACCTGTAACCGCTCCGCGATAAAAAGGAACAGCGAAGTGAAATCCAAAATGAAAGAACCCGCAAAAGAGACTCCTCCAGTGACAGCGGGTCTCAGGTACATGAGCGGATTCGGAAATCACTTCGAGAGCGAAGCCATTCCTGATGCTCTGCCGCGGGGACAAAATTCTCCACAGCGATGCCCTTACGGACTTTACGCCGAGCAGCTGAGCGGCTCTTCGTTTTCGGCCCCCCGGCATCAGAACCAGCGCAGCTGGTTGTATCGCATTCGCCCGTCCGTGCTACATGGAGACTTCCGTCCCATCGACCACGGATTGATCCGCGGCAAACCATTTACAGAGGTTCCGCCCTCACCGAATCAACTGCGCTGGGATCCATTCCCCATCCCCGCCAAGGGTGACGTCGATTTCGTCGGCGGACTGGTTACGATTGCCGGCAACGGCGGTTATGGCGCGTCCAAGGGCTGCGCCGTGCATGTTTATGCAGTCAATCGTTCGATGACCGACAGGTACTTCTATAATTCCGACGGCGACTTTCTCTTTGTGCCCGAAGAAGGCTCCATCATACTTCGCACCGAGTTTGGTGCCTTGCAAATCCGGCCGGGAGAAATTGCCGTTGTTCCGAGAGGCATCCGCTATCAGGTAGAGCTGGCTGATGATACTGCGCGTGGTTATATCTGTGAGAACTACGGACAACCTTTCCGCCTGCCCGACCTGGGTCCGATCGGTGCCAACGGTCTGGCCAATCCGCGCGACTTCATGGCACCGACCGCCTCATACGAAGATCTCACCGGCAAGTTCAAGTTGATCAACAAATTTCACGGCAATCTCTACGAAGCCGATCTGGAGCACTCACCGCTGGATGTGGTGGCATGGCACGGCAACTACGTTCCGTACTCTTACGACCTCTCCCGCTTCCAGGTCGTAAACTCGGTCAGCTTCGATCACAGCGATCCCTCGATATTCACCGTTCTCACGTCGCCGTCGGAAGTTCCCGGAACAGCCAATGTCGACTTCGTCATCTTCCCACCGCGCTGGTCGGTCGCCGAACGCACCTTCCGTCCGCCCTACTTCCATCGCAACTTCATGAGCGAATACATGGGGCTGATCTTCGGAAGCTATGAAGCCAAGCAAGAGGGTTTCGTCCCCGGCGGCGGCAGCCTGCACAACTGTATGTCGGCTCACGGTCCTGATACCGAGACCTTCGAAAAGGCATCCAGTGCCGATCTGGCACCAGCCAAGATTGCCGACACACTGGCGTTTATGTTCGAGAGTTCGCTGGTGTTCGCACCTACCGAACACGCCATGAAGAGCCAGCAACTGCAGAAAAAATACATAGATTGCTGGCAAGGTCTGAAGTCAAACTTCAAGCCCCCGCAATGACCCCCTACGATGTAGACAGCCGACTGTCGCTTCTGAAAGCGATGCTATGCTCTGACGGTGCAGTCGATTCGACAGAATCGATCGTCAGCCACGTTGTCTGGATCGTGGAAACTCGACCACAACTGACGCAGCGCGATCAGCGGCGAGATGCCGTAGCGGTTTTGACTTCCGCATCCCGCAAGTTCGTTTTGTCCAACACGCCGCTGGCTGAAAAGTGCTTGCAATTGGCGCTGGAACTGGAGCCGGAAAACGCCGATCTGAAGGTGCAGCTGGCCCACTTCTACTCGCTGTTCAACGCCCGGTCCAACATGGAGTTCAATCCAAATGCACCAAAAACGCTCACTGCCGATCCGCAGGAAGAACACTTCTATCACCTGATCCGCATGCCGGCCGTAGCCTTCGAATCAGGCAAGCTGGATGAAGCTGCAGCCAGAGCTCAAGAGCTTTTAACAGCAGCGGAGAATTTCAAGAACAATGCCAGCTACGGCAACGCAGTCAACAGCGCGCACACCGTCTTAGGTCGCGTGGCGCTGCGTCGCGGTGACACCACGAAAGCCATCGCGCACCTCAATCAGTCCGCAGTCGCCGCCACCAATCCTCAGACCAACCTGGTCGAAGCGAGCTTAGAGCTGGCACGCGAGCTGGTAAAGTCCGGTGAGAAACCAAGCGTTATTGCCTACCTCGATCAATTCCAGGCATTGTACGGAGCCGGCAGCGAAACTGCTTTTCAGTTGCGCTACGAATGCTCGCATGGACCGCTGGACAGAGAGAATCCCAGGCAATTCGAGAAGTTTTTGGAAGCGTTTTTCCAACATCAGTTGCAAGCTCTGCAACAATTGCCGCCGGCGATCAGACAGAACGAACTGCAACGACTGATCGACAGTGAGCGCGCCGCCTTCGACATCCTCGAGGAAGAAATGGAACAAGCGGCGAAGGACGAACCGGACGGCAACCATATGGACATGCTGGAACGTCAGCTCTTCATGTGCAAAGAGCACGTCAAAGCGCTGGAGAAACTCCGCGATTAACCCTTGGCGGAGACGCTCCCCGACTTCGGTATAGACTCCAGCTCCGTACGCAGTTCGCCGGCTGTGTCATAACGCAAAACCGGATCGAGATTGGTGGTGCGCTGGACAATATAATTCATGGTCGTCGATGTATCGGGTTTGACTTCCTGCGGATGCGACTGGGAAATCGGCTCGGGATCTTGCCCCGTCAGCAAGTAGAACAAAGTGGCGCCCATGGCATAGATGTCGCTGCGCGGCTCCGGCTGACCGCGAAACTGTTCCGGCGGCAAATAGGCGTGCTTTCCGACAACAGTGCCGGTCTGTGTGGACTCGGTCTGCTGGGCGACGTTGAAATCAACCAACTTGAGCGTGCCGTCTTTACGTAAAATCAAATTGTCCGGGGTGAAGTCGCGGTGCACTACCGGCGGTGTCAGGCTGTGCAGATACTCCAACATCGTGCACATTTGCAAAGCCAGCTCCGTCACGCGTCCCTCTGAAAGTGCGCCTTCAGCAATCACGACCTCCCGCAGAGAAGCCCCGTCAATATGCTCCAGTACCAGATAACCGCGATGGTCTTCGATGAAGAAATCGATTAGTTTGACAATCTGGGGATGATCCATTTGCTGGAGAATGCGCGCTTCGTGCTCAAACTTCTCCAGCGACTTGCGCCGCACATTTATATCGACATAGACGGGCAGGATGAATTCTTTGAGGACAACCGTCTCGCCCACCCCCCGCTCATGGTCGAGAGCCACGTACGCGGTGCCCTGTCCGCCCACACCTAATTGTGCGTTTATGCTGTAACGTCCATTTTGCAGCGAAGCTTGTTCGATAAGCGGCTGCAGCCTTTCTCGCTTTGGCGGCGCCGCCAGCGCCTGCAGCCAGAGTTCCGTATAACTGTGATCCGCCGGCAATTCCAACGCCTGTACCACTTCGGCATCTCGAGGGATGGATGCACCCCAACGCTCGATACCGTCCAGCACCTTGGCTCTCTCCTCTACAGTGGGAATGTTGCCCAGTCGCAGCTTGAGCGGCACCAGCGGACCGGCGTGCACATAAACTGCATTGTCGAGCGGTGAGGTCTTGCCCTGCGCTTTCTCGAGCGACAGACGCGTTACTTTCTCCCAGGGCACAAACTTCTCAATCGGCTTAGGCAGTCGGTTATAGAGCAGCCTGATGCCCTGAGCACCGATCGCCAGGTGAGTGGGCTGGGCGATGTGATAGCCGAGCGCCACTGCGCCAATCCCGCCCATACCCAGGAGGAAATAAAGCAGCGTCATCATGTTTTGACCGGCGACGGTTATCAAAGCGACGTTCGACGGCGTCGATCCGCCGGACAAAACAGCGGCAACGTAGGTGAGAACCTGCAGCACCAGAGCCGGTCCGCCACACAAAATGAAGAGCGCGATGCACGTCCAGATAAAGAAGAACTTTCGCGAACTCTTCTCTGAAAGCCGCTGCTTGAGCCAGCGCTCGCCTTCCGCATTGGATTGATAATTGACCACGATCTCGCCCGCGGCAGAAGCTGGAGCCAGATGTCGCTTCGGCAGAGGCAACAGCTTCATCAGTTGCTTCCTCCCACCAGCGCTTCTTCGTCCTCGTCGGCACCGCCTGCCGAGCCGGTTTCACCACCACCACTGCGAATAGCACGAACGGCTGCCAGAGCATCGGCCGCGGTGGCATACCTGTCTCGGGCTTCGAAGCCGGTCAGCTTAGCCACCAGCTCGTCGGTAGCTTCGGAAATGCCAGGCAGCACCAGTCGCGGGTGAGAGACGGATAGCGGCGTCGGATCGCGCCCTGTCAGCCAGAAGAAGATCGTTCCGCCCAGCGCGTAAAGATCGCTTGCCAGCGAAGCTTTTCCTCGCACCTGCTCGGGGGCCATATAGGCTTGCTTGCCGACCAGGGTCCCGGTGGCGGTGCCGACAAATTCATTGGCAGCGCCGAAGTCGATCAGCATGACCGTTCCGTCGTTCTTCAAAACCATGTTGTCCGGCGTCAAGTCGCGATGGATGATGGGCGGGTCTTGCGTGTGAATGTAATTCAAAATGCCGGCCATCTGTTCGGCCCACTCAAGGACAATAGCCTCAGTCTGCGGTCCATTCTGCTTGATGAATTGACGCAAGTCCTGCCCGCTGATGTACTGCAGCAACAGGTAATTGCGTCCGTTCTCTACAAAGTGATCGGTGACTCGCGCAATCTGCGGATGATCAAGCGCCGCCAAAAATTTGGCTTCCCGCCGGAAGTGCTGTTCAGCCGTGGCTCGCGTTTCTTCATTGGCATTTGGTGGCACGATCGCTTCCTTGACCACCACCATCTCAACTTCGTCTTTTTGTGCCAGGTAAATCGCCGACAGTCCGCCGAAGGCGATCTGCCGCACCACACGCAAGCGTCCTTTCTGCAAGCGCGTCTCCGGCTCCAACGGCACAAATGTGGTGGCATTAAAACGCCGGCTCAATTCTTCTTCCCACATGTGTGTGGAACTGACGCGCGCCACGCCGACGTTTTCATTTTGCAGAGTGCTTTGATAATCAACGAGTTCGGGCGTGCGATGGCAGCGGTTACCCCACAACTCCAGAGCCAGCAGCATCTGGTCGAGATGCGCATTATCGATGTTCTTGGTGTCCAGCTCTGCGGTACCGTTGGTGCCACCAAATTTCAGCAGCAGCTTGTCTCTTTCACCAATCTTGCGATCCGGCGCGCGCTTGATGTTGGCAAACTCAAGTTCAGGCCAGCTGCGGTGCCGCCGAAATCCCAGGAAAGGCACCATAAACAACGGAAACGAAATGCCGTCCTTCGAAACAAACAACCGATCATCTTCGAAGTAGGCAGTCAGCATGATCGATAAGATCGGTATGGCAGCCAGTGTGCCAATGATGAAGATGGCAATGTGTGGCGCCAACACACCCGGCTGACCCAACAAGAACAAAACGAACAATCCCAGCAAAAGCGGCACAAAGAGGGCCCAGACGGGCAGCAACATGCACATGACTGCGAAACCGATCTTGTTGGGCAAAGTGCGGTATCGGATTGAAAGTTGTAGATCTGCCATGAATTCCTGCGCCAAGCGCGCTTGCCAGATTTAGCCCCCACCCAACTCTATCCTACCCAGGCGGAAGCAGGCGCTATCTGAACGGGGCAAACTGCCGGTTTGCTAAGCTTCATGAACCGGGATTTTCTTGCTGCTCCAGCTTTTTGGTGAACTGAGCGTAGCCATAAGACGAGGCCAGCAGGACCAGTCCAGCCACGATGAAACTGATTATTCGTTGCAGCGTGTCGGCAGCGGCCAGGTCAACCAGAAGTAACTTGCCGACCAGTAGCACAAATGCCAGTAGCCCCGAAAAACGCAGAGTCTTATCGCGCAGACGGAAGCCGGCAACCAGGAGCGCCAACCCTTCCACAGCCCAGTACGGCGCCAGCATCTCAGTCGGCAACGAGCCGGGCAAGACCAGAGTCATCACACCCACTCCTGAAAGCGACCAGAGCTTGCCCGCCAGGTGCAGTTTTACCATCTCTTTGTACTTGTGATAGAGCCATGCCATAGCAAACAACATGCCGGCGACGACGGTCACGGCTACCACACCGGGCTGCAACACAAGCATCGCCAGGACAGTCGAAACAAAGCCAAGTACGCCCAATACCCTTAGCACCGGCGCGCCCAAACGCAACCCCAGAGCGACGATCGTCGCCGACTCGAAAGCCCACCAGAAAACGTTCAGCTTCTCAGGATGGGTGCCGAGCAAGTTGGGCAACACGTGCCCCTGCATCATCGTCCCCAGTTCGATGGGCAGAAACCAGCACAAGATGGTGACGGCCAGGAAATAAGAATGAAAGCCAAGGTTGAGCATCGCGGTTTCCAGACGCCCCGTCTTCGCTATCGGCAATGCCGGAGGTGTTACCGGCGCAAGCTCGGCGCCCGCCGTCGCATCCGCATCGGCGTCGCCTGCCAGCGCTCTGGCTACGGGCGCCTGTTCGGCCCTCAGCTTCGTCTCTTCTGCCTGCTCTGCGTCCAGGGCTTCTTGAGTCGTCACCAGGCGCAACTGCGCCTGATAGCACCAGGCTACGGCCGCCGAACAAGCAATGGCGACCAGCGGTAAAATCAGGTTCTCCGAGATTTTCTCAGCCGTCCATTCTGTTATCCACGCACCGGAGACGATGGCAACGATGGCAGAGACATTCACCACCAGAGCCAACCCATAGGCGAAGCGCCGCAACGCGTGAATCTGATACTTCAGCCCGGACCATGCCAGGATGGCGGCTTCCATCGCCCAGATCGAAAAAAGCAACGTGGTATTGTGCTCGAACTTGAGCAGCAAAGAAATGGTGGCAGTAAAGACACCTAGCACCATATACAGTGCCGCCAATCCTTTCTCCTTCAATTTGCCACAGACGTAGCTGAAGGCCCCGTAGACAGCGGCAATTCCGATCGTGGCAAGAAACTTCCAGGCATCTACCGCATCGCCCTGCCCGATCTTCACCAGGCTGTTGAGAGAAACGAAGTAGCCGATCGTAAAAGAAAAAGCATTCACCAGTCCGGCTGCTATCACCCATGGATTTTTGCCGTCGGTTCCCTTGCTGATCAGGGTGCCGCTGATCATGTAAGCGAGCCAGTAAACGAAGAGCAAGCCCATAGAGACCAGTGATTCTGAAACTCCGAAGGCGGTGGTACCGTCAAAATTTTGGAAGTGCGGAATTACCACCAGATAGGAGGCGATCGTCGAATATAGCAGCAAGCGATGCCACTTCATTTTCACCGACAGCGCGCACGTGGCACCCAACAGCCCCAGATTAGACCAGAGCGACACCGGACTCATGGCGGTCAGCGCCACAGTAATATAGCCGAGCACAATCGAGAGATTGGCAATCTCCTGCGCCTTGCGCCAGACGGCATGCCCCATTGCACCGAGTGCGGTGGCAAGCATGAGGACACCACCTACGGTAGCATCATTGACAACTTGCACCGATTGCACGAAATGACTGGCGTAGGCGGTGAAATAGGCCAGTGCCCACCCTCCGCCGATCAGTCCGCTGCCGAACCAGCTGGTGCCTTTCTTGCGGCCGGTCCATTCACCCAGTCCGATCAATGCAAAAGATATCAAGGCTCCGCAAGCCAGTTTTGCCTGCGCGCCAAAATACTGGAACGAGTACATGAGCAAAAATGCCATGCCGATGACAAGACTGGCAATGCCGATCCGATTCAGCCATATCTGCCCGATCCGGCTTTCCAGGCTCGCTTTGGCGGGCGTCGCATTAGGAATTATCTCGGGACCAGACCCTGCGGAGACGGCACCCTGGGACTGCGCATCCGGCTCCCCCGATGCGCCTGCGTCCTGACCGCCATTATCTCCGGTGTCCGCCACCGCTGGAAGTGACGGCTCATCTTGGTCCCCGGTGAGCACCACTTTCGGTGCCTCCGCCTCCGGCAACCGGGCGTTGCCGGCCGTTGCTTTTGTCTCGCCCGCAACACGAGCCATAACCGGCTCTTCGGCAGCTTTCCGGCTTTCGGAAGCAACAACCTTGATCACCTGGTCTTCCCCCGCTTCGACGCGGGCGGACTCCAGGTGCTCGACACGTGCCTGCAGCTGGTTTACAGCTTCCTTGAGTTCTCTCAACTCGCTCTTAAGATCGTCAGACATATAAAATCCGTTGCCTATCTAACAATTGCCATATTAGAGCGTGCCAGTAGGTTTTCGCTAAATTCGAGCACAGTTAATGTTCTGGCTGGCGCGCGCGCATAATTATCGGCCTCATATCTGTGCAATTCCGCATTGTTTGCCCCCTGTACCGGACGTACCCTCAAGGTAGGCTCTTCCCCGGAACCGCAAACTTGGACGACATCCTCGAGTTTCTGAAACAGCATCCAGCCACCTCGTCTCGGGGAAAAGACCGCGATGCCAGCGAGAAACTTTTCGGCGATACACAGATGCCGGACGCCGGACCCAAACCACCGTCGGCGTTGGAGCAAGTCGCAGCGCTGCAACTCGAGCGGTCGGAGATCGAAAAACACTTGCCGCCCGAAAAGCAGAAACAACTCGATGACTGCCGCATCGCCATGTCCTCTGCCACCACTGCTGACGAACGAGCAAAAATCAAGCAGCAGATAAACGCCATCGATCCCGCCTTCGCCAGAATATCCGCCGACATATCTGCAAATCTGGCTCTGGCACAAATCGAGCCGCTCGATGCCGAACCAACCGCCAGCGCCCCCCGCCGCCCGTCCCCGATCATGCGCATGAGCACCATTATGTGCCATCAACCGCCGTCGCAACCGGAGCGCAGTTTCGACCGCAGGGCACTCAATTCTTTCTTCCGTAACGAACGGATATCTGCCGTCGAACACCAGTCCGACAACTGGTATTCACCATTTACCGAGGAGTTTCGGGTTGCCAAAGAAGACATGCTGCAGGTGGACTGCAGCCGTCGTAACGGCGAACTGACTGCCCGACTCTACATACCAACTAGAGGTGACCAAAAACAGTATCTGCCCATAGAACGCGATAAGCCCATCGCCGGACAGGTGGATCAAGTCGTCGAACAAAAATTGAAAGAGCTGGAGAAACGCTTCAATGTGTCGTTTTCGCGAGCCAACCAGCCCGTTATGAAACCCTTCTACAACGACGGCAGCGGCAAATATCTGGAAGGAAACACAGAACTTCTAGGGCGGCAGCCGACGCTTAACGAACTGCAGGGCGTTGAAGCGGCGCTTGAGTTATCACGTTGCACACTCGACGGTCCCCGGCTCAAAATCAACTTCCTGTCGAAACCTACCGTTGATGGCGAAGCTCACGCCGGCGAATACTGGCAGGACATCAAAGGTTCGCCGACGATCATGATCTTCAGTCAGGAAATTCCGGCGGGATTGAAACTAACCGATGACATGCACCGCTCCTGGCAGTCTTTCATGAAGGAAACGCTGCTGCATGAAATTGCACACCACAACCAGCGCAAATACAGTTTTGAAACCAACACCGACCTGATTCAATCAATGGGCTGGATCAAATCGCAGGGCAAGGAAAATTGCTGGCTGATGCGCGGCAAACAACCCGACGAGTTTTACAAATTCGAGCCGAAGTCGCGTACCTGGTCTGCCTGCAGTAACAAAGGTGAGACTGCGGGTCCATCCTTCACGTCCGCTGAAATGAGAGAGAAAGCCCTCGTCAAACCAGCCACCGATTATTTCGACACACCCACCGAAATGTACGCAGAGGCACTGGCTCACTTCCGGGCAGGCGGGTTTAGACGTGCGGTTCTGACCAAGAACGCACCACTCTATGAAACGATCAAACGCTATGATCAAATCGACATCGACGACCACCAGAAGCGGGATCACAACGGCGGGGATAGTGGTGTGCTCAGACTACCCAATGGTCGGGTTGCGGCGAGCACCGCGGGAAATCAGCAAACAGTCAAAGATTTCGAAACGCTCTTCGCAACGACGCCCGAGCTGCCGGAACGCGCCAGCCAAGCTATTCAGTCCTTCGTGGCCGCCCGTCAGTTGGCATTCGAAAAAGGTCTGAACAGTCCGGAACTTGACTCGCGACTGAACGAACTCTCTCAACGAGTGCTGGCCGTACAGCCGGAGTTGGACAAGTTTCGCCAGCAAGTCAAAGGCATAGAGACACACGCTAGCCCCGCCAGCCCACCTCCGGGCGATGGAGAGCTGGATGCATACGAATCTGGCATGGCCGATTTGAAGGCAGAAACGTTCACACTGATCGCCAGTCACCTTCTGTCCACCGGTCGCACGCAAGAGGCGAAGGACTTTTTGCATCTGGCGGCCGGAGAGGGCAACGTCCGCGCGTTGAACTTGCAAGGCAGCAGCTTCGGCGACGAGCAACTGTCCGAATTCGGAAAACTCAAAGGTGTCACCGCACTGCACCTCGCAGACATGCCCATCACGTCCAAAAGCCTTGCCACCATTTCCAGCTTCAAGGACCTCAGTACGCTCTCACTGCGCAACAACAATCAGCTGGACGCATCGTTTTTCAAAGGTCTGAAAGACATCCCCGCGCTTGCGGAGATAGAGTTTGCGTTACCCAATGCCACCGATTCAGACCTGGCGCATCTCAAAGGGATAAAGTCTCTGCGCACCTTGATCGTCGAAAACGTCGGCGGCAAGCTGACGCCGGAGGGCTTTCAGTGGGTGCGCGACTCGGCACTGACAACACTGGCTATATCGGGGATCAAAGACGGCGATCAGGTGATGTCCCAACTGAGCGGGCAGCCCACTCTGAGCAGGCTGGCACTGGCCGACACAAAGCTAACCGCCGATGGACTTTCGCGCATCAAAACGCTGCCCCATCTCGACCACTTGCTGTTGATGGGCGCCATAGACGAGTTGAATGCCGACAATCTGACTGCACTGGCATCGATGAAACAACTGAAGGCGCTGACGATTACCACATCGAAAGAGATCGATGCAGCGAAGCTGGAAGCTTTGCGCAAACAGATGCCCGGTTGCGTGATTACAACGCAAACCAGCCCATGAGCAATGGCACCACATGCGGTGCTGGCTCGGTGGAGAAAGCGGGCTTATGAAAGGCGCAGATCTTTTTTGACCTGTTCAACAATCGCGTCGACCGGCATCGTCGCATCGACGAGCAGCGCCTCCGCAGATTCCGGTTCCTGCAGAGTTTCCAGCTGACTGTTCAACATGTCGAGTTTCATGAAATGCCCGGACCGGTGCGCGAGCCGCTGGCGCAGTTCATCTTCGTGGGCTTTCAGGTAGACGAACCGGACGCTGCCTGGAAGTGGCGGCCGGCAAAGTTTCTCTCGGTAAGCAGCTTTTAGAGCGGAACATGTGAAAACAGCATCGCGCCCAGCTGCTTGCAGGTCTCTTATCTTGTCCGCAATTGCCAGCAGCCAGGGCTCGCGGTCCGAATCTTCCAGGGGAATACCGGCTGACATCTTGCTGATGTTCTCTTGACTGTGGAAGTCGTCGGCTTCCAGACAGGGCCAGCTCAGGTCGCGAGCCAGCGCCTGCGCAGCCGTGGTCTTCCCCGAACCGGCGGCACCCATGAAAATAATTGTCAAAGGGTGCTGTATTGCGCCTCCTGATTGGCTGCTCATGAACTGAGTATAGTTGTCGCAAAAGCCCCAAACAACTACACTTGAATATATTAGTGGTCCCACTTCCCCGGAACCCGGAAAGCCGCGTGAAGTCCTTTGTCGCCCTAGCTATCAGCCTCACGGTGGCCGTCTCGTTGGCGGGCATGCCGTTGGCGGGCATTCCGTCGTGCTCAGCTAAGCAATCGGACAAACACAAACAACGCGCCAGCGAAACCAGACAAGACGTCAGAAAGAGCGATCAGAGCAAAACCTTCCGCAACGCCCGCAAGAAGTTCACCAAAGGTGACTATGCCGGCGCCGCATTCGGTTTCACACAAGCAATCGGCGAAGACGCCAACAACGTCGATGCCTACATGTACCGCGGCATGTCCAGGTATCAGCTCAAAGATTACAAAGGCGCTGTCGCCGACTATGAAAAGGCACTCGACCTGGCTCCGGGACGGTCTAACGATGCACTTTTGCACTTAGGCAAAGCACACCACTACCTGTCTGATTACAACAAAGCAGTGAAGATGTTTTCGGACTTGATCGCCAAGGATCCGCAAAATGCTGATGCGTACGCATGCCGGGCATCGGCTTACGACGCCCTCGGGGAATCGCATAAAGTAGTCTCAGACCTGGATGCGGCTATCAAAATCAAGCCCGACGATCCAGACCTTTATATTCAGCGCGCGATCCAATACAAGCATCTGCACGAAAACACCAAAGCGCTCGCCGACTTCGATGCCGCCGTCAAGTTAGAGCCGAGCCTGGTTCACTGGCGCGCCAGTTTTCAGGCCGAGCTGGGCAAACATCGGGAAGCGCTTGATGATTACACGCTGGCGCTCAAGTTTCTCAGCGGCGGTCAGAGAGCAGTGCAACTCGTCAACCGCGCTGTCGTCTATGCAGAACTCGGAGACTATCCTTCGGCTGTCGATGATCTCGACGATGCCATTGCGAAAAATCCAGACCTCACCGAAGCATACGTCAAACGCGGCATTGTCTACCTGATGGAAGGTGACTATCGAAGAGCGCTGTCCGACTGGACGGTGGCACTGAAAGCCCGACCCAACGATGTTGACTTGCTGTCGCGGATGGCGCTCGCCTATCACGCTCAAGGCGACACGGTGAAAGCTATCGAGTTTCTGACGAAAGCAATTGATCAAAAACCAAAGAATGCATCAGATCTGCTGTCGCGCCGAGCCAGTTATTACTGCGAAACAGGTAAATCCCAGCTGGCAATAGATGATTACAGCGCCGCAATTGCGCAAGACACAGAAGATGCTGAGTTGTATTTAGATCGCGGCATCGAGCACGCGGGAATGTCGCAGACCTCACAGGCAATCGAAGACTTTTCCAAGGCTATCAAACTGGATCCGACCCACGCCTCGGCTTACAAATACCGCGGCATGGCAGAGCTGGAGCTGGGCCGGCGTGATGAAGCGATCAAAGATCTGGAAGAAGCATCCAAACTGTTCGAGAAAAACGGCGACAAATTTGGCGCGCTTCAAATTGGCCGCCTGATGGCAAAAGTAAAAACCGACAACAAGTAACTACTTCGTTCGTAGTTACTTCATGTAAAAGCCGTAGCCGCTGCGCCAGTACACGCCCTGGTTCTCCTCGGCGGCCGCACCCATGTCTTCGCAGCTATCCATCTTCATCGTTTGGCGCACTTCAACCGGTTCCAGGTCTTGCGCGTAAGTGAGCGCCGCCTCGGGCGTGTCGGCAACGACTTCATAAGTGGTGATAAATCCCGGCGGCGGCTTGTCCGGCTCGAGAGGGAAATGCCAACGTCCCTCGACCACCAGCTTCCAGTGATGCGATGTCGCGGCTTTGCGCCCGATGATCTCGCGCACCAACCATAGTGCCCCGGCATCGGAGCGATCCCATTCCAAAGCTTTCCAGGCATTCTCCCAGGCAGACTGGCGGTCGCCTTTGCCTTCCCAGTGAGCGCGCCCCAGCTCCGCGTAAGTGCGAGCCAGTTCCTGCATGCTTTCATCAGGTAAATCTTCCTGTCCAAGAATTTCTGCAATGATGCGATTGCCCAGGTGCACCGCATCTTCGTAGCGGCGCATCGCCCGCAATAGCGAGAGGCGCAACGTCAACACTTTCAGTTGCAGTTCGGTGCCGTGAATCCTTTCGGTCAACTCCCACGCTTTGTCGAACTTGTTTTCGCGTTTCAACAAAATCGCATAGTTGTAATTGATCGAATCGGTATCGGCACCCTGGCATTGCAGGGCTTGCTGGTAAGCCTGGTGCGCTTGTTCTGTTTCTTCCGAATCTGAATATAGGTTGCCGAGCAGTTCCCAGAGCGGCCAGGCGGCCGGCACTTTGCTGACACCATCTTTGAGGGTCTGGACGGCTTCTTCATATCGACCCTGTAGTTCGTAAGCCAGCGCCATGATTTCGAAGCCGCGCGCGTGGCGATGTTCGAGAAGCTGTTTACCGAGTGCTATGGCCTGATCGGCGTTGCCTTCTTCGAGAGCCGCATAAGCCTGATCAAGGAGTTGCTCGACTGCTGCCGTCGTCATGCTGGTTGTCCGTCCGTTTCAGTGTAATCGCTGAACTAGTTATGCCCAGCTAGTTTAGCCTACTTCTGTTGATTAACCCACTCGTTAACTGTCTGCCGCTTTATTTTGCGAGTGGCGGTCTTTTCGAAGTCGCTGGGATGAATCAGCACGCTGGTCGGGCGCTTATAAGTTGCCAGGTTGTCGTAAAGCTTCTCCAGGTCGGCAGTCACCGCCTTGGCCAGCCCGTCGGGGTTGCCCTCGAACTCCTTCTGGAGCGCATCTTGCGGAACTATCACAGCGCAGACTTCCTCGGTCCCTTCTTTGTGTCCGCCTGCCAGCTTGCGGGATACGACACAGATCTCCTTGACGGACGGTGCGTGTCCAAGCGCTGCTTCCACTTCCTCCGGAAAGATTTTCTTGCCGCCACCCAGCACGATCAGGTTTTTCAGGCGTCCGGTGATGAAGAGGAAACCGTCTTCATCGACATGCCCCAGGTCGCCGGTGTGGAACCAGCCCTCTGCATCGATAACCTCTCTGGTTTTCTCGTCGTGCTTGTAGTAACCCTTCATGACATTGGGTCCGCGCGTCAGTATCTCTCCTTCCGTGTCGGAAGGATCTTTTTTATCGATACGCAGTTCCGCACCGGGAAGCACTTTCCCGACGCTGCCCAGTTTGTTGTGCTTCAGTGTATTGCCGCAGATCACGGGACTGGTCTCGGTCAGACCATAGCCTTGCAATATGTGAAATCCGAGTCGATCAAAGAATGTGGCAGTTTCCAGATCGAGCGGTGCGCCACCAGATACGAAGAAACGCAGCTTGCCACCAAGTGCTTCATGCACCGGCGCAAACATTTGTCGGCGAGCTTCCATAGGCAATGCAGCTGCCTTTTCAAAACCAGCTTGAAACTTCGCCGCGTCTTCGCCGGCCTTCTTTTTGATCTCGCGCTCGAGACCTGATTTCAGCATCTTGAAGAAAAGGGGCACCCCGACCATGCCGGTGATGCCGTAGTCGCGCATCGCTTTCATGATCTCCTGCGGGCGCAGCGAGTCACAAAAGACAACAGAGCCACCGTAGTTGAGAACACCCAGCAATCCGCCGGTCAGCTCAAAAAGGTGATTGAGAGGCAAGATCGACAGCATGCGATCGTCCTCGTTCAATCCAATGATGTCTTTGAAACTGTTGACTTCGAAGCGCAAATTACCGAACGTGGTCATCACACCTTTGGGACTGCCTGTGGTGCCCGAGGTGTACACGATCAGCGCCGTCTCGTCTGCTTCTCTGTCGAAGCCGTCGATGACATTTTCCGGAAGCAGCGTTTCAATCGAAGGCGCATCATCGTCTTCGAAATCTGCATCGACCGTGAATACCTGCCGCACCGAGGGCAGCTCAGGCAGCAAAGCCTTAATGGTCGGTCGATAATGGGAAGAAACAAGGATCACCGACGGCTGTGCATCGGTAAGTATCGAGCGCAATTCAGACTCGGTGAGTTTGATGTCGAGCGGCACCAGAATTGCTCCGGAGCGCATCGTACCGAAAAGACAAATGCCCCATTCCGGACGCGACTCACTGAGCAGCGCGATGCGTTCACCGGGCTGGATGCCGTGTGCGATCAGGTAGGACGCCAGCTTGCGCGCCCGCTCATGCAGTTGCCCGTAGGTGAGTTCGTTCTTCTTGTCACCTTCGTCACGCGCCAGCGCTACGCGATCGGCGAACTTGGCGGATCTGCTGGTCAGAAATCCGAGAACGCTGTCGCTGCCAACCTGCTGAGTCATAAAACATCTCCACAATGCGGTCAATAAGGATACTTCACATCATCCTATTTGTGGGTTTATCAAATGTAGTCGGCGAACACTTTGGCAACTGTCCAGATTGTTGCGCCCGCTCTCCGGCAGACAAGTGGCGCAACCCAATCATCTGCTCACAGTCCGAGCGGACTACCACAGGAATCGCTCAGGCTGCCGTTCAGCTAAAGATTTCGCAATGGAATTCAGATTATTTTTCGCGGGAGGCGAAAAACTCAGCAGCAGAAAGTCGCATGCCAAGCCGGTTTCGGCAAAGTAGTGAGAATTACGACGGCAAGCTGTGCAGTAAGCCACCAGCGAAAAACGCTGCGAAATGGGCATAATCAGCGGTGTAGCAAACTTTACTACCTGGCTCGCGAATGTCTCAAGACGAATCGGTCGCATACTGGATGAGCTATTTGCCCGAGGTCCGCTATCGCGACCTCATGGAATACGCGGTATTGCTTAGAGCTGGGCGACAGGCGCTCGCCTCCGGCAAGTTTGACAGAGCGGAAGGCTGGCTGCGCGAAGCGGTGGCATGCGCCAGAGAAATCTCCGGTGATGATGGCGAGCTTCTGAGCAATGCACTTCTGTTGCTTGCCGATGCCATACGCAATCAGGGACGCAAGGAAGAATCGGACATCACGCGTGTGCGCGCGGCCCAGGCCTTGTGCTGCGACTGCTGAACCCGCACCCGCCCTTTAAGAAACCACAGACGTTCTGCTCTGAAGAAACCAGAAGCCAGGGCAGAAGCGAACTGCCCTGGCAACAAAGGAGGAACAGAGGTGTGTGTGTGATCTACTGTCCTGGTGATATATTACCATACATATGGATGTTTTAGACACAGCTTGAGCATTAAATCCGTTGGCGCCCGAACCAGACAAGATTCGCGAAATCCAGGCGAAGACCATCCTGACACCCCAGAACTTTGGATCCCTGTCGGGCTGGTATGACTTCACACTCAACCCCTACGCGGGTTGCGCATTCCGCTGCTCTTATTGCTACGTCCCCAAGTTTCCGGGCGAGCACTCCCCCGACGAATGGGGGTCGTGGGTGAACGTCAAAATCAACGCGCCCGATTTGATTCGCCGCGACCGCTTGAAAGTCTTCGGCAGCCGCATCTTCTTTAGTTCGGCAACCGATCCTTATCAATACCTCGAACTCAAATATCGACTGACGCGCCGTTGTCTGCAAGAGCTGCTCCGCTATCAGCCGCGCCAGGTCACCATGCACACGCGCAGTCACTTGATTTTGCAAGACGTAGACTTGCTGAAAGCCTTCGGTTCAGCGCTGGAGGTGGGCGTCAGCATCACCACCGATCGCGAAGACGTGCGGTCGGAGTTTGAGCCCGGTGCGCCCTCCATCGCGCAGCGCATCAAAGTCTTGCGGACGCTGCACGACAACAACATCAAGAATTACGCATCACTATCACCGCTTTTGCCCTGCGACCCAGAGCGACTGGCTGGATTGCTGAAGCCGTACGTCGATAAGGTCTGGACGCAAAACATCAACTGGACAGACGTTATGCAGCGCCCACACTTGCTGGAGAAATACAAAGATTGGTTCGACGAGCGCCGGCATGAAGCGGCACGCTGCTACATCAAGTCAAAATTCCAAGATCAATCGGTTAGCCGGCCGCCAGAACCTTCCGCAAAGCCGAGATGAACAGCTCGTTCTCTTCGGGAAGCCCGATAGTGACACGGAAGCAATAAGGCAGTCCGAATGCCACCAGAGGTCTAATTGCAACACCTTGCCTCAGCAGACCCTCGTGCAGTGCCGTCACCTTTTCCTGGCTCTCGTAGGGCACCATCACATAGTTAGCGCTGGATGGAACGTAGTTGATACCGAGACGTTTGAATTCATCGGTGATCATCTTCATGCCTTCGCGCGTGTTCTTCAAAGTCTTTTCGAGGTAGTCGTGATCTTTGAGAGCCGCAACGCCGGCGGCTTGCGCCAGGTTGTTGGGCTCGAAAGGCAGCTTCACCTTCTGGATGAAACCCATCAAGTACTCGTGTCCGAGTCCGTAGCCCAAACGAATACCGGCCATACCGTACGCCTTGGAGAACGTGCGCAATGTCAACACGTTGTCGTAGCGGTAAGCCATCGAATCCGGGAAATCTTCATCGTCCGCTGTGAATTCGAAGTAGGCTTCGTCGAGAAGAACCAGAACGTGTTCAGGTATCTTCTTCATGAAATTCTCGAACTGAGCGCGCGAGAAAGTTGTGCCCGTCGGGTTGTTCGGGTTGCACAGATAAACCAGTTTTGTCTTTTCAGTAATCGCGTTAGCGATGCCGTCCAGGTCGAAGTGATAGTTCTTGAGCGGCACTTTCTTCAAGCGCACGCCTTGCGAGCCGACTAACACATAGAAGCCGATGAACGTGCCTTCGGAAGTGACGACCTCATCATCGCCGTGCAAGAAAGCGCGGATGATGTTGGCCATGATGCTCTCAGAGCCGCTGCCGATCACGACGTTTTCAATTTTGACACTAAACTTGGTGGCGAGCAGTCCGCGCAAATCGAAGGCACCCATGTCGGGGTAGCGATTCATCTCGGTCATTGCCTTGGTGATGGCAGCCTGAACGCTGGCGGGTGGTCCCATGGGATTTTCATTCGACGCCAGACTGACGAAGCGCTCGATGCCCAGGTCCTTCTTCAGCTGATCGGCTGGACGCCCCGGCTGATAAGCCTTGAGCTGTTCGATGTGCGGGGGGACGAGTTTCTTGGGGACCGATGTGCCCAGTGCCTGTATTTGTCTTTCGTCAGCCATCTGAGCGAGAAGTTGAATGAAGGTTGCCATAAGAGGGGATTCCTACTAAGAGATACCAGTCAGACTGCACCCATGAATATAAAGGAACCATTAACAGGGGTAACTTATCATTCTCAAAGGATCTTCACAAGTTGCTGAAATTTTAATTAAAAGTCCCCGAATCTCCGTCCCACAGCGGTTTTCAAGAGGGTGTTATTCCAATCTAATTTGGCTGTGGTACTATCAATAGGAAGCAACTGCCCTCGTGCGGGTGTAGTTCAATGGTAGAACGGCAGCCTTCCAAGCTGCACACGCGGGTTCGATTCCCGCTACCCGCTCCATTTTTAAGCCGTCGGCGCGTTAGCCGGCGGCTTTTCTTATTAGATTCTGTGCGGGTTAGCACGGATGACTGGAAGAAACGGCGGTCACCACATATAGTGACGCCGTTCCGGTTTCCGCATCTCCCCCGTCTGACATGGCGCCCCCCTGTTTCATGACGATTGCACGCCGCCGAACCTAGTCTTGTCATTGGTAGAGGCATTGGCCGATGTGGCAAACACAGAATCAGCTGGCGAAAATCGCCATGATGGATGGGGACATGGAGCAGGCCGCCAGGCACTGGCAATCCTGCGTGATCGACATCAAAAAGAGCCAGGTCCAGGAATCGCGCGAAGTCGGGGAGATCTTCTACTACTTCGCCAAAACCCTGTCCGCTCTCGAACAATACGATGAAGCGCTGCCGCACTGGAAAACCAGCGTGCGCATCATCGAATCGAACGATCCCAATCACAACTTGCTCGGCACGATGCGCCAGGGCATGACGGCTCTCTTCGACAAGGTAAATCGGCTGACCGGTGAGTCAGGCGTGCCGCAACTGGCATTGCGCCGGCCGATGGAAGCCCGCCCCGACTACATTCCACTGCATGTCGCCGTAGCCGAACTGAAAGGCTGCAAGCTGGCCAAAGAATTGCACGGTCCCGTGCTCGAGGCTGCCCGCTCCTACATGCAAGTTGAACGCGCCAGTAACAATCGACGCCTGGGCGGCATGCTCCTCCACTATTACGCCACCGATCCCCAGAGGTGGTGGCAACGCTGGCTCGAAGACGGGCTGTTTCTCTCTCCATATAAAGACTTCGAATTTCTCGAAGTAGTTAAGGTGCTCAGCCGACTGGTCGGCAACTCCAATCTGCTCGTGCCCATGGAGTGGAAAGGCAACTGCGGCAAGGGCGAGCCGCTGCTCGTGCGCTTCGAGAGAGCCGACGGTCAGACAATGTACTTGAGCACCACCAACGTCGTCGGTGTAGTGGACAAGTTCAGCCAGGCGCTGGCAGCGCTCGGAGATAATCGCCGCTTCTACTCACTGAAGTGCCAGGGCGACCTCGGCGACTTCTACATCGTCTACTTGCTCGACCACAAGAAGTTCAAGTACTTGAAGAACTCGGGCGTGCTTTTCTTCAACGATTTGAAGCTGCCGTACGGTAACTAGTCTCGCACTCAAACAACTGTTGCTGGCATGACTATCAAACGATTGGACCACGTCAGCATCGTCGTCGACGACCTTCAAGACACTATCGCCTTTTTCCCTCAATACGAGGACAAGTACAGGCTCTGCTACATGCGAGGTCCGGCGGGCATAATTGTCGCACTGGCCGAGGAACTCTTCTGAAAAAGCCGTTCGCCGCTGGTAAATTTTTTGTCGCGGCGGTGGTGGTGACTGCCATCTTCGTCGTTCTAACCGCAGCAATTTTCTATGTATACTCCCACGAACTTGATCCGCCCGCCACCGACTACAACATCGGCGAGAACGGACTCTGGCTGGGTTCTAAGTGGTATCACGGCAAGGTCACGGAGAAGGACATCGAGTCCATGGCGGGTCTGCTCAAAGAGCACCAGATCCGCTACGCATATTTCCACTGCCGTGACATCACCGCCACAGGCGAACAACGTTTCCCACCCACAGACGCCGCTCGACACCTGATTGATGCGCTCCATCGCCTCTGTCCCAACGTCAAAGTGATTGCCTGGGTGGGCGCAGTGAACATTCATACAGGCGGCGAAGTCGACTTGAGCAAAACCGCCGTTCGCGAGCGCATGGTAGCAGCAGCTGAACAATTGACCAAAGGGGTCGGCTTCGACGGCATCCAATGGGATTTCGAGATGACTTTCGACGGCGATCAGCACTACCTCGAACTTCTCCGCGCCACCAGAGCAAAGATTCCCACCGGCAGCAACCTCGGTGCCGATGCGCATTTTTTCTGGAGTTCCAGTTATATCAAGCAAGTCGCGGCCGAGGTAGATCAGCTGCCGGTGATGGCATACGATACAGTGGCATTCTTACCGCAGAACTACCTCGGAACCATGCGGGAGACCGTGATCAACTTCAGCAAAGCCGCAGCCGAAGCCAATCCCCGCTGTAGGGTGCTAATCGGCGTGCCGACGTACGAAGAGTTTTCCTTCGTTCATTTCTACAGCGAGACTTTGAACATCGCTCTCATGGGGGTCAAGGAAGGGCTTGCCAGTCCAGCATGCAAGCGTGAATCAATCGCCGGCATCGCCCCATATCCGAGTACACCACAAACGACGCCGAGTGGAAACTATACGATCGCTACTGGCTCGGCACGAATTCGCAATCCCAATAAAAAATCGGCTCATCGTCGGTCGTTCCAACCAGGGTAAACCAAAGATCTGGAACATCTGAATCCTCGAAGATCTTCGCTTCAACGCCGCGTAGGGCAGCCATTCCATCAAGGCTTAAATATACTCCTGCCTCCACATCAACGAATGGTGCGAGGAAACGATACAACTCCGCTACGAATCGATGTTCTTGCTTGAAACCGATAATGGTCTTTTTCTTCTTGGTCATCGCACTGGCTTAAGGACAAACTGCTAGCAGCCATGATTTTAGCCTGACATGCCACCACTTCTGTAGTACCCACCAAAGAACCGAGGCGGGCGATCTATCCTTTACCCTAGTTGCGGTCCCGGCAAAATTCCCCATTGACAGAAAATCGAAACCGCACGCTACAATGGAATTGTGCACTGAAATTGATGGCGCTGCAGCGACTTAGTCGGACCATCAACATCAAATATCGATTTCGCGCTCAAATCATTTTGTTGGTTTGAGCGTTTTTGCAACAAGTTTTCTCTTCTTTCACAAGACGCGCGCACACGAAGTTATCCGATGTGCGGCGTACTCGTGCAAACACTTAAAGGATCAGACCAATGAAAAAGAACGAACACACCCCTTATGGAGCGGGCACAGCTGACTCCATTCTCTTAACGCGTAGAGAAGCCGCTGCATATCTAGGAGTAGCAGAGCAAACCCTCGCGGTCTGGAAATGCACCGGCCGTAGATCTCTGCCCTTTGTCAAAATCGGCCGCTTAGTCCGATACAGAAAAGCCGATCTCGACGCCTTCATCCTCCAACATCTTCAAGACTTTGAACAGGACAAGCCCGATCCTAAATCAAGATCATCGGAGAACTAATATGGAACAGATACTTCTTCCCATATTCATGCTGATGTTACTCGTCGGCATCGCTGGTGGCAATCCAGGAATGGTAGTAAAGCCGCTTTTCGACATCGTTTCCCAATTTGTTGGCACATTGCTACAGCTCCTGTGCACACTACTCGTAACGGTATTTCGTGCAATCTGCAATCTCGTGGTTTCGGCAATCCAAGCTATCTCCACAATGATCATCAACTCACGCAATATCAATCGATAACAATCGAACGAAAGATGGATGCAATTCAAACGCAGTATCAGAAACGGTATCAATGATTATCAACCATCATGACACCGTCCGCGCGGAGCAGGCAGCGACGCGCAACGAATAACCGAGCGAAGCGAGCCCGAACCGATGGTCTCACCATACGGTAAGGCAAGATAAAGAGAGTATGTTAATTCCTTGTATGCCACCACCCGTGAGGCTCAAGCACCATGCACGACGGGCTCGCTTCTCTCAAATCACCATGCACCAGACCCAAATCAATCACGCGCCCTGCCTTAAGCGCGCATGGAGGAAACTATGACCAAAAGGCGAATGTCAAAAATCGAAACCTATATCTCACCCCATGACTTTGAGAAGTTGTTAGCAATTAGCAGAGAACAACGATCACCAAGATCATCAATCGCAAGAGAAGCGATCAGATGGTACATCGAGAACTACGAAAAACTAAAAGGAGACAGACGAGATTCAGAATTATCCAAGAACATCAAAAACATGACCGACAGAATCTGCGGAATGCTCGCGCGGCAAGGCGCTCAAACAGGCACCCTATACGAGCTGGCTTGGCAGAACCACGTCGAGAACAAGATGCAAGAGAGATTCGTTGCCGCGTCAAACATCGTCAAAGGCAAAATGCGAAAGCGTCTTGAAGACGATGAAAAAGCAATTGCAGAAAGAATGAACAAGGTAGTCGGGCAATGATGATAGTTCGCCACAGCTACATCTCGGTGAAAGCCAAACAACGTGGCGGAGTCAAATTGAAGCTGGCGCGCACGTTAGCCATCGGCGCCGCTCTCGGACACATGAAGTACATCCAGCACCGCCCCGGAAAGGACTTGGAGCAAGGCGGTCGAGAAATGTTCACCGACATGGAGGATTCGGTGGATGCCAAAGAAATGCGACAAAAGGTTCGGGATTATGACGGCAAAGGCGTGGTAGTCCACAAGCTGACACTGTCACCGGAAGTCAGCCCTAACGATCCGAAAGAGTTCACTAGGGAGGTTATGCACCAGCTCGGTTCGGAAAAGGGACTGGATCTCGAATGGTTTGCTGTCACCCACAACAACACCGATCACCGTCACGTACACGTAGTGGTGATGCCGAAAGACAAGGACGGAAGATTCGTTAGATTCGACAAGAAAGACTACGACCTGATGAAGGAGTTCGGTGACAGGTACCTGGAGCGAACTCAATACACAGACTGTCGAGTAGCGGAATTCGAGCGACAACAAAAACACAAGGAGCAGAAGAGGGAGCGCCAACAGCAATTCGAAAAGGATCGACAAGAGCGAATTCGGAACGGCGAAGAGCTTCCCTGGCTGCACAAGAAAATAGTACGCGAACAGCTTGAGCCGCATAGTGAATGGAGTAAGAGTCAAGTACAAGATGAGAAAGAATCCTTCCAGTATCTCGGCCAACGTTTTTCCAAGAATGATGGATACGAACGACTAACCGGACTTCGCCGCCATCTTATGGAAAACACCGACAAATCGCTGAGGCTACCTAAGGAGGATTACAAACGGCTAGCGAGCTGGATCGACAGCAAAGATCGAGCGCGCTTTTCAGGCGAAATTCAACGCCAGTTGAACAGCGCAAAAGCATCGGCAACTGCGCGCGAAGAAGCACGCAACTCGCCCAATGCAAACCGCTACGTTTCCCCGCTTCAACAAGAAATGATGCGAAATCCCATCATGAGCCTATTTCTGACAGAAGCAGCAATTGCCGCAGAACTCGTGCGATGGATACCTCTTACCGATCAACGTGATCGCCTCAAAGAAAACAGAGACGACCTCGAAGATGCTAAACGCGATGTCGAAGCCAAACAGCGAGGACGCGCAAATCCAGATGCTAAAGCAGCAGACGAGGCAATCATCGAACAGATTGATGATGCCATAGAAGACAACAAGAACACTCGTAAAGATGCGCATAAGGAGCGCGAAATAGAGAAAAGAAAGCGCGACCGCGATCTTGATTTCATGGAGTAAGTACAAATGCAAACTACCGCAAAGGATGTTGGCGTAGTAAATGCTGCGCCAAAGGATTTGCCTGTCCTCGCAGTGAATGTGCTCGACAGGCTCGGCTATCAGGTGTCACGAGCGAGCAAGCAGCTCGATCAGATTCTCGCAGTCGAAAGGCTCGATGAAAAGGTAGGACGGGATTGGTGGAGGCACGAGTATCGAGTTGTGCTCAGATGGTCTGACGCCATCGGTGGCTCGCGCGTCGAAATCGAAATAACAGAACGACAAGGAGGTGGCACGGAAGAAGATTGCCGGCAAAGGTGCAAACAAGTAATCGCGAATCTTCAGGCGGATGCAATTCGAGCGACCAACGTTTCGTCGACAAAGGTCAAATCAACGGTGCACGGAGGAGCCGCTTGGGGTGACGAATCGCAGCTACGCCGAGCCGCATACATAACAGCGAAACCGGAGGCAACACGATTAATCATCGGCAGGACCCAGAAAGGCGAGTTCATCTCGATACCAGAACTGGTGACAAATGCACACGCAATAGTCTGCGGTCGAACAGGTGTTGGAAAGTCGCGAGGGTTCTTCATTCCGAATCTCATTGAACGGCTCGGAAGCAACATGATCGTAACCGAGGCCACTCCGGGCTATGAAGCTGGCGAATTATACACACTAACTTCTGGATGGCGAAAACAAGCGGGTCACACGATCTATTCGTTCAATCCTGCCGATATGTCATCAACGCGAATCAATCCTGTAGACCGTGTGAGATGGGCTCCAGAGCTGGAGAAAGCCAAAGAAGCCGAGAAGCTAGCTGACCTAATCATCATGAACAGCAGCGGCGAGGAAGCGCGAATCGATCCGACATGGGACAGGTCAGAGAAACAACTGCTTGTCTCCCTGATACTACATGCGGCGGCAACCGATCCTGAAAGAGGACATATCGGAGCCTTGAGATGGCTGCTGTTATCGGGGGTGAGTAAGGTCCGCCAGGAACTCGCTAGAAGCCCCTCAGCGCTCGCCCAAATGGAGTTTGAGGGTTGGCTAGGGTCAACCTCCGAGAACTTCCGATTCGGGGTCTTATCGGGGCTAATGACGAAGTTGAATCCATGGATAACGGATCAATTTGTGGCCTTAACCGAAAAAACGGACGTAGATTTCGACGCACTGAAGAAGCAACTCTTCACCTTCTACATCGCCGTGCCAAGCCGTTCCCGGGATAGCAAGCTAATCGGCTCACTGCTGGTGAACTTCCTGCTCGACTATCTCCTCGATAGCAAGTCGACAATGAAATATCCAACGTCGCTCTTTCTCGATGAATTCACAAACTTCGGAAAGATCGCAAACATTGCGAATGTTCTATCAATCGTCAGAAAAGCCAAGCTAAGTCTCGTGCTCGGATTCCAAAATTATTTCCAACTCGAACGAGTGTATTCACAAAAGGAGGCCCAAATCATTTTCGACCAACCGGCAACGCAAATCTACTTCCGACAGAAAAACTTCCGTGAAGCCCGCGCACTAAGCGAAGCGCTCGGAAGAACCACAATCGAAGAAGTCACCGTTAGCGATACCGGACGAGTCCAAGAATTCGTACAAGGAAGATCGCTTGCAACGCCGGATGAACTAATCAATCTGAGCGGCGAGGTTATCGCTTTCACCAATGACACCTGGCCGCTCAAAATCCCACTCACATCGCCGACAGCCTATCACTATGCGCTTGCATATCCACCGCCGGAACGACCGCCGCACGAAATTTCAGAATCGATTCGAAAACGCGGTCGAACCGAACAACCGGAAACCAATCAACCCAAGGAACAAAGCAACCCCGAAGGAAAGAACCGGAGCCGTGAGCGCAACCGCAGCGAAAAGAAGCGGAACTTCAATAAACGTGCTGCGCAAGAACGCGCAAACGAAGACAACACCAATCAATTTCAACAGCAAGACTCACCGGAGGTAGATGACGTATGGCCCTCGTAGCAATCATTGTCGGAATATTCGTGTTCCTTCTAACCGGAGCACTCATCGGCGATGCAACCCATGATGCAGGTGCGGGATTGGTACCTGGACTTGTGCTCGGTATACTCGCCGCTTATCCGATCTTCAAATCCGCATGCGAAGAACGTGCAAAATTTCTTCATCCAGAACCACGAGAGTACAGGGTTCCCGCGAAGATCGCTTTCGCCAAGATTCGCGATATCTTGGCGGAGATCTCTTATAACTACGGAGATAAATGGCACGTCGTAACGGCGGATACACAGACTGGCAGAATCACCGCCAACTTGCGATTCATCGACGAATTCACAAGATTCGAAGGCGATGCGCGCGGACAAATTCACACCCGAAGAGAGCGCCTGCAGCGATTCCTTGCAGTCGACATACACGTGCAACAGACCGAACGCGGAACAACAGCCATCCAAATGGACTTCAGACCAACAGTTGAAGGCGTGAATTACGCGGCGTGCGACTCAATCATCTGCTCACTTTCCGCAACTATCGAGTCCGCACTGGGTGGACGGCTGCCAGTGCGGTAAATGTCAAACACCCATGCATGCGAGCGGCCCACGGGGCCGCTCGTTTTGCTTAAGTCCGCATGGACTATTGTGGTTTCGCTGGCGCAGTTTCTGCTTGCTTGACTGCCACCTTCCTTGCAGGCCGCAACTCGTCCGTTCCGCGCACAGCGATGAGATCTCCGTCTGCCAACGCACCAAAGACCTCAACGAGATCTCCGATGGACGAACCAACTTTGACGTCAACCCATTGAGTCGCGCCGTCTTGAATTCGAATGACAAAGGTTCTCTCGGTTGTTTTGACTACTGCCGTCTTTGGAACGAGCAATGACGGCTGACTTGGTCGAACAGGCCAACTCACTTCCGCATACATGCCCGGCGCCAGCTTGCCGGAAGTATTTACCACATCGAGTTCCACGGGCATCGTGCGAGTATTTGCGTCCAGCGAGCCGCCAACTCTTTTGATCACACCCGCAAATGTGGCGCCTGCGAAAGCCGGGACTTTGAATTCTACGGACATGCCTGGAGCAATATTTCCGACTTCGCTTTCCGGCACCGGCACCACGAGGCGCAACAAGTTGCGCTGCTGAATTCGGAGGAGCGGTTGTGCTTTTCCGTCCCCGGGCGCATTGACGAAGCTGCCTTCATGAACATTTCGCTCAGTGACAATTCCATCGAACGGTGCGGTCAGGCGCAAGTACGACTCAATATCAGCGGATGACTGCGCGGATTCAGCAGCGGAACGGTGCTTATTAATCGCGCCTCGAATTTTCGCTCTTAGCGCCTTCTTTTGCTTCTCGTAGTACTTGACTTTAGCATCATCGGCAGCAGCCTTCTGCTCAGCCACTTCCAGGTCGTTCTTTGGAATTATTCCCGGATACGATGAGGCTCCTTTGAGCCTTTCGTATGTATCGCGGTCCGCTTTCAAAGTCGCTTCGGCTTCACGTTGCTGTTCGTTGACACTTTCGAGTTCCGCTTCGGCTTCCTTCTGTTCATCCGATGCCGCCAATGCTTGCTGATGTCCGCTCGCGCGCTGCGCAGAAAGCTCAGGAGCCGTTAAGCGGATCAATAATTGCCCGGTTCTCACTAGGGAGCCTCTATCTACATTTATCGACTGCACAAAGCCGGATATTTTTGGATAGATTGCGACATCCCGGTACGCGAGCAAATCTCCAGGTAGATTCTCATTGCGCTGAAGCAATTGTGAAGAAACTCTAGTAACAACTACTGTTCGTGGTCCTTCATTCTTAGCGGTCGTTGACGATGAAAGGTTCTCTGTTTGTTGACTGCAGCCATGAAGCACAACACCAGCAATGAGTGAGAATGCAAATATGCGAGATCGTTTCATGACAGCTCCTGTTCAACAACTGCATCCGGTGGCAATAGATGCCGCGGATGCACCGAAGATGACTTGACTCCAGCCTTTCGCTGAACCACCGAAAATATGAGCGGCAACGCCAGCAACACAAACGTCGTAGAAGTAAGCAATCCGCCAATGACAGCGCGTCCCAGTGGTGCAGACTGATCGCCACCCTCACCAAAGCCCAACGCCATTGGAATCATTCCTGCCACCATGGCAGATGTGGTCATCAAGATTGGCCGCAACCTCGTGGTGGCACCGACGCGGGCTGCATCTTGCGATGTTGCACCAGCGATTCTGCTGCTTTCAGCAAACGTGACGAGCAGGATGGAGTTGGCGACACCGACACCAACCGCCATGATCGCACCGATGAACGACTGAACATTCAAGCTCGTGCCGGTCAATAGCAGCATGAACATGACCCCGGCCAATACGGCCGGCACTGTGCAAATCACGAGCGCCGCGAGACGGACCGATTGGAAATTAGCCGTGAGTAAGATCAAGATCACGAGGATAGCTACGAGCAAACCAGTTTGTAAAGCAAAGAAAGTATCGTTCATCGCCGGTATCTGGCCGCGAATATTTACGCTAACCCCACGCGGGGGCGCACCAACCTTTGCTATTGCCGCTTGCACGGCTTGCGCCGCTCGCCCGAGGTCTTCGCCTTCTACATTTGCCGTAATTGTCACCATCCGCTGCATGTTGTATCGATCCATTTCTCCTGGAGCGGTTCCAAACTTCACGGATGCGACGTCTGAAACGAGCGGGTGCAATGCGCCGTTAGTCATGGCGGGAATATGTTTCACAGCGTCTGCTGAGTTCATCAGGGACTGCGGCACTTCCACTTGAACTTGATAGCCAACACCCGTTTTTTGATCAGCCCAATAATTTGGAACAAGGAAGCGGCTCGATGATGTTGCTCCCAACACAGAACGGCCAACGTCTGCGACTGTCACACCAAGCTGTCCTGCACGGCGCCGATCTACGTTGATGTCCACAGTTGGATAATCCTGCGGTTGTCCATACTGCACATCTCGAAGATGTGGCAATGCCTGCATCGCAGTCAACACTTTCGCAGCGTAAGCCTTGTCTTCTGCAAATTTGGGACCGCTGACAGCTACTTCAATCGGCGTCGGCGAGCCGAAATTCATGATCTGGCTGACAATGTCGCCAGCTTCAAATGTAATTGCTACCGTTGGTAATTCCTTAGCGAACCGCTGCCGCAGCCGCTCGCGAAAGTTCGCGATATGAATACCGGACCCTTTTCTCAAAGCTGCGCGGATCACGGCCTCTTGCGGACCGCTTGTCCACAGAAAAATCGTGTTAATCGGATAAGTTGGCGGTTGGGTACCAACATACGAAAGAGTAATGGCGACGTTGTTCCTACCAGCCTCTTCGCCAATAATATCGAGGGCGCGAAGAGTAATGTCTTCCGTGCGCTCAACTCTTTCACCAGTAGGCGCGCGCAACCGAACCTGTAGCTGACCTGCGTCAACGCGCGGAAACAATTCCCTTCCGAGAAGTGGATAAATCAACACGCTACCGACGAGAATTATCCCGGCGCAGAGTGCCAGAACTAGAGACGGCGAACGAAGCGAGTTTTCCAATATGTGCTCGTACCGCTTCGTGATCTTTTGCAAGACGGCGTGCTCTGTAGTGGCGGTGGCGTTGCGTAAGAACCAGGAGCAAAGAACAGGTACAAGCGTGCTCGACAAGATATACGAGGCGAGCATTGAAAAACCCACCGCCAGTGACAACGGCGCGAACAGGGCGCGCGAGACACCAACCATGAAAAACGAAGGGGCGAACACGGCGATCACGGAAAGCATTGCCAGAAGCCGAGGGATCAGCGTTTCACGACTCGCTTGCCAGATCGCCAATGAAAGGGGTTGCCCGCGTTCAAGATGTGCGTGGATGTTCTCGATTGATACAGTCGCTTCATCGACGAGAATGCCTACTGCAAGCGCCAGTCCGCCCAGTGTCATGATGTTGATGGTTTCGCCTGTAAACCAAAGACCGACGATTGCTGCCAACAATGCGGAAGGGATTGTAGTCACTACAATCAACGCGCTTCTAAAATCCCGCAGGAATAAAAAGATCATCAAGCCTGTCAGAAGCGCACCCAATGCAGCTTCTAGTGCGAGTCCACCAATCGCATTCTTGACGTAAGTTGATTGATCGAATTCAAAATTGACCTTGATATCTTCTGGCACAAGAGCTTGAAATTTAGGCAACTCACGCTTGACCCGGGCGACAACGTCCAACGTTGATGCGTCCGCTCGTTTCGTTACCGGGATATAGACCGTTCTGTGGCCATTGACTAGTGCATATCCAGCCAAAACATCAGTACTATCTTCAACGGTCGCAATGTCGTTCAAGAATACGGTCGGACCCGTCCCTTTTCTGATCGGCAAGTTGAGGAGTTCTTGCGGATCTGTCACCACCGAATTAATCGGCGAGAGCCTATTCAGATCGCCGGTGCGTACATTGCCAGCGGGGATTATCGTATTTCCATTGGAGACGGCTTGAATGACCTCATCAACAGACATGTGATGCGAGCGCAACATATCTGGCTTGACGCGAATAACGATTGTGCGCTGGTTGCCACCAAAGGGTGGCGGAGAAGAAACACCGGGCAAAGTTGCAAATACTGGACGCACGCGGAAAAGCGCTAAGTCCTGAATTTCGCCGAGGCTTCTTGAATCACTCGAAAAGACCAGATAACCCACGGGAACGCTACCCGCATCAAATCGAACAACGAACGGTGCAACCGTGCCCGGCGGCATGAATGCTCTTGATCGTTCAACGTAAGAAATCGTTTGCGCGAGTGCCTGGCTCATGTCCGTGCCAGGATGGAAATACAATTTGATCAACCCGACATTTTGGATCGATTTGGATTCGACATGTTCAATGCCGGTAATGTACAGAAAGTGATATTCGTAGTAATTGACGAGAAACCCTTCCATCTGGGTTGGAGACATTCCACCATAGGGTTGCGCCACATAGATGACTGGCAAGTTCAGATTGGGAAAAATGTCAATCTTCATCCGTGTCAGCGCGAGAACCGCGCACAGAGCAACCGCTACCACTGCACAAATTACAGTGATTGGTCGTTCCATGGCGCGATCCGTAATTGACATGCTATTGCCTCCGCGATCCAGCTTGGGTAACTAGAAGTCTGAATGGTTGAAGATCGCCATTTGCAGCAGCAACGGCTAATAATGCCCGCCATACCCGCAATTGTGCGGTTGCGTAATCCACTTGCGATTGCCTCAAGAGTTGTTCGTTCAATGCCACATCGTTGACACTCGCGAGTCCATAGCGATAACGAATCTCAGTGCTGCGCGCGGCCTCGGTTGCGGCCTTTACTTTGACTGGCGCGTTTGCAGCAATCTTCTTCGCAGCTCTCAGCAGGGCTTCGGCCTCGGCGTCCTGAGATTTGATGTTCAAAACAGCGAGATCTAATCGCGCCCGTTCTTCTGATTCTTGCTTTGTTGCTATCTTCTGTTCAGCGCGAAGTTGAAAGATGTCCAGAAAGGGAAATGTGATGCTGAGTCCCACAGCGTAGTTGAATTTTGTTGGATAGTATCCACGCGCCTGATTGATCGAGACATCAGTGTTGAAGCCACTTCCGCGTCCATACAATGCACCAAGAAGATTGAACTGCGGATAATATGTTTTTGCAATCACTCGCCGACGAGCGGATGCAACATTCACTGCTGCTTGCTGAGCCAAAACGACGGGGTGATTGAAAGGATCGCCGAAGGTCGGAGTGAATGTTTGCACATCGTCCAACAGCACTTCGCCATCAAGGACTAATGGCGCGTTCGCCATACCAATAGATTTCGAAAGAGCTATGGTGGCAAGATCCAAAGCTTGTTCAGATTCAGTAACTTCGTCTCTCGCCCTCGCTACTTCCGCCTCTGCAAGATATTCATCGGTTGCAGCTTTTAGTTCCTTTTGCGCAAGAACGTGTACTGTTTCGGCGAAAGTTTTCAATCGTTCGAGTTTTGCCTGAGCTGCTTTGAGGGCTTGCTGGGCATGCAAAACCCGCAAGAACGAATCTGCCGCAGCAGTTTCTACATCCAGTTCCGTCACGACAAGTTGAGCGGACGCCTGTTGTGTTTGGGATCTGGCCAAGTTGACTTGAGCCTTTCGCAAACCAAAATCGAAGGGCTCCCAAGAAGTAATCATCCCGGCGCCACTGAGCCAACCACCTGTTAGATCGTTACCGCCTTTAACCGCACCACTAATCTGTGGAATCGTCATCTGTGGAAATAACGGTCCAGTTATGTTGTTGGATGTGGCGCGCAATTCCTGAATCAACATGCTTCCCTTCGGCAAATAGGCCGTGCGCGCCTTCTGAATACCGGCTTCTGCTGCCTGTTGATGAAAAATAGAAGCTTTAATTTCCGGATAGTTGGATTTGGCAAGATCGATAGTTTGCACAAGAGTCAGTTTTATCAGTGGCGCTGAAGCCGCTGCCTCAGTGGTGATCGGACTGCGCAGTTCTTGCGCAAGGACAGATCGTGATTCGATAAGAATGAAGAGAACGGCAATGACCGCAAACGTCAACCGGCTTAGTGAGCCGATTCCCGGAGCATGTATGCATTGCCGTTCGCGACGCATCATTCTTTGCTCTTCTCTCCTCCACCGGCTTTTTCCTTCCTCAGGATGTCAGCGTGCAACCCATCGAAGAGCGCTAGTCCATGTGACTCAAGCTGCTCGTCTGAAAAATCTTTGAGGAGCCACCCCTTCAAAATCGAATCGACACCTGCAGTTTCCGGGTGTAGGTATCGCGAGTCACGAAGATCAATTTCGTGGACAATCTCGGCAACCGTTTGCAGCCCAGGTTCTGATAGATCAAACGCAAGCATCATCGTTTCGAATGTGCACAAATTACCAACATGGCCGAACGTTCCGCCTTCTTTCATATCGAAGGCGACCTCCTGCTTAGTCGGTTTATTCGAATATTTGATCTTTGCGTCTTCGTCTATGAACCTGCGGATAAGCCACGCACAGCCCAGACGATCAACATGCGGTCTAGGTCGTGTGACCCAAACTTTGTTTTGAAAATCATCAATTGATACGCGCGCAACTTCTGGTTGAACTGCAGTTGAGCCGAGCATCCTCTCAAGGCGTGCAAGACGTGAGGCTATGCGGGCGCCGCCAGGAGCATCGAAAAAATCAGTGCGCGACATTTCAGAATGCCTTTTACGCAGTTTCTCGATTTCGACATGCAGTCTCGCTGCTTCATCCGAATCCTCCGGTGACTTTCGTTTCTTCTCCAGCTCGGCAAGAGACTCTTCAAGCTCGGAATATTCCTTGTCGCTCTTTTCTTGAAAAAGTGCGATGAGATCTTGATCGGTTAGTCCTTCGAATGCCTCCACTCTCATGAATAGGCAGTCGCCCTTTTGCTGCTGAACCTCCTTGGTCAGCCACTGAAACGATTCCATGCAGTCTTCGCGATCCGGCAGTATGTGCACACCGCCGCGCGGCGATATTGCGCCTAGACGATTTAGCCTTCGCCATATGGTTACGCGGGGACTCGACCGTGCGCTTGACGGAAGAGAGTAAGTGAAAACGAGCCAGCTCACGCCTTTACCTCGACAGTTACGTATAAGTGTAACAACCGTTGCTACGGCGAGCAACGAATGTTACACTGAGCGAATTGGGCGTTACAGGTGATCCTATTCTCTTGGCAGGCATGGCAGCCTGCTTGGATTCTGTTCACCTTTAGGGATTCATGCTCCTACTGATTTCCTGTACTTAAGGAGACGAAATGAAAGCGTTACTACTGGCAACCGGTTTGAGCATTGCTTGCGCAATAAGCAGTGTGGCCTCAGCACCGGGTGTGGATACTGCACTCGTCGAAAAGGAAACCGGATTGAAAGGCACCATGCAAGACAGTGGTGTATTCCAGGTTTCCTATCCGCGAAAAGATCTTCATCCCATTGTCGCTGGTGTAAAGATGACACCGCCACTGGGTCTTACTGCGTGGACCTCCTTCCAAAAGTCCGGCAGCCATACGATGGCTATGGGCGATATTGTGATGACTGAAGATCAAGTCGCGCCGGTCATGGATACTGCCCTCGCAAATGGGCTCGACGTTACGGCTCTGCACAATCACTTCTTCTGGGATTCTCCCAGGATTATGTTCATGCACATTAGCGGCATGGGAGACGAAACCAAGCTCGCCAGCGCAGTCGGTAAGGTCTTCGCCAAGCTGAAAGAAACGGCCACGAAAAAAGAGGCCGTTCAAACTGCGTCCATTGAACCAGCTAAGGGAAAGCTAGACACCGCCAAGATCGATTCCATTCTTGGCGCTAAGGGGAAGCTCACAGACGGTGTCTATAAGGCAACCATTGGTCGCACGACGACCATGTCCGGCATGGAAGTCGGCAAAGCGATGGGCGTGAATACGTGGGCCGCGTTCGCAGGCAACGACAACCAAGCAGTTGTTGACGGCGATTTCGCGATGCTCGAATCCGAAGTTCAAGCAGTTCTCAAAGCGCTGCGGAAAGCCAACATCAAGATTGTCGCGATACATAACCACATGACCGGCGAAAACCCACGCATCATTTTCCTTCACTACTGGGGATTTGGTCCCAGTGAGAAGCTCGCGCAAGGTGTCAAAGCAGCTCTGGATACCCAGCAATCGAAATGATTGCTTATCGAAAAAGATCAATGTTCATCAGTCAGGAGGATTTATGAATACAAAGACAATGATTGCTCTGGTTGCTACAGCAGGCGTAGTCGGAATTTCCGCCTTGCCTGCACTCTCACACGGGAAACGCGAACATGGCGGCGCATTCACCGAAGTTCGCGAATACACGTTCGAAGTTGTCTCCAAGGAGCAAGGAGAAGAGAAGGAAGAACGCGAAAACGAGAAGAAGCCGCACACGGAAAAGATGGCTTTCACCGTGTACATCAAAGATCCATCGCTGAAACCGGTGACATCCGGTGCTGGATCGTTGAAAGTAATGGAAGGCAAAAAGCAGGTTGCCGAGTCCGCACTGACTTCGTCTGGTAACGCATTCACGGCGAACGCAGACCTACCGCACCACGGACGGTATCGCGTTGCTATCGACTTCACACCGCCAGGACAAAAACAGTTGAAGGCGAACGTCGCTATAAAAGTCGACTAGACCGTTTCTTTATTGATGCGCCTTCCGCTCGTTGGGAGGCGCATCATGTTTATCCCCATACTAGAGCACAACTTATGAAATGGGTTACGAGACAAAACGCGCACGTTGATCGCGTTGCCTGCCCTTGGCTGATTAAGCGCTTCATCGACAAGGACGCAGAGTTCCTTTTCGTCAAAGGTGACGAAGTTCAATCAACGGCCGAGAATGAAAATGCAATTCCATTTGATGTACCTGGCGTCGAGTTAGGGCACGTCGACGGACGTTGCTCGTTTGAAAGTATCATCCTGAAGCACAATCTCACTTCTGATCCCGCTCTGAACCTGCTTGCGAAAATCGTGCACGCCGCCGACGTTAACGAGGATTTGGGAACGGCGGCCGAAGGTGCCGGTCTTAAGGCAATCGCACATGGCTTTGCTCTGATGCTCGGCAACGAAGATCACAAGAAACTTGAACTTGAGACGCCGTTATACGACGCGCTATACAAATGGTGCCAACATCAAACGAAATCAGCTTAGCCACCGACTTCTGATGGTGCTTCCTCTGGTGGTTTAACTGCGCGAAACATGGCAAGCAGCAGAAGATCATAAATAATCTTCAGTACGCCAGCAACTATTAGCGGCCAGCCGAAACTTGACTTGCTCAATAAGTACCCAGCAATAAGAGGCCCGGCTGACGCAGCGAGGCTTCTGGGTACGGATGTCATCGCCGCGGCGGCGGCACGCTCCGCAGGTGGCACAATCGCCATTACGTATGAACTGCGAGTAGGCACGTCCATTTGCGACAGCGCACCGCGAATGAGAAGGAGCGCAATTACCGAGCCAAGATCGGGAGCTAACGGCATTGCTACAAGACACAGGCTCGACGGCAAGTGAGTAAAAACCATCGTGTTGACCAAGCCAATCTTTTTCGCAATCCGAACTGCAACCAGATAAGAAAACGCAGAGAACAATCCTGTCCAGAAAAAGATGCCACCAGCCACGGCGGTAGAAAGTTGGAACTTCTGAAACATCCATAGCGCCAACATCGACTGAACAACGAAGCCGCCACCAAAGGAGTCGATGCAAAACAACGCCGCTAATCTGAACACAGCTTGCCGTGCCTGTTTCAGTGGCGCTGGACTTTTGTGCGTACCTTCTCGCTCTTCCGGCAAGGTCGAATAAACAGTGGCCGAAACCAAACCGAAGACTGCATAAAGCAGGAACATAGCTTGCAAAGCCACGTGCGCAGTGATGTGAAAATTAGTCACGAGCAGATCCGGGACAGCGGCTGCGTAGGCGCCAACTGCAGCTAACAGTGCTCCAACTAGACTGTAATGAGCAAATGTATGAGTACGTTCTTCGTCGGTTGAATTAATCGACAGTACCGCATGCTCCAGCGGTAGAAATACACTCACGTCACCATTCGATGGATTCAAGGTGCCGACAACTGCGATCAGAACGAGCGGCCAGAAGTCGTGCAAGAAAGCGAACCCAAGCCCAGTTCCCAACATCACCGCTGAGGCAGCAATCAGCAGAAAGCGATAATCAAATCTCCAGGCATACAACCCGACAAGGACTGTTAGCACGCCCGACCCAACTAACGTTGCGGTAGCAATTGCGCCAACCTCGAATGGTGTCATCCCGAGCGACAGTAAGTAGATCGGTAGCAGCAAACTCACATAGCCATCCGCAAGAGCACGGATTCCTCTCACGAAAAGCAACCGCCGAATCGTTGCTTTGTCGACGCCGGTCATTGTTTCTGTCGGGCTCCAGCAGCCCGTCGTAGAAGACCTGGATGCTTGCTGATTTTTTCAATCAGGTCCTGATTGTCCGTTAGCAATTTCGCCGCAATTGAGCCCTTATCGCGAAGAGTCGCTATGAACTCGCGCTCTGTTGCGGTTAAAGGGAAAAGCGGCGCCACAAACTTCTTGCAATCATCGATCATATTTGACAGCATTTGCTCGTCATCTTTCTTGGCTGCTAAATCGCGAACACGCAGCACAGGAATTAGCTGCCTCTTCAAATCTTTTAGATCGCCAGCTATGTTTTCCACTCCGACGTTTCGCCAGTCGGCGCGCGGATTCATGGCACCATAGAGAACATGAATCAGCCGAAATTGCTCGTCCTGTGGATTGACATAAGCATGTAGGCGCGATGTGTCGAACAGATCACGGCTTGCTCTTCGTGTCAAAAGTGCAGAAATTTTGCCTGCTGCCAGTTCAGTAGTATCAAGCACCGGAATTTGGCGCGCTTGATATGAGCCAAGTGTGCGTGAATCAAGAGCACTGACGCCTTGGAACACGACCCGATGCATGAAATTCAGATCGAGTTCTAAACTAGAGGTGCCTCCGAACGCCGTTTGATAAGCGAGCCTCCATTTTCCGCCAGCATGATCGTCGGATGGGATTTCACTGATGCTTAGATCGCAACGGCGACAGATAGCGAGCAATTCTGCTTCGACAACCGGCCGTTCTGCCTGCATTTTTTCAACATCAACTGCACCGATGTAATTTAAGTCAATGTCCACCGATAGACGAGGAACGTCAAAGATGAACAGATTTAGTGCAGTTCCGCCCTTCAGAACGAGCCTTGTTTTTAGGTAGTCACTTTCGAAAATATGGTTCAGCAGATCAAGGAGGCGCACAACCTTTTCGAGAGCATCAGGCTTAAAGCCGGTCTCTGCACCAACCTCCATAAGTTTTTGGCTGGAGAGTTTCACATCGGCTCCTCCCAACCTTTGTCGACAACGTATCGCGGAACAACCAGATTCCAATCGGAAATCAGCTTGCCCCCCCGGTCTCCTGGCACCATGTACGATTTGTTCGCCGGCCTGCGCTTACGAAGTAATTCAAGATCATCGTCCTTGACGCGGAAATGATCTTTGTTGAACTGTAGAAACACACCCACTTTCGCGGTTGTGATGCTGTTGCCTAGCAGTCGCGCGTACTCATTTATCTCGCGCATGCGGAGCTGCGGTACCAATTGCAACGACCGCCAAACTTCTTCGATTCCACCAGCCAAGTCCAAACGATCAAAGCAATCGACCAGCGTCCGTTCAACCGACGTGACGCGGACACTCATGCCCATTTGGTCTGCTTCCTCTATGCCGAAATCACTCGTCCGCTTTCTGAGCAACGCTCGCGGTTGAGTCACACCGACGTACTCGCTTCCCTGAAAGTCAAACTTTTGCGTTTCCTTTTGGGCTGTCAAATATGTGACCGTATTGAACTGGCTGTACGCATAGCCCTGAAACGATAATGCGCTGTGATACGCGATTACAGCATCCGCTGTTGCCTTGGCAGCAACCAAATATGGATTGACGATGTAGGACTCCGCAGTCATACCGTCAGGCACAACCGCATACAATCCTCTCCTTATGTTGATGAGCCGTCCAGAGCGGCGGTTGTATGCCAGCAAGGAATGCTTGGACTCGCGCTTGGTGTGCTGATTGGCTGCGGCAAACTCATCCGTGGTAAATACCGGATGTCGTGCGAAAAACCAAGCATTAGTGAATTGTGACCGGCTATACATACAAAGATCTTAACAGTATGTCCGGTCATTTTCAACCACTGGTTAATTGTTACCGGATAAACATACAAAGATCTTGCACATTTGTCCGGTCGGATTCAACCCAAAGGCTGCCCGTGCGTGCGTAAAACTCTCACATGCCACCAAAATCTCCGAATCTGATACCGCATATGGTGGCGAGCGGTTTTCGTTGGTATCCGGGCGATAGACGACGCGATACACGAAACACATTGATCGTCATTCCCGACGCTCAACTATTCTGATCGCGTTTGGGTTAGGCAATGGGTTAGGCAAGCAATTTTGCCCTACCCCAATAAAAAACCGCCAGATCTCTCGAAACTGGCGGCTTTACTATGCTTTTAATTGGTTGCGGGGGACAGATTTGAACTGTCGACCTTTGGGTTATGAGTCTAAAGGTTACCCGCTTTTTTCCGGTTTTTTTCTAAGTTTTCTAAATTCTCGCTATCCTTGTGGCTGTCAGGCTTTGTGACGATTTCATTGTAATTCTAGCGCACTCAAATTTTTCGATTTATACTTAATTTGGGTAAGGCAAAGGGTAAGGCGTTTCCTCCCGGAAAATGACAGCCTGTTGTTGGTACCGAAACCCAAAGGTCATTTAGGGTAAGGCAAAATCGTAGGGTAAGGCGAGGGTAAGGCAAGAATGACCAAGAACGAGACAACTGGAAAAACGTTCACAGCCAAGTTCATCCGCTCCTTGACTTGCCCTACTCACATGAAGCAGTGGCCTGTGGCGGTGCTTCCGAACGTTCATCTATATGTATCCGTGGCGCGAGGCGGGACTAAAGCCTTCTGCTTCCGGTGCAAGGAAAATGGCAACTGGAAAACGCTAGACCTAGACTGCAAGTTTGATGATTCGCTGCCCGATACTCTCGCTCGTAGATCGATGATTGAGGCTCAGACCAGGGCGGCCGAGTTGACAGCTCGCCGGAATAGAGGCGAAAACGTTTTCGAGCAAGTAAAGGCTGCGCAGGTTACAACGACTTTGGAAGAGTTGTTCGAGCATTACAAAATCCAGCATCTAGAGAAGAGAGGGAAGCGAGTCGAGGACAACGTGAACAACTTCAATCGCTGGTTTGGCAAGCGCAACCTTGGTAAGAAAAAGGCGGCAGAGTTTTCACACGACGATGCATCGCGGCTGCATAAGCAGATGGAGAAGACACCTGGCAGTGCAAACAGAGCGATGCAACTTGGCAGAGCGATGTTCTACTTCGGCATCAAGACGCGCTTCATTGAGCGCACAGATAATCCTTTTGCCGGTGTTTCCCTCTTCCATGAAAACCAGCGAGACCGCGTGCTCTCTGACGATGAGGCTGGGAAGTTGATTCAGGCGATAAGTGACGTTCCTCTGAAACACTGTCAGGAGCGCACGCTAGCCGACATGATCATGCTCTGGCTGCTCACTGGTGTACGCAAGGCAGTAATGCTGAGCATGCAATGGTCGGAAATCGACGAACGCTCGTGGGTGTGGATCATTCCTGCGGCGAAAATGAAGGGGCGGAAAACGCAGGAAATCCTGCTCGGGCCGGCGGAAGTCGATATTCTGACGCAGAGAAAGAAATTGCTTGAGAATGCGGGTAAGCTGACGGATTTTGTTTTTCCCAGCGATAAGAGCGCAAGCGGACACATTCAAGACCCTGGTAATGCGTGGGAAACGCTTCGGAAACAGCTCAAACTGGATGATGTGTGGATTCACGATCTGAGGCGCAGTCTAGCATCGGCAATGGCGAATACTGGCGCCAGCGTCGCCATCGTCAAGCAGACGCTTGCGCATACCGATGAACGAACTACGATGAGGGCCTACATAAGGACAAACAGGCAAGCTCAATTGGAAGCCAGGCAAAAGGCCCAGGAAGCCTGGTTTGAGGCTGCCGCGAAGGCGCAAAAAGAGGCGTCATCAGTAGAATCCAGCGAGCAAAGTTGACTTGACGCTGGGCTTGCGTCCGCTAGGCTTGTCGCCGGGCAGCCAGGGAAGCGCCGATACGCTCGCCGCGTCGTTTCAGATCGTCAAAGTTTCGGCGCACCCCTTCTGCGGCGGCTGCCGTAATAGCGGGCGCAAGGGGTCCCGGCGTCAAGTCGCTCCTGACTGATCACTCCTGGCTGGAGCATGTTTTCGACAAAAGGTGTCCTCATTACAAGCTGGAAGGCATCGGCGATCCGTGATCTGATGAACATTTTGCGCAGAAATAGAAACGCCCGGCTGAGACTGCCGGGCGTTTGCCTTTCTATGGTCAATTCATTGGTGGCGGCTGAGGCGGCCCGAATGGTGATTCATCGGAGGAACGTTGGTCGGCTTTGTGCCTTTGCTCCAGCTCGTCATGAAATTGCTGCCAGGATGGTTGGATTACCACCCGGAAATCGCCCAGCGGAGGGATGTACGGTTGAGTTGATTGCTCAGGTGGCTGATACGAGGGTGATACCGGATTTGTTCCTTTGGCTTGAATTGCGATTGGAACTCATCCCATTGTTTGCCGGTCCAGTGGACAACGTCTCGTGCAGCGCATCCGATCCAGCTGTAGGCGATCAGCCCGATGAAAGTGAGTCCAATGGCGGCTGCGCACTTCACCGAAGCACTTCCTCCTTTCGAGAGGACTCGCTTTTGATCGCGTCTTCTGCCGCCTTGTGTTTCTCCTGGGCTTTGGGCAGCTTCTGGCGGCTCGTCGAGCCGCTCTCCGCTTCTGCCGTTTGTCGTTCCTGCTCCTGCGGTTCGTTTTCGCATGCCTCTTCCTCCGGCGTTTCTTCTCTGCTTCTGTCGGTCCTGACTTTGTGTTTGCCTTTTGCCCTCCGCCGGCGTTGTGTGGGTTGTTGGGCGGTGGCCCGGCCGCCGCTGGTTTGCAGCGGCAGCCCGGTCCCGAAGTGTGTTCGCTCTCAAAATGCTTTTTGAGTTTCTCAAACATGTTGTTGATTTTCTTTAGTTCTTCCTCTGCCTCTCGTTTTGCTTCTGCGTTGGTCATGCGGTCAGGGTGCCATACCAGCGCGAGTCTGCGATATCGACGTTTGATTGTTTCGAACAAGGCACCGGGCTCAAGCCCGAGTGCCTGATATGCCTTGTGTAGTTCATTCATTGGAATATTGCCTTTTGAATATCGCTCAGTAGAGCGAATAAGGTGAGGGCGCTTAGGGAGATTAGCCACCATGGTGGTGCCGGTAGTCGGGTATCAGCCGGGTCGCCAACTTGGACGCCGGGTCCGATGAGATTCTCGATTGAGTCGAGGAGTCCAGTGACGATGGAGTCGCAGGCTTGGAACTGAGCACCTTCCACCTTGGGTGCGAAGTTCATGCGCACGAGAGCGGTATCTCTGCCGGTATCACGAATCGATACCTCCAGCGCTAGATATCTCTGTAGCCTCTCTTTTCTTGTGTGTATCTGACCTCGGGAGTCCATGTCGTAGTGAGTCTGTTCATCGGTGAATCTCAGGTCAGCGGTTATTCTTCCGCTTGTTGTATCGGCACTTGCGATGTGCCACTTGTCACCGAAGTTATAAGAGGTGTCTGCCAGTAAGTCTCTGACTTTGGCGAATGCTTGTTTGACGGGTACCTTGTATTCTCGGGGTACCGGATGTAAGAAGTTGTATCTTTGGACGCGAGCCTGGTGGAGAAACGGCCACGCGGCCCATACTCCTGCCATCAGCCCGGGAAGAAAACCCGCTTCATTGTTGTGAAGCACTAACTGCCCCAGGAATGAACCTGTTAGCAGGAAAACGAAAACGCCGAGTGTTATTCCTGGTCCCATTATTTTTCTGCCTTGTCTGTATCTTCGAAGTCGAATCCGACGTTGTAGTCATCAACGTTGCAGGCTTTACACCAGTGGTGCCTGAACGCCTCGATTATTTCGCCGGTTCGTTGAAAGTGCATCAGCTCCTCCACTGCTGCTAGCACATGATGATTGCCGGTCCCCCAGTGTCGGATGAGATAGACGATGTTTTGCTTTAGCATCGCCTCCGCTTCATCCATCCTTCCTTGCTCCCAGAAGAACCTGCCGAGAGCGACACAGATGGTGGCGGCGTTCATTGCCATTCCGTTTTTGTCGAAGAGCTTGATTGCTTCTCGGTATGTCTGCTCTGCCAGGTAGGGTTCATAGAGTCTTGCGTAGAGTCCAGCCATGCAGGACATTGCCCATGCTGCGTCGAATCGTTCGTCTCGCTTTGCACTGTTTCTGGTGCCTTCGAATATTTCACTGAATCGTCTGAGCACGATTTCCAGTTCACTTTTGCTGGATGCTGCACAATACATTCTGTGCATTAAGGTGTATGTCTCAGGTTGCATATTGTTTTGTCTCCTTTGTTAGAGGTGATTGAGTTGTGGTGTTAGTCGGAATAGTCGGGTGAGTTATCGTCTGCTGGATTGCCTTGCCGACTCGGTTTTGGATCTTGCGTTTGATGCTTGTTGTTGTTGTTGTTTGAACGTCTTCCATTGTTGTTCTCAGTGCGTCTTTGATTCTTCGATTTGTTGCTTCTCCGTTTTGCTTCGAGGCAGTTCTTCTTCCGGTTCTTCGCCTGTTCTGATCGGTGCGGCCGCGTTCGCGGATAAACTCGCTTACTTTGTGTCTCTCGCGATCTAGGCGGCTCATAGGCGAGCGCTTGTTCGTATGCAGTCGGGGAAGAAGCGGCAGCTTGAGCGGATTGGTGTCGGGAGCGAAGATGATCACCATTTTTAAGTCCGATGAGTTCATCCGGTTATCAGTGCACGTCCCTGAATCACTCTTGCACTCTGCCGCTGTCGCTTCATGCTAGTTCCCCTCTATGGTGGTGCGCCTGATGGCTTCACTCAGTTCCCTAGCTTCCGTGAATGTCTTTTGCTTGAAGCAGATTCTTGCGTGGCAGGCATGTCGATGATTATTTGCGCCTCCTTTCTGCTGTACACCTGCTCTAGTTGGAAGTAGTTTTGGAAACCGAGAATCAGCCTCATCTTGTTTTTCGGATGATGGAGAGCGTGTCTCCGATGCCCGATATCTTTCCGGAAGTTTGTGAATTCATCGAGGAGCATCGACCGGGTACTTCATCTGCTTCGGTCTCCATGATGTGGTCGAGCAAGAAGTTCACCATCAGGTTTTCAATCAGCTTGCTGTCTCTGCTCTTCGACTTGGCACCGCCAGATAGAAGGTGAAGAGCTGGCCTCTTCATCGCCTCCAGGCTGATGTCTGTCGTCTCGGTGAGTGCCACCATTTGGTCTGTCATCCAGGGATTCAGCTTTGTAATGAGCCCGGAGAAGACTCCGTATCGGAAATTCCGTTTCGCCGCTCAGCCGCATCCACCCTTCGAATTCCATTTGCGCTACTTGATGGGCTGTTTTTCAGAACCTTAGCCAGCCGGTCCGGTCCCGTCACCAGAGCAGCCACCGTAGTGCTCCGAAGTGACCATATTCTGGAGGTCCTGCTGCCGCATGCAGTGAGCGGAACAGCGCGAGTTGCAGCTTCGATCGGTTTGCTCACCTCTGGCTTCAGTTGGATCTTCGCCGTTCAGGATAATGAGGTCGGCTAGTTTCTCAGCGAGTTGGGGCTTTAGTTTCCTCCGGTGCGCGCCTTACTCGATCACCGGGCTGATCTGGTGAGAGGTCAGCGTCCGATGCGTTGAAGCTGTAGATTTTGTGACCTGCCAGCTTTCGCCATCCTGATGTTAGCTTGTAGAGTTCGCCCGCTTCGTAGCCTGGGGTTGCTTCAGTCACAACCATGCTGGTGCCGAGCCTTTCGATGAGCTGCGGGATGAAGAACTGCGCGATTTGCCGATTACCGGTCCTTCAGCACACTAGCGCGTGAGCGTGTGTCCACAACTCCGGCACTTGAATGAATTTGTTGTCGTTAGTCCTCCCTATGATTAGTCTTTTGAATCTGCCTTCGGTTGTATGTAACCTGCGGTTTTAAAGGTTCATCGACGGTGCCCCATCGGGCGGCACTGTACACGGTGCTTTTTCTCCTTCCGTCGCTTTGCCTTTCGGAGACTCGTTTGTGTCTTTCTGAAGTTCGAGAAGAATTTGTCGCATCGTTTTTGACAATCTCCTGCGTTCCAGATCCTTTCATCGATTTCGATTGCCACGATGTCACCGCTATCGGTGCTCCTCCAGCGCACCACTACGCGGCATTCATGCCGCCACCAGTCTCGTCCGATTTGCTCGTCGAGGCGTTCGACGGCGAGTATTTGATCTAGCTGCTTGCTCGCTCTTGAGACCTGATAGCCAAGTCTGTCGAGCACATTGACAGCGAGCACCGGAAAGTCGTGGGCATTAGTTTCGACAATGCCTGAGTCATTTGCTTTCACGTGTTCTTACCTCAAGTAATCCAGTCCACGGTCTCGTTTCTCGCGCTCTTTGTCTTTCTCCTCTTTTCGTTTCTTGCGCGCTTCTTTGTTTTCGTCTATGGCCTTATCTATGTCTTCGATAGCTCCCCCGATCTCACGCCTTTTGTTCATGGGTGGTCAGTCTTAACGTAGTCTTGATGCTTGTTTTTCTTGGCGTTTTCGAGACCATCTTTTGCTTCCTTCAGCCGGTCTCAGTTGTCTCGTAGGTCAATCCATCTGACAAGCTCATTTGCGATTGATGCGCCTTGCATAAACAGTCCTACCACCGGGTTGGACATCATCTGCTGTTGCAGGATTTACGTAGCGGTTGTTTGCGGTGCTGTTTTGGCGGCGCTTGAGCGTATCACGTTTCGAGATTTGAAGCTGGCGCTCAGTCACCTGCCCATCTCGCCCGGTCGGCGTTTTCATCCACGCCTCTTAGCTTTTTGATACTGTTCGATTGGCAGGCGTTCGGTGCCTTTTTTTCTCTAGCTTGTTGGCTAAACCGGTCGCTTTTCGTAGGTGCCGTCTTTGTTGTATTTTTGTCCTTGATATTCAATTGCGTCCTTTTTCTTGTCTTGCCGGTCCTTTTCTACCGGCGACTTTTCAACATTGCGCTCCGGCTCTTTTGCGCGCTCCTTCTCCTTTATCCAGGCGACAAGCTTCTTGTACTCTGGCAGTGGTATTCGTTCATCTGGGTTATCCCAGAGATGTTCGTTGAGTTTTCTCAGTTCAGTGCCGGAGTTTTGTCTTGACCACTCTTTGCCGGCGGCTTGAATGGTGTCATTGATATAAGGCTTCCCCGGTTGTCCATCTCTGGTCTTCTCAAGTTTTTGCTCGCGCTGTTTTTCCTCCTGTTCTGCTTTCCATTTGTTGTATGGTTCGATTTGTTCTCTGATTATTTTCTTGTGCATCCAGGGCAGTTCGAGTCCTTCCCGTATGCGTTCCTGGCGTTGCGTTTCTCTCTCCTTCTTGCGAGATTCGATTCGTTCCTTTTCTTTGCGAGTTCGTTCGTCTCGTGCTTTCTCTAACTCGAAGGGCTGAACGCGCTCTAGATATCTGTCGCCCCATTCCCTCAGTTTCGAGTAGTCATCTTTTTCGATTCGGACATCTTTTCCATTTTTGTCCTTGCCCAGGATGACCACATGAATGTGATGGTGCGCGGTGTTGTTGTGCTCCACCGCCAGCCATTTGAGGTCTTGTCCCTTCTCGCCTGCGAGCTGTTGCATTACCTCCCGTGTGTATGCTCGTTTGTCTTGGGGATCAATTTCTGGTGCTAGCGTGAGCTTGTGGACAACTACTTTGCTATCCTCCATCTCTCTGATTGCTTTTCTCAGAGCGCGTCCATCGAGGTTTTCTTCTGATTCGTCGAAGAACTTTCTGCCGTCTGGCTCTTTGTCTTCTCCTGGGCGGTGCTGTATGTATTTCATGTGAGCCAGGGCTCGCTCAACTGCGACTACTTTGGCTGAGCGGCCCTTCACGCGGCTCCGTTTTTCTTTTGCCGATATATAACCGTGGATTACTACACCCATTTAGTTATTCACCACCTTCTTCAGGCGTTCAGCAAACTCCTTCTCGTCATTCTCGACATGCCTTGCCATTTTTTGCTTGGCTCTGGTTGCCGCTGCCTCGAAAGCCTTGCGGGCGTCTTCATCGTCTGGCAATGACATCCAGCTAAGTTCGTAGAGTGTGCCGATTGCTCTGCCTTGTCGGGCGAGCATTTTGCATATTCTGTCTATTCCTCCGTTGATTGCTTTTACTATTTGTTCTGTTGCGTATCTCATCGCTGCGGCGATTTCGCCGTCGCGTGTTTGTCCTTTGATCTCCTCGTAGTTGGCTATGTACCAGCGGATTGCCTCTCGGGCAAGTTCTGATTTGGTCACCCCCTTTTCTTTGGATAGTTGGGTCACCCGAGCGCGATCACGCTCGTTAAGTCCAACGCTCATATCGTGATACTGTTTTTTCATTCTCATTGTGTTCACCGGCCTATTCAACCCAGGCAGCACCTGGGATAGTGGCACCGACCATGGCTGATCGGCAGCCTTCTTGTACGCGTACCGGGCTATTCAAGCCGCACCGGCTGGGCTTTTCATGAGCGCGACCGTGCGCTCTTTATCTTGCATTACCGTACGGTCAAGCCTCCCGGTAATGTCTCGCTTCGCTCGATTGTTTGTTGCGCGTCGGTGCCACCTCCTCGCGGCGACACCGCCTGTGGTTACTGTAAATTCATTTTCTTTTCTACTGTTACCGATGTTGTTGGCACTTTGCCTGATGTTTTCTATCGCTTGTTCTGTCTTCCAGAGCCATTTGTGAGCGCTTCAGCCAGGAGTTTCACCCCGGACACAACCACACTACCCAAGACCCTAAACAGAGTTATTAGCAGGGTACTGAGCAGGCTTATAAGAGCCTTTACCATCTGCCCGACAATGTCGAACACTGGGTTTAGAACCATGCTCGGGTTACCTCCGGCAATGCCGACAAGAACCATTAACATAAAGAGAAGCAGAAATATTTGCTCGATTCCACCGAGCGTCGATGACGTTGGCGTAGTCATTGTTTCACCTTCGTCACCGGTGAGCTGTGCTGACGTAGGAGAGCGTGTGCCGTCCAAGGTCGCCTCGCACACTCACCAGGTGACTAAATGTTGTTTCGTATATTTGGGCAAGACAGATTCGAAGACTGGGTAACACCGGCCGTGGTGCGTCTATTTTTCGTAGTTTGCGCTTTAGCCGGGTTTGCCCAAGAAGCCAGCCACTCGAACGTGTCGCGTCCCTGTTTTCAGGGTTCGTCCCCCGGAGGGGATTCGTTACTGTTCTTGGGTCTTCAGTTTCTTACGCTGTCTTGTGATTTTTTTCGATGAAGGCATCGAGATCAGATTTCTTGTATTTCACAAGTCTGCCGATCTTAATGTAAGGGAGGTTGTATCTGCCCGTACATTTCCAAATTGCTAGGGTCTGTTCAGAGATGCCGAGATAAGTAGCTGCCTCTCTTCGCGTGAGAAGCTCGGAGCGCACGAAGGCAGCTCCATAGGGAGTATCTTGTGTCATTTATTTTTCCTTATTGGTCTTGTCACTCGCCAGCAATTTTGTGTCGCGCTGGCGGGACTGAATTTGAAAACTTAGAAGTTGATGGCTGCTGTTGCAGCGAACAAACGAAAATCGAAGAGATCAGTACTGCTGATCAGGAGTGTTGATTAATCGCTCTTGGATGTTTTCCTTTTTCGGTTTGGTCTGGTTTGTCACGGCTGCCTGTCGGGCGCCGGTTAACGAAACTCAGAGCTAAAAATTTGATTGAGAAAGCTGTTTTTGGAATTAACAGCTGAAAGATAAGCAGGAAGAAAGATCAGTTACTGATCATTTTAATGGTAGGTCGCGCATCAGCGGCAATCGCTACCATTTGTAGTCGACGATTACAGTATATCAATGTTCCCGGTTCTCGCAACAGGGGAAATTGAATAGCTTGACAATGGGGTAAACACTAGTCCCCTTGTCCCGTATGAAGGAAAGGAAAACATACGGAAAGCAGAGAAGCGCCGGTAAACGCTCCCCTGCAAAATCCGTCCAAAGGGATCGAGGTCACGTCCACAGGTGCGGACAATTTTCCCTGAGGCTGTACAAGCCATTGGAGCTGACGATGATGTGATCGATCACTTTCACGCCCATTAAGTCACCAGCCTTAATGAGCGTTTCCGTAGTTTCAAGATCTTCTTTGCTTGGTGTAAGCGATCCACCCGGATGATTGTGAGCTACGATAATCGCATGAGAATTTGCGATCAGAGCGCCCTTGAACACTTCGCGCGGATGCACTAGGGATGCCGAAAGTGTGCCATGTGAAATGACCTGATAATTGCAAACTTCGTTGCGGGCCGTAAGGTGGAAGGCAACGAAATATTCTTCCGCGAAATGTTTCAGAGGCTGCACAAACTTTTCAAGATCGTCTGGCGAGCCTATGGGAAGTGGAGTGGCGCCAGGTTCTTTGATCACCGCTAAACGCATTTCAGGGACGATGTATTTAAGATGCTTTTTCAAGGTTCTGCTATTCATTTCTATACCTCCGGTTAAACAGCGACTTTCGCCTCTGCAATCGGGGTACGGGGGTGGCTCCGTGGGTCAAGCGGACATGCATAACTGGCAGGGCTACCGGCGCTCAGTCACGCTTGACGCGCGGTGGCGCCACCCCCGTATGATGGATGAGATAGAAAAGCCAGGTCGGAGTAAGGCTCTGGCTGCCGACACCGTAATTCTGGTCAAATGAAAAAATGCTCGCAACTCTAGAGTTTGCTGCGGCGCATGCGCTTGCTTGTACCAGAGGCGCACAGCGTCGCCTGTCGAAACTCAGGGGGGGCGGCAATAGGGGGCTCTGCCAAGAGAATTAAGATGACTTGTTGTCAAGCAAGGCTTATACTCATCAAGCTCCTTACTAATTCGCCCAATCAATAGTCTATGTCACAGCCGTCCGGCAATTCGGTCAAACAAACTTGCAGCATGCTTCTGACCGGATTGGTACAGCATGGTCATATGGAGGTTGTGCCGGATGCGAGCGCCGGACACAGTCATTTGATCATCGGGAAATCGCGTTATTGTTCTGTCCGAGAGCCATTCCTTGATGCGATTGCCATGTTGGAAAGACAGAACACCTTGTATGTCTCTAGCGGGCCGGGAGAAGCCCTCCTCTACAAACTGTCACCCAAGGGACTTCTGGCAGTACGAGCAGACTTACAGTGTGAGGATTCAACAAGAATTGCGAAAGCTTTTTCCGTATTGATAGAAACGATACACCGAGCTAGTTCGATCAGCCTGGTGATAGAACAAAACGGACATCCTCACCTGGTTACCGCGTCTTCCAGTTTGTGCTGTCTAAGCGAACCCTTTTTGCATGCTCTTGTTCAACTAGAGCATCGCAAGCTCGTACAAGTGAACAGCAAGTACGAATTCAGATTGTCCAGTAAAGGCGTGCTATCCGTTCAAGGGTTAATACAAACGGTTGGCGGTGAGTCCAAACCGAGAGCATCTTAGGGATAAGACCAGCTTTGCGCGCCGTTTCTGTGGCGGCTACTTGAGTGTGACGCTATTATCAATTTCTGCAACGCCAGTCGATGCTTCTCTATCCGCTGTTTGCAAACAGAGGACCACACCTAGCAATCCCAGTCCGATTAATGAAAGCGGGGCTAGCACGGGCGGGCCAAGATCTTCGGTGACAATTTTTCCAGGTGTCATACAGATTACTTTCATCACCTGACACAGGGCTGTGAACGGTAACCCTTTGCTGTGAAACCAGAAACCTAATGAGCCAACGATTACGCCAGCGGCAAATCCAAAAAGAAGTGCTATTCGGCCGCCTCGCTTCCATAGGGGCAGCGCAATGCCGCCAGCGATGAGCATTGCTGTTGTATAGATAAGCGGAATCCACGACTGCCATTTCTTCGCCAGCACCACTTGGTGCTCGAATCGCACTTCAACGAGAAGGAGTCCCAGCCCAGATATGAGCAATGCAATGGCTACCTTTTGCGCGACTGCTGGATCGCGCAGCCGACCAAGCGCCGATCTCATTGCGCCTTCTGGGGTGCTAACGAATGAACGTGAATCGACTTTTCTGTCGGGTCAATATGTCCAGTAATGGCGACCTGCGCACCTGCAAAGTCTGCTGGTTTGTCCTGGTTCGACAACGCATATACAACGCCCTTTTCATCGACCAGTACATATTTTGCTCCGCCCTCGATGCATTTCTTTGTACATGCGGCTGGATCTTTTCCCAGTTCTCCCATTCCTTTATGATCTTTACCGCACATGCTGTCGCTTATGACACCATTTATGGTGCCCAAATAGACTTCGCCGCCCTTGCTTTGTGTGGTGGTGGTAGCTGTTGTGGTTGTCGTGGACGTTTGAGTAGCCGTGCTGTCCGTTTTCGGCGCTGTTTCAGTGCTCGCGGTCGACGCGTTGTTGCTGCTTGGTTGAGCAGCTGAATCCGTTTTTTGCTCTCCCTGGCTACAGCCTGCAAGACTTATTGCGCAAACGAAAGCGATAGCTGTTGTTGTTCTATCAAGTTTCACTTTGTTCTCCTCGTGATGCCTGCCTAGATTCCGCCGCTAGCAAAGGTCAGGCGGGCCTGTGCTAGTCGATACTTGTATATGGCTTCGAGCAGAGCCAGTCGAGCCTGGAACATCTTTACCGTTGCGTCGAAATCTTCCAACGCAATTGACTTGCCTACCTGGTATCTCGTGTGGAAGAGCCTCTGGTCCTCTTCGGCAGACGTTACTTCGTCTTTGGCAAGTTGTACGTTTCTGCGCGCGAGGTCTAAGTCAATCCATGCTTGTGACACTTCCTGCGCTACCTTCAGGCTTACTTCCTGCTGTGCTAGTTCTGCCTGCCGCACGGCAGCGTTAGCTGCTCTCAGCTCATTGAACCTGCTTCCTGAATCAAACAGAGTAACACCGCCCATGACACCAATGAAACCGCCCCAGCGGCCGTTAGCATTGCCGTCAGGAGAGCTTCCAGAGATGTTGCTGCCCAGTCCGTAAGCATTTACTTGCGGCGAGTATTTGCTCATTGCCACCTGCTTTCTAGCTTTCATCTCCGCTAGCTTGCTGGCAGCTCTTGATATTTCAGGACGGTTTTTTGCAGCTTCAAGCAGGTAAGTACTAACGTCTCCAGTTGTCTCGACGTATTCCAAAGGGTCCTTGACTGTCACTAGAGATCCAAGGTTTACGGCCATTGCAACCTTCAGATTGAGAAGTGCTGTGTTGTAGTCTCTATAACTTTCGTTGACTGCGATGCGAGCCTTCGCCAGTTCGGCCTCCTCCCGCAGATAATCGGCCCTGGGAGCCTTTCCTTCTTGGACGCGGGCCTTCATGTTGTTTGTGCTCAACTCTCGATACTTCGCGTAGTCCGTAGCAACTCTCAGTTTCGCTTCGCTCCATGCGGAGTCCCAATAAGTCTCCTTCACTTTCAATGCCGTATTGATCCGACTTTCACTGAATCCAGCCAGTGTTTGTCGTTCTTGTGCGCGAGCGGCGCGATAACCGCCAATCAGGCGACCGCCTGTGAACAATGGTTGTGTGCCAGCAAAGATGAGACTCAGCGATGTTCCTTTGACAATCGGCTGCATGGGAGGAGAGGCAACCGAAGTGTCTCCTGGGAAGAACAGCATCTGATTGAGCGAGGATGTTGAGTAGAGAGTGTTGAATGACGCTGATGGGCCAAACTTTGCCAAAGCTGAACGGGCGAGAAACTTAGAGCCTATCCACGATTGTTCGAACTGCTTGAGCGTCAAATTGTTCTTGATGCCCGTTTTAACCGCATCCGATAGCCCAAGCGGCCCGGTAATCTCGGGCAGATCCGATGAAGGCGCTTCTTTGACAATCCTGAGCTGAATGGGATTGGTGCTTTCGACCTCATCAGAGGATGTTGGAGGATAAGAAACCTGCTCGGGAAGAGGACCCTTCAAATCAGCCGCCATAGCTTGATTGGCGGCAACAAACGCGGCAATAGACACGAACACGGCAGTAACTAAGCGAAGTCGCTCGGTCTTTCTCGCTGCGTAGCTTCCTGCTTCCCTCGACCTCACTTCTTCACCTCCCGCTTTCTCAAGCGTGAGAGCCAGTTCAGCAGGTCATCTACATAAGCGTGCATGATCGGGATATCCAGCAAGCTGAGAATCGTTCCGACAATGAGTCCACCAACAACCACAGTGCCTAATGGAGAATAAGCGTCCATCCCGGTCTTAGGTGATATGGATACTGGGAGCATGACGATGATCGTGATTACAGAAGTCATCAAAATTGGTCGCAAGCGCTCCGGACAAGCTTTGATTATTGCTTCGTCGCGAGGCAGTCCTGCTTGTCTGTGTCTGAGGATCTGGTCGATGAGGAGAATCGCTGTCGTTATGTCCATTCCGGTCAGAATGATGACGGCCATGATCGAGACACTGGAGAAAGCCTGATGAGCTAACCAGAGTGCAAAGAAAACGCCCGACAATTCCAGCGGCAATGAAAAGACCATCTGGACCGGCTGAAGGAAGCCTCTGAACTGAGCTACCAGAACCAAGAAGATAAACAGGATCGCGAGTTGCAGACCACCGAGCAAACGACCAAATGCATCCATCATTTGCGTCATATCGCCGCGCAATTCAATTGTGTAGCCAGGTGGCCAGTTTAGTTTTGCCATGGACTTCATCATCACGTCCATGCCGACGTCCATGGAGGGCGGCTCACCCTTGCGGTAATAGCCCATGACAGTAATCGCTCGACGCATCTGGTCATGACCGATCACGGTCGGCGCATCTCGATACTCCAAATGCGCAACGCTCTTCAATGGCACTTGCTTGCCGTCGGCCGAAGTAATGGTCATCAAGGAAAGGTCTTGCGGACCGCGTCTTTGAGGTTCGTCATAGCGAACAAGAATCGTCCGCTGCCTTATGTTAGGCAGGCGATAATACTCATTGGTCAAGGCGCCTGTGATCGAATAGTAGGCTTGATCAGCTATTTGAGATGGTGTAAGTCCTATTTCCTGTGCTCTTCTCGGGTCAACTTTAATTTCCCAGTCCGGCTTGCTCATGGCCCAATCGGTGGCAACCTGATGCATTCCGAAAGTTTGCTTGGCGATGTCCGCCGTCTGCTCAGCCAGGCGTGACACTATGCTCATGTCAGGGCCGGTGACGAGGATGGAGATCGGGGCCTGTGAACTCGCCATCACATCAGAGCCCATCTCTTTTATCTGGAGCCGCCTGATTCCAGGAATGCTTTCAGTAGCCTCCTTCTGAACGCTATCCATAACGTCCCAGATCGTTTTTTGCCGCTCGTCCTTATCGCTCAGAGTGATCATGAACGTGGCGAAGTTTACGCCCGGCATGTTGTAACCGTTGAAGTACGTTCCGCCTGGGTCAATGCCTATCTCGGTAGAGACATGCTCGATCTCCTTGTGCTTGAGCATGATTTGCTCGACTTTGTTTGTGATCTTTTCTGTCTCATCAAAAGACAAACCCGGGCTGACCTCCAGGACGCCGTAAGCCTGTCCGACATCGGCAAGCGGCATCATCTCGCTGCCGATGAAGTTGTAGAAGGTGAATCCGATGACAATGGTAGCCAGAATGCGCGCCATGTTAACGAAGCGGTGTTTGAGCATCCAGGCAACGAGGCGAGCATAGCCATGTTCCAGGGACGTTAATGCTCTGTCGACAGGCTCTAGAACACGCAGCCGAATCTGCTTTTCAAGCCAGAACTCGTGAACGTCGTCATAAGATTCAGGCTTCGCTCTAAGAAACTTCTCCGCAAGAACCGCTGTCAGCGTCAATGACACCAGAAATGAGGCAAGCAAACCAAAGATGATCGGCCAAACAAGACCGACAAACATCTGTTGAACGATACCGCCGCAGAAAAGCAAAGGCGCCAGCGCCAGAATCAAGACAAGCGTGGAGGCGGCAACTGCAAGGCGCACCTCGGTGATGCCATCGATGGTGGCAGTCTTGGGGTCTTTGCCCATCCGCAGATGTCTTTCTATGGCGTGAATATCGATAATCGAGTCATCAACCAGGCGTCCAATAGACAAAAGAAGTCCTATTAAGGTGGAACTGTCCAGCGTCATTCCCATAGGAATTAGCGCCAGAACAGCCATGGCAAGTGCGATGGGGATGGTAATCATCGAGATCATAGTCGCTCGCCACTCGCCAAGGAACAGCAAGACCGCTATGCCGGTGAGAAGAATGGCGCTGCCAAGCTCTTCCAGCATGTTGCGCATAAGTATGCCGACGAAGTGGGAGTTGTCATAACTTCTTTCGAAGTGTATGCCCGGATAGTCTTTTTCAAGTTGAGCGACTTCTTTTTCGATGCCTGCAATCACGTGAGGGGAGCTGGCTTCGGGCGTCTGAATTACGCTGACTTCTATGCCCGGCTCGACCTTGCCGTGGACATGATGGTACGCCGCTCGTTTTTCCCAAAATGTATCAACTACTCTTGCGACGTCCTTCACATAGATGATGCGGTCGCCGACCGACTTGATAGCGTAATTCTCAACCTGCTTGGGATCACGCGCTAACGTGTCGATTCGAACAATGGATTCATCTGATCCATAGCTCAATCTACCGGCAGGTTTCGCTACGTTCTGCTTGTCTATTGCATCACGTACATCGAGAATGGAAAGACCGTAACCGGCAAGTCTGTTGCGATTGACAAGAACTTGAAGTTGTCGTTTGTATCCACCAAATGAATAGATCGACCAAACATCAGGAACCTTCTTTAGTCTGTTTGTAATTTCGTTGTCAGCCAGCTCCCTCAGCCGAACCGGGTCCCAGCCAGGCGCTGTCAGGTTGAAAGTCAACACAGGCAAATTTAGTGGGTCGATAAAGAGTACCCAGCTAGGCTTCAAGTTCGCGCCCGTGACCGGCAAGTCTGCTTGCACCACATTCATGAGAGCCTGAACTTCAACCAGAGATCGCTTCATGTCGGTTCCATAAGGGAACTCCAGAGAGACCATGGAGAAGCCTTCTTGGGATGTTGAGCGTATGAAACGGACGCCGCGAATGTCTACCATTCGCTCTTCAATCGGCTTGCTTATATATGTCTCCATCTCTTCGGCAGACAGGCCTGGCTGCATACTGACTATGCCGATCATGGGGCTCTGTACGTAAGGCATCAGCCGCTTGGGCATGTAGAAGCCAATTGCTACGAAGGCCAAGATGATCATTGCTAGATAAAACGCAGCAATGGTATACGGATGCTCGATTGACCAGGCAGTGACATTGAAGCCACGCAGTTTGCGTGGTCTCTTTGCAGTCGTCGGTTTTGTCTCTTCGCCTGCGACCACCTATGGCACCTCCACATCGAGCGTGCTGTTCACCGGCTCTTGTCCTTCGGCGATTATCGATAGTTTGAGCTGCCACAAGCCGCTCGATAGATCGCTCTTCAAGCGAACCTCGCCGTCACCGCCGGTGCTACCACTAAGAGCTGGACCAGGCATGTTGTTCATTCCGGGCATTGAGGTTTTGATGGAAACTTTGGCACCGGACACATTGCCACCGCCATGTTTGCTGACGTTGACCACGACTGAGTTGGAGCCGCCTTTCGCCGGTGATAGCGAGACTTTGATCATCAATGACCCAGCCATCGCTTCATGGGTAAAGTTATTGCTTGAGTCCAGTCTGTTGCCTTCTATTTCCCCAGCCAGAGGGAGTTTTGTAGGACCGCTCCTGCCCCACTGAGCGTCAACCACGGCTACTCCCGCTTGCAGGTTCTGATAACCGGCGAAGATCACGGAGTCACCCTCCGAGAGCCCTTGCTTCACCTCAGTTCTATCGGGATTCGACAGACCAATTTTTATATCGACTAATTCGGCTACTTTCTTGCCACCAATAACTTTGGGCACGAGAGTCATGCCGCATATCGGGCACTTTCCGGGTTTGTCTCTGATTATTTGAGGGTGCATGAGGCACGTATATTGAGCAGGTCGCGATTCGGAGCCGCTTCCACCAACGGCTTTCCAGACCTGTGCTTTGCCTTCTCGCCAGACAACGGCGCTGGTCGGAATTGTCAGTCCGTCGCGCTGTCCCGTGACTATTTGCATGATCACGTACTGACCAGGAAGAAATCGGTATTGGGCAATCGTCCCGACCTTTGCACTTCTTCTATCCGATAGACTCAACGGATTATCTAGCAGGGCTTCTACTGTAAATGTTCTGCTGGCGGGATCTGCTGCCGGAAATATCGAAGTTATAGAGGCTGTAAACTGGTCGTTGGAATCTTCGGAGCTTTTGATGAATACCTTGTCTCCGAGATTTATCTTCTCGGCATCTTCGGTAGCGACTTCGGCCTGAATGCGCACTTGTTTTACGTGTGCAATCTTGAGAAGAAGCATGGTTGAATTGACAACAACGCCAGGGCTGACTATGCGCTTGGTGACAACACCGTCGTCCTGAGCCACTATTCGCGTATATGTTTCATAAATCTTCGCGTTCTTGAGAACAGCTTGCGCCTCGCGCGCTGCTGACGATTGATGCCCGATATGATGAAGCATTGCTTCAAAAGCAGCTTGAGTGGCGAGTTTTGTCTTACCTGCCTCGCGCAACTTAGCCTTTGCTTGTTCTACTTTCGCTTCGGCGGCTCGCAACTCGGAAGCTTCTTTCTGGTATTCATCAAGCGAGACAACCTGCGCTTTGAGCAAAGCGCTCTGCCGCTCAACTTCAGGTTTCCAATACGTCAGATTGGCCTGCGCCTCGTCCACTCCGTCTTTGGCTGCTTGCTCAGCTTCTTGAGCGGCTTCCAGTTGATATTTGGCCTGTGAGAATTCCGATTTCGCGATACCGGCATTGTGCATGGCGGCGTCTTCTGCGCTGGCGGCTTCTTCTCTTTTGGCGCTGTATTCGGAGTCATTGACAGGATCCAATTGCACTAGAAGCTGTCCCTTTCGCACACGATCACCAGCATAAACAGGCATGGATGTAATGCGTCCAGTCACGCGCGGATAAATGTCTTCATCCGTAAACGCTTGCACCGTGCCCGTGTAGGTGACCGAGCCGTCAATGTTTTGCCGCTGTACTTGCGCAATTCCGACAGGGACGGCGCCCTTTGGTGGCACCATGGCGCTCATGTCCATAGCCTGCGATTCGATGACGCTCATCTGCCCTGGTTTTTTGAAGATCTGGACGATAGCCACGCAGATGACTGTCACCACAACCAGAGTCACCAATCCCCAGAAATTTTTGCGCAACCAGCCCAAAACACCTGGTCCCTGAGAAGCATTTTTTACTTCTTCATCTGGCTGAATGTTTGAATCTATTGGTGACATCTCTATCTCGTCTCCGCCATTACTGTGCCTTTGGCTCTTCAATCTCTTCAATGTTTTGTGTTTTCAACACCTGCTTCTTCGCTGTTCCTGTGACCTCAACATAGAAGCCGATCCTTCTTTTGCTGGCCTTGAGCAGCCTCAGCGCAAGATCGTTGCCTTTCTTGTCCAGGTCCAACCATTTGCACTCCGGCGAGGTAGCGTAAATCGAATAGCCCTTGGCCTGACAATTGGGCATCAGAGCACAGTCCTTAGTGTGGTTTTGAACAAACGTTGTCGGGTCGCTGTCGTTTCTGACCGAATCGGCGCAGCCACGATCAACAAGGTACCCCTGCCACTTTGTCTGCGCTCCTGCGAGTGCCGGTGTAGCTGTAAACCCAGCCATCAGCAAAAATGTGCATACGGTAGTCGCCAATCTCTTCATACAACCTCTCTCATGCAGCCATGAGAAGCCCTCAAAATCCCACACGCACAGCGAACTGATCGGGTGTCTTGGGCTTGGCCTCGTTCACAAGAACATGCCAAAACACCACTCAACTCAGTTGGGTGGTTGTATTTAGATTAAAAAGACTCGTTTATATAAGTAGCTGTCGCTGGACCCGAATCCTCGCAATCGAGGAGGGTCGCGGCTGATATATGCGACGTGCAGCTTCTTCTCAACTTTGAGCAGGCTGGAGATTTGATCAAGACAAACAATATTGATCTTGATGCGCTCTACGCTATTCAACAAGCCGATGGAGTTGGCGATGGCAGGTGAAGTATTTGCCATGCCGCAGCAGTCTTTGGTCTTGGATAGCGATGAACCAGCCTTGCTGCAATTCACCGAGTTGTCTGGACTGCAACAGCTATGGTCATTGGTGGTTGCCTTGACTAGCTCTGGCTTCTGTTCACAACAGGAATGTGCCGCTACTACTGTCTTCACTGGGGCGGGCGTCTGCGCGCAGCAACAAGCTTGCCTGGGCGTTCCGTAGAGGAACGCTAGGAAAACTAAAAGTAGTGGGAGAAGACGATTCAAAGCGGTGCCGTGCGTACCTGATAACCTGATTAGCAGTATAAGTCTAATGACAACCCCGCCGCTGCTCTGTGCCCGAGAACGCCTGCTGGGAGAGCGTTCTGATTATTTTTCCTCAGTCTCCTTTTGAAGGGTCGAATAGAACTTAGACCACGCATCCTTTTGCTCGGTCGTGTTCTGCGAAATCTTTGCCAGCATTTCAAGAGCTGTTTTGACGCATTGCGCAGCCTTTGCCTTGTCGCCTTTCAAATAATGTGTCACTCCCAGGTTATAGTGATCTTCAGCAACCGCCAGGCTAGTTTCACCCATTTTTTCGCGATCGGTGAGGATGGCTCGGTTCATTATCTTCTCGCTTTCATCATATTTACCGGCACGCGCATAACACTGCGCAAGGTGATTCAACAATAGACCAGTGTCAGATGGACCCTTGAACGAGTAGTGTTTTTCAATGTCTAACGCCTGATTCAAGAATCTAATTGCTTCATCACAACTTCCTTTCTTGAAGGACAGTCCAGCTAGATTGTCCAAAGTGTGTGTCGCTCCGCTATTTGCAGTACTTCCCGTTGCAAATATCTTCATCGAGCAATGCGAAATGTCTTCGGCAAGATCTTCTCTTCCTGACTGAGCGCAGCACGTCGCGGCGTTTTCTAACTGTGCTGCTTCGTCTCCTAAAGTTGCTTTAGCATCATGCTTTGAAACAGCGTCAGAAATGGTCTTGATGCAGCCGCTTTGCTTGCTCTTGGATATTCCAGCCTTTGATAGTTCTTTCAGAGTTGTCTTAATCAGTCGCAACTGCTGGTCGCTCAATATTTGAGGAGGTTTTGTTTTGTTGCTATTCCAGAAGCCACCAATTCCTCGGGAGTTCGAGTACCAGGATGGCGGGAAATAGCCCAGTGGTGCGCAGCTTGCGCTGAGGGGGCATCCGATCATGACTGTCAATAAAGCAGTGAAAAGGAAACCATTCTTTGGTAGCTGTTTTTCGCATCTCATTGGACAACACACTCCGCACTAGCAGTGCTCATCTTCTCATCAGCCGTGTTAACAAAGCATCAAGATCGAGGCTCGCAGACTTTTTCACCTCACTCAATGATGCGCATGAATATTGGACTGCCCGGTTCGGACGGCCAGCTCGTGGCCCACAACTTGTTTCAAGAACACATTCATGGCTGCATACATAGCGAAGGTAACAATCAGGCAAGTCCAGAACTTTCTATTCTTGAACGCCGATTTCTCTTCTGATTTATGCTCGTGCCAGATGTAGACCAGACTTCCCAAAAGAATAAGTGCGCCAAATATGTCAAAAAGTAAGTGGTGCTTTGTTAGGCTCAGTAACGAAGAACCTGCTGATATGCCGAGCATCAGCGGTATGAGCGGTAACGAACAACACAAGCAAGCCAAAAATGCAGCAACGATACCCGCCAAGTAACTTCGAATCGTCCTCGTTTGCTGCGTTTTCTTGCAGCAAGAATGCGGATCACTCTTTAGATCGTTCACGCTAGTATCCATGATTTCCGACCTTCTTCCAAATTCTTTCTGCGTTGCTATCTGCATAAGGCAAAGTTTGGTCTGGCAGATAGAACATGAGTTCCCTGCGCAGAAGAGTCTCAACAGGCTCACCTTGCCAGGAGAGGTTGCCGCTGTCTGCCGGAAGCAAACCGCTGATACATTCCAATAGCGTCGTCTTACCAGCACCATTTGGACCGATAAGGCCGAGGATTTCGTTTGGCTTTAGATCAAATGAAATGTGCGACAAGGCAACCGAGTCGCCATAGCGCTTCGAGAGTTGCTCAATTGAGAGCAATGGTTGATCGTGGTGCAATGGCTCCACGATCATCAATCTTCATTAGTGAAGGCAACGCGCTTTGGTCCGGCACCGACTTTTATCTTGCCCAGCAACTTCATCTTGCCGTCTGTCGCCACCTGCACTAGTTCTACCTGTCCATCGCCAGTGCTACTTACTAGTACTTCCATTTTGTCAGCGCTGTTTGGAACTCGCTCAAGACAGCAAGGCTTGGAGACATCAGTAAAACGTGAAAGCAACTTTCCTGTCTTAAGATCAATAGAATCTACATATGATCGTCCTTCGTTCGCTGTAACCACAGTCTCTGGTCCGACAGCTTCTACGCCGTGGTAAGTGACTTCCTGTGGCGTTCTATTAGATGCGGGAGGATTAAGCACGAACAGTCTTGTCACTTTGCCTGTGTTGGTGTCCATCTCGAAGAAACCATCAACCCAGAAGGAGCCAAAATAGAGCTTAGATTCATCGGGTGAAAACGTCAGACTGCGCGGATTGACATTGAGGGGCCAGAACTTCACATCGTTTGGATCGTCTGCATTAACTGAAGCGATGCCAGTTATCTTTTTACAAGTCACATAAACACGCTTTTGCGTGGGACCGTATTTGGTGACATGCGGTCCGCTCAATCCCTTTATTCGGAAGGCTTCTTTCATCGTCGCCGGATCAACCGCGATCAAAGCGTCGCTGCCGTATTCAGCGATCAAAAAGTGCTTGCCGTCCTTGGTGAGCATGATGTGATCATGGAACATCTTCCCGATACTCAGTTCACCCTTGAGTTTGAAGTCCTTGCTGTCGAAGAACTTTACTTTCTCTTCGCCTTCAACTCCGACAATGACTGTTTTTCCGTCCTGGCTAACGGCAATGCCGTATGGCTCCTTCCCGACATTGAATCGGCTAAGCTCTTTCATTTGATTCAGATCGACAAAGGAGACTGTGCCATCACCTGTATTCACAACAAACACTCTTGGGAGTTTTGCATCAGCCGCATCGGCAGGAATAAAGGCATTCAATAGCATTGCCAGGGCGGCAAGCAGAAGCAGTTGTAGATGAATTTCATGTTTTCTTGAAGTAAGCATTTCTTTCCTCAGTTTGATTTCTCTTAGTTTGCCTTGGTTTTGTGTTGGCACCATCTGTAGAGCGCATCGTACATCGGTGTTTCTAGTTCGATTTTTTTGTGATCATTGAGTCCATGTATAAGTGCGAAGCCTTGCGCGATAGCTAGGAGTCCAGCGCCCTCCCTTGCTGTATCAATATCAACCGACACATCGGCCGCATGAACGATCTTCGCCAGCATTACCATGGCCGGATCTTGATCGAGTGCGTATTTGAGAACGATACTGTCAAACGAGCAACGTCCGTCAACATGCCCAAGTTCGACATCGGGCACATCGTACGGTATTGCGCTCTCGCGCTCGGCAATAGTAATTACGTCGTCCTTCGACGCAAAGAGAAACTCAGCATCCGTATCGATGAATCGCTTGATCAGCCACGGACAGGCTACTCGATCTACATTTGCATTCTGGCGTGTTATCCACTTCATACTCGGCTGCCCTCGGTGTGCAACGTGTGTTGCAGATTACGGAATTGGCTACAAAAGCCAGTTCGAATGGTTCAAGCGAACTTGAGGTTTTCTGCTCTTTTGTTCACTTGCTGCCAATCTATGTTTGAAAAGAAAGTATCTATGTACTTGTTGGCGTCGGCGCCGTAGTCCATCTGATAAGCATGCTCGTACATATCCATCACGAGAATCGGAGCACCAGCGGCTAGCGAAACTTGATGGTCGGAACTCCAGGTGTTCAACAATTGCTTGTCTCTAGGCGAGTAGGCTAGAATCACCCATCCGGAGCCGCCAGATAAGGACTGCCCCGTCAATTTGAAGTCATGCTCCCACGCCTCAAGAGAGCCAAATTGCTGCTTTAGCGTATTTTTGATATCGCCACCGATTTTGCCATCACCGGCTAGGTTGTCGAAATAGTATTCATGGAGAATCATTGAATTCATGGCAATCAGGGCCTCGCGTTTCAACGATCCCATTTGAAAGGGAGCCGCATCGGGAGGCAATTGCGCAATCTTGTCTTGAATGGAGCCCAATCGCTTGACTGCACCGGCATAATTTTTATCGTGATGAGAAACGATCAGCTTTTCACTTATGCCTTGCAGCTTGGCTGGGTTAAACGGTAAGGGTTTGACCTCATACTTGGTGGAAGCGACCTTCGATGCCGGTTGCGCAGCGACAGTGTTGCCAAGCAACACTGCGCCCCCTGCAATTGCAGCAGAAGTCAAAAGATCCCGCCTCGATATATCCGTCATTTCGACCTCCGGTGGTCGTTGGTTGTAACATCAGTTGCGGTAGTGTAACATGCATTGCACTCGACTCGTTTCACATTGAGGTCTTTGTGAACTGGCTTGTCTTTTCGTACTCGTTTCCATCAAATCAGGGGTCTAGCGCGCGTGTTTCCCTGTGGAGAAGGCTCAGCCGATTGGGGGCCATTTCTCCAAAAACTGGCGTGTACATCTTGCCCGGACGTGAGGACTGCTTGGAATCGTTCCAGTGGTTAGCCAGGGAGGTCCAACAACAGAAAGGCGAATGCCTTCTGATGAACGTTGATTCGTTCGAAGGACTGTCCGATCAGGAGTTAATGAATCTGTATAAGGAAAAGAGCGAGAAAGAATATTTAGAGCTAGAAGAGTCAGTAAAACAACTTGAAAAGGCAACGCGAGGAAAGGTCGTTGATGAGGAGCGCAGCAAGCTGCACTCCGAGATAGAGAAACTGCGGAGAAAGCACGCGGAAATTGCCCGCTGCGATTTCTTTGATGCACCGGGCGGAGCCCGGCTAACGGCAAGACTTGCAACTATCGAACGATCACTAGCGGTAGAAAAAGAGCCGATACCGGAAATACGCAAGGTCAGAATCAAGGACTATAAAAATAAGGTTTGGGTGACAAGACCACGGCCACACGTTGATCGCCTTGCGTGTGCCTGGTTGATTCGCCGGTTTATCGATGAGCACGCCACCATTCGTTATTCGAAAACCTTCAAAGAGGACGAGCTTGCTTTCGACATGAAAGAAGGTGGTGCCTTTGGTCACGTTGGAAATTTATGCACTTTCGAAACGATGCTTGTGGCCTTTGAATTGGGTTCCTCAGCATTGCGAACTGTTTCCGAAATTATCCACGAAATCGATTTGCGTGACGGTCGCTATCTGCATCCAGAAATGGCTGGGATTGATGCAATCCTGAGCGGCTGGCTACTGAAAGATTTTTCCGATGCCGAGCTTGAATCGCATGGACTAGCCTTATTTGATGGTGTCTATGCCGACGTGCTGCGCAAGGAAAAGTCGGAAAAGCAAGGTAAGAAACCATGACGCGCCGTCGTGATACCACAAGATTCGTTCGACTTTGCACGTGCATTGTTTTGCTGTGGTTCGGAGTGTCCCAAACCAGCTGTTTTGCACAAGATTCAAGCAGCAATCAACCCATTGTCATCACACCTTCGACTCGCATTGGGACGCCATTGACGCTACAGGGCGCAATTGAGATGTCTCATCGCAACTATCCTGCTATCAGGTCGGCGAGCCTGAGGGCTGATGCCGCAAAGGAAGGCATTACACAAGCCAAGACAGCCTACTTGCCTCACGCTGACATTATGTTCGACGAAAATTACGGAACGGCAAACAACATCACAGGATTCCTTGCACCGCAAATGATCGTTCCCAATATTAGTGGACAAGTCCAAAACAAGAACAATTTTCTGGGTGGCTTCGGATTTACCTCCGGTGCACTGATTTCGTGGGAGCCATTCGATTTTGGATTGCGAAAAGCGCAAGTCAGGGTTGCACAATCGACCACCAGACGGACGCAAGCGCAGATCGTAATCTCCGAATTGGATGCGATGAGTCGGGCTGCGGATGCGTTTCTGTCAGTCCTTGCGGCACAACAAGTGATGAAAGCTTCCAGAGCAAAGGTGGACCGCTTGAATGTATTTCTTGAGACAGTACATGTATTGGCGCAACAACAATTGAAGCCGACCACGGACGAATACCTTGCACAGGCTGAATTGGTACGGGCCAAAGATGAGTTGATAATGGCAGAACAGAATTACAAAATTGCTCAGGCCGCGTTAGTGAAATGGACTGGACTTGGGTTGGAAGAGGTTGAAGTTGACGCTGGGCCGCTGCTACGGCAGGTACCAGAGACTCATTTTCAACCTGCAGATCTAAGCTCTCATCCGCAGGCTCTAGCGCAGAATGCAGCAATTGACCTCGTGCATGCAAGAAAGCATGCACTTGAGCGCACCTATTTCCCGAAGTTTTATCTCAGGTTGCCGGTCTACGCGCGAGGTAGCAGCTTCAATCCGGATCTTACTAAGGACTTTGGTAAGGGTTACTATCCAACCACATTTAACTATGCCATTAGCGGTTTGATTCTCTTTCCTGCCATGGACATTTTTCAGCTCAGAGCACAGCGTAGAGCCGAGTCAAAGAATGAGTTAGCGGAACGCGCTCGCTATGACGAGATAATGCTCAACCTGAAAGAACAAGACGCTCAGGCCCGCGCAATGATCGAAGCGTCAATCCGCATCGCAGAGAATGCACCGATAAAAGTGAAGGCATCGCAAGAGGCAGCTAATAGCGCTCGGATTCGATATCGCTATCAGCTCGCAAGTGTCAATGATGTTGCACTGGACGAGCAGTTATTGACGCAATCTGAAGTTGAGTATGCTACCGCTCAACTTCAAGTATGGCGAGCATTATTGGCTGCTGCAGTTGCGCGTGGAAGCATGAAGCCATTTGTCGATCAGGTACTTAGTGCAACGTTGCAGCGGAGATAGGGATGTCGATTACAGACCGAGCAATGAAGAGACCGACCACTGTGATCGTGGCAGTGGTGGCGGTAGCGCTCTGCTCAATCCTGGCTCTCACTCGCATGAAAATCGATATTTTTCCAAACCTGAATCTTCCTGTGATCTACGTCGCGCAGCCTTATGGAGGGATGTCTCCCACACAAATGGAAGGGTATTTAGTCAACTATTATGAATACCACTTCTTGTACATAACTGGCATCGAGCACGTTGAATCTAAATCGATTCAGAACGTGGGGTTGGTGAAGCTATATTTTCACCCCGGCACGGACATGAGTCAGGCTCTTGCTCAAACCATCTCATACGTGGAACGATCACGAGCCTTCATGCCACCGGGTACAGTGGCACCCTTTGTTGTCCGGTTTGACGCAGGGAGTGTTCCAGTTGGGTATCTGGTTTTTTCTAGTGATACAAGAAGACTCGGGGAGATCCAAGACCTTGCCTTGTTTCGAGTGCGTCCCGTATTTGCCACGCTACCCGGCGTCTCATCACCACCACCGTTCGGCGGCAACCAGCGAACAATAGTTATACATGTGAAGCCAGATCTGTTGCGCTCACATCACATGTCTCCTGATGAGGTCATACAGGCAGTCTCAAACGGTAACGCGATCATTCCCGCTGGCAATGTACGCACCGATGATTTGAACAGACTCGCTCCGATTAACTCAGTCGTGGCAGATCCACAAGAACTGCTCAATTTACCAATTCGCGAGGGAACAGGTCCAACAGTGTTTCTTGGTGATATTGGCACAGTAGAAGACAGCACAGATATTCTCACAGGTTATGCGCTCGTCAACGGACACCGTACTGTGTATATTCCGGTCACGAAACGCGCTGATGCTTCAACCCTCGATGTAGTGAATCGCGTCAAGGCGTCGTTGCCTAAGTTTCAGGCGCTCGTTCCTGAAGACATCAAAGTGAATTTCGAATTCGATCAATCCCCATACGTGAAGAACGCCATTGCAGGACTAACACTGGAAGGAGCTTTGGGAGCGCTTCTCACTGGCTTGATGGTGCTTCTGTTCTTGCGTGATATTCGCAGCGCTCTGATTGTGGTTACGACCATTCCATTTGCGTTGCTTGCTTCGATTGTCGGACTGTGGTTTTCCGGCGAAACAATAAACATCATGACGCTTGGAGGATTGGCGCTCGCTGTTGGACTTCTTGTTGATGAGGCGACTGTTTCAATAGAGAACATACACAGCCACCTGGAGCGCGGTCAGCCGTTGTCGCTGGCAGTCTGGGAAGCCAGTCGCGAAACACTTGTTCCTCGCTTACTTGCCATGCTCTCCGTCATTGCGGTGTTTGCGCCGTCATTCTTTATGGGATCTGTCAATCGATTTGTGTCAAA